>JBGQMW010000006.1:0-101325 GCA_041500785.1 Bathyarchaeia archaeon
AACTTCTGCAAAATACTTCACTTTAAACATGATTCTCTTTAGTTCAAGCCAAAAAAGAAACGACAATACGTGCGCATGTTTTTTCATGCTAGAATCATTAAAGAATGCATTAATAAGCAGCTTGTAGACTCGCACGTGCAGACTTATGCTACCACTACAAATACTGACGGTTTTTGTTCTGCTATCTCTTTAGTGGGGAAAACAACATTAGGGTCATGTCATAGCGGTACTAACTTGAAATGCGCGCGGTGGCGCGGGCTTTCCTGTTTCTTGTTAGGTTTTCTGTGAGTTTTGGAAGGTTGTACTTGATGGATTTGCTCATGCTTGTCTTTGGAAGGCGCGCGTGCAGGAGAATCCTGCAAAATTCTAGGGGAATTTGACCATAGGCTGAGGGACGAAATAGTTTCAGCAGTGTTCGATCAAGACTTCGAAAAGGCACCTACGTTGGCGACTATTGGCGATACTCTTACACCTTTCAGGTCTCTTTGCAGAATATCAACTGGTGACGCTAGTGAGAATAAGGAGCGTCAATAGAACTTGGCAAGTCTTAGTGGGTGAAGAATCAATCGGCTCTCTTGGAAGCTTTCTGTCTACTCAACTCTAGCATATACACTATGAAGTTTCGCACTTATCTTTTAGTAGCCTAATCAGACTTGGTATATATACTATCTCTGCAAACCCCCTCCCACCCCCGACAGGCACATCGCATACTTTATGTCATCCGCTTCGTTTGGGTCAACCGAAAACTTGGCGCGCGTCCCCTTATGAAAGGAGTAACCATAAGCTTCAAGCGTATTTTTCCTTGATTTTCTTAGCCCTCTCAGTATAACTCTTGAGTTCCATTTCTCTTATTTTCTTCTCCGGAAGCGTCTCGGGGGCATACATCAATGGCAAAACAGCCAAGAAGAGGAAGAAGCTAGCCAATGAAAAAGCCGTAACCGTCTCAGTTTCGCCAACAAAGGGTTTAATCAACACAGGCAAGAAACCGGCAAGGAGATACGGAAGCCCCCCCAGCACGTAATACTTTTCCTTCTGACCATCCTCCGCAAGGTCACCCCACACAGTCATGAAGAAGACAGCAGCAAACATTCCCCACGCTATCCCATCACACACGGTGTAAACAAACCAAGAAGCTCTAACCCCACCGAAAAGACTCAGAACAGCATACTCAATACCCAAAATCACAAATCCAGTGATCACAACACGTTTCCGGCCAACCAAATCTGCCAAAACGCCGCCCACGATCGCAAAAAATCCTGCAATCGCAAACTCGATAGAACCTACAAACGCCTGAGAATCACCGAACAAGTTGCCCAAGATCGGGGATTCCGCAAAGTTCACCAAAGAAAACATGACCCACGGAAGCAGATACAATGCCACATCCTTTCTGCCCATGATGAACCTGTATGAAGAGGAACTGGAGGAGGGTTGAAGCTTACCTCTGATTCTTGACAATGCATAGAAGACAAGAAGACCCGCCAATCTCCAAACCGTCAGCAAAACAGATGCTTCAAGTGATCCAAGGGTGTTCACGAACAAAGCCAAGCCCAGAACACTGAATCCAACAGCACCCCAGACCACCCCGCCATATCTACCGCGGTTCTCGACAACGGTAGTGTCGGCGAAATAGGCCAAACTTGAAGGGAGACCCACGCCGACGGAAACGCCCAGAAAAAGGGAGAAAAGCAGGTTGATTGGAAGACTGTTGGATTTGACTGAAGGCAGTAGAGCCGTCGCTAGTGTACCCAGAAGCATCCACGCCAGAAGACACTTTTCCCGAGCGGTTGAGAAAGCCAACGCCCCCAAAACAGCTGATAGAGCGAACCCAGCGTAGTAGGCACCGTACAAAGCAAACGTCAACGTCACAGACAATGAAAGCTCATTCACGAGACCGCTAAACACCGCGTAAGTCAACGTGTACCAAACAAGGCTGCTAAACACCAAAGCTAGAGCAGGAGCAAACTGCCTCCACCCGATCCCAGTCCTAAAGAGCCTCACAAACGCCATACTACGCTGCAACCTACCACTCTTTCATCATGTGTCCACACATAAAACACTTATTAACCCAACAATCGTATTCGCGTTCAACAATAACTCTTAAGTATATGTGTTGTACAGTTATACTCTTGTGAGGGATTGAGATGAAGGTTAAGAAGCGAAACGTTCCAGTCAGGATTTTTCCAGTTTAGGGTCAAAGGTCCTCTAACATAGACGCTGTAAGCTTTCGTAGTAGTACTTTTGCTTCAGCATTTGGTACCAAGGATATCCAATAGACATTTCTAGCTGCGAGCTTCCGCATATATTTCCTCAGAGTGTTGATAGGTTCTGAGTCGAAGACGATGCCGACCAGTCTTTCTGCATCTTTGGCCGCAAGTTTCCCTTTTTCCAGAAGTCTCTTTACTTGACCTCTAGACTTCGCATCCTGCAGGGCATACATGATCGGTATGGGTAAAGCTTCGCTTTGCACTCTTTGGTTAAGTTCATCAAGTTCAAAAACGTCAATGAACTCTTCTCGAAGCGTCGCCAACGTTCCGAGGATCCTTCCACATTTTTTCATCGCGTCAGTGGTAGCGTCGCTGTCGGTTCCGAATATTGCTGCAATGTGCATATCCGCCTCAATGCTGGCCGATTTCATCTCGAGAATCTGCATGTATTTCTCAGGCGGGACATCATATCTCCCTCTTAGGTTCAGCTCCAAAGCATGGGCGTTTCCGACTTCAAACAGGCCGTTCTTAACGGCTTCGAAAATTTCTCTCTCTCTTTCAGCGCGTAGCTCTGAAGCTGCCCTGCCCAGAAGCGTGAAACCGCCTATGAGAAACGCGTTTCCCAAGAGTAGGGCTATGTCTTCTCCAAACTTTCCGTACACTGTGGGGTAACCATGTTTGGCTGGCGACCTGTCGACTATATCGTCGTGTATATCGAAGGCTGCAGCCATCATGGCCACGGCTGCCTGGGGCTGGATCATCCTCTCTGGTCTCTGCCCTACAGCTTGGCATGCAATTGAGAACAGTCCGGGATGAGAAAAATCGTTCCAGTATGAGAAATAATGCTTCAACGCATCGCGTAGCCTTTTGTTCTCGATCTTCTCGGATAGAAGAGATTCTCTGACGAATCCCTGACAATCTCTGCTTCGTTCTTGAAGTTCCTTTATGAGCATCAAGGATTTCTTTCTATGGTTACTAGAACTCATGCTCTTATTGTTGCCCGCAAGTCATATTTAAGACCTAACGGCCGACATCGAGGCATTGACACCTTCTATTTCACGTCTTCCCTTTTCACCTGTTCCCTCAGGACAGAGTCGTAGGCTTCGACGTACTGCTTGCCCTTTTCTGTTATCGTGTATACTTTTCGTGTTCTGCCGCCTTTGGATTGCTTCTCACTAGTCAGGAAGCTTTCTTTCTCCAGGCTGTTGAGGAGGGGGTATAATGCGCCGTGTCTGAGTGTGACGCTGAACCTTGTTTCTGCTTGCTTCTTGATCATGTAGCCCCACATGGGCCTCGACCGGATAAGCCTCAGCACTTGTACGTCAAGCAGGTTTCTGGTTATGCGTTGTACAATTTCTTTCTTGTACGTTTCAGACAATGTTTCCACGTTCTATTGTGTCTAGTTCTGTACTGGTTCATCTGTTGGCTTATTAGATTTACGTTCAACAACCCCGTGTCGCATATGCTCGGTTATGTTTGTATATGCTTCATGTAAGTATGAACGTTTATATCGCCGTATATGCTCTATAGAGACTCAAGATATGTCTAGCAAGAGACGTATCGTGTCTCCGTTCAACAACAATGCTGTTGGACAGGAATACAGAAACCGAAAATGAAGGTGTGATTGATGAACAACTCGAAGGAAGTTCAGGCCAAATTGATGAAGGGGCTTTTGGACCTGATTATTCTCCAGTTCTTGAATGGGCAGCCGATGCATGGCTATCAGATGATCACAAAGATACGGAAGAACTTCGGCGTGTACTTTGGACCCAGCACGATCTACCCGTTATTGGGCACTTTGGAGAAGAAGAAGTATGTCAAGAGCGAATGGAGCATGAGCAACGAGAGGCCCAGAAAAGTGTACACGTTAACCACAGAGGGACAGAACCTGCTCAACTTCACTGAGGATTCACTTAACTTCATATGCAGGAAGATAGGCACACCAGGTGTAGCGAAGAATGGAACGGTCGAGGAAGGCTTCGCTCACGCTGCTCTCCGTCCGTTCATGAAGAGAGTCGATGAAACGAGAGCAATGCTCTAAACTTCCCAGTCATTCTCGACGGTTCTCCGAAGGAGAAGGCACAACGGTCACGAGTCTCCTCAGGTCAAGGCGCGAATGCAGCAGGTCTTCTCGGCCGGAAGAGTATTTTCTGTTTCGTCGCGCGCACACAGTACTACCATATTTTTTGATTACTTTAAGAAGGTTTACGGGTTACGATTGCTTTCAATTAACAAACCAAAGAAAATGTCTTTTGACCAGTCAAATTTGGCTTATGCTGTTTTTGAACGTTGCGTGTATGTGTCTACTTTAATCGGTCTCTCTCCATTTTTCGCAGGGTGCTTTTCTTGTGAACGTTTATTTTGTGGTCTTCGGGGAGTTTTAGGTGAAGTAGGGATAAGTGTTCATGTCTGTTTTGTCAGTTGAGAGGGTTAACGGTCTTTCCCTCGGAGTGTGCGGACTGGATGATGTGTTTCCAGGGTTTGCGCTGGGAGATCTTGTTGTTCTGCACGGTGATGCTGCTGCTTCCCTGTCTTTCACGTTGCCAGTTCTTTGTCAGTTTCCAGTTTCACGTGGCGGTTTAACCTGTTCGAGTGTTTTTGTGGATGGAGGCAACCTGTTCAGTCCGTACGCGGTTGCGGAGACCGCTCGAAAATGCGGCTTAGACTATAGAAAGGTCTTAAGCAGAGTTTACGTTTCGCGGGCTTTCACTGCCTATCAGTTTTCATCCTTGATCATGGACGATCTGTGTTCTGTTCTGAAAAAGACTAAGGCTCGACTACTGATCGTTTCAGACGTTACGTCCCTTTTCTTTGACCGTGACCTGTCTCAGACTGAAGCCAGAGAATTATTCACCAAAGTCTACCATACTTTGTCTGAAATAGCCGCGAAAAAGCAGGCACTCGTGGTTGCGACTTATTTTCCAGAAGGTCGATCTAGGCAAGGCTTGTTCTTCGAAGCGGTCTTGTTCGGAAAATGCACTGTTTTAGTCAGACTGAAGAGAAAGGGCAAAACATTGAATTTTATCCTGGAGAAGCATCCTCATGTTGAGCCTTTCGATATGGCCTTCACCGTCGGCGCCGATTCCTCAACCGCTGTCATGGAGGCGTGAGCCTTGGGCAGGACTGTTCCTTCTTACAGACAAGCGTTGGAAGCAGAAATTTCTCTCTGGGAAGGCTTCAGGAAAGCTTTGCGGGGTAAAGATTTGGAGGCTTTCACGCAGATGATGAACGCTTGCAGAATGTACGCGTCAGCCAGCAGCATGGCAACGCGTCCAATACTCACCGAAGCAATGTTCATGTCCATCCTGCTAAGCCAGCGGAAGGAGCTTACGGAGATCAAGGAGAACCTTGAACGACTCGAAAAAAGGCTTCACCAAACTTAACGCTGTCAGAGGCTGGCTTTTTGACGTTTATCCTGTAGGCCCTGACGAGGTCGCCGTTTGGATCATAACGGAAAACGGCCAGCGTGTACGCTTAGTTGATAAGTATGTTCAGAAGATCTATGTTTGTGCAGATTCTGTAGCCCTTAACCGTTTAGCAGAGAAGCTTACAGGCGACCATGCAGTTGCTAGCTGGCGATTTGTTAAGAAGCAGCCGGATTTTATGAACGCTGCAAAACGTCGAGTGCTAGAAATCAGCGTCAACGATTACAGGAAAACTTTCAGTCTCGCACGGGAAGTGCTTAAGCTGAACGGGTTCCGTGTGTACAATGTCGATGTTCCGGTTGCGCAGGCATACCTGTACGACAAGGATGTTTTTCCATTAGCGTATCTGATGGCTGTCGATTCGGGAAAACAAGTCTACTACGACGTGCTTGACTCGGTTGAAAGCGTTGACTACCACACTCCGCCTTTGCGGTTAGCATGGCTTAGAATAAACGTCAAGAAAGAAGGCGTCTTGAACAAGCTCACTGACGTGGCCGACAGTTTGACTTTGGAGTCGGATGGCCACGCAATTGCTATTGACAAAGGCAGTGAAAAAGAAAAGATTCTGAAGCTTGTCAAAGCTGTTCAAGAAGTGGACCCTGACCTGATTCTTACTGAAGGCGGAGACTCCTTTTGGCTTCCCTATCTGGCTCATCGAGCTTTCGTCAACGGCATACCCGACAGTCTCACACTGGGCAGGGATACGGTTCCGTTAAAAGCGAGTAGAGGAAGCGAAACTACCTTTTTTTCTTACGGTCGAGTTTATCACAGAGCACCACTGCAGAGGCTCTTCGGCAGAGTTCACATCGACGTGAACAACACGTTCATCTACACTGCGTGCAGCTTAGAAGGACTAGTTGAGGTTTCAAGAACCTGCAGAGTTCCCCTTCACACTGCTGCAAGGTCGTCGATCGGAACAATAATGTCGTCACTGCAGCTTTACACCACATCGAAAGACAACATTCTGATTCCATGGAAGAAAAACGAGGCAGAATCCTTCAAAACTGCGTGGGAATTGTTCGTCGCCGACCGCGGCGGTTTTATCTTTGAGCCGAAAGTAGGCTTCCATACGGACGTTTTTGAAGTCGACTTCACCTCCATGTTTCCAATGCTGATGCTAAAGCGAAACATTTCAGCTGAAACCGTTCTCTGCAAATGCTGCCCAGACTCAAACATCAGGGTTCCAGAACTTGGGTACAATATCTGCGAAAAAAAAGAGGGAATAGTGCCAAAAACCCTAGGCCTTCTTCTGAACAAAAGACTGAAGTACAAAAGCCTGATGAAAGACGTAGAAAATGAGGACTTGAGACACAGGTACAACATGCGTCAAACAGCGCTCAAGTGGATACTTGTCACCTGCTTTGGCTATTTGGGCTATAGGAATGCGCGTTTCGGAAAGGTTGACGCCCACATTGCGGTATGCGCTTTTGCCCGTGATTCACTGCTCAGGACTGCCAGATTAGCTGAACAGTATGGTTTTGAAGTTATTCATGGGATCGTGGATTCCCTGTGGCTGAAGAAACCTAGTGCCTCGCCTAGAGAAGTTGCAGATTTTTCCAGTGAAGCATCGAAGCTCATAGATGTTCCGCTTAATGTTGAGGGCAAATACCGCTGGATCGTTTTCTTGCCGTCAAAAATGCTGGAGGGAGTGCCCGTTCTGAACAGGTACTATGGCGTTTTTGAAAACGGCAAAATTAAAATGCGAGGGCTTGAAGCCAGACGGCGGGATACGCCTGTTTTTGTTGTCAAGGCCCAGATGGAAATGATCAAAAAGCTTGCAGGAGCCAACAGTTGGAACAGTTTCAAGGATAGACTGCCTGAAGCCTTGCGTGTTTTAGAGGACTATGCCCATAAGCTCGTCACGGGGCAAGTTGATGTCCAAGAGCTGCTTGTTGCAAAAAGGCTTTCGAAGTCTCCTTCAAGCTACACGCATGATGTTTTTCAGGCTATCGCAGCGAAACAACTAGAAAAAGCCGGTTTTGATGTGCATGCTGGACAAATAATTCAATACTTGATCGTGAACGCTGGAACTAAATGGTCCAACAAGAAGGTCATGGCTGTTCAACTTTTAGGGACTGATGCGCGCTATGATGTTGAGGAGTATGTTAAGCTGTTGTTTTCTGCCGGCGAAACCCTGCTCGGCGTGTTCGGATGTGACAGACATAGAATTGAAACACAAGTCATATGTCACGAGAAGCAGGTAACTCTCCCTTAAGGTCACACTTATGGATGGTGTGAATCCGTCAGTTTTAATTACATGATGTGATATTGTATTTTCTCTTCGACTGGTGTTAAATTGCCCGCAATAATCCGAATGGAGAACCTGACCAAGAAGTTTGGAAACCAGTTTGCCGTTGACCATTTGAATCTGGACGTGCAAGAAGGCGAAATTCTTGGGCTGCTCGGCCCAAACGGGGCGGGCAAAACTACTGCGATTCTCATGCTTGCCACGGTTATAAGGCCCACTGAAGGAACGGCTTATGTCGGCAAGTATGATGTCCGGAAGCAGCCTGACAAGGTGCGTCATCTGATTGGCATCGCGTTTCAGGAGCCAAAAATGCTGTGGGTAAGCACGCCTTGGGACGTAGTCAACTGGCATGCCAAAGTGTGCGGCTTGACAACCTCAGAGCGCAAGAAAAGAGTCAAGGAGGTTCTGGACGCTGTGCAGATGTGGGATGCTCGGCACAAAACAGTCCATGCACTTTCGGGGGGCATGCGCAAACGTGTGGAAATGGCAAAAGTGCTTGTTCAGAGGCCAAAAATCGCGATCGTTGATGAGCCCACTGCCCAGATTGACATAGTTGGAAGACACAAGATCTGGAAAATGCTGCGTGAAATGCGGGACGAGGGCAGTACGATTATACTGGCTACGAATGAGCTCCATGAGGCTGACGTGCTTTCAGACAGAGTCTGCATAATGCATAGGGGTAAACTGCTGGTGTGTGATACCCCGAAGAAATTGAAAGACAGCATCGTCGGCGGAGACATAATAGACATTCAGTTCGAGAAGGCGCCCAGTCCGAAAGCGGTTGAAGAACTCAAAAGCTTCAAGGAAATAGTCAACCTGCTGCAGACAAAACCTCAAAACCTGCGGGTTTACTTGAACCATGTAGAAGATGTTGTCCCCAAGATAATGAACATGTTCGCGAAAAAAGAGATAGCGATCACGAGCATGCACATGAGCGAACCGAGCTTGGACGACGTTTTTGCACACTATACAGGTTTGACGATAGAAGAAGCCCAGAAAAACGAGGCCTAGGAAGCAATGAACAAGCTTCTCTTGGTCATCGAGCGAGATGTCCGCCTATTCTTCCAGTACAAGTTCCTGATCATAATGCGCGTCATATGGTTCATTTCGCAGATAGCTCTGTTCGGTCTAATCGCTTCCCGCATGATCAAAATCCCGGACGTGGACTATTTTAAATACTACGTGGCCGGACTATCCGTGATGACGTTGTATTCGGCCGCAATCTTCATCGGTTTTGACATCTACGAGGACGCAGAGCACGGTGTGTTCGAATATTTGTTGAGCCTTCCTGTCTCCAGACGACAGCTTGTTCTAGGCAGATCCATTGGCGGGGGACTCAGAGCCTTCATTTACGTTGGCCCGCTGATTGCAGTATCCTTGTACGTTATAGGGTCGATCGAACCTGTCAGCTTCCTCATTTCTTTGCTTGCGCTGTTTCTCTTCGCGTTTGGTGTTTCAGGAATGAGCATCACTTTCGCCGTTCTGATAAAGTCCAGCGACCGGTTTGACATACTGATGGGTGTCTTGGACGCGTTGATAGTGCGTCTGAGCACAGCCATGTATCCTCTAGCTGTAGTGCAGGCTTCAAACCCCGCCTATGGCACCATAGCAAGTTTCAATCCAGTGACCTTCGCTTCAGACCTGTTTCGATGGGGAGCAAATGTAGATGCGCCTGTACTGGACAATCCGCTGAATCCGCTGCTGGGAATAATCGCGTTCTTCGCATTCTTCACCTTTGTGGGTGTTATCATTTATGACAGACGAATAGAGGGCGGAGGCTGGCAATGATCAAAAACATTGTCCACGTTCTGGAGCATGATTTCAGAAACTTCTTCCGATACAGATGGTGGCTTGTCGGCCTGATAAGCATGAACTTGGCCGACCTTTTCATAATGGCCGTCGTTTACAACAACATGCTGGCTCCGAAGATTTCGGAGGAAATCACGAGTTACTTCAACTTCTTCGCGCCAGGACTCGCAGTGACAGGCTTGTTCGCTTCAGCTTTCATGATAGGTCGTGAAATCAACATGGAACGCCGCAGGGAAGTACATCATTATATGCTGTCTATTCCGATGACTCGCATGGAACTAGCGATCGGCCGTGTCCTTTCAGGAGGGTTACGCGGAATGGTCTACATGTCCCCGCTGCTATTGACATGCTTCTTGTTCCTTGGATTCCCGTCTGTACCACAATTCTTCATAATCCTTGGAGTACTGTTCCTTCTAGCCGTCGGAATCTCCGGTCTAAGCATTGCCATAGCAGTCTCGACGTCAAGCTTGGAGATATTCATCACGGCAAGAGGGCTCGTCTACTACACGCTCTTCTTTTGCAGCAGCGTGTTCTACCCTTTGTCGCTGATTCAGGAGCTCGGGCAAGAGGGAAAATTCCCAGTGATTCTGGTAAAGTTCGCAGAGGCCAATCCCCTGAGCAGTGCCTCTGACATGGTCCGCTCATTTCTCCTCCCCGGATATCCTGCCTTCTCTTACCTTTCCATCGCAAGCGTCGTGATCTTCTCTCTGTTTTTCACTCTGCTTGCATCGCTTGCTTACATCAAGGTTCTGGAACGTTAGATGTGCTCACACACACGCGCAAGTCGAAGCCCCTTGCTGCATGGGCTGCGAGGCGATAGAAGCGGAAACGTCCAGGAGGTCCTTACTGCCAACCCGTACATGAAAGAAGGACCCACGTGTTCGACGACTGGATCTATGGAAAGTGAACGGAAGCTAATGCCTTTCACTTTTGGCGTTGCGTGCCTAACCAGCATGAATTGATTTCGCCGGACAAGGACCGCCAAATCGAATCATAGGCGCACAATAGGACTTCGGCCGCAGACAGATGTGTATGTCAACCCGCATACTCGAGTATTGTGAATACCGGTGCCTTTCTGATAGCGCTGAAGCAAGAGATTGTGGAAAACACATTCTTGAGCCCTATACGGAGGAAATTCCCACTTCCATGCGCGAGAACTCGGACCTCACACTTTGCACCCTCTTGAAGCTGATTTCGTTGCCTTCATCAGCAATCTTGACTCCTTGTTGGCCTGCTGTTGAATGAATTTACGGGCATTTTTCTTTTTCAACAGCAAAGTCCACGTAAAATCAAGAAATTCAAGAGAAAAAGGGCATATCCCGTTCAACACCATATAAGTATAGTCAGGTGAAAACAAATGAAAACCCTCGGAGTCTTTGCATTTGCGGTTCTAGTGATGGCACTTGCGGTTTTTCCTGCAAGAGCAACCGTGGGCGACGTGAACGGAGACGGAAAAGTTGACCTTAAAGACATCGGGATCGTGGCAAGAGCCTTCGGCGCCACCCCTTCAGACCCCCGATGGGTCCCCGCGGCAGACCTGAACGGCGACGGCAGAATAAACATGATTGACATAAGCATCGTCGCCTCAAACTTCGGAAAGTGACACATGCAACCGCGCAACCATACTACCTCCCCCTTTTTTCCAGAACACTGAAGGCCAATTCAAGAAGAGCCAACCATCAGCCTGAAGCATGAAACCGAACCAGAACATGCGCATTTTTGAAACGCTCAAAAAAGTCTGCAACACTCAAAGAATGTACCATCCACCACGCATACCAAGCCGTCCCCTAACTGGAAGTAAACCCCAAACAAATCCCCCTCAGCGTTACAGCTTTGGGCGCCTCAATAGGCAACCCAAAAGGTTTCTACTGACCGGCCGATTTTACGTTTTCAGTTCGGGCATTGACGAAAGGTTGTTGATGAGAGGGCAGCACTAGCTATATTTTACCGAGGTGCAGATACTCTTTCTGATCGTCGTTCAGCTTTAGGGTGGAAACTTGGCTCCTGACCTCCAAGGTTCAAACAATAGGCAAGTTGAGGAGATTATGAACTTCTGCAGGCACATCGCTGCCTCTGCTCGCATAACGGCAGCATGCGTGTGCGGCGACTACTTGCGAGGAATATCTGACAGCAACGCAACTGTTAACGCTCTGTTGGTCATTCACGATTTCTCGCCTAGGCTTATGAATTATGCCAAGGTCTTGGGCGATACCACTCTCTCTGTCTTGGCTGTGGACGAATGGGTTTTTGAAAGAGACGTGGACAAGGGTTTTCTGGGCGAGGCTCTCGCGAGCGAACTAATCTTTCCTTATGCCCCTCTTGCCAACGACAAATACTTGCGTTTTCAGGAGGTCAAACTGAAGAAACGTTTGGTGCTGGAACTGCTGGAAAGCCTTGTCCATGATTTTCCGGAGCTTTCCAACTTGTTCTACATAGAACCCGAGTATTTCATGTATGAAGCCATGCTTACCAGAGCCAGACTCTATCCGCCCATGATGTATACTATGGCCAGCTTGACGGGGAAAGGCGTTACAAGAGAGAAAATCGAGACTGTGCTCCGTGGCTATGCGGAAGCCTTGGACAAACTGGAACAAGAGGGTTTAGTCAGTTTTTCAAATGACTACGTGCGGATATCTCCAGATTTTGTTGCATACGTCCGTAGGCGCAGGGCGCGGTTCATAAGCCTATTCAAGACAGGGCAGAGAACCCTTTTTGCCTCGCTTCTTGGCATCTTCCCTCAAATTCTCAACTTCCTCTCGGAAAACAAGGATTTGTCGGTGAGCTTGCAGAGGATGATGGGACCGAACGCTAGGCTCGACCTTCAGGTTGAAGACCCTGAAAACCACGTGTACATTCCAACGTCAACAGGCTTAGCTCCATTGGCCAATAGAATGGACATAGAAGCGTTCGCTAGGGAAATCCTTGGAGTGGGCAAGAAAACAGAAGTCTCAGTGAAAAGTATGGGAGGAATCTTGAACGACGTTTTCCTAGTCACTGCCAATGCGAAAGGCAAGCAAACCAAAGTTGTTGTGAAGAGGTTCAGAGACTGGTCCAACTTCAAATGGTTTCCATTGACGCTGTGGTCCGTTGGAACCCGCACGTTCACGGTTCTCGGAAGGCTGAGGCTCGAGAAGGAATGCGCGATAAGTCACCTCCTCCATTCAAAAGGAATCTGCGTACCAAAGCTGCTCTATGTGAGTCCTCCCAGACGCCTAGTCTTCATGGAATACGTAGAAGGCGAGACTCTTGGGAAAGTAGTGAAGAACGTCACCAAATCGAAGAATGAAAAGGAACTGCAGGAATGCCTTCAAGTCTTCGAAAAAGTCGGCAATTTGTTCGCACACGTTCACAAATTAGACATAGCTTTGGGAGACACAAAACCTGAAAACATTATTGTTGGAAAAGACGGCAACATTTGGATCATGGATTTCGAGCAAGCCGACCGCAATGGTGACAAAGCATGGGACATTGCAGAATTTGTATATTACGCGGGACATTACATCTCACCCTTTGTCGAAACAGGTCGTGTGGAGAAAATGGCCAAAGCCTTCTTTGAAGGATACCTGAAGGCAGGGGGAGACGTAAGGACAGTCAAGAACGCCGGGAACACGAAGTACACGAGAGTGTTTAGCGTGTTCACTTTCCCACATGTGATGCGAGTTCTTTCCAATGCTTGCAAGAACGTTGATGAACATGAGGGACAGTAGCGGTGAAGAATACTACAAGCATCACGTTGTATGGAGGCGTCAACGAGATCGGCGGCAACAAACTCCTCCTGAAAGACAGGGATACCCAAGTCTTCTTCGACTTCGGGATGTCATTCGGTATGAAGAGACTCTGCTATGCACCCCCATTTCTGTCTAAAAGAAGCGAAAAGAGCGTGCAGGAACTGGGGATTCTGCCCGGACTGGAAGGAACATATCGGTTTGAAAGCAAGCCTCCAGAAGTTGACGCCGTATTCGTCTCCCACGGACACTTGAACCATTCAGCCTACCTGACCTTCATTAACCGACAGACCCCAGTGTATTGTGGAGAGACAACAAAAATCATTCTGCAAGCTCTGAGTGAAATGTGGAGACACGACCTGAAATTTGAAATAGACGGGATCGATTTCAGAACGTTCAGGACCGGAGACAGGAAAAAGATTGGCTGCCTTGAGATTGAGCCGGTCCAGGTCGACTGCTCTATCTCGGTGTCTATGGCTTCATTATTCACACTTCGGCTGGCGCAGTAGTCTACACTGGAGATTTTCGATTTCACGTTTCAAAACCTCAGATGACACAAGATCTTGTCGAGGCAGCCAAGAATGAGAAACCGGTCGCTGTGGTTACCCAGGCCACCAACATGACCGGCGCGTTGGTTTCTTCTGAAAACGAAGTTGAAAGCAAACTCGCTAGCATCACTGAGCAGTCACAGGGTATCCTGCCGGCCGAGTTTGCGTACGCGGACGTCGACCGTTTGAATAGCTTCTGCAGAGTAGTCAAGAAGAATGGCCGATGCCTGGTCGTTTCACCTAAACAGGCTTACTTGCTCAACGCACTGCGTGTTGATAAAGGATTGAAGCTTCCTGACTTGAACGATGACAACATTCTTCTCTTTCGAAATTCGAAGAAGAGATACGACAAGTGGGGGACCTCTATTCTGCAACAGTATTCTGCCAAGGTTGCTGATGTGTTCGAAGCTTCGAAGTGGCAACGCAACATAATTCTCGCATTGTATTGCTATGACATGGAAGAACTTGTGAACATCAAACCCGAGCCCGGAAGCTGCTATGTACCGTCTTCTTCTGAGTCTTTCAATGAGGAAATGGAGATCGATTTCGAGAAGCTCACAAACTGGCTTGCCCACTATGGTTTGCCGCAGTACCATGTCCATGTTTCAGAACGCAAGATGCCGCTACAACTGAGGTCCGGGTTGAAGCAAATAGATCCCCAGAGAATCTTCCCGATCCACACAGAAAACACGAAACTGTTCGCCAAATTCATGATGGATCTGCCGATCAAGATAGTAGCCTCTGAGAAACAAGAGGAATATCAACTGTGACATCCGGTGTGCTCCAGTCGTCAGCTCTTTAGTTGCCACTCATCTCTTTTTTCGAGGAGCCCTTCAAGTGTCCTTGCGGCCTTTTGCCGGTCAATGGATAACAATAGCTTGGCGATGTGTTTGCACAGTTTCTTTGTGGCCAAAATCTTCTGCCAGTCAGCACAATCGTGAAAAATGGTTTTCGTGTCAGCATCTATTATTATGTGGTACTCTTTGACTTGCGCTTCTACTCGTGAGTCGGTCTCGCTTGTGATTCTTACCTCATCATCCTTGATCTCTTCCGCTCTCTTGAGTCTTTCAGAGGAAACGAAAAAGCGGAGTAGATTGTTGAAGGCCTTCTCTTTAGGTTCGATGAACGTCAGAAGGGATGAGTCTTCAGTCTGGTTGAGCTTGTTGAGGTGGGTTTCTACCTGCTTTTTTGTTTCCAGTTGCCTGGGTGTTGCCACGCCGAGCATTTCCATGATCTGTATGCAGTTCTCTACCGCGTAGCCGTGAAAGTGATTGTTGAAGAAACCGTATATCTTCTTGGTTTTTCCTGCAACTTCATTCACCTTGGAAACCCATGGTTCAAGCTCGTTTGACGGATAACGATAATCGTACCACGGTCTTGACCCTCGGCCATGCCAGCGGAAGTATGCTATTCTCGAGGTAATGTGTACTTCAGGAGGAAGCAGGGGTTCATCAACGATGGTATACGCAACTTGACATTTCTCTAGTAGTGCCCACGTTTCGTTCCTTATCCAAGATTTGTCGCGAAACTCAACCGCAAAGTTGACCTGCGTAGGAAGGATTTCGAAGAACTGTTCAAGCTTCTCCGGATTGAAACCGAATTTCGGAGGGAGCTGGATGAGTATGCAACCCAGTTTTCCGTTCAGGTAAAGAGGCTCCATCAATTCGACAAAAACCTTCAGATCCTCTTCAACCCCTTTACTCAAGTCCAGCTTTTTCTCATGCGTAATCAGCCCAGGAAGCTTGGCGGTATAGACGAACTCTTCAGGCGAATATCGGGTCCAACCCATCACCGTTCCTTTTGAAGGGTAACGATAGAACGTAGAATCGATCTCGACAGTTCTGAACACTTTGGTGTACGCCTGCAGCATGCTTCTGTCCGTCTTTCTGTAGAAAGGGCCAATCCATTCCTTGTAGCTCCATCCCGACGTGCCCATCAGGACTTTGCCGGCCAGATCCGACTCGGTCACAGCTTCACTCCCTGCAGCTCAATTTTGACGTCTTTTATGCCTGTGTAAACCCTGTCAGGGAGTTTTTCAAGGAAGACGCTTGCATGAATTCTTTCCGCCGGTGTGTAGTCGAAGAGTTTCCATCCTTGGCTCTGGACTAGTTCCTGTTTGCTTGTTGGGAACTTTGCATCTTCGCTCAGGACTTCCTCAAGCGAAGCTACACCTGTTGAGCCAGTTATTTTGGGAAACCTGCCTGTTTGCTTGTACATCTTCATCCGTGCCGCATCCTTGTACATTCTTACAAAGTGAAAGCTCATGGTCACCTTCTCGGACTTTCCAGAAGAGGCTTGGGCGTCGATTTCCCCAAGCTCTGTGTCGGTGGGCTGGTACACATTGTGTCTACCTTTCCCAAACAATCTGGTATAGAGAATGTCAGAATCAAAGGCAGGTCTCTCTCCCCTTGAAAGGTCGACGGAATGAACCATGTTGCGGTCCTGCATCATCCTCAGCATCTCTCCTGGAATCTCTGAAGAGTTCCTCCCTCGCAGTTCAATAGCTACTCGAAGATTACCGAGGCTAGCCGAGGAGAAGAAATCACGCATGTCCCTAACCGAAGTTGAGATGACTCTAAAAGAGCGCGGAAACTGAAAATGCAAGACTTCCGCTTCAAGCATAGCACAGACCCTCTTCAGGGTCTCTAACGTTTCCAACGCCTTATTGACTGGACGAAACTTGCACTCACCTGCTATTGAACGGTGTGCCCGTACGCTGAACTTGAAGTCTTCAGGCACAAGCTTCCGCCAAGACTCTACGCTTTTCAGAGATGGAATTTGATAGTAGGTCGAGTTCACTTCCACGAAATCGAATGCTCGAGAGTAAGCTGCTAGGGGACTGAGTCCTGGAACATTGAAATAAGCCCATCCTCCTGTTCCGATCCTATACTCCTTCAAGTTCAGACAGCCCATCTATGGTTCGGTTCTTCAGCTGTTTTCCCCCAACAGAGAAGTGAAGTTATCGTTCTGTATGGTGATGGGTGTGACTTTTCAACTTGCTGGTTCAAAGAATGAGACAGCCTTTTTTTGCGGACTCGCGTACCTGAACAAGGTGTTGGAGTTTAGCTGTTCCGTAGAACTTCTTTGGTACTGCGGCTTGATCAATTACGCCTTCATTTTCCCCTTGTGAGTCAATTATTCTCGTGTAGCCACATTATCGGGTATCCTCCGAATGTTCCCGCAGAACCAGGATACCGGTGGACGGTCTACAGTGCCGGATTTTTAGCGCGGATACATAGGTCGAATTATTAGATGTTGTCGTGTGTCGGAATACGTAACGTATAAGTACAGTAGTAACTCTTGATATTTGCGATGACGATGAACGCCACACTGAGAACGGACCGCAGGATGCAAGTACTGTTTCACACGCTTGGCCTAAGCTGTCTAGGAGGCGCGATATTTCTCCAGCTGTTGGTATTCACGGACATACTGACACGTGGATATTTTATGGCAGTTGAGAAAAATCCGGCGATTCTAGCCTTCGAAGTGCTCCTAACAGTGTTTTCTCTAGTCTATTTCATTTTTATATATCACAGATTCATCCGTTCGATCAGATAGTCTAATTCCCGCCTTTAAAGGCAAACGGAAGCATTTCGGATTATGCCAAACCGCGAGAGAACACATAAAAAAGCTTAAATAAAGTTCCCTCAGAGAACCTATCTTATCGTGCGCAGAGGGTGACTGACTTGAGATACCGTAGCATATTGATCGTTGTCCTTATTACTCTGTCACTGGTTCTGGCCAGTGCTTGCAATACAGATGCTCAAATGAGTGACTTGCAGGAATTCTTTTCAGCAGAGTATGGCGGCGTGTCCCTCAGGGTAGACGCTTCACGGGAGACCGTTCCCGGCGGAAACATGACGGTGGAAGTTATGGTCAATGGCACCGCTGATGGGGTGCGAATAGAATACTTGAATGTAAGCGTATACGGTTTCATCAACGGCAGAGAGCAGATACAGTTAAACTCCACGATCGTGATGGCGGATACACCTTTGGAGTTCAATGAGACGACTGAATCGAAGAATACAATAATCGTTCCGACTGAAGTCTGGGGAATTACCTATGGTCAAATACTTCTGCGGTATACGCTCAAAGACCTGAGTTACTTGCAAAAACCTGGTTTCCCGCTGACGACCGTTCGCAACGTCTATCTCGAAAATCTGGAGAGCCAGTTGAGAAGCTTGAACCAGAGCCACAACCTTCTTTCAGAGTCCTTCAGGAATCTCACGATGGAATTTGACAATCTCAGCCAGACATACACAGAGCTGCAGGGCAATTATTCGCAGCTTCAGGGGAATGTAGGTGACCTTGACAACACGCGCCGAGTGGCAGTGATTCTGACGATTACCACCGTCTTCTTTGTGGCAACCACGTTTTACCTTGTAATGCGCAGGCCGAAGGAATACTGGTAGAAAAGATGAGCCGACGAGCTTACGGCCTGTGCAGGTTTTGCGCAGCTATGAATGTGAGTCCATGTTCTGTTAGGGTTTTGGCTGTGTTATTGACCGCGTCATGCTTGTCAAGGTAGTTCAGCAGAAGTTCTGGCATGAGTCCCTTCTGGATTATGTCTTTTTTGGGCATGAAATAGTCGAGTATGTCTGAAGCGTGTTTTCGCGTCTTCTCCGTCTGGGGCAGTCCGCCCTCATGTTTGGCGCTGACATTCTTAACCTTGCCTGCAAGCTTGACAAGTTCGTCTGTGCGGTCATAGGGCTGTCTGACGATGCTTTTGTAGGTTTCAGTTATGTGGTGCTCGATTCGTAGGATGTCTTCGAATCCGAATGCTTTGCGTATGTATGCTGAAAGCTCGATTGTTTCGTTGTTGACGGAGTTTGAGAGGTTAAAGCCTATTAGGGGCGTTGAACCGTCTTCGCGGCTGAAAAGCTTGGCAGTCATGAGTGTCCACAATATTGAGTAGGGATTGTCGTTTCCCAGGAAGACTGAGATCTTGAATTCTATGTCTATTCCGAGTTTTCGTAGCCAATAGCCCAGCAACACTGTACCGGGGTTTGTGTTCAAAATTTGAGTGAGGCCATATTCTGTGTAGTAGTGCAGAAACTCGTCAACCCATTTTAGGGGGTATTCGTTGGGGTTGCCGACTCCACCGAAGTATCCAGTGATCGTGTCTGGTCCGCCCAAGTGTACATTGATGGGTTTCCCGTCCGGACCTGGCAGCGTGCCCTTCGTATCCAGAGTCTGTACGTACGAAGCTCCTATGATGTGCATAGCAGCTGCGAATGCTAGTATGTCGTCGTCTTCAACCTGCTCCTTCATGGATCGAACACGAATGAATCGTGCTGGCATAACTTCGCCGTTCTTTATCGATTTTCTTGTTTCTTCAATCAGCCATGGGAAAAAGTTGAAAGCGCTGATCTCGAGCGTAACTGCAAAGCTATCATCGAATTCTATTGATGAAGCCTTTTTGCCGAGGACTTTTCGGCGATACTCTTCTATGCTGATGAAAGCTTCCCCATCTCGTTGCCGAGCCAGCCACTCGAGGTCTTTCACATAAGGTGACTTCTTTTTCCTGAGGCGGTCCATTAGGCTATCGATTCTGCCGGCTTCCTTTGCCTTGCGGTTGATCTCATCGATGCCGCCGTACTTCTCGACGGTCTTCAGCACTTCGTCAACAATGGGGTTATCCTTCTTGAGAAGAAACCGGTTGATTTCCGTAAGGTTGTCCTCATTGATTTTGAGTCTTCTTCTGTAATCGACCATTACACTTAACCTCTGCAGAATGTTACTTGATTATGTCTAGTCCATTTAAGCATTACCAGCTTGCTTGCACGAGCTGGCATGTTGTTAATCTTTATTTCTTCGGGAGGGCAACCTAAATGATATAAGAGTCATTCTTGGAATTAGGGATGGAGAAGCGTATGTTTAAGCCTGAAGGTATAATGCCTGCCTTGGTAACTCCCTTTACAGATGATGAAAAAACCGTCGATGAAAATAGACTGAGAACCCTGGTGAATCATTGTCTGGAACTTGGCGTTCACGGAGTTGTACCCTGCGGAACCACAGGCGAGTTTGTCAATCTGACAATCGAAGAAAAGAAACGCGTAATCAAGATTGTTGTGGACGAAGTCAAAGGTCGAGTTCCCGTAATCGCTGGAACTGGTGCAAGTGGCACCCAAGATGCCGTTGACATGACGAGATACGCGAAGACCGTCGGCGCTACTGCTGCTCTGATTGTTACGCCATACTATTTGAAGCCCGCAGACCGTGGAATCTACGAACACTACCAAACCATCGCAAGCGAAGTAGATTTTCCGATAATTCTCTATAACATTCCACAATGCACAGGGCTAGAACTGCCTTGGCAAATGGTCGAGGATTTGGCGCAGATCCCGAACATAGTGGGCATCAAAGACAGCAGCGGACAATTGAAGTACATCCTGGCCGTGCTGGAGAAAGTGAGAGACAAGCTTAACGTGCTGTGTGGACATGATGAAGTTGTCGTCGCAGGTTTGGCTGCTGGTTGTTCAGGGGCGATACTTGCCAGCGCCAACATAATTCCGGATGTATGGATCCAAATTTATGACCACGTGAAAAAGGGCGAACTCCAACAAGCGCGAGAGCTGCAGTACAAGGTGCAGAAAATCGCCAGGATAATAGTTGGAAGTGGGCCTGTTGGGACGAAGGCAGGACTCAACATGATGAAAGTAAGAGTTGGGCCAGTCAGAAAGCCTCTGAGCTTCGGTGGAGAGCTTACCTACGAAGCCAAAGAGGAACTACGTTTGGACCTTGAAAAGATTGGAAAGATACAGCCCAAGACCATAACGTTCGAGATAGGTGAGAAGCCGATTGAAGAGAGGTTCATGGCTGTCGACGTGACTCCGGATGTGATAAAGGGTTTCAGCCTTCGCGTTGGAGAAGCCTTGGCAGGACAAGGCGCAGAGGTCGCGCACATTGACCTCGTGCTAGGAACGAAAGACGGACCATTAGCTGAAGCCTTTGCCAAAGCGAAAGCAACGCCCACGCCAGGTCACGAACCACTTCTAGCAATCTTGGAGCCGAACCTTGCAGTGAAACCTATAACCCTCATCGTTCCAACAGTAACTATTACTGGAATGCGACAAGCCAGCATGGTCTACGGTCCAGCTCAGACTGCGGTAGCCAAGGCCGTCATCGACAGCGTCGCGGACGGAACAGTGCCAAGACTAGCAGTGGAGGACTTGATTATCATCGCGAATGTCTTCGTACATCCTTCGGCTGTTGATAGACAACGCGTCTACATAAACAACTACAAAGCCATGCGTCATGCCATACGCAAAAGTGTCGAAGGCAGACCAAGCATCGATGAGCTTTTGGAGAACAAAGAACGCTCCAAGCACCCGTTCAAATACACTCCATAGTGACAGACTTTGACGACACAGACAATAACCGAAGACGACTACGCGCTTCTGTACATGAACCCACGCAAAACTTACATGATCAAGGTTGAAAAAGGAAAGAGCTTCCACACTCACAAGGGTTTCGTGAAATTCGACGACATAATAGGAAAAGAATGGGGTTGCAGCCTGACAAGTAGTCTAGGCTTCAGATTCATCGTACTCAAGCCCATTCTGCGCGATTACATCATGAAGTCCGCCCGGGAGACCCAGATAAACTATCCCAAAGACATAGGACTCATCGTCATGTTCAGCGGAATAGGACCCGGAAGCGTTGTTGTTGAAGCAGGCACAGGCACAGGAGCCATGACCACGGCATTAGCGCATTACGTGAAGCCTAATGGAAAGATCTTCAGCTACGACATCAGGCCTGAGTTCCAAAGAACAGCCGAGAAAAACTTGACCCGCGCAGCTCTTATCGAGCTTGTGGAACTCAAGAACAAGGACATCACCGCAGGGATCGATGAGAAAAACGTTGATTCGGTCATACTGGACCTGGCAATTCCCTGGGTCGTTATTCCCATTGCGTATCCCGCCCTGAAACCGTCAGGAACCATAGTTTCTTTCAGCCCCACAATCGATCAAGTTGTCAAGGCCGTTGAAGCATTGCAGGAAAACGGCTTCGTAGACATCCAAACCGTCGAGTGCCTGATGCGCGGAATGCAAATTGAGAGGGGAAAAACACGGCCTGATACGCTGATGACGGCTCACACAGGATACATCACGTTCGCACGCAAAGCCCTCAAGCCTTGACAAGCCATATTGATCAGAAAGCGTGATCATCAAAATTTAGTCCACTGCCGGTCCTGCTCAGGTATTCTTCGCCTGAACAGCAGGTACACAATTGAAGCGACCGTGAGACTGATTAGAAGCACATCAACCTCTGAACCAGATGCCCCAGTGCGCACTGTGTATGACCCTTCCAGTCCTCGCAAACCTCTAAGAAGCGAGTCTGCCTTGAAGACTCCGTCCTCTCCATGGAGTCCTGCGAACGCCATCAGCGGAACGAGTATGGTCAGCAGTCCCAGTGCAATGGCTAAGGAAAAGTAGAGAAGTGCCCGATTCACTGACTTGTCCTCCAAATAGCATAGTGCGCGGCGTTTCTATTAGTTCTACACTTTAGAACAGTCTTTTCGCGCATCAAAATGGCCTCGCTCTCCATTGTCTGACGGTTTCAACGCAAAAAATGAGCACTGCAAGGGCGCCAAAAGTCACTGCGTAGAAATTCGGTGTTGATTGTGTTACACTGCACAATGCCAAGTAAGCGCTAAGCATCGTGAAGAAGAATACTGAATAGAACAGGTATCTGGGAACAAGAAATCTGCCCATACGTGTGAAGAATTTGAGGATACCGACTTTGACCTCCTCTTCGAGCAAGTATTCGCCTGTCCCCGTTTTCTGGACGAGGCCAAGATCCTGCAATTTCTCAAGATGGTGCACTGCAATACTTGGGCTGGAGAAGCTTAGGGCACGTTGGACTTGGCGAACACCCACGGCCTGGGACGGCTGCCGGATGATATACCAGTACACTTGAAGCGTCTTTCCCTTCAGCACAGATTCGAGAAAGGAGTCATTATCTTGCGAAGTCTTGGACACAGTTCTCGCCGAATACATTTATCAGGTGAATTGCTTAAAAGCCTAGCAACGGTGAGTTGCCGTCCGAGTAACTCTGAGATTTCATCCGAGTGTCAGTCTAATGCCTTCTCATCATCCGGCCAAGTTATCATAGGAGAAAGCCAAATAAAAAGTTTGGTCGAACGCTCAGATAGTGTCCGTCCTGCATCCAACAGTCCATAACCATTCAGGCTGTATACAAAAGCATCAACGGTCCACATCAAATCGGCCGCTTCGCAAGGAGTTGGACTATTCGGACTTCTGGTTAACAGGAAATCGAACAATCTTGTACCAGTCCTGCATGTTTTGATGCCTGGGCGTGACTTTGGTTGACATACAAACGTTTTCGAAGGAGTTGCTGCCACAAGCATTGGGGCATGGGTTGGCTATCACATCTTTCAGACAAGGGGTCAAATCAGGCTTAGGCGAACAGCTTTGGATATGAATCTTGGATTCATATTTTCACTTCATAAGAGAGTTAAATAGCTACAGTAAATGTATGGGCATAACCATCGGAGGATAGCCCTTGAAAACAACGTTGACACTTAAGGAGCGGAAGGAACTGGAAGCCAAAATGTTCAAGGTTTTCACCGGAAAAACCGAGATGCTTTCGACAGAATTGCAAAGAATATTGGTAGATGACCTTGTCACCGCTTTCCAAAATAGAATAAACGTGTTGATTCGAGCACAGGCGAAAAGTAACTACTAATGCACAGTATTTAGGAAAGAGACGTAGTTTGGATACGTAAAAGCTTTATACAAAAAGGATGGTAATATGCCAAGAATGAGGTTTGGATTATGAGACGTTCCAAACTAGAAATGTACGTAGACATACTCAAAGTGCTAGCGCACCGTGGGCCGTTGAAGCTGACTCACATCATGTACAAAGCGAATGTCAACTGCAGCGTGCTTAAAGAATATCTAGACTTCTTGATCAAGCAGAACCTCGTTGAAGAGCGCACAGTGGGCAAGAGACGCGTCGTCTATGCTGTTACTCAAAGAGGCGTTACAGTACTGAAGTACTTCCGAGAGCTCAGACAGGTTCTACCGATCGTCGAAGAGTTGAGAAACCAAGTTCCAGTGCCATACTAGTCAGCTTTTCCACTTTTTGTCCACCCAACCGCAAAATTTCGTACCTGCAAGGCTACTTCTGTCAGTCCCAACTTTGCAGAACGATGTTGCTTGTCCATGCAGAGCCCAAACCCACCTCTAAGCACATGCACCTTCTTGTACTCATACGACATTGTCTGCACTTTGGATTGGAAGGCGTATATGTTGAACCTGTCGTTTAAGTAAGTCTGTATTTGTTTTTGCCATCATTTTTGCGAATCATTATAGCTGTGTCGTAAGACTTAATAAATACCTTATCGTTTACGTATTGTGGACATGTAAGACATAACGGAGAAAATGATTGTGGCCACTCCAGAAGCGTTCGGCAAGAAACCCCTGCAGGTTCTTGAGAAGATAAGAGAGAACCTTGAAAGGCTGAACGATAAGATGGAAGTAATGATCGAGTTGCAGAAGCCTGGAAAAAAAGACATGCTGCACCCGCTTTCAGATACGCCACTCGACGTCATGACATTGCTCAACATGCCTGACCACCTCAGAAAGACAGCCATGAGCCTCTGCAGAATCGGCAGAGCAACAGCCGAAGAAATATCCCAACAGACGAAGAGGGCCCGCGCCGTGGAAAGCGCCTACCTGAACCAGCTCGTAATCATGGGCTACCTGAAGAAAGAGCGCACAGGAAGGAAAGCCTACTTCTATGTCGACAGAGAAAACCACGGTGGGCCATGATGGGCAAGATAATAGCAGTACATTCATACAAAGGCGGCACAGGTAAGACACTGTTGTCAATCAACTTGTCTGCCGCCCTGGCAAAACACGGAAAAAACGTGTGCCTGTTCGACCTTGACTTTCGAGCTCCAAGCCTTGCAACACTACTCAGAATCGAGAAGGCAGAGCACTATCTAAACGACTACTTGAACAACGCATCTGACATCAACAATGTATTGATAGACCTCAGCGACCGAGTAGGGAAGAAAGGAAAGTTCTTCGTAGGCCTCGCCAACTCTGGAACAGAAGCCATAAGAGACATGTCCGCGAAAGACAGAAAATGGGAAATGCGCGCCCTCGGAAGACTCTTAGCCCTAAGAACTTCACTGCTCAACGACAAAAGCTTTGACTACCTTATCTTCGACACAAGCCCTGGACTGCAATATTCATCCATCAACGCGGTCGTCAGTGCTGACCTCGTACTCGTGGCGACAACGTTCGACCGTTCGGACGTAGACGGAACCAGAAGAATGCTCCGCGAACTCTACGACCTTTTCGAGAAGAAGACAGAAATCGTACTGAACAAAGTCCTAGACGTCTCCTCAAAATCAAGCAAGGATGACATTCAAGCAAAGCTTAAGGACATCTACCAAGCCCCATTGCTGGGCATTGTGCCCTGCTTCTGTGATATCCTCAAAGCTCAAGGCGGCACGATATTCGTTGAGGAAAAGCCTGACCATCCGTTCACGAGAATTATCAATGACATGGTAGAAAACATAGACCACTTGCCCTAGACCCTCTCCTACCGCTCAACTATTTTGTTCACAAGATGGTAAATCCTGCAGTCTTTGCACTTCTCGTACTCCCTCTCCTCACAACGGTTACATATTAGACGATTAAGTTCTCTTATTTCCTGACTCATAATTGACCCTTCTTTCACCAAATAAGTCATAAGCAAATTCGGTTATATACCGTATTCAGTTATCGCAATATTCCATACAGAACATATTTGCGATGTTTTGAAAGGTTAATCATTCGGGTTCATTTCCTCTTTATGAGCGCGCTGGTTTGTCCCTGAAATGGTCAAAAATGGTGTTCATTCCTCTTTTGCCTATCTGCGTCTGATTTGGGCTTGTATGGTGGGCAAATCTTGGCCGTGTTGAAAGATGGCAGCTCATGGGTTCCAACAAATCCTGAAGGAAGCAGATTTTTTCATAAGCTGTTGAGGCTGCATCTAGCTTGTTTGGAGTGTCACGGCATGCAACAGGGCTAAAAACGGATACTCACATCAAAACTGTCACCAAGCACGAAAATAAGAATTAAGACCATTCTAGGCCAATTTCGGGACAGGCCCGCGCGCTTAACTTGAACATGGAACGAGAAGAAAAAAGAGGGAATTGTGCTGGAGATTTCGCCACTCCTTTGCGTTCCATAGAAAAGACTTATACTGGGCCACCGCTTAGCGTTCACCCGTCACGGAGACATTCTATACTTGCAGAGATCAGGAATAGTTCTTGCAGGCGGTTTCTCCAGCAGATTTGGTCAAGACAAAGGATTGACGTTACTCGCCGGCAAACCGCTCATAAAGCACGTTCTCAACTCTCTGGAAAATGTCGCCGAAGAGATAATTGTTGTCGTAAGCTCAAAGGCGCAGATCAAAAAGTATGAAAAACTCGTCAGTTCAAGCTGCAAGGTTCTCGTCGAATCGGCTGACCTCCACGGCCCGATTGCAGGAGCCATGACCGGGTTCGAAGCAGCTTCAGGGGAATGCTCCCTTTTGTTGCCCTGCGACACTCCGTTCGTTTCGCCTGACGTGCTCTCATTGCTAGCCGAACTATGCATAAACCGGAACGCCGCGATTCCAAGATGGCCCAACTGCTATGTCGAGCCATTACAAGCAGCCTACCGCAACAAACCGGCGGCTGAAGCTGCCGCAAAGGCTCTTTGCACCGGTGAAGCTAAAATGCAAGCCATGGTGAACAAACTCAACGGGGTCCGCTACGTTTCCACACTGGTGATCGAACAACTTGACAGCGGACTCAAAACGTTCTTCAACGTCAACACTCCCTTAGAACTGAGAAAGGCCGAAACGATGCTCAGCCAAGGCATGGGCAGGAAGCCTCGGCAAGACTGAGCTGACCTAAGCTTTGGCTTGTTTGGCAAAGTTTTCCGTTTCTTCGAACAGCTTCTCAATGTCTTGCTGCGAATGTGCGAAGCTTATTACCCCGTTATGGGTGGGGAGCAAGAACGCTCCGTTGGCTATCAACGCTAGATTGTAAGCAAGAAGCATTTTCCTGTCGGCTTTGTAAGCATCTGATGCGTTCTTGACGGGGCGCTTGGTGAAGTGAGTATTGAATATGGAGCCTGCCCCAACTACCTGAACGTCTAAACCGTTTCGATCAAAGATGTTGGTCAGATGCCGCCTGATTTTCGACCCTGTTTTGTTCAACTTGCTTATGATATGACCATCTTCAAGCTGCTTCAGTGTTGCCAATCCCGCGGTCATCGTTATTGGGTTCCCAGCGAAGGTCCCACCGTGAAAAGAGTATTTAGGACGCCCGTAGGCGAGACTGTTCAAATGCTCCATCATTTCCCTTCTTCCCGAGAAAGCGCCGACTGGGAAGCCTCCGCCGAGTATCTTTCCGAAGACAGTCAGGTCAGGTTCTACGTCAAAGTATTGTTGAGCTCCTCCTGGTGCCAAGCGGAAGCCTGTTATTACTTCGTCGAAGACCAGTACAATACCGTTCTCGTCACACAGTTCTCGTAGTCCTTTCAGGAATTCTTTTTCGGCGGGGACGCCTCCGCCTGAACCTTGAACAGGTTCGATGATAATCAAAGCCACAGACTCCTTCTTGAGCTTCTTTTCAACCGCGTCCAAATCGTTGAAGGGCAACACAATCGTGTCCTGAACTGCTCCAAAGGTCAACCCAGCGGATTCTGGAAGGTCGAATGGATATTTCACTGCGACATGAAGAGCATCGTAGCCTCCGTGCCATCCTCCCTCGAACTTCGCAACTTTTTCTCTGCGAGTGTATGCGCGCGCGAGGCGCGTTGCGTACATGTTTGCCTCTGTTCCCGAGTTTGTGAAGCGTGTCATCTCCGCGGCCGGAACCATTTTTGCCACTTGTTCTGCGAGCAGGACTTCCAGTTCATGTGATGTTCCGTATTGTGTGCCGTTTCTCAGCTGCTTCTCTACTGCTTGCACAACCACAGGCGGGCTGTGCCCAAGAATCAACGTTGTGTGTCCTAGCCAGAAATCTACGTACTCGTTTCCATCAGCATCATAGAGTTTGCTCCCTCTGGCTCCAGCAGTGTAGAACGGATAAGGCTCAAAATATCGTATGCCATAGGATACCCCAGCGGGAAGAACTTTCTTTGCCCGTTCGTACAGGGCTCGGGATTTTGGAGTTTTCGAAGCGTAATCTCCCATCATTTGACCCTTGAGTCCTTCTTTCCGTGCCACTTTATTATGGTTTCCATGGCCTGGTCCAGGTCGTATACGAGAGCATCAGCCGATCTGCATTCCTGACTAGCCTTGTGCTCTCTGTCCAGCAATATCGCACGGATTCCAAGCTTCTTAGGAAGAAGAATGTCCAGAGGCAGCTCATCCCCAACCATAACCGTGCTATTTGGCGGTACGCCGAGTACTTCGAGGACTTTCAGGTACATTTTGAGATTCGATTTGTCGCACCGGGCTTCATACCCCGTCATGACGAAGTCCAAACAATCCTGAATCGGCCCGATAGCCTCTTGGAATTGAAAGCGCGCTATCGTCGTCACAATAGCTGTCCTAAACCCGACCTCCTTCGCCTTCCGAACTGCTCGTGCACCGTCGGGAAAAAGCTGGTATGGCGTTCCTTCCAAGAATTCGATGAGGGTGCTGTGCGTTTCCTCGTCAACTTCAACGCCAAGTCTCTGAAATATTCTTGAAAAGAACGATTTCCAGTTCCTGTAGCCGTATTTTGGGTAATCTATGAAGGCAACGAATGACCACGCGGCTCTCAACGTCTGCGGGGAGACTTCGTAGCCTCTTTTCAGAAGGTAATCTGAGATCTCCGCATCAGTCATCCTATTCGGGCAATATGCAAGTGTGCCGTGCAGGTCAAATAACACAGCCTTGATGCCTATCTTCAGAGACACTCCGCAGAGAACGCATACGGCTTCTAGCAATATTAAAGAGCGGGTTGAAGATATGTTCCAATTAGAGTCGAATCGAAACAGCAAAGAAGGAAAGAATGTCGTCGAAAAAACCTGAAAGTCTGAGCCTTCAGTTTCACGCCCTAACGTCTGAAAGATGGTCAGACCTCGAGAATCTCTTCGGAAAACGAGGAGCATGCGGAGGATGCTGGTGCATGTGGTGGAGACTCACCCGCAAGGAATTCATAGAGAACAAGGGCGAAGGCAACAGGAGATCATTGAAGAGCATCGTTGATTCAGGCGGTGTTCCAGGAATAATTGCCTACCATAATGACCAGCCTGTAGGATGGTGCGCCCTTGGACCCAGAGAAACGTATTCGACGCTTGAACGTTCCAGAATACTCAAACGCGTTGACGACAAACAGACATGGTCAGTCGTGTGCTTCTTCATTGCGAAGCAGTTCAGACACAAAGGCGTAACGATAAATCTGCTCAAAGCAGCTGTCGATTTTGCGCTTCAACGCGGCGCCAGATTTGTTGAGGGGTATCCCACTGAAACAAAGAGAGGCAGACTGCCCGACCCCTTCGTATATATGGGGGTAGCCTCGACATTTCGCAAAGCAGGTTTTGCAGAAGTCATCCGCAGATCCGAGGCGCGACCTATAATGAGATATACTATGAACAGCACGGGTTGACGGCACGTAAAAGCTGGAATGTGCGCGCCGTCTTTTGCCTCTTCACAGCAGGAAGCTTTTTAAGCAGATCGCAAAATCAAAAGGTTTTCAGCATGATCATGTGCAAAGAGAGAAGGCTGTCGCTTGAATATTGAGACAGAAGCGATAATTTCCCTGCTGAAACTAACACGCGAAGGGTCTGTTTCACATGAAATGATAAAACAGGACGCAAAGATGCCTGCATCAACCATCATGGAGTTGCTGCGGAAACTACAAAATGAGGGACTCATTAATGTACAAGGGACTTTGATAGAGGTTGATGCCCTGAACCGCCTCAAACTAGCCGTACGTGCAGTCCATGCGGGTGCAGACCTCGAGCGTGTAAGCAAGCTGCTTCGATGGCAGGAATTCGAAGGAATAGCTGCGTACGGCTTCGAATGCAACGATTATCGCGTGTTCAGAAACGTTCATTTTAAACATAACGACCGGAGGTATGAAGTAGACATCGTTGCATCTCAGAGTCCGCTCACAGTATGCGCAGACTGCAAACATTGGAAAAGGGGTCTTACGTCGTCGGTCCTGAGCAAGATCGTGGAGGAACAAACACAGCGAACAGCTGCGCTTGCCGAAGCCCTGCCAAGTCCTAAAGTAAAAATCAGCTTTGCGCCAGAAGTTTCAACAACGTTTGTTCCGGCGATCCTTACACTTGTTCCGGCAAGATCAAAATTATGTGACGGTGTGCCTGTGGTTCCTGTGCTCCAGCTGCAAAATTTCCTCAACGAACTCCCATGCCACATATTCTCGCTTAGAAACTATCGGTGGAAAAAGGGATGTTTCAAGGCTCTCGGATAAGTTCCAAGATTGGTTTTCTTGAGAATCTGACTGCCAGATAGAGGCTGAGCACGAAAGTTATAGCAAGAGCTGAGAGCATTCCTCCGAATATCTCCAATATACCATACACCGAAACAGACGGCTTCTGGATAAGAAACAACAAGGAGAACATTAGTCCTATCTCCACTCCGAGGCCAGAACTGGACAAGAGCACAATCACGTTCTGGGCCGCAACAATCTTCAGAACTGCTCTTGGTCTGGCTCCTACTGCTCTGAGAATTCCAAATTCCACCTTTTGCTGGCTCGTAGTCAATGCAACATAGTCCGTCAAGCAGAACACGGCAGCAGTCAAGGCCAAAAGCGGAATAGTGACCACTCTGGACCAGACATAGCCAAGGAAACCGTTATTCTTCTCCACAATTTCCCGGAGTTCTAGAACCTCGAACCTTCCATTCAAGCCTGCAACCATAGACTTCAAACGGTTCAAAACGTCTGAACGGTCTGCCAATGGATCGAGCTTCACGAGAACAATGTTTGGACCGGAGACGCCAGATATTCTTTCCAGGTCTGTGATGTGAACGTACGTTACTTTTCCATTGTTCATCGGGTCGACGCAGACGCCGACAATATGGAAGTTCGAGTTCATCATCATGATGCCCTGCACAAGAGGCTGCTTGAACATTTTGAGCGCGAGAGAGTCACCTACTACCGCTTTTCCCAACGTGCTTTCCTTCAGGAATTCGCCTTGCATGAACCACTTGCCCATGACAGAATCTGGGTTAATTCCAACAACTAACGAGTCTCCTCGTCTGCTGTCGCCAACTGTTACTGTCGACTGAGTGTCGTTGTCATAAACGTAGCCTGAGACTTCTGTTACGTTCTGCATGACAACAAGACGTGGGTCAATTCCCACAATTCCTACAGCGCGCATTTGGTTGAGCTGATCGAGCATGATTTGTGAAACAGAGTACTCTTCAGTCGTATAGTTCAAAGGGACGAGTTCTTGCGGACCGCAGAATCTGGACATCAGAAGCGTGTATTGATTACACATGTCCGTGTGAGCAATCAAGATAACATCTTTGGCAAGGGGAGATTCAATCCAACTTATCGTCGTGTCTTCTGCAATTGTTCCGCCTGCTACCGCGACCGTTACGAGCACAAAAACGATGGTCAAGCACAACACAACGCGAAAAGCGACCGACGAGTACCGAGAAAGGTTCCTTATCGCCATTCTGAGTGTAAGATTCGACTTTGGAAGTACTCTAGAAACTGTTTCCTTAGTCAGTCCAAGACAGTACTTGGGTGACACCACCTCGGCAGGGCTTACTCTCGTTGCGCTTAGAATAGGCTTCGTGCCAAAGATCAGAGCAAACATAAAGAATGCGACAAACACTGGGAGAACAAGCCACAAATTGGGCATTTTCTGCGCAATTTCCAAGCCCGTAGTGCTGAAAAGAACTGTAGAAGCGAAATCAGCCACGATTCCGACGATGCTGCCTAGAAGGCAACTTGCCAAAGTGACAAGCATAAGCTCGCTGAAGAAGTATCCAAAGAGCACATCGCTTGGGCATCCAGTTGCCCTTATGAGTCCTATGTCCCTCACCCTGTGACCCATCATCATAGAAGACATGAAAGAAGTGACGGCCGCGCCAATCATAAAAACCAGAATTGCGATGAAGACCAAGAAGTTCGAGAAAATGGATGAAAGACCCACTGTCAGGCTGCCCTCGACCCTCAACGAGATTCCCAGGGCCATCCTGTCAGCGAAGAGAAGAAGAAAAACCGTCGACGCTACGCTCAGACACATACCAAGGATGGTCAATCGTGTCTGAAGTTTCCTGCGTAGCAGGTCATTGATGGAAAAGAACGTCTCACTCATTGCTGCTCATCAACTTTCCAGCTTCCAAACGGCAACTCTTGTCAGCCATCATGGAGATTTGTGCGTCGTGAGTTGCGACCACAACAGTCCTCCCGTCTTTTCTCAGCTTCCCAAGAAGTTCAATAATTTTCGCGCCAGTCTTCTGGTCCAGGTTGCCCGTCGGCTCGTCTGCCAACACAAGCGGCGGGTCGTTTGCCAACGCGCGTGCGAAAGCTACCCGTTGCTCCTCGCCCCCACTGAGCTGAAATGGAAAATGCTCTGCCCTATCCTGGAGACCCACGATTTCCAAGAGCTCTTTCAAACGATCTTCGATGATTTCACGAGGTTTTTTGAGCCATTCCATCGGAAATGCGATGTTTTCCGCAACGGTCAAAGTTGAGACGAGATTGTAGGATTGAAAAACGTAGCCGACATTGTTGCACCTGAAATCTGAGAGGAAATCCTCACTCTTTTCTGTCAGTCTTTCTCCATAGACGAGTAGTTCTCCGCTTGTGGGTCTGTCGATCCCGCTGACAATGTTTAGCAGTGTTGTCTTTCCCGAGCCTGAAGGTCCCCTCAGAACCATGAGCTCACCGTCGCCAACCTCGAAGTCCACGCCGTCCAAGACTGTGATTTTGCGGACGGAAGTTTCGTAGATTTTGAAGAGTGCTGATGCCGAAATTGCCTGTTTAAGCGTTTTCAATTCTTTCAACACTCAGAGTCCACGTTGAAATTTCCTCTGTCTCTCTTCAGAATCCTCGCCTTTTCGGGGAGTCTGCCCTTCTCAAAGTCTTTCCAGCTCATCGTTCTGAAGATCCATCTCTTTCCGAGGTGTGCCGCCAGAACGGCATGCTTGTGCTCATTTTCAAGAGGGATAAGCTCGTTCAGAAACCTGAACAATTTGTCAATCTGTTGCTTTGGAAAATAGGCATAGTACTTCGCGTTCTTGACCTCGAACGCGTAGACGCTGGAACCTTTCCGCCCTATGATGTCCGGCAAAGGATTAAGGCTTGGGTTGCTCACAGGAATCCGGACAGAATGATAACCATGTCTCTGTAGAAGCTTCACCAACGCGTTTTCGCTGTAGAACCCTCTTTTTCGCCATCTGCGGATCGCCGCCCTGTCTGATTCCTTCACGAGCAATTGTCATCTCTAGCCCAAGGAGACTGCCTACCCTCTGGACCAGAATTTCCTAGGGTTTCCTGCGCTTATAAGCTTGCACAGGAACCTTAAGCACAGGGCCTCCGACCAAACATTCTCGGAGATAGTCGTCTAATGTGGCAGCAGGCACAACATGTATTGAATAGTCGTTGATATCGATCGAATGTTCATAGTTCTTCTTCGGAACAACAACTTTTTTGAACCCCCACGTTTCCGCGGACTTGATCTTTTCGTAGACGCCGCCAACCGCGGTTATGTTGATGGTATCGTCAACGCCCAAGTTGATTTCTCCGGTCACTGCCACATCCTGTCTCACAGGTTTCCCTTCGATAAGTGAGCACAAAAGAATCGTCATGGTCACCCCTGCTGAGGGCCCGTCCACACCATGGGACTGTGAGAAGTCGATGTGTGTCAGATAGTCCTGAGCTATGTCTAACCCATATTTCTGCAATACTACACTTCTGACTTTTGCGATGCTGTCGGATATGAAACTCTGGCCTTGTGCGACTCCTGTAACTTTATAGTAACCTCTGAACGGATAATCACGCGGCAGATCATCTCTGCGGATCATCTGCGCCTTAACGTTCAGCACGCTACCTGTCATCTCGCCGCTGAACGGATCACGTGAAATCGCCAGGCCATGTATCTGCCCCAGTTTGACCCCTTCAGGTTTTATCTCCAGAAACTTGCCGTTCTCGCTGATTTCGTTCTCAAGTATCTGTCTCTGTATCGTCTTACAATGTTGTCCTATTGCCTCAAGGACGTGTCTTTTGTCGACAAGCTGGCAGTCCTCATTCATCGCCAAAGTTCCAGCCGTCTTTATTATCGAAATCAACGGTCTAAACCGCGTTGACAACGCGTCTTTCTTGTTGCTTTTTCTCCTTCCCTCTTCGGCTATTTCCTGGCAGGCCTCTCTAGTGAACGGAGCAAGGTTGAACCTCCTGACTTCCTGCGCTACAAACTGCACGTATCTGCGCCTATTTTCCAACGTGTTCGGCATATCATTGTTCATCCTCACAACTTTGCCATACCCGTAGATTCTATCCATCAATGCCGGATGAATCTGGGCCACGCTGTCAAAGTTTCCTGCACCCACCAGAAAAGTTATCGCAGGCACGGGCTCAGTTGAAACGGCCATTGCTGCAGTGTCGCCACCGTTGAACCTTCCCCTCAACGTGATCGGCAGTTGACCATCCTCAAGCACTGTCAGCAAGGTCACAGCTTCGTCTGAGTCAAGATTCTTTATTTCGTCAATGTACAGGATTCCTAGGGAAGCGATGTGAACGTCGCCTGCGCTGACTCTTTGATGTTCAGGAGTTCCCAGGCCGCCTGTTTGGTAAGGGTCCCATGCTATGGAGCCAAACAGTTGCGCACTCTTGTGCCCTGTCGCATCTATGAACGGAGCGTGTCCAGAACTGTTCTCAACAAGCATCTTTGGAACGTCCGACTGCTGAGCGCCCCCGATGCCTTTCATGCCTCCGGCGCCGCTGAGCTTCCCGAACCAGCCTATGAACACTCCGAAGAAGACTAGGCTTCCTCCTGGAATGAACGTTAACGGAACCAGACCTACGAACTTCTGCAACAGAAAATCAGAGAAGCCATCAAAAGAGCTACGGAAAGCCTCAGTTGCCGCGGACCACGTCTGCCAACTCTGATACATGAAGTAAAATCCTAAGGACATCAGAAAAATGCCCATGACCATCATGAAAACTTGGATCGCTTTGAAACCTACCTTGGTGAGAAATTTTCTTTTCAGCTCTCTGAGTTGCTCTTTCCGTTGTATCTGTTTGCCTTCACCTGCCTTGTGAATCGAAATCTTGGGCTGGCTAGGCACAATCGGGTTCTTCCAGCTCATGGTATCAAAGAGCCTTATCCCATTCTCCTTGTAAACTTGAGTAAGCTTTTCTGCCAACGCTTTGCCGATTAGTGACTTCCCAGTTCCGGGGTCACCAAGAAGCATAAGATAGGGACCTGGACTCACTACTGTCTTTGTTCCTGCTTTCGGCTTATCTGGGCTGCCCCAGCTTTCATACCATTTCTTCTTTTCCAACCATTTCAGCTTGTGAACCCATTCGTCCAGGCAAAGGAAGCACTCCTTCAGCGCCTGGTCTTGGCCTATTGCCCAGTTGATCAAGTTGTCATCGATCGGGAAGCCCTCAGTGTTCTTGAACCTTCCCCAGTCCCATTCAACTCTGACCTTTCTCCCGTTCACGTTCCTTTCAAGCATCTCAACGTCGTTCCCGAAGAACTCTCCCTTCAAGCGTGACATCTTAGCAGCCCCTCTCTAACAGACCAAGGCGTCATTAACAATTAAAGCGGTTATTTCAAAATCAACAATATGTCGCACATACGAAGACAGGCCGGCTCACGTCGAAAAATGGCAGGCCAGACTCTCCGCCTGTACGAGGTTCCGAATAGACCCTTTCATGATTCTCACAGCTTTTTCTCAGCCTTTACTGGTGAAACCCCATTCCCAGGCCTGTTTGATACCGAACGCCATAACGCCCAAGAACCTGCAAGGTTTGTGGGGAAAGCCTGAAATCTAGGAGCCCCCAGAAGCCTCGGCATTCGAAAAGAAGCTGATATCGGGCGTTTCTGTTCTGCCCTACAGATTAGGCATGGACTTGGCTCGCGCCTCATATAAAAACCGACGAAAAACTCCATGCGAAGCTTTAGCCTGTGACTTCGACGTAACTTCGAGGTTTTCCACAAGTCTCCCGTGCACAGTCGGCCGGTTTTGCAGACTGACACTCACTGGGATTAGCATTTTCTCGTTAACAAGAAACCGAATGGGCCGAAAGTCCTCCTGCATTCTTTGCTGAGACCATGTTGTGCCCTATGCTCGACTTCCTGTCAGTCCTCCACCGTAACCAAGGAAAAAGCTGTTCACGCGCGCGCCAGGCGATGATTCGGTATACAGTCTGGATACCCAGAAGTGTGTCGCCCTGCCTATCACGACGTCAATAAGCAACTCGAATTGCGCTGGATTAAAGCTTTTTTCTCAGTCTTTGAGTCTGAGAGGCACTAGTTATCACGTCTACTGCAGGCTAGGTAGCTCATATTTCCGATAGTTTCACATGAGCTTTTTGCACTGTAGTGGTTCTCGTTGTATTGGTATTACGTTGGGTCTTGCCATATCACCAGACTACTCTTCTGCTTCTCGACAAGAACCGTTCGTATACGGAAGCATCAACAAGGTAACCTAGATTCAGTCAGAACTCTTCACGCAGCTGGAAAACATTTAATGCACTTCCACGCTTTATGCTTGATTTATGCTGGTCGGCAAGATTGTGAAACGGTTCATCCTCAAAGACGGACGCAAGGTCGTCCTGAGAACCCCAAAGTGGGAGGACCTGGATGGCCTGCTTGAGTTGATCAATTCGCTTGTGGATGAGGGAGCAGAGATCGCAAGAAGCAGGAAGGTCACGAGAGAAGAGGAGATCGACTGGCTATCCCGTGTGATCGTCCGCGTGGAGAATGGCAAGACGTCTTTCATAGTCGCCGAGGTAGAAGGGAACGTTGTTGCTTCTTCGGATGTCAACCTGGGGACGGGCTACGAGAGTCACGTCGGAACCGTCGGCATAGTGATCAAGCAGGGTTACCGCGATGCAGGCCTCGGGACAGAGATCATGCGAACTCAAATCGACCTCGCCAAGAAGATGGAGCTTAAAGTATTGACGCTTACGGCTTTCGCCTCCAACAAGAGAGCGATTCACGTTTATGAGAAGGTCGGCTTCGTTCAGACAGGAAGAATTCCGAGAAAGCATTTCAAGGACAGCGAATACATAGACGAGGTTATAATGACAAACTCGTTGGAGTAAGAGTAAGATGTCCATCTTCAAGTTCTTTAGTACAGGTTTCCAGTTTTCCACTAAGGGTGAGATAGAATTCGTAGACCTTACGGACAAGCTTCAAGCAGCGGTGGCCAAATCAGGCGTAAGAAACGGATTAGCTCACGTTTTCGCACCCCACGCTACAGGTGTGATGATTCTGACAGAAAACGAGTACGGCTTGCTGGAAGACATCAAGGAGTTTCTCGAGAACATTGTACCTAAGAACCGAGGGTACAGACACACCTCTAACGCTCATGCGCACCTGAGGTCAGCTCTTTTTGCACCAGACAAAACCATACCGGTCGTTGACGGTCACGCCGAACTCGGAACATGGCAATCCTTGATTTTCGTGGAAACAGATGTTCACCCAAGAAGAAGAACCGTGACGGTACAAGTGATCGGAGAACAGTAGCAACTCAGCGCAACTATGTCCTAGAGATCGCATGGGTCCAGATGCGGTTCCATGTTGACCTCTTTTTTTCGTTCGAAAGTGCGGAAGAGTAGAAATCTAGCTGAATCTGACAATGTTCGAGGTTTTCTTGTCCACTAAGGAATTGTGTCCGCGGGAAAGTTTAATCCAACTAGCACATTTCGGTGGCTAGCCCAACAAGGATTTCACTATTTTATTGTTAATCCCGCCGGTTCGACTGGATTCCATGCGGTCGTTTTCCAACAAGGCGACAGCCTGGAGAAAACATTTGCCTTTCTGCCGTCAAGCGACAATTGGAAAGCCATCAAAAAAGCGGAAGAATGCCAGGTTGCCTTCTGAAACAACATGGTCGCAGACAGGATGAACTTTCTCTCCCCACAGATTAATAAGGTTCGAAAATCTTCGTTCGAGTTCGATAGAAACTTTAGTGGTTGGCACGCAAAAGCTAATAGCTGGCTCCCGAAAACATGGTCGTGCCGCGGTGAACATTTCGTTTGTCGTTTGAAATCCAGGAACTGCAAGACATCATCCGAGTTATTGTCCTGATCAATCTGAGCAAGGGGAATAGGGCAGAGGAAGCTTTGCTGAAGCAGCAGATCGACAAGGTGTGTACCGGCTACGCTTGTGTGGAAATAGACGACTTAGAAGAAACGCTTGATGATATGGCTGCTGAGGGACTGGTGCTCAAGGACAAGGAACAGGTCCAACTGACTGAACAAGGCCTGAAACTTGGGAAGGAATGGTCAAGCCTGCTTCTGAAGAAAGAACCTGTCCTTGAAGTTGTTGCGGGGCTAGTTGACGGTTCGATCACCAGTCTCGTTGTTGTCCTTTCTGCGTTCATCGCAAGTTTGACCCTCAAAGCTGCAGCATTCGCAGCTTTACTCACTCTTGCGTCAGTGGCAATAACAAACTTCTCCAGTTTCTTACTCGGGGGAATAACCGCTGATATGGCAGACATGGTAACCTTGCAGACCCTCATGAACTACAGCCTAAGTGACATTCCCGACAAGAAAGAACGAGAAAAGTCACTGATGCTACTTCAACGGTTGTTCACGGTCCTGCACAAACAGATAAGCAGGGCAAACATCTTCTCAGCAATAATGTGCGGAACCACGACTTTCCTAGCTGGCATAGTGCCAATACTCTCCTACTTCGCCTTGCCTCGCCCCCTGAATATTCTCGCAGCATTGGCAATTGTCTGTGGAGTTGTAGGATTCTTCCTAGTTAGATATAGGTCAAAAAGGTCCCGAGTCCACTGGAAAATAACGCTGCTGGAGACCGCGGTCATAGTCACAATAGCGGTCATAGCTTCTTTGCTGATAGGCGGAAGCGCCTAGCCCTGCCCAGGCGTTTTCGTTTCTTCGATGGTTCTGCTGACCCTTGACATGTTCTGGATCACCTGTTTCGACTCAATTATCCACTTCACGATGGGCGGTTTAGACATGTTAGAATTAACAAGTGTTGGTTCGACAAGATTTCGTTTCCTAGACACGTGGGAGTTGCCGTGCACGCAAAGACTTTGATGGGAGACAAAGCTGCCAGGATGAAAGCATTGGACAGACAGACATATTTGCACGTCAATCCTAACGTAAAGAGAACAACTTTCAAAGCTTCACTTGGAGTCCGTGCAACGCTATTTATAGTTCGGAAGCCTTCGAAACGCTTTCATATGCCGTGGCATGCACAAGGCAAGCACGCGCCAGCAATGGATCCAAAAAAGTGAGAAAGTAGCTCATTGAAAGCGCCACAAAGGGCAGAAAGGACCTGCAGGGTTTTCCTGGCTGGTTGAGGTTTCAAGCTCATCGGACACAAGAAGAGCGACAACACGCTGCTGATGTGCAGTAGGATCAGAAGCTTTTTCAAGGATTGGACGACAGCTTTATCACTTGCATAGCGCACAACGTTCAAGAAGCCGCCGCTTTCGTTGAAGTAGGCTTCGAATACGTAACCAGAGAATACAATTATGGCGGCAAAATCTTCCGAAAACGAAAATGGGCGCCAAAGAGTACGGAGTCAAGGAAAAGTCCATAAAATGCGGCCGGGGTGAGGTAGCTTGGTAGCCCATAGGCCTGTGGAGCCTAGCGCCTGGGTTCAAATCCCAGTCCCGGCCCTCCAATTTCTCCTCACTTTCTTGGAAAGAACATGAATTAAGAAGCGTTGAGCTTGTTTGTTGGGCTTGGGTTTGGAGATAGTCCAGAATGCTAGAAAGAGCTTGTTCGCGCGCGCCACAATACTTCTTTCCAAGAACCAAGAGGTTATGGGGACGTTCATACGTTATTGACGGTGCTAACCACATATCAGGAAAAACAGTATTCAACTTGGTGAGAGCTTTATCATCTGACGTGTGGCCGCACCTATTCCGCGAGACTGTAGCCAGTGACATCATCAAGGCTGACAGCAGCATAATCTCAGCATTTGTGGTTCAGCGGCGTCTAGACTTAAGTGACGTAAGAACAGGCTTCAATTATGTTAAAAGATTCGCAAGCGACATAATCGAACGGCAACAGCTTTCAAGCTAGGGAATGTGCTGGTTGCGTCCAAAGTTTGACGAGGCAGAACTTGGGTTCATCCTGGCAGTTCTCAAGGAAACATATGCGCGTAAGAAGCAAGAGGCAGACATAATGGAGGCTGAGAAAATGCGTCTTGAAGCGAGCGTTCAATCGCTTAGTCTGCGGCTATTCAAGGAAGGGCCTTACAGCACTTGCCGAGAGTTGAAAGAGGACAGAGCCAAACTAGAAGCGTTAAGCGGCCTTGCCCTGAACAATGCTGAAAAGGAAACGATAGTTTTGAAGGGCATAATTTCACATCTGCAAAAGATAGACAGGCACCAGCGCGGCCACGTTCCACACAGGCATTCGCTCTTCTGGACTTACCTTGAAGAGTTAAGTGCTTTAGAAACATAAAAAGCCAAAGTATCGTGCTGATAGCTATATTGATATTCATTTTGAAGAGAAGAGAATAGGGTTCCTTCTGTCTCATTCATGTTACTATTGCCCATAATATTCTTAAGGGAAATAGGAACCTTCACAGTTAGGTTGAGAGGGGAACAGGTTGTTCTGGCTTGACAGGTTGATGGTTTTCTTTTCAGACGGGACGGCGCGCCTGATAGATTCTTTCCGTCTGCCCCTGGTGCGTAAAGCGCAGGAAGGCCTTGTATGGGACTTTGTAGGTTTCAGCAACAAGCTACGGATTGAAGCTGGCCTGCCACCTAAACAGTTCAGACGCGTAAACAGTCAAGGCATACCGGAAGACTTCCGCTAACTTGATAAAAGAAAGAGAGAGTAGCCATGACTAACGAAGTATGTGCATGTGGTCATTTGAAATCTGAACATTACGATGGGGTTAGCGAACGCGCTTACGATTGGGGATGGGCTCACCCAATAGAAGAAGGTGGACGTACAGCCCTGAGATGGGGTGCCAAGAATCAAGGTTCATGTTCTAGGTGCAAATGCTCAGAATACAGAAAGAACGAAAAGAAGGAATAGAGCTCTCCTTCAAGTTTCATTCTACTCTCTCTCATACTCAAGAATGTCCTGACGTCAAACCTTTCTTAAACAGGAACGGACGCTTCAGCCTATTCTATGGAAGAGAAAACGTGTCCCAAATGCGGCAGCCGGATGCTTTCTGATAAGATATTAGGTTCGGGAGCTGTTGAAACGAGCCTGTTCACTGAAGGCGAGTTCAGAGGAGATGACATCAAAGCTTTCTACTGTCGAAAGTGCGGTTTCATTGAACTTTACAGAATTGAGAATAAGCGGTTTCCAGCGGTGACGACTGAGAAGGAACTCTCGAACTATTCAGAGATAACAGATTGCGCATCAAGTTTGCAGCGTCAGAATGTGCTTCGCTAGCGTTGAAAACGTCAATGATCTATAGCGAATTTCATCTTCCAGGTTTATTAGGAAGCTCTGGATGTCGGATACTTCTAGATAGTCAAATTGTGTCAGCCATTTCTTATGCTCTGTGAAAGACGAGTAGTCTGTATGAAATGACAGGAAGACTCCATCGTAGCCCATGCCCATTCCTCTCTTGAGCATGATGAAGTTGAGATTATCTTTCGCGCTTTCTTTGGCAGACTTCCTTGCCTTCTCAAGCTCGTCTTTACTCAAGTATTTCTTGAGCTTGACAAACGTGACTGCTAACAGGGTATAACCGAGCTTTCTGAAGTCTGGAACTACAGTGTACTCTTTGATTATTCCTTCCTTCTCCAACTTTTGCAGGTTCCTTGAGACAGTAGGCTGAGAAACACCTAGAACCTTTGCCAGTTGTCTGTCACTTCTACGACAGTTCTTCATCAATTCAGAAACGAGTCTACGCTCGAAGTCTTTCATGGTTTTCACATCTTTCAGAGAGAACTCTGCAATATGGTTGTGTTTCAGATTAAAATGTTTGCTTCAGCTTTCGGTAACAACGGTTTTCGCTGATGTTCTTGTATACACGCTTGATTCTCAAATCTTTCAAAAGAAACGAGCTTCCCTCATTCTACAGGTACTTAGTGGTATCACAAAGTTTTTGTAACGACAAAGGTTAAATTGCTTGTATCGTTTAATACTATTAGGTTGTGCTGTGCACGTGGGTTCCTTTCCCCTCAATTTGCAAAAGAATTCTTGTGCACCGCACGCCTTCTAATCATAAATCAGTTGTATAATGCACGCTAAACGTAAAAGATTGAATTCATCAATCCCTCTTTCTTTTTCTTCAAGCCTAGGTTCAAATGAATCTACCCTTGAATTGGATAGAGCCTATGGAAACAAGTGGCCTATTTTGCAGCTGAAAGGTAGGCTAAACCGTTAAAAGTGGCTGATATGTCTCTGGGTAGACGCGTTCAGCTTACACTCAGAACCTTCAACCTTGTCACAGATCAGGCAAGGATTTTCATGTCGGCTTTATCGTAGATCGCTTTCAGCTTGTCCTGGGAGTAGTCCAAATAGTGTTTGGCTAAAACGGTTCTTGGGATTCTTCCGCAAAACGCAGCAATATCTGCCAAACCGCTTTAGATCCTCATCTCTTCAACGTTTAGCGAGCTAGGGGGCAAAAACTAGCGGTGGTTAAAAAGCCTGAGCCTTTATTTGATCAGATAACTTGAGTTTAACGCAGTTGGTGCAAAGCTTAACAAATACCTTCTCATGAGGAAGGCCTACTGCATACGGCACTATTTCGGCCCCACACTTGGGGCACTTCACTTGCGACATTCTTCTACCTCGCTATCCGACTCTATCAATAAAATTGAAACGGACACTTAAACGGTATTTCGAGCGGCAGAATGTTACCAAAAAAAGTAAGCATAGTTGCTGGCGCGCTTTGATTATTTGAGGACTCTTAAATCTGCCTTATCGTAGATTGTCTTGAGCTTCTCCTGGGAGTAGTCTAGGTAATGTCTAGCTAGGATGCTTCTCGGGATTCTGCCACAGAACGCATCAACATAACTATCACTCACACCTTTAGCTACCATCTCAGAACAGAACCATTCACGCAAGACTTGAGGAGTAACCCTAACCCTAGACTTCTGGCAAGCTCTCTTCCACAAAGCAAGAAATGGATGGCTCCCTATCCGGAACAGTTTAGCATCATCATCCTTTCTCGTTTCGAGATATTCGCGCAGGGCCTTCTCAGTCTCCTCATTAAAGAAGCTAAGATAACTATGCTTCGTTTCTCCATCATGACAGTTTGGCACAATCATCCTCTTAGAGAAGTCCACGCCACTCCGCTTAAGCGATAGAACCTCACGCTTCCGCAAGCCACTACTAGCATACACCAAGAATAGGGCCTTGCCTATCCTAGAATCGAGCGCCTCATAGAACCTCTGCAAGTCCAATCTCGAAGGTATGCTCTTGGATACAAAAGGTTTCTTGGGCAAGCGGAAGGTTCCAACCAAATCAGGCATATCCAGAAAATCTCTGAACAACCTTCTCAAACTCTTAACAACATTGGAGTACGTGAACACGCTACTATCTGCATACTCTCTAAGATAGTTCCGCAAGACATCTCTCGAAACATCATTAACCCTATTCTTGATAAGCCATCTCTGGAGCCGCTTAACCTGAAAAACGTGGCCTTGAACAGTCACACGATTAAGCCTCAAGTCAATAGCGAGAAAGGTTTTGAAATCCTCAACAAGCTTAGGTTCCAGGAGATAACAAGAACCCGGTGGTGGTTCTTGTCTGTGGAGCCTAGCGCCTGGGTTCAAATCCCAGTCCCGGCCCTCCAATTTCTCCTAACAGCAAGCGGGAAGGTCAAGAAAGGTGTTTCTGTTGATGCTTTTGTATACGGGATCCAGCGGACCTCTGGCGTAGGAGAGCTTCTAGTGCTGTTCTCGGCGCTCATGGTGCTCTAATAGGCGGTTGGGTCATTCTCTTGCCATCTTCCCCTAGACGCATCCAAGTTTGAAAGTCCTTTGTTGGAGGGTGAACAGCATAGAGTTCTTTTCGATCGGCTTCCAAAAGATTGTTCTTCTCGCCAAGATATTCGGCCGCGGTTTGGACTGTGTGTCCAGTTTCGTATGCGGTGCTGAAGACTTTGGTTGATTTTTCTTGCCAATTCTTGTCTCGAAGGATATGATGCTCTAGGATGGTATGAGGTACTTTTTCTATGACCTTGCAAAGATTTTCAAGCGCTCGAAAGACTTCGTTCGTGCCTACTTTTGTGCCTTCTAGATAGAGCGGCGGACCACCTATGATAAGGAGTTGAGGGACTTCTTCGATTATCATTTTGAGCGCGGCCACTGTCATTGGGCCTTGTACGTCTGGAGCGAATACAAGCGCCTCATCCTTGCAGGTTACCGATGTCACAAGTACCCAACCGAGCTCAGAGTTCTCGGGTCCGTGAAAAACTGGCTGATGACATTTGACCAGTGTGCTGCCAAACTCTAAGGTTCTTCCATCCGCGACTTCCGACTTTTTAACGTATTTGCCAGTCGTCTTCTGAAACATCCAAGCCCTTTCTCTTTGGCTGTAGTTGATCTGTTCTCTAGGATTTTTCATCAAGACTGTCTTGTGCTCGTAGATTTGCCTGGCTGTCGTATCACGGCTTGTCCAGTTGCAGAGCCAGTCCTCAAAAGAAGGTGTGTGATGATCATGATGATAATGACTAATAGTCACGATTTCAGCTTTTGCAGCCGCTTCGGCGATTCTGGCCCGTGTCCTCATAATCGCCTGGAACTCGAATGGGTGAGGCGGCAGCCCGAAACGTTTCGGACAAAGCGACACGCCAGCGTCAAAAAGAATTCTAACATCGCGCGTCTCGACATAGGTGCACATTGACCTCACACCTAGGCTTTCTGCAGCCAAGGGAGTGACCTGTATGTGCTTCAACATCAGGCTCAATAGACGCGCATGACCACGTATAAGCTTTTTATCAAAGATTCATCGTCAGTATTGATTGCGGGCGATGACGACTCTGGCCCCACTGAAAAACAATGATTTTGATCTTGAGTGCGGAGCCCGCTTACTTCGACCGTCCTCTGCTTTCGCTTTGCACGTTTGACCAGAAGGAAAAAGAATAGGCCAGATTATTCGGCAACGAGCGCAGTCGTAGCGCGTGTTAAGACGCTAGAATGAACTCTCACGTCCTCAGTATGTTCTCAGGCACTTTTCCAGGCGCTTGGGGTGCTTCACGGGCAAAAACAGGGGCTTGTTGATGCTTTTGTATACGGACCGTCATCTGCAACGGGAGGGACTACTTCTTTCCTTGTTTCTCTTCGGAAGGTTTTTCCCACAGGTCAATCATTTTCTTCTTCAGTTCGACGCGTTTCCGATGTAGGACCCTGTAGACCGTTGTGTGCATACTGCCTTTGATTAGCATTTCGATCGCTTCTCTGGCTGGCTGCACCTGTTCAATTGTTCCTATGATGCTAATCGTGTGCCCAAACACGGCAACATCCGTGTCGGTCAGCTCTTCTATCAACCGACGGGTCTTGCCGTTTGTCCCGATTATTCTGCCCTTTACACGCTTGATGTTTTCATCAGACTTACCGAAGACGGTGCGAAGGTCAATTACGTCTAAAATAGCATCCTCATCTCTTACGAGTCTGAACGCATGTTCCGGAGAGAAACCTCTTCCGAGAGCTGTCACCACGTCCTTTGCCTTGAAAAGCATAGACGGATCTGTGGCTCTTTTGCTCATTGTTATGGTAACGTCCCCGGAGTCGCTGTCGATTTGGAGTTCCACTGAGAGCTTTTCCTCAATGTTCTTCTTCGTGACCCCCTCGGGACCGATTATAACTCCTACTCGCTCTCTTGGAATTTTGATTAAGGTGCTAGGCTGCGACATGTCCTGTTATCCTCCTATAGCATTCGTCAATCGACGGAACTTTCACGCCTAATCCACTGAAGTACCTGTTGATGTTGGTCAAGTCCCGCCGCAACAAAGAATCGGCCAGTGGATGCACGAGCAGAACGGCCTGTGACATGTCAAACATCACGGTTCTGCCTCTCCACATCATTATATTGTACTCACTCAGGTCGCCATGGACAAGTTCAGCCTTTCGGTAGAGTTTTTGCATGAATGTGAGAAGGGTTTTATAGACCTTTTCGGGGTTCCTAGGAGGCTTTTCCTTCAATGAAGGGGCGCTTTTGCCGGTTTCCCCTATGAATTCCATTATGAGCACGTTCTTTTTCACGGCTATCGGTCTCGGGACTTTGACCCCAGCGCGGGCCGCAAGTTCCAAGTTCCTGAATTCCTTCTGTGCCCAAGCAAAAATCAAGGATCGCGTATCAGGCTTTACGTCCTTGAAACGAGGATCCCCATCAACATACTTCCGCAAGCCTTTGTGAAACTCTGATGATACAACTAAGTAGATCTTGATTGCTAACTCTTTTCCTTCTTTGTCTTTTCCCCAGTAGACTCTGGACTCTTTCCCAGCTTTGACAACACCATGGATCTCGCTTATCGTACCCTTGTTCATAAGATCGTAGATCACCATAAGCGTGGAGCGGTCAAAGACCTCCTCCAGAACTTCATATTCCTCGCTGCGTTTCTCTTTCATCAGCTGGTCTGTCTCGTAAGATTTTTCCTTCCTTAGAAGTCTTCCATCAACGCGCCTGCGGAAGGCCAATCAATCACCGCTAAGACTGTACGTCACTAAATGGTCAGCAATCCTTTTTTCCGCAGCATTTCAGCCTGTCCTCTTGTGTATCTCCAGGTGAGGTCGCCGCGTTCGTTAGACTGAAACTCCCACGGAGAAACCAACACAACATCTCCCACACGTATCCAGACTCTCCTCTTCATCTTTCCCCGGATGCGACACAGACGTTCAGGCCCATCCTGACACTTCACTAGTATACGGTCGTAACCGAGCATCTTTATGGCAATACCTAAGACATCAGTCTCTGACGGGACCACTAACCGATGCAATTCCCCTTCGCTTAGAACTTTCTTCTTGCCCAACTGAGCACCTCAAATGTATGACTGTAAAAGTATGTTCCTTCCTTTTAAAACTATGTTTGCTTGCCTGGCAGACAATTTCCATGATCTGCCGGCCTGAATCGGTCCTAGCAAAGAGATAGTCTTCACAGAATCCATCGTCCCTTTCGAGGTGCTGGACACCTTCTGTTACCAACGAGTCTAAGCAGGGTCGACTTGACGATATCAAGCCATGGGCAAGTTCTGTAGTCACCTGTCGGGCTTATGTTTATCTACACAAAGGTGCAGGATCTGTGACCTATTCTTCCTCCGCGATTGTTTCACTTGGGCGAATTGAAACTCGCTCTTCTTGAAGCAATCAACCCGAGGATCGACGTGCTATTGGTAAGAGACTCAAGTACATCTGGAAAAGCAGCTGCTGCGTAGGAAGGTGATAGCTGCTACAGATTATCTCGCCAAGAATGTGCGCACAAATAACCGCGTTTTTCTCGGCAAATCCAGAAATCCCTCTGCCCCTTCAGGATGCTTATTCATCCAATCCAAAGCGAATGACTGCGCCTTTGACTTAATCGAAAACGCCGGCGATACTTTTTTCCCTTCATCATCATGATTTTTCCCTTTCGGAAACAACATTGCTAAGTAATGTTCTCCAAACTGTTTCTTCGTGATAACAAGATTCTGTTCCGTCGTCAAATTCATGTATCCTCTTTGATTGTCTATTCTTCTCCAGCCTTTCACAATTTTCACAAACCATTCCTACCCTACAAATGCTGAATTGTCACGAGGACGTCCTACGAACTGCACACTTCCAGTTGAGCACCCAAGCCTTGAATGCTGCTGAGAGACCCTTTTCTCCCAATGCTCAATTGTTTTTCACCCCTGAACATGGTCGTCCGTGCATTCTCGATTTGGATCGTGTCTCCTATCGAGATGGAGGCAATCTGATCATTCCACAAACACAATTTGATCCTTCCAGTCTCGTCCGCGATCAAAGCGTTGGTTATGCTAGCATAGTTTCCAAATCGTGTAAAAACGAGTTTCGCCGTGGGAATTTCAAGAACCTTGGCCTTCAGACTAAGGTGACTCATTCCATTTCGTAAATCCTTAATAGGAAGAGAACGGGAAACCTTGTTCTTCTTAGTCAAATGCCTACGAATCATGTCATTTCTCATGAAACCCTTGATTGGGTTGTCCCGTTCCAAAAGGAATTCCTTTGAAACTGGGAATTGCCCAACAACCTTCGAATCCTTCATTATCAAAAACATGGATTCTTCTCGTGTGCTGCCCCGACATTCGATTGAAAGGCTCCCACACTTTGACCTCCTTTTCTCTCCTGCCGAGACTAACGCGAAAAAAAGATCCTCAGGGTCAACTTCATGCTTTATCGAAACAAAAGCGAGATATTCGCCGGCCACTGCCATGTTTCTCAACGCCCCTCTACTCCCATCCACACACTGCTTCCTCAAACACCATTTTGGGACAATCTCAAAGCTCTTTCAGAAGACTCAACAGAGCTCTCCTATTAAAATCTCTGTTCTTCTCGGCTTTCAGTATGACACAATTCACCCAACTTCTCAGTTCAGAAAAACAATCCACCCTAGATGGATGTCTTCTATCTACTCTACTGATCCATGATCTGACCGCCGTCACTACCGGTCCATCTACTAACTTCATAGTCTTCACCTCATATTTTTGAGTAGAACGTTTAAGAAAAATGACAAAAATGTACCTCTAGCTTTTTTTGTCAACATTCTTGATTTGAGAATTCTACTTGATATACAATGCACTCGGTCACATATTAAGATATGTATGCACATGTTCCAATCGGCGCGCGCGCTTCACCATGAAATTCTTAGGACATAAGGCCATAAAAAACACTCTTATCTACATTGACCTTGAAACAGCATGCTGCGCCAATAATGGTAACGACTACACTTCAAAAGTGGCTAGGACAGAAGACGAAGTGTGCACGCTGGTTGAAAGCGGTTTCGAGTACGTATGCGACTTCGGAGAAGCTAAGGTCTTCAAGAAGAGAAAATGAACGAAAGTTGTACTATTTGTCCTAGAGTCTTACTATTTGTGCGTGCGGTACTCCTTCTATGTTGAGGACCCCTTCAGGATGCACGTAACCTTGCTCGATGGCTTTCTTGACAACGTTCTTTCCCACCATGTTAACTATCGTGGAGTTCTCGATCATCGATACTGCCTCGTCAACATTGACTTTCGCGCCCTTGTAGAAATCTTCCTTAACGCGAAAGACTAGCTTGCCATCGCGCAGGGTTTTTCCGAGCAGTTCCACGTCACATATAGCCAGAAGAACGTTTCTGCCTGCCTTCTGGAGGTTCATGTACACTTCCAACCGCGAGACGCTCTCAAACCTGCTTTATCGACGATTTTGCCCCGCATGCCTCGCATACGAGAAAGAACAAGCGTTTCTCCTTCACGATCTTCGTATCTGGACGATGACACACCGGACAATTCACAAAACCCTCAATATACCTCTGAATAAGCCGGCTAAACGTATCCTCAGAAAACTTGCCCTGGAAGATAACTCTTGAACCTTGGGCAGTCGCGGCCGTCGCCATCTCACCCGTCAGAAACTTCGAGAAATGCTGCGCGTCCCGGTTTAAGGCACCTGCGACTTCCTTGAAATTGTATATCACGGTGCGCATGCCGATTCTCGCATACTGCAGCTTAGGCAACTCCAAACGTTCACGCTTCGAACCTACCTCAGGACATTGCGAACGGGCTCTCTTCAACAAATCCTCATATTCGTACCCCATGCAAAGCTCACCGATATCAAAACACACGTTACCCTATTAAAAACTTGTTTGTCCCGTTCTGGGCAAAACTCCAAGAATCCGCATCCAATCTTGAAACAACCGTGAAAATTCGTGGTGAAAAACAGAAAGTTAGGCGTCAATTGAGACCTCCGTGTGACCGACAAAGCAATGCGTCGCGCGCGGTGTTTCGTCAACGATGTGAAGAGTACAGGAGCATCGAAGGCAATGGTCACCGCAAAAAGGATACAACATTAACTGGTTTGAATCAGTCGATTCCCGTTCCACGTCCAGAAAATTGGTGATGACTGAGAAAGTTTAAAGCCACTGCATTCAAGTGTTATTCCCAAGCTGGGAAACGTTTGACCAGACTAATTCATCCCTACATCCCGAATTCTGTTCCCCACATCAAGCAAGAAATGATGGACGAACTGGGTATAGAAAACATAGACGAATTGTACGCCGACATCCCTGAAGAGTTCCGGCTCAGCAAACAGTTGAACATTCCACGAACTGGTCTGTGCGAGTTCGAAGTCAAAAAACATGTGGAAACCCTGCTCTCAAAGAACAGACCGTGCAACAGTATGCCTACCTTCCTCGGGGCAGGATGCTGGCCTCACTATGTTCCCGCCGTTGTGAAGGAAATTGTGCAACGCAGCGAACTGCTCACTTCTTACACGCCCTACCAACCGGAAATCTCCCAAGGCATGCTTCAAGCGCTCTTCGAATATCAAAGCATGATATGTGAACTCACAAGCATGGACGTGGCCAACTGTTCAATGTACGATTGGCCTACAGCGTTAGCTGAAGCCGCAAGAATGGCAGTACGAGTGAAGCGACAGAATGAAATTCTCATCCCAAGAATCACGCATCCAGAGAGAGTTTCAACGCTGAAAGCGTACACTGAGCCTGTGGGCATAAAGATCACGCAGGTGGGGTACGAAAAGGAAAACGGGCAACTTGACCTTGCAGACCTTAGACGTAAGATCTCAGACCGAACAGCCGCAGTTTACATAGAAAACCCGTCGTACTTAGGGTTCATCGAGACCCAAGTTCGGGAAATCGCAGCAGAAGCACATTCGCACGGGGCCCTCTTCATGACAGGCGTCGACCCCACATCACTTGGAATCCTTAAACCGCCTGGTGAATACGGCGCCGATATCGTCGTCGGTGAAGGCCAACCCCTCGGAAACGAGATGAACTACGGCGGTCCACTGCTAGGCATAATGGCATGCCGGGACGATATGACGCTCATCCGACAGATGCCTGGAAGAATAATCGGACTCACCACCACACAGGACAACACTCGTCAAGGCTTCTGTATGACTCTGCAAACCCGCGAACAACACATTAGACGCGAAAAAGCAACCTCAAACATCTGCAGCAACGAGGCCCTCTGCGCCGTAGCCTCAGCCGTGTACATGGCACTCCTCGGACCAGACGGATTTCGAGAACTAGGAGAAACTGTCGCCCTCAAAACCAACTACGCAATTAGCCTGCTGTCAAGAATCCCACAAGTCAAAGCTCCTGTGCTCAACGCAACGCACTTCCAAGAATTCACAGTCAATTTCGACGGGGCAGGCCTCACAGTAAACGATGTCAACAGACAGCTTCTCAAACGACGATTCCACGGCGGAAAAGACGTCTCCAAAGAGTTTCCAGAACTCGGACAGACAGCCCTCTACTGCATAACAGAAGTACACTCGAAAGAGGAAATCGAAAACCTAGCAAAAGCAATCGAACAAACAATTCATGGAAGGCGATAGCCGCATGTATAAGCAAGCTAATTGGAACGAACCGATCCTCTTCAACCTCGGAAAAAAAGGACGCCGTGGTCACATACTTCCCCGAGCTGAGGAAGAAATTGCGAAATCAGTCAACCACAAAGATTCACTAATACCCTCTGGCATGTTCCGCAATAACAAGCCTGGACTCCCAGAGCTTTCTGAAGTGGAGGTTGTACGACATTTCACGCGGTTGTCACAGATGAATTATGGTGTTGACTCAGGATTGTACCCGTTGGGAAGCTGCACGATGAAGTACAACCCGAAGATAAACGAGCTTCTTGCCGGTATGCAGACGTTCAATGCTTTGCATCCATACCAGGATGAAAGCACAGTGCAAGGCATATTGGAGATCATGTACACCCTTGAACGCTGGCTGAGCGAGCTCACGGGCACCTACGAAGTCTGTCTGCAACCTGCCGCCGGTGCACACGGCGAACTACTAGGCACGCTGCTCATGCATGCTTGCCTAAGGTCCAACGGTGAATGCACAAAAAGGACAGAGGTGATAGTCCCTGACTCGGCCCATGGTACCAACCCTGCGAGTGCTGCGATGGCAGGCTTCAATGTCATTGTACTGCCCTCAGGCCCAGACGGATGCATTGACGTGAAAGCGTTGAAGTCGGTCGTTTCAGAAAAGACGGCAGGACTGATGCTTACAAACCCTAACACGCTGGGGCTCTTCGAAAAGGACATCGGCGAAATTGCTGGGGTCGTACACGAAGCCGGTGGACTGCTCTACTATGACGGAGCAAACTTGAACCCTCTGCTGGGCAGGGCAAGACCTGGAGACATGGGCTTTGACATTATCCACATAAACATACACAAAACCTTCAGCACACCCCACGGCGGAGGTGGCCCCGGAGCAGGGCCAGTTGGCGTTTCAGAAAGCCTCGCGAAATTCCTGCCCGTCCCGCGGATAGTCTCCGATGGAAAGCAGTATCGTCTTGATTATGACAGACGACAGAGCATCGGAAAGATAAAGGGCTTCTACGGAAACGTAGCTGTGCTGCTAAGAGCCTACGCATACATACTCAGCTTAGGCTTCGAAGGACTGAAGGAAGCCGGAGAAATCTCTGTTCTCAACGCAAACTACATCATGAAGAAGCTCAGAGAGGTCAAAGGGTTCACACTCCCGTACGACAGCCAAAAGCCGCGAAAACACGAATGTGTCCTCAGCGCCAAACCCCTCAAAACAGACACAGGAATATCAGCAGTCAACATAGCGAAACGTCTCCTCGACCACGGTTTGCACGCACCCACCATCTATTTTCCTCTTATCGTCGAAGAAGCCTTAATGATCGAACCCACAGAAACAGTTGAGAAAGAAGAACTGGACAGGTTCATCAATGTAATGCAGAAAATCTCGGAAGAAGCATACACACAACCTGAGGAAGTCCTCAAAGCGCCACACAACACAGCCGTCACACGTTTGGACGAGGTCAAAGCATCACATCCGAAGACAATGACACTAAGCTGGCGAATGCACATGAAAAGACTAGCTGACGAAACCTGACACTGCACGCAACGATTATATATCGTGAACATGCTCTTTACCACAGAATCCAATGGAGGGTGTAAAAATTGACTGAATTTGAAGATAAGGTCAGAGAAGCTGTCGGCAAAGTTGTCGACCCGGAAACAGGCCTTTCATTCGAAGAGATGCAAATGATCACCAGCGTAAAAGAAGAACAACCAGGCATCTTCAAAGTGGAGTTTATCCCTTCAAGCCCATTCTGCCCCATCGCGTTCAAACTTGCCAGTGACCTGAAGAAAGCCGCACTCACCGTGGCAGGCGTAAAAAAAGCCCTGGTCTACTGCAAAGGCCACATGATGGAACAACAGATAAACGAAATGACAAACAAAGAATAGACAAAGTGACACTCTGATTCATGCTCCCCGTCTCTTTTTGAAAAGCTTCTGGGGCGCGCGCTAACATCAATATAGGCAAATAGAAGCATTTATAAACAATCGTTTATGCTAATTGAAGTCCCGGTACAAAAACAACATGAACAATTGAGGAGAGACAGAGAAATGCCGAACAAGCAAAAGAAGAAGAAAGAACTCCCAAAAAAGTACACGAAAAACAAGAAATAGTCGTGTACAAAGCACGCGAGTTAAATGCGCTTCCGTAGTACACGTTTCATGTGCATCAACTTTGCATAGGAGCAAACTGACTTTGTTTGACGAAGTGCTTAGATTATGGGGCAACGTGCTCATACTCTTCGGCTCACTAGCAGTGTTAGCCAAGGCCAGTGATATAGCAATCAACAATTCAGTCAAGGTTGCTGACATAACAGGGTTTGGCAAGACGACTATTGGCTTCATTTTGGTTGCCTTGTCTACTTCACTGCCTGAACTTCTGGTGTCAGTTTTCGCTGCTATTAGGCAAGAATCCGTAGGCGTGGCAGTAGGCAATGTACTGGGTTCCAACATAGTCAGTATTGTCTGATACTCGGCATTTGTTTCTTATTGTTGACGTTGAACTGCCGCGCGCGCGAGCCTTGATTGCGGAGCGCTCACGCAAAATGTCAGTTTGTCGCAGGGTTCCGGATTTTTTTTGACAATGTTCTCATATTTCTCTCTCAACTCCACAAGCTCCGCTTCAATCCCGTGGTAGTCAACATAGTCGCTGAAGAGGTTCTTGTAGGTCTTGGCAAGCCTCGCAACTGTCTGAAGCCTCTGAACCTCGACGTTGTTGAGCCCCGGCAGCATAGCGGCCTGCGACGCGCCAGCCAACATCTTCAGAGTCTCCTCCACAGTCGGCAATTCCTTCGGAATCTTCAAAGAAGTAGTAGTCCTAGAGTTTTTCTTGTGGTCAACTACTTCTAACCCAAGCCTATCGATTTTCTTCCGAACTGCTTCAGGGCTCTTCCCCAATTTAGCAGCGATAACGTCAAGAGGGCCCTTGCCCTGAACAAGCTGACGCAGCCGGTCGCGCCCGCGTCGGCATGTACTCGCTTTCGGAAAACAATCAGAAGACGGTTGAACAGAATCAGAGTAATGTCTTCAAAGCGCCAAAAGAGATTGTTTCTGTAATCTCTTCCACGAATCGAATGTGCTCTGCATTATCGGATGCGAGAGAGCCTTTCAATATTATGGGTTTGAAGTCGAAATCTTCAGCACCTCTATAGGTGGACAAGACGCAAAACTCTGCGCAAAAACCTGTCACAATGACGGTGTCAACCCCAAGTTCCTTCAGTTTTCCTGCAAGCGTTGTCTTTGTGAAAGAGTTTGAGTAGTTCTTCACTATGCGTATGTCTTGAGGCTCTAGCTTCGCATTCAGTAGGGCTACGTGAACCTTCCAAGACAGAGTAGTGTAGGCTAGATTGAAAAGGTTGTTTATTCCGTCATAGGCTTTGAAGGTTCGCCTACGCGCAGGTCTCAACGATTCCTCTATCAGTCCGAATATGCTGCGGAAGTATTTGTCCGAGGCTCTACCTTCTATCCCCTTCAGGGCAGTAAGCCTATCCTCTCTCTTCACTTGTTCGATAGGGGAATAGTCGTGCAATCGGAGACCGTATTTCTTCAGTACTTGATTCTGTCCCTCTATCTTGGCTAGGACTAGCGTCTTGGCTATTTCCAGCGACTTAGCGTTCGGGGTAGCTTGATATTGAGCTATTCGCGTTTTGACGTGAGAATCGTCGTCTAGGCTTTTCAGAACAGCTACTGGATTGCCTCTCTGGGTAAGAAAGAGTACGTCTATTCCCCAGAACCCCGCACTGACCAGTGCTCCGCTACTTACCAGATTTCCTGACTTGACCTGTATTTCTCCTATCTCGCTCTCGAATAGCGGATACCTCTTTTCCTGCCCTTTCTTGTCCCGAATTACGAAACATCCCTTATCCCGACCCAAGAAAGAACCGTAACCGTCTAGGACTATCTTTAGAGTCTTTACTTTCATCGCTTTACCGCGCGCGCCAGTGCGCTAAATGTCGTAACAATCAACAAGCCAGTGAAAAACCACAGTCCAAGACAAATAGAAGTCTCCAGCAAACTCATAACCATGATCAACGCTTTGCCAAGGACTTCAGAACGCATATTCCCAACAAACTACCAGAATATCGCAACAAGCTATTACAACTTGAAAGAAAGTTGCTCGATACACGGTAAACCCAAGAATCATGAAGATCACCATGGTAACCTTCCGACATTTCGGAGCTACATGGCTTCACCATCAAACCAGAGACATTCTCCTAGTCAAGAAACTCTTAGGCCACAAGAAGATTGAGAATACTATGAAGTACATGCAGCTCATCCAATTCAAGGATAATGAGTATGAAGTAGCAACTGCAACCACGCTAGACAAAGCAAAGAGCATATTGGCGCCCGGATTCGACTACATAACAGAGAAAAACGGCATCATGCTGTTCAGAGAACCTAAAAAATTCATGTGGCAAGATACGTCACTGTGAGAACTACAACCTAAAGGTCTATTGCAGCTACCGCGCGCGCAACTACCAAAAGCCTTAAGTGTGCTTGTTATGTTATGGTTGAATCGTCAAATATATAAGGTGTTGAGAAAACTTGGCAGTTGAAGGTTTCACAGGAAACAGGCAACCCGTCGACGCTAAAGTAGGAGAACTAAACCCGTCTTCTAGAGCAGTTAACGTCCTTGCAAAGGTCGTATCGAAGAGCGAGATAAGAAACATCACTGCTGGAAGAGATGGCGAACCGCACAAAGTCAGCGACGCACTGGTAGGAGACGCAACAGGATGCATATACCTTACCCTCTGGGATGACAACATCGAAAAAGTTAGCGATGGAAACACGATAAACGTCAAGAACGGTTACATAAACTTGTTCCGAGGCAACATGCGTCTCAACGTCGGCAGATACGGCACACTTGAAATCTCAGAGCAAGCAATCGCGGGCGAGGTTAACACTGAGAACAACGTGTCTAATCAGGTGCACGAACAACCAAGAAGAGACTTTGGAGGCGGAAGAAGAGACTTCAGCGGACGGCGAGATTTCGGCGGACGAGACCGAGATAGAAGAGGCGGCGGCTTCAGACAAAGGAGATATTAGCCGGCCTAAGCCTAGGCGCAGCCTACCCAGTTTCATTTTTTTCATTCCATATATCTGAACAAAAAGGATAAGGTAATTTGTACTTTTCAGTTATTTTCTACCGTAATCTTTAAAGCTGTAACTCTTGAAACCCTAACATTACATTTAAGGAGAAACAATCATGCCGAAACCCAAGAAACAGGAGATACAGCCAACAGTAGAAGAACTACTGGCAAAAGCAAAGAAGCCATCAATGCTTGCATCCCCATTACACAGGTTCTACGAAGGAAAAGTCCAAATCATGCCAAAATGTGCAGTCTCGAGCCCCGCTGACTTCGCGATATGGTACACCCCAGGCGTCGCGGCAGTATGCAAGGAAATCAACGCGAACGTTGACAAATCCTTTGAGCTTACCAACCGCTGGAACTACGTTGCAGTAGTTTCAGATGGTACACGTGTACTGGGGTTGGGCAACATAGGCCCCGAAGCAGCCATGCCCGTCATGGAAGGAAAAGCGCTGCTTTTCAAATACCTCGGGGGAGTAGATGCCTTCCCAATCTGCCTCAAAACAAGGAACCAAGAAGAAATCGTTAAGACATGCGAACTTATCCAACCGACGTTCGGAGGCATAAACCTGGAAGACATCGAAAAGCCAAAATGCTTCTACGTACTCGAAAAAGCAAGGGAGAAGCTTAGCATACCAGTCTGGCACGATGACCAGCAGGGAACAGCCACGGTAATCCTGGCAGGACTCATGAACGCTTTCAAGATAGTAGGAAAAGACCCGAAGAAAGCGCTCATAACGCTAGTAGGTGCAGGCTCAGCAAACTTGCGCACGGCGTACGTGCTAATAAGATGGGGCATAAGACCAGGAAACATGATCATGGTGGACACAAAAGGAGTCGTCTACCCAGGACGAAAGGACATAGTCAAGGATGAGGACCCGTGGAAATACGAGCTTGCCCAGAAAACGAACGCTGAAGGAAGAACAGGAGACATCACTGAAGCATTCAAGGACGTGGATGCAGTAGTCGCAGCCTCAAAGCCAGGACCTGACACAATAAAGAAAGAATGGATAAAAACCATGGCCGATGACTCTATACTTTTCGCCTGCGCAAACCCCATACCCGAGATTTGGCCATGGGAAGCGAAAGAAGCCGGGGCACGCATCGTTGCAACGGGAAGAAGCGATTTTCCCAACCAAGTCAACAATAGCCTAGGGTTTCCAGCGATCTTCAGAGGCGTCTTGGACGTTAGAGCGAAGACCGTAACCGACGACATGTGCATTGCAGCAGCCCAAGAACTGGCAAGATTTGCCGAAGAACGAGGAATGCACGAAGAGGACATCCTCCCAAGAATGGAGGAATGGGAAGTCTTCCCGAGAGAAGCCGTAGCATGCGCCTTGAAGTCCATTGACGAAGGAGTGGCAAGAATCAAACCCAGCAAGAAAGAACTCCACGAAAGAGCAACTGAGATAATCCGGAACTCAAGAGAATCAGTGAAGCTACTAATGAAACACGGCTTGATCAAGCCCATGCCGCCTGAGGAAAAACTCCTCAAGTAGCCGAACAGCATTACAACAAGCACGCGGAAACATCCAGCCCCCTTTCCTTTTTTTCCGCCTAGGGGTTCAGAAAATTATTTAAACACTAGACTAGAACATAGGTAGAGGAGAAAATAACATGCGTTCAGACTATGCATTGTATGCAGTTGCGATAGTGTTTTTCATCCTGACTGGTGTAGTTGTCGCCTACGTCTACGTCTATCCAGCAGAGCAAACGAATCTATGGGTCGTGACTTCAACCGTACTTGGACTCGTATTCATCGGATTGGGATACACCCAGCGGCCCAGGCAGACATCATCAGCCGCAGCGGCACCAACGATAACTACATACGTCACCTCGCCTCCTCCGCCACCGCCTGTACAAACCGCCGTTGAAGAAGCCAAAGAGGAGAAAACTGAGCAAAACCCCATTGAGTCATTGGCTGCGGGGCTGACTCAGGTGAAGGGAATCAAGGAAAAACGTGTGGGACAACTCAAGACCATAGGAATCAACAGCATTGAGGATTTGGCGAATGCTTCAGCAAACGACATCGCAGCGAAATTGCAGGTTTCGCCGAAAATCACCGGGAAATGGGTAGAAAGTGCAAAAGAACTTTCCAAAAAATCCTAGCGCGCTCGCAACGAAATAAAGCTACAGAACTAAGATCCTCACTATATTTCTTCTTTCGAGCCTCTTTATAGCATCCAACAACTCGTTTCTCTTCTTGCCAGTAAACTTGAAGCTTTGAAGCATCTCTCTTACTGGAATTCCAGGCTTTCCCAGATCAGCTTTTCTTCGGTGAAGGTTCTTGACTATCAGCTTTTCAAGTTTTCCGCATCTCCACGTCGTGTTACGAATGAGAACCACTATTGCCCTGACAAGCTTCGTGTCTCTTGTTCTCCCTGCTGACAATGGATCCATAGAGGAATATATGCGGGCAAAAGCTATTAGAGTTTGTGATGAGAATATAGACGCTAATCACAAACGAAAATGAAGATGGGGCCCAGTGCCTGTTGGAAGAGCAGGAAAAATAAGTGTTTTCCGACTGTTGGAGAATGACGACCTAATCGAAGCTATCAAGAAGAAGGCTGAAGAAAGCAACATAAAAGCAGGAGCATTTATCCTGATAGGAAGCATCAAACACGCTGTGCTCGGATACTACAAGGACGGTGAATACAAAAATACTCTGCTGGAAGGCCCTCTGGAAGTTGTATCATGCATGGGCAATGTTGCACTTGACGAGAAAGGCGAAGTAGTCGTCCATGCCCACGTCGTCGTTACAAACGAGAAGAGTGAAGCATTCGGAGGGCATCTCATGAAGGATTCGCCTGTGGGTGCAACAGCTGAACTTGTCATAATCGAAGCGACGGAGATAAACATGCAGAGAATCTTCGACGAAAAGACCAAATTGAGATTACTGAAACTAACGTAGCCCTTTCTTCAGGTAAACCCCATGCGCGTCTCCATAATAGTTCTTCAGTTTCCGAATTTTCTTGTAGCCCATTCTTTCGTAAAGTCTCAACGCCGCAACGTTATCCTCTCTCGCTTCTAGGTAGGATTCATTGATGCATTTCTTTTCAAAGATGCTCTCAAGTTCCTGCAAAAGCCTGCGCCCGAGCCCTTTTCCACGTTGCGCAGTCAACACATCCAACGTTAATATGTGTCCCGCCAAGGCTTCTCCTTTAGCATGCACCCTACCTATGACGAAACCCACTACATTGGCGTCAGATCTCACCAACAAGCTTATCGAATTGTAGTCCATCAGCAGCTGAGCGATCTGCTTCTTGGTCAACGCTTCCTTTCCGAAGCATTCAGTCTCTATCTCACACAATTGATCCAAGTCTTTCATCGATGCGCTCTCTATCATTATCCTCATTCGTCACATCTTTCCACACTTAGGACAGAGCAGAATTTAGACCTTTTCGGTTGGACTTGTCTGTTCATTCGAACCTGCCGCGATAGTCTTTATCCCAAGCCATTGCTGCGCACCGAAGCCGATGAAGAACCGAACCCACAAAGTCAACAGACGCATCAGTATCGTCGCTGTGGCACTGACGTTCCAAGGTACACCAAAGATGCCGAACAAAGTGGTGAGTGCCACCTCTGGGAACCCAATCTCAAACGGAATGCCTATGGGTATAGATTTGATTGCAATGAAAATGGCTGAGGTCACGAGTATTGCGCTCCAACTGATCTGGGAATACCCGAGGGAAAGAAACGTCAAGTAGAGGATGACCAATGAGAATCCCCATGATGCGGCTGAAAACAACGACGCAAGAAGCACCGTCCCAGGAGCATGACCATAGTCTTTTATGGCCACATGAAATGCTCTGGTAGCCTCCATAGCCTCCCCCCTCAGCTTCGTCAGCTTCCATCGCCCTCGGCTTATCCACTCTGCGAACTTGGTCACTGAGTCAACAATTTCCAGCGTCCACTTTTCTTTACGACACAAAAACAAGATGAGTACGAGGAAGACAAAGGTTACAACAATCAGAAACACTACGAGACCTAACATCATTCCATAAAGAAGATTTTCAGCCAACAACAAAATCGCTCCGACTATAAGTGTCACGATGTTTATGCTCATCCCTATTAGTCGTTGAGCTACGATCGACGCAGTAGCCTTGCCGGCTGCCCCATTCTGCTCTCTATCCACCAAATAGATCTTCGTAATTTCCCCGCTTACCGATTCGGCAGGGATCAACGTATCCACGAAGATGCCAACCCAAACAAACATGGATTCCCTGAACAAGGATATTCTTACAGCCAGAAACCTCATGAGAAAATGCCATGCAACGGTGAAGAACAGCACGTCAAGCAGCGACGCAATCGCAGCCATAACATAGAAGTCTATGCGAATGTTCTGCATTTTGGCAATGATTTCCCGAATGTCAACATTGAAAAGATAGAGGTATACGAAAAACGCTGCAAGACCTATTAGGGGTAGAACAAACGTCTTCCAAGTAACCTTGTACTTCGGTGAAGTCAATCGAACCTACTCCAACCAACGAAAGCAAAAGGAAACAGATGATGATTATATATTTTGCCGATTTCCACACCGGAAGACCACGGTGTCGTAACATCTCGAAATTTAACTGAAGTTCTCTTTCTTTACTATGAACTGAGGAATCAGTTAGGCCTAAGCGGTGCGCATTTCCCTCCAACATACAAACGCGATACGGAATGCAACCACTGATTCATCTGGGGAAGTCCCACTCGAGGGAACATTTACCCATGGTCAAATCAGAAGCTTAAGCACGCCAGTTGTCTCAGTCAAGCATTTCGTCCTCAAGTACGACGAGTACTACGCCAACGCATGCAACCTTACTATTCAAACTATTCTGCGCGATGCATACTGCGAACCAGGTTTCCGGACATATTGGCTCCCGACCATAGATACTGAGAGGAATTCCAACAATGGGTTTCACGGAATACCTTAAAGAACTACGTGACTGAGCAACGTCTGCAATTCTTAAATAGAGAGGTTCAGGAATCTAATACAAACAGAACAATGTGGAGAAAATCCCTGTGCCAAACAACATGAGAGAAATCGACTTGAAACAGATTCAGCCGAGCAGGCTTAACCCACGGTTGGAGGTAAACATAGAACGCCTCAACGAACTAGCTGAAAGCATAAAAGAGGTAGGCCTGCTCGAGCCAATCATCGTCAGACCAGTCGGCGACAAATTCGAAGTCGTGGTCGGTGAAAGACGATACAGAGCGTCTCAACAGGCAGGATTAAAGATGATTCCCGCGATCGTCAGAGACTACGCGGACGACGAGGTCGTGCAACTTAACCTTATCGAAAACGTGCAAAGAGAAGAGCTCAGTGCAGTTGAGAAAGGTAGAGTCTGCAAGTACCTTCTCAGCGAATGCTCAGCCAAGTATCCGTCTCAAGTCGCAATTGCCGAAAAGATCGGCGTGAGTCCAGAAACCATCTCAAACTGGCTCCGCACGGTGGAAGTCATACCTGAGGAAGCGCAAGGATACATCGCGCCATCAACAATGTCTGGCGAAGTCCCAAGAGGCAAGATTGACTATCAAACCGCAGTCAAAGTCGGACGCTCAGTCCATGACCCAGAAAAACAGGTGGAAATCATCAAAGAACTTGCAGAAAGACATCGACCTGTCAAAGAAAGAACTCTAATCATAGAGAAAATTGCCAACGAGCCTGAGAAATCCGTAGAGGAAGCCATAGAAGAAGTTGCCACAGCTACGATTGCGATGAACTTTTCAGCCGAGGACAAAGAGATGTTAGCGAACGGCTTGAAAACCCAGACGTCCAGAACAAACGCGCCTGACCCCAGAGTCAAGACTGGAGCAACCGTCTATGCGAGTATCTACGAGCCCAACATTGCGCAGTTGCGAATAACATCTGTAGAAAGAAAGAAGCTTAGATACTTCACCGAGGAAGATGCATCCAGAGAGGGCAGTTACACACTGGCGGAGTTCAAGAACAGATGGAAGCAAACTCACGGAGACTGGGATGAAGACCAATTAATCTACCTCATCCGCTTCGAAAAGCTGAAGTAACCCAGCCGTGAAAACAAGCTCACTGTTCACTCCGTCAGGGCGGTTATGCTCCTGACTACTTTTCGCCCCACGCACGCAGACAACCTCTCCAAAGTGAACTCCAATTTGGAAGCGAGAATGTGTAAGAAGCGGCAACAGGCAGAGGATACGAGCAGGAACTGCCAATTGCCTATGTAGACTACTCGCCTGCGGACTGCAACCACGCGGGCAAGGTTGACGTGAGTGGCATCAGCGCAATCGTGAAGAGCGTACGCGCGCACTTGCGAACGCCAACAAAGATTCCTCCAAGACCGTTGTTTGTACAATCGGTTTGCTTAACGTGTGGACCACCAGGCAGTTCAGACTTTTTCCCGGTGTTCTGATGATCACTGCACTCACGTGTTGGTGGGCACGGACATGGGCTCGACCGGCGCAGCAAGGGTCTCCAAATATCTTATGTCTGTTAGGAACCACGATGCCACGGCTATTGCTATTCCCACCACGCTGCATCCGAGAAAGAGCTGATAGGTCATGGTGAACTGGACGATTGCCCCCGAGATGAGGGTCCCTGCCGGTTGGGCTGCCATCGATAGGGCCATGGTGACAGAGTTTACTCTTCCCTGCATGTCAAGAGGTACAGCTGTCTGCATTATGGTTTGCAGCAAAACGTTGGCCACTGGAAGACACACCGCGAACACCAACGCGCTTAGAGCCATGAACCAGAACATCCCACTGGGCGTTAGGGCAATGAGTGCATATCCAGAAAAAGCGATGATGATCGAAACAATCGAGATGGCAATCTTCTTCTCAAACCCTTTCTTCAAAGACATGAACAGGCCCCCGCCGAGAATGCCTCCTTCAAAGAACGCCATAACTAGAGCAAGTTCCGCTGCACCACCAAAATGGTCAAACTTGACAAAATAGGGAAGCAACGTTGAAAGAGGTGTAATCAGGAAATTCAGACTAGTGGCCAAAATGGCAATGGTCAGCATCCCTCTTGTGCGTCTGACGAAACTGAACCCCTGCTTGAACTCGTCTTTGAACGAGCTATTCTTGGCGCTTACTCTGACAGATGGGATCCTTATCACGAAAAGAGGAACCATGGCCGCCAGAAACGTCAAGACATCTATCCAAAGAATCTGCTGTATCTGCCAGAATTGCAGAAGAACAGCAGCCGAAACAGGACCAACGAGTCTGACTGCACCTGAGAAGAGATAGGTGAGTCCATTCATTCGACTGAGCTTGTCTTTAGGAACCATTGACGGTGTAATCGCGGATACGGTAGGTTCATGAAAGGCTTGGAAAACAGCTCGAACCGTGAGCACAGCAAGAACTTGCCAAATCACCACGTTCCCGATCCAATAGAACACGATGAGGATCACAATCGCCAAAGCCTGCATCAGGTCAGCAACAAAGACCAGTTTCTTGCGGTTCCACCTATCAGCGTAAACCCCAGCAAAGGGTCCGACCACTACGAGTGGAGCTAGACCAAGGAAGGATGCAAGTGCTAAATACAAGGCGCTGCCGGTCACGACCGTTATCCACCATATTATCGCAAACTGGACAATAGAGGAGCCCAGCAATGAAACCAGTTGCCCAGACCAGAAGAACAGATAATTACGGAAAGTTGCCTGATCGGCAAGCACGTGTCCATTTTCCATGCTTTCCAACATCCTCACAAACAACATGCTGAGCGGCCACTGTAGTGAAGGTTTCCATGGATCGTAACTTCTTCTTCCGCTTCAAACCCTTCAGCGGTCACGTTGCATTCGAAAGTGTCAAGCCCTTCACAGTAGATCGTACCGTTCACCTTGATCGCCTGAGGATTCTCTGTGCCCTTCACTGTTGCGTCCTGGCCGAGGGTCAGGTCTCCGTTGACAACGTCCAACGTTATTGTGCTCCTTGCAGGAACAGACAGGTTATCACCCATTTTCTTCCACACTCCTTGTGCACGACTGTTTTTCGTTTTTAAGAGCGAGTGCTCATCGCAGCATCTGCATTCTCTTGAACAGAGCATCCTCGGGGAATACGTTCTTGGGTTCAGCTTTGAACTGCAAGGTTGCGAGTGTTGTTGATGAGCCCGCAGAGTGCATGACCATTGATGTCAAAAACCTCGCTCCTGATCCGCTGTATGCCAGTATATGCGACAAGACTTCACCTGCCAGACCCGATCTTGCCACCTTTCTTCCAGAGTTCAATTCAGCCTTGATTTGACGTGCCATATTAACCACCTCATCCTTTTGATGAGAACCATAAAGTTCATGCCTTCCTTAAAAGGCGACGCACCTACAGAATACGCTGCTTGTAGTCACGACTTGTGACTGATCAAGATCCGCGCTCAGGATGAACACAAGGACAGAATTGCCCGCCAGAAGCACATATCAATCGCGCTTCTACTCTACAGTATTTGAGTTTCGCGCGCTGCCGAGCAAACACTATGAAACCACAAGAAAGAATCTCAGAAAGACCCCCAACCAAAAAGGGCAAAGGAGTAACATAGAAATCTGAGATGTGAATATCAGGCAGCTCTAGAATGTGTGAAACGGTCTAGAGGCTATCTTGGCAGAAACTTTCCGTTTTTGTAGAATATTTCGCCGTCGGCGTAGATTTCTCCGTCTTTTTTCATGTCTTTCAGTATGTCCCAGTGTAGGGCTGATTTGTTCATTCCGCCGGTTTCTGGAATCGGGTTGAGTCCGAGTGCCATGTGCATTGTGCCACCCATTTTCTCATCGAAAAGCATGTCTTTTGTGAACCTGGTTATGTTGTAGTTTGTTCCGATAGCGGTTTCGCCGAGCCTGTCTGCACCTTCAATCTTCAGTAGTTGTTGCAGAAGCTCATCACCCTTTGCCGCTGACGCTTTTGCCACTTTGCCGTTCTTGAAGGCGAGTTTTATGTCTTCAACTTCCCTGCCTGCGTAGATTCCTGGAAAAGTGAACCTGACCGTGCCGTTGACCGAATTCTCAATCGGGGCAGTGAACACTTCTCCGTCGGGCATGTTCTTCTGTCCGCTGCAGTTTATCCATTTTCTCCCCTTGACGTTGAACTTCAGGTCTGTGTCTTCTCCGACAACGTGTATTTCTTCTGCTTTGTTCAGGAAGCTGCAGGTTTTATCCTGCTCCTTCTGAATTTTCTTCCATTCTGCACTCGGGTCTTTTCTGTCCACAAGACAGCTGCTGTAAACGAAGTCTTCGTACTCGGGCAAAGCCATCGCGGCTTCCTGCGCTTGGGCAGTAACTGGGAACGGCAGGCCGGTCCACCTGAACTTTCCCTCAGCCTCACGCTTGAACAGAATATCTGAGATAGGTCTCCCTGCCGCCCTCTGCATCCTGATCTTCGTCGGGTCCACGTTTGTGAGCCCTTTCGGGTTGGGGTCACAAAATATGCCTATCATGACATCAATATTCTCTGCGAGGAATTTCTGGAAAGGAGAGACAAATTTGAGCTGATGCTCCTTTGCCAGCTTGAAGAACGTGAATTCAGTTTCCAGACTCGGGATAATCATCGGATAGGCATCGTTCAGTAGACACTCTTTGTAGAGTTCATGTATAAGGGGAAATGCAAGGGCAGTTCCCCGAATCGCGACGGTCTCCCTGGGTTTCAAATCCACGCTATAGTGGACACAAAGCTTTGCCAACTTCTCGATTCTTGAGTCAACCATGAAAGCCTCACCATTTTCGTGGGCGAAGTATAGAAATATGCTGCGAACTTAAATGTTTGTTGCAGACCAGCCAGTCTAGGCAGCTTTTTTGGGCTTATACCACGTACCTGTCAGTTTTTTCGAAATCTTTCACGATCTCCATAACTCGCCTGGGTACGTTGACAGCTTCCAGAGGAATGCCTTTTAGGAGAGTCCAAGGGCTTTTTACCGCCGCTTGCGCAGCAATGTGGTCTTTTCCGAAGCATGTCTCAGCGACCTTGACGACTGTTTCCCTGACTGCAACCTCAGAAATCTCCCCTAGGGCGTGCAAGTACTCATGAACCAACAAATTGTAGATCAGAGCGTTAGCCACCTTCCGAGGCTCACCTGCTGTCTCGACGATCTGTACCAGAACGCGGTTCAAGACAATGTTGTTCGTCCCCAACGGGTGATATGCACCCAACTGAATCGGCAGGTCATCAAGAAAAAGGAGCATTCCGGACCTGCGTCTGTGCAGAGCAAACTCGACAGTGTCTTTCACTATTTCCCAAATCTCAGCATAGTTCGCAGCGTTATCCAAGCGATTGCGATAGCGTTTTGTGAGCGAAGACTCGTCTTCCATTTACGTGACCCGTGGAAACTGAAAACCTGCCCGTCCTTATATTGAATATGGAAGAACGAAGCTCACGGCAATTACGAGAATTCTGTGAGGCTTAAAACCGTTAGCTTCTCCATCTCAAGAACCAGACGGGAGCCACTCGGCATCGCTTGTCAGGTTGAAAAAACAATAAGTACAAGTGCTGGTCCAGAGACTAACGGCGAAGGTGCAGTCGACATGGGCAGGGAGGACACGCGCGAGATTCTGGACAAGTACAGGGTCGTCGCAGTGGTCGGACTGTCTCGCGGTCTGTCCAAGGACAGCAACCGAGTAGCGAAGTATTTGCAGAGTCAGGGATACCGAATCATTCCTGTCAACCCTACGACTGACGAGGTTCTTGACGAGAAAAGCTATGGGAGCCTCCTTGAAATCCCCTCTGAGGTAGTAAGAACAATAGAGATCGTGGACATTTTTCGACCTTCAGCGGACGTTCCTGCTATCGTAAACCAAGCTATCCGTATGAAAGAACTGTACGACAAGCCCTACGTGGTCTGGATGCAGCTGGGCATCATCAACGAGCATGCCGCAAAGACCGCAAGAGAAGCAGGGTTAGCGGTTGTCATGAACAAGTGCATGATGCAGGACCACCGTAGACTATTCCAGAGCACATGAGAACCGCAACAGTCTGCGGTATACCCTGGGACCTGCGCGTGTGAACTCCTAAATGTTTCGGTCACTTGAACTTGAGACTTGCGGGCAGAACTTTGCATATTTGGCTGCTAAGGTAACCCGCAAAGAGAAGACCAGAGGCGAAAGAGGCAACAAACATTGCGGCATAGACCCAGAACGGAAGCTGGGGAAGAAAGAACAGGGTGACTATGATCAGGTTGCTTGCCGAAGACAAGCCTCCTGCAAGATAAACAGAGACTGTCCTCGTGTTTTGGAAAGTGTCGAATACCGTTTCAGCGACCAAGCCTTCTGTAAAAGAAAGAAGAAGAGCAAAAACGTTGTTCCCGCCAAACAGCATTTCTATCAAGCCTTTCAGCAAGCCTGTTCCAATGACTGAACCTTTCGACCTAACTAGAACGGCGGCCAAGATTAGCCACGTTACGTGAAGGCCGGATAGGAACTGAGAAGCCACAGGATATGTGAAGGGTATCAGAGAGAGCAGTGTCGCGCCTCGGCTAACCAGAAAGCTGGAGGCTCCGCCTGCGCTGCTCAGCATTGCTATGAGCATTATCTTGTTCAGAGATCTCATGTTCTCAAATCTTGAGGACAACTCATCACACCACGTCTCTTAGACTATTTCAGTTGATCGATTACGCGGCATCAGTATTTTGTCCTATCAGAGGAAAAGATGGGTCAAAATTCGGGTTTCCGCTTCTTCTGCTTCTTGTCCAAGCATGCTTTGATAAACCCATAGTATTCAGGGTCAGGTCTTCCTGGACGACTCTTGAATTCTCCATGGAACTGAGACGCAAAGAAGAAAAAGTGGTCTGGCAACTCCAGCAGTTCCATCCTACGAGCGTCAGCACTTTTTCCTGAAAACACAAGCCCATGCTTTCGCAATGCTTCCGAATAATCAAGATTAACCTCGAACCTGTGACGATGGCGTTCAAAGACCTCCCCGCTCCCGTAAAGCTTGTACGCGATCGAGTTCGGTTCAACCACGATTTTGTGGGCTCCTAAACGCATAGTTGCGCCCTTGGCTTCCACTCCCCTTTGTTCAGGCATGAGGTCGATCACGGGGTTGGGTGAATCAGGGTTTATTTCGGTGCTGTTTGCTTCTTTCAAACTGCAGACATACCGAGCGAACTCGATCACTGCAAGCTGAAATCCGTAGCATATGCCGAGAAAAGGAATGCAGTTCTCTCTGGCAAACTTTATCGCGATTATCTTTCCTTCAGTTCCCCTCGGACCGAAGCCATACGGAACGAAAATGCCGTCATACCCTCCGAGATTGTCAACGCATGCCTTGTCTTGCTCTAGCTTCTCTGATTCAAGATAGTCTATGCAGACTCTTGTTTTGCATGCAGCTCCAGCATGCCTCAGCGCTTCGCTCATACTCACGTAACTGTCCGTAAGCCCGGCATACTTGCCTACGAGTGCAATCTTGACCTCGTGTTGGGGTTTCAGTATAGCCTCGACGAAGGCCCTCCACTCTTTGAGGTCTTTCTTGCGCTCTGAAAATCCGACCCTTTTGCAGATGAAGTCGCTCATTCCCTGTTCATCAAGGATCAGCGGAACTTCGTAGACCGTTTCAACGTTATAGGAGCAGAACACAGCGTCTTCTGATATCGTCCCAAACAGCGCTATCTTCCTTCTAGCCTCGGTATCAATCATCTTGGGACTCCTGGCAACAATTGTGTCGGGCTGAATACCGATGCGTCTCAACTCGTTTACGCTGTGCTGAAGCGGTTTCGTCTTCATTTCGCTCGTGACATCCAATACAGGAACCAGAGCAACATGCACGTAAAGAGTGTTCTCGAAACCTTCCTCCAAACGCATCTGTCGAATGGCTTCAAGGAAAGGTAGGCCCTCTATGTCTCCTACTGTGCCGCCTACCTCGGTCAGAACCACATCGACATCTGATCTCTTTGCGACGTCACGTATCCTGTGCTTGATCTCGTTAGTCACGTGTGGAACAATCTGCACGCATCTGCCCAGGAAATCGCCGCGTCTTTCCTTCTCAATGACCGCCCTATACACTAGGCCCGTTGTGAGATTGTTCTCTTTCTGTAGGTTCAAATCCAGAAAACGTTCATACCATCCAATGTCAAGGTCCGTTTCTCCGCCGTCGTCAGTTACGTACACTTCGCCATGCATGTAAGGGTTCATCGTGCCCGCATCAACATTGACGTAAGGGTCAATCTTTATCACCGTGACCTTCAAGCCTCTAGCTTGAAGCATCTTCCCGATTGAAGAAGTCAAAATCCCCTTGCCAACAGAACTCAAAACCCCCCCAGTCACAAAAACATACTTTACCATGCGGTCTCCCTCTGCAACGTCAGAACCATTACCCACGGTCAGCTTTTAAATTCTTTCACTTACAAACTAGTGCCAAGGGGAGTAGAGAAACGTGAGCTAGACGCGCTCACCTGCCGCGATAATCAGTTCGAACTGCCTTCTGTCCAAACTCAGACCATGGAAATATCTTCCTCGCAGTTTTGAGTCTTTCAGAAAAGTCTCTTTCACTAAAATAGGGTTCCTAAAACGTTTGACGTACTGAAATTCAAGGGCCGTCTCCCAACCGCCTTCTTCGCAGTCACACCTCTCTTCCTCGTTCAAATCCGTTTTCCCACACGCTCTAGCGATAACCCCGTATCCGACGCAAGCATCGCCAACTTGACCCTTGTGTAAGAACAGTATTGTCTGTCCTGATTTCCAGCTTCGCCGCACGTTCGTATAGTATATGGCCATATCAAAAACACGGTTGACCCACGTGTCATTCGTGATTCTCAGTATGTACCCAAAAGCAGTCTCTGACATCCAGTTTCTCACTGTTCTCTCATGGAACTATCCCTATTTCAACCCCCAGTGGCGAAATCACCCGCACAACCCCCCCTTTTCTCTCGGGACAGTTGGCGCGCGTGAAAAATGGGATTAGGAGTAGTGCTTTCCGAACTTCCTTGCGATGAGTGCAATATCACGTAGGTTAACTTTGCCGTCAAGATTGATGTCCACGATTGGATTCCATCTTGGGTGACCTCGGTATGAACCGAAGGTCCTGGCGGCCAAGGCTATGTCGTGCATGTCTACTTCGCCGTCTCCGTTGACGTCTGGACCCACCAGTGTCACGTTGAAGCAATTCGTGTTTTCGACGTTGCCAGCATTATCTGTGCTGTTAAAGGCGATTGTGTAGTTTCCGTCACGCAGCGAGGTGAGGTTGAACGGGTTTGTGTAGGTTCGCCATCCACTATCATAGCCCGTAGAATTGGAGATTTTGTAGACGGTTAGGGCGACCCCTGTGCCGCCTGGATTGTCGGTGGCAGTCAAGTTAAACGGCGTGTCAAGAGTTATGTAAGTTATGTCTGTGACATATTTTGGTTCGCCAATTGTTAGCGTCGTTGTGGGAGGAATGCTGTCTTTCAGTTCTCCACCGCCGGTGCCTGTTATGCCGGATACGAGGTAGTACTCTCTGCCATTGTAGAAAGTAGTGGTCACTGTTATCCCATCTTTGGTTTCTCCGACATTAAGAATTACATCCGCGTTTTCCAAACTAACATCTTCAAGCGAGGTTGCGTCTAAGCAGATGTAAACTGTCCCTGCACCCGTTGAAGGAATAAACAACTGCTTGTATTGGTCTATTTCCTCGGGCCAAGTAGGCATATAGATGACGGATTTTCCTTTTTCGAGGCTTACATCGGCAATCAAGTTTGAGAGGTCTATGTCTTCGGTGGCACTTTCAAAGTGTACTCCGAGCTCCATGATAGCTGTCTCTTCTAAAGTCTTTTTCGTTACTAGCACTGGATGGTACGTATTTGTGGGGGTTTGGGTAAGGTCTTCTTCGGTGACTAGAGAAGTTGCCTCTAGATCGGGTGGCAAACGAGAAATCACATGCTTGCTGTGCACTTTGATAGACCCGATAACTACTTGACTCGTTTCTCCGCCTGTTAGAAGATTTCTTACGGTTATAGATAGAGTAACATCGTACTCGCCCTCTTGAGAGTAGCTGTGCGTCACCGACGATCCTGATGCAAAGTTCCCATCACCAAAGTCCCATTGGAACGAGGTCTTGAACCCGTGGTATACAATGGTATGTGCGGTGAAAGTGATTTCGGAATTTGGCTGAGGATACGATGCATATGTGTGAGTGAAGAACGGATTTGGCCATAGAATGTCAATTTGTTTCCTTGGCTTCAGCGTTGTGGAATAGTCGAATTCAGTGCCCTCTCTTTGCACAATCCTTATGGATTCACCACTATGGGTTGACTTTACCAACGGATAACCTTCAACTACTAACTCCACGGGGATTTGGGACAGCGCTTCAGTTTCGATCACTGTGTAGGCATATTGCGCTGGACGGCCAAGCCAATCGTACTTCCAAATGTCTTGTACATTATTCCTATGAGTGTGTCCTGCGAAATTCAGTGTGCCCGTACAACCGTATTTAACGATGGAACTGGCAACGTCTTGGGTATCCAGAAAGCCACCTAACCCATGAAGGGGAAAGTGAGAAAACAGAACGAGTTCTTGTCCGCTATGATCCTTGAGTTGATCTATCAAAAAGTCCTTTGTCTGTTTCCAATACTTAGCTATAGGTGAGGATGAAGGATACACTGCTGAGATTGGTCCTCTCTCTGCTGCGTCCATACAAACGAAGCCTATTCCGCCGTAGTCAAAGGCATAATTCTCTAGATAGAGGAAGTGCCCCAATGCTAATGAGTATACGGGCACTGAATCTCTCAAGAACTTATCGTCAATCTTGTTTAGGATAAGTTCATAGTTTGAGGGATTAGTCTCCCAAAAGACGCGGTTGAAGGTTACATCCCCACCATATGTGGCTCGAGTCTGCAAATTATCTGTACCTGGTATTTGCCCTGGCAGTGGTCTATCATTTGGGTTGTTCTTTTGAGTGTATGGACTCGTATCGTGATTGCCAATCACTGGAATATACGGGATACCATCCTCTGTGTTTCCATCGCCATTTGGATCATTAAACCTATTCAAAATCTCTCTTGCCTTGAGAAACTCTGACTCCTCAGCCGTATCGCTAATGTCCCCAGTTACTACCACAAATCTAATACTGCGATAATCCCTTTCGGCGATAATAGTTCCGACTGCACTCTCTAACATTTCAGTAAAAGAGTAGCTCTCACCCGAATTGCCATCCTCGAAACCCGCGTTGCCATAATCCAAGTAACCATAGCCAATGTGAAGGTCGGTGATAACGGCAAAAGCCCAGTCTGGCTTGGGGGCTTCGGGTTCGCAAACAGTAAGAGTGCACTTGCCACTTCCAGCTATTGTCGTTTTTAATAAACGATCTTCTCCGTATGCATTCACTATTACTTCGACGTTATCTCCGGTCTTTTTCGCTGTAGCCCTGCAGACCCCACTCTGGGAACTACCCGGCGGAATATCTCCTAAGAGATAGCAGACTCCTGGACTTTCAAGTCCTATTTCATCAGGTGGAACAACAGTGAACCACACGTTATAAGCAACTATATTAATACCAGTCTCATCTGTCGGATTAGCAACAGTTACCTCAAACTCTATGGTTTCATCAAGGTCATAAGAACTCTTGTCTGAGGTTATTTCCACTTCTAAGCCTACTTCTTCTGGAACTGGTGGAGCAACAAATGGCAAGTATGAGCAGTTAAGCTCCTGCCTTAGCATTTTCTTTAACCATGTTCCAGTGGCGCCCGAGCTATAATCCCAATCAAGAGCACTGTAGATCAATAATCCTGAACCATAAGCCGCATACACGTGAGCTGGCCCAGTTTCTCCAAGAACGTTCGTTGCCATCATGTCTATGCGCCAACCCGGGCCATACGAAATCAGAACGTTGGCATCACCGACAGCGTCTGTTTGGCTATTTAAGGTCGCAGTATCTATATAGTATGGAGAACTCGGGTCAGAACTCGAGAGTTGGTTTTCTTCAAGTATATTGAGGCCCTTACCAGTCTGTCCAGTTTGTCCTGGAACACTTGTAGTGAATGGGTATGGCAACCAAGTATAATCCCAAGGCGAACTAGGTGGCACTTGATCCGAATCCCATATTATCAGCTTGCCACCTTTGTAGACCCAGTCGTTTATCGCAGCCTTTTTCGCGGCAGCCAACCCGCTTGGGTTAAACATGAACAAGATTACCGTATCATAGCTCACCAGTGCTTCGGCCGAGACTTGTGAAGCGCTCAATGCTGAGAATGTTTGGTCGGGGTAGTCAGACGGGTACAGATAGCCGACAGCAGAACCATAGTAATCATCAACCACCGCTACATTGTGGCTCTTTCCCCATGTGCTTTCCGATGCTGTCGTGTCCATGACAATAACTGTCGAGAGCTCTTGAACTAGCCAAATAGCATCTGCGAAATCGGTTTTGCTAGCTCGATAACTCTTACCAGTGAGGTACCCTGGGTCATTCAAGAAAATGTAGTTTGCGTCATATCCATAAACAACAGTCCAATGACTGAAGTAGGTGTCCACGTCTCTATAGTACATGGGAGCTACAAGACATATGCAAAGTTTGCCTTGATCGATTGCGCTTTGGACATTATTGATGCCTGTCCCATCATTTTTGCACTCATCACCCGTAATGGTATGCGACTGGATTCCCTCTAGGGAAAGAGCGTATCGGATTTGTTGGGTTGTTGCGCCTGGAAGAGACCAATCTGAATTGGCGTAGCCACTCGGATGCCCATTTGCTTGGCAGTAGAGCCATCGGGCATAGCAGTAGACTGGATAATCTGGACTAATGCGGTTGGCCTCACAATGAGTGGTTAACCCTTTCCCCTTCAAGTAATTGATAACCATTGCAGTGCACGCAGGACCACAGTTGGTATTCGAGAAAGCATCATGTCCTTCCAATGAGCTTTGATATCCTGCTCCCTCAAACTGGTATGACCACCAATCCTCGTTAGACTGAGGATAATAAGGCGAGCGGGGAACCTCGATTTCGCTAGTCTGAGCAAACACTATTGAACTACTGAGTGTCGATCCAATTACGAAGAAAACAAGCGCAATTCCAAGAATCGTTTTTCTCAACAATCTCTTGCAAGAAATCATCGCTGATAATCGCACTTTCTTCATTTTCCTTTCTCCTTCTTCTCCATTTCAAGGACGTGTTATTCTTCTATGTCTACGCCTAAGTGCCTTGTGGAATCGTCTTCTATAACATAGAACCGGCGGATTATCATGATGAACATGTATCAAATGCAACACACACAACAGAGATCAAGAATAACCAGCGCTCTTTTTTTCAGAATCTCACGGAAGAATGAACCAGTTGTGCATCATTTGATGTAGTCACAAGAATAGACTGGCAGCCGATCAATCCTCTGCGAACAACCGACTCTTGCTCTATCTTCCCCAAAACAGATAGACTTTCGTCTGCATCAGGAACCCGCAGATCCTTATGAGGTTCACTAGCTTGTTCAAGTCTGCCGCCATTATCTCTTTGACGTAAGCGTCTTTTGTGCCGAACGGCCGATGGTATGAGAAGCTTTTCATGAATCTCGTGTGTGTGTGTGTGCGCGCGCCTTTTTCTTTGTTCACTGTGGTTCTGTACTATCAACTTTGCACAGGAGGTGATCTTGATTGAATGAAAAAGTTCCGAGACGAACCAGTTTCGGCAAAGATGTGGGGCATGCGTGGATACTCGAGGAAGTCTCGGTGAAGTATGATACGTGGGAGCCGTTCATCCAATACATAAAGTTTGACGACCCAAAAAAGCAGAGAGCATTACGCTTCGGGTATTACCATATTTCAGATGGCAAACGGACCAAGTTGCTTGGCAGCGCCTGCTTTGAAATCAATACATTGGAGGATCTGAAGAAGAAAATGGAAGAAAAGGAAACTCCTGCAATAAAAGCTGCCCTGAAAGAAGCTTTTGGATAGGGAAACCTAAGGGTAGTGGTCTCCGAAGTGTCTTGCCGCTGTGCCGATGTCAAACATGTCTATTTTGCCGTCATCGTTGAGGTCATAGTTTGGATTCCAACCTGTGTATGAAGGGAGAAAACTGAATTTTCTTGCTACGAAACCGATGTCCCTCATGTCCACTTTCGTATCTCCGTTGATGTCACCAGGCACTGAAATCATCTGCTCAATCGTGTAATTGTTGTCGCTCACGTCTGACTCTCCAGAAAGAGGGTCAACAAGCGCGCTTACGGTGTAGTTGCCCATTTCAATGCCCGACGTGTTCCAGGAGAATTTAAGGATCGTCGAGTTCCTCGCGTCCAAAGCGACATTGGGAAACTCGCCGATGATCGAAGTGTTGGCATATAAAGTGAGGTTGAAGACTTCACTGCTGCTCCCGTAGTTCATCACAAACACGTCCAAATGCTGAGAAAAACCTTGTCCCACAACCACCTTTGGCCCATATACAAATGGATAGAAGTAGTGAGCGACAGGATACACCACTCCAACAAAGGAAACGCCTAGATCGTGATCTGCCCAAGGATATGGTTTCGTGAAAGGAAAGTGGTCCTCACCTGCCCAGCCCCGCTCACCCACCCAGCCCACGACCGCGCCCTGGTCCCAGAACCCGTCGCTGCCCGGTTCTCCGCCGTACTTCTGATTCGGCCCCTGAAACGCGTCTATGCCCGTGCAGTCGCTCCAGTAGTTTCCTCCAGAAGGATATCCATCATCTAGGGCAATCTGTGTTGTGTTGTCGAACGATCCCTCTGCGCGTATGCTGTTATTGATTAGGTTGTTGTGAAAAATGCGGACACCCAGATTATGCGCTTCGAAACTTGCGATGCCACGACTATTTTCATTGATATTGTTTCTCACGATCGTAATGTTTGAAGAGGAACCGACAGTCAATCCGTATCCGTAGTTGTAACTGATGACATTACCGTCAATCAACGAGTTGGACGCTTCCCAAACGGACACACCAACAAGAACGGCACCGATCACAGCGTTGTTGACAAAGAGATTGTAGGAACCCCCAAAGCCGACGGCGATCCTCCCATTAGCTATTATGTTTCCTGACATGTTACTGTAGGATCCCGTCACAACGAGAACGGGCGCGTAGTCCATTGGATTTGGAAAGGGAGTCAAGGCATGCATCGTGAAGCCATTAAGGATAACATTGTCCGCGGTTATCAGGACTGCGGCCAAATTCTCCTGCGTGCTTTTTATCAGGGTTGATTCAGGGCTTTCACCGATGAGGGTTAAGGTTTTGTTCAGGACCAAGCTTTCACTGTAGTTTCCACTGCGAACATAAATGGTGTCTCCCGGGTTCGCAACGTTCACCGCAGCCTGTATCGTGGAATAATCATCTGGAACTATGATTGTGCTTGGGTCTGCCTTGCCTGATTCAACGTTGTATCTCAACGAAATAATACTAATCAAAAGACTGGCGAGTATGATCCAAACGACAAGTGTCTTCACTATTGTCCTCTCTCCCAGTAGTTCATATGGTCCAATTGAGAGATAACAGTTGTGGAGAAATCTTCTAGGGAAAGAGTCCGTCTAAAACAAAGAAGTTGTTCTGCCCTTCCTCACCTTATATTACAGAAAATCAGTATGTGCTTTAGGGGTAGTGGTCTCCGAAGTGTCTTGCCACTGTTCCTATGTCCTTCATGTCAATCTTGAGGTCATCGTTTATGTCTGCGTTCGGGTCCCATAACGGATCGGTTGGCGTGACCATGAACCTTCTGGCCACGTATCCTATGTCTCTCATGTCACATTTGCCGTCAGGCCAACTGTCAGGACCAGTAATGTCACCTACCATGGCGACAATAACCCAACCATCTGTGAAGTTGTTGTCGGCCGTGTCGATTTCGCCTGGAACGGGCCAAGCGTAGGCGTTTATGGTGTAGTTACCATAGGCAAAGCCGGATGTGTTCCATGTGAAATTGACGGTCGTGTAATTTCCACTCGCCAGAGTCAATGTTTTTGTTTGTATGATTGTTGTGTTGACGTAGACGGTCACGTTAAAGGTTTCAGTGTTTACACCGTGGTTTTCGAAAGAAGCATCAAGAGGCAATGAATAGCGCGCGCGCCGTCAAAACATCGAGACATATGACAAGAAAGAAACGCAGACTCATCAAAATCCATTCTTGTCCGAATTTAGCAACGGCCTAGCGCGATGCATAAGCACACAATAGTCCCGCGACAGCGATAAATATTGGCGTTCACTATTCTTATTCGGGTGATCGGATAAAACATGTTCGACGTACGCGACTTAAGTAATGGAGCGATCGTTGTCCTCTTGATCGCACTGTGTGCAGTTGGTCTCACGGTACGCGCTTTAGCAACGCCAGTTATCAAGCCAACGTCTAACGGAATCACAAAGAGCGAGATAGACCATATAGACCCAAACATGGCCTTCTATCTGCTTCCCCAACAAGACCTTGACGTAAAGGTCGGAGACATATTTGCTATAACCGTTGTTGTCGAAAATGCTACCAATATGTTCGGATGGCAAGTTTTCCTGACCTTCGATCCTGCAAAGCTAGAATGCGTTGAAGTCAGTCTCCCATCCCAACACGTGTTGTCCTCCTACAAACACACAATATGCGGCGTTTTGGCAGAGTATAATCACAGCGAGTTTGGAGGCGGCCCTCTGCAGAGCATCCGAAACGACAAAGGATGGGTGCTTGCAGGCGATTGCCTCTTAGGCGCAGACCAGCCGACGTTTAATGGTTCAGGAAATCTCTGTCAAATTGAGTTCAAAGCCACCGCTTCAGGTTTTTCTACCTTAAGACTGCTCAACGATTCTGCCCATGATTTCTATACGTTCAATCTGAGCTTTGACATAGAAGCGATAACATCGTCATCAGTTGCCTCCTTGAACGTCTATGCACAACGCGCTAGCCTGTCCCTGAAATGACATATGAACACACATGCAATTACCAGACAACCCCGAAACCTCCTAGAGGCCCACAAGGGCCATTTTTTTTCATGACGACACAGCCAAGTCGATTCACGACCAAATCTCCAGCCGCCACAAGCCCAGTATTGAACATAACTAGCTCTTCGATTGACATGATCCTCCAAAAGCCTGCCTTTTGATTAGGGTGGAATAAGACCGCAAGTGCGAGCCTATTCGATTCCGATACTACCTATCTACCTGCCCTACAGTGCGCGCGCGCGCCCACGCTTGAACATGATAACTCACCACACGCTAAGACATTGGAAGGGAACAACCGCCTACCATGAAACACACGACCTAGTCCACGTGCAGCAGCTTCTCGGGCACAAAAAGATTGAGAGCACACTGTTCTACGTCAACCTTGAATCTGCAATATTCCAAACAGAAAACGACAACTTCCACGTGCAAACCGCACGAACACCACAAGAGATCACCAAACTGCTAGAAGTAGGCTTCGAGTACATATGCGAAAAGAACGAGTTCCTATACTTCCGAAAGAGAAAGTAAGGTAAAATTGGTAGGATTAAGGAATAATCCCTATTTTTATCTCAGTCTTGGAGGTTGACAGCACTTCGAAAGCGTTCTTGATTTGTTCAAGCTTCATTTTCCGTGTAACCAATGGTCGGACATCTATTGTTCGGGACGCAATAAGGTTGAGAGCTTTTCTGAAATGCAGAGGAGTCGCGTGAAAAGTGCCGAGTACCGTTTGTTCGCCGTAATGGAGTTTTTCTGCGGCGATCTTGACTTCTGTTCCCGGTGGGCATCCTCCGAATTCCAAGATTTTTCCACCTTGTCTCGCAAGCTTCATTGCTTGTTCCCATGTTGCTGGAAGGCCTATTGCTTCAATAACGACGTCTGCGCCGTATCCGCCGGTGAGTTCTTTGATTTTCTCCACAACATCCGTTTTCTTGCCGTTAACGGTCTCGTCGGCACCTAGTTTCTGAGCAAAATCTAGCCGTTCGTCCACTAGGTCTATCATAATCGTCTTCTGGACGCCGACCTTCTTGGCTGTTAGGAGATGTAGCAGTCCGATCGGCCCTGCGCCTATTATCGCCACAGTATCCCCCAGACCGACCTGCGCTTCCTCTATACCGTGCAGAACACAGGCTAACGGTTCCGTAATAGCTGCTTCCTCGTAGGAAACATCTTGGGGAATCTCCTGCATGTTCACAAGGACCATGCGGCTTGGCACTCTGATGTACTCCGCGTAAGCTCCCCAAAGCCAAATCATGTTTTCGCACAGATTATACTTCCCCCTCTGGCACATTGTGCAATGCAGGCAAGGCGCACTGTTACCAGCACGGACACGCATGCCAACCTTCGGCCACTCCAGACCTGGAGCAACCTCAACCACGTCGCCAGCCCATTCATGCCCAAAAATCGTCGGCAACTTCACGATTCTCTCGACGTAGCCTCTCTGAAAGATCTTCAAATCTGTCCCACAAGTCGTGGCAGTCTTCACTCTGACAAGAACTTCGCCGTCTCCAACGCATGGAACAGCGACATCCTCGATTCTCAGGTCCTTCACGCCGTATAGCATAGCAGCTTTCATAGTCATCGCCAGTCTACAACTGATATTTTAGTATTTGGAGATTTCTACTGCACCGGACACCAACTGCCTGTAACTCTGTGAGGCAGTTTCTGTCAATAGCTGCAACGAACCTTAGACGTGCATGACAAAAGGTGAAGGCCACGAGAAAGAGCTTCGAAAATTGCGCGTATAGAAGGGTGTCATGAGTACGTACGCCTATCCCTTCTCTGGCCTTTCGCCCAACTTAGAAAAAATGGAGATCCGACCAGAAGCGGATTGGGATTCGAACCCTTGTGCTAGCTTAGGTCGACAAGTCTGTCGGTGGGAAGACCGCCAGGTATGTCCCTTTGAATCATCAGAGCTGCGCCCCTACTGGTCCTGATTTCCACTTTGACTTTGCTGTAGGAACCCAGCACGTAACCAGCTGACAGGTTTATCACCATGTAAGCTTTCTCGTTCTGCTTGAGCAGTGTATCGCCGTTGCCGTCATCGTTGAATATGTAACATTTGGCTTTGGCGGCAGTTGTGCCGGTCATCAGTGCAGTCAGGTTTGAATTAGTTGACACTGCTGCAGTGTCGTAGATGTCTGAGAGTGCGAAGCCATCGCCCAAAACGGAAACGACTACGGTGTCACTAGCCATGTCCACTTCACTTCGGCCGACAGCCAGCTTGACGGGTATTGCAAGATACTGAATATTTGTGCCGTTTGTCAGGCCGGTGATGAAGCCGTCAAGTGTCAAGGCGCTTGTAGCTTCCTGGATGCCTTTGTCAATCGTCGATTTCGCCTGCTGTGCAGAATAGAAACCCATGTTTATGACAACATAGGCAAACGCTGCGGCAATGACGACGAAGGCAATAAGCACTATCGCAGCCTCTATGCCAACGATACCCCGCTTTTGCCTCAGGACGGCCTTCAATATTCTCGTTTACACCCTCACCTTCACTGACGGTCTGTATTCAGAATCTGTAGATATAACCCTCTGTGCGTCACAGACAAATCAGACTCGACGCGCTCGCGTGTCCAATGGATGACTTGATTAGGCGCAGATGAGTTTTCAGGTCAGACTATAACGCGCCTTGTCGAGTGCCTGGTTGGCCAGCTTGTCCACTTCTTGAACATGCCTGTCTGTCCGAAGGACATGCACGAAGGTTACTTCACGAAATGTCCGCACCAAGCCGGATACCTTCTCCCACAAGGCCTTAAGAGCAGGGTCCTTCACGGCATACTGCCGGTTGAGTTGCCTGACAACTAGCTGGCTGTCCATGTTGCACACTAGGTTGTCAGCCAAACCTGAAACTGACTCAAGCGCATAGATAAGCGCCAGATACTCTGCCTGATTGTTGGTCTTCGTTCCCAAGTGTTTGGTGTGTTTCTGCAGAATTCTTCCATCTTCAGTTAGAACGATGAATGCTGCTGCGGCAAATCCAGGATTGCCTCGTGAAGCGCCGTCAGAATAAAGTATGAGTTTTGCCATTTCCCTAGCTTCATTCTCCTTGTTGTTCAGTTTCACCGGTTTTGTACGTCTCATCACTCAGACAGTGCGGCCCCTTTTCAGTTCACGATCAAGACTCTGAGGCTTTCTTTGCTTTCGAGTGCTGTGCTGAAGGCTTCTGCAGCTTGTGCAAGTTTGAAACGGTGTGTTACCAGTTCTTCGACTGCTATTTTGCCCGAGGACAGAAGCTGTAACGCGGTTCTTGTCTCCAGATGAGAGGTTGAATAGGATGGAATTATCTGGATTTCTGAGAAGAAGAGGTCCTTTGGGCTCAGTTGCAGGTAGGTTTCCGGGTTGGTGGGGGCAAACACGCACAGTTTCCCTCCTTTCCTGCAGACGCTTATCCCTGCCTCGTACGCTTCCAAGCTGGGCGCGGTGACGACGGCAAGGTCTACTCCTCTGCCGTCAGTTTCTTTCATCACGACTTGAGAAAGGTCCTGATTTTTCGGGTTGACAATTATGTCTGCTCCAAACTTGCTTGCAGTTTTGAGACGGAAGTTGATAAGGTCGCTTACTATTGTGATTCCTGCGCCGTAGATTTTGCTGAGTGCTGAGTGAATCAGCCCAGTTGCGCCTGCGCCGATAATCGCGACGGAATCACCTATCTGGATGTCGCATTTTTTCATGGCTCTCAAACAGCATCCTACGGGTTCAATGAAGGTTGCATCTTCGAAGGATAAGTTGTCAGGTATCTTGAGAGTGTCTATTTGAACGTTCGATGCGGGGACCTTGAAATACTCTGCAAACCCGCCTGGTTTGATGTTCGTTTCATGGAACTTCCTGCAGAGCGTATAATCACCGTGCAAACAGTAGTGACACGTTAAGCATGCTACATGATGGTGCACAAAAACGTGGTCTCCGACTTCTACTGAATCGACTTTGCTTCCTTTTTTTGCAACCACACCCGAAGGTTCATGTCCCAGAACGAGAGGTGCACGTGATTTCAGATACCAGTCCATCAGGTCTGAACCGCATATTCCACATGCTTTCATCTCAACAAGAATCTCATCGTCATCTATCTCGGGGGTCGAAACGACCTCGAGTCGTATGTCACGTTGGGCGTAGTAGACGGCAGCTTTCATTGGAACTCAAAGATTTTCTCTAGCATTCTACACTTAAGACTTTCCAATTCACGTATTTCCTCTTCTTCCTTTGATTGAGTCCAGCATCCTTTCGGACCCATGCTGTCGCAAAGCTAACACTGGGGACATCGTTGTGTAGTGTTGGGATCCGATGTTGAACCCGGCGGACTGGGCATCTATCCAAGACTTGCTGCTTCTTCAATCTTCTTTTTGACGCTTTGCAGAAATGTTCCGGCCGGTGCCCCGTCGACGATTCTATGGTCATATGACAGGCTGAGCGTAACCATGGACACTGGTTCAATGTTTCCGTTGACCATCATCGGTTTATCGGCGATCCTGCCTACACCAAGGATGGCAGCCTCCGGCGGGTTTATTATTGGGCTGAAGAAATCTACGCCGTACATACCTAGATTTGTGATCGTGAACGTTCCGCTTGACACTTCTTCTTTTGACAGTTTTCCTTGCCGAGCTTTTTCCGTCAATTCATTGAGTGCAACGTCGATTTCATTCAAGGATCTGTCTGCATTGCGTATTACAGGTACGACCAGGCCGTTTTCGGTAGTCGTGGCAACGCCGACGTTAATGTCCTCAAATATTCGTATTTGGTCGCCTTGAAGAGTCGAGTTTATCCAAGGATGCTCAGCCAGCGCTTTAGCGACTGCCTTGACGAGGATCGCAGTATATGATACTTGCAGTTTTTCATGCAGTTTCTTTGCGGAGGAGAAGGCGACGTCCATGAATATGGTGCTGTGGGGCGCAGTTTTGAAGCTCATGGAAAGTCGGTCAGCTGAAGTTTTTCTGAAGCCCCTCAATTGGACAACCTGTTTGATTCTGGGCGTGACCCCACTTGCCTGTTCCACAAAACGTTTGACATCTTCCTCAGATGTCCTCCCCTCAGTCCCGCTTCCCTTCACGGCGGAAAGGTCGATGCCATGTTCCCTTGCCAAGCGTTTAGCTGCAGGCGATGCCAGAACCTTCTGTTCAGCTTCATTTTTCGTGTCAGCGGTTGCTTCTTCTGAGGCTTCTGTCTCGGGGATTGCCTCATCAGCTGACCCTATGATGCCAATGGTTGCGTTCACTGGAACATCGACACCCTCTTCTGCGGCTATCTTTCGAAGGATGCCTGACGCTGGAGCCTCTACGTCATAGGTCGCTTTCTCTGAAACAACTTCCACGAGAGCTTCGCCTTTTTCGATAGAGTCACCCTCCTTCCTGTACCACTTGCCTACGGTACCTTCTTTCATTGTGAGGCTGAGTTTAGGCATCACTACATGTGTCACCATTCTAAACAACTTCTTTCACTGCTTTGATTATGGACTGCTCATTAGGAATTATGAACTGTTCCAAGGGCGGACTGAACGGGATCGGGGTATCCGGAGATGCCACACGTTTTATTGGCGCGTCCAGATAATCAAGTGCTTCCTCGGCTACGAGAGCAGCTATCTCAGCGCTCACGCCGCCTGTCCTACAATCTTCACTTACGATGACTAGTCTTCCAGTTTTTTTGACCGAACCTGTTATCGTTGCCTTGTCCAGAGGTGTCAGTGTTCTTGGGTCCACCACTTCGACGTCTATGCCTTCTTTTTGCAGCAACGCGGCAGCGTTCAGGGCTTTGTGAACCATGTAAGAAATGGCAACGAGCGTAACGTCGGCGCCTTCCTTCTTCAAATCTGCTTTGCCAAATGGAAGCAGATATTCATGCTCTGGAACTTCACCCTCGATCGGGTAGAGGAGCTTGTGTTCACAGAAAAACACGGGGTTGCTGCCCCGAATAGCTGTCTTAAGGAGTCCTTTAGCATCGTAGGGCGAGGAAGGAGCAGCAACATATAAACCTGGAACGTGCATGAACCATGATTCCAAGCTTTGCGAATGATGAGACGCGATGTTCACGCCGGCGCCGAAAGGGGTTCTTACGACAAGTGGACATGAAACTTGACCGCCGAACATGTATCGAATCTTTGCTGCCTGATTGCATATCTGGTCCATGGCCAAGGCTGTAAGGTCTCCGAACATTATCTCTGCAACTGGACGCATGCCAGTTATCGCTGCACCCACGGCGGTGCCAACGATTGCCGATTCTGATATGGGCGTGTCTCTTACTCTTTCATCTCCGAACTCTTGTGCCAACCCGTCAGTGACCTTGAAGGCTCCGCCCCAATACCTGCCGATGTCCTCCCCCAGCAGGAAGACCCTGGGGTCCCTCTGCATCTCTTCCCTTAGCGCTTCGCGAAGCGACTCACGATACGTGATTTTCCGCATATGTTCCACCTCCTTCTACGCGTAAACGTTCTCCAAAGCTTCTTTTCCCTCAGGATAAGGACTGTCCAAAGCGAATTTCACGGCATCCGTAACCTCATCGGCAACCTCTTTTTCTACGTGTTCTAACTCTGTCTGCGTCAGAATCCCGTTCCCAAGCATAGCCTGTCTGAACCGTTTGAGGGGGTCTTTGCCCAGCCATTCCTCGACTTCCTCCTTGGGACGGTACTTGCCCGAGTCAACTCTCGAATGCCCCTTATGCCTGTACGTTTTGCACTCTATAAGCGTCGGTCCCTTGCCGGCTCTTGCACGTTCAACAGCTGTTCGTGCAGCTTCATAGACCACGAGGACGTCGTTTCCGTCCACTATCACGCCGGGAATGCCATATGCTGCGGCTCGGTCTGCAACGTTCTGAATACTCATTGTCCTTGATTGACGTGTCCCCATTGCGTACAGGTTGTTCTCGCATACGAAAACAACTGGAAGTGCCCAGACCGAAGCCATGTTTATGCTTTCATGAAAAGTACCTTGGTTTGAAGCTCCTTCGCCGAAGAAACATGCCACAACTTGGCTTGTCTTCCTCAACTTTGCGGACAAACCGGCACCCACAGCTATCGGAAGTCCGGCTCCGACCACCGCGGTTGCGCCAAGCATCCCAACAGCAAAGTCGGCAATGTGCATAGACCCGCCTTTTCCTTTGCAGTAGCCGGTTTTCTTGCCCAGTATCTCCGCCATGGTCCGTCTGAGGTCAGCGCCTTTGGCTATGCAGTGGCCGTGGCCCCTGTGAGTGCTGGTAATGTAATCATCCACGTTCAAATTGCTACAGACTCCGACCGCGACGGCTTCTTCTCCCGCGTAGAGATGAATCGTGCCTGGAACAAGGTTCTGGCCATATAGGTCAAACACTTTCTCCTCAAAAAGACGGATCTCAAGCATTTTTCTGTACATTTCTGAAAACTGTTCCTTTTTCAGACTGAGAGTCAAGTTTTACCCGCCCTTCATCCTAAAGTTCATATCTTATGCACTCCGGCTTTTATATTAATTTACCAGAGCGAAACAGAACCAGTAGAGCCAGACAATTCTCGCTTTATGTTGGCAACTCTGCTGCTTGTTGTCGTTACGGATCATGCCTTTTGTGAAAGTTCGGGCAATGCGATTATTGCTGGTGACCATGGAACGCAAATCATAAAGAGTGAAAGCAGAATACACTACATGGTATGGAGAATCAACTTCGAAGCTGGAAACAGCCCTAGAGCGTGAAGTTCATGCAGAAGTCTTACTCGAAACTCTTGGGAATTGTTGGAAAACCCAATACTGGCAAGTCAACGTTTTTCAGCGCAGCCACTTTGGCGCCGGCTGAAATAGCAAACTATCCTTTTACGACGATAAAACCTAACAGGGGCGTGGGATACGTCAGAACGCCTTGTGTGCATGAAGAATTCAATGTGGATGACAATCCCGCTAACTCAATTTGCTTGAACGGCATTCGACTCATACCGATAGAGTTCATTGATTGTGCAGGCCTTGTCCCGGGTGCATGGGAAGGCAGGGGTTTGGGCAATCAATTCTTGGACGAGATAAGGAAGGCTGATGTTTTAATTCATATAGTTGACGGTTCCGGGGGAACAGACTGCGAGGGCAGACTCTGCAAACCTGGTGAAAATGACCCTCTTAATGACGTCAAATTCCTTGAACGCGAGATAACCATGTGGATGGCGAACATACTCAAAAAGGATTGGCCGAAAATCGCCAGAACGGCTGAAGCAGAATCAAAAGACATGGTCTCAATGCTGGATGAAAGGCTCAGCGGCTTGTCAATCAAAAGAGTTCACGTTATTGAAGCGATAAGAAAAGCCAAGTTGAACGCAGACAAGCCTACTGCTTGGAGTGACGAAGATTTTCTGAGATTCGTCGACACGCTAAGGCAGACTGCTAAGCCTATGCTGATCGTTGCCAACAAGATGGACCTCCCAACATCTCAAGAGAATCTCGACAGACTGAAAAAAGCGGGCTATACAGTCGTCTCTTCATGTGCAGAAGCAGAACTCGCCTTGAGAAGAGCAGCTGAAAAACAGCTGATTGATTACCGACCTGGAGACTGCAATTTCAGGATCATCAAACCTGAAAGTCTGAGTGAAGGCCAACGCAAAGCACTGGAGACGATAAGAGACAGGATCCTTCTTGCTTTCGGTTCCACAGGCATCCAAGAAGCAGTGAACGCCGCTTTCTTCAAATTGCTGAACATGATCACGGTCTACCCTGTTGAGGACCTTGAGCATTTAGCCGACCACACTGGAAGAATTCTGCCAGACGTGTATCTTGTACCTTATGGAACCACGGCGCGGCAGCTCGCGTACATAATACATACAGAACTCGGGGAAGGGTTCATCTATGCAGTTGAGGCAAGGGAGAAGAAACGAGTTGGGGAAGACTACGTGCTGAAAGACAGAGACGTGGTTTCAATAATCAGTGCAAGGAAAAGAGCTTGAAGTCTATTCGCCGAAGCGTCTCTTACGTTTCTGGAAAGTTCTGATTGCCCTCAAAAGGTCGATCAGGCGGAAGTCAGGCCAATAAACGTCTAGAAAGAAGAGTTCACTGTAAGCAGATTGCCATAGAAGAAAGCCACTGAGCCTCTCTTCTCCTGAGGTTCTAATGATCAAGTCCGGGTCTTGGTTCGGGAGATGAGACGTGTAAAGATGCTGCCCAAAAGTCTTCTCATCAACATCTTCAGGGCTCATGCTCCCCCTGCTGACTTCTTCAGCGATTTTCTTTGCGGCGTCAACGATCTCAGCGCGACCTCCATATGCGAAGGCAAAGTTTAGAAAGTGCCCGTCATAATCTTGTGTTGTTCTCTCTACATCTGTTATCAGTTTCTGGAGGCTTTCTGGAAGCAGGTTGACCCTGCCTATGACCTTCACGCGAATCTTGTCCCTTTGTATCCGCTCATCAGTCAATATTTGTCTGAAGCGTTCTTCAGCGATTCGCATTATCTCGTCGACCTCGCTGCTCGAACGCCGGAAATTCTCGGTTGAAAAAGCATACAAGGTCACTGACCTGACGTCGAGTTTCAAGCACCAATCGACGAGCTCCAAAACTTTTTCGGCGCCTCTCTCGTGGCCAAGCCACGGGTTTAGAATCCTCTCGGATGCCCATCGTCTATTTCCGTCCAAGATTATCGCTATGTGCTCCGGTTTTGCGCCGTTCCTTACTTGACGCCAAAGCCACCATTCATAAGCCCCATAAGCCCCGATAGAGGAGAGCAGGGTCTTAATCACTGTTCAGACCTCGTGGCTCTGTCCGCATCAATAGTATGATTTTCAATGGTCACACCCCTAGTGCCTCGCTCATAGCTTTGTCAAGCTCCAACATAGTCTTTTCGGAACCCTCATTCTCTAAACATTGTTCTGCTGACGATTTCACGTGAAAGCTCCAGACGCTCAATCTGCTTCATTTCTACGACGTGTGGGATGCGGTCAGGGATGCTAACCTTCTTCAAATTCTCGGGCTTGCTCTTCTGTCTCCTTGAAGAACTCTTTTGCATACCTATGGACAACGAATATCACCAACACTGATGCGACACCGATGAGTATACCGACCACAATTGAGAATACCAGTTTTCCGATGCCTACGTTACCCAAGAGAAGGTCTGACGTTGATACAAAGATTTGCTGTGACCATCCGACTATGACTATCAACGCTGCATTGCGCAACAGTCTCACGTCGCGCTCAAGATACCAGCGAATGGCGCGGCCTAGCAATGTCACACAAGCCCCGACGACTATCAGAGTTATGGAACCTTGAATGAAGGAGCCTGCGGCGCGGGGCATTATGCTGAGCCAACCGGCAAGGTCGCCGGGAATCACTATGTCGGCAGCTGCCGTAGTCCATCCCAAGTAGACAGCAAGCACCATGCAGAGAGCGCCAGCCAACGTGGAGAAATTTGAGATCTGTACACGAATCGGCGGCGGCGAATATTCTTTTGCCCACTTGTAGAAGTTCTTTGCTGCTCTGTCAGCACCAAAACCTTTGACCATCAAGACTACGCTTATCACGATAACGAGTACTATCAGGTAGTATTGAACCCACTCGAATATTGCCAAGACTCCTAGAATCAGAAAAAGTATGCCGGGTACGCCCAGTGCAATGCGGGAGTATCTTGGGTTCTCAGCGATCATTCTCAGATATCTTGAGAACACGGCAGCAGTCTCCTCGATTGATTCGCTGTGTTTTATCACTATTCTCCTCACAGATGAAACAGGAACACGCGACTGCACTAGCGGCAGCACAGCCTCGTCTGAGTAGCCGTCTGTTACCAGTATGACTTCCTTGGCAGGGTAAGAGGCGAGCAGATCGTTCAATCCTGCAGCAATCTTTCTGTCAGCACCGACTCCGCCGAATTCCGAACCTGAGAGGGTAGCTACTTCGAAAACCTCTTCGGGTCTACCTTCATTTTTCAGGCGGTCATAAATACGCACTGCTTCAAAAATAGCATTTGCATCGGGTTCTTCCGGGTCTCGCAGCGCCAGTGCAACAGCCGCATCGAGATTCTCAGTCCTCCCGACGACAGGAGTTTTTACTCCAGCTTTGACCTCAAGATCGCCGTCTCTGTCTACACATAGAATGAGGATTCGTTTCTGTTCCTTTCTTTCCCCTTCAGACATGGCCATCTCGTTCTCTGACTATTACCGTGGTGTTTACTTTAATCTTGCTATTTCTCAGTTAATCTCACTACTTCTGAGCGCACGCGCATTTCCTATTAACGCGTCATTGAATTCGGTGACAGTTTCAACTGTTCGTTTGAATCGTCAGCAAAAACGATTATGGATAATTGTCAATGTTTGGGCGATGAGCCCAGGACGAACAGGCCAATTCAGGCACGTATCGCATGATCAATCCCGATTTTCGGGCTTTAATGCACTAAAGTGTTCTTGTCGGCTTGTTCCCTGAATTTTAGGGTCAGTAGTCCTTACTTGCTAACAATCTGGGCATCGCATCTGAGAAGATGGGCAGAGATTAGCATTTTTGAAGGCTTTACACAGCCCTGTCCGCAAAGCCCTTTATCCGTTCAGCGCATTCAGATGGACTTTCAACAGTTATCATCTCTTTTTGGTAGTAGCTTGGCAGTTGGCATTTGACATGAGGCTGGGTGATTCGTTCATCCAGGATCACTATGCATCCTCTGTCTCTTGCCGATCTGTGGACGCGCCCGCAGGCCTGAACCAGTCGAAGTATTGCCGGAGTCAAATAAGCATAGGTTCTTCCATTCCCTGGAAACTGTCGTTCAAAATAATCCACGAGTGATTCTTGGTAAGCGTCCCATGTTGCGTATGGCAATCCTACGGCTACGACGCATTTCAGGACGTTGCCAGGGTAGTCCATTCCCTCACTCAGTTTGGCTCCCATTACCCCATAGAGAACGTTGTTGGACGAGCTTGTCAGCTTCTCAATCACTTCATTTCTCTTTGTGTGCTGTTCTTCCATGATTGTTCTTCTGTTTGTTTTTATCAGCGATGCAACTTTGTGCATTAGCCCGTAACTTGTGAAGAATACAGCCAAGTTACCTTGGTTGGCATCGGATATGGCTTCAACGTAACTTTTCCATTTCTCAAGCATAGCGTCGGTTCTTCTCTTGAACTCTGATGAAACGTCTTTGGCTGCTAGTATGAGTCTGTTCTTCTGCGGAAAGGGGGGGTCAAACTCTTTCAGACGAGCTTGGTCTGATTTGTAGAGCATCAAATCTCTGTAGACTATGGGAGGGGACAGAAAACCGCTCATGAGAATGGTTCCTCGGGCTTCTCTTAGAATCGGATCAACAATCTCTCTTCCATCGAAGCATCTGACTTCTAAAACGACTCTATCATTCTGATCTTTCTTGATGAGATGCGTGTGTTTCGAGTCGACATTCCCGAAGAAACTCTCCATGAACGAGCCCACTCGTTGATTGTAACTCAGAATTCTCTCGGAACCAGTGTCAAGCCTCTTCTCTTTCACGCGTTCTCCATATTCCCGAAGCACCGTTGCGGCTTCAAGACCCGAGACACCATTGTGAACCAGAAACAAGTCGCTCACTTGTTGAGAGGCAAGTCGTCTGAGGTCTACATTCTTCAACGTTTGCCGAGCACGCTGAAACACCTCTTCCATGAAGACGTTTAGATGTTCTTTGACCGAACCCAGCGACTCATGGTCGAAGATTTCAGTCTCTTTCAAGGCTCTTTCCACTGTGCCCTCAGTCAATTGATCAGAAAGCAGTTCTCTGGCAAAGGTTGGAAGATTATGGGCTTCGTCCACGATTAGAAAGACCTTGGAAAGATTGACTCCGAAGCTCTTGAGCATTGACTCCCTGATCTTGGAGTCGAACACGTAATGATACGTTCCAAGAAAAACATTCACTCTGGGGAGAATCCTCTTCAAGGCTTCGTGAGCACAGAATCCGCGTCTGGACATAAGTTCAACTGACTCTTCTGGCGCAAGAATCTTCCTCGCGCAATCCAGAGCCAATGCCTCAGCTTCTTCTTTTCTTTTGGAAATACTCATGTAGAATTTGCAGTAGGGCTTAACTGAAGATTCACAGTTATCCTTCAGCCTCTTGCACTCTTCGAAAAAGTCAACATATGAGAGATCGCCCCTTGCCTTCATTGGGCACATGTCTTGTTTGCTGAAAAAGGAAACCACGGACAAGTTCCGCCTGAGTGCTCTTAACTCTTTAAGGTAGATGTGCAGCTGGCTTCTGGTTCTGAAGCAGATCATCAGTCGATTTTCTTCGAGCTGAGGCAAAACTGCAAGCAGTGACGCAAGAGACTTGCCTACTCCGCAAGGAGCACTCCCAAAGAAAACCTCTTTGCTTCTGAGTGCTTTCGTTGCCTCTTGAACAAACTCCATCTGCTCCTTCCGCATCTCATAATTCCCTGGGAGCAGGCTTCCTTTCTGAATCTTGGTCTTACCATTCCGAGGGTTCCCTTTTGGAAGCCCAGAAACCCTGCTCTCGGATATCAGGTATGTCCCGCAGTCACTACAGAATCGACTCTGCTCATATTCACCTGAAGAGTAAATCCTGCCGCACGTTCGGCAAGCGTAGTTCGAAGGCAACTCTTTCACTGCAACTCATGCCTCAGACTCCCAACTTATACTTTGTCAGCACGTTCAACGCTAATCGATAATATCGGTCCCTTCAAGGCAGTGCACTGTCTCAGTGACTGTGTTTCTTCCGAGACGTTTGCGCTGAAGTTTGCGCGTTCCCTAGGTGTCTGCGGTTCGAAAGGAGACTTGTTCCGTTCAAACTACATGTTTCAGTTTGACAACTGTCAGAACATTATCTCATTAGTTGTGACGTAGCCTGTGTGTGCGTTCTTTTTTACTATTAACTGAACGCTAGAGCGGCGTACGTTGTTCACTGTGGCTCAATTTTACGCGCGCTAGTATCAGAACTCGTGCATATGAACTGCCAGTCTGTTTCCACAAATCATGTTTACGGATTTGACCCGTCAGTGAGCGCTACTCTTGACCGACATTGACATCACAGATTCTGGAAGGTTGACACGTACGTCTTCATCTTTGACCTCGCCTTTCGGCTCAATCGGAAGAACCACTGTAAACGTTGACCCCCTGCCCACGTAACTTTGGACTGAAATCTTGCCACCATGTCCTTCTACAAACCGTCTGCAAATAGGTAACCCGAAACCCATTCCCTTTGCCTTTGTTGTGAAAAGCGGCGTCCAGAGCCGTGCAAGTGTTTCTTTGCTCATTCCCACTCCGCTATCGGTGAAGCTGAAAACCACTCTGTCTCCTGCTCTTTCGCTTCTAACAGTCACTGTTCCTCCGCTCGGCATCGCGTCAACAGCGTTCCTTATCAGATTTGTGAAAACCCTCATCATCTTCTCCACGTCAACCATGAACCGCGGCTCACTTCGAGCCTCATCAACTACCTTCACATTTCTTGGAACCCTCACGCGAAGCAAAGCTTCCAGCAAAATCGTCTTGGGTTCAGTCTCAACCAAGTCTAGCTTAATCTCCCTCGAATATTCCAGCAGATCATTAATGATCTTGTTAGAATACTCAATACTCTGCTCAACGATCTGCAACATCTCCTTACCCCTAGCATCAAGCTTCCCAGAATACCTTGACTTCAAATAGTACGCCGCACCTGCAATGCCCGTCAAAGGATTACGCAGATCATGCCCAATCATTCCTGCCAGCTCGCCAATAGCCGCCAAACGCTCAGTCTTCACAAGCTTCGCTTGAGCCGCGACCAACTCCTTAGTCCGCTCTTGAACTCTGACCTCAAGCCCTTTCGCATACTCCTGAACCTGTGCTCTAGCACTATCCAACTGTTTAATCAACTTAGCATTTTCAATGGCCACTGCAGCCTGATGTAAGAACAACTCGAAGGGCATCAGAGACTCATGGGTAGGATGTTTTCCATCCGCAGGATCATCTATGCTCACAACGCCCACAATACGCCCATCGGCCAACCCCAACGGCGCATAGAGTAGATCGTCAGGATTCCAGTCCGCCATGTCCTCATGCCTAAGATGACTTGAAACTGTTCCCTCAGAAAATCTCTTCTGCACCCACGGATCGCTCCATGGAAGATAATAGAATTCTCCGAGCTTGAAACGTTCAAACTCCGGTCCAAACCTCTCCTGCCAAACCTGGCCAGGCTGCTTGTTCTCCCATAAATACGTCTCCTCCTCCTTTGTCAACCCCGCAGTCACAATGTCCTCAGGCTTAACAAGCTCTAAGCTCTCATCTCTCACAGACAAAACAACCCTTCGCCAACCGAGCCCGTTGATTGCATCCAGAATTGCCTTAAGACGTGTACGCAGATCAACTGAATGGATCATCTCTGCAGAACTCTTCATCAAAGAGGTTTGCTGGGCGCTCCGCTTCTCAAGCTCATGTCGCCTATTTATGTTGCTGATTGCAGCTGCAGCGTGTGAGGCCAGTATCTCAAGCAGCATTGCATCCTTCTCATCAAACGCCTCCAACTCTTCGCTTTCAACATTCAGCACCCCGAAAACTTTGTTCTCCGCAACGACGGGAACCGCAAGCTCCGCCCTGCCTAGAGGCTCGCGCGCACAGACATAGTCCTTGTCTTTTGAGACATCAGGCAGAAGTACGGTCTTACCCGTGACTGCCACTTTCACAGTTACACCGCCCTTTGAACCGTCAAGGGGCAACTCAAAATCCGTCGGCGTAAAGTACCCTCGTTGATGATCGAAGCATATCCTGCCATTCCTCAAAGTGAGAAATGACGCATGGTCAAAACCCAACGTCTTCTCCATAGCATCCAGAGTCAACTCATAAGCTTGGTCAAGATTCTTCGCAGCATTCAACTTTCCTCCATACAGGTTCAACGCAGAAAGCCTTTCTTCCAACATCTTTCTCTCAGTGATGTCTGTCAAGGTTCCTTCAAAGTATAATATCTTACCGCGCGCATCACGCACGACGTGAGCATTTTCCAAAACTACTATTCTCTGACCATTCTTGCGTTTCAAAACGATTTCTGCATTCCGAATTTCTCCTTTCTGCTCCAATTTCGCTATCCAGAAGCCCCTCTCGATCCTTTCCACGTACAAGTCCTGAGCTGCATCAACTTGCATAAGCTGATCTAACGAATCATAACCAAGCATTTGAACAAGCGCCGGGTTTGCTGCAAGGATCCTTCCATTATAAGAGCTTCTGTAAATGCCGTCAGGAACCTTCTCGAAAAGAGTGTGAAGCTCCTCCTCACTCTTTGACAACTTACGCGTCTTTTCCTCAATCAAATGCTCCAAACGCTCAGAATGACGCTTAAGCTCATCCTCCAACCTCTTGTGCTCGGTAACGTCGTCCACCATCTCAATAGCCGCAACAACGTTTCCATGCTTGTCCTTGATCGGAGACGATACCACTCTGAAGTTCACATTTCTGCCTTCTATGGGAGTTTCGGTGATGGATTCATGAACCTGCCCATCCTTCAACGTCTTGCGGGTGGGACAGTAAGAACACACACCCTTCCGCGGAGGATTATTGAATGCTTCATAGCAAATTGGCTTCTTTGAAGCGTCAACCTTTGGGAACCACTTCTTCATTTGCTTGTTTAAGGCCAATATCTCCATGCTCGAACCTATCAGAGAAACGCCTATGGCAATGTTGTCCACGACGCTTCTGTACTTCCTTTCGGACTCGCATAGCGCTTCTTCCGCTTTCTTTCGTTCACAGATGTCCTTGAGCATGACAACAAGACAGATGGGCTTACCCAAAGCATCTCTCACAGTGTTCGCAGAGATCTCAGCAGGATATTCACTCCCATTTTTCCTCAAAACAGTGTATTCAACGTTCTTCTCAGACCCTCGTTCGCCCACTTTCTCAAGGTCTACTTTCACTCTTTGACGATCTCTGAGCGCTATGAACTCCAGACAATTCTTGCCAATCACTTCTTCCTTCTTACTCGCTCCATAGATCTCCATAGCTTTCTGATTGCACTCGATCAACTTACCGCCCAAATCAATGACGATAATCGCCTCAGGAGAAGCAGCAAATATGCTTCTCAGCGTTTCCTCATCAAGATCACAACTGGACCTGTTGTCTCGTTTCTTCATCATGTCCACTTCCTTCCGACATCCGCTATCACTTCATTGATTCAATAACAATGAAGGACACGCAAACATGCCTGCACCGTGAATCTAGCAGTACCTTCGCATATAGAACGTATTAATCGATTATGAATCATTCATCAGCATTACTAGTCACGAAGGAAGCCCCAGGGAACTCAAACGCAGGGATCGACAGTGACAGCAACGTTGACATGGTGGGCATTGGCGCAGCGACTGGACGCTTCGGCGAAACTGCTCATAGAAAACTTGTGTATGTGAAAGCATCGAGAAAACAGGGGTTGAATGGGCGATATCGCATTTTCGGCGTTGTCTGTTTTAGTCTTGGGAGGTCATTCCTTTCTCAGCTAGGAGCTGGAACTCTTCCCAGGTCAGTTTTTCTCCGCGCTTCAGTTTTTCCTTCGCCCGCTCTTCAATAGTCTGTCTAAGTGAGTCTTCGCTTTCCTTCTTGTGTTTCTGTTCTGCTTCCTGTAAACCTTTTCTCAACTGCAAGAGTTGGACCGAAACTACAGTGATTTCATCTTGAAGGGGGTCAAGCTTCGCTCTTGCTTCCAGAAAATGCTTGTGCATGTCGTCTGCTTCCTTTTTCTTCTTCTTTGCTTCTTCAACCTTCTCTAGCATGTTCTTGTGAAGCTCTTGGCTTCTCTGCGCGAGGGTGGTGATCTTCTGGTGACAACTCTCGTGCTCATTTCTCAGAACGTTGAGCTGACCGCGGAGTTCGGAAGCTTTCTTCGAGGCTTTTTCAAGCTTTCTGTAGACGCTTAGTTGTGTTTCGAGCTGCTTGACTTGCGCCATCATCTCCTTGTCTTCCTGTAATGTGTGTGAGGTGGTCTGGACTTTCCAGTCAACATCTTCTAGCTCATTCTTAAGGGATTGATACGATCTTGGGGGCTTATCCTCTAATATTGCCTTTCTCTCTTGAGAAATGTTCCTCAGTTCTGCTACTTTCTCGCGGATTTTCGAAGCGGATGCACTCCTCTGCGGTTTCAGTTTCTTGACTTCTTCGTTGATCTCATCCCGCTTTGTGCGAAGGTTCTGAACCTCATCCCGCAAAGTGTGAACCTGCTCGTTGATTCTGTCTCTCCTTTCTGCTCGCTCATCAGCATCCCTACCAGCTACGCTCCTCTGCTCTTTCAATTCCGCGAGCTTTTCAATCAAGACATCAATCGTTTGGCTTTTCTCTTTTCCTGACAATTCCGTCCATCCTCACCTATACTCTGTATGGTTGAACTGAAAGCTCCATGTCACCTTTTTTGTCCCGTACGATGCACGTTCATTCGATGATTATTCTGGCATCCACGGCCTTGGCGCCCTTCTGGTACACCAGTATCGGGTTTAAGTCTATCTCTTTGATGGCGGGGCAATCAGTCATTAGTCGTGAGACGCTTAACAGTATGTTTGTTATGGCTTTTGTGTCCGCTGGCGGTGTGTTTCGATAGCCCTTCAAGATCGGGTTTGCTTTGATTTCGCTTATCATTTCACAGGCTTCATCTTCCGTGAAAGGCACTACTCTGAATGCAACATCCTTCAGAACCTCGACAAAGATTCCGCCGAGCCCGAACATCACCACGGGTCCGAACTGAGGGTCTTTTAGTGCACCGACTATGACTTCAGTTGAAGACGGCGCCATTTCTTGAACTAGGATGCCTACTATTTTCGCTTTTGGGTTGTTCTTCTTGACGTTCTGTAAGATTCGGCGGTAACCTTGCCGTACCTCATCCTCTTTCGTCAAGCCAACTTCAACGCCGCCGACATCGGATTTGTGAAGTATGTCCGAAGAAACGACCTTCAAGACAACAGGATAGCCTATTGCAACAGCAGACCTGACTGCTTCTGCTTCGCTTCTGGCCAACTCAAACTTCGTGACCGGAATGCCGTATTCTCTGCACACGGTTTTCGCTTCTGTCTCTAGTAGGGCCTTTCGCCCTTCCTTCTTGACTCGTGCAAAAATCTGTGAAACTGCATTCAAGGCGTGCGCCTCCATGCTCAAACTACGTAAGAAATACGTCATCGCTTAAATCGTTTTTCCAAGTGAAACAGCTGCAGTAAAACTAAATCGAAAATTGCCTACGGTGGAGGATCCATGCCGCCACTATAGTACCAAAGGAAAGTCTCCCCGTTAGCTACCTTGTATTCGCTTGCGCTCATCCATTCATTCAACCATTGGAGTTCAGTGCCGTTCCAAAGCCACCACACCCAGTTGAACGGTGGTCTCATGCTAACATCGTTGATCGAAGTGACAAATGTCCCTAAAGGACTCACCTGATACGTTACGTTCATCACTTGTCTTGTAACATCGAGCAATGATGTTCCAGTCAAAGTCTTAGTGTTGTTATAGAAAGCTCTTGTGCCGTTTCCATAGTCTACGCCGGCAGTGACATAGATGGGCACACCGCCTATTCTGGTGAGAATATCATTGTATTGTAACTGGTAGTAGCCGGCCACTAAAGATGCCAGCAATGCCCAACACGTCACTAACATCGCAAGAATTGCCCATCTATTTTTCAGGAATGACAAAAGCTCTGCCTCCAACCGTTTTCATTATTACCCTGATAGCCGGAACGCATCCTAGTCCGAAGAACAGCCCATTACTGAGGACATGGACAAGAATGAATGGAACGCCCATGATGATCACGGTTAAGATGGGCTGGCTGCCCACGTAAATGAACACAATAGTTGTTATGACGTCATAAAGGAGAGTCAAGAAGACACCGAGGGTTCCGAAGAACACTCTGAGTTCAAACTGTTCAGAACCACCCTTCCTTGAAGGTTCCGCCAAGCTTCGCCCAATTAGTCCTCCAACGACGCCGTAGACTGTCTCGGAAAGCATTGTGGCGAGCCAAATGGGCAAACTGAAGCCTAAGGGGTTCAGCACTCCATATACGGACCATGAAAGTATGCCTGTGAATCCGCCCACGAGTGGACCGAAGCAGAAACCCGCCACGAAAACTATCAGGTCCATGAATTTCACATTGTACAGGGACATCATGGCGTAGTTTGATCCGATGGACAAGGCCGCGAGAACGGCTATGATGGCTACTTTTGTAGATTTCATGGCTGTTGGATGGATTATCCAACCGACCATATAATGTTTTCCCCACACATAGATTACGCGACGTATTGATTACGGGGCGTCACATGAACGTTGAAGAGGGTCTTGGCGCCCTCGATAACACTTTCACTGGCTTGCTAAGCGGTTGCCAGGTAGGCGAAAATTTTGGCGTCGTTCACGAGGTTTTCTATTTTTGCGTACTCGTTTGGCTGGTGTGCTATTTCGTCTACTGTGCTCCACACTACTGCGGGGATACTGACTTCCCGGAAATAGGCTGCGCATGTTCCGCCTCCGATTCCTCCAATGATTGGCTGCATCTTCCTGACTTGTTTGAGAGCCTGCTCTAACATTGTAACTATTTTCGCGTTTGCAGGAGTAGGTTTTGGAGCCACGTTTTCATGCAGGATTTCTGTCATTATTTTTGCGCCCGTTTTCTTTTCGAAGTCCTTGGCCGTGTTCTGAATATCTTCAAACACTTTCTTGAGGTCATATCTTGGGAGGATTCTGCAGTCAAAGTAGGTCACGTCTTCACCGGGGACTATGTTCACGGCATCAACGTTCTTTTCCTTCTTCGTAGGTTCGAAAGTGTTCTCTGGCGGGTCGAAATACTCGTCCTTCTCAGAGTACTTCTCATGCAGCATCTTATCCAAAACCAAGGCGAACTGCATTCCTATTCGATGCGCGTTCAGGCCCTTGCCGGGCGTACTCGCATGCGTTTGCTTTCCGAAAACGCGGATCTTGAGCCAAAGCACGCTTTTTTCTGCTATTTCGATGAAACTGCCCTCTCCGTTTCCGCCGTCAGGAACAACAACCAAGTCTAATGGCTTGAAAAGACCCTTCGCTATCAAATATCGAATACCGTATTCGCTGCCCACTTCCTCGTCTGACACGAAACACAGAGCGACCGTTCTTCGAGGTTTTATTCCCAGGTTCTTGAGGGCTTTCACCGCGAAAATGGACGCGAACATAGACTGCATGTTATCTTCGCTTCCCCGCCCGTATATTTTTCCGTTTTTGACGATCGGTTCAAACGGCTTCGTCACGGTCCAAAGAGATTCCTCTCCTGCTGGGACTATGTCCATGTGTGTCACGACCCACAGTGTTTCAGACGTGTTCTCTCCCGCTGTGTAAGCAATTATGTTGGGCCTCTTCTTGGAAGACACTCTTGTATCTGGCGCATCGTGCCTCTCGACTCTGTCGAATCCCATGGAAACCAGCATCGTTGCAAGCTTGTCAGCCTTCTTTGATTCTCCATCTCCACCATTCTCGGGACCTATGGCGGGAACGCGGATAAACTCCGCGAGTGCTTCAACCATTTTGTCTTTTAGTTTGTCAATTTCTGAGAAGACTTTCTGGCTGTCCATCGGCATCACACTTGTCTGCTACCGATATTGCCAGCTTTCTGTCTTTAACGTTTGCTCTGCTGAAAAAAGGGCAAGAAGGTGCTAAGCGGTTTGGTCTAGCTCTTGCAGGGCCCTTAACCGTTTGATGATGTTCGGGTGGGTTGAAAACACTTCTAGTATGCGGTCTGCTGTTGTCAACTTTCCGGAGAGTATTTCCTGCACGAGTTTCAGGTTGTCTCCGACTGCAGCTCTTGATATCTCGGCCGAATCTAGCCTTGCTCTGTCGGGGTCGGTGATGAACAGGGCTTTGAAAGCTCCGAGGGTTTTCGTTTCGGGTTTTGCCTTGTTCAGGCTTTTGCTTGCTTTCACTATTTTGGCCAAGCCTGTAGAAAGCTTGCTCGCGCCACGGTCGACAACTGTGGCGCTGTGCCTGTCAGCATAGTATTCTCGCAGACGGCTAAGGTAGAGTATGAAAATGTTGAGTATCCATGAAAAAGCCATGAACGCTATCCCCAACAGTGCGCCCCCATTGCCCTTTTCGCGTTGATTACGAAACATCGACGATATCATAAAAGAGTAGCCGATGTAGTAGGCAACGGCAGGCAGCATTGAAACAAACATCATGGTCTGCACGTCCCTGTGTCTCAGGTGTCCGAGCTCATGTCCCACCACGGCTTCAACTTCTCCCACGTCTAGGGCTTTCAGGAGCTCACCTGTCACGGCAATGCGTGTTCCCGCAACTGGAGACCCATACGCAAAAGCGTTGGGGAGAGGAATGTTCGCAAGCATCAGTCGAGGCTTCTTTATGCCGCTCTTTTGACTCAAAGTGTCCAGCATTGAATGAAGCTCAGGGTGCTCATTCGCAGGAAGTTCGCGTACTTTGTACAAAGCGTCGATGATGTATGGCGAAGCAAGCCATTGTGCAACATTGAAAACAGCAATCAAAACGCCTAGAGTAACAATATCAAAAGCGCCTGTCAGGGTCAAGATCAATGTGAAGAATAAGGTTGACAACCCAATTATCAACGCCACGGTTCCAGCCATCGACATGCGCAGCTTCCAAACGTTCATGACTCTGCACCGGTAACAAATCCCATGTTGAAACCTCTGCTTATATTCTTTCCCCGCCGATCCCACGAACATGAACGTAACAAAGCGGACGTGAACCAATCAACTCCTCGCGCACTTGTTGGAACATGTTTTTGTCAGTTCTCACTCAGGTGAATTCTTTTCTCTCGAAGAGCACCAACCCCAAAATCGCCGTAATGATAAAGTAAAAGCCTATGATCGCGAGCCCTTCTGGAACCGGTACATTGTACGTGGTGAGAGTCACACGGCTACCTGGACCGAAACTAGTCACTGAGCTGCGAGGCGGATAGGGCACAGTTAGTATGTTCCCTACTATTTGCGCTCCGTAAGTAAGCATGAACCACGGTTCGATCTTGACAAGGTTTGCAACAAGCGTCTGAATAAGGCTAAACACGAACAGGAAGAGGATAATGGTCACGAGAATAGACATAGAACTGCTCTTAAATAGCGAGCTGAAGAAGAATG
>JBGQMW010000007.1:0-81607 GCA_041500785.1 Bathyarchaeia archaeon
CCTTGAGCTGGGCACACTAGGGAGACCGCCGTCGATAAGGCGGGGGAAGGAGCGGGCCACGGCAGGTCAGTATGCCCCGAATCTCCCGGGCCACACGCGAGCTGCAATGACAGGTACAATGGGTTCCGACCTCGAAAGGGGAAGGAAATCTCGAAAGCCTGCCGTAGTTGGGATCGAGGGTTGAAACCCACCCTCGTGAACATGGAATCCCTAGTAATCGCGTGTCACTAGCGCGCGGTGAATACGTCCCTGCTCCTTGCACACACCGCCCGTCGTTCCATCCGAGCGACTTCTGGGTGAGACGTGGTCTTCGTTGGCTGCGTCGAATCTAGGTCTCGTAAGGAGGGAAAAGTCGTAACAAGGTGGCCGTAGGGGAACCTGCGGCCGGATCACCTCCTAAGTAAAAATACCTTGCAAAATCGACTGGAGGAGAAAGAGGACAAAAGCCACAAAAACGCCAAAGCCCAATAATAAAGCTAGATTATCGCTTCTCCAATTCCAAAAGTCGGCCTTTACCGTAGGGCACGAAATCTCGTATTTGTTCAACCGATGCTTTCAACACGCTTTCATGAGCTTCTCTGCTCACCTTACCAGCTAGGGTCTTGAGGACACGTGTGAACAGTTCCTTGCCCGCCAGGTCTCCGGGAACAAGGATGACACAGACTTGCGTCTTAGCCAGTACAGAGGCCACGGGGCCGCCGACGAATCTGACTGAACCGTCAGTGTCGATGATGACACCTATTGCCATTTTGAGCGCCGTGCCACGTTGCCAACTGCGCTCTCCCCGAACTGCGAACGCGCCGTGCCCGACTGATTCGCCCGACGGACCGGATTTGCTGAGCTGAACAGGCTTCACCCAGTAAACGTCCACAGCGCCGAAACCTTCACGCCAAGCCCTTGAATAGGCAGCTGCAAACTCGCCGGCCTCACGCAGACACTCGGTCGACGGACCTTCACCACCAGTCTTCACGACTACAAACGGTGCGCCGACAATGTCAGCGTGGAGGACAGCCTCATTCTCCTGCACATGTTTCTTCACGAGGACTTCATTGGTCACAGCGTCCCGCCCTGCTACGACTAGTATCCCATCAGAAGACACGAACCACCTGAATTTTTCAAACCATTCTTTATGCTTGACCCTACGTTTCTCGAGCCTCTCGATCAGCTCCGCTGGTTTGCCACGTCCCAGAGTTTCAGCTTCATTGACCCTGCGACGAGTGTCTTCAAGCTTCCTGCGTGATTCTGACAAGGCCATTTCTGCGCCTTCCAGCCTCTGTCTGGCATGCTTGCCTCGTTCATAATAGGACGCAGCGGTTTCATACAACGTTTTCCGCAGGTCCAACCCAAATCTTAAGCCGTCGACGAGAACATTGATCATGAGGTTCTTGCCGTCAAACGAGTCGAAAGTCAACATTGACCCTGCAGCTTTTTCAGCCAAGACCTCAGCGACAAGGGTGTTCCATTCTTTCCCTCCGCGTCCATCCATTGAGAACTTGTCCATCAAAGCCTGCAAGTCGGCAAAGCGCCCATAGATCGTGTTGCCAACGCGCTTGGCCTCTTCGGCTTTTGCTCCAGCCTCACTCAGAACCCTTTCCTGGTCAGCGACCATCCGCTCGAGTCTTTCCGCTTCTCGCTTGAGACCTTCGACCACTTCGTCAGAGGCAGCTTGTTCAACCACTGAAACTTTGACGTAAAACTCGTCCAACGCCTCGTTAAGACTGCTGAAAGACTGAAAACTAAAGCCTGGGCTCTCGTAGCGTTTGAGACTGAAAGGCAAGACATCGACAAGCCCGCCGTCTTCGTTCAGAACAACACGTGGCTCCAGAACCCCAGTGGTAACGCGCGTCAGCAACTGCTGCAATATGCCAAAGATCCTTTCCACTTCGTCCTCACTCAAAGAAACACAATGTTTCAGTTTGTTGACCCCTGCCAACAGCAGCACTTCTTCAGCATAGACACCGCCGACGCCTAACAAACGTGCAAAAGCTCTGACAACCTCAACGTCACCAGAGGCTCGCAGCCCAGCGGACAACTCGTCCTTGCTGACCTTGAAGGGGTTCTTACTGAACGGCGGGGCAAACCTGAACACTTCTCCGCGTACAACATTCCTGTCGCGCATCCGCTTGTAATGCAAAGCTTGGAAGATCTTCTCATCCTCGCCTACGAGAACAATATTACCCTCACCGAAAAACTCGCAAACTAGCCTCAGAATCCCAGTTTGAGACCTGAAAAGAAGAACCACAACTCTCTCAAACTCGAACTGCACGATTCCCGTCAACCAAGCATTGCGTAAATATTTCCTTAAGGCCATGCAGAACGCGGGCGGAGCAGACATCTTCTCTGACGCATATACGGTGAGATTAAACCGTCTTCCAGCCTCCAAGACCAGTTGGAATGCAGGCTTGTCAGGCTTATGAAGCTTCAGCAGCAGCATCTTCTTTTCGGGCTGATAAATATTGTTAACACGCGAACCTACAACCTCAGCTCTTAACTCACGCACGACCGCAGCCACATCGAAGCTTGAAAACTCTTTAACACGCAACAGGATTCCCCCCGCCGACGAACATACTAATCTCAGACACTATAAATAGGCACTCTTGAGGTCCATGGAGACATCACCCGCGCAATCTCCCTTTTTCTTTCATGATTTGGCAGGACAGACTTTGGTTGAAAAAGAGAATCAAGTTGTTGCATGTCCTGAATCTTGGAGAAGTAGGCACGTGTGTTTCATGCGAGGACTCCGTACATCTGGTCTGGTACTAGAATCTCTGGAAACATCTTTCGCAGTTTCAACCGGGTCAAGTAGCAGAGGTGGCATTCATCCACGTACCCTTCTTCATGGCCAACGTGATATGTTCTAACAAGCTCCGCTGGACCACCTCTGAGGATTGGCCCACATATGAGATGCTCATAAGGGTCGAACTGTTCAAACAATCGGTGCAGTGGGGTCTTCTTCATGTTTCCCATGGTTATGCCTTGACACAGGTGAACGTACCCGAAGGGGTCGATGTGCACCCGCTTCTGATTGGAGAAATCCTCGTCTAAGCACTTGTCAAATTCCTGCCACGGTCTCCTCGGCAAGCCTTTAACGAGTTTTTCAGCAGGTCTCCCCTTGAACAGAACGGCTCCTTCTTTGACAGGTTTCCCCTTCCATTCTTTCCCAGCCATGTACTCTTTTGGTTGTTCTATGCTGATGTTGCTGGCAGGCACACCCAGCTCTGTCGCGGCCTGAAAGGCATATTTCGAAAGGTTCTCTTCTTCCTTGCCATAGTGGAAGAGGTCATCGCTTATTATCACGTCAGATATGCCTATTTCTGAAATAGGTTTCAGCCATTCTTTTGCATCTTCAATCGACGTCGCCCAATAAGCATTCGTGATAAATCCTGTCTTGAACCCCTGCTTCTTTGCTTCACGCAACCCCCATAAGAGAATCGGATAGTAAAGAACAGGTTCGCCACCTTCAATATATATCCAGTCAATGCTCCTGATCTTCCTTGCTTCCTTCAATATCCCTCGTACGTCAGCAATTTTCATCACCCCTCTTGCACCTGGGCTGCCGAAGACAAAGCAGTGATCGCATTCTAAGTTGCATTTGTAAGTTAGAAGAAAATCAAGCTCGTTTATGGGCATAGCTGTCCCAGTAGAATAGGGGCTTACGCTTGTATTTTAAGGCGTGAGGACAGGGAAAAACAAACGGCACACTTGGAAGGTTTGCACCAACCACAAAGTGGAGATGTCTCCCGCAAGACCCCCTCTTTTTTCTTTGTTGCGATTGTAGCTTAGTCACGCGATTTTAGAGGCTTTTTGTATATTTCTTCTCGCCATTTCCGTTCCCAACTTGCCCATCCAGTTTTTACGAGTCCTTCTCTCAGGTCAGGCCTTTCGGCAACCCATTCCAGCAGCGTCCAGAAGCGTCTCTTGTCTTGCAGTATTTCCTCTGGAACGCCTACCTCAACACACCATTTAACGTAGCCTCTTTGAACCATCTCTTGCAGTTGACCGGTGATTTCAACTTTCTCAACCTTGAATCCTCGTTCTCTCAAGTGACCATGTACACTGGATAAAACATATCCTGAGCAAACTCTGAAGTGCGTTTCCTCATCAGGCTGCATGACCTCGACGATTTCGTCAGCGATTTTCACTGCGTCAACCAAGTATTTCTTGTTCTCGAAGTTTGGCGGCTGAAAGGATGAAGTAGGGATTCTCCGTTCCATGCACATCGAGTTCGGAGGTTTAAGCGCCCCTACTACCACACCTAATAAGAGGTCGCCCCATCCAGCGTCATCAATCAAAATCATATTTGAAGAAAAAAACTGTTCAAGCGCCAACCAATCACCCAAGATACAGATACGCTATAGGGCGCACTTATTTTTCTGATTTTCGACCATGCAAGCTTTTCCAAACTTGCTGTTGGTATGGCTTGTTCGTAGGCTTCTTTTGTGCCGAACGGCAGATGATAAGAGAAGCTCTTCAGGAAACGAAAGTGAGTCTATAGGTTCATCCGAAACAATGTTGAAGGCGCTGGGGGGTGGGATTCGAACTCCCACCTTCGGTATTACCCCTACACCACAGGTTGCCTTTTTCGACATTCCCCGTCTACTGGGGCATCCCCAACGAAAGAATGAAGGGCATTAACTTAATAGGACGTTCGCGCTCTCGTGATACAGGTCAGTCTTAAATACGTAGTTGACTCAGAAGCTAGTGGGAATTCGTTTTGAAAGATGTCGAGTTGAAGCTTATCGCTGAATTGACCAAGAACAGTCGCAGAAGCGACAGGGAACTGGCAAAGCAGTTACGCGTTTCTCAGCCCACAGTCACGAGAATTAGGAACAGACTAGAGAAGGAAGGAATTATCAGAGAGTATACAATCATACCGGATTTCACTAGACTTGGTTATCAAATGGCGTCGATAGTATTTGCCAAAATGAAAGAGTCCCCATCTCAGAAGGCTATCGATGAGGTAATGAGACAGGCCAGAGAAATGGAGAAGAATAATCCGTCTCCAACGATAGTCGCGATGAGGGGAATAGGCTGCAACGCTGACTACGTGAGCGTCGCCTTTCATAAAACCTATGCTGAATACGCCCGGTACATGGAATACATTAGACAGTTTCCGCAGGTGAAAGTCGATGAGATCAGAAGCTTTGTGATAGACCTCCTAGACGAGAAGGGTCATTTCCGCTATCTGACCTTCTCCGTGTTTGCAGACTACCTGCTGAGAACGAAAGAGAGTCCATAGGAAAAAACAATACAACTCGCCGCCAGCTTCAGCCTTCCCTTCTAGACAGGCGACTGACTCCGTGACTTTCTCTTTATCTTGATACAAGGAATCGTCTGCGCGCGAAGTCTATCTTTGGCGCAAGAATATTCAGGAGTTTCTTTTCGAATAGACACGGGCGTATAAGAGAATATGTGTCGACTAAGCAATTGTCTTTTCATTCGAACTGAAACTGTCTTCATTAGGTAAGCTGCAACTCAAGGATGGCTGGATTCGAATTTGTCTGCGACTTCAACGAGAACAAGCTCTTTTGAAAATCAAAAAAAACTTGAAACAGATGGGGTATCACCCTTCGCGCGCGCATCTTTTAGGTTTATCCCGATTCACTGAAAAAGAGGAGTCTGGTTATGGCTACTTTTCTATGCCTGGTTTGTCTATTAGGAGATAGCATCTGCGTGTTTGTAGGTCCCATGCATTGGCTGTGCAGAAGTCGCGCGCTGCCTTGTCCCTAAAATGGTTAAAAATGGTCTTAAGTCTTCTTTCGTCTATTGGCGTCTGATTTAGGCTTGTTTTGATGAGCAACTCTTGGCGCCGCGTCAAGATGTCAACTCATGGGTTCCAACGAGTCTGAAGGAAAGCAGAGTCTTTCCATAAACCGTTGAGGCCGCATCTAGCCCGTCTGAAGCGTCACGCCATGCAACAGGGCTAAAAACGGATACTCACATCAAAAATGTCACCAACCCAGAAACTAAGAATCAAGACCATTTCCATCAGTGATCCAGAGAAGGGAAACAAAGCAGGAATATACCGCGTCTCTGACGAATTGATGTCTATGATATCTTCTCTTCCAAAGACCTCTGACAGATTGTTTCCAACGTCTACAAAGCCAATGGTAACACGCCTTTGCACAAAGAGAAGACAACTGGCCAACACCTACAACAATCCAAGGCTCACAAAAATATCATTCCACGTACTACGACACTGGAAAGCCACGATGCCCTACCATGAAACGCATGACATTCTATATGTCAAAGAATTCCTGAGACATCGCAGCATCGAGAATACTATGATCTACATCACTCTTGAGAGGCAAATATCCCAGATTGGAGACAACAGAGGATTCCACGTGAAAGTCGCCATAACGATCGAAGAGGCATGTGAGCTCGCAAAGGCAGGCTTTGAAAAATTCGATGAATTCTCAGAAGGAAAGATATACAGAAAACGAGAATAGATGTATAAACACTGAAAATGGTGTACTTATAGGCAACTTTAAATCTGATTTCCGAATATAGGTTGCAAAGGCGTTGAAGCGATGAAACCGTTGGAAACCGTGTACTGGTTCCGATTCTTGTTCGGTTTTCTAGCAGCGCTCGTGTGTGTGGGTTACGCTGTAGGAACTAATGTCATTTCTAGTGTCGCCCCCTTCGGAGGGACGACCGTGTTCTTGAACAGTGTATCCCTCGCGATCATAATGTACCTACTCACTTATTATCTCGTAAAACATAGGTACAAGCTGATGGTTCAGAAGCCGCAGAAACTGTTGACCACTGGAATAGGCATTTACTTCCTGTCATGGATAGCCTTCTGGACTCTGCTGTACACGATACTAGCTGGAAAGCCTCCAGTTTAGTCCTTGTCTTTGATGAAGTTCGCCATCGTCGCCTGGTTTTTGTCAGCCTTCACTGTTTCAAGCGTTTGCTCTTCAGGAGTCCCGTTTGTCCCGGTCGTTACGGTCACGTTGCGTGGAACTTGAATCCTGCTGAACACGCGCATGCAATCGGCCCATGCTGAAAAGAATCCGCGGTCAAAATCTCCATGAAGCCTGTTTCTCATGTGTTCCAAGAATTCTCGCCTGTAAGCGTGCAGAGCGGGTTTATCATCGAAATCCATCTTTGACAGAAGAGCGTACGAATCGCCGTTTGCTTTACGTATAAGGAAAATGCCGTACAAGGCTCTGAAGTAACCTCTATTCCATTCTGTCTTCTGCATTTTCTGTTTGACTCTTCCCAGCTCGCGTTCTGCTTCTGTGGACTGTCTGCTAGCAATGAGTTGGAAGAACCTTGTAACCAACGCAGAAGGAACAGGCATCTTTAACGACCGCGAGGCTTCGTTTTCTCTTCTTCGGAAACGTCCTCTATTCCATCCTCCGTTATCTTAAATATCTCCTCTCCCTCGGGCAGATACGGACTTGAAACAAGCCTTGCGATGCGAATGGGACCATGCGATGCTCTTCTCAAGTAGATACGGGTGTGGCTCGTGTGCCCGACGATGTGCCCGCCGATGGGGTGAACAGCGTCTCCGAAGAACACATCAGGCTTGGCCATAACCTGATTCGTCACTACTGCCACGGCGTTGAAGGCTCTCGCCAACCCGATAAGCTTGTGCATATGCTTGTTCAGCCTCTGCTGTCTAGGCGCCAGCATTTCACGGCCTATGTACTCGCTCCTGAAATGGGCTGTTAGCGAGTCGACGATGATAAGTTTGACGTTGTTGGCCTTGATCACCTCGTCAGCATTCTCAAGCAGGAACATCTGATGGTCAGACGTGTAAGCCTCAGCGTAGATTATGTTCTTCGCAACCTCTTCAGGGTCAAGTCCCAGGTGCTTCGCCATTGACACGATCCTTTCAGTCCTGAATGTGTTCTCAGTGTCAACATACAAAACAGAACCGCCCAGTCCACCTCTTTCAGGGGGCAACTGAACGTTCACGCACAGCTGGTGACAAATCTGACTCTTGCCGCTGCCGAACTCACCATAGAACTCCGTGATCGTCTGCGTCTCCAAACCACCGTCAATAAGCTTGTCCACAACCTTGCTACCGCTTGTGAGACGGAGCACATTCTTGCGTAGCCTGAGCAGTTCATCTGCACGGATGAATGAGACACCAATGGAAGAACGAGCAATCTCGATTACAGCATAAGCCTTCTTGTCACTGATACCAGCAGGCTCCAGTTCACGGGCAGTCGCCATCGCCAAGGATTCAATCGTGTGGTAGCCCATATCCCTAAGTTTCTGCGCTGTCGCCGGCCCGACGCCTGGCAGGTCTTCTAGAAACTCGTATTTTCTCGCTGCAGGCGCCTCAGCCTCGTTCTTCTCTTCTTCCCCAGCCACAAACAGCCTCTCCCACTTACAGTTCATACAACAGATGACCCTGCCGTATTTAAAACAGCCGAAGCATTGCTGCCTTTCTTCAGTGGAGAGACAGGTTAAAATGAACAGAAATGAAGCAACGTTCTTTGTCTGTTCAGCATGTTTCCCTTGGCTTTGGCCGAAGGTTAAGGCAAAACATAAGTACACGCTTTTTTCCTAGAACAAGCCATAGAGGGGAAAAATTTGGACACAGCCAAGATTGTAGAAAACGTTGGGTTCAACATTCTGAAGCAAGCAGTGATCTACTTGCCAGACGATGTTAAGCAGGCGTTGAAGAAGGCTTATGCTGAAGAGACAAGTGACACAGGAAAAACACAGTTGAAAGCCATACTGGACAACATCGAGCTTGCGGAGAAATACAGGGCACCAGTGTGCCAGGACACTGGAACAATAATATTCTACGTGAAGGCAGGAGCCAAAGCCAAAGACTTGGATAAGGTTGAGGGAGCACTTATCAACGCCACGCGCAGGGCTACGAAGGAAGTTCCGTTGCGTCCGAACGCGGTGGACCCGTTCACTGGCAAAAACAGCGGAGACAACACCGGACGGTACTTGCCTCACGTAGTCTGGGAGATCGTGCCCGGAGACCGTATAGAGATGACTGTGATGACGAAAGGTGGAGGCTCTGAGAACGTTTGCGTCGGCGGAATGATCGTTCCAGGCGAGGGGATCAAGGGAATAAAAAAGTTCGTGGTCGACGCTGTCATCAAGGCGGGAGCTCAGCCGTGCCCACCGAACATTTTGGGCATCGCTATGGGAGGAGGAGCTGACATTTCGATGAAGCTTGCGAAGAAAACATTGTTGAAGCCCCTGACCGAGCATAATCCTGACCCGGAGATCGCGCAGCTCGAGATGGACATTCTTGAAGCGGCTAATATGACTGGGATCGGGCCTATGGGTCTTGGAGGGAAGACAACAGTGTTGGGCGTTCACATAGACTACGCGTACAGACATCCCGCATCGTTTCCAGCTGCTGTCGCCTTCAACTGTTGGGCAGGAAGACGTTCCACGGCACGGGTCAACGCGGACGGGACTGTGGAGTATTTGACTCATAAACTTAAGGAGTGAGGTGGAAAAGGATGACCGTGTATAAGCTTAAGATGCCTATCACAGAAGAGCAAGTTCGGAAGCTGAAGGTAAACGATGTTCTATACGTTACGGGAACAGTGGTGACTGCCAGAGACCAGGCTCATAGAAGGGCTTTGGAGTATTTCAAGGAAGGAAAGCCTATTCCAGTGAACTTTGAGGGACTGGCGGTTTTTCATTGTGGGCCTGTTGTGGCTAAGCAGGGAGACAAGTGGATCGCAGTTGCAGCTGGGCCGACGACGAGCACGAGAATGGACATTTTTGAGGACGAATTCATCAAGGCCTTCAAGGCCAGAGTCGTGATCGGGAAGGGCGGCATGGGAAAGCGCACTACGGATGCTATGGCCAAGTATGGTGCTGTTTACGGTGCGTTCACGGGCGGGGCAGCGGTTCTTGCGGCTAAGGCGATTAAGAACGTTAAGAGCGTGGAATGGTTTGACCTTGGAATGCCTGAAGCTATGTGGGTGTTCGAGGTTGAGGAGTTCGGTCCGTTGGCCATTGCCATTGACTCACATGGGAACAACTTGTTCACTGATATTCAGAAGAATGTTGAAGAAAACAGGCAGAGGATCTATCAGAAACTGGGCATCTCGCCTTAGTTTCATCCTTTTTTATTTTTTTTGTTTTGTGTTTCATTTCTTTGATAATGAGTTTTGATATTGTTTCTTCTGTAGGAAGATTTAATATTTAACTTCTTATTCGATAGAACGTCAGGATAGACAAACCATGTTGAAGCGTTTCCGAGACAAAATAGCCTTCTCTGGCATCACAGTGTTGATGATTGGAGTTGCCCTTCTGATATTCACGTTCATAAGCGCTTACGGTTTCCTCACACAGAATTTGTCCATAGTTGCCACTCAAGACCTGGTCACAACGTTCGGCGGAGCCCTCGCCCCGCTGATCACCACCTGCATACACATCATGTACCTCGGAGTCATGGGATGGATAGGATCACTCATCACGATAAGAGGCGTCACAATCATAGCACACGCTCCACAAGAATCAACTGCAATTCCTCAGAAGCCTCCAGAACAGCCACAGCCGATAAAGAAACTGAACGAGAAAAAGCAGGAGAAAGAACAGGAAAAACGAGAAAACAAGCAGAAAGAACCGGACGTCATCGTCATACCCCCCGAAGAAGTCACTGCATCAGTTCAGCCAAGTCAAGGAAAAAACACGAAACAGTAATCATACTTCGTATCCCGCTGAAGTGGGGAAAAAGAGCATTAATGAAAGTAGCAATCAGAACGATCAGCATATCTTCAGCGTTCTTGTGGGTTTTCCTAATCGCTTATGCAGCGTCTGCAGTCTTCTCTATGAAGGATTTTCAATTGACCTTTGGAACGCTGCAGACCAGCATTAGCGCAGAAAATGAAATCGTGTTCGTGCTTCCCATAACGATCGTCAACAAAGGTTTCTACGACATTTCCGACTTCAACATTTCAACTGAGATAATGGATGAACAAGAGTTCATGCTCGCGAGAGGGTCTACGCCTGTGCCATTGATTGGAACTGGGCAGACTGTTAACGCGACCCATCAGGTCAAATTCAAAATCGATGAAGCTCTGAACCGCAGTACGCGTCTCTTGTTTGATGATACTGATCTGCGTTTAACTCAAACTTTCAGCATGAAGGCCGCAGAGACTATACCTGTTCAAGCGTCATCGAACGTTTCATTGCCGTGGGGCGCGCCGCTGCACAATTTTACCGTGGGTGCATTTCAAGTGTCCGGGGAAAGTGCAAGTCATGACGGTGGCCATGTAGAAGGTGTTGTTTCTGTCAGTTTTGAGAACCACGCTTTGTTCCGACTGAACGGAACTCTGCAGTTGCGCCTTTACAACAACGTTAACGTGCTCGTCGGGACGGGGCAAGCCTCTTTTGACGTACCGCAAAACTCGGACTATCATCAGAATTTGATGGTCGATGTATTGATGCAGCATGTGACGACTAATGGACACTATGAAGTGTTTGTTGAGACTTCCATGTTCAATGTTGGACCGTTGGTGGTTCCCTATGCTTGAAGAGACAAAGAAAGATTCCCAGGGCGGCTTCAGGAAAATCCTGTTCAGAGCATCAAAGGCAACGATTAAGGGAAGCATTTTCTATGGAGTCTATTTTGTTCTTTCGCAATACATGGCACCTATTTTCACTGTGGTCCCGAGCTTTCAGCAAACCATAGAATCGTTCGTGATCGCTTATACTGTGCTGCTCATAGCCGGCGAGTTGACTGGGGGCACGGTATATCAGCATTTTCTAAACGTGGCTAAGGCGTTGTTTGTGGTCGGTTATTTGATGTTGTCGATGAAGTCAGGGGTTATTGAGTTGACTTTGAGCAGCATTACGATCGCTGTTGACTTCAGGCTAATTCTCACTGCTGCAGTGCTGTTGAGCTTGCTGGGAGTTGCGAAGGCAGTGCTTCAAGCAGTCGACTACATGAGCTTAAAAGCAGAGCCACCCATTTTCTGAAAAGTGTTCGCCGTGCTTATGTGGATAAGCATGCCTGCAGAAGTCTTGAGTTGAGGCTTACTTTCTCCTTCACCACTCAATTCTGCAATTACATAGTTTCAAGCTGTCTTTGCTTATTTTTGCGAAGCGAATTGTTTTTTGTGTTCAAGGTTTTGACCATACATAAAAGAGCTGAACAGGACTATTCGCGCGCGTGATGTGTAAAGTGAAGGTTTGGCCGAGTTCATTCAGTTGATGAACCAAGCACGTCGCGGCTTTCTACAGTTTTGTGCTCATCATGTAAGCATCTTCTCCATCTGCATAGTATCCGTGGATTGTGCGAATGACTTCAAACCCTAGGTTCCTGTAAAGCCCTACCCCTGAGTCGTTAGTCACTCTAACTTCTAGGTAGCACTGTTTTGCGCTGTACTGGCGCATGGCTTCCATTGCCGCGGCCATCAACGCTTTTGCGATGCCTTTGCGTCTTTGTTCAGGCAATACGGCTATTGAGACTACGTGTCCTTTCTTCAGTATACCCGTAAATCCGAGGTTTGAGAGACCTACTTCGATGCGGCACATGATGTAGCCGACTACGTTCCCGTTTTCTTCGGCGACTATGAACGTTTCAGGGTATCTGCGGTACAGGTCCATGAAGAAAATGTCCGTGTAGTTTTCTGGAAGGCAAGCTTCATTTATGTGGGTTACACTGGTCAAGTCTTCTTTTTCGAATTTGCGAAGTTTGCGCGTGTTCTGCAAGTTTCTTCTACTCCGTCGTTGCCTCAGATGGATAATCGGGTGGGGTTTAAACGTGTTTCTAATCTAGCTGTTCGTTGTGACTATTGTCTCTTCGGTTGCTTTGACTTCTGGCAGAGTAAGGTTTCCATGAGGTAATGTCCATATCTTGCCGTTCTTGCCGGCAATGTCAAAAGCCAAGTTCAAAGCGTCGTTCACTGCTCTCGCTGTTTTTAGTTTGAAAACGTTTGCAGCATAGTAGTCGGGCATCGAGGAAACGACTATTATCTGAGCTTTTTGCAAGGCTTTTAGGTAGTAGTAAGCCTTCGACCCGCCGACGACGAAGTTGCGTTTTATCTCCCTCTCAACGTTCTTCAGATCACCATACTTAACCATCCAATCATAAAAGTCCTGGTTCCCATGACCTTCCCCCAACTCGGCGACGAGCACTATCACTCCGCCTCTCTTCACAGCTTCCAAAGCATTGTCCACGGCTTTGTAAGCTTGAAACAGGTTCACGTCAAACGGCTCTCCGCCTGCACTGACTACGACGATGTCTGCGCGGCGGTCAACTTGAATGCGGTACATCTGGTCTACAAGCTTAACTCCTTCCAAGAACACTTGTTCCAGTTCACCCGCGAAAGCCCTGACGACCTCATGCTTGCTGTTGATGACGACGTTCAGGACGAAGTCCACTTTAGCCATCCTTGCAGCCTCAAGCATGTCTTCATGCACTGGGTTTCCGTCAAGGACACCGCTCTTCGCATTCGCATCCAGTAGCAGGGCATGATTATGACGGACCGCTTCTTCACTCGCGATACCTGGCAGGATGCTTTTCCTTCCACCGCCGTAGCCCGCAAAATAGTGGAGACAAACATCGCCCGTCAGGATACGCACGTCGGCCCCTGCGAAAGTCCTGTTGATATGGACTCTTGTTCCGCGTTTCGTCGTGCCCACATTGACTAGGTCGGGAGCGCGTGAATCATGGTTCACTGTTTTGACGCGGCTCACGATACTCTCGCCCAGAAGCTTGACAACTTCGTCACGTGTAACGGGTCTGTGGATTCCGCATGCAAAGATGATGGTGATGTTCTCGTCTTTAACCCCGGCCACGTTCAGCTCTTCGAGTACTGTTGAAACCATCAGAGAAGTAGGCGCTGGTCTTGTGGCGTCGTCGACAACTAATGCCACTTTGCTTTCAGGCTTGACGATTTCGCCTAAACGTTTAGAGTTGAAAGGCTCTCTCAGACCCCTTAGTATTTCGGCGTGAACGTCTGCAACGCCTGATTTTTCTTTAGGTTCAATGGACCCTAGAAAGTTACGCGTCGGAATTCGTACACACACTTCTGATTTGCCGTAGGGAAGCCAAGCATCGACCATGAACGACCACTCAGATATTGAACACGCTTGCAGAAACATTTAAGCCTTATCAACCAAGGACACGCACGATGAAAGAAAAAAAGATCAAGCTCAACCTCGCTGAACTGTTGCCAATCTCACGTACCAAAGAACTAGTATACAGTCCATCCTGCTCCTATGATGCCATTTTCCGGATGTGCGTCAACCCGAGTGTTGGACAGTGAATAGCACAAGTTCTTTAAAACCTGACTGTGATAAGTACTGGCTATGAGGGATTGGCTGTGTCGATTGGAAAGAATCCTGGAAAGAATGAAGTCCTGTTCGTCTGGTTTAACCATTATGCGGGAGTGACTCTTAAGACCCCGTCGAAGACGTTGGTGATAGACCCCGTTGACGTCAAACCTCGTGACTTCAAGCATATAGACGCGATTCTGATCACTCATGAGCATTATGACCATCTGGACCAGTCTTTGGTCGCCGAAATGTACAAGCTGACCGAGTGCACCGTGGTGGCAGACCCCACTTCCACAAGAAGACTACGCAACCTCATACCACCCGATAAACTGATAGAGGCCGCTCCTGGTTCGGAAATCAAACTGGATAGAGTCATTGTCAAAGCAGAGAAGAGCAATCATCCTCCTGCAGCAACTCCTGTCTGCTACCTCATAACAAGCGAAGACGGCTTGAGAGTTTTTCACACGGCGGACAGTCTACCGTATCCCGAGATGGCTTTAGTAGGAGAGGATAAGCTAGATGTTGTTTTCTGCACAGTGGGAATTGCTCCTGGCGCTTCGCCTGAATCAGGCGTTAACATTGCCAGATTCACAAAGGCCAAGGTGGCCGTTCCTTATCATACAGGTTCGGTTGCCGACCAGAAACGGTTTGCCGAGCTCATGAAGAAAGAACTGCCTAGGACAACGTGCCTGATCCCTGATACTGGCAAGATCTACCAAGTTTCAAGGAGACCGTGAATTCATTGCCTAGCGCAAGAAGTGAAAACGTGAAAACTGAAGTCTGCAAGACATTGAACAAGATAGGTGCCTTGAAGTTTGGAGCATTCAAGCTTTCAAGCGGCAAAATCAGCCCTTATTACATTGACCTCAGGATTGTTCCCAGCTTTCCGGATTCTTTCCAGAGAATATGCGGTTTCTGCGTGGATTTCATACAGGACCAGATAGGTGTAGACAAGTTTGAGAGAGTGGCAGGAATCCCGGTTGCAGGCATACCGTTTGCCTCCGTGATTGCTCACGGGTTGAAGAAGCCTTTTCTGTACATTCGGAAAGGAGTAGGCCTTCAAGGAAGAGAGAGGAGGATAGAGGGAATTATCGCTCCTGGAGACCGAGTATTGCTCATTGACGACTTGATCACGACAGGACTGTCTCTGCAGAAGGCGAAAAAGGCCATTATGGCTGAGGGCGGAGTAATCAACGATGCGGTCGTGCTTCTAGACAGGCAAGAAGACGGAAAGGAGAAGCTCGCACAAAATGGCGTGAAGCTTCATGCGCTACTGAGTGTTACCGAAGCAGCTGAGACGTTGCAGGAACTCGGAGCGATAGACGAGGAACAGTTCAGAACCATTCTGAAACAGGTCAAGAAAAGCCACAAATAGGAACTCGACAACAAGGCGCGTGCTAGTCGTAGAATATTAGGCCTTGTTCTTCTAGTATCCCGTGGAGCTTATGCACGGAGTCATATACATCTTGTTCTTTCTTGGCTCCTGTGCAGACGAGTTTTCCACTTGCGAACAGGAGTATGACAACTTTGGGCTCGTCCATGCGGTAGATCAGGCCAGGGAACTGCTCTGGCTCGTACATTGTTTTCTTGAGAGTATAGGCTGCCTTTTCAAGGTCGATCATTCCGCCAAGGCTTACTGATGCGACCATATTCTGAATCTTGAGCTCGGGCTTGCCAATTTTTACTATCCCGCCCTTCTTGAGCTCCTTAACGACCTTCATCACTGCAAGGCGTGCTTCTTTCTCTGATTTCGCGCCTGTGCACACCATTTTCCCCGAGTTGAAAATAAGTGTGGCCGTCTTGGGTTTCTTAAGCCTAAAAACGAGACCGGGAAACTGCTCGGGACGGTATTCAACGCCTGGGTAGCTTTTGACAACAGCGTTCAAGTCGACTTTTTGGTTAAGAGTGGCGGAGGCAACGACGTTCTCGATCTTTATTATGGCTTTGCTCTTGGGCATGTGACACCACTTCTCATCGTCATAAGGTTTAAATACCGAATGATATTTCAGAGATGTCGTTATAAACTATATATATCTTTATGCTCGGTTCTGTTACCTCTTTGTCTGTCTAATTTTCATGTTACTTTTCGTCTGTTAGAGGTGATTCTCAATAAAGGGTTCTGGTCTATCATCGGGTCATAGCTTTTCATGGAACAAGTCGGGTGACAACGACTATGATGAACGCGAAAAGCTATTCTAGCAACTACCTTAAAGTTGATTGAGTAACTAGAGGATGGAAGAGTGCGAATCGTATCAAATCCTGTTGAAGAGATAGAAGACCTGTGCAAGAAAGGTAGCTTTTTTGCTGGTTTGGCTCTTGCTATAACCTATTTTGAATACGAGGCTAATTTGATTCTTGATGGTCGGATTTCCAAGAAAGCCCTCAAGAAATGGGGTGTTGCATGTAAAATCAAACGAGTATTCGATCTAGGGTTGATTGAGGAAGAAGTCTATGACAAAATAGGTGAGATGAATAAGACAAGAAATCGTTTGATACATGCCGAAGGTCGAAAAATCGATGAGCAAGGTAGACCATCTGAAAGCGAGGAATCGGTCAAATTGCCTGGCATTCTGCTGAGATTTGCATTGACCCCTTACGAGAAATCCCAACTGTCTAGCTTCAAGGATTGTTATGTAGCACTGATGAAAGCAAATTCTACAGAATAGTACCTTTTCAAGAAACGAGCCCATGTGCATTTTTCGATTTCTGAAATCGAGCCCATAGGCAATTCCGCAAAAAGAACCCTATACAGAACTGCGATTTTTCCTCTGTGAATCCGTTTGACTTACCGTAGGAAGTCTTCTTGCAAGTATGTTGTCGTTAGAAAACAGGGACGAAGTCCTGTGCGGGTTGTTGCTGGAACGCATTTCCGCTTGAAAAGGCGAGCCCAGAAAGAAGCAAGAAAACTGACGAATTCGTACAAGCCTAGAACGGACATCAAGTTTGTCGTGCGGAAGGAAGGCTGGAACAGAAAACGCTGGCATTCTTAGTCAAGGTTGAAGGAAATGTTAAATTCTGAAGGACGTGCCATAGGAATCAAGGAAGACGAAATGTCGAAGAAGACCAGAAAACGAATCTACAATCCTTGGACTAAGAGTTCTTATTCTATCCGACAACGATCAAGTGAAAAGGGCAAAAAAGGTACGATCAAGGGCAAGTGGAAACAACCGAAAAAACAAAGGAGAAGGAGATAGTTTCTCCTTTGGCAATCACAGGCTATTTAGACACTAATCTAATCATTGAGCATTGTTGGTGGAAATACTTCGGAAAAGGCAAAGGGAAGAAAACTAAAGATGTTGAGTTGGTCGAAAGAGGCTTTCAGAGAGATTATGATCCCTACATTTCATATATGACTACTATGGAGTTATCCGTTCACTTGACTGATTGGTTTCTTCTGCAGAAAGTAATCCAGAACGGATTTGGCTATCCCTACTTCAGAAGGGAAAGAATGAAACATTCTATAACTTCTCGACAAAAAGAATACATTAGCAGCATCGTGCGAGAATATCAGGAGTCTCCAGATGCTTTCTATATAGAGATTGATGAAATAACCAAAGATTTCTTTGAGCGAGTCAAGCTAATGATCGACAATTACATAGAAATCGAAGATGCCATTCACTTCGTGTTTGCTCAAGCTGCAAAATGCAAGTACTCCGCCACAAAAGATGATGAATTAAGAGTAAGGCTTCAACGAATCATATCCAACAAAATAATCGCGATTCCTTCTCCACCTACTCTCATCAAGCCACAGGGCCTCTACAAACTTCTGAAATAGATTCTAGGAACAAAGATAGAGCGCTGCTCTTATGAGTTCTTTCTGCTCGCGTTTTGAATCAGAGTTATCCATTTGTTGCTTCCCTCCACCTTTATTCCGCAAGCCTCGGCAGGTGTTTTTCCACCGAGAGCTTCATGCGGTCGGATATAGTTGTGGAATAGTTGATAACCAGAGAGAATTACAGTTCGTCTCTTCTTTAATCCTCTCATTGTCTTTTCTCGGTCACGGATTTCTCCGTTCATGCGTTCCATTTTGTTATTGTTCTTGTCGCCTCGTACTCGTATGTGTCGAGTGTGTTCCGCTTTCGGGAAAATGCACCTACTAGCTACTGAGTAAGTTGGCAATCCGTCTGTGATGATGTGTTTCGGTTGTTTAGCCATCAATCGCCTTGCAGTTATGAAAAGCTGTCGTGCATCGTGCTTGTCTTTGGTTTCTGCGACTTCTTGAGCAATCAGAAACCGTGTTTCATCATCCATGATGGCGAACAAGTATTTCTTGTCTCCCTTGACCTTGAGCCATAATTCATCTGCTCTCCAAGTGTCGCTGACGTTTGGCACGATTTTCTCAGCATAGTCACGCATCAATCGGACATACTTCTTAATCCACATAAACACCGTCTTATGCGAAACCTCAACACCTAGCAGTCTAAGTGACTTTTGCGTATTCCTCAGCGATTCTCCAGAGAAATACAGTTGCATAGCTGTCGTTACAGCTTGAGGATTATGCTTCATTTTCTCAAAGCCTATGTTAATGGTAAAATAGTGGTGGCAATCTCGGCAATAGAATTTCTGAATTGCTCCTGATTTGTTGTTTCTTATTCCGTCTTTCTTCAAGTTACTCGAACCACAATATTGGCAGTTTTGAACGTTTACTTCTTGGATAACTCGGTTGGTCTGGACTTCTTTTCTTATTTGGCTTGAAAATTCAACCGCAAAAACGTGCTTGCACTTCACATGGCGATACTTGTTATCTGGGCACTCGCACAACCATTCTCCACAGACTTTGGTAACGCAATATTCGCCATTTCCAGATTGCGATTTTACGGTGTAACTTATTTCATCTACTCTCTGTATTTGGTTGGAAAGTTTGGCTATGGTTTCACCGCGTTGTTCTCGGGTTGTGGTTAGTTGGTTGCTCATTTTAGGCACCTAAAACAGTATTAGGTACCTAAGTATTTAACCGTTTCGGTACCTAAAATTTTATATAGCTGAGCCATTTAGTAATATGTAGGTGCCTAACTGTGAAGTTACAAAAACAGTTGTCAAGAAAAGTTGATAATAAAGAATATCCGAAATATGTCATCACTATTCCACCCAAACAGGTCGAGGAAGCTGGATGGAAAGAAGGCACGGAATTGGAAGCAACTGTCAGAAATGGAAGAATCGTGCTGAAGCCAAAGGATTAGATTTTGAATTGCCCTTCTACAAACAACTTCTCGAAACCTGAAACCATAGAGCTGACTTCATTCATGTAGCTTCTCACAGTTTCGGCTGACAATTCCTGTATAGGATATTTGACGATATGCATCTCCTCTACAAATTTTCGGCGTTCTTCTGGATTTATGTCCTGAGGAAATGCAACAATCACATTTGGAAGATAGAATACTTGAGGTAAAAAGTCTGTGCGATAACCTACACTTGCGTCAATTTCAGTTTCGCATATTAATTTGATGACAAATAATGCCAACTTTGCAGTCTGTTCCATAGTCATATTCGGTTTCCACATTTTCTTGATAAATAGAGCACCGTAAGGTTCCCCGTGACCAATTACCTTTATTCCATTGACGGGTTCGGGAAGACCAAGACCAGTGAAATTCACCAATTCGGGTGTGGGTTTGATTCTAATTCCCATTAACACATTCAGATTGTTTACTAAGAAATACCTATCTTCTTTGTATGCTCTGTGCATCTCTCTGATTACATTTTCCACCAATGTTTTTATCTCTTCATGGGTATTGAGCTTCCTGCCTTGTTTTGCTTGCTCTAATTAATGCAACTTGCATTCTGCTTTGAAATGAATTAAATAAACCAGTGGCACCTGCTGCTCCCAAAACAGCGATGGGAAATGGTCTAATTAGTTTTTGTGCGTATGTATAGTCTGTACCTTCTCCGATTGTGACTTTTGTATCTCCAACCATTACAGCTCCATCGATGCATTTTGCGCCTAAGATAAATGTCATATCTTTCTTCGACAACCTGAGTAATTTATAGTCTATTAGGTACCGATTATCTTGTTCCTCGTATAAAGCATTATGCTTTAACAAAAACAATCACCTTCTGTCATCTCGGCAAGCCGACAGACGAAAAGTAACATGAAGACCAAACAGTCGGAGAGGTAACAGAACCTTATGCTCACGATGTTGTGCTCGTTGTAGTACTGTCTGTGGAATCTGAGGTTGCTTGGCTGCCTTCATGTTCCGATGCGGTTTCGGGCTTCTTGCCTCTGAGGGCTGGGAGTAGAAGTTCTATGATGACGAGGATGATGATAAGCGTGATTATCAGGTAAACACCTGAAGAGTTCCGCATGAAAAGGGCAAGATGTCCGACCCACGGGATCCTGAGAATGACTTTGCCGATTACCTGGGCCGCGGGGATCGGCTGGTCTGGACCCGTGTTGCCGTCGCCTTTAGTTACGAAAGAGATGATTCCATCCTGTGTTCTCTTCTCTATGGCTCTATGGACGATGAGTTCATCGCCGTAGCTTTGATGGAAAACGATTATGTCTCCGTCAGGGTAAGGCGCAGCCTTGATGTCTGAGACGTTTATGCCTTCGACCACGATGAGGTCGCCTACGTGCAGTGTCCGTTCGAATGGGTGACTCCAACCGTCACAGTATGGTCCAGGCAGTAGGCACATGCTTCCTGAAGCTACTGCAAGCATAGGGTAGTCTGTGTTCAGTATTGCTCGTGAGCCGTACCAGAACCCGATGACTATGGCTATTACGAGGAGAATCATTACGGCTGTTTGGATGTACTCGTTTTTCCAGAGTCGCTTGAATGTAGATGACAACAGCTTTCCTTCTTTGGCTTGGTGAATAGAACATGGGCTGCTTTAAAACTTACCGTTCTGACGGTCAAAAAGAGGGGGGAGCGATGCGTTGCTGTTGGGGTCTAGATTTTCTTCTTGCTTAGGACTTCGCGGAAGGGTTTGTGGCATTTTGGACAGTCGAATAGTCCGATTTCGAGCTGTGTCCTCTTTCCTGCCTTATCCGGTCGGCCCGCCATCTTCCAAGTTTTCCTTGGCCGCGAAACGTCGGTTTTACATTTTGGACATTTAGCCATTCAGTTTCCTCCAATCATCTTGATATCCATGGTTTCTCCTGATGGTGGATAAATAACTTTCCATTGGCCGTTCCTTGTCAGAGGGTGTCCTGAGAGTTAAAGTTGTAGATGATTGTTTGTCTCTGAGCTTGTGCAAAATGCTTTTACCTTCCGTTTTGTGCTTATTTGTGGCTGTATCGAGGTCTCGTTGGCAGTGAAGGATTCTTCTGAGAATGTTTTTGAACTGCTGGTCAAGCCTGTTCGGAGACTAGTTGAACAGAGGGGATTCTTGAAGCCGACTGAGCCGCAGCAGAAGACCATTCCGCTCGTGCTCGCAGGCAAGAACGTGCTCCTGATCTCACCAACGGCCACAGGCAAAACTGAAGCTGCTTTCCTGCCTGTCTTGAGCGCTTTGTTGCAGCAGCAAGGTGAGCCTGGGATTAAAGTCTTGTACATTACGCCTTTGAGGGCTTTGAACCGGGATATGCTTGAACGGTTTGAGTGGTGGTGCAACAACCTTGACATCAAGTTAGCTGTCAGACACGGAGACACCGAGACGAAGGAAAGGGTGAGACAGTCTCGGAGCCCGCCTGACATTTTGATTACGACTCCTGAGACCTTGCAGGCTATTTTGTCAGGGTGGATTATGCGGCAGCATCTGCAGAGGGTCCAATGGGTGATCGTGGATGAAGTGCATGAGATGGCTGACAGCAAGCGGGGAAGTCAACTGGCGTTGGCACTTGAGCGACTACGGGGCATGATAGGCAGGGATTTTCAGAGGATTGGCTTGTCGGCAACCATCGGCAGTCCGGAGAAAGTTGCTCGGTTTCTTGTGGGCAACGGCCGAAGCGTGGAGATTGTGCGGGTGCCAGTGGCGCGTATAATGCGTTTGAAGATTCTGTTTCCAACGCCTGACGATGAGGACGTGCGACTCAGTACGCGGCTTTACACGCATCCGGAGGTTGCGGCCAGGCTAAGGATCATTAAGGATTACATCAATCGACATAAGTCGGTTTTGCTGTTTACCAACACTAGAGCGGTTTCAGAAGTCCTGGCGAGTAGGTTCAAAGTCTGGGACATCAATTTTCCCGTGTCTATCCATCATGGTTCCTTAGCAAAGCCTTCCCGCCTGGCTGCTGAAAGGGGACTGAAGAGCGGCGAACTGAAGGGTTTGGTGTGTACAAGCTCGCTTGAGTTAGGCATCGACGTGGGCAGAATCGACATGGTTATCCAGTACATGAGCCCAAGACAAGCGACAAGACTCATTCAGCGCGTAGGCAGAAGCGGTCACAGCATAGGTCGAATCGCTGATGGAATCATCGTTACTATGGACTCTGACGACACACTCGAGACTCTGGCCATCGCGAACAGAGCATTGAAAGAGGATTTGGAGCCTGTTCAAATTCCGCCCAAACCGTACGATGTTCTGTCCCACCAAATCGCCGGCCTGTTAATCAAGAACAAGCGACTGAGTTTCGACGAAATCCGCGAATTGTTTGGGAAAGCTTACCCATACGAGGATTTGACACTGGAAGACATAGAGAAAGTTCTGAAGTACATGCATCAGAGGTTTCCACGGTTAGCATGGGTTTCCTTTGAGGATGGCGTTGTGCTCAAGCCGAGACAGACAAAAGCCTTGTTCGAATACTATTTTGACAATTTGTCGATGATTCCTGAGGAGAAACAGTTTCTGGTCATTGATGAAACGACTGATTTGTCCGTCGGCGTCCTGGATGAGGCGTTTATGGCTGAGTTCGGGAAGCCTGGCACGAAGTTCATTATTCGCGGGTCGCCGTGGGTCATCGAACATGTCGGTGAAGACAAGGTGCACGTTAAGCCGATTGACGACCCGAGCGGGGCTATCCCAAGCTGGATCGGGGAGGAGATTCCTGTGCCTTTTGAGGTTTCGCAGGAGGTCGGGATGATCAGGGGCTACGTTGAAGAACAGATGAGGGACGGAGTTTTGCCCAGAGAGATTGCTTCGAAACTGGCCGAGAAGTATCCCGCGGACAGCGACGTCATTCTGCGCGCTTTGGCTGAGACCGTTGAGCATGTCAATTGTGGGTTTCCTGTTCCTTCGAACCGTCGAATTACCGTCGAAGACTGGGGCGAGTTCGTTCTGATTCACGTCAACTTCGGATCGCTAACGAACAGGGCGCTGGCTCAGTTGTCAGGCCAGCTGATTAGCGAAAAGTTAGGGTTTACAGCTATTGTGCAGCATGACCCATACAGGATTTTTGTGCAGACGATGGGCTCCTTAAACGCTGAAGGCGTCGTGCGCTTGTTCAGTGAGATGGCAGAGTTGTCTGCCCAGACCGTGAAAGACAGTTTGATTTTGGCGACTGTGAAGACCGGACTGTTCAAGAGAAGGATGATTCATGTTGCGAGACGTTTCGGGGCCCTGAAGAAGTGGGCGGACTTCAGCAATGTGAGCTTGCAGAAGTTAGTGAAGAGTTTTGAGGGAACGCCGATCTATGATGAGGCCCTGAAGGAAGTGTTCACGAAGGACCTAGACGCTGAGAATCTTGTAAGAGTTTTGGGTTTGATTCGTGACGGCGAAGTTGTCGTTACCCGTGTTGATAATGGCGGAGCATTGACGCCCATTGCACGTGTGGGTGCTGAAAGGATCAGCATGAAAACAGATTTGATCCCTCCCGAGCGCATGCGTGCCGTGCTTGTCGAGTCTGCCAAGGCGAGACTGCTGAGCGAGGCCGGGAGTTTTGTGTGTACGGACTGCTGGGGTTATGTGGAAATGTTGAGGGCCAATAACTTGCCTGACAGGCCCCGGTGTCCGAAGTGCGGTTCGCATTCCATCGGTTTGTTGAAAGTTGAGGAGGAGCGGGCTTTGCCGCTCGTTGACAAGGAAGGTACAGGCCTGACTAAGAGTGAGGAGAAGCTACGTGAACACGCCGTGGAGACGGCAAGGTTGATTGAGAAGTACGGAAAACCGGCGGCTGTAGCTCTATTGGCTAGGAAGGTCACGCCTACAGAAATCATGAGGGTCTTGGAGAAAGAGCAGAAGCTCACAGACAGGTTCTACGAGTTGGTCCTTGAGGAAGAACGGAAAGCGATCAGCAAGAGGTTCTACTAGCCGCTCTTCAGCTCTTCTTGCGCGGCGTTCCTGTTTGATTGTGACGAACAACAAGTTTTAAGGGAAGGTCTGCTTATGTGTGCGTTGGCTTGCGTGGTGTAACTATTTGGAACTTAGCAGAAAACGGATGCGGGAAGAGGTACTGGAACGCATCAAGTACATGAAAACGTGTGTCTTAGCACGCGAAATCTGCTTGTTGATGCGTACTAACCGCGCCGTGCTCGAACCGAAGGACGTGCAGGAAATCTGTGGGTATATTTCCAAGCTTTGCAAGGATGAAGGATGCGACGAGCCAAGCGATCTGTGCAGAAAAGCAGCTGAACACTTGAGTACAAGTGAAGAGACGAAGTATCTGGAACTGTGTGCCCAAAGTTGCACCAAGTGCGGTGAAGCTCGACAGCCTACGCCGAAGAACAAGACTACGTATGTGTCATAGATTGAGATGGAAAGTGTTTAAAGCTCACAGACTGTTGTTTTAGCTGGTAAATGCAGAAAAAGCATGTGAAGGAGGGAAAACAGGCTGTTCCTCGCACCGTTTGTTCCAAGTCCGCCTCAGGTTGTACGACAGATGTTGCTCCTAGCGGACGTTCGGGCAGGCGAAGTTGTTTTTGATTTAGGCTCGGGTGACGGGCGAACAGTGATTATGGCGGTCAAGGACTTCGGCGCCAGAGCAGTGGGCGTTGAACTGCGAGACGATCTTGCGAAAAAAGCGCTGAGCACCATTTATGAGCAGAACTTACAGGACAGGATCACGATCGTTAACGGCGACATGCTCGGTGTGGACCTGTCTTCAGCGGACATCGTATTCCTGTATCTGACCACGAGTGCCAATGAAAAGATTAGACCGAAGTTAAACTCAGAGCTTAAGCAGGGCGTGCGGATTGTTTCGCATGACTATGAAGTTGCGGGGTGGAAGCCTGTGAAAGTGGTTAACTACTGTGAGAATCTATCACTGGGTTTTCCATCACACACGTTGTACCTCTACAAGAAAGGCTAGACGCGTGAGGGCTTGACTTGGCTGAAGTTTTCAGGACGGAGTACAGAGTTGCTTGGGCTGACACCGACGCTGCAGGCGTAGTCCATTTCTCAAGGTACTTCCTGTTTTTTGAACGGTGTGAAGAAGAGTTCTACAGCTTTCTGGGTTTCAGTTTCAAAGACATTGCCGAACAGGGACTGTGGTTTCCGCGGGTTGAGGCGTTCTGTCAGTACAAGAAGCCTGCAAGGTTCAATGATCTGCTTCTGGTGGAGCTGCACGTTTTGGAGTTGAAGGAAAAGTCGGTGCGTTATGGTTTCGCAGTTCAGAACAAGGAGTCTGGCGAGTTGCTGACTTCGGGTCACTTGGTAGTTGTGGCAGCTGACAAGAAGACGGGCAGGGCCACGGCTATCCCGAGGATGTTTGTTGATAAACTTGCCGCGCATGTCAAGCAGGTTTTATAAAGCACGGTTTTTTTCTGGTCTTGGCTAGTGTGTTATGATGGAGTATGTACCTTGGCGGCGCATTGCAGATTGGCGCTGTCTTTCTTGCGGCGATTGCTGTAAACTGTACAGTGTAGTTATCAATTTTCACGAGTGGCTGAAGATCGTCAAGAACTATGGCGTTGAGCACACGGCTTCAGGCTTGGACAAGCTGTTTCTCAGCCGGCGGAGTGACGGCTCATGCGCTTTTCTCGGATGGAACAGCGGCGCATATCTGTGTCAACTTCAGCATATGAAGCCGCGCGCGTGTCAGCTCTGGCCGTTCAAAGTGTTGTATAGACCGGATTTTGGCTATCCGAATGAGGCGTTGTACTCGTATGGTGAGAACAGGGTATACGTTTATGCTGACCCGATGTGCAACGGATTGAAGTTTGGGCAGCCTTCATTGGAGTTCAACAATTTCACGCTAAGAGAGTTTGTGGAACTTGCTGCGGGGATCAGGAATCAGCAGGTTAAGACTACTTCCAGGCTTAGGTTCAATACGCCCTACTTCCTAATCTAGAGTTGCAGCGCGCGGAATTGGGTGGCCTTGGGAACCGTGATCTATCGTTCCGTGTCCATAAGCGCGCGCTTTGGTCGTGCTCACAGGTGGTTCTCGGTACTCCAAAAAGAAACTCATCAGCGTCCATGACATGCGTGCAAACATGCCTGCTGCCAGTGGGTGGCGCCGTTTCTTTATAGAAACTTGCTTATCAGAAGCACGATGGAGATCATGCTGTACACCTGGGTGACAATAGTGATCCATGCCGGGTTTTTCGCAGACAATTCCACAATTTCTTGGGCAACAGCTTGGTCGTTTGTTTCTGCGTATTTCTTCGCAAGAGTCAGAAGCTCACGGTATTTTTTCAGCACAACATATTCAGCTGCGCCGATGACCAGCACCATAGGACTCAGCAACGCAACAGGGCCATAGGCAAATCCGAGAAGGAATGCCATTCCAGTGAGAAGACCTCCGAAACCAAGCAGTACTACTGCCAACTTGGATGCTTTGACGAGACCCAAGTGCGCCGTCATCGTGTCTAGTCCCATGGCCGTGTCCCCAAAGTAGTCCCGAGTCTCGGTTGGAATAATCACGCCGTATATGCTCAAAGTAAGCCCAACGACCGAGATGAAAAACAGGAGATTCACCTCGGACGTGAGAGAGTAGTACACGAAGGACACGGGTATAATGGAAAGCGCAAGAATGAGCGAGCCCAGCGCCATCCATGACCTAGCCTTCAGCCTGAAAGGTGGCGCAGAATACATGCAGCCGAAGAGAATGCCGCCAATCCACAGCAGAATCAACAGAGGCTTGCCTTGAAAGTACGCCAGTAAAAACACCAAAGCAAGTGCAGATAGAAACTCGAGAGCCAGCATGAACCTCAGTCTTCTTCTTCCAAAGCGTTCCAATGATTCAACGAGATGCTCTTTGCGGTCGTCTCTCGAATCTAGATCACGGTCAGAAATCGTGTTCACTTGTGCTCCGATACCAGAACTCAAGTTGATCACGCAAAACGCCAAGAGCGTCGGAACCAGCAGGTCAGACGACTTCACGGTCGAATTAGCTGCCCAAGCCAGTCCCACAGTTAAGGAAACTAAATTTGGCAAGACGAACTCTGCTCTTGAAACCGTCGCAAACAGTTTTACCGTTTCCAGCATGACTTTTCCCCATAGCAAGGCAAGTCGAACGGATTTGAAAGCATAGTCGGTTTCTCAGACCAGCACCTTGAGATATGACACTTGTTGATAAAGATTAGCTCAGAAGGTGGTGCAGTTTCTTGTAACGGGGCCGTCGTTGACTGGGATGTCGTGCATTCGGCCCTTGAGCGCGCGCGCTTTCTCGGCGAGTGAAACGTGAAACGGATGCAGTTCTGCTGTCATGATGCCGTGCTCCACTGCAGGGTCGTCTTTCATGAACTTTTCAGTATCTTCACTTGATTGCGCCCTGAACACAACGACCCCGAACGCTTTGTCTTCACAAGGTCCGGCAAAGATCAACTTGCCGTCGGCAAGCGCTTTCTTGAGACGGTCGAAATGTTTCTCCACAACTGCTTCATCTGCAGGCGAAAGTTCCTCGGATCTCGACCTGGCCAGTTTCAGAACATAGATGAATTCTTTGCTCATGTCAGAACCTCAAGGAGGCCAAGTGGTTGGCTTCGTAGCAAGTTGTTTAACACAGAAGAACGTGGGCGAGGCTTTCCTATTTGGCTGACTCGTCGTTTTCCATCATGCCGAAAATGTTTCCTTCAGGGTCTTTGAAATAGGCCATGTAGCCGACTCCTGGGACGGCCATCTTCGGTCTGATGATGGTTCCTCCGCTGGCCTCGACTTTTTTGATGAACTCGTCGACTGACGGCACATCGATTGTGTTGACGGTTGAAGGTTCAGATTCCGTCCTTCTCGACAACCCGCCGTCTATGCCGGGTTCACTTTCTTTTCCAGTTGTGATTAAATAATACTCGACTGGTCCTTCCCATTTCTTGATTTTCCAGCTGAAAACTTTCTCGTAGAACTTGATTGCTCGATCAGGCTTTTTTGCGTCTATTTCGAAATGAACGACTCTAGGCATTTACGTCACTTCCGCAGGTAAAAGCATAGCATTCACCAGTCATATATGCCTTTACTGAGTGCGGAAAAGGGGGAGTTCAAGGTCTGGCGCGAGCATTTCTTGTGTGAACAGCGTTGTGCTTGAGAGACTTGTGCTCCTGCTCGTTATTATGATCAATTGATGTCGCTTCTAATTGGAGGATCCTCTCTTTCTTAGAGAACGCGTAGCCTTGAGGAAACTTTCGAAGGACAACCCTTCTATCTTACCTTCTGGCTCGAGGGTCAGTAGCCCTGCGTATTTCCATGTGTTTCTGATTCTGTCCAGAGCTTCGTAGAAACCGAATTTTGAACGTTCCATAAACCATCTGTCTTCTTTCAAACATCCACGTAAGTGAACGTTTACGACGTTTCCGATCATGGGCTCGAACGCGTCAAGCTCATCGTACAGTGCTGCCCATCTCAAATCAAGCGTCACATAATCAAAGGATTTGACCAGGCCGAAAGGAGTGCAGCCTTTCAGGTGAGTAGGAATGTTCTCCACCGAAGCTTTCACTCTCGAAAACTGATTTGTCACTTCCAGAAAACTCTTCTCAACACGATGCATATTGAAATCTGTTTTCCAAGTGTCCCAGAGATGGAAAACGCAAACCTCGGCCCCCAAGCTTTCTGCAATTGACAACGAGTCATCGATAATGCGTTTCCCTTTTTCTCGATCTCGTTCTCTCTCAGAACAGAGATAGTTTCCGACATCTCTGCTTGCATGAACAGACAGGATCGGCAAACCTTCTTTTCTGAGCAGACCCACGATTTCTTCCGCGGTGTATTTCGGGGTTTTCGTCCAGTCAGCCCAATCAGCGTCTGTTAACGGGGGGTTCTCAGCATCCCACTCTGGCTCAAGCTGCAGCTCAAACCCATCAACAACGGATTCTCTGAAGATTCGGCTCATGACTTGAATCGTGCCAACAAGGTCGTAGTACTCTTTATCACCGAACCCAGCGATAGGTGCACTGGAAGCTGAAATCAGATTTGCCATGAGGATACTTCTGCGATACACAATAAAAGCCTGTCCAGACGCACTTTCGACTACGGCGTATCCTGAAACGCTTGGCTGCAAACCCATGCAGGGACGGCAAGAGCACACTATGGCAATCATAATATAAAGGAGACGAACACTATGACCAGACTAGGTGACACTTGTGAAGTCCAAGTTTACATATGTTGGAATAAGAGTCACAAATCTTGAGAAATCTACCGAGTTCTACACAAAGCTGCTAGGAATGAACGTCACTGGCCGAAGCAAGTGTGAGCGGACAAAAGGGGAAACCGTCGGCCTGCAAAGCGAGAAAGACGGATTTGTGCTAGAACTGAACTACTATGGAAAGGACAGCCCGTACAACACGAAGTACGCGGTAGGTGAGGGACTGGACCATCTGGCCTTCAAGGTCGACGACCTCGACAAGGCTCTCAAAGAAGCCATGCGAGCAGGGCATCGAACAATCCTGGAGATGAAGGCAGACGGCGGCCGATGGGCATACGTGGAGGACCCGGATGGAATTTGGGTCGAACTCTTCTAAAGGCAAACGTGCCAATCGCGTCTGCATCAAAAGCAGCGCGCCAAATGCGCCTTTCCTGATTGTGTCTTTCAATATCGTTTAGCGTCAACTCGGCGCGCGCATCCACTCAGAATCTGAGGTCGAAATATCCTCATTTCACAAATGATATAGTCTACGAGGACCAAGTTAGTTCCTGCTCTCGAAGGGACGCGCAATCTAATTTGTATTTTCACACCTTCATGCCTTCCCCGTGTTCGAGCGCTCCCCGAGAGAGCCACCGCAATCACTACTCAGTTAACACTTTGGGAAAGAAATACATCTCAAACTGGAAATGCATCATGCGGAGAAGCAGCTCTCACAGTCGATCGTATGTCTATCAATGAAGAGATCGTTGGACTGGCTCATTCATAGAACCTGTTTCGTCTCTGTTTTCGAGGTGTTGATTCTGTTCGGAGTCCGAGCTTGAAATGTTTGCATTTCATAAACAATATAGTCCGCCCGACTCAATCTAGTTTCAGCTCTCAATGGGGACGCACAAACTCCTTCCAGATTCGCACGTCAGATTCGTTCTCCTTCTTCTCACGCGCCCCAGAGAGCCCCAATAATTGTTCGGAACAATCAAAAAATGGCGCGGTGGACCTTGCCCCGCGGCGCAATGCGGTCATCGAAAGTCGAGTCTCAACATTCCTGTCTTGCTGGAGTATTAGGTTATAAAGGGGAAGAGTGACAAGTTTTCGAAGCAGCACGGTGGATTGCAGTATGGTCAAGGCTGAAGTTGGCATGTCAATGCTCTACTGTCTGGGCGAGCCTTTTGAGGGGATGGTTGAAAAGATTCCTGAACCTAAGACAGAGTACATAGAGATCGTTGACGAGGGTTTGCACGTTCTGGACAAGCAGAGAGTTGCAGTGTTAAAGGACGTCGGTAAGAGCTATGGTTTGAAGTATACTGTGCACGCGCCCTTTGCAGGAGTAAACATTGCTTTACAGTCAAAACCTTTGCTGAACGCGTCCTTGAAGAGGCTGAAGGAATCCATTCTGTTCGCTGCAATGTTGGACTGTCAGGTATGGGTTTTTCATCCCGGCATGCGCACGGGCATAAGCTCCTTCTATCCCGGTGAGGACTGGACGAGAAACATGGAGAGCGTCCGAATGCTGTTCCGTTTCGCCAAGGACAACGGTGTAAACGCCGCCTTGGAAAACGTCATGGACCCATTCGTGATAAGGAGCATTGAAGATTTTAAACGGTTCTATATTGAAATTGATGAACCCATAGGCCTCGTCTTTGACACGGGACACGCAAACCTTACGGGCGAACTGCAGAGTTTTCTCATAGAATTGCCGGACAAGATCGTGCACGTGCATGCACATGACAATCTTGGGAAGGGCGATCTTAGTAAGGGTGACCTTAGTAAGGGCGACCTGCATCTTGGCATAGGTCACGGCAACATCGACTGGAAGAAAACGACAGACCTGCTGAAGAAAGCATCCTACAGCGGAATCGTGATGATCGAGTCAGTCGAGCACATACAGGAAAGCGTGCAAAGGCTGAAACAGCTCTTGGGCTAGTCTGACTCAGTCTCTCGGAAGTGGAAGCTCTATTCTCAGGAAGTCTTCTGCGACGATTGTGTTCTTGAAGATTTTCTTTGCCTGTTTCAGCAGCAGGGACGCGTCTTCGTATCTTGCGCTGATGTGCGTGAGCACGAGTTTCTTAGCTTTGGCTTTCTTCGCGTTTTCCGCTGCTTGACTCGGCGTCGAGTGGCCATCTTCATTCGCTTTCTCCACTAATTCGTCGCTTAGTGTGGACTCGTTTATCAGCAGATCTGCGTCTGCAGCGAACTCTGCAAAGCCTTCGAAGGGCCTGGTATCGCCCGAGTACACGACTTTCCTTCCCTTTCTGGGCCGGCCCATTACGTCTTCAGGCTTTATGATGTGGCCGTTTGGAAGCTTGATTTTCAGGCCGCGCTGTAGGTCTGACCAGAGTGAGCCTTCTTTGAGGCCTAGAGACGTGGCTTTCTTGGGGTAGAACTTTCCCGGCCTGGGCTTCTCTACAAGAGCATACGCGAGACTCTTGATGACGTGGTTTGACCTAACTGCCTCCACGGTGTATTGTTCTTCATCGCAGACGAGTCCGCCTTCGGCTATTTCGTGGATGTTGACGGGAAACGTGAGGACGAACTGAACGGTTTCTGCTATGCATTCTAGGAAACGTCTGATTTCTGGCGGACCGTAGATGTCGAGTTCTCTCTTTCTGTCGAGCAGCGCCATCGTCTGTAGCAGGCCTGGCAAGCCCAGGATATGGTCGCCGTGCATGTGGGTGATGAATATCTTCATTTTCTTGTGGAAGCCCGTTCTGGCTATGATCATTTGTCTCTGTGCGTTCTCGCCGCAGTCGAACATGAACTGCTCGTTTTCCCGCTTGACAACTATGGCGGGCAGGCTTCTTTTCGGCGTTGGTACGCTGGCGCTTGTGCCTAGGAAGAATACTTGCATGCTCATGGCCTATACCTTTTCAAACACGACTATTTCTCTGGTCAGGCTCCGGTGAACATAAACAAAGTAGGAGTCTAGGGGCTCGAAACCTAAAGCTTTGCCAACACGGCTGATGCCCAGCTTCTTGGGGGCGGCCAAACAGACCTTTTTCCCTTTCGGAAGTGCTCCGTACGCGGCTTTCAGGACCTGCTCCACCAGCTGTTCAGTAGTTCTCTTCACCGTGGTTGAGGAGATACCGTAAGGCGGGTCAGTGACCACGCAATCCACGCGGGTTAGGGGCAGGTGTTTTGCGTCGGCAACGATTATGCCGTCTGGTTTGATGTTGAAGTGGGCCATGTTCCGCTTGGTTCCCCGTGCCATGCGATGCTGAATGTCTATCCCGAGCACTCTGCAGCCGATGAGCTTGGCTTCGATCAGCATGGTTCCCGTTCCACAGAAGGGGTCAAGAACCACTTCATCATTCTTCGGCCTCGCCAGGTTTACCATGCACCTTGCAAGCTTCGCGTTCATGGCGGAAGGATGAAAGAAAGGTTTCTTCCGGGGACGCCTCTCCACAAAAGGTTTTGCAGGTATTTCTGCGAGCTTCATGCCAAAGACAAACCTGCCATCTGTCAGCACGCCCACAAAGGTTTTGTCGGGGACCTTCAGCCGCACTTTCGCTTCGGGGCACTGGGCAATAATGAGTGCGCCGAGTTTTCCTTCGAGAGTCATGCCGTTGATTCTCTGAGAGTACTCTTTCACATGCTTCACTCTGACGGCAAAGCTCTCGTTTTCCAACAGAACGGCTTGCAGGTTTGCTGATTGTACAGCTTTTACGATGCTCGCGAGTTTTGCTTCACATGAAAAAAGTTCAAGCGCACAAATTCTTGTGAAGGCGGCTCTTCGCTTCAAAACGTTCACGCAGTCTGGGTCTGCTTTGAGCCTGAGAACTTGCTCAAGTGTCTCAGACACTTCGAACGTGTAGCCTTCAGCTTCCAGTATGGCTTTCACTTCGGAAACTGGTAGGACCTCGTGCTCTCCCGACAGCAACAGAAAAAGGTTCGGCACGTTCGCAGCGCCTTCTAGCTGGCGAGTTCTCTGCTTAGGATCGGTGCGAGAGAGACTTTGCTGACGCTGCTCGGAACGCTGTCGGTGCCTATGATCTCGTCTACTCCAGCATTCAAGATGTTCTTTTCTGCCTCCGCTATCAACAGCGGATGAACGCAAGCAACGCAGATTCTTTGCGGTTTCAGTTCCTTGAGAATGTTTGCTGCGGACACGATGGTTCCGCCGCTGCTGATAATGTCGTCGAATATTATGACAGGATGTCCCCTTATGTCAAATGCTTTCCTTTTGAAAGTGACTTGGCCAGTGTGCCTGTCCCTGTTCTTTTCAAGGTAGCCGCACTCTCCGCCCAGAACTTTTCGGGCTTCTTCCGCGATGTATATTGCACCCTTATCTGGAGACAAGGCGAAGGCTTTCTTGAGACCTCTCTTGATGAAGTACTCAGCCAAAAGCGGCACGGCTGACACACTTTTTGCTGGAAAAGGGAAGTGCGTCAACACTTTTTCTTGGTGCACGTTCACCGTCAAGAGCCGCTCCACTCCGGCTGCGCCAAGCATGCGGGCAACTGCCTGAGCGCTAATAGCTTCGCCATGCAGAAACATCGTGTCCTGACGCGCATAAGCCAAGTACGGCACGACGGCCGCGACTTTTCCAGCTCCGTTCCTTTTTGCAGCGTCCGCCATAAGCGCCAACTGAACCAGTCGAGTGTCCTGCGGAGGGCTTGTAGTCTGCACGATGGCTACTTCTTCGTCCTGCACACGGCCTTCCAGGCGCACGTAGTTTTCTCCGTCTGGAAAAGTCTTGAAAGCCACGTTTACAGCTTCAATCTTCAGCGTCTCCGCGATCTTCTGTCCCAACTGTGTAGAGGCCGGTCCGAGGATTATCTTCATTTCTTGTTCGCCGTGTCTAACGTTTCAAGCAGCTTGTTCTTAGGCTTTTCCAGTCTTCTTGTGCTGCTCAATCAGCTCTTTAGCTCTGTCTACGCGGACTTTGCGTTCCTCAACCATTTTCGCAGCAACTATATCGATCAAGTCTCCTGTGGCGCCTGCCGTCACGGCAATGTTCCGGGCGTGAAGAGACATGTGACCCCGCTGGATGCCCTCATGCGCTAGGGCCCTCAGGGCACCGAGGTTCTGTGCCAGACCCACAGCGGCAAGAACTTCGCCGAACTCGTTAGCCGTCTTTACGCCGAGGATTTTCACGGCGATTTTCGCTATTGGATGCGTGCGCACGGCTCCGCCGATAAGACCGACGGCCATGGGCAATTCTATCGAGCCGACCAGGTCGCCGTTTTCATTCTTTTCCCATGCTGAAATTGCAGTGTAGTGACCGTCTTTGACTGCGTACGCGTGTGCTCCGGCCTCGATGGCGCGGTGGTCGTTGCAAGTGGCAAGGATGACAGCGATTATTCCGTTAAGAATTCCTTTGTTATGGGTGGCCGCACGGTACGGGTCAGCGGCTGCGAAAGCGTATGCGTTAACTATGCCGTCAACGACTTTTTCGTCGCCTAAGGACTTTTTCGGAATGGTGCACCATGCCCTGACGAGCCTTTTTGTGGCCAAGTTGGAGATTATTCTGAGACATACATGGCCGCCCGTTATGCGTTCAAGCATCGGCGCAACTGCTTCAGCCATCGTATTGACCGCGTTGGCACCCATTGCGTCTCGGCAGTCTACGAGCAGTTCAGCGATGACCATGGGTCCTTGCGTGGTCTTGATTATCTTGGCTTCGACGTCTTTTGCTCCGCCGCCGGCAGAAACGAGCACTGGGTCCTGCTCATTCGCTTTCCTCAGAATCTCCTCTTTATGTTGAAGTATGCGCATCTTGGCAGCGTACGGGTCTTTGATGCCCACAATCTGAACCTGGCCGATCATCACTGGTGGCGTGCTGCTGGCGTAAAAACCTCCGCCGTCCCTGACCATTTTCGCAGCATAACTCGCAGCTGCGACAACCGAAGGCTCTTCAATAGCCATCGGTATCAAATAGTCACGATCGTTAATCAGAAAGTTGACGCCTATGCCCAACGGAGTAGTCATAGTGCCTATGACGTTCTCTATCATCCTGTCAGCCATATCCATCGGCAGAGAACCAGTATTGCTGAGCAAGGATACTTCTTCAGCTGTGAGCCCAGCAAAATCTTTCACTAGCTGCAAACGCTCTTTAGGACTCAGCTTGTAGAAACCCGAAATCTCGGACGACTTACCCATACATGTTCTTCCTCTTTTGCTGTTGGTCTAGAGATGTTTTTTCTCAGACTTAAGTTTTGGCAGAAGCCACTTATTATCTGAAGCTGTTAGAGGCGCTGCTTTTCGTCAGCAGACCGGCAATCTGGTCTGAACCCAGAATAGTCCGCGCGACGTGCAGCAAGAACGCTATTCAGGGTCCAGCGTGATGTGACAATAATCTACAAAAGGCGACTCTTCGGAAGGGCTATTGCGTCGATTCCGATGCGTTTACGTATCTCTTTGGCAAGAGTCTCACCGTGGCTGACTCGCGAGTTGTCTGTTATCACGAGGTCGGGTTCTGAGCATTTGACGTATTCGAGCAGACCGTCAAAGTCTGAATGGTCACTCAATGCTACTGTGTATTCTTTTAGGCCTGTTCTGCGGGTGGCTGAGGTGAATTCCCAGCCGCTCACGCATACTCGGAAACTGTCCAGACCTACTTTGTTCTTCTGGTTCATGTGGTAGAAAGCTATGCAGGGCAGGTCTTTGCTGAGCATTTCTTGGGCTTCTCTTTCGCTTGAGAGCACAAGCTCTCCGAACCTCATGCCATACTTCTCGCATACTTTTGAGAAGCGGTGAACGTTCTCAGGTGTGATGAAAGGCACTTCAACGCCGGCATCATGCAGTATCTGCATTACCTCTTGCAGTTTGCCATGATAGCCAAAAACGTACACGGCGCCTGTTCTCAATCCCTTCTCGACAAGCTGAATAAGCGAGGCTTTGATGTCTATTCCGAAAGACCGTTTACAGGAAGGGTTTCCGTACGTTGCCTCTATGACCAAGTAGTCCGAGTACAGAATAGGCGTCTCTTCTATCCTGAAGTCTCCAGTAAAGACTATTTTCTTGCCTTCAGCGTCCTCGACGAGCACTTGAGCCGCGCCTAAGATGTGGTCAGCTTTAAAGAGCGTAACCTGTTCATCATCATAATGGATCGTTCTGCCGTACTCGAGTGTTTCCACGTTGCCACGTTTGAATAACAGTGGGCCACGCATCACCTCGACCAAATCTCGGGTGGCCGGCGTCATCAGAACCTTCTCACACGTTTTAAGGCTCTGAGACAGACCTCCAGTATGGTCAGCGTGCACGTGTGTAACGACCCTCAAAGGTTTGTTCTCGTCAAAAGCGTCACAGGCAACGTATTTGCCCAGAAGAACTGCGCCCCTTTCAGTCACTCCAGCCTTGAAAGACAAACCATGCGCCCCACTAGACATTTCTGGGCGCAAGCCAATCGATTAGCTGTCGAGGGCTATCGCATCCTATCCTGATCCTTATCGCCCCCAAGGGAGATTCTGCCACTTCCTTTGAGAAAGAAACATGTCCAGCAAAGGCAACCTGCTTGTTCAGACAGAAATTCACAGCGTTTCCCTCCAAGCCCTCATAGAACACTACACGAGCTGCACTCCGGATACGTTCCCTCCGCAGCAGGTTCTGGAACTTGTTCAGCGCGTCTAACCCCGTGGTCTCGGCCACCAACAGGTTTCCCTTGTGCAGTGCTTTTACGTGTATGGGCACGTCTCCGAACATGTTCTCGACTGCCCTTCGGACTTTCTCTTCAGACTCCGTCGGGTTGATTTCAGTCTCTGCGTGAACAGTTATCTTGTTCATTTTCTCTCAACTTCTCCCAGCGTTTCTCTTATCTTTCTCTTCACAGCCTCCACAGGTTCCTCATTCACGACAACATACTTGGCCATCGCAATCACGTTTCCCAGTCCTACGCCGAGTTCTCGCACGTCACGTTCACAGAAAACTTCCCAGTCATCCGCATCGTCACTTCGGCGTCTACTGTAGAGCCGCATGAACCTTGTTTCTGGAGAAGCATGAACAGCCATCAGCACAAGCTTTGGAAAATGCTTCCTGAACTCGTCGACCTCATCAAGGCTTCTCACGCCGTCCACGATGACCCTCTGCCCAGCTGTGCTGACTATTTTCGGAACGCATCTTTTGGCTATGACGGCTTTCCCTTCAGTCTGCCGCAGTTCAAGCATGATTTTGCCTATGTTTTTGGCGTCAGGTTCTACGCCTCTCTTTCTTGCTTCTTCCCTGATCACATCGCCCATCAAGACAGCGTCATAGCCGCTTTCCTTAGCCGTGAACACGACAAGCGACTTGCCTGAACCAGGCATTCCTGCCAGTGCGACCACAAGTTTCTCCGCTGTCATCTGCGCAGCCCTTTCTCCGATCACCAATCGGCAACAGATAGTTTTTTACACGTTAAAAGCATTTATGAAACGAAGCAGTCAAATTCACAGGAAGGAACAGAAGAATGTCCGAGCGTATCAGAAGTTTCCTGGCTTTCGATATGGATAGTCAAGGTGTCCTCAGAAAAATCAGTGAAGTGCAGTCCGCGCTAGTAAAAACAGGTGCAGATCTGAAGCCTGTAGAACCGCAGAACATTCATATCACCTTACGCTTTCTCGGAGACATCCTCCCCGCCACCGTGGACAAGATCTTTGAGGAAATGAAGAAAACCCAGTTTGCCCCATTCAACGTCAAAATCCACGGAGTCGGCGTCTTTCCAACAATCAACTATCCGAGAGTAGTGTGGGCCGGAATAACTGAAGGAGCAAAGCAACTGCAAAGCATATTCAACCAGCTGGAACCTCGCCTGCAGGCATTAGGCTTCTCACCTGACCCAAAAGGATTCAGTCCCCACTTGACGATTGCTCGAGTCAGGTCCGCCCGGAATAAGCCTCCGCTGGTCGAGTTCATATCTGAAAACCCGAAGTTCGAGTTCGGAAATGTCAGAGCTGCCTGCTTGAGGTTGAAGAAGAGTGAACTTGTGCCAAGAGGACCCATTTACTCGACGTTGAAGGAGTTCTGTCCGTAACCAGCAGGACTTGGTCATGCAGGAAAAAATCGACAAGGTTTGCAGAAACGTTCTCAAGACGGTCAATCCTACGAAAGAGGATAGAAGCAAGATTGAAGCCCTTGCTGGAAAACTGGAGAAGAAGTTAGCCCTAGCAGCAAAAAAAGCGAGAATCAAAGCTAAAATCCGAGTGGAAGGCTCTGTGGCAAAAGACACTTGGCTGAGCGGAGAACCTGATATCGACATTTTCATGCGCGTCCCCAGTTCAACACCGCGCAAATCGCTCGGAGACATCTGCCTCTGCGTTGCAAGAAAAGCCACTGAAGGCTCAAAACAGGTTGAAAGATTCGCTGAACACCCATACCTTGAAGCCTTCGTGGAAGACACCAGAATCAACGTTGTTCCCTGCTACGACGCAAAACAGGGCGAATGGCAGAGCGCCACAGACAGAACCCCGTTCCACACAGACTACATGAAAAAGCACTTGGTTCCCAAGATGCGGGGCCAAGTGCGATTGCTGAAGAAATTCATGAAAGGCATAGGAGTCTACGGCGCCGAAATAAAAACAGGCGGGTTCAGCGGATACCTCTGCGAACTACTCATCCTGCGGTACGGGTCTTTCGTGAAAACGCTCGAAGCCTTTGCACGGCACAGGCAGCGCATAGTCGTCGACATCGAAGAGCATTACAGGAACCGCGACAGCGAAATAGCATTGCTATTCAGTGAACCCATGGTCATAGTCGACCCTGTGGACAGGGGGAGAAACGTAGCGTCCGCCGTACAGGCACAACGACTTCACACTTTCGTCGCGGCAGCACAAGCTTTCCTCAGAACACCCGACACAAGTTTCTTCTCTCCTCAGGAGACCGTTCTGCTGAGCCTGAAAGAAGCGAAACAGAAACTCAAGGCACGCGGTTCAGACGTCGTCTTCGTGGTCTTCGACAGCATGAAGGCTGTACCTGACGTTCTGTGGGGCCAACTATACAAATCCCAGAGGTCTCTCTGCAAGCTCGTCCAGCTTAACGATTTCAAACTTCTCCGCGACACGGCTTGGAGCGACGAAAAAACCGTGAACATGTTCATCTTCGAAGTTGAACAACAAACCATCTCGCCCGTCAAGAAACATCTGGGACCGCCCCTGGACAAGGAAATTGAATGCCGGAGATTCCTCGGAAAACACGGCGGCAACGCCGACACAGTCTGCGGACCGTACGTGGAAGATGGCAGATGGGTCGTAATCCTCAAGAGAAAGTATTCAGACGCGGCGAAACTGCTCAACAGCAGATTGAAAGACGGAGGCAGAAACGCAGGCGTTGCTGAACAAATCTCTCATACCATCAGCAAAGGATACAATACTCTCATTAACGAAGGAATACTTGGGGTTTACGAGAAAAACCGGGAATTTGCAGTGTTCCTGACCGAGTTTCTGGACGGCAGGCCGAAGTGGCTAATGACCCGCGAGGACTAGCGAGATCAATGCCAAGCCCAGAAGCCACGTGTAGAACGCGAAATAGTGGAATTTCCTGCTTGCCACAAGCTTTGAGACAAGCCTTATGGCCACGTAACCTGCAACCATTGCCACGACGACTCCGACCAGAAGTTCTGGGGAGCCAATTCCTCGTGTGCCCAGTTGGCCGGCCTGCTTGTAAGCTTCAACTGTCAAGTCGCCCAGAATAGCCGGGATCGAGAGTAAGAAGGAAAATCTGAACGCTTTTTCCCTTTTCAACCCGAGCAGCAACGCAACTGAGATTGTTATGCCGCTTCTTGAAAGCCCTGGAAAGATCGCGAAGCCTTGAGCTGCGCCCATTATGAGGGCTATCTGGTAGGTCACCGTGTCTGTGCTTTCTTTTCCAATCTTTGAAGTGTAGACTACGGTTGCACCAACTAGGAAAGTCATCCCGATCGCAAGGATTGGCTGCAGAGTGTCTTCGAGGAACCGCACGTAGAGCAGACCAATTATGGCCGTGGGGATAGTGGCAACGATTATAGGCAGTATTAGTCTGCCGTATTCTGATCGAAAGTCCAGATGCAGCAAGGCTGAGAGTATGCTCTTAACTTCTCTTTTGAAGTAGAAGACGACCACGATTAGTGTTCCAACATGCAAGGTCACGTTGAAAAGCGGTGTAGCCGTGAAGTTCCAGAAATGTTCAACTATCTTGAGATGTGCAGTGCTTGAGATGGGCAGCCATTCTGCCAAGCCCTGGATTAGTCCGAGAATTATCGTTTGTATGGTCTGGTCCAACAACGATGGTCGCCACGCGGTAGACTAGGTTTGATGTTTTGAAAAGCTAATTACCGCAGCTTATTAATCTTGTACTTTGGTGCACTGTATGAGCGAGTACCCGTCTGGAAACGTTGAAGACCGCCGAATGCTGGAAAAATTGTCCAACGAGAAGCTGCTGAACTTTCTCTTCCTGCATGTCAGAAACCTCTGGCGCGTCGACGGACTCTACTTTCTAGACATAGAGAAAAAGTCTGGAACCGAAGCGGCTGCCCAGATTGACGCTCAAGTCTGGGAAACAACCTGTATTCAGCTAGAAAGCCATCTTTGACCCTTGGGTAGTCCTGAAGACTATGTGGAACCTTTCTAGCCATAAAAACAAAAATGGGTTGTTCAACTATATAATGAAATCGAATATGCCATGCGCACGCCAACGTTCACAACAAGCACTATTTTACCTTGAGGTCTAGGAGTTGCTTGCGAAGAGGTTTCTTGAAAATACCGTTGCACAAATGATTAATAATCTCAATAACTGCGGATAATCCTCTATCTGTGATGCGCTTGTATTCGCCGAGCGTGGTCTCATCTTCATCTTGACGTGGATGCGTCAGACTGTCTCTAAATCTTTTGAATTCAAGTAGCTGCCCCCAGCAAACTGCTTTGTGAAAGTCAAACCGTGGAACAAACTTGTAAAATAGAAATTTGAGTCCATCTTCGATTTTGTGGTACTCCATAGTCTCAAGTATCTCAAATTTGTCATGGACAAGGGTTGTATACATATTATAGTACGTGCAGTGCGCGCTAGTGTGTTCCTAAATTCCCTTTTTCCAGTGTAGTAGAGCTAAGTCGCGCCTTCTGGCGATGCTTCTCGTATCCCAAGGCACATCACCATCCGTGAACGAAGCAGAAACAGAAGCACAAACCACTTCACAAACGAATTTAGGAACAAGCATGCGCGCTAGATGTCTGCTAAGAAAGTTGCCCCACTCGGTATTCTTATCAACATGAAGTGTAAAATAGTAACTGGAGGAAGCTTGGATTGAACAACAAGAACAATCAATACGGGGTATGCGGTATCTATTGTGGCCAATGTCCGAATGGGAATGGAAGAGTGAAGATGATGGCTGGAGAGTTGAAGAGACTCGTAGATACGGTTCGCTATGATTGGCTCAGTTCCTTTGTCAAGTCATTCGATTATAAGGAGTTCAGGAAGGGGCTAGAGTGGTTTGCCGATTCGCAGTGTCCGATGTGCCTGAACGGTGGGGGTCCACCTTCGTGCCCAAACAGGAAGTGCGCTTCCGAAAAGAAGTTGGAAAGCTGTCTTCTATGCAATGACTATGCGCTCTGCAAGAACACGGAGTACCATAGAGACTACTATCCCTTCGTCGTTGAGAACCACAGCCGTGTCAAGCAGGTAGGATTCCAGAAGTATCTCGAAGAAGAAGAGGAAAGGGCCAAGGCGGGCGTGGACTTGATGGGTCATCTAGAACGCAGATGCTGCAAAGTCGTAAAACTAGAAAACACATAGTCCCTCCATTATCGTTTTGGTTTGGGATAGAACTTTGGCCCTAACCAACCAACTTGTCCACATTACGGAAAAGCTATAGTTGGACCGACAGAGATTATTGGCAAGAAATGAGTTGATTCTATGGCAGCAGAGTATCAACGAATGATGGATGGAACGCATACTCCTACGGAAAAAGAAACAACAGATTTCATAGGAGAGCCAGCAAATGGGGCCTGGATAGAACTAAGACGATTTCTTAAGGAAAACTACGACATCGAGCCCGAAATGATTTTTGGTGGAAAACATGGATGGGACGTTCGTTACCGCAAAAGTGGCAAAACTCTAATCACGCTTACCGCAGAGAAGGGTGCCGTTAGAGTCCACGTAGTTCTTGGCAGAGAGGAATCTGAAAAAGCTCTTTCAATGCGGAAGGAATTAAGTCCCAAAATGTATAAGTTAATAGAAAACACAAAGCAACTGCACGATGGACGCTGGTTATGGGTTAGGCTCTTTCAAACAAAGGAGGCCGACGACGTAAAGGAATTATTGCCAATAAAGAGAAGACCCAAGAAAACATGAATCTGAAATCGTTTGCTCACGAAAAAGTCTATATCATTCTCGTCAGTTTCATCCAGATCACCCGCTGGACGCGATGAACATTGAATTCTAAACCCTTCGAGAATGTCAAGAACCAAGTCGGCTACTGCGGAATCTGGTGTGGAAGCTGCATCGTAGGCAACGGCATGTTGGAGAAATTGACAAAAAGGTATGTGCATCTCATCGAAGGTTACGGCATAGATGAATGGGGAACCAAAGACTTCGATGGGAAAGAACTCATGAAAGGACTAGCGTCTATACAAACCTTGCCTATATGCCGAGGATGTCGAAAAGATGGTGGAAACGAAGTGTGCAAAATAAGACCCTGTGCTTCCGAGAGGAAATTACCAGACTGCATCGAATGCGATGAGATGAAATCGTGCACAAACCGTGAAGCACTGCGGAAAGCCCGAGATGGTGCTCTTGGCGTAGGCATGCTAGCCAAAGCAGAGGATGACCACTCTGACCATCAACGGCTCATTAAGAAGTGGACTGCTGAAATCAAGACCAAATGCCCAACATGCGGAGCATGAAATTACGTTATACCCGTCTCTTAAGCCAGTTTTTTGACGTTGCGGAAAAGTTATAGCTGAACCAACTTGACCATTAAGATTAGTGACTAGAATTGCTCGAAGGCAAGAATGTGAATTTGAGGGTTATTGAAAGAGAGGACTTGCCGTTGTTGGCAGAATGGAGCAATAATCCTGAATACTTCGGTGAATTTGTTTGGTTGCCACAGCAGTCCCGAACAGAGTGGGAGAAGAGATATGATGGTCTAACTTCGGATACAAAGTGGTTTCTCGTTGAGAAAAAAGACAGAGCCAAGATTGGAACAATGTTTCATTGGCTCATAGGGAATCTGATGGAAATAAGTTGTGTTCTGGCTTCAGATGAAAGAGGCAAAGGCTACGGCACTGAAGCTACAAAACTGTTGGTCGACTACCTGTTCCTTTCAAAGAACCTCATCCGCATACAGGCTCACACGGATGCAAGAAACATGGTTTCTCAGAAGACTTTGCAGAACGTCGGTTTCACGAAAGAAGGGATAATTCGCAAGTCCGTTTTTGCCAGAGGAGAATGGAGAGACCGGGCTCTCTTCAGCATCCTCAGGGAAGAGTGGAAAGAACCAAAAATACTGACACTACTTCGCTAGAAATACTCATCGCAAATAGAGCAATTCTATATCAGTCTTTTTAAGCCAGTTTGACCCGACCCGCATGTTTTTATTTGTTCCTCTGCAAGTATTCTAATTGTGTGCTTCAATGTCGGAAACACAAGAACAGAAAAAGAAGAAAAAGAAAAAACAACTGACCGTTTTAGAGACTGAGAAAGTTGAAAGTGAATTGCTGCCTGAATTGGTTGAAGCATTAAACGAATTAGAGAAAGAAAAGAAATATGTGGATATTCAAGTTTGTCCTAAATGCAAGAGTCCATTGGTTCGAAGAGTCGGTTCTATGGTTGGAGATATGTCGGCTCATATGGGATTTACTCCACCTAAATATGAATGCCGTGAATGTGGATGGAGAGAAAGAACGGTTCTAAAGGCTACCAATAAACCAACTACTGTGAAAGATGTTGTTATCATGGCAGAAGCTAAAGACGCCGATATTGAAAGAAAACGAAAAGAGAAAAAGCAATAGAACTTCCCTCTATCAGTCCTTTTAAGCCAGTCTGACCCTATTTTCCATTAGAAGAAAACGGTCATGTGAAGACGGACTTCGGGAGACATCTCTATTTATCCTGGTTTCAAATCCCGGCGATCCTTTTTTTGACAAAAAGGAGGATTTTCAGGATGGATTACAGTCTGGGAGCGGCCTCTCTCAGGCTACCGTTGCTAGGCCACAAGGATACATGCCAAACAAAAGAAGAGAGAATTTTCGAGTCGTATCTGCATTTGTTGCGGACAAATCTGTGTCTGATGAATCATCACGTATGCGAGTCGGTCGACATAGCCTTTTATTCAGAAGTCGATGTCTCTGCAAACAAGAGACCTAGCTTTTGCCAGGAGAGGCAACGTAATGAAACTCGGCGCAATAGAAGAAACAGCCCATCAGATCCTTCAGGACGCCCCCGACCCTATCGTCAGTTATCGTCTCTTGCGAGATGTGATCAAAGCAGTTCCTGACTCGAACATACTGAATATTGCGCGACAAGAGATGCTGAGCAGCCACTGGGTTGCAGAGCTGAAAAACGAACAAAAGGAAGACGGAGGCTGGGGAAGATTTCATTCGGCAATGAAAACCAAAGGCAAAGTTGCGACAACGGAAGCGGCGGTTGAAAGAGGGCTAGCCCTAGGCTTGGAAGCTTCTGACCCTACTTTTCAATCAGCAATCGAATATCTCTCACGCTTGTTTGAAGGAAGAATCGATTTCCCCGACCCTCCTGAACGGAACAATCGTTGGGAGACAGGCAAGAAGCTGTTTGCTGCTGCAACACTGGCTAGAATCTGTCCGACTCTGCGGATACTTGATAAGACGTGGGACCTTTGGGCTACAATTGCGGAGCACACGTTTACCTCAGGTAGATATGACGGTGAAGCAGAGATGCGTACGCATGAAATGCTTACTGGGGCGGACGTGAAAGACAGTTATCTTGTGCTTAACAATAGATATTCCCTGGCTCTTCTTGGCTCAAGAGCCGCAAGGCTACCTAAGACTGTTGAAAATGCTTTGGTCGATTGGGTGTGGCACAGAAGTGACGGAGTAGGATATCTGGAAATTCCGTTGACAAATCCGCCCTCACGATATACAGCGGGAATGTTGGATAGACTTTTCACGTCGCTGGAACTGCTTTCCCACTTTCCTAGCGCCCTCAGATCAGCAGACAGCATGATTGGTTGGCTCTGGGAGCAAAGAAATTGCGATGGCTTGTGGGATTTTGGACCTCGAGCAAGTTTTTCAGTCTACTTTCCGCTCTCACAAAACTGGCGGAATGTGAAACAACGACAGCATGACTGGTCGACAAGAGTTCTGGCACTGCTAAAGAGGTTCTTTGAATCCTGAGGTTAGTTGGATAAAACTCTACCTCAACCAACTATTTAGTTGACCATGACCTTCAGTTTGAAATCCAATTCTTTAGGATACGTGCTACTCGTCGTTATTATTGATTCAAACCCGAGCTTTCTCCAGAACCCTTCAGCTTCCTTGTTGCCGATAATGTATCTCACGGTCAAGTCTTCAGCCTTGTTTGAGTTGAAGAATTTGCAGAGTTCTTTCATCAGGCGTCTTCCAACGCCCTTTCTTCTAAACTGCTTCACGACGTACATGAGCGAGACTTGACCAACAGTTCTTGGCATATGGTCACTTCTGCTCGTAACTTCGCCCTGGACATACCCTATTATCTCGCCGTCTGCTTCAGCAAGCAATACATGAATGTTGTTGTCCGCTAGGTCATTCTCAACTTTCTGTTTCAGAAGCTTCTTTCCCTCTTCAGTTATTCGCCAAATCAAGGGGTTCGATTTTTCAGCGTGCTCCTGTGACAACAATCTTAGCTCGACAATTTTCTCCGCATCCGAGGAAGCTGCGCTTCTAATTGTGAGGTTATCCATAGGATTCAGCTGTACAGGATTTGGGATAAAACTTTACCCCCACACACAACGGACGACGACGGACGACCACGACGGACGACGGACGGACGACGACGACGGACGACCACGACGGACGACGGACGGACGACGACGACGGACGACCACGAACCACGACGACGGACGACGACGACCACGACGGACGACGGTTAGTGGACAATCAATTATTGGCTTCCATATACTGTATACCCGATTCAGGATACATCTATGGCCATTAATGGAACAGGAAGGATATACCATAGTCTACTATAGATAGTATCGAAATCGAGTATACAGTACGTCAATAGGAAAGTTGAATACGTGGGTAAAAGAGAAGAGAAAACTTGCCCCTCAACAAAGCGCGCTAGCGATAGGTAGTCTATTCTTCCTCCAAAAATCCCGTCAGAAAGATCGCGTATTCACATGGGTGTTCATTTTCCAGTAGCGATTTTATGATCTTCATCTTTCCCTTTCTTCCGTGAGAGACTCTTGAAAGAATGTATTCTATGACTTTTTTCCTGAGGCTGCACAGCCAGGTTTTTTGACCTGATTTGACAAGAGTGTAGTACGGACAAGTCTTGTACTTGAGAGTGAATCCTCCCTCGAAATATTCGATTTCGGCTTCAACGTCGAGTTCGCGGTACATGTCGATAACCCTCTCGCCTACCTCTCTAATTGTCCATGGATAGTCTTCGGGGAACATTTCATCTATTGGTTCTTTGATTTTTTCAAAGGCCTCATCACACGAGTTCGCTGACATTTCATTTATCAAGGCTTCCATCAGTTTCTTGCGGGGAACAGGCTCCAATATTGGTTTTTCAAGCGGTCTAAGTTTGAAGCTGAGTAGATTTTGGAAAGCCGTAGATTGAATTTCATAGCCAAGTTCTTTAAAAATTGATTCGATGAGTGAACGCTGACTGCTTATAATGAGTGTGTCTATTCTTTTGAATATCACCGTGAAGTGTTCATCATCTACAAATCTCACTTCTGCGTCGGGCTGGATAGAACCCATGTTCTTGAGTATATAATTCTGCGCGAATTTCCTGGCTTTTTCCCGATCGTTCCTCGCCAGCAGTCGAATAGCGTTTGAAACGCGGACGCCCATGGCATGGTAGGTTTCATTAAACTTCTCTTTATTGGAGTCGTACACTCTTGATTCGAATGATGTGAAGACCTCACGTGGAACAGGAATGACGTCGAGAAACTGTTTGCCAATTGTCTGGAAAAGACTGACTTCCACTATTTGATCCAATAGACTTTGATCCTCTGGACCGACGTATTGGATTGTTGCATTAGCCATCGTCTGCTCCACTGAAAACCTAAGCAGCTTCCAACCCCGGGTTGCCAAGACCACAGATAGCATTACGATTGCCAGTCTGGAGACAGATGGTGTTGTTGACTGAAAGGCAATGTCCAAAGTCTTCTCGTCAACGCCTTTCAGTACTTTAGTCTGTTTGAACCAGTTCATCTTGATGAAAGAGTAAAGTAGGCTGTCAACAAATTCCTTCGGCTCAGAGGGAAGCTCACCCCCTCCAAGAACGACCCTTATGTCCTCCAAAAATGACCCAAAATCGGTTATGGGTTCTTCAAGGTGTTTCTCGGCCCAATTCATGAAAGCCGGTCCCACAAGCATGAGAGTGTTCTTGAAAAGACCTGGAACAGAGCTCGAAAGCCTTCTTTCAATCTGACTACTCAGGAGTTCCGCGAATTCTTTCCGCTTCAGCGGATAGATCTCTTGGCGCATCATTTTGACGGCGATATCCTCGCCCATTAATCGCATCTCAAACGCCATCTGAAGTCCTTCGAGAATGGTTGCTATATGAAAGGCAACCATTTCGGGAAGGCGCGTGAACGAGTTGGGTCGGAGAATCACGGTATTGTCTATTTCACTATAAGAAGCGATTTCGAAAATTCTGGTTAGGTCTCGAATTTCACCTAGAATCATCATGAACTCCTTGAAGTTTGAAGGTTTCTTCCAGGTCACAGAGCCCTTCAATATTTCTATCGTGTTCTTGGCTTCTTCCTTCTGATCTTTTAGAAAGTCCTTGATCGTTTTGTCTCCGACCGCGACTTCCATCAAGCCATCCGCGGTTTTCTTCCCAATTGAAACGAGGTCCAAAGCCTCTCTAAGGTTAACCTGTTCTTTCATCTTGGCCTTCACGGCACAATCTTCACATGACCCAACCTTTTCCACCCTTAACATGGTTTCCAAGGCTTGTTCGATGACGCGGTTTTTCGTTCCGTAGGTCTTTGCGAGCTCTTCAAGCATCTCGTTCGTTTTCTTGGACACGGTCGTATGAAGATGTATTGGCATTATCCTCTCCACAATAAGGTCGGGACTGGTTTCTATTAAGTGTGTTCACGAAAAATGCAGAATGTACATGAAAAACAGAAAAAAGAAAAAGGGAATAGTCAGGTTTTTCCGATTGAAAGAGTGACGGGGGGCCTCAATTTCCGTGTGAACATGGCGTCTGAAACGCGTTTTATCGCGTTCATGTATGCAGCGATTCTCATGTTCACCTTGTACGTCAATGCAACGTCGAGAACAGATTTGAACGCCGAGACTATGGTGTTTTGAAGTTTTGACCTAACTTCATCTTCTGGCCAATAGTAGTTCATTTGGTTCTGAACCTGCTCAAAGTAGCTCACGATGACACCTCCGGAGTTGGCGACTATGTCTGGGATCACGAAGACGCCGTTCTTGTAAAGTATCTCGTCGGCTTCGGGCGTTGTAGGACCGTTTGCGCCTTCTGCAACAATCTTGGCTTTGATTCGCCCCGCGTTTACGACTGTAATCTGATTCTCCAATGCTGACGGAACCAAGATGTCGCATTCTAGTTCGAGAAGACTTTCATTCGTTATGTTCATGCTTCCTTTGTAGCCGGCAACAGAACCCGTTTCGTTCTTGTGTTCGAGCACCTTGAGTGGGTCCAGACCTTTCGCGTTGTGGATCGCTCCTTTGGAGTCTGAGACAGCGATTATCTTGCATCTGAGTTCGTGCAGCAGTCTGGCAGAGTGGAATCCGACGTTTCCGAAGCCTTGAACCGCGACAGTTGCTCCTTTTAATTCAAGACTCAGATGTTTTGCAGCCTCGATGATTGTGTACATCACACCGCGAGATGTTGCCTCGTTTCTACCCAGTGAACCGCCAACGTTAACTGGTTTTCCTGTGACGACGCCGAAAGCGTTGTAGCCGACTATATCGCTGTATTCATCCATTATCCATGCCATGGTCTGAGAATCAGTATAAACGTCTGGGGCGGGGACATCATAGTTTGGACCGATGTTTCTTGCCATTGCCCGCGCGTAACCTCTTGTGATTCGTTCAAGTTCTCCTTTGGACATTTCTTTCGGATTGCATCTTATTCCACCTTTTCCTCCGCCGAGCGGCAATCCTGTGACGGCAGTTTTGAAGGTCATCCATGCCGAAAGTGCCACTACTTCGTCCAGCGTCAGGTCGGGGTGATAACGGATGCCTCCTTTTGTCGGGCCAAGAACGTCGTTGTACTGTACTCTGTATCCTGTGAAGACCTGCAGGCTTCCATCGTCCATGAATATAGGTATGTTCACGATTATTGTTCGCATTGGACGCTTGAGCATTTCATGCAGTCCTGGATCGAGGTTCAATTTTTGAGAGGATATGTCGAGCAATCTCAGGACTGCTTCGTAAGGGTTTGGCGTAGCAACAATAGGAGACAGTGTTTCCAGTTTGACTGAGACGGCGGTTTGGAGTTTCTCCATAAGATTCTGGAATTTCTCTCGAGCCACTTCGCCATTGCCGTTGGTGCTTCCGAAGAACCAAACATAGGCGTCGATTATCGATTCTGATCTAGTAGTCTTTGAGGAGCCCGCGGGAGACATTTTCGGGTTTGCTGAGAAATAATCGATGACGGTTCGAAGCATGTTAATTTCTTCTTTTGACATCTGGAGCCACTTGTTTATTGGCCGTGGTGCTTCGATTTGAATATACTCTGTTTCGCCGACTTTTTTCTGCAATTCTTCAAGGATTTTCCAAGCGTCTGCTTCTGGGATTCTGAAGTTTTCCGAGTAGGTAGTTACAAGTGCATAGTGTGCTGTAGTATAGCTTTCTATTTTAGCGGTTAGTTCTGGTTTTTCAACGAAGAAATCGGTCATCAGTTTTATCATTCCGAGATCTCGTCCTGAAAGTTCTATCAGACTTAACATTTTGCTTTTCACCTGTTTCGCGAGAAGATAACTAATGTAATGTTCATGCATAGAAACGTTATGTACATGATGTACACGGTTGAACACCCATGCTCCACCTAAACGTTTTTAACACTGCCAATCAAACAGACAACGGAGAACTGAAATGCCAGAAGAAGCAGAAAAAATGTTATCAACAGGTATAACAGAGCTAGACAAGCTTTTGGAGGGGGGACTTTTCTTGGGTGAGAACGTCGTTTGGGAAGTTGAGTCCGCAACGTTTGCGAGGGAGTTTCTTTACAATTTCATGAGGCAGGGAATTGCCGAGGGGGACCAGGTGCTCTATTTGGACTTCATATACCCTCCGCAGGCTCTAGTGCTGCAATTGAAGAATCTAATCAAGACTCTTCCAGAAGGATGGGAGAAAAAGCTACTCGTACTCGATTGCTTTTCAGAGTCGTCAGGTCAAGGCGAATTGGTCTTTGTGGATTTCTATGACAAGGCACCCAGCTGGATAAGGAGAGTTCCAAGCTCAAAAGACCCGGAGCAGTTCCATAGATTCTTTGGAAGAATCGAAAGGGAATTCGTCACACCTCGGTCGAGACTTGTCTTCAACAGCCTGTCGCTTATGGAGCATATCTGGAGCAATGAAGCAGTCAAGGCGTTTTTCGGTCATGTGTGCCCAGCCTTGTACGCGTATCAGACTTTAGCCTATTGGACTGTGGCTAAGAATGCGCATTCCAAAGAGTTTCGTGCACTCATCGAGCACATTACGCAGGTTGTTATCGACCTGACAAAAGAGGGTGAGAAGAGATATTTGGAAGTCAGAAAGGCGGGGAATCGCTATAATCCTCAGACTTTTCAGCGTCATGAGTACTGGGCAGAAGGACTCAAAATCAAACTCTGATAGCGCGCGCTTGCCGTGTGGTTGGGAAAAAAAGAAAAGGAAAAGAAAGGATTGTTAACCCAGAATCCTTTCTATCGCGTCTTTCTCAAAATCGTCTGGCATCGGTACGCCAGTGACTTTTGTGGCTCTCTCAGAGAGACTCATCAGGTCGTTTCTACTGAGAAGATTCAGCTTCCACTTTCTATTGCCTGCCATGAGCTGTTTCAACCCCACGCCGACTCTGTCCGTCAGATATGTGTAGACCGCCACTGCTTCCCACGGTATCTCCTTAAAACGGTCACCATACTTCTTCTTGAGTTCTGGTGTAGCTATGAAAAACTTGTCTGGTGTTGAGCCGAACTTATCTGCAAAGGCCCTCGGCAATTTGCCTTCATCTGACAATTGCTTGAAGTAGCTTCCCTTGAATGCTGCAGTTATAGGTGAGCGACCCATCAAAACGGCTTTCACAAAAGGGCCATCTCCAAAGTTGCTCATGGCGATCGATTTAAACATTGATGTTTCTTCTATGAATCCGCCTGCCATGATGAGGTCCGGAACATGGCGCCCTTTCTTTTTCAGCATTTGTGCACATTTCAGGACAATGGCTTCCAAGTAAACGGTTGGAATGCTCATCTCGTCCATCATGGGAACGGGGCTCATTCCTGTCCCGCCTGCAGCTCCATCGAACGATATGTAGTCTATCTTGGCTTCTGACGCCATTTTCATGGTCCATGCAACTGCTGAGGGTCTGTATGCTCCTGTCTTAAGTGTCACATGCTTCGCGCCTTGCTTTCTCAGCCATTCAATGTCTTCTATGAAACCCCTTTCTTCTGGGATTCCAACTCTGCTGTGTCTCTCGAAGGATTTGAAGACGCCCTCCTTGAACGCTTGTTGAACCGTTGGGTCCTCCGGGTCAGGGATCACGACGTAACCTCTCTTCTTGAGCAGCTTGGCTTTTTCCAGATCTCTAACTCGCACCTCGCCGCCTATCGCTTTTGCGCCTTGTCCCCATTTTCTCTCGATGACGTTCACTTCCAGCTTTGAGATAGCGTAGACATCAACGCCTAACCGTTGGTCTTCAACGTTTGTTTGCACGACGATTTCGCCGTATTTTCTGTCCCAGAATTTCCTAAACAGGTCAACTCTTCGTTTTAATTCTTTTGATGCTGTCACTTTTCCGTTCGTTATGGTGGCTTCCTCGTCCATACCGCAAACGTTTTCGCCGACGATTATCGAAACGCCAGACAATGCTGCGCCGGCTGCCAAGCCTTCCCAGTTGAGCCTTGCTACGTCGGTTGAGCCGAAAGCACCGCTCAAGATTGGAACTCTGAGGGGGATTCCTCCTACCTTTGTTTCTATGTCAACGTTAGGGAAGATTGTCAGGTCGGAGTTCGGTTCAATGCCATCTGCTTCAAACAGGCCTGCCTGTATATTGAAGTTAGACCAGTCAAGTCCGAAGTCCTTCAATGCTCCTGCAGTGCTGTAGCCAAATTGAACAGGTTCTGGATAGAGCGCCTCTCTTCCTCTGAAAGCCGATAGGCTTATTTCACAGAGAAACGGGCAGTCACGAATGCATATTGGGCACATTCCGCTTGTGGGGCTTGTGTCTTTGACACGCGTTTGAGTTCCTGTTGTAGATTTTCCGTTCAGGTACGAACTGTTCTTATGTACACGTTCAGTCATTCCACTTTCTCCTCTTTTATTCTTCAGTTATGGAATTAGATGAGTGATCTTGGTTGGCTTTTAAGTGTTTAGCTCAAACTAGCGTCCTATGAACATTCATGAACATGGAAAACCTTGCGACTGCGCGCTAAGTTGCAATACTAAGCGTGCAATCGCGCATTTTATAAGGGAGTCATGTTCATAGGAGTCTTGTCAATTTGAGGTAGTACGAAACATGAAAGCCTATGTTCTGATAACAGCGAGACATGGGACGGCAGTTAAGCTAGCTGAAACTATCAGGAAGGTCACAAATGTCACCAGTTCTGATTGTGTGTATGGTCATTATGATGTGATCGTGATTGTAGAAAGTCCGGAAATGAAGAGCCTCAGCCGCGTCGTTAATCAGATTCAAAAATACCCACAGATTATTCATACAGAGACTGCCTTCTCGCACTGCGCGGAAGAACTTGAATCAGAGATTTCGGAGTAGCAAGGCACAGTCGAATAGATTGCGTTCGCTCTCAACATAAGCGATGTGGGACACTGATCATTCCCATTCTATCGTCGCTGGCGGCTTGTGAGTCACATCGTACACGACTCTTGTGACTTCTGGTATCTCATTAGTTATTCGCGTAGAGATTCGTTCCAACGTTGAAAAGGAAATCTTCGCGAAGTTTGCAGTCATTGCCTCACGGCTCACTACAGCTCGAACAGCGACAACATAACCGTAGGCTCTAGCATCACCTCTAACGCCGGTGGCTTTGGTGTCGGTCAGAACGGCGAAATATTGCCAAAGTTTCTTCTGCAGGTCTTTTTTCTCTATCTCTTCGCGTACTATCTGATCCGCTTTCTTTGTGACTGTTGTCTTCTCGTCTGTCAACTCGCCCATTATTCTGACTGCCAGTCCTGGACCAGGGAATGGTTGTCTAGATGTTATCTCTCTTGGCAGTCTCAACATCTTCGCAACTTTCCTTACTTCATCTTTGTATAAATCACGTAGCGGCTCCACGATCTTCTTGAATTTGATTTTTGATGGCAGTCCTGCAACGTTGTGATGAGTCTTTATTTTTTCCGAGTGTTTTCTGAAACCTGATTCAATCCTATCAGGGTAGATTGTTCCTTGGATCAGGTATTCCGCGCCTGCTTCTTCAGCTATCTCCTCAAAAACTCTCACGAACTCTTCCCCAATTATCCTACGCTTCTTCTCTGGGTCGGCTATTCCTTTTAGTCTTTGCATGAACCTTTCTTGAGCATTTGCCGTTACAAAATTGATGTTGTGTTTTTGAAATGCTTTGCGGATTTCTTCTGGCTCACCTGCGCGCATGAATCCGTGGTCAACGAAGACGGCTGTCAGCCGATCGTTCAACGCTTTCGCAGCTAGAGCTGTGGCAACACTGGAATCGATTCCTCCGCTTAAGCCTATTATGGCTTTGGATTGCCCGACTTCCGTTTTGACCTCTTTTATCATTTTTTCAATCAGATCTTCCATATGCCAGTTGGCTTTGCACTTGCATACTTCGAAAATGAAGTTGTGCAGCATCTTTTTGCCATTCTTCGTGTGTACGACTTCAGGATGCCACTGCAATCCATAGATGCGTTTCTGCTTGTGTCTAAAAGCGGCGATAGGGCAATTTTCAGTGTGCGCCAATACTTCGAATTCGGGAGGCATGGCATAGACCGTGTCTCCATGGCTCATCCACACTTTCTCTTCAGAGCATAAGCCTTTTAGGACATCCACGGCTTTGTCGACTGTGACTTTGGTGGTGCCGTATTCTTTGCAGGAGGCTGGTTCCACTTTTCCGTTGCTGATTTGAGCAATAAGCTGATGCCCATAGCATAAGCCTAGAATGGGCAGGTCCATCTTCAGGATTTCGGGGTTGAGTCTAGGGACGTTTGGCTCGTAGACGCTTGATGGGCCGCCGGAGAGTACTATGCCTTTGACGTCGAGTTTTTCATACATAGTTTTGATTTCTGCGGGCGTGATGTCTGGCGCGACGATTTCGGAGTAGACTTCCTGCTCTCTTATCCTTCGCCCTATGAGGTGGCAGTATTGTCCGCCGAAATCTAGCACTAATATTGTGTCATACTTCATTTCAGCTAGTCCTCTTCCAAGATGGTTCAGGCAATTCTCCAAAAACATATACTTTGTGTTTCATTGAGAGCATCGTCCGTGTTAAGAAGGAACTAGAGATGTTTGTAATGTCTTTAGACAATGCGGAAATCTTCTTTGATGGTCGTTAGCACTACGTGCGTGTTGGTACGCGCGCGCTTTTCATTCATGATTCAGATTATCTACAGTTTCTTCAGTTAAGACAAGCGGTCAACTCTCACTGACAAAACAGCAGGGTAGAAGATTCAGGCTAATATTCCGGTTGCTTGGAAAGAACTTTACCCCCAGCCGACCATTCCTTAAATAGTGGCGAGGGCACAAGGAAATCGGGGGTCAATACGGAAACTGACTTGTTGCAGAAACTTGGGAGCAAAGCAATCACCAAAGAAGAACTGCTGCGAAAAGTTGAACAGGATTTAGGTCTGCTTCCCGTAGTGTTGAAGGGAACTTCTTCGTCGAAAGCAACAGTCAGGTACGGATGTGCCAAGGTGCTGCTGGATCTGAGCGAGAAGTATCCGGAAAAACTGTATCCCTACATTGAGAATTTCATTGTGCTTCTGAAGAGCAGGTATCGTATTTTGACTTGGAACGCCATGGCAATAATCGCAAACTTGACCAGGGTTGACAGAGACCGTAAGTTTGATGCGATATTTGACAAGTATTACGGTTTTCTAGACGATGAGTATATGGTTACTGTGGCTAATGTTGTCGGCAACTCAGCCAAGATTGCATTGGCGAAACCACACCTTGTTCAAAGAATAACAGGTGAACTATTGAAAGTCGAGAATATCAAGTTGACTCCTCATCTCACTGCCGAGTGCAAGCGAGTCATAATAGAACACACCATCGAATCTTTGGATGTGTTTTTCGAGAAAATCGAAACCAAAGAACAAGTGCTGTCCTTCATAAAAAAACAACTTTGCAGCACAAGAACATCCTTGAGGAAGGAAGCCCAGAGCTTTCTTGAAAAACGGGACTAGAAAAACCCTGGTCTCATCGTCACCAAAACAATGCAGGTATAGGCCCTCACACGTACATTGTCTAGCAGTACCCTGTCCCCTGACAAGTCGTTGGTTGGTTGGTTGGTAAAACTTTACCCCAACCAACATATCCACGTGTTATGATAGCGCGCGCGCTATCGTAGACTCTTTCATTTTCACACACCATAGGATGTCACCAACGGCATTTCAAGTGAAAGATAGACCCTGCTCAGTAATCATGCACACCTACTTCCTTGTCTTCAAAAAGAAGTATCGACATCTCCCCTATTAGCTCGGAAACGCGTGCACTAATGAGAGTATGCTTTAGCGATAGAGCACGAGCTCTTCTGAACAAATGAAAAATTGGGAGTGGAGTGTTCTAGTCCGTGCGCGCTCTTGTTAGTAGTCCGCCTATGAGTCCGCCGATTGTTGACGCAATTGCTCCGAAGATTGCTAGTATGATTGCTATGATTCCGACGACCAGACCGGCGAAGCCGCCAAAAATTCCGCCTAAAATCCCGCCTGTAAACGCGCCTACCGCCACGAACCCTATGATTGCGAGTACGGTGATGATGATTCCCCCAAATATTCCCGCAAGGAAACCGGCTAACGCTCCCTTTCCCATTCCTCCAGCTATGAACCCTGCCGCGAACCCACCGATGAACCCGCCTATCAGGTGTCCAAGTCCTGGAAACAGCCAGCCCAGAGCCAATGTTATAAGAAAGCCGACAAAAGCTCCCAGCCACAAACTTCCCATGTTGTCACCTTTGCTCTCCTAGTTGAGCGTGACGAATATAAGATTTGCCTGAAACTGGCAATGCTTGGACAACGATTTCCATAAATAGTCCTACGGAAGATGCTTCGTGTAGCTCAAACAAGGTGAAAACATGGAATTTGCGATAGTCATCGTCGGACTTGGTATATGGTTAATGATTGATGGACTCTACAGCATATTCGAATACCGCAAGCAGACAATTCAAGAACATCTAATAAGAGTTATACGAGCTGGTGTTGGAGTTACTCTAATCACCTTGTACTTCCTTTAGAAGCAACTGGAAACATGAACGACTGTCGACTTGCCGTGTTCATTGCGCGCGCTCTCTGAGTTCTGATGCCTTAGAGTGCATATGGATCATGGTCTTTTCTCATTCTCGCAATTGACTTTGAAGAATAGATTTTGAGCATAATGAAGGCGGTTAGAAATACGACTATGATTCCTGCCGTCAAGTAGGGAAGATTGCCTGCGAATGTAAAATCTGAACCCGGGTTGAGGTAGGCTCCAAGCCCAACTCCAAGCGCGATTAAGAAATTCGAGAGAAAGAATGATAGCTTCCACAGTGTCGGTGGTGCCCGAGAAGCTCTTTTCGCCTCTATGTGCCTCTTTGTTTCGCCTACGCCCAAAACTAGAGAAATGCCCAAAACGCCGATAGATAGAGGACCAATGAAGTTGAAGCTATAAGGGGGTTGGTAAAAATCGATGAAAGTCCTAACTCCAAACACAGACAGGAGAGTCAAAAACAGGATTAGTATAGTGGAACCAACGAAAATTCCTATATCCAGGATACCGCCAGAATAGAATGGGCCGTATATCCTTCGCCAGGGTCTGAGAGTATAATCTTTCATGTCCTCGGCGGTTTTTCTGGTGAGCTCGACTGGGTCGTTTTGATACATGTACAGCCTAGTTTTGATGTCGAATGCAATTTTTTTACCTGCGTGATCATACCTAGCTTTCTTCACTAGCCTTGAGAAAGGATAAAGCCACTCCACCCCGCGATCTTTTGCTGTGTTGATACCGTCAAGAAGAGTGTGACAGAAGGCACCCAGTGCAAGGTAAGGATTGATCAGAGAAACGATCCCGATGAAGACGAAGTTGTGGTATAGTGCCCGATGGAGCTGATGGTCGCGGAAGTAGTCTTTGCTGAAAAAGCCATACTCCCTGTCCATGTCAGGGAGAACTGACCCGATGGCAACGAGCAGACTGATGTCCCACCTCCCGAAGAAAAGAGCTCCGATTAGCGCACCAAACGTTATGTGCGTAGGAAGATTCATGTGAATTCGCCTACTGGCCCGCGAGTTCGATGAAGTGACTATTTCGGAGCGTTGGCATATCCAGTTGAAAATGGCGATTGGAATTTGCCAATGTTCTCTCTGATGATGCCATATCCCTTTTCTGCAAGGGAGTTTGGCAACTTGTCCAACTCCAGATGTTCTTCCTCTTGATGCTCTCCCTGATGCTCTTCCCTGTGCCTAAGCGTAAGTTTGATTGTTGAACGCATTATTCCTCTGTCTAACGTCACGTTAGTGATGTCTCTATAACTGTAATCAGTGTAATCCTTCTTCAAACCAAGCGCATGAGGATGCCGCAGAATTATCCGTTCATTCGTAATGATCACAGATTCAATGTTAATCCGAGGATGATAGATTTTCTCCTCAATATACAACTCGACCTTTTCGTTCGAGCCAAGTATGTTCTTTATATCATCAGGCGTGGCCATTACTATCAACCAACTTTGATGAGGACTACTGGCTGTACTGCTAGTTGCAGCTTAGACGATAAATAGTTATGTGTTGGAAGGCTGCAGCGACAGAGGCAGTCAATATTCGTTTCTTTCTTACGGCGCAAGTGCAGACGGGCAATACGATTTGACTGTCATACTCTTCAGTTAGAAGTGATTCATGATAAAATTCCTAACGGTTCTATGACCAGCCATGATTTCGACGATCTTTTTTGTAGCTTGGGTTATTTGCACATCAAACAATCTTGTTATAATCAGCGAAAACACGAACACAAATATGCCGAAGACAAACATCCCAATAGCGTTTATTGAGCCAACGTACCATATGAAAAGGAATGTAACTGCCGCACCTATCTCTCCCATGAGGAAGGATCTTATGATGAAATAGAGTCTCTGCACCCACGTAGAGAACAACAGGACCTTGATCACTGCTCTTTTCTCTATATCACTTTCAGTTCCACTGCTTTGTCTTGTAACACTTCCGATCTGTTGCAGTACCCTTTTTGCGTAATGAATGTCTGATAAACGCAACATCATTTTTGCATAATGAACGTCTGATAAATCTTTAGAACTTGCGCTTTCAAGCTCCAACAAAATCCTCTGCGCTATTTCGTCTATTTCGGCATCTACTCTTTCTATTTCAGCACCTTTAGTCACCCATTATCCCACCCGAATATTCTAAGCATTTTGGTTACCAAGTTGTCTAATATGATTTTTGCCTGCTCTGCACGCGGCAAAAGAATTAAATGAGCTAGTTGAGACGCATCTCTAGATTGGAGCTGAAAGAATGCCTGAAAAAAAGGAAAAGAAGGGCAAAGCTGAAGAGACTGCAGAGAAAACCGGAGAAGCAATCGGTAAAGGCCTTAAGAAAGGCTTTGGAGTTGTGAAGAGTGTTGGAAAGGGAATAAAGAAAGGGGTTAAGGGAGAAGAAACGAAGAAAGACTGATTTCCTTCTCAACAATAGACATAGACTTCCAACCGGGCCGCCTAGTCCTATTCTGGCATATCTTAGCGGGCGCTGAAGTGGATTGCTTGAACATTGACGGATGGAAATTTATAAATAGAAGTTTTCACAAACCGAAACCAGGAATGAAGGAGGTGTGAAATTGGCAGGAGAACGTTTTGAAATATTCAAAGATGCGGTGGGAAAATTCAGGTTCAGACTTTAGAGCTCAAAATGGGGAGATTATAGCGGAAAGCCAGGGTTACGAATCAAAAGAGGGATGCCAAAAAGGAATAGCGTCAGTCAAGGAGAATGCTTCCAAAGCAGCAATAAAAGACTGCACAACCTAGAAACCCACACTTCTCTTTTTTTGAACTTCTGTATCTGCAGGGGTTCATTTGGTGCAGCCATTGTCAGGGGTACTTGAGCCTAAAAGTTTAAAGCTAGTGCGTCAAGTAATGTTTGTCTAAAAGGGAGGAAATATGAGGATGAAAAGTAGGGATTTTTTGGATAAGGATGTTTTTGCTGAAGACGAGAAAATAGGCCAAGTCAAAGAAATGGAAATAGATCCCAAAGATTGGAAAGTGACTCATCTTGAAGTCGAATTGACCAAGGATGTAGCTGAATCTGTTCTTGGCGCAAAGAAAGGTGGAGTACGAAACCTGTTGGCCATTTCAGCCTTAGAGAAAGGGGTTGCACGCTGGACTGCTAAGGGTCTTAATCTCAAGGTCTCAAAAGCACAACTTCACATGTACCTAAAACCAGTAGTTGAGACTTAGTTGGGGAGTTGGCTATGGATACGTTTTGGACGATTGTTATCATTCTCGTCATACTGTGGGCAGTGGGATTCCTTGCTCTACCTGGCGTAGGTACACTAATACATCTACTGCTTGTGATTGCCGTGATTGTAGTAGTCTATCGGCTTTTGACTGGAAGACACGTCTTGAGTGGAGAAAAAAGATAGCGTTCACAGAGCGCGCTAGTGTGTTCGGACGCGCGCTAAGACAGAGACAATCTATGCACGGAACCAATAGCAATCACCAAACCAACTTGAAAATTCTCAACTTCCCTCTTTCTGCAAAGAGCGCAGACAGATCAAGTAATCACCGATTATGTTTGGAGAGCCCGACCTCGTCTCGTTGATGCAGATGCACGCGCTATAGAGAGGGAGTGAAATTCTATCTTACAAGTGTGTTTAAGACAAAATAATATATTCCAACACGATAACTGGATGGTATAGTTTCAGGTCGGAGATCTATATGACAAGATATTTGATTGCCAGCATTTGGGTAATCGCGGTTGGGACTATTCTTTGGCTCTGCGGTTCGATAATTGGTGGACTGGGAATAATCTTTGACATAAGCAAATGGTTTTCTGCTGGTCATACATTGACTCAGGACGTGGCTATAGGGTTAGTATGGGGTAGCATAATTCTTTTCATCGTCGGAGCATTTGGTATAGTCACATCGCTCCTTAGAGGACATCTGGACAAGCAACAAAAAAAGGTAGCATCAGTTGCCCAACCTTAGCGCGCGCTTTGTTGAGGGGTAAGTTTTTGTGCATCTCTGACCCCTCGTACTAGCGCGCGCTATTTGCCTGCGAAACAAGCCCAAATCAAACGCGAAAAGACAAAAGAAGACTTAAGACCATTTTTAACCATTTAAGGGACAAGCCAGCGCGCTAACTGATCGTTTCATTAGGAAACCTTAGAAAAGACTGATGAAGCATGTTAGCTCCCTCAATTGCCATGTACTAAGTTGGAAAGATTTTTATTACACACAGAACAACCCTAACCGAAGGTATTTCCAAATGAATGTGGAAACAAGCAAAAACTTGGGCGGAGTAGGAGCAGTGCTGCTAGTAGTTGGTGCGTTAGCTGGATTTGCAAACGGATTCGCTGGTGCACTGGACCTCGTCGGCTTGATACTTGTAATGATAGCGATGAAAGGATTTGCAGATCATTATCGAGAAAGCGGTATATTCAACAATGCGCTCTACGGGGTAATCACGGCTATATTTGGAGTGGTGACAGTAGCAGCAGTCGCCGTTGTCGCAATCCTAAACGTCATAGCCGCTGGGTTTGACGTAAGAAATCCGAATTCGTGGACGCAGCAGTTCACAGACTTCAACTCATTCTGGAACAAGTTTTCAAGCGTTATCATTGGAGTCATCGTAGCCTTGATTGTTCTCTTTGTGTTTTTCGTCATCTCATTCATATTCTTCAGAAAATCGCTGGATACTCTCGCCACAAAGTCAGGAGTTGGAATGTTCAGAACAGCAGGACTACTAATGCTGATTGGTGCTGTCTTAACCATTATTCTCGTAGGATTAATACTAATATGGATCGGTTTCATACTGCTAGCAGTAGCATTCTTCTCAATTAGGACGGAATCAACGCAACCAACCCAAACTAAATCGACTGCGCCACTGTGAGAAGTAAACATACGTTCGAAAATGCTGGAACAATTCAGAATGTCTCTCCAAACATCTATCGGCAACTCCGAGACAACCTCCTTTCTTTCATTCGAATAAGAGAATTCGCACTGTGTGTGCGTGTGTGCGTTTTTTTTTGTTTTCGTGTTTTTTTAGAGAGAGTGAGTGAGAGAGTAAGAGAAAGTCAGTTTGAGAGAGAAAGGGAAGTTTCATCTAACAACAGATTAGCATTGGCGCTTCAATTTCACATTGTCGTGCACTTCGTGCACACTGCCTACCTCTCTCAAGTCTCTTAGTTTTCTGCAAGCCTCTCTGTTACGATATCACTATTCACCCACAATACTCATTTGCACATTCATCTCTTGCATTTCACGAATCAAGGTAACGGAAATGATAGCGCGCCCCATAGCGTACAGAAAATAGAAACAGTTAAAGTCAGAAAACATGAGAGAGAAAGAGTAAGGTTTTATCTTGTGCGTGTTGATGTTTGCTTTTGGTGGTGGTTGAGTGGGAAAGACTCCCCTTGGCGTGACCGTCGTGGCAGTTCTCAGTTTGTTGGGTGCAATGGGAGATTTTCTCCATGCCACTGTATGGATAGCGTTGAGTTCTATGGGCGGGCCGCAATTGAGCGGTTTCAATCCACCCCTTTCTTATTGGATTGCGCTTTTCGATTTTCTTCTTCTTTCTGTTATTTCATTAGTTGCTTCAATCAGTATGTTCCGGGGAGTAAGATACGGTTGGTATTTGTCAAATATACTCTGGGCGTTCTCGGCCGTACACTATTGCTATGCGGCTTCGCTAATGTTCAGTGGTGAGTATTTGATGATTGTAGCTGGATTGGCTATTTTGGTGAGTATCATCTTGATAGTTTACTTTCAGTCAAAACAAGTCAAGGATTACTTCTTTCACCATCGAACCAGTTAGCGCATACTGACAAAGCGATGCGCTCTCTCATTTCATGGTGCGCGCGCTAAACAAGACTCTTGGCTACGGGAATGGCAAGCTTCAGAAAGTCTTTTCAATTTCGCATTGACGTGCACTGCGAGTGCACACGACGACGAACCTCTTTTCAACCTCTAGCGCGCGCTTGGTTTGGGGTAAACTTTACAAGCTTATGCCCGATTTGAGGTAGGGAGTATTGTGGAGGCTATTACAATCGACTGGCGTGAGCTTTTCATGACGGCGGCAATGTACGCAGTCAAGACACTGAGACTTTACAGGTTTCCGCGCTTCACTGGACCTGCGCATCCCTTTGGTGACTATTTCAAGGGTTTTGATAAGGTTGAGGCTGTTCGCAGGATTTTCGGCGAGAAGACTGAGCAAGTGCTTGCCGAGTTGAAGGTTGAATTCGCTTGGGTGGGAGGCTACATGGGGGTTGACAGTACAAAAGGTCATCTAGTGGTCAGTTCTAGGTACCTGAACAAAGGCGACAAGACCGACATCTATCTGGACGTGATCCATGAACTCGTTCATGTGAAGCAATTCATTGATGGCAAAGAACTGTTTGATAGTCACTACAGCTACACTGAAAGGCCGACTGAGATCGAAGCCTACCGCCATGCGGTTGAGGAAGCGAGGAGGCTGGGTCTTAGCGATTCAAGAATATGTAGGTACCTTAAAACCGAGTGGATGAGCGAAAAGGAGCTGGAGCGACTTGCATCAACCATGAATGTCAAGCGCGCGTGCTAATTTTGTTTTCAGATTCACAAATGATAATTGTCAAGTCCAACACTGAGGGTTATGCGCGCGCTAGACCAGGTTGGAACAGTGGGGCTTCACCAGTTATTGGAGTATTCACAGGTCTTCCATTGATTGCGGTTGCTGTTTTACTCACCGATCTTCACAAGAAAGTCTTTGGTGCTAAAGACCAAAAGATATTCCTCAAGTGCCTCAGTTGCGGACATCTGAATGTAGAGAAAACAAAGTATTGCGGCGATTGCGGTAAACCATTACTTGCTGAGGGACAACATCCAGCGCCTGACCGCTAACGTGCTGACATGGAAAATTCTTTCATCGCACGCGCTCCACATTTCTTCACGAATATGTAACTGGTACATAACGTTTATATGTCTGGTACATACCCCTTATTCTAAGGGGAGTCAAAATCTGGCACCGAAGCAGCGGCTTGAAAAGCCAGAGACAAGGAACAAAGTAGCCAGAGTAGCTGGTTTGGAAGACTTCCCTTTGGAGATTTTAGGATTGACGCCTGAATCTATAGAGATGTCAAAAGGTCATATAATGATTCCAAGGGAGCTTCTGCCATACATAAAAATCTGCAAGATGCCCGTAAACCTCAGGGAAAAGAACACTGAGAAACTTCAGCAATACCGTTTAAGGCTCAAACATCAGGAATCCAAGAAGTATTTGGATTCGAAGAAGCACCAAAAAGGGGCGGTGTAAATGGGAATTTACCGTATGGCTACTGGTCTAAACTGCGTTTTCTTTTGGCGCGCGCACTGGAAAAGCATAAAGCAGAAAGCCTGAGAATAAGCTTGCATGCTGGCAACAAGAGAATTCTCGGCGGGAACAGTTCGACTGATTTCAACTTTCTCCATAGTGGCTTTTGACCCGAAAACTAGGAACCTAGGCGTGGCGGTTCAATCAAGGTACTTCTCAGTGGGCACTGCAGTACCGTGGGCAAGAGCAGGAGTAGGCGCGGTTGCCACACAATCCTTCGTGAACGTCTCCTACGGCCCAAGAGGCCTGAACCTCCTTAAGAAAGGCCTCACGGTCAACGAAGTAGTCGAGAAGCTGACCCGCAAAGACAAAGGCCGCGACTTCAGACAGCTCGGCATCATCGACGCTGAAGGCAACGCGGCCGCATACACTGGCGCAAAATGCCTGGAATGGGCAGGCAGCAAAACTGAGAAGAACTACACTGTCCAAGGCAACATTCTTGCCAGCCAAGAAGTCGTCGCAAGCATGAGCGAGAAATTTGAAACAACAAAAGGAGACCTAGCTGAAAAGCTTGTCGCAGCGCTGGAGGGAGGAGAAGAAGCAGGCGGCGACGCGAGAGGCAGACAATCCGCTGCCCTGCTAGTGGTAGGAAAGAAAAAGAGCAAAGCAGGCTACGGCGACCGTCTGATAGACCTGAGAGTCGAAGACCACAAAGACCCAATTGTAGAATTGAAACGTCTCCTCAGCCTTCACCGTGTATACACCCTGATCGATGAAGCTGAAGAAATCCTCACCTCAGGCAATCCACAGAAGGCCATTGCCACAATAAAGGAGGCCATTCGGCTCAACCCGAACAGTGACGACGCCTACGTCGACTTGGGCATGATCTACAAGAAAATAGGAAAGAAACAAGAAGCAGAAACAGCCTTCAAAAGAGCCATAATGATAAACCCAAGAATAAGAACACTCATCAGCCAACTCAACAGGCAAACCTAGCTGCCAGACCTGAAAGCCGGAGCCAACTCTTTGCGCATACGACCAAACCTAGAATGATGCGTGCTCTGTTCTCTTGATTATCTCATTCTGCAGGTCCACGTTCAAGTCGACAAAGTAGTCACTGTATCCCGCAACTCTGACTATCAGGTCTCTGTGCTTTTCAGGATGCGTCTGTGCGTCTCGCAGCATTTCAGAGCTGACCACGTTGAACTGAATATGATGACCATCAAGCCTAAAATAAGTACGAATGAGGCTGGCCAGCTTGTCCAGTCCTTCTTCGTCTGCCAAGAGCTGAGGAGTAAACTTCTGGTTCAGAAGAGTCCCGCCAGTCCGCGCGTGGTCTATCTTCGCCGCAGAGTTCAGCACTGCAGTCGGTCCCTTCCTGTCAGCCCCTTGAACTGGAGACACACCTTCAGAAAGAGGCTCACCGGCCTTCCGCCCATCAGGAGTTGCCCCTACGAGCTTCCCAAAATAAACATGAACGGTCGTCGGCAAGAGGTTTATCCTGTAGCATCCGCCCTTGGTGTTAGGCCTACCTTCTATCGCACAATAGTAGGCTTCAAAAACTTCCCGCATGATCTCGTCTGCATAATCATCATCATTCCCGTACTTCGGAGTCCTGTTGACAAGTCTTTGACGCAGAGGCTCATCCCCGCGAAAATCCGTTTTCAAAGCCTTGAGCAACTGTCCCATCGTTACATGCTTCTTGTCGAACACGTTGTGCTTAACTGCGGCAAGAGAATCTGTCATCGTTCCCAAGCCGACGCCTTGAACATAGTTCGTGTTGTATCTTGCACCGCCATCATTGTAGTCCTTGCCCTTTGCCACACAATCGTCTATGAACAGAGACAGGAAGGGGACAGGAAGAAGTTCAGCATACAATCTTTCTATTATGTTGTTGCCTGTGACCTTCATGTTGACGAAGTAGTTCAGCTGCTTCTTGAACGCTTCGAGAAGCTCCCCGAATGAACCGAACTTGGCCGCGTCTCCTGTCTTCAGTCCGATCTTCTTGCCTGTCCGCGGGTCTAACCCGTTGTTCAAAGTGATCTCAAGAACCTTTACCATGTTGAAGTATCCCGTAAGAATATACGATTCCTTGCCGAAGGCTCCGGTTTCTACGCAGCCGCTTGCTCCACCGTTTCGGGCATCCTCAATTGATTTTCCTTGTCGCAGCAGTTCTTGGATTATGACGTCAGTGTTGAAAACAGACGGCTGTCCGAAACCTGTTCTGATGATCTCCAATGCTCTCCTCAGGAACCTGTCAGGAGTCTTCTTGCTGATCTGCACCATGGAACTCGGTTGAGTGAGTCTCATCTCCTCCACAACTTCAAGTATGAGATACGAAAGTTCATTCACCGCGTCTGAACCGTCAGCCCTGACTCCACCAGTGTTGATCAGCGCAAAATCAGTGTATGTGCAGCTCTCTTCAGCCGTCACGCCTACTTTCGGGGGTGCTGGTTGATTGTTGAATTTTATCCAGAAAGCCTGCAAAAGCTCCCTTGCCTTCTCTTTGGTCAAAATTCCTTCCTTCAGTCCTTTCACGTAGAAAGGATAGAGGTGCTGATCAAGCCTGCCCGGGTTAAACGCGTCCCAAGGGTTAAGCTCAGTAATGACTCCAAGATGGACAAACCAATAGTACTGTAAAGCTTCCCAGAAATCTCGCGGAGTATGAGCGGGAACGTGAGCGCAGACACTGGCTATTCTTTCGAGTTCCTTGCGTCGCTCTGGATCCTTTTCTTTTTTCGCGAGATCGGCCGCTGCTTTGGAGTGTCTTTGTGCATAGTGTATCAGAGCGTCCGCAGTGATCTCCATTGCCTTGAGTTCTTCCAGCTTCCTATGAGCTGCTGAATCTCGCAGGAAGTCAAGGGCGGCTATACCTCTTCTGATTTCTTCTTTGATATCCAGCAGGCCGTTCTGGTAGATTCTGTTGCCTGAAACAGTGTGTCCTGGACCTCTTTGTTCCATGAATTCGGTGAACACACCAGCTTCAAAGGCAGCTTTCCATTCGTCGGACATCTTACTGAATATTATATCCCTTACCGACCTGCCGCGCCAGAATGGAATAATCTTCTCTTCATAGACTTTTTTAGTTGCAGCATCTACGGCATAGGGGATCTTTTTTCTGGTGTCAAGGAGTTCAAGGTCTTCTAGGCTATGACAGCATATTTCGGGGAATGTCGGAGTTGCTTTTGGAGCTGGACCTCTCTCGCCGACGATCAGTTCACCGTCGCTCATGCAGATCTCTTTGTTCGCAAGCAAATGCCTGAACGCGAGTGCCCTCGCAACAGGCACAGACATTTTGTCAGCGGCACCGCTTGCATAGAACTCTGTGAGGAGAACTGCACGCTCAGCATTTGTACGAGGCTTATATTCAAGACTCTGCTTTCTCAACTTTCTGATTCTCTCACGCATATCATCTGCCCCCTATTCTCACTTTCAGCCCAAACGCTTCCAGTTTCTTTCTTATCATGCTCAATTTCTGACCTGACGGCGACTGCAACTTTTTGATCCTGTAAGTCCTGCCCATGTTCTTGTACTTCTCAACACCTGCATTGTGGTAAGGCAGAAGACTCACATATTCCACGTTCTGCAGAGAAGATATGAACTCTCCCGTCCTACGTATGTTTTCTTCATCATCGTTTACACCTGGAATGATCGGCATGGAAACTGCAACCTCGCATCCGTCCTTCACAAGTCTCTGAAGATTCCTGAGGACCAGCCTGTTCGACACACCTGTGTATTCTTTGTGCTTTGCCTCATCCATGCTCTTTATGTCGAAAAGAAACAGGTCCACTTTGCCCCTGACCCTGTCGATAACGCTCTGCAGAGCATACCCGCTCGTATCCAAAGTGGTGTGAATACCTCTGTCACTGCATTCGTGAAGCAGTGCGTCCAGAAAATCAGGCTGCAACAAAGGTTCTCCCCCGGAAAACGTTACTCCTCCTTCGGACTCCTCATAGAAAGCCATGTCCCGCTCAATCTCCTTAACTACCTCTTCAACGCTTATCTCCTTACCCGCAATCGACAAAGCCTCAGAAGGACACACTTGAACGCATACACCGCACACGTTGCAGTTCTTCCTGTTCAGTGTCACACGGTCGGAACTGGGTGAGAGCGCTTTTCTGGGGCATTTCTTCACGCATTCACCGCATCCAATGCATCTGCCCTCCCGGTAGATCAGCTCACTCTTGGGATTCTGACCCTCAGGGTTGTGGCACCACAGGCAACGTAAAGGGCATCCTTTGAAGAAGACTGTGGTCCGAATGCCCGGTCCATCATGAATTGCATATTTTTCGATGTTGAATATTCTGCCTTTTTTCATTATTGATTCAACATATTCCAACATACGATAGTGCACGCTATAGCTCTTTCTTTGATGAGTATCAAGCATAAATATCATCGAGAACACTGGGGCTAATATGAAAATTCAACTCATAGGCTTAGGCAACGTTGGAAAAAGTCTGGTAGAACTCATTGCCGAGAAGAAAAGACTGCTGAAGGCTCGCGGTCACATGATAGACATAGTCTCCGTTTCCGATTCAAGAGGAACCGCCATTGACAAGAATGGACTGAACCCTGGAGAAATCCTCAAGCATAAGGAACTCGGATGGAGAGGCTTCCAAAAATATCGCAGAGGCTACGGCACAGCTGAGGTAATAGCCAACGTTGAGAGCGACGCAGTCGTAGAGTTAACGCCTTCAACGTTCAGCGGTGAACCTGGTCTGTCTAACATCAGAGCTGCACTAGCTGAAAGAAAGCATGTTGTCACGGCTAACAAAGGACCACTTGTCAAAGCCTATAGAGAACTGGTCAGTATGGCACGAGAAAACGGTGTAAAGCTACGGTACGAAGCAGCTGTCGCAGCGCATCTTCCGGTTTTCTGCCTATTGGAATCCTGCTTCAAAGCCGATGAACTTCTGAGTCTCCGAGGAATACTGAACGCCACCACAAACTACATAATCGGAGAAATGGAAAAAGACAAAGACCTCCAGCATGCGCTGGAAAGGGCAATCGAGGCAGGATGGGCCGAAACAAATCATTCAGACGACATTGACGGAATAGACGCAGCAAGAAAAACCGTCATACTCGCAAACGCACTCTTCAACGCAGACGCAAGACTCGAAGACGTTCAGGTGGAAGGAATCAGACACATCGAAGGACTGCTGAAGGAAGCAAAGAAAAACAACAAGAAAGTCAAACTGATCTGCCGAATCGCAAAAACAAACAACAAACTCGAGATGACCGTCCAACCGGGACAAGTCTCTCTCAATGACCCGCTGGCTACAGTTAATCAGGGAAACATGGGCATAGCATTCCGCTTAAGAACATGCCAGGAGATCTTCGTTTCAGCACAATTCCTAGGACCCAAACAGACCGCATACGCGGTTCTGAATGACTTGATGAAGATAGAACCAGAAACAGGTTGCTAGACCAGCCGCGCGCACATAACCTAACCAGGGCACGTCGCCCTCCCCAAAATATCTGCTGGTTGCACGACTATTTCAACTTGGTCCCATCGTGGCCAGAGCCCAAACTGAACATGAGAAACTCATGCTAGAAGGGCCTGTGCATCCCAAGCTGCTCTGCAATTGCCCTGAGGTCTTTTGCAACTTTGGCGTTTAACGGTACGCCTTCCTTTGCGAACTGTTCAGCCTGCTCGAATTCCTTCTCACCATGGATATAGATACGTTCAGCTCCCAATGCTTTCGGAGTATTTCTCAAACGCTGGATAAGGTCGTCCATGTCACGCTTGAATTCCTCCTTAGACCTGAATGCGTCGACACGCATAGCACCGAAGAAATGGCCGATCCCAGATGGCAAAGGCTTGCCGTCTTTGTCCTTGGGATAGACCCTGTTAGCATAAAATGCCCCTGGCAGCACAGCACTGAAGATCTCCACAGCCAAAGCCAATCCGTAACCTTTGTGCCCACCAGATTCTTCCAACGCGCCGCCCAACGGCAGGAGGCCTCCTCCACTTCGTTTGATAATATTCTGAAGAACATGTGACGGGTCGTCGGTTGCAACGCCTTTCTCGTCAGTCGCCCAGTTAAGAGGAGTCGGCTTCTCTAGCCGAGCGTAGACCTCAAGCTTCCCTCTTGTCACTGTGCTCGTGGACATGTCCAGAACATAAGGGCGCTCCTTCCCAGCAGGGACAACAATCGCGATCGGATTTGTTCCCAGCAAAGCGTTCCGTGCAAAAGTGGGCACAACAAGGACTTCAGTGTTCGTCGTGCAGATGCCGATCATGTCCTCAGCCAAAGCCATCATCGCATAAAAGCCGGCTATACCAAAGTGATTCGAATTGCGAACGGCAACAAATCCCAATGAATGCTCTCGTGCCTTGTTCATCGCAAGATGCATAGCCATGAAAGAAACCGGCTGCCCCAGACTCGCATCCGCGTCAATGGTCGCGGTGCAAGCAGTCTCGTGCACCACGCGTGGTATCGCGTTAGGCCGCATCATTCCCTGCTGAATACCAGAAACGTAGCGGCTCAGCCTTGCCACACCGTGAGAATCAATACCTCGCAAGTCCGCCTCCACCAGAACCTTAGCAGTTAACTGTGCATCCTCGGCAGGCACATCCAGCCGTTCCAACGCTTCAGAACAGAAGGACCTCAAAATGCTCGGATTGACCCTTAAATCATCGGTGACCATACAGTTCACCTTTTGACCTCATTCTCAACGATTTCAGAAACATATTCACCTATAGCTGGAGCGGCAGTCAAACCTGGAGACTCTATTCCGACCAAATTGATAAACCCGAAAAAGCCTTTGTCAGCCTCATGTCTTATCACAAAATCTTTGAACCCGTCCTTTGGTCCTTGAAGCTTCGGTCTGATCCCTGAAGAATCTTCACGAATCTCATAGTCGCGAATTCTTGGCACAAACCGTGTCACGTCCTCCCGAAACTCCTTTTCCCCAGACTCAACAGTATAGTCAATCTTGTCAACGTAGTAGGCATTCGGTCCAAGTCTGATCGAGCCAGCAAGGTCAGGGGTCAGATGAATTCCCAAACCTGGACCCTTTGGCACTGGATAGACTAGTATCCTGACAAGCGGTTTTCCAGCCACCCTGAAATAGTCTCCCTTGCAAGGATAAAGTCTGTATGCGAGCCTGTCAATGTCCAATCCTACCATGGCCGCCACCTTATCTGAATAGAGGCCAGCACAGTTTATCACGGTCTTGGCCGTGACAGAGAACTTTTCACCAACGCTCACACCGGTCAATTCGTACCCACCGTCGACTCTGCCGATGTTCGTTACCTCGGTCTCTGTGGCTAGAACGACGTTGTTCTTGCGAGTTTGTGCGTAGAAGTGGTTCATCAACTCGTCGGGTTCCAGAATGCCGGTCGAGGGTGTGAGAAGCGCTTTTTCAACTGCAACGTTCGGTTCCAGCTTTCTCACAGCTTCGCCGTCCAGAAACTTCAAGCCTTCGACACCGTTCCCGGTTCCTGCACGCATCAGCTTGTCCAACTCGTCAACCTCTTCTTCCTCGATCGCGACTGTCACCTTGCCTAACCTCTTGAACGGAATCCGATACTTATCACACAGTTCGTAAAGCATAGTGTTCCCTTTCACGCACAGTTTAGCCTTCAGAGAATTCCTAGGATAATGGATGCCTGAATGGATGACGCCGCTGTTGTGACTGCTGGTCTCCTGGCCATACTGAGGGTTCTTCTCACAAATGAACACGCCGTCATTACTCTCAGAGACTTTTGCGGCAACAGCCAAGCCAACAACGCCAGCGCCAATGATCACAATGTTCGCAGATTCCATGGATATCACCAAAACCCATCCGTTAATAAGACTTATGGGTGCGCGGCCAGAAGAGTGACTGGCCAAAACAAAAACTCAGTGAACACCATTGCTCAACTCTCGAACTCACTTGCACGTGACACTATTCGTGAAGATAACAATAGGGAGCTTTTTCTAGAAACAAGACCGTGAAGAACACGAAAAATGTTGAGTCCGCATTTCAATAAGAGAAAAAGAGTGTTACAGAAAGAAAGCCGAAGTGGGTACTTACAGGTACTTCTTTGGGCTCTTGTCAAACTCTTTCTTGCATCCTGGCGCGCAGAAGAAGTAGATTTTTCCTTGGTATTCGCTCTTGAATTTCGCAGTCTTTTCGTCAACTTTCATCTTGCACACAGGGTCGGTTACCATGTGTATCACGAACAAAAAACTGATTTCACTAAAATATAAGCCTTTCAAGCGTCTTGACTGGATCCATGAGGCACATTCTGGATGGCGAAGAGACCGAGATTTCCAAAGAACCTGATGAAAGACGTCATGTCACAAAAAGGGGAGAATGTGGAGTCTATGGTCCTTTCTTGGTGATCTCCTTTATTATGCCTGCTGCCACCGTTGTGCCCATGTCTCTGACCGCGAAGCGTCCGAGCTCTTCGAACTCTGAGAACGTCTCGACGGCTATCGGGTGCAAAGGCTCCATCCTGACGACTGCCGCGTCTCCAGTCTTCAGGAAAGTCGGTTTTTCTTCAACGACTTGTCCTGTGCGTGGGTCAAGCTTTCTAATGAGTTCGGTTAATCTGCAAGCAATTTGGCCAGTGTGGTAGTGCAACACGGGGGTGTATCCTGCCGCGACTGCTGTCGGGTGGTAGATAACGATTATTTGTCCGATGAATTCTTTGGCTACTGTCGGCGGATTAGCAACGTGCCCGCAAACGTCTCCACGGTGAATGTCTGTTTTGCCGACGCCTCTGATGTTGAAGCCTATGTTGTCGCCAGGTTCAGCCTTGGGAATTCTTTCGTGGTGCATCTCAAGCGATTTGACTTCACCTTGTTTGTTGGAGGGCATGAAGATGACAACGTCGTTTTCCTTGATTACTCCGGTCTCGACTCTGCCAACCGGGACTGTGCCTATGCCTGTGATGCTGTATACATCTTGGATTGGGACCCGCAGCGGCTTGTTCGTCGGTTTCGGTGGAACTTCAAAAGTGTCCAGCGCCTCCATGAGTGTTGGTCCTGTGTACCACGGCATTTTGTCGGTTTTTTTCACAAGGTTGTCGCCTGTCCATCCAGACAAGGGCACAAACGGGATCTTTTCAACCTTGTAGCCTACCATCTTGAGCATTCGGCCTACTTCGTTCTTGATTTCGTTATATCTGTCTTGACTCCAGTTAGACGAAATATCATCCATTTTGTTGATAGCAACGACTAGTTGGCGAACCCCTAATGTGAAAGCCAGAAACGCGTGTTCTCTCGTCTGCCCTCCTGGCCCGATGCCAGCTTCGAATTCTCCTCTTCTCGAGGAGCAGAAGAGTACGGCACCATCAGCTTGGCTCGCGCCTGTGATCATGTTCTTGACGAAGTCCCTGTGTCCTGGCGCGTCGATGACCGTGAAGTAGTATTTCTTGGTTTCGAATTTTAGGAATCGAAGGTCAATGGTGACTCCTCTTTCTCTTTCTTCCTTGAGGTTGTCGAGAACCCATGCGAACTTGAAGCTTTCTTTTCCTGCCGCCTTGGCTTCCTCTTCAAACTGCTTGATCGTCCGTTCATCAACTGCTCCGGCAAGGTAGAGTAAGTGTCCAGTGGTCGTTGATTTTCCGTGGTCTACGTGTCCCATGATAACGAGGTTTAGGTGTGGCTTTCCTACTTTGCTCATGTATCTTCCTCCTTTTCTCAGATTTCCTCTAAATTTTAATGAATTCGTTTACACAACTGTTTAATCGATTATTTTAAGTTTATGATGAACAGAAGACACTGCAGAGTAAAAGAAGAGTGAGAAACAGATATTAAAGCTAGCGTGAAAAACTAGATTCTGGACACGGTTAACCCATGACGACAAACTTGCCTCCTGAGGCAAAGAACAAGTGGGAAGAAGTTGAGGCAACGAAAAATCCACGTGAGAAACTTCGACTGCTTGAAGAATTCCTTAGCCTTGTCCCAAGACACAAAGGAACAGCAAAACTTTGCGTGCAAGTGAAGAAGCAGATAAAAGACCTGAAAAAAGAGGCGGAAGAGAAGAAAAGGAAGAAAGCCGCAAGAAGTGGACCGAAGGTCTTCATAGAAAAAGAAGGCGCTGCCCAGATTGCTCTCATAGGCCTAACAAAATCCGGTAAAAGCAGTTTGCTTGCAGCGCTGACGAATGCCAAAGTGGAAATCTCGCCTAGTCCCTACACAACCCGACAGCCCGTGCCTGGAATAATGAACTACCAAGACATCCAGTTTCAACTTATAGAAGCACCAGCCCTCATGGAAGGTTCAGCAGATGGCAGAGCATGGGGACTGCAGACACTGGGAATAGCCAGAAACGCTGACGGACTGATAATCATGATCGACCTTTCCCAAGACCCAGTCAAACAGCTCTCGACGATACTGGAAGAAATGGGGAAAGCCAGAATCCTCGTTGGCAAACCTAAAGCTCAGGTTGACATTGAACGCAAGTTCATGGGCGCAGGCCTCAGAATAATTGTCATGGGAAGACTGGTCAATTGCAGCTTCAGAGACATTGAAGAACTGCTCAAAAACTACAGAGTCTCAGACGCGTTCGTGAGAATCTCCGGAGAAGCCACACTGGAAGAGATTGAAGACGCAGTTTTCGAAAGCACCGTATACAAACCAGCGGTAATCATCGCAAACAAGATCGACCTGAAAGGAGCAGACGGAAACCTGAAACTACTCAAAGCCTATGCCCACAACAAGCTTCCGATAATTGCAGTTTCAAGCGTAGACCGCACGGGGTTTGAGAAGTTAGGCGAAGCACTGTTTTGCACGCTCAACGTAATGCGAATCTACACCAAAGAACCTGGCGAAAGGGAATACTCCAAGAAACCTTTCATCCTCAAAAAAGGCTCAACGATCTACGACTTGGCAAGAGACATCCACAGCGACTTCAAAGAGAACTTTAACTTCGCAAAAGTCTGGTCCAAACGTTTAGCATTCAGCCCACAAAAAGTAGGAGCAGCATTTGCCCTGCAAGACGGAGACATTGTGGGAATTCACCTCAGATAATCTCGCTAACTTGGTCTAGAACCTATCACCTAGAAGGTTGTTGCCGCAGTGCCATCTTGATCTTGAACGGTGGCGCCTAGACTTCAGGCAATAGAGGTTACCGCATATAGACAGGTTTACCGTCAACAATCGTCGTTTTCACCGTAACATTCTTAGTCATGATTGGGGTTGCAAAACGCAGACTGTCTGAGAGAATTGTGAAGTCTGCAGTCTTGCCAACCTCAATGGAACCTCTATTGCCTTCATCGAAAGACGCGTAGGCCGCGTTGGATGTGTAAGTCCTGAGAGCCCCGTTGACAGTCAGTCGCTCTTGTGGAGCATTCTTTCTGTTAGCTGCCCAAATGCCCAAGATCGGGTTAATGTTCTCAACTGGACAGTCTGAGCCTGAAACAACAACCAGACCTTTCCTCAATAGTGTTTTGAAGGGATAGGTCCAACGGACGCGTTTCTTTCCAACACGGTCGATGATCCAGAAATCAGAGACGACAAAATGGGGCTGAACTGAAGCCACCACGCCCAAGCGTTTCATCCATTTGATGAGTCTTGGATTGAGAACGGAACAGTGCTCAATTCTGTGCCTGTGATCAGGCCTTGCAGAAGATTTCAACGCTTTTTCATAAGCCTTCAGCACAGCTTCCGTCGCCCGGTCGCCAATTGCATGTATAGCCAGTTGAAAGCCGGCTTTGTGCACTTTCAAGACAAGGCCGTCAAGAGTCCTCTGCGAATAGAGAAGCATACCTCGAGTTTCTGGCTTATCAGCGTAAGGCTTGTTCAAAGCCGCAGTGTGAGCGCCAAGCGAACCGTCAGCCAAGATCTTCACAAACCCCATTTTCACCATGCCCCTTCCAACATCCGTGAGCAACGAAGAATGCTCAAGCTCATCCAGAAGACGAACGGAAACACCCAAGTAAACCCGCAGAGGTAGCTTGCCCTCAGAATCGAGCTTGCGTAATAAACGAATCTCGTCTACAGATTCCACCATCCAATGAACACCCGTGAGTCCGGCTTCCACAGCTTTCTTGCTTGCCAATATGCAAGCTTCTTCCAGTTGCGTCAACCCTGGCTTTGGAATCGCTTCTGAGACTACGCCCAAGGCGTTCTCCCGAACGATGCCGCTAGGCTCACCAGTTTTGCAGTCCAGATCCACTTTTCCGCCGTCGACAACGGTTTCTTTGGTTATGCCAGCCAATTGCAGAGCCTTGCTGTTTGCAACACCAATGTGTCCGCACACGCGTTCAAGCAATACTGGCCTGTCTGCGATTACCTCGTCCAAGTCCCAGCGGGTAGGCAGGCGTTTCTCAGCAAGCAGTTCCTGATCCCATCGTCCTCCCCCAATCCAGCTTTTGCCAAGATTTTCCCGAGAGTATTGCCGCAATTTCTCCTGCATCTCTTTAACAGACCCTACGCCATGCAGGTCTACAGACTGAAGGAAAAAGCCAAAACCTGTCATGTGAACGTGACAATCTACAAGTCCAGGGACTACCGTTCCGTTTCTTGCATCCAATACTTTCGTCTTCGGACCTACAAACCTGCGAATTTCCTTGTTTGAACCGACAGCAATTATCTTCTTACCACGTACTGCAACCGCTCGAGCATATGACCTCTGGGGGTCAAGCGTGACTACGCGGGCGTTAACGATTGTCAGCGAAGCTTCTGGCATGCTTAGCAACTACTGATTTGACTGAATAAAAGGATCAGAATAGAAGGCTAGACCCAATTCTGTCCTGGCTTTCTCTGAAGAACAACCCGCTTCTCGTAGTTCCGCCTATTTCTGACCCGCGGATTCGGACTCTTCCTCGGAGTAGCCTGAATCTTAGGCGTCTGAGACCTGACTTTCCCCGCTTTAGAAAGCGAACCGTGAGTAGGCATATCAACACCACTTGCACATCCAAACAATATACAGTAACTCTTAAACCTTTTCAACCACAATTCATGTGATGAGGGTCGTCGAGCATTTCTGTTTGATCATTCCGTGCAATCTTCCACATGTCCCTTTGTGATTCAGCAATCGAGTTTTGTGACAATATGGCATTAGCAAACTCTAGGTGTACCAAGACTTTCAAAATTGGTCCTCAAGGCCGCCGACGCGCTAATCTAATGATGACACATCACTAAATCTAAAGAAAGACTTTTCTTGGTAAGAGTCAATCTAGAGATTGGATATCTTCAAGGCAGAGGTAGCCAAGCTAGGCTAAAGGCGCAGAGTCGCCGCAAGGCGACGCGGACGCTTCAGGAGCCTGTCGCGCAGGCGTTCGTGGGTTCGAATCCCACCCTCTGCACCACATCTATTTCAGAGAAGCGACAATAAGCAGAACAAGAAACCATCAACGAATAGGAATTTCCACTTCGCATATTTACTCAGAAGCCTAATTGGCTTACGTGGACAGAATGAGAGAGCTTCCTAAGCCCATCGTCGTAGTTAGCAAGTGCATCGAGTTTGAGAGCGTCAGATGGAATTCTCAGATCATTTCCAGCGATTTCGTTAAAAAACTGAGGCACTGTGTCACTTTCATTTCCGTCTGCCCAGAAGTCGAGATAGGTCTGCATGTTCCTCGAGATCCTCTGAGAGTGGTATCATCGGACAGAAGGTTGAAACTTGTTCAACCTAACACGCAGCTAGATGTGACGAACAGGATGCTCAAGTTCGCGGACTCCTTTCTGGATTCCCTGCCAGAAGTTGATGGCTTCATACTAAAAAGCAGTTCACCTAGTTGCGCCTTGAAGGACGCCAAGATCTATCCAGACCGTCAAGAACCCGCATCAACAGCAAAAGGCCCAGGATTTTTCGGAAAGAGAGTCTCAAAGAAGTATCCACATTTGGCAATAGAAGACGAACGGCGTCTCGCTAGCCCTCAGATTGCAGAGCACTTCCTCAGAAAAATTTTTGCATCGGCAAGATCCAGACATGTCAGAACCTGCAAGTTACAGAAACGACGAATCAAACTCAAGCCCGCAAAACCCTCTCAACACTATTCTGGGCCAAGAGGGAGACCTGAAGGAAAACTGCGGTGAGAACATGTCTGACGCGGTCATTTTTGATTGGGATGGCACGATCGCCGACACCAGACAGGCTGTCGTCACATCATTTCAGGAGACACTCAGAAGCATAGGAGTCCAAGTCGAAGATGCCTTCATTGAGAAAAGAATAGGGATAGGCGCAATAAACACCTTCAAGGAAGCCCTAACCGTCGCAGAAAAGCCATTCGATCAAAGAACCCTTGAGAAACTTGTAGAACAGAAGATCGCCGCGCAAGTCAACCTCGCTGACACAGTGACTCTCTTTGACGGTGCCATTGAGCTCCTAGACTCTTTGCGAAACAGAGTGCTTGTCGGATTGGCTAGCATGAACAACCTGAAAGTCATCCTCAATCTTCTGAAAAAGATGAATTTGACGAAGTACTTTCGAGTAGTCATCACTGCTGATGAAGTCGAACGTCCGAAACCCTGCCCAGACATCTTTCTGGAATCCGCAAGGAGACTTCGGTGCCTGCCAGAAAGATGCGTCGTGATAGAGGATTCTGTTTTCGGTGCAGAAGCTGCCCAAAGAGCCGGAATGAAATGCATTGCCGTTCCAACAGGAGCATACACGCGGAGACAGCTGGAGAAGATGAAACCTGACCTGGTGGTTAACTCGCTGAAAGAGAAGCAGAGAATTCTGGACTTCATCCTGCGAAGCTAGTTTCAACGAGGAAAACTACAAGAATGCAAATTATCGTTTCATTAAACTTATACTGCCCGGGACCATAATGATGTGTCTCGGTGGAAGCACATGGAAGTGAGAACCCCCAGAGAATTCTTTGAGAAAACCATGCCGACCAGGTTTAACCCGAACAAAGCAAAGGACGTTGAAGCCACGGTGCAGATGACCGTCACAGGACCGAACGGCGGCCATTGGACGATCATAATAAAAAACCAGAAAATGACGATCAAGGAGGAAACTCATCCTTCGCCGACTATAGGAATAAGAATCTCTGACAGCGACTTCATCGATCTTGTGAACGGAAAGCTGAGCGGCATAGAAGCCTTGATGACTGGAAAGCTGGAGTTCAAGGGAAGTTTTGGAGCTGGAATGAAACTGCTGGAAACTGGACTGATATGAAAACTTGATACAAAAAGAGGAGGAAGCTTAGAGTTTCCTGCGTTCTATCCTAGCGTATATTGTCCTTGTGACGTAGACTATTGTTGCTGCGGCCCATAAGCCAACGAAGCTTTGAATGACCAAAGGAGAAGCAAGGCCAAATGCAGTCCAGAAAACGAATACTGCTATCGGTAAAGGCACCACGATCGCTATGACGCTTAGAAGTTGTATGAATAGCTGGTTCTGAATCATTCGTTTGTTGCGACGAACCCAAGCCTCTGCTTCTACGAGCTTCGTCATGGTCTTTGCCCTGCCTAGGCGTCTGCCCTGAAGCCGCCCCAACTGCAAAGAAGCATAGCTATGGCTATACTCAAGATCGCCGGCGACAATTGCACTAATCGTAGCTTCCAAGCTACGTTCATTTCTTTATCCTCCCGATGTCCTGCTGGAAAGGTCTTGGAACAACGCTCAAGTGCCAATCCAACTAGTCCAGTCTGTTTGGGGCACCAAAGTAAAAACACTTATGAAACCAGAATCAGAATTCAAAATCAACATTGGCCGCAAGCTCAATGCCACGCCACTTGCATAGTGACCCCTCTGACCCAGAGAAGAAAAAGATTCAAGGAAATCTTTGATCTAGGATCGTCTGGACGCCCTGTCGGCAAGCAGCCATGACCCATCACACACTGCAACGTTCAAACCGCTCAGGCCTTCTCGGCAAACTCCGAATCTTATACCATGCTTCTTGGCCAGGACCGCGATGGAAGTCAATAGCTGAAAGCGTATGCCCTCAGGTAGGTAGAAACTCCCGCCCATCTTTAGGCCCTGTTCAAAATAGAGTGGTGCCAACTTCTCGGCAAGTGCTGGCAACGCTCGGCTAAGCCTCCTCCAATTGTCGGCCTTGACTTTGTAAGTCGAGCTTGTAATGTGCTTGACCCCCATAGAAGCAAGGGATTCAACAAGCCTTTCTTGCTCATCATTGAAGAAAGGAATCAAGGGGTCAATGCGCACAGACGTTGGTACGCCCTTGGCAAGCAGAGTCTCAACCGCTTTCAAACGGGCAGCAGGCAGAGGCGCTTGAGGCTCTATTAGCTTGGCAGCTTCATCGTCATCCGTGGTTATCGTTAGCGAAACCATGGATGGAAAACGGGTCAGCAAGTCAACATCTCTGACCACAAGCGGAGACTTCGTGATAATCTGAACACTGCACTCGGCTCTGGCTAAAACCTTAAGGCAATCTCGCGTCAGTCCAGTCTCAGCCTCCAATCTCGGATATGGGTCTGACGAGTTAGACAACGAGACAGTCTCGCCCTTAAGGCATGCAGCCTCCCTTTCAAGTCTGCGAAGCAGGTCTTTCTTGACCCTGCACTTTGAGAATTCTGGAACATAGCTTGACGCGTAACAGTAGAGACATGCGTGGTCGCACCCTGTGTACGGGTTCAAAGTCAACTTTGGAGGACATGTGCAAAGCCGAGAGCACCACGGGTCAAACCTTGAAATCAAAGACACAGTATTCACCATTACCAGCGTGAACCTCAAGTTACAAAAACTATTCGCAAATGAACCAGGCCAAGAACGCAAAAGCTCCAAAAAGCAATTGGTGGACACCATGCATAGGCCTTTGTTCCAAGCACTTCAAGTTTCCGAGTATATCGTCCAGACACTACCTTTAGTCCGACACCTTAGGCGGTTGGAGACCGCGGGCTGAGCTGGTCGGTCGAAACCTTCCAGCCTACACCCCGGTTCCATCAAACCCATCTTTTATGGGAGCCTTCGTCCCATAGGTTCGAGCCGTTACCAGCTCAACCATTTATGGGAACGGCTGCCTATTTTCAGGAGAGACTTCGGGCTTAGATGCTTTCAGCCCTTATTCCCAATGGCGTGGCTGCCCGGCATTTGCCCTGTCGGACAACCGGTTAACTAGAGGCCACAGCGTCCCGTTCCTCTCGTACTGGGGACCCTTTCCCCTCAGGCAGCCAGCACTCCCAGCAGATAAAGTCCGACCTGTCTCACGACGGTCTAAACCCAGCTCACGTTCCCTTTTAATAGGCGAGCAGCCTCACCCTTGGCCCCTTATGCAGGGCCAGGATAGGAAGAGCCGACATCGAGGTACCAA
>JBGQMW010000008.1:0-80572 GCA_041500785.1 Bathyarchaeia archaeon
GCCTTCCTACCAACGCAATCGAAATTGTGTTCTGAGGTATCGGTGGCTGGCTTAGCCCCGTCCATTTTCGGGGCCGTGAGCCTCGGCGGGTGAGCTGTTACGCTTTCTTTGAAGGGTGGCTGCTTCTGAGCCTACCTCCCCGCTGTCTGAGGCTGACGACGCCCTTTGGTTTGACATTTGGCCAGCACTTGGGGACCTTAACCTCAGTCTGGGTTGTCCCCCTCTCGGTCCAGGAGCTTACCCCCCGTAACCCGTTTCCCGTTGTCTACGACGCTGGCAGATTCGGAGTTTGAAAAAGAAATGGAGCCTTTCGGCTCCTTACTTCCTAATCAGTGCTCTACCCCGCCAGCCATCTCGTCCGGGACTGGGCTGCGACCCATTTTGGATGGAACTAGATATCACCAGGCTAGATTGGTCTTTAGCCCCTAACCCCAGGTCTGGGGAACGAATTGCACGTCAGCACCCTTGCGAGCCTCCACTAGGCTTTCGCCTAGCTTCGCCCTGCCCAGGGCTAGATCGCCTGGTTTCTAGTCTCAAGTCTGTGACTCCGGGCCCTTTCAGACTCCGCACCTCGCCACCACAAGGATGGTTGCGTGCATGTTGGTTTCCCTACGCCTACGGGTTTCTTGCCCTTAGGCTTGCCACAAACATGAACTCCCCGGCCCGTGTTTATAGACGGAACGTGCAACCCTGGTCCCCCTCCCTTGTACACCCGTCTCACGGCGGTTTCCTTTGGGAGGGATCTACCCTTCCGGGCTGCACACGTCTCTAACCGTCTGGTTTCAGGCACTTTGCACCCCCCTCTCGGGGTACTTTTCATCTTTCCGTCACCGTACTAGTGCGCTATCGGTCTTGAGGTGTATTTAGTCTTGGAAGTTGGTGACTTCCGAATTCCCGCACCCAAACCAGGGTACGGTACTCCGGGACTCCAGCTCATCTCCTTCCAACTTGCGCTTACGGGGCTTTCACCCTCTATGGCAGGCCTTTCCAGGCCACTTCAACTTCGTTGATGAGGAGGAAGCCGGGCCCTTAACACTACATTTCCCGCAGGTTTCCCTTTGGGATTCAGTTTGGACTGCTCCCTTTTCGCTCGCTGCTAATAAGGGAATCCCGTTTTGGTTTCTTTTCCTCCCCCTACTAAGATGCTTCAATTCGGGGGGTTCCCGCTCCCATAAGGGAGCACCATGATTCCGAAGAATCACGGTAGGAAGTCCCATTGAGGTATCCCCGGTTCTAAGGCTGCATGCGCTTACCCGGGGCCTTTCGCGGCTTGCCGCGCCCTTCATCAGCACTCAAGCCGAGCCATTCTCCAGACGGCGTAGCATGTCGGACCTTACGGCAGTATCTGTTTAACGTCTCGGTGAAACTTAAATAAGTGCAGGTTTACACAGACCTATGCATGGTGTCATCGTGAGCAAGTACGTTGTCGCTCATTTTCACCCTTCACTCCAAATCAAGGCTGATAGGAGTTGCATCTCTTTCATGGCTTCAACTAAGTAGCCAAACTATTTCAGAAGCGATTCTCGTAGATATAAGGGTTACGTCCTGAAAGACCAGGCTTCTCATTCCACAACATTCCGGGCTAACGTTTCTATTTTCGATGCTGTGAAGCTATAGATGCTGCCTCGATAGCTCAGTAGGTAGAGCAACAGCCTTGTAATATCAACCAAGTGTACATGGATTGGATACGGCATAAGGTATTTTTGCAGAATAGGTATTCACATCCATATGATTGTACGCAGTTTAACAATTCCAGAAAATACTTTGACTGTTCAGATAATCCTTCCAGGCTTCTGTCTCTTCCGACTGCAAGAAGAGCAAATGCTTTGAAGGCTTTGGTGTGTTTGTCAAAATATGTTGGTCGCTACTTGCAGTTCAAAGAACTGATGAGACAGTATGGGATAAAATGGACAAGACCTGACTGCCTTCAGAGTTTTCTCAGGATAATGAACAACAATCACAAGGACCTGATTGAATGGTACAATAAAGCCTCTAACGTCTTACATGAAAACGAAAAACTCTATCTCAGGTTTATGCTGCTTTCTGGACTCAGAGCAAAGGAAGGGATCGTAGCATTCAATTTAGTCATTGAACTCAAGAAGCAGAACAAGCTCTCAGAATATTTCAATGGGGACTTGTCTATGCTTGAGCATTACAGGCATAAACAATTCCTTAGAAACACGAAGAACGCTTACATCAGCATAATACCCAAAGACCTTGTAAAACAAATGATCAACAGCAAACCAGTCTCATACCCTGCAATGCACTGCATCCTCTTCAGGAACAGAATCAACCTCAGAATAAAAGAACTTAGATCTTACTATGCTTCATTCATGGTTAGACAGGGCATCATCAGCAAAGAAGTTGACCTATTACAGGGCAGAGTGCCAAAATCAGTCTTTGTAAGACACTATCTAAAAGAAAATCCTAAAGAACCCAGAGACAGAACACTGAAAGTAATCAAACAACTAGAAAAGACAATACAGTAACAACGAACTAGAACCAAGATCTCCACCTTCTATCTATATCTACGACACCCAGAACTACAGTGAAAAACTTCTAGGGAGTTCATATAAACAGGTCGGATGGTTCGAATCCGTTAAGCGATTTTTGGACAATGGCTATGTAATATGGACCTGCAGTATCCAGAAACTCCTTAAGCCTCCATCCTGTGTCGGAAAGAATCTGCGCCAGTTCTTCTCTTGGCACCATCAAGTAGTCAAACCATCTGCCTTTGTATTCCTCATATCTTATCCGGATTTTCACTTGTCCACTCATTCTGCCTTTTCGCTTGTTCATTTTGTGATATCGTAGATGTGCAGGGTTGTCTGTCTTGTAAGGATCCCTAGATGATGCTATGATCAAGGCATCCTTGGAAGTCATTCTGTGAAAACTCTTGAGTAGTCTCTTTGCTTTCTTGAGATTGCCAAATAGTCCAAAGTTGTTTCCCATCATGAGGATTGTGTCAAAAGAGTTTGGTTTGAAGTCTATAGTTTCGATTGGCATAAGCTTTGAACTGCGCAACCCTCTTAGTTTGCAGACTTTGGCAAGAGGAGAAATATCGATTCCAAGCACATAAAACCCTTTTTCCTGCAAGTACAATGAGGTTCTACCTGCTCCACAACCAATGTCCAAGACTCTTCCTTTCACAAGCTGCATACTTTTTGCTCAATTGGAGACCAAGCCTCATAATCAGAAAAATACCCCTTGGTAGACATGGAATCGACAAATCCATCATTTCTCTCCACTATTTCATGAACCTCCTCTCCCTTATGGACAGCAAGCAGTGCATGACCAAAAGCATCCTCTTCAGACTCAAGTTTCTTCATCCCAAATCACACGTAATGTCTTTCTCTGCAGCTATTACGACTTCTGGATAAATCATTGTTCTCAATATAGAACACTACATTGAAAGAAGCTCAATTCCTTCTCTATATGTTAATGACATACAGAATTTTCTACTTCTCAGCTCTTGTCAGTATTTTGGGTTCTTTCCATTCTTCTCTGAGAATGCTGTATAGGTAACCATCAGCCCACTTTCCCCAAGTGAACATCTCCTTTCGCATAAGTCCCTCTCTCTTAAAACCAGTCCTTTCCAAAACCTTCTGTGACGCTATGTTCTCTACATGGGTTCCTGCCTGAATCCTAACAGTGTCCTTGGACAGAAACAAGTAGTCCACCATGAGTTGGACAGCTTCTGCACAGTAACCTTTGCCTCTTTCACTTGGAATCAAAACATAGCCTATCTCCCAGTAGCCTCTAACAGAAGAGTGTCCTATGAAGCCAATCTTGCCTCCATCTTTCTTTTCTATGAAGAACCACTTCTCTTCTGAACCAAGCTTATCATAATTCTTCTCAATCTCTCCCTTAGATAGTTGCCTGAGAGGATTATATTCACCGATAAAACCAAGGTTGTTTTCCCATTCTGCAACCAGTGGCAAATCCTCGTTCTCCACAACCCTCAAATTCACATTCTTGCCTTCCAGCAATCTGCAACACCAACCACGGTATCTTCTTGTTTCAGTTCTTATGATTTTTGTTCATTCATCCCAACGGTACTTCTGCTTCTTGTTTCTCAACTTCTCTAAACTGCAATTGAAACAAATCCCGTTATGGCAACAGACCAGTTCACCACAACTCCTACATTTCCAAGACTTTTCTTGGCTATCAAGGAATTGTTCAATTCCATTCTCTTTGATGAAATTCAAATTCTCTATCATGCTCATTCTGTAACGAGATCTGTACCTACTGTCAATGGTTCTCAGCCTATCACATGGAAAGCTACTGCATTCAAAACAGAAAGTGACCTCATCATTTGCCAATTTGGAACAATGTTTTTTCAGAAAAGCACATTTCTTGTTTCTTGGCCTGCAGCCTATGCAATAAGGCAGTCTGACGCCCTTGTTTTTCACATCATTCTTATATGCCAAGTAGCCAGAACAAATTGCACAGTTCATTCCACAGGGCGAAATCAACTCGGAATCTTCTTCTGCTTTCATTTCACCAGATCAACTCTCAATAGGAGCAGTCAACCATTAAATTCTTCTCCTGTTTTTCCACATCACAAACAATCTAAGAAATCTCTGAAATCTTGCTTCACAAGGTATGTTTATCTTCTAGAAGATACTTCTATATAGTATTGGGGGAGAATGGTTTTGAACTTGGCTCGCCCTTTCAAGAGAAGAGACTCTCTTGTTATTTCTATAGCTATACTGAAAGCTGCAAAACACGGGATCAGGAAGACACATCTCCTTAGTTCGGTTTCTATGAGTTCTGAGCAATTCACCAAGTATACCGAATTTCTGAAAGCCCAGGGTTTTGTTGAGGAATGCGGCAACTTGTATCAGACAACAAAAGAAGGATTGGAGTTGATAGAAGAATTTGACTCTTCACTGCTGATACAAAGTGTTCTGGCTACATGAAACTAGAACATGATGACATGTCACACGTTCCCCTTTTTCTTCTCGTATTACAATGAAAAACTTCTAGAGAGTCTCTGAAATCTTTGAAAAATCGGATCGTCTAGGAGGCTTCTGTGTTCTTCTCAGTTTTCTGATCTCTTCAATCAACGCGCGCATGCTTTATCTAGTATGGTGTCAGGAACATACTACTGCCACTTCTGTGTCTCTGCTTTTGTGACTTGAATTTTATGTCTTTTTGGTAGTAGTGAAGTTCTCTGTTCTCTTCAGATGCTTCAACTAATGCTAGCTTATCTTTTTTCTCATTGCTTCTGGTTGCCTCTATGCCTTGTTTCCAGTATCTGGATAACTTCGGTAGTGATGTGAGGTCTTTGCTGATTCTTGCCTTAGACTCCAGTAGTTGGAAAACTCTGGTAGCATTATGAGATCTTTACTGTGAATGCTTTTTCTAGTAGTTGGAAAACATGCAGCAAATGTGAGATCTTTGCAGATTGTTTCTCTGGAATCTGATGGTCAGCAAACTTTGCTAGTACTGTGAGATCTTTGCTGTTGATGTTTATATTTTTCTGTAGTTGGAAATTCTAATAGCTGGGAAGTCCAGTATGTAGAAAACTAGGGTATTGTGAAACAGAAAAGAATGGGGAGATACTATTTTCGTTTTCTAACCAGTTTTACATTGTCTATTTCTGTGACGTATTCAAAACCCAGATCAACATAGGTACACAAACTTTTAGTGCAAACATGAACATAGGTTCAGATACTCAAATAGAGGGAGAGCCATGACAAAAGCGATATGTATCAAGTGTGGAAAAGAAGGATACTTGATCACTAAGCAGAGTGTTTCTAAAGGAACAACATATTTTTACTGGTATGTCAAACACACTGCTAACAAGAAAATCAAGTGGTGCTACATTGGGAAGACTCTGCCAGAAGAGTATCAGAAGCTCATATCAGAAAAATCTAGTACACAAACTGGTACACAAAACACTATGAAACCAAATAACCTTAAATCAAGCCCTGTCAATCAAAACAAGAATGGAAATATGTATGCCTCGATAGCTCAGTCGGTAGAGCAACAGCCTTGTAAGCTGTAGGTCGCGGGTTCAATTCCCGCCCGAGGCTCCACTCGACCTTTTCAGGAAAAACCTGAACTACAGTGATACAACAACCGTTTGATAGTACGCTTGAAGTGCCCAAAAACGAAATCACAAGGTCTTCCGCAACAGAGTGCGCGTTCCTGTTTAAGTCTCAATTTAAAACGGGCAGCCCGCAACCCAGTCATCCTCACTTTCAGTTTCATCAAAAAGTCATCGTTAAATACGATACCAACAGAAACAGATTGGACTACCTTCACAGAATTGGTCGCAAATAACTATGGAACGCGAGTTCATCGTCTATTCGCGAAAAGGTCGCACTGATTCAAACTTCGTAGACCTGCGGGAAGCGGGTAGGCTGGACCTGCTGCATGAATGCATTGTAGCCAGTCTCTTTCTTTCCCATGGTTTACGCAGAGATGTCACTTTCCACGCTTCGCTTGGCGGTCCTCCACGCCCCCCTCTGCACGTTAAGATCGAGGGTGAAACACTCTATGATGTACGGACAGATCAGCAAACGTGGAAAGAAGTGTTCAGGAAAATCCTTTCAGGAAAACCCCATCCGGGCATCACTGTTGACAAGACCAGTTTCGAAGCTTTTGTCAAAGCCAAAGCAAACGAAGCTTCAATCTACGTTTTGGAAGAAGACGGAAAAGACATCAACAAAGTCAGCTTGGACAAAAACAGCGTCTTTGTACTAGGCGACCACATAGGATTGCCTAAGACCGTGGAAAACTTCACCTTGAGGTACGGTGAAAAGCTAAGCCTTGGAAAACAACCGTACCTAGCAGCGTCATGCATAACAATCATAAACTACCTGCTGGACAGACTGAAAAAAGAGTGAGACTTCAATAAGTATTCAGAATTAACAACCCTTTAAAACTCATATCGAGTTCTCTTTGCAGGGTTGAGTCGGACATGAGCGAACGGAAAAAGAAGCAGGATTCAGAAAACACTTTCGAAGTCGAAAGCGAAGAAAACGAGTTTGTGTTAGAACCTACAGAAATCGAAGTCGGCGCGGGATATACCTTAGCAGTTCATTATGATGAAAACCAAAGACCAACTGTGACCGTCAAGACTTACGGGCAGGTCGACCTCACTCAGATAAAAAGGGAAATCCTGAAAATATTCCCTGACGCTCAGATAAAGCGTACAAGCCAGACGAAGTCTGTGAAAATAGTCAAAGCAAACAGGGGAAAAACCAAAAAGTAGCAGGCAAGAGTCATCGCCCAGAATTCGGGTCTACGAAGCGAGATCGAAACCAAACCGACATCTCCCAAATATAGATTTTCTCTTAAGACCTCCAAGACCAAACATCCAAGCCAGCACTTGTTCGGTTCATCGGAGAAGTCCCCCGTCCAAGACGCAGAAAGCTAAGTAGATACATCACGAACAGTTTTTAAGTTTCTTCTCCTTTCTAGTCGAAAATCGAACTCGAACCAAGCGTGAATACAAAGTTGACAACAGAAGACCCTGCCGAAAAGAAAAAGGAATCAGAACTCAAAGTCCTTTATGCACGTTCAGTCGTCAACCAACTAGGCCTCGGCATGGTCAACCCTTTCGTAGGCGCCTACGCCGTAGACCTCGGCGCCTCATCCTCAGATATGGGATGGTTCCAGTCTTCGAGCAACATCTCCAACAACATACTGCAAGTTTTCTGGGGAAGACTCAGCGACAGCACCGGAAGAAGAACCCCCTTCATTGTTCTGGGCACCGTGGCATTATCTCTGCTGTGGATTCCCATGATATTCGTAGCAAACGCCACTCAGCTCATCATAATACTCTCTATTCAAGCGCTCGTAGGCTCCATGGCTACGCCAGCATGGACTGCCCTGATCGGCGACCTTGTGCCTTCTATCAAGCTTGGGAGAGCAAACGCGAACGTCAACTTGTGGGCTTCTGTCGGAGGCTTGGTAACCACAATCGTGTCAGGCATCCTAATGACCACTCTAGCTGGAACAGCCCAACAGATCTTCCTCATACCTCTCATTGTAGCAATGGTATGCGGAATTGGTTCATCGCTCGTCTTGGCCAAGGTCAAGGAAAAGAAAAGCGGGATAAGAATCAACTTTCAGAAGAATCTGACCTCAGACATAATCAGAGACTTCAAGTCTGCAGCCAGAACCCCCAGGTTCATGAAATACTGCTATGTGGAAGGAACCTTCCAGTTCTTCATGTCAATAGCGTGGCCTCTGATTTCGATGACGCCACGGAAAATCCTCCACGCATCAATGCTATGGATCGCTGTTCTGTCAGTGGTCCAGACAATAGTGACAATAGTCTTTCAAGGCTGGGCAGGAAAGCTTGCTGACACAGTTGGAAGAAAACGACTTATGATATTCCACAGGTTCGTCCTCGTCACTGTTCCAATAGCCTATGCGTTTGCGCCAAGCATCGAAATCTTGACAGTTGTCGGGATCTTGTGGGGCTTCTCACAAGCCCTGGGTTCAGCTTCACTGATTGCCTACTTGCTGGATATTTCGCCTGAAAGACAGCGAGGAAGCTACATCGCCATCTACAACACTATGATGGGCGTCGTCACATTCTTCGGCTCACTACTCGCAGGATACATGACAGACTATGCCGTGAGCCTTTTCGGCCTAGTAGTAGGCTTCCAAGTAGTGTACCTCGTGTCAACACTAGGCAGAGGTATAGCTGCGGCAATGTACTTTACTCTTGAAGAAACATTGAAAAAATGACCCTTCAACAAAAGTGGTCAGACCTGAAATGCTCATATCCTCTAGCCTCGATCACGCACTTCTTACCCTCTTTACTAAGAATAAAACCTTCCTTTTCAGTTGCTTTGCCAATCGGCAACAACACTCCTCCTACTTGATGTATAGCCCGTTGAGCCGTGTTCCAGCGTTCAGGTCTTATGGTTAGCACAAGCTCGTACTCTTCCCCACCGTACAACGCCAGCTCCACAGGGTCCAGCCCATGAAGTTGGGCAAACCTCCGCGCTTCCTCGGCAAGAGGAAGAGCATCTATCAAGAAGCCTACTTTGCTCGCGCGCCCCAGCTCGTGCAGGCTCCAAGCCAATCCATCGCTTGAATCCATCGAAGCAGAAACGGAATGCGCACGTGAGAGGGCTAGACCTTCTTTCAGCCGAGCTTGCGGCGTCAGAACCGGTCTAACTAAGACTCCTCGAAGACTCAGAGGAACACTGAAATCGTTAGCAAGAATTTTCAGGCCTGCCGACGTTTTGCCAAACAGACCTGTCACTGCTACGATGTCTCCAGGTCTTGCCCCGCTGCGTAACACAAGTTCATCTTTTCTGGCCAGTCCGAACATTGAAACGCTGACTATCAAGTCGGAAGCTTCGCCCGTGTCTCCGCCCACGACGTAACAGTCATACTCACGTGCCCCTGCGTTCAGACCCTCCGCCAATTCCTCAATGTCTCTCTGCTTCAAGTTTCTCGGAAGACCCAGAGCCACCAGCGCAACGCTCGGTTTAACGCCTTTTGCCGCAAAATCGCTGACGTTCATGACTACCGCCTTGCGAGCAGCTTGCCGAAGACTCATCCCTGGCGGGACATCTGTTTTGTCAACAAGCATGTCAGTCTTCAAAACGGCAACCTCATTGTTTCCTATCTCATATGCTGAGACGTCGTCGCCAAAGGGTATAGGCATCTTCGGCATCAAGTCTAAGTGGTGCTGGATAATCTTGACTATTTTTCGTTCGCCCAGCTCGGTATACCTTTTCAACTTGACCGCCATCAACTGCACTTCCAATAGTGGTGGGGACCCTGTTCTTTTTAGCTTTCCTTCGTCATTGAACCAAGAGCCAGTTCCCAGCGCGCTCAACATGAAAAACTGCTCCGAATATCTTAAAAACAACGGTTCCTCTTCACTAATACGCATGAAAAGCCTCGGTAGCTCAGCTCGGTAGAGCGGCTGCCTCGTAAGCAGCAGGCCCCGGGTTCAAACCCCGGCCGAGGCTCCAGTAGTAGCACGGTACATCTTGTCAGTTTCTTGAAAGACCGTTAGAAATTGTGAAAAGCAATTGTCAAGCGTTGCACGGTTGTTATGTATTCTTGTTGTGCGTGCGTGCAGAAACATTTATTAAATATTAATATTAACGATATATATAGGAAGACTAGGGAAGGATCAGAAAATGCCGCCCTTCCACATTCATGAGAATACAGAGAAATTGAAGTGTCCTTACAGGGGGTGCGGAAAGCGGTTCGAACGACCAACAACCCTAACAGACTCGTCCACACTGCCCAGACAAACTTTCTACGCATGTCCCCACTGCATGTCAAAACTGCACATTACAGTCGACGGCCTCAAAGTTGTCGACATCAAACCGATGGAATACGCGAAAGTCTTCGAATCACCAGCAAAATGCGCACATTATTCTGGCTTTGTAAGCGCGGTATCAAGAGATATAGCCATCCCGGATGAATGCCTCGTATGTCCCAAAATACTTCAGTGTGGAATAAGAAAGCGTTGAAACCTGCAAAGCAAGAAGCCGTTTTTTTCCTTAACGCACGTGGACCCGTCTAGGATGAAAGCATGCGCAACAGAGACGGCGTAGCGAGCAAAACTGCTGACGATTCTCGTTAAGCATGAATGTTGGTATTCTCTGATACTTTTGAGAAAGAATGCAGTTATTGGTCCGCGCGCGCATACAAGTCGCTGCGCTCTCCGTCTTGAGAGTTACGTCCACGACATTGAATTTGTTCATGCTGCAGGTCTACCTTGTGGCAGGCGTTGCGGGAATCATTGTGATTTTGGCGGCGTATTTTGAACGCTCGCGGCTGGGAATTTTCCTCAAGGATCTTCGACATGAAATACTCGCTCATTTCGGGATGAAAGAGGTAGTTTACGTCACGGTATTCGTCGCGGTCTTGTTGTTTGTTTCATTCTCTTTGCATCTGAGAGTCGGCAACGCAGAGATAATCAACGACCATAGCTACCCATCGGTAGTCATGATGCAGTGTTTTGGCACGCCATTCGAGATGGTCGGATTTCCGTCCCCGACGAGCACAAGGGTAACAAATTCAGATGCTGGACTTGAGTTCATACAAACTGACAGCGGCCAGGTCACACTTCTCTGGCAGGGATTCATTCTTAACGTTGTGCTATTCTCACTCTTGGGATTTGCCCTCGTGTATGCGATAGCCAAAGTCAGAGCCCACAGCGCCTTTTCAATAAAAAACTAGTTGACTCGCCGTGCCCGAACAGCATAAGAACTGCCCAGCAATTGCCTGAACATTATGTGGATATGAGGAAAGCATTTCACACTGTTCCTTGTCTCCATCCCCAACTAGAAACCAACAAAAGGGCTGAAGGATGTGGACTGCTAAAGAAACAGAAGCCGAACCATGCCGTCCACTATGATCTGAGGAGATGATCCATTTTGGTCAAAGTTTTTATTATTGAAACTACATCATGGTTAGAGAATTCAACATCGCTTGAAGGGGCTGTCGGCTAGTTTGGTCTAGGCTTGGAGACTTGGGCTCTCTAAGTGCAAGGACAAGCGCTTTGCGCGGGAAGGACCCCGGTTCAAATCCGGGCAGCCCCACTCCCATTTGGGTTTGGAACCACAGCTAATTTTAAAAGGTGGCGAGCCAATCTTGGCTTATGCCGCGCGCAAAATACGCTCATCTGTTTGAAGACTCTGATGTCAAACGTTGGTACGAGAATACTGCCAGGGGTTCTATGATCTCTGCTGACGTGTGCTTGCGCCGGCTTGGAAGTTTTTGTGAATCAAACGGAACTACTCCCAGCAAGTTTGCCTCACTGTCAGAGCGCGAGTTGCACAACCTGCTTATGGACTATGTTTCGTCGGCAGAGAAGAGAGGGTACGCAGGAAACTACATCAGCTCAACCATGAAGGCTCTGAAGTCTTGGCTCGTGCACAATAACAGAGAATTGAAAGTGAAGATAAAAATCAAGGGAGTCGACGAAACTCCAACACTCAAGGATGAGCGAGTTCCAACGTTCGACGAGTTGAAAAGAATACTCCTCTCGGGCGATTCAAAGGCCAGAACTGCCTGCGTCCTCGTCGCTCACAGTGGATTACGCCTTCAGACGTTAGGCGACTATTTGGGCCGAGAGGGCTTAAGAGTCCGAGACCTGCCCGAGTTAAAGATCGAGAACAAAATCGTCGTTTTCTCAGCTATACCTGCCCTAGTATTTGTTCGTAAGGAACTCAGCAAGGCGGGGCACCAATACTTCACGTTCCTTAGCGAGGAAGGATGTGAGTACCTGAAAGACTACTTACAAGAGAGATTGAGAGAAGAAGAAAATCTCAATCCAGTCTCGCCCATTATTACTCCTAAGCAGAAAATGAAGCCGTTCATAAGAACAATCAACATAGGCGACGTAATTCGGAAGGCCATGAGACAGGCCGGCCTTCCATGGAGACCCTACGTCTTGAGGTCCTATTTTGACACGCAACTCATGCTTGCCGAATCAAAAGGACTCGTGATAAGAGATTATAGGCAGTTTTGGATGGGACACAAAGGCGACATCGAGAACCGCTACACAACTAACAAGGGTAAGCTTCCAGAAAGCGTGATAGAAGACATGAGAGAAGCGTACAAAAGAAGCCAAGAGTTCCTGCAGACTACAAGAACCGCGGAAACAAGCAAAGAAAAGCTGGCTCAAGCCTTCAGAGAACAGCTTCTTCTCGTTGCCGGCTTCAAACAGGACGAAGTTGACAAGATGGATCTGACCTCATTAGACGATGAAAAGTTTCAGGAAACAGTGAGAAAGAAGCTTCTGGGCACCCCAACGGACGATTGCAAAAAACAGAAAGCAGTAGATATCGCTGAAGTTGAGAGTTATCTTTCGCAAGGCTGGGAATACGTGGCAAACCTGCCAAACAAAAAAGTCATCATCAGACTGAGAACCTGAATAAGCCTGATCCCTCGCTTGCGAATCCAACAAAGAAACGCCTTCTCAAAACAGCCGTACACATAGCGGTGAGAGTTCGAATCTCTCCCGGGCTACCACTACATGTGTAAGAGAATACTAGCGCGCGCGCTGGATTCCTATTTCGTAATGGTTACCCTAGAAAGTCTATAACATTATGGTTGTCAATAACAATAACCCGAAACTACGTATTCAGATACATACTATTGAATTTTGAATCCAAGTCTGGGTTTAGGAGCAGAAATCAGGTCAATTAAGCCCCATCTTGGATACATAAAAGGTTTATACTAAGAACTTGCAATGGATGAAAACACACAAATGAAGGGGTCCAATATGAGACGTTCTAAACTCGAGTTGTACGTTGACATTCTCAAAGTGTTGGCTCATCGAGGACCCTTGAAACTAACGCATATAATGTACAAATCAAACGTGAATTGTGGCGTTCTGAAAGAGTATCTGGACTTCTTAATCAAACAGAATCTTGTTGAAGAAAGAAATGTGGGGAAAAGTAGAACAGTCTTTGCTATAACTCAAAGAGGCATAACGGTACTCAAGTACTTCAGGGAACTGAAACAATTATTGCCAATCATTGAAGAAGCAAGAAGTACGGTCCCAACACCTATTTGATTTCATTCGGATCTAGCATTCAGCGCGCGCTTATCCTAGCGGTTCAAGATTTCACGCTGCTCTCATAAGTCTTAATCACATGGTCTCTTAGATTTCTGCACACTGGGATAAACGGCTCAAACGATAGGTGTCGATTCTGCTTGAATAAGCCTTCTGATATCAGCAGATATTCCCACTTTTCTGGTTGCTCAATTGGTGGTTTGACCCCCGAGGCTGTTTCGCACCATCTTCTAGCTGCGCGTGCCTTTACAGCTACGGTTGCTTTTTCCATGTCCCGGTCGCCTTTGGTTTCCACTAAGTAAACAGAGTCTTTCGTTTTGATCAGAAAGTCAACTTCGTATTCTCTAAGTATGCCGCGCGCGCAACAAAACGCGAATGTTATTGCAGTGCCTGGATCTAAGCAGTGAAATCAGCTTCTAATGCTGTTGTTATCCAAGTTTTATTAAAGGTACTAGTGATAAGTATCTCGGGTGGTCTGATGAGCACTTTTGCATTTCCGCCAAATGTCTCAGACTTTGACTCTGCGTTTTGGATGAACGCGCTCAAGCAGCTCTCTTTCCCTCTTAAACCTGTTGAAATGGATCTATCAACACTGAAAGGGCAGAGAGCCTTGCCTTCTGATCTTGAAGCGGTCAAGGTCTTGAGACTCTATTCGGATGATTATGCCGAAGTCGTCATCGTCGAGTTTGAACGGAAAAGCAAACTTGGAAGAAGCCTTTGCACTAGGACGGCTCGATCATGGAAAGAGAATAGACTAATCAAGCCTCTCCTGATTTTTACTAACGGGACAGACAGTTTTGCAGTGATTGTGCCCGGAAAAGGCATAGGCGGGGAAGCTAAGGTTCTTGGGCTTTCAGACAGACTCTATCGAACTGATTTGGATGTCCTTGAGTCGATGAAGTTTCCAGGAAGCGCAGAGGAGTTGAGTCGGAAATATGATGCCGAGTTCTTCCCATACGAGAAGGTTAGGGACGCATTCTTCCAGGGTTACAGAGACCTTTACGAGCGAGTCGAGAAGGCCGTCAAGAAGGAGATAAAGAGCGAAAGCACATCTTATGCTCAGCGCTTTCTTGGTAGACTGATGTTTCTTTATTTTCTTCAGAGAAAGGGGTGGTTGGCGGGAAACAAACGTTTCATAGATAGTATCAACAATTACAGAGAGCTGAACAAGCTTTTCTATGAGAGTTTAAACCAAGAGGGCGTTCAGGGCGTACCTTTTCTGAACGGTTCACTGTTCGAAAGAGAGCCCTACATGAGCAAGACCCTAGAAAGCACTCTATATCCAAAGATGGACAAGCTCTTTAAAGAAGCTAGAGATTTTCTCAACCAATACAATTTCACCGTGGACGAAACATTGCCACTCGAGGTTCAAGTAAGCATAGATCCTGCACTTATCGGCACTGTTTTTGAGAACATGTTACCGGAATACGAAAGAGGTTCTAAAGGAACGTTCTACACGCCAAGGGTCGAAAGCTCTTTTATTTGCAGACGTGCACTCTCCAACTATTTGGGATTCCAAGACGAAATATCGCAAGATGGTAAAACATTCAGAGATGGTCTGATCAAGTACCTAGAAGTGCTCGGAAAGAGCAAGAGTGAAAAAGAAGTCAGGGAATTCAGGGAGAAGCTTCTTTCTCTAAGAGTTCTTGATCCCGCCGTTGGTTCAGGCGGTTTCTTGCTTGTTATGATGCAAGAAATTATAGGGCTTATTCAAGAGGCTGAGGCAGTTGTAGGTTGGAAATCTGACGTAGAATCGTATAAGAAAAAGATACTCCCGAATTTGTATGGCTTTGACATTGAGCCAGAGGCTATAGAGATTGCAAGATTGAGACTCTGGCTTTCATTGATCATTGATCAGAAGGAACCTGAGCCGTTGCCAAATTTGGATATGAACATAATTGTTATCAAAGATTCTCTCCGCTTGCCCGAATCGCAGAGGTCTATTGATCCCAGGGTTGAAGCAATGAGAGAAACGTTTGGTGAAATCAAGGCCAAATACCTTAATGAGCATGATTCGAAGAATAAGAAGAGGTTAAAAGAAGAACTGCGGAGAATCTCAGATGACGTTGCCCGGAAGACCGGGACAGATCCGAATGTCATTGAAGCTTACATCCCAGAGCTTCCTGACGTCGTTGTCATGAACCCTCCCTTCGTTCGCCATCAATCACTGCCGAAAAAAATGAAATTAGAGTATTCTTGTGAATATGGATTGGACAAGAGATCTGACCTTTACAACTATTTTATTCTCCGTGCCTTGAGGCTTCTGTCTCCAAATGGAGTGTTTTCCATAATCTCCTCTGATAAGTGGTTAGAAGTCGATTCGGGTTTACCTCTCCAAGATCAACTCAGAAACCATCTTATCGCTGTCTTTGGTCAACGGCGGAGGAGCTTTGGAGCAGACGTCAATACCGTAATAACTGTGTGCTCAAAAAAGCGGATCGAGTTTCCAGTTCATTTCATATCACTAGAGTCCTATGGGAGAGGTGAAATCAGACAGGTCACAGTGGTAAACAGAAAGAACCTCAAACCAGCAAAATGGTTCTATCTAAGAGTACCTAAGGTGTTCTCTGAAGAAATACTTCCTAGACTCACGCGCAGATTGAGTGACTTTGCGGAAATCAAACAGGGCTACGTGTCAGGTGCAAATGATTTCTTCTATGTCACAGATGTCAGCCATTTCTATGAGCCAGATCACCTAGCTGATCCAAAGAGGATGGAGGAATGGGGTGTCAAGGCCAGAACCAGATCGGAATTAAAGGCTCAAGGATTGATTTATGTTGAGAATGAGGTTGGCGAGCGATTTGTGATAGAAGCAAAGAGCACTAAGCCCCTCTTGCGTTCTATAAGAGACCTCTCGAGTCCACATATAACCACGTTGCCAAATTCGTTGGTTCTGTCTCTTGATTCGCCAATTCGCAATGGGCTCCCGTTGACGTTGAAGTATATACATTGGGGTGAGAAGAGACCAATTGAGATAACACGCGGCGCAAATAGGAGAAAAGTGGTGGGGTTCAACTCTCTTTCTGCTCCCAAGGCGAGACATACTTGGTATGTACTACCTAACCTCAGACCAGCCAAGATCGCTCTTGCTGAGTTATTCTTTACCCGCTTGATGAGTTTTCTCAGCGACGCTCCTGTGCTTGCAGACCACTTGTTTGATTTGGCATATCCACTCAACCCTGCTTGTGAACGTGCCATTTGGCTCTATCTTAATTCAACGATATACTTCATGACACTTGAACTGTGGTCTCCAAGAATGGGGGGCGGCGCTCTGCATCCGCGGACAATCGAGTACAAGGGAATTCCGACGCCAGACTTGGAACAGCTTGCCAAATGTCTAAGGAATTTGGACTTTGGCGACCGACCAGTCTTGCCCTACAACGAAGAGATAAAACAAACTGACAAAATTGCTCTCGACACCGCTATTTTGTTTGCATTAGGTTTTGATGCCGAGACAGCAAGGGAACTCCTGTCAAAGATTTACACGAGCTACTTGGAACTCGTTGCTGATCGTGTGACAAAATCCGGAAAATCCCTTACAATGATGCAGGAAGAGGCTGAGAAAACTCTTGAGTCTACGCCTGACGTTGTTGCGGAGGAGGAAGTTGATGACACGGATAATTGACAACTCCAAAGAAACGCTTGCATCTGCTCTTTCGAAGGAATTCTACGATCTACGTGAAATCGCAATTGCATCTGCCTATTTCAACATTCGAGGATATAGCGCGTTGAGACAGGCTTTGGAAAGAAAACCGCTTCTGTTTCTCTTGGGACGGGAACCTACTGAAAGCATCAAGTGGGAAGAAGAAGTCCTGAGAGAATTGGAAGAAAAAGAAGATGACCGAGATTACTTCAAACTCCTACAAGAAACAATGAAGTTCTTTGAAGGACCCGCTACGCAAATAAGAACCATAACTGGTCCCTTCTTTCATGGCAAAGCATACATTGGTGCAAACCCAAGCCTGAAAGAAGCCAGAAACGGCGTTGGTTCAGTAGGTTCCAGCAATTTCACGTATGGAGGTTTGGTCTACAACAAAGAACTCAATATGCTGAACACCGACAGGGAAGTGGTCAAGGAACTAATAGGATGGTTCTTCAACCAGTGGAATTCTGCTCAAGATTTCAAAGAAATCTTCCTCTCATTCCTCAAGAACTACTTGACGACAAGAAGTCCGTATGAAGTCGTCGCAAAGGCACTCTATGAGACCTACAAGTCCAACATAGAAGTGTCCGCCGAAAATCTGAAACTCAAAACACTCTACCCGCACCAAGTCCTTTCATTCCGAGACGCTTCGATGAAACTCGGGTTCTATGATGGTGTTCTAATAGCAGATGCTACCGGCTTGGGAAAAACCAGAACCGCTCTGAGACTAGCCCTCGACGCCATAAGAGATGGAAAAAAGGTTCTCCTGGTAGCCCCGAAAAGCATCCTCGACACAACATGGGAAGACGAAATGGACAAAACAAACATCAAACTCAAATGTGTCTCATCAGAGAAACTCTCCAGCGATCCAGACAGTGTCATAAAAGATAATTCTGATCGAGACTTCATTGTCGTAGACGAGGCTCATTATTTCCGAACTCCCTCAACAAATCGCTACGCTGCTTTGAGAGACATAATAATCAAACAGAATGCTCAAGTAGTCTTGGCGACAGCTACGCCAGTAAACAACAGCCTCATGGATCTCTATTTTCTCTTGTCCTTATATCTAAGAGAAGACTGCATAAATGACCTCTGCAGTCAAACTCTCAAAGGATACTTTACAGCTAACCAAAAACGATGGCTTCAACATCAAAAAATCGAAATGGAACCCGTCCTCGAACGCTTCATAGTAAGACACTCCCGAGAAACCGCGAAGGCTTTGGACAAAGAAGGTAAAATAAATTTCCCAACCAGGGAGTTAGACAAAGACCCGCGATGCAAATACTCAACAAACATAGACTACCAGAAAATCGATGACACTCTAAACAAAATGAACTTCGCATTCTACGACCTTTCCGTCGACAGACTAGCAGGACAGATGAAGCTCCCAGATGGCGCCTTAATGTCCCAAGCAGTTGAGACCAAGAACAGAGAATTCCTGAAGAAACTCATCAAGATAATAATCATCATAAACATTTTCAAAAGACTCGAAAGCAGCACAGAAGCATTCAAAGCCACACTCAACGCAATAGACGAATACATCCAAAAAGCGACAAAATACGCCAAAGAAAAGGGCTATTTCGTGCCGCCAGCTCTCAAGGGAGATCCTATCTTCAGCCTTGATGAAGAGATGCCAGAACCAGAAGACCTGTTTTCAAAACCAAGATACGCAGCAATGATCAAATCACTTCAGCTCACACCTCAAGAAGTCAAACAGTTCCTAAACGACTGCCAAAAAGACAGAGAAATGATCAAGAGATTGCTCAACCTCATTCCAACAATCGACAGCAAGTACAAGACCTTCGCAGACAGACTCTCCGACATAGTCAAACAAATAACCCCAGACTCGAACAACGGAGTCATAATATTCTCACAGTACACAGCAACCGCAACATACCTTCACGAAAGACTTAAAAAAGAAAACTTCAAGCTTCCCGTCATCCTTACCACCGGATCAATCTGCAAAGACAAGAAAGACAAGAGTAGCAACAAGACAAGCGTGGTCAAGGAATTTCAAAGATCGGGAGGAATACTCGCAAGCACTGATGTTCTGAGCGAAGGCCAAAATCTGCAAAACGCTCAGTTCGTAGTCAATTATGACTTCCCATGGAACCCAGTCGTGCTCATTCAAAGAGTTGGAAGAATAGACCGAATGGGTTCAAACCACAAAAAAGTCTATCTCACAAACCTCTTACCTAAAAACGGAGATCCCGAAGACCCTGCAAGCTTAGAACACTTCATTGGACTAATGCAGAAACTCTATGATAGGCTAGAAGCCATAAGGTCAACAGTAGGCATAGACGCATCCACACTTGGCGAAGAAGCGGCGCCAAAGGACTTCGGATTCCAAAAGGCATTAGCGAAGAATGATCAGACTCTATTCAACGCCTTGACAAGAGAACTTGAGCAGTTCACGAACAGTCCAATGGATGAACTGGCAAGAATAATGAGCCAAAAAGGGCTCGACTGGCTGAAGTCACTGCCTAAGGGCATTGGAGCAATTAAGAAAAGCGATCGCGATGGACTATTCATCCTCTTCACAGACGGTGAAGACTTCTTCTGGAGGCTCAAATACTACGACAAATCGAAAGAAACCGTTTCTTCACCAAGCGAAATCATCAATGTCCTGCTGAAAGGCGAAAGCCAAAACAGTGGAGAAAGCATTGGCTATGAGTCGCTCATTGACCGCATGATTAAGATGAAAGAAGAACTCAAAGCCGAGATCGAATCTAGCAGAAGACGAGAAAAGACTATAGAAGGAGTAGCACCGCGTGCGACATCAGCAATAAAGGAGATCTTTGATGAACTTGCGAAATCAGGAGAAGAGGGCGAGAGATTGGCAATTGCGTTCAGAAAGGTTGCGGGCAGACAAGGCATCGTCAACGCCTTGAACCGAGCTAGGAGAGACGGGAAACTGCTCGAAAAAGCCAAAGAACTGCTGCCAAAAGAGAACAATGCTTCGGCAGGTGAACCTACAAGCGAGGAAGAAGTCAGACTTACCAGAATCTGCTGGTGCTGGACTCAGAGTTCGAGCTGAAGCTAGCGTCCGCAAATTCGAGAAAGTCCTTCAGAGACTGCGCGCGCTATGGTTAGCTTTGATTCGGAAAACCAAGAGATAGCCTAGGATATTTCGATTTTTTCCTCTATCTCTTTAGTTAAGTCTTTCCATTTGCTTTCTTCAACATTCCAGCTTGCTAGAAGACTTACGTCAAAACTGAAGCCAGCTAGCCTTGAGATCCACATCTTGACTTTCTTGACCTCATTGAGTTTCCCATACTTCTTGAATATGTCTTTAAGCGTGTCGAAAAGTTTCATACCTAATTCATTAGCCTCTGTTCCAAGTGTGAACTCTGTAGATTTGCCACTGGGATAATTGATTCGTTCCAGAATAAATCCAATAGAACTATCTTCATCATCATTAAAGACAAGGCCTTCAACCAAATAACCTCTCTCATTATCCCTCTTGTAAGCTCGAAACTTCACTAAATATCACTGTCTTCTAACAAGAAGGATTTTGATTATAAAAACTCTTAATTACGCAACAGAACCCTTCAGAGATAGAGCTTGCATGTTTCCTCCGGGAAAGCAGCAAGATCAGAAAAAGGGGCATATTCTTCGTGCCCGCTTCATTTTAAGCATGGCTGTCTAAATCTTGCTTCAATCCTTTCAAGAAATCGAATATACTGATTGTGGCTTCTGGACGAGAAATAGGTTCTTCACCACGCAATTTTCGTTCCAAGGAGAACTGGTCTTTTTGTGCTTTGCAGGGAAGCACAAACATGATATCACCGGAAGAAGAATCATAGGCGACCATTGCAGGTATTTCCTTTCCAAACCAGTCTCCAGCTTCTCCTCCGACGAAAATATCGTAAATCGTGCAACTAGTCCTGTACTCGTGTTTCTTTGGATTTTGAGCCCAATGGGCGCATTGATCATAGGCCCGCTTGACTTCGATAGGACTCATTTCCTTGCTATCTTTAATGTTACAGGCTAGACCATGTTCTTTTTTGATTTCTTCAATTACTGCTGGAACCTTTTCGACATCACAATTCTCTTTAGATTCCGGAGGCTTTGTCTCACCATTCATGTAGAACTCAAAACTGCATTTGTCCACTCCAACTTTACGCACGGCATTGATGAGCTCTTTAACACGTTCACTTCTGAAATCACTCATATATTTGTCGTTCCCTCAGGCGCACACCATAAGCAATAGTTAGCTACAACAGATTTAATTTTTGGCTAAATCTTACTCAAGAGTCCCGAGACCGCTCTTCTTCTGATGGTTGACTGCAGCACCCCGAAACGTTTTCGCGGGTGTCAAAGTGATTACTAGAGAGTCCTTCTCGGCCGCAACGGTCAGCTCAAGATCCTTCCCAATAAGCGGTCTGATAGCCTCATGATACTTTTTTGGAATGTGTAGTGACATGCGCTCGTATTCGCAGGCGCGCTTGCTGTTCAGGTAGCGCGCACTTCGCTATGATCCAAGATAGTACCCGTTCCTGAGAAAAGCTTCAATCAGTTTTACCGTCAAAAAGGCGATATTTGAAGGTGGTTTGATTTCTTCTTTTTCATGGGACATAGGGACTCTCAGCCGAAGAACGGTGCTTATCAAATGGTCTGATATGCTGTTCTTTTCAAAAATCTTTAGGTTCATACAAGCCTCCTTTAGTACTTGGTCCAACTAACCCCATCCTGCGATTTATCCTTAGCGCGCGCGGGACATCGCATGAGTTTAGAGAAACTCCAATAATAGCCGGATATACCGTTTTTGCGCAGGCCAATGTTCCTTTCAATGTTAAAGTGCGCGCGCGGTTCACGAGAACCATGTGTCACCTATTGGGCAAGTCTCCAGGGCGTCGCGCGCGCGCTGAACCACTGCGGAAGAGAATTCTCGTTCAATATGCCGTTGTTTATCAAACTGCAGAAAGAGCAAGAGATAAGGTGGAGGCTGACCCCAAGCGGGCAACAAGGCTAAACAGATTTCTCGAGGAAGTCACATTCTTGGAGATTGTTGGGGACTTTCACTCTCACCCTAAAATGCCAGTTAGGGGGAAGTCAAGCTGTTGGTTGAGTAAACGAGACAAGATCTCGATGTCAATTGATGATATAGGTTTTGTGATAGCCATCGACGCTGACTCTGAGGAACGTGACTGGTGTCATCTCTCAAAAGGCTCTTTGATGGGAAGCACCTTTCCCTACAGCTTGAAAGTCTCAGCGTGGTACAAGAAAGAAAAAAACGATTTCAGGATATCAAGAATTCACTGCCCTTTTGCACTTGGCCTCGGGCGTTAAGAAAAAAACTCAGAGCAACTTATGAGCGCGCGCTAACTAGATCGAATACATCCATAGCAAGTGTTTTTATTTTTGTTTGAGAAAGGAAAAGACTGAGGAAGAAGCCTTGCCTTGTGCCCATGAGTGGCGGAAGAAGAGGGAAACACTGTATGTTAGTCGAACAAGATGCATTGCTGACGTACTTGAATGTATAAAGTGTCAGAAAATACGAATCAGTAACGTCATTAGGCATCCATGGGCCGCGACACTGCAACCCACGATCGGAGTCTTCGCCGGAATCTTCGATACCAAAGGGCGCATCCTTCTTGTAAAAATCGAGACTGGATCGCTTACTGGACAGTGGGATCTTCCAGGCGGTGGTGTCGATGCCGAGAAGGCAAAGGAGGCCCTCACCGAGCGATTTCTGCTTGGGGAACTGGAACGAGAGATAGAAGAAGAAACAGGTATTTCGCTTCGGCTAAGAATTGAGGCCAGCCCTATTCTATGGCCCGCCTTGCTTAAGGGTGGTGACGATATGGCATTGCCTATTATGGCGGGCGTCGTTAAAAGCAAACCAACAAAGGGAACGACGCAGTTCGTTTCCTTCGGAGCTCTCCAACGTCTCGCGGAAGGCCCTCGAGGCAATCGCCTATTAGGGGGTTCTGGAGGACGGATGCATCGGCTTGTGCTTCGATTGCTTTCTCGTAGTCCCAACCGATGGTATCGCCAGAGAGCCAGAGAGACTCTCAAGAGCATTTATGAAAAAGACTTCTGAAACATCGGTTCAGAGAACTGACTTCAAGGAATCAAGGGCATCGAGCCGAAATGTCTCTAGCTGCTTTCTAATCAAAGCGAGTCTGGCGCACAACTCAACTCCTGCACCATTGGGGGTACTGAGACGCTCGGTGGCCGCCAATACATTTGCTAAAGCATTGTCAACTCCATATGCTTGGTTTTTTAGAGCCAGCATGTCAAGCAAACCGTCCTTTCTTGGGTATTGGTCCATCATCAAAGAGAAATATTGCCTCGCCAATACAGGATCATGTTTGATATCGAAGTAGCCGATCGCGAGCAAAGCGTAATCATTTGCTTTCCAATGCCAATTATTCTTGGGGTTCGCCAAGTGTTTCTCGACATCTTCGAGTCCTCTATCGTCCCTGTTCTTAATACGGATTCGACCTAGATGCCACAATGTAGCATATGCGTCATCAGCGGCTGGCCGGTTCTTGAATAGCTGCAGAGCTTCATCCATTGTTGAGATAGCCTTGTCGAGATCGCGAAGACCTTCTTCTGCTAGACCTCGATTCCGTAACGCTTGTGCATACTCGTACATCCGACCTAGCTGGTGTGCCACGCGACAGCTATCTTCATGCAAAGTATTTGCTTTCGTAAACTCTCCCAATTTTGAACAGACAAGACCAAGCTGGTTTTCAGTTTGAATTTTCTGTACAGGTTCTCCCGAAAGCTGCTGGAGCTTGAGATCCATTTCTAGAAGTCTTCGGGCACGCCTTAGTATTTCAATTTCTCGGTCATGCATCTTCCACTGGTACTTGCAGCACATGGCCGTTGAAAGGGTGTCAGGTCCTGAAACGCATTGGTCATAAACCCCTGCAACTCTCCGAAGCAGAGATCCAAGAAGCGTAAGGTCACCCTTCTCGGCGTCAATACGGTCTCCTAACATGCTAAGAAGCGTTTCCGGTGGCAAATCGCCATCGAGAACCTCAACAGGCAGCGAGTTACAGATCTCTTCAGCAGCCATCAATGCTTTGTCAACTTGTCTTGCTCTACGATAGGCTAATGTGCACAGACTCTTCCCATTGACGCGAAGCATCCACGATCTAATACCCTTCGGCAGAAGCATGTCTGCTTGGTCACAAAGCTTGATCACTTGATCCGTATTCCTCTCAGGGTCTTGCCGATACTTATTCCAAGCCATTTCCTGATGAATACGCGCCTTCTTGATGTCATCTCGTGCCTCCTCAAGTGCCTTCTTGAACAAGTCATTCGAAAGGTCATAGATGTCGCGACCCTCAGCTTTTTTTGGACCACAGGCTTGGGCAAGCTTTGCGAGAACCATTAATCTTTCTACTTCTGAGAGCCCGACTCCAAATTGGCGAAGCTCATTGACCCAGCGCTCGTGTCTTCCCATGCTCGTGTAAGAGAGTTCCACGCTTGTGCCCCAATACCCTCCTAATAAACCCATTAGCGACAACATCACATGGCTGGTATGTGCATTGATTTGACACACTATACCCCCATTCTGTTGGCCTCTTGTGCATAGAACAGACGCTACATTGAGGGCTGATACTTCAATGTCCTCAGTTTTCTTGGTCTTCTCAGAGGCGAGAAGATCTGTCAATTGACTGTAGTCATGCACATGGGTTTCTTGAAGGTTATGTTTTATCCACCAAATAGGTTGGGAACTGCTCGTGCGGACGAGCACGTCATGAACGATATCAATGTCCATGCAGCCATAACCAAGAACGACCAGAGGGCAGTTCTGTAACACTTGGATGAGGGCTTCTCGGGCTGTAGGCGGCAGACCTTGACCAACCCTCTGGAGTGTGGTCATAACACTGTGACTCACGTCTTTGTCGCCGAGGCGAAATGAACCATGTAACTTCAGAAGCCAACCAGGTTCATTATCGTCTCTCTCAAAAGCTGAGTTGCTGTGTCGACTCAGAAATTGGGTGAATGTATCCTTATCATAACAGATACGCTCGGTCGGAAAAGCAGTTTTGTAGAGATCACGATAAGCTCGCTCAATCAATGATTCATAGTTTGTCGTTATGACAAGATGCCCGTCATGTAGAGTTCGTGCCAAAAAACGGTGAAGAGCGTTTGGCAGGATTTCTTCACTCCCGAGAACTTGAGCCATCTTGATAACCAATGATTCTTTGTGCTCTAGTTCATTCTGTATCACTCCGCATACCTCCTCAAGCGTACGTTTCTTCACGAGTTGTCCAAGCAAAGTAAGATCTTCAGCACTCTGCGTTTCAAGAAAACCTGATATGATTGCCTGCCCTAGCTCCCCTCCAAGAGGAAGATGGGTGGGGCAATTCTTAGAAATGCCGGCAGCACCATAAAAGGCAACTTTTCTATCTGATAAATAGACGTCCCTAATCTGTGCAAGTAGTTCGTCCAGTTCCATTTTGCCCTGTCCCCTCCGTGCACTACATGAATTGTGATTATGCAATTAAAGTCATTTGTACTTTGAAAGGAAATTCAGATGTCAGAAGCAACGTGCACTAAATGGTCCTTAGCCAGAATCATGGCAAGAGCGCGCTGTCTTGTCCCGAAATTGGTGTAAAGTGGTCATAAGTCTTATTTTAGGGTTTGGGGGCAGTTTTGAGGCGCACAGTTCTTCTTTGTTTCTTTGCAGTAGCCGCCCTTATCGAACCTGCAAACGTGTCTCAGGCGACTGAACGGCAGGACCACGAGCTCCACGTGTGGATCTTGATGGGCGACAGTGACCCGTTTTACGGTTCTGGATGGCACATGATAGGCAAATTTGGGTCTTCCGAAACTGTCTGCGGTTGCTTTCTCCCTGACAATGAGACCCTGAGCCATTAGACGCATGAGATGCTGCTGTAGAGTGTTGTGGCTAAACCCCGCTTCGCTTAGAAGCGCTGTGAAGCTTCTGGGTTTGCCGTCCTTAAGCGCTGCTAAAACGCGTTCGTCAAAGAAGTCCATTTCGGGCTCAGATAAGCAAAAACGGACTTATAACCATTTTTAACCATTTTAGGGACAAGGCAGCGCGCTCAAGCAATGTTTAAAAGAAGATCAATTGTTAAAAATGATTTAGCGCGTGCAGTGGCCTCTTCCTTTGAACCTAGCACGATATCAGCTGGGTCATTAACCATTTGAAGAGAAGGATTTAAAAACCTTGCATACTGAGTGATATAATGACGAAGATGTACTTCTGGAAAAACATAGTGCAGTGTGTTCTTACAAAGCCCGCTCACCAAGATGTAGAGGTCTTCAAGTCCGCAATCCAACATCCATCGAGCGAGGGATTTAAGCCGAGACTTGGTGATTTTCAAGGCCAGTCAGCTGACTACGGAATGGCCCTTTCGGACAGAAGAGGCATTCACATTCGCGAATACGCAGATAGGTACGTAGTTCATTGGGATCTTGTCGATCCGTCTGTCGATCCCATTGGCCCTGGTCTGCTTGCTTGATAGAGACCGTGAGACATAGTTGTGTCAGTCAAAACGCGCGCGCCTGTTCCTAAATTCATTTGCTGCATAGCTTATGCTTGTGGCTTTGCTTTGTCTATGGATGACTGTATGCTTGAGATACGAGAAGAGTCACCTAGAAGACGCGACGCGCGCGCTCCTATCCAAAAAATCTTCCTCCTTTTTAGGTTCTAGAATGATTTATCTCAAGGCTTCAGATATTTGCACGGCCTTGGAAAGATTCCAAACTTCTTTCTCAGTTTGAGTCTAGATTTCCTTCTTAAATCTCTTAATGTTTCTGTTAATTTATTCCATTTTTTCAATGTTGTTTTTCTTAATTCTCTAATGCATCTGACGCCTTCATTCAAGTCTGACGCAACAACAAGGACATTTACTATTTTCTCAAGTTCATCCCTGATTTTGTTAGCTTCGGCTTCGTTAGATGCTCTGAATACTTCTGTTCCATCTATTTTTACAAGGAAAAGATTAGCTGATGAGTTAGGCTCAATTAGTAAACTAGCATACCATCTATTACTCTCCAAAACTCCATGAACGTAGGTCGCCACATAACCACTGAAACAAACATCCGACATGGACTTGTATTCTCTTTGAAATTTGATTTTCGCCTTTTCCAATAATACTTCAACGTTTTTGCTAATCTCATCCACAAAAGCTCTTTCTTCTTTTCCCTGTTTTTCTTGAGTCTCGGTATAATCCTTCCACATGTAATCAAGTTCTGGATAATGCTCTTTTACTAAATCGTCGAATAATTGACGGTCTGCGGCTCGCACAGCTTCCTTTGCTATTAGTGGCATTTGTGGCATTTCTTCTAGTCCTATAAGCCAAGGAACGATAACATCGTCCTTTAGGTCGTTATGATGTTTTGTCATAACTTCCCAATTTATCTGCTTCAGGAAAAGAACCCATGTTATGAGCCCACCAGCAAGTGCACCACCTAATGCACTTGCAATTGATATGAACAAAGGGCTAGATATAATGTCCAATAACCCTGTTGAGTCGATATTCATTTCTATTCTCTTCTTCGTATCTAGTCAGTTCTTCAGGTTCAGCTATAACTTTTCTGCATCAACTCACTTGTCCAAGTTCTAAGCACGCTGGCACGTTAAAATGGCGGAATCTGTACCGATCTGTAAATGAGAACGTATAGATTTAGCGCTGAATTTTGCGGTTAGGCAATCAGGTTGTAGATGTCCACTTCTAGCAATGATTATCCTACTTAATAATTTCGTGGGTTCAAATCCCGCCCGGACCATACTACGTACGTAGAGGGGACAAAAGTTCTCCGAGTTTGCGCTCCAGGAGTGAATCATTGATCCGATCAAGTTTATCTATTCTATTGTCAAAACTCAAGGTCTGAAATCATCTCTATTGGTTCTTTTTCTCATAAGCTCCCCATCGGGACCAAGACAGTATACTTCAAGATAAGGGGAGTCAGGTATAACATGTTCTACGATTTTGACTCCATCACCAGTAAAGCGCCGTTCTTTTCCTGATGGGTCAATGATTCTAATTTCCTGATTCCAGTGAGGAAACCCACCGCAATGAGTTTTCCCAGGGTTACGATCATGGTATAAAATTATCTGCAGTTCCGCCTTACGGTCTTCTTCTGTCATAACATACACTCCTATACTGCCCATGAGTGGATGGGTCGGTTTTGCAATACCACGTTCAGTATAGACGTAGCCTGGTATCTCTACAAAACTAGGACGAATCTCGATTATCTCATCCATGGGCACTCCCAACTGCACATCATAATATTTTACAACTTCAGCTAAGTCGTAAGAGTCAACTTCATTCTCCTTATAACTCAAGGAAACTGGCATCGATTTTATTTTTGGAGACACGTCACTCCCCTCAGGAATTTGAATAGAAGAGGCGAACTCAAATTGTTTTCGATTGATGCGGTTCTTATGTCCACAGCTTCGGCAAGCGCGCGCGCTTTCCGCAATGCTACTGTAATCCGTTAAGAATACGTTTTTGTTTTGGTGTCAGGTGTTGGCCGACCAACCACTTTTCGTGTAGATTGAAGGCTTGGTACTTGTCCAAATGGAAAAGCGACAGCAAGAAGAAGATGTTGCAGAAGACGAGTTTCATCAAGTCTATCTCTTTGGTCGGTTGCGCCAATGGTTGACCAAGTTGTTTTAAATTATTCCCAAGTTGAACGTCTGAAACAATTGTTCCATGGACAGTTCTGCTTAACCTCTTGTATCCAGATGTGAGTCCATTAGCGCGCGCGTGAACCTTACATAGTGGTAGAAAGAATGACCAATTCGTTTTCTGTATATTCAGAGCCTCGTCGACATTAGAAAAACACATTCTATCGTTCGCTTTACAAACTACTGACGGAAGAAAGAATCACCCTCGAAGCTTGACCAAGAATATGAAAGAGCAGGTCGAGCTGGCTTGGCACTTTTAGCACCTTTCGCTGGCTTCGACCATTTTGCTCCTCGGGCTGGTCTCGCCCAGCGTGCTGGTCTAGCTGGTCCTCCTTCTGCTTCTTCAGTAAAATACACGTGTCTTCCATAATGGTCCAGAACCCAGCCTTTTTCAAACCATCCTAGATGCCGCCCTGTAAACGAGTAAACCGAATTGTCGTCCAAATATCCTACAGGCTCTCCTGAGTATAGGTATATCGTCTCGTCCTCATAATATGCTACAGGTTTCCCGTGCTTATCATAGAAAGTAAGGTCCATCCTGAATCACATTAGAAATGATGTCTTGGCAGCATTAATTTTTCTCTTTTTTCAAGTCGGATTCTGTGTGAAATGGTTTTTTAAATCAATAACTAGCGACGTTCGCTTTAGAATCGTACATTTTGGAGAACATAGTCTATTCTTTTCCGGAGTTTTTCGGATTGCAATGTGAATTCGTTTAGTTTTTCTCTGATTGGATATTTCCTTTCACTTCCTTCTATTTCGAATAGAATGCTTGGCACAACATCCCTGAGCTTCGCGAAGTCCTCCTCTTTAGTATCTTCTTTGATGGTGTAGAAAGCCCAGCATAATATATCTTCCTTGACTTCTGGAAATCGTCGGAGCATTCGAATACTGGCGAGTCTTTGGTCAAAATTCTCGCATTTCCAAGCAAGCGCGCGCGCTTCTAGCCTTGAGGTTATTCAAGAAAGCTGACGTGGAAGTTCCATGTTTATTCTTACTTGAAAAGGAGGAGGATTTTGTAGCCAATGTTGGTTTCAGTTTGGGCGAGACCAGCTACTCAGACAATCCTTACTGCTTAGAGAAGAAGGAAATTCCAGATTTTGTCAGATTGTGGAACAAACTAAAAGGAAGAGATGCAAAACCGAATCTTCATTTCTCGTTCCACGAGTTCTCTCAAGCTTTTGGAACACACATCATTGAATACAGAATCTATCACTATGTTGTTGCCTTGGAATCCATCGTATTTTGCAATATTGACAGAACCTTTCCTCACAAAGGCTCACTCATCGGATTATCTATTGGAATGCTCCTAGGAACTAGCCAGAAAGAAAGGGATTCAATAAGAGAAAATGGTTTTAATTCCTTTCTGCACGCCTCTAAATGTTCGAGAAGGCCTGTTACTGCAAGGAAATCAAGAGGAAATGTGAAGCCCAAAACTGATGACCAGAACGGAAAAGGCGAATAAAAACCATTTTAGACCATTTTCGGAACAGCCATGCGCACTATTCTAGCTTTTCTCTAAATCCGCAACTGATTTATCTAACCAGCTTTGAATCTCTTTTTTTGTATTCGGGTGGGACCCAAAGTCTTCTATGCCTTTTTTTAATTCTGCAAAATATGAGGCGTACCATGATTTGTGTTTTGATTCGCTTGCTATCTTTGTCAGAAGATTTACACATTCTTTTATGAAATCCCCAGAGCCAGCTTCTTCATATCCAGTATCTGCCATAAGGTCATAATAATATTGTGCGGCACCAGGATCACTATAGTTTCCAAAGTTGGGATCGAGGAAATTGTTCTCCCATCGGATTTTTGCATCTTCTTTAGCATAGTCAGCCATACTCTGTGAAGGAAAGTCAAGGTCATAATTCCATTCAACTCTATTCTTAATCATTAGTTTTCCAAGAAGCGGATAGGATAGTTTTGGGTAGAATTCATGAAACTTGTTCCATAGATACAGATGTGTGTTCCCACCTTTCCAATTAGATATACTGTAGCCATGTTTTTCATCCATCCTCTCAACACGAACAACAAGAGGCTTTTCATCAATGTAATCTATGTGAACTAAAGCAAAACCTTTCAATCTTATCAGACAATTAACTGAATAGAAGTTGCTGTAGTAAAGAGTAACCTTACCCCAAGCCAAAAAACTTCCTGACATTAAAAATTTGTAAGCTAGAAGGTTGAGAATGGATAATCGAAGAAATTCGATTGCATCTTTTAGAAAAAATGAGTCTAGGCCCAATACAACTGCTTTTCGTTCTATGAGTTGAAGAAGTTCCCCCCTAGGCTTTCGCCCTAGTGTTTCTTTTAGAAAATAAATGGATGGTTCTTCTTCTGCGTAATATAATGAAAGGTCCATAACCAACAACTTGCCAATTCGCAAATATAAGATAACTGCCCATTTCCTTTTTCTGAAGATTTTGATCCCATACATCTCAGTGATATTCAAATTCAAAGGTCTATCAACCGCCAAAGGACGTTAGTTTAAATAGCGCGCGATGTGATAAACTAACAATCCTATGGGGAATGTTAGCGGTCTAACCTAACAGATTTTTGGGCTGTAAAGGGTTCCCGCTTTACAGTCGTCGTCGCCGAAAAAAAGAAAAGCGCGCATGCGCCAAAATTGAGAAAGCTAAAGGCATGACTAGCTTTAGGAATCTTCCACCCTAAGGAATAATATCTTTTAAAATTGATATAGGGCATTAACTCCTTTAGAGGAGTGGAAAAGATCTCAATTGAGGCCAGAACTGCAAAGAATAACTTCAACGACAACTAAGGTCAGAAGGCTGGGCTATTTTGTTTTGCTCTCAAAAATCTTGAATAATACACCTCTCCCGTCGCAATCACTCCAAAGTCGAGTAATTGAGGAGGAAAGCCAAAACAGAAAGTACTTAGAAGATGCTTGCAGAGAATTGCCAATCAAGCGAAGGGGTTCAGAATCAGTAACTGGAGAAATTTGTTCAGGGGGGAAAACAAAGGGTGAAGATGCCTTCAAGAGGTATCTTGGTACTGTAATCGAATTTGGACTAGTGCACGAAATAGCAGGGAGACTTTACAACACAAAGAGAGGCGAAGTTCTGTCAGCTTTGAGTAAAAAGAGCATAAACCCCTTCAGATTGTCTTTTGCGCAGAAATATTGGTTCTTGAAGCTTATTTTGGAGAAAGATTACGACTATTCCAGAACTGCGTTGCTATGTTCAATTGAACGAGAAACAAATGAAGAGCAAAAATTTTTTAGTATGTTACAAGAATTATGGCGACGCAAATTGATAACTGGAAATTTTAAAAGCCCCGAAACCTACGACGAACTCAGGAAAGCTATCAATACAAAATGGACAGACCAGAAGAGGTATTATTTTGAAAATATCAAGGCACCTAGATTGGAATGGTTCTCAGATTTGACTGTTGTTGATTTCTGGAATATTAACCAGAATAGAGTGACCGTTCGCGACAGTGTGAGATTATTGCTTGAAAGCGAAGAAACCAATTTTTCATCCTTATTTGTTTCTCATATGAAGCCATCATTGAAAGGGTCAGTTACCTACTGGAAAGAAATAGTAAAGAAAGAAAGAGATGAATGGTTGAGACGATTTGTGCTTCAGAGTTTTGACCTGTTTACTAGTGACGTTCTTCCAAGAATATCTGTAAATCAAATCATTGAGTACAGTCTCTCAATTTTGGCAGAATCTGGAGTGGTGTGCGAAAGTAACGAATTTGAGGATGCGTTAGAGCGATTTGTAGAAGGAAAGAGCGAAAAGTATCGGTATGTAAAGACAATCTCGGAAGCTGACCGCGGATATATATCAAAGCTTTAAGAAGTAATCACTAGTTGAACCTGGTCCTTAACTCTTGCTAAGTATTTATCATCTATCGGAACTATGTTTTTGCGCAATCCACTTTCAAGCAGGGAAGAAAGAACCCTGTTGACAGTTCTAGGATGCAGAGGCGCCTTGCTTTTTTCGAGCACGTCAAAAATGTCAAGTAGACATTTTTCTTCAAAAGGAAAGTACTTCGACACAGCTTTGCCCTTGCGATAGTAATTCAGGAGGTCTCCAACGTATTCTAAGTATTCGTCACGAGTTATGTAATCAACCTGTATGATTTTCGAAATCCGTTCCATAACAGCAGGTCCCAAGTATTTTATGCGCTCAGTTATTTCTTCTCCTGGCAATTTAGTGAAACTAGTTATGAAAGTTAGTTTTTCAGGTACCAAGTCCAAAATATCACGCAAAAAATGCTGGAACTCAAACATATCCCTTCCTGGTACTTCTTCAATCCTTTCGCAATCGTCAATCCATACGAATATTCTTGAGTAAATTGTCTTAGTGAAAACTTTTAGTAAGTCTCCGAGCACCAAGAACATTTCACTGTCTGTCTCTATTCCTTTAGCGACTCCGAGTTCGCTTAAATCAGCTCTTGATGCAGTTTTGCTAAGGTATCTGCGAACACTCATTGAGCCATTTTTATCAAGGAAATGAGAAAGCACTTTTGAAAGGTCTTCGTCTATTTCCAAATCTAAGAGCTTTTTTTCGAGATTGCCCTCCCTTTCAAGAGGGGTTATTTGTTTGCTAATGAAAGTTATGACTTTTGGCAGTCTCGGAATCAAATTTCTGTAGATTATTCCGAGGTATATCGAAGTAAAGACATCTTTTGTTGGGAACATCATCGGCACTGACAGAAGCATTCTATCAGGAGGAATTTTCATTTCCTCAGCAATTCGTCCGAGAACCTTTTCATTCGAAAAGTAATTCATTGCGTGAGTCTTGCCACAGCCCCAATCTCCCCAAATACAAGCGATTATCTGACTTTGAGAACCCCGTAGCGTAAACTTTAGGCTATCTTCGAGGTCTCTTTTGAATTTTTTTCTGTCTGCCCACACGTCAGTTGTTCTCGAAGGCACCACTGAAAACGGGTTGTTGTTCAAAGCGTAGAGGTCGAAGGACATAATTAAGTATTTAGCTGACCGTTTATATAAAAGGTATCGAGTCAGCTTTGACAACTATAACTACAAGCAACAAAAATATTTGCGTTCCTGATGCATCCTCCTTGTTGTTCTCAGGGCAGGTCGAGCTAAAAGGCAAAGAAATCTCCGAGTGGCTGCTTGAACGCTACGATGTCTACATAACCCCCGAGGTCAAATATGAATGCTTTCAAACAATCCAGAAAGAAAAGGTAAAATTGATTAACACTCAAAAATTCAAAAACCACGTTTCTCAAAGGACAGTTTCAGACGTTGAAATTGGACGTTGTTTGGAATACCTCTCAGATTATTGTTGCAAGAACAAAGTATCCGAGTTTCAAAAACAACATCCAGGAGAGATGGAATCTCTCGCCTTGAGTCTATATTTAAATGGAAAATTCGCGAAACCAATTACATTGCTAATAGACGATTTTCCAGCCGTAGAAGCTTTTGCCAAGATTATTGACGACCAAAAATTCGCAATTCAGATGTCTGTTCCTGATATTATAATCAGTATCTTCAAAACTGAAGCTGACATAGATGAGATGGAAACTGCTGCTTCGCTCCAGACCTACTACAGCATTATGAAATTCGCTATGCGTCACAAGACTTTCAAAATGCGATTCAACAATTCTTGTCGGAATATATTCTTTCAAAAGTGCGCCGCTCAATGCATCTCATAATTCATACCTCTGAATTATAGATGTTAATCATTTCCCAACAGTTGAAGCGTACTCTACTCGATTAGATTGTGATGCGCCCAAATGTATAGCCATAACTGGATGAAGAGGTTCGAAATTACACAAGAAATTGTAGAGTTTGGGATGTGTCTTCTTTAGTCTTTTGTAGTGACTGGGACCATTCAGTGGACAACACCAGCAACCAATTCGCCTATAGCCCATATCATAAAGTGGGTTGTAGCGTATGTTGTTCTCTCTGATGTACCTCCACACTTCCCACTCATTCCAGTCGTATATTGGATTGACGCGTATGATCTTTGGATCCTTGCTTGGCACCTTAATAGGGCTTAGACTTCGTCTATATATTGACTCAGTTCGAGTGGTTCCCGTGATTTCTGCTTTGAATCCACTTCGAGTCATAAACTGAAAAGCAGGCTCTTCTTTGTACGGTTTGCAACACCACCTATCTTCGTGCCCAGCCCAACCTCTTTCTTTTGTCATCTGGAAAAATGAACAGCTATTACTTGTAACATGTATGTTGATGGCCCATTCTTCTTGCAGTCTTTTTACATATTGGAGGGTCTCTGGAAATTCCACAGTAGTATTATTGTAAATAACCGGAATGTTCGGGTTTATATCTAATGCCATGTGCAAAATGACTAGACTATCCTTTCCTCCACTAAAGGCGAGAGGTAGTTTTCCTGAAAATATGTCGTTTGCTTCTTTGATTATTTCTCTAGCCTGTTTCACTCGAAATTCATAAAAGATACGGCTATTGCATTGTGCAATCCTCTTGTCAAACAATAATTCGTCTACTTTTTTTATTAGCGGCTCCAATAGTGCTTTTCTTTCAAGTATTTCTTCTTTGGTTAAACCACATCCCACTGTTTATCTCTCCAGGACATCCTGGAGACCTATGGTAGCTATTACGCTTTAAGGTTTGCTAAAACGGCCCTTAATCTTCGAGTCTGTTCTTCTTCCACAACATGGTTTTCAACCGCCATTCTCAACAAAGCAATTAGGCGGTTTATATTATCCGGACCATGTTGACGTATGTAGCCTATGGTCGAATCCGCCACTTTCACTTCTTTCTGTATGTCAGATGGCTTTTTTCCCTGCCGCAGAAGACCCATTACTTTGATTTGCTTTTCTAAAGACTTGTACATAAAACCAAATTGTTTCCGTAGGTTCATAAGGTTTTTGCGTTGCTCAGCCAAGGAAAGTAGCAAAGAAGTGCCATCACTAATAAGTTAACAGTATCCTGCGCGCGCTTGCCCAAGGACACGTGAAATATCCATATGAAGAAGCGATTCAGCCATGACACGCTTGAAAAAGGAATTTAGGAACAGTCATGCGCGCTAACTTGTGCTTAGGCAGTGACCCCTAAATGTTTCAGAACAGATACAAACCAATCATTGATACTTCTGCCCTTGGTCTTCCAGAAACTGGAGGGAATCGTGAATCTAGCATCATAGTTGACTCTAATTTCTGAAGTTACCGAAGAAGCTTTTCGAAAGTTGACTATTGCTTGCCTGAGGTCTTCACCCACGCTCACGATATTTACATAAGGCAGTAGTTTCTCGGATAGTCTCTCAACTTCATCTTCACCAATCGCAGTTGTCTCAAGCCTTGCAAGGTCTTCTGAAAGGTCCTTTGACTCAACAACACACAGGAGGTAGAGCGCGCGGGCGAATTAAATAATTGTCTTAGACTTGCGACAGGCCGCATTTCACAACTCGCTTCTTCACCGTTCCGGAGGGCTTCAGCCCTAGACTCCTCTCAAAGTGTGCAGAGAGGCTGATAGGCCTAGCGTGGGACATGACGCCGTCCCCCTAGAACTCCGAGGCTGACGCTACCCCTCCCTCCAAATCCCTCCCTGGGCTTATCATGCGAAGTAGGCGATGCTGTACCTGAGCTCCGGCCTGCCCAGCAGCGAAGCGACTATGGCGACGGCGTAGACCACGCAGCAAACGAGGCACACGTGTATGCTTGCGTTCCCAAGGCCCTGCCACGTCAGCCTGCTATAAGCCAGCCGCGACTTCACCCTGCCGTTCAGGCTCTCAGCCATCGCCCTCAACCTCTTGTAGACGACGCGCAAGTGCTCAGGGCCCTCCACGTCGATCCGGCCCTTCACCGTGAGCACATCCGAAGGACTCTTCCGGCCTTTCAACCGTCTCCAAGCGATGACATTGCCAATTTTTCTCGCCTCCAAAACGTCAAAGACATGCTTGGACTCGAACTGGCTATCGCCGACGGCGAGCTCCACCTCGAAGTCTTCGCCCAGCAGCCCGTCCAGCAAAGGCTCTGCAAGCTTTTTCTCGTTCACATTCACCGACGCCTCCACGTGGTCCAACGGGAAACCTTCAGCGCCCACGAGGAAAAGCGACTGGTAGCCCAGTATGAAGCCTTTCTTTCCTCATCCCACCCGCGCGTCCGGATCGCCCAAGCCGCGTCTCGTGTCGTGCGGGTCCCTGCTGCTCCATGTAGGAAGGTCCGTGCCGTCAATGCACGCCGCCTGGACCAAACCGACGGCGCTGAGGGGCTGACTCTCCCTCAACCTGAGAGCTTCATGGCGAAGCCACGCTTCAATCGAGCGAAAGCCTTCGATGCCAAGTCTTTGTTTCATCTGGGAGAAGTGGGCTTCGGTGGGAACTGCGCGGCCATAGCCACAGGCTTTTCGCAGGAAGGGATTCCGATTAAGCCGCTTCACCAAGTCCTTCATGTAGGGTATCTGCTCCAGCTGGCGTAGCATGAGCGCTCGGAGGTCACATTCGGGATCATATTTTACTGGTCGCCCAGGGCCTTCCCAGTGTAGACCCTTCCATAGGATGGAGCCGATAGGGCTTAAATCCAAGTTCTTGAACAAAATCATGGGAGAACCTGATTTCTTCATCTCCATCAAGTTGTTGAGATCGGGCTCTCCCACTATAAAACATGAATTATTTAATCCGCCCGCGCGCGCTTGAAGGCTAATCATGTGATGGATGCGTCTTGAGCTTGACTGTGATTTAGATGAAAGATGGTTTTTGCACATGATTCCGGGGCAGAATCAATTTTTAAGCCGCATTGAATTGGCAACGCTTCTATGCGGACATCACGGGTAAAGGATATGCAACATACGTCAGTGAAGAAGTTAATCGAGTAGTTCATGTTTTTCGGTGCAGCATTGCCTGTGTTTGAAAGCATCTCGAACACCTCTTTTGGATCAAATCTCAACAGCGCATACTTGTTCAAAAGGCATGCGACAAAAATGTTGAGGTTCTTCCAGCTCAGTCTTGTAAGGGTTATCTGCAGGTCCTTCTTGGTCTTGTCGAACACGAACAGCAAGACTAGTCTATATGGGCTGTTGAATTGAACGGCTTCCACTTGGCAGGGTATGCTTAAGAGTTGTTCTTTTGAGTATTCGCCAAAAGCTTCGATTTCCTCATCTGATATCTTGAAAGCTTCCTCCCTGTAGGACATCACAAACTCTTTAATCCATTTTCTCATATTCAACGTCGTAGCTATCACCTATAACAAGAATATGGAGGTCAACTTAGAAAGTCTCCAAACTCCATTTCGGACGACTTGGACTGTTCCACACTTCGCGCGCGCTACCATTTTGGCTTTTGCAAGCATATTCCTAATCTTATCTTCAGACATAACCCCACCGGCTCATTTTCTTGGAGTCCAACGCTATATAGAGATTGTTGTCTCGCCGCTATCACATTTCTTTTCTGCCAGAATCACCCTTTCACATGAATCAGGACCATTGAAATTCAGCCTAACAGTGCATAATTGACGGTTAGATAATGTGAACAGAGAGGTAGAGTTCACTCAACCAACCAAAAAGAACAACGCTGCGTGGTCGAGAAAAGATAGGGCGCGCGCTAGCAGCGCGGGCTATCACCGTCGCGCATTGTTAGGTTGTCTTCTTTACGTGCAGATTTGTCATGAGTTCCTCGACGGCTTGAATAACGTTGCTCGCGGTTTCTTCCCGTAAGCGTGCTTTCTGAGCTATCCACATGACTTCGGTCACGCTTTTGCTGAACAATTCCTCGATCTCAGGTTCTGAGATGAGTAACTCAAAAACCGCCTTGGCAGTTTGGCCAAAATACGAGTGCCAAAAGTAAGAGTAGGAGTCAGCGCCTTCCTGGGTCGATTTGGAACGCTTGTAGGCTCCGATGGCTGCCTCAAAACACGTAAGGTGGTCAGCCAACACGTTGAAAAAGATCAGAGCAAACACTCTGTTAAACGCATCCTGCTGGTCTCTTTTATCAAGTTTTATCACATTTTTTAAGTGCCTCTTAAAGTCGTCAAGTTTGTCTTTGATGGGAACAAATAGATAATCCATAGCTGCGCCTGCTTTCGTAGTTGCCAGGTGGTAAATGGTTAGAGCGGGTCTCACCGTTTGGTCAAAATCGGTTTCAACTATTCCCCATTTGATCATTTCAGTCAAATATTTGGAGAGGGCTCCCTTGCTAACGCCGGTTTCCTTGAGCAGCTCAGGCCATGTGGCTCGCTTTTTCCTGTGAAAGGCTAACATGATTTCTGTTTTCACGTTTACTATGCGTCTGGGCATGTTTTCCGCTCCTTGAACCCAGTTTATATAATAAAAACTTTAAAAGACTTTCGCCGCTGCATGGAAACTTGATAGCCATTGACTGACATCAAGATAAACATAGTAGCGCTAAAGAATTTTGCAGCCAAAAACGTCCCGAAAAGCTGGCCGCTTTATTGGGTCATGTTGCTGGATGAAGACAGAATGGACATCGAGGTGTTCCTTTCTCGAATCCCCCTGTGGTTGAACCTGATCAGAACCCAAGATGGCGCCAGTGCGACAAGGTGAATCTCTGAGTGTGCACCTCGTCTAAGCCCTCATGTCCTTATTGTGGGTCAAGCGCGCGCGCTCAACGCTACCTCAAACTCGACTAACTGAAAAATGGGAGAGAGACTAAGTGTCCAACGATCTCGAGACTCTGGTAAAGATCGCCAGTTTGAAAACTGAAGAAGAGATCGTGGGCATTTACAAAAGATTGGAAACTAACGCCTCCGGTACGACTGTTACTCTCGAGATGATAGGAGGCAAAACAATAGTGGCTTCTTTTGTTAGCGGATCAATCGAACAGAGTATCATACGAAAGGCACTTTGCCGTGTAAAAAGAGGCATGAAAATTGGAATTCGAAAACTGGACGATCCAAAGATGCCCATCATAGTCGAGAAATTCTATAATAAGAGGACAAGTGAGCTGACGCTCTACATCAACGTGGTTACTGGTGAAAGACTTGAAAAGTTACGAGAACCGGGTAAGCCACTTCAAACAGGTGTTGTGAAAGCGCTTGACATTGTTGAAGGTAGAGAAACCATTGTAGCAGTCGTTAGCCAAGGTCACATCCGATGCAATAAGATGCAAAACATTGGCAAAACCGATCGATTCAATTGCTCCATGCTTGGAGCACCTGTAAGCAAAGAGTATTGTTTGGAAAAATGCATCGTTGCAGACCAACTCAAAAAATTTTGGGTAAAACGAGGCAATCCACTTGTTTCCAGTTAGAAAGCAGAACATCATTTCACCGAAAAATGAACATCTTGGAACTTCACCGAAGAATGAACAAGACCGGTTCAGGTCTTATCAACAATTCGGTGAAGTTCTTGGACTTTCATATCTGTGTTCAAAAACGGTGAATGTTCATTTCAGAAGTTTTCTGGTGAAGTAAAATGAAAAAAAACCGCGTGTATAGAGAGAAGCTAACGGATTTCGTTGATCGGCAAGTTTGCGACGTACGGAGAAAAGAAATGAAGAGGTTTGGTTTTGATGCTCGGCGTCAATCGTTGAAGGGCCCACGGTTTGAACAGCTACAACTCGAATCGCCCTCGTCGTGCAATACTGGTGGTTTTCAATTGCAGCCAAGGGTCAACGGATTCTGGGATCCTCAGCGATCAGTCAGGGAATTTGGTGCTCTTCCTTTGTTCTCTTTCTCAGAAGATCCCGTCGTGTGCCCTAATTGTGGACACGTTGATATTGTAGGCCATGGTCCTGCGGAACATAAGGTCTTACAAGACCAGTTCCCCTTAAACCCTGCTTCTCAAAACACGTACTCGAACCACCAGAAAGCGTTGGCGCAAGCTTCAGTTTTGATCGGAAGCAATAACTTCAAACCAACAAGGATAGCTCCGTCTTCTTGGACGCGCCGATGGAAATGCAAACGTTGCGGCATAACTTTCAGGTGGGGCGTTGACAAGGGTCTAAAATATCCCTTTGAGCTTTGGGATGTCACTCTGTCTTCCTTTGTCGAAGGGGATGACATGGCGAGAATAAATGACGAGGTCGGAAAGGAAGCTAAGCGAAGGGGCATTAAGGTTAAAACCATTTCATCGGAGGCTACTTATTCCATTGTGCAACGGTCTTATGAAACTCTGGCCAAGTTTGAACCTATTGCTATTCGCAAACTAACCGACAGAGAGGTAAAACTAGGAACGGTGCAAATTGACTACTCGCCCTACCCAATATACACGACGGGAAGCAGGATAAAACAGCTCGACCTCAAGAACAAAAACATCAACTTTCACGATCTGAGTGGAAAGGAATTGAAGCGTTTGGGCATAAGAAAACGCGTTTTTACCTATATAACTGGGGCGATTGATGAAGAAAGCCATTATCCTCCTCCAATGGCTACGGGTCTTAGTTTTGATTACAGGTACTCTTTGAAGTGTTTGGAACAGATGATTCAAACCTTTGGAGGCAAGCCTGATGTCATCAAGTGTGATGGCGCGTTTTGTCATCGTAACGCTGTAAAAATGCTCCTTCCTGATGTCGAGCTATACAGCAGAACAAAAAAGCAATGTTATAATATTGTAAATATTTTGGAACGATATTGGCACGAACTCAAAGACGAATGTATGCACCCGTACAGATTTATGTCTCTTGGCACGGTGCAGTTAGCCGTTGAATTCAAACGACTTGAACATGTTTTTCTTCGTCCGCATTCCACCCTGAAAGGAATGACACCTGCGCAGTTCCTTGGAATAAAGATTCCAAGAAGCATAATTCAGAACAAGAGCGAGAAATGGCGAAGGCTTCTGAAACTTGCCCATAATACAATTATGATGGAAAAGTGTCCAGATTTAAGAAAATTCTAATTCTGAGTTTGGACCCAATTTCGATGTCAATGTCTGCGTTTTTCTTGGGCTTTGCTAATTAGGTCTAACCAGCTTAGTTTTTTTTCCGATAGACCAGCAGCCTGCGCTGGCGTTTTTCCGCCAAGCGCCATGTGACCGCGGCAATTATTGTAGTACGCTCGGAATCCTTTAGAGAAGAGTTTCGCGCCTGTTTCGTTGTTGAAATGCTTTGTTAGTTTTGTTCTTTCTTTTATGGTTCCCATCATTCTTTCCATTTCATTGTTGGATACTTTTCCAGTGAGCCCTGGCCCTTGAACGTGAATTAGTGGCTTAGTTCTATTTTTTGAGTCTCGATTTACTGCTTCTGAGTATGAAGCAAGTCCGTCGGTTGTTAGTTCTGAAACTTGGTTTTGTGAGTGTTTCGTATTTTTCCGACCTTTTTTGAGCAGAATGGAGGCATCGTCTGTTGAACGTCGGGCACTGATATGCTCAGCGACTAAGACTTTTGTTTCGCGGTCCAATAGTCCCCAAAGGACAAGGTGGCGACCCCTTAAACGAACCATGGTTTCGTCTGCAGCCCAACGTTCACCAGTTGTCATGGGTGCGCACGGAGTGAGGGCTTCTACGATTTCGACATATTTAGACAGCCAGTAGTATACGCTTGTGTAAGATACTTTTACTTGGTAGAGAGTCTCAAAATGCTCAGAGATTTTTCGGAGGCTCAACCCGCGAAAATATAAATCCAAGGCGGTTGCTATTATTTTCGCCTGATTTTTCATGCCTTCAAAGCCATTTCTGTCGGAAAACGTTTTTCTGCAATGTTTACAACGGTATCTTTTGACTGAGCCATTTTTGTTGTATCTCAAACAGTGAAAAGTATTTTCCGATGAATGGCATTTCGGGCATAACCGTTTGGCTTCGGGGTCGGATTTGAGTGCTGGAATGAAGGCTTTGACGGCCAGATAATAGCTGACGGCATGAATATGTTTGCAGCGCTTTTGTTTTCGTATATAATCAGGGCATGTGCAAGTCCATTTCTTGCCGACCCAACATACTTCATAGTTTGTTGCCGGATCGCTTTCAGAACGAACGAGAAATCTAACTTGGCTTAGCTCCTGAACGTGGTTTTCCGAAACCAAGTCGATTCCTTTGTGTTCTCTCAGACTGAGGACCATAAGATTGCACCCGAGTTTGTAGAGACTAACTGCTCGTCCCGGATCGAGCCACGCCCGTCGCAATTACTGGTTTTGTTTCGACCGCCTCAATCTGGACCACAGCTTCATTAATGCGAGTCTGCAATTTCTCCAAGGTCTGCCTTAAGTGGCTATCCAACTGGTTCACATCCTCAATTATCCCTTTGGTGTTTGAGTCAATCCTTTGAGCTTTTTCACGCATTCTTTTTGTCCATTCACTGTATCGGCAAGCTTCATCGATTGCTTCACTGATCTTCTTTTCAGCAAATAGCCTTCGAAAGTCTATGTCCCTGTGAAGAAAAGGCTGCAGCGCGATTAAGGCTGATCTAACTGCCCCATAAGAGACGTGGAAATAACTCCGATCTGTTACCAAGATTACACCTTCTGAGCACTGTTCAAAGAAGAAACCATTCGAGTGTCTTGGCATAACGTCAACTGCTAGTATAGCAAAACGTTCTCCCCTCAACTTCATGTGATTTCTTACCTCTTCGATAAATGAACGCTTCCAACCGCTACTGTTCTTTTTGGATTCAATCAGGACTTTTTGACCCAGACTGGTTCCGTTAAACCGAGGAATCGCCAAAGCGTCTGTGTCGCCAGATTTTCCTAGAGGCTGACAGTCATCTTCTGGATAATACTCCTCCAATAGTTGAATGAGCTCAACCTCGCCTTGTCGGCCCTTCTCTGAAGGGACTTTTTGGAATCGCAACAATTCTTCAAGCAGAGGCAGAGTTGCAGGTATTAGCTGTGTCAATAGCTTTAATTGTTCAGGCTCTGGGAAGCCCATTCTCTCAAGCGTTTCTCTAAATCGTTCTGAAAGAACCTGCTCCATCTCTTCAGTTTTCTTTTTGTTTATGTCTTCTATTTGACTAAGAACAGCTTGGATTGTTTTCGTCACTTCGTCAGATTTTGGCGCAAGGTCTCTCAGGGCTCTAAACTCATTTTCCAGTGCGACACGATTTTCATCAAGACGCTCGTTGATGTCTTGCCTTAAACTCTCTGGCAGTCTCTCAAGTAGTTTCGGAAAAGCTTCGATAAAAGTTTTCATTGGCTCCAGGACACGGTTGACTCTATCCTGGACATTCTCAAGAGTAGTTCGTGAAAGCTCCTTGATTAACTCCGAGTCCATAGCATATCTCAATTGGGGCATATTCTTCCAGACAACCCTGGCAAGGGAAATTGCATCATCGAGTTTTCCTTCTTGGGTCTTTTCCAAGAGAAACGCAAGATTCTCCCTGCCCACTACGAGGTTTTCCAGATTATTCCCGCACAACGGGCATATTTTTAGTTCGTTGTTGACGTATTCAGTCATCTTTTATACCCCAATATACCCTATTGAGGTAATTAGATATATATGCGTTTTGGTAATATGGGGTACTTGGCGGTAGTGTGGGTAGAAAAATCAAGACAAGCATCGCATTAGATGAGCAACTACTGAAGTGGATCGACTCGCAGATTAAAACGAAACGATTTGCTAACAGAACCCACGCAATTGAATATGCTCTAGAGCGATTGCGAACTGCAGACGAACCAAAATAGTAGACGCATAGTTTTCCACTCTAGGCTCTGATTCTTTTCTGGGTGTACATGTGATTTCGCACTGATGCGACCAAGAAATGTGGATAGACAGTGTCTCTGAATGTCAACATTACTACTACCTTTTCGTGAGAAGTCGAATCGCCTTTTCAATTTCTTTGGAAATGACGCCGCCATGGGTCTTGCCGTACTTTTCAACTAAGTATTTCATGAATTTGTCCCAAACGTCTTCGTCAACGTATATAGTTGTTCTTCTTTTTCTCATGCACGATAGCCCTTTGCAGGCATTTTGATGACATAGCCCTAAATGTTTTATACGACACGACGTCATAACGTCATAACGTCAACGCGGGGAAGACAGGGATGCCTGAGAAGAAAGACCTTACTGAGAAAGAGAAGAAGAAGATTGAGAAGCTGTGGTTGAGAGCTCCGCTCGAAAAACCTTTGGATATGAAAGATTCTTTATGGATTGAAAGCAAAACAGGAATACTTAGAACACAAGTTGCTAGACAGCTTCAAGAATTGACGGTCAAGAAATATGGACGTAACACGCCCCTAACTGAAGACCAGAAGAAGCTCATTGAAGAGAACCTGCTAATGGGGGTTCCTCAGGAATCCGCTGAGGCGGGCCTCACTCCTGCTGTATGGGTTTCCCACGTTACTCATATATATGAACGGAAAGTCGCCGGATGGATTTCAGAGCTGAACAAGACAAAAAACCGAGTTCTAATTGTTGATACCACTTCTCCGTCTAGAGAGCACAAATCTGAAAGCAATTTTCTGCATGAACTACTGCGAATGTACAATTGGAATGGAGCGATAGCATCGGCTCCTAAGTCCGTGAAAGCCAAAGAGAAGTTTCTTCAAACCCTCAGAGACGCAAAGGAGCGATACATTCACGTCTCAGCTCACGGCAGTGCTCATGATGAAAAAGGGAAGCCAACAGAAACGGAATACAAGCAGGAATATGGCTGGAATTAAAACCTTCAGACATCTACAGGAAAGACAAGACGGGAACAACAAGATTGTGGCCTAAGAATGGCAATGCGCCGTATATCATAGTAGCCGCGGCCTGCGAGGCTGGCCGCCAAGACCTAGCTAACGCCTTCTGGAAGACTGGATGCAGATATTTTGTCGCACCATTACATAAAGTGCCATGGATTAATTCAGCCATTTTCAGCACTCTGTTCTACTATTATCTGCTGGTCGAACGTTGGTCGCCTATTGCAGCTTTCAGGAAGACGATAGAGAGGCTGCCTGACCAAACAGGTAAATGGATCCTCTACGAAAAAGGCAAGAAGAAGCCAAACCGAAGTGTCCCAAAAAACCTGGACAAGATTACGGGCACTGTTGAAATTCACCGCAGATGTTCTAATGCTCGGAGTCCTGCCAAGCGCGACTTGCACGGGCGGGTTAAGAATTTGCCTTCAAAAATCTGTTCTTTCTAATCAGGGAATTGTAGAGACTCGATGATGAACACGTCAGCGCTAGCCATCTAGTCTGCACAACCTCAAGGCGCAGGCTGATTGTTGCGATTATCAGGACCCATGAAGGACGTTATTGAAGTCGTTCCAGTTTCCTTTTTGTATCGGGTTACAGCGTTTTCTTTTGCCTTTTCTTTGGCATTATGTTCAACGTAGACATTCTCAATATTCTTTCTGACGATTTCCGCACTAGTCTTGCGGCCTCCAATCTGAATTATCTTGCGTGACGGTTCAGGGATATCGGTTGTCAAGTCAATAAATACACCTTTCCGCAATCCAACACCCAAGATGTTAGTTGTGAGTCTCGCAAAATCCTCTTCAGCGCGCGCGAGATATTCCGAGTTACCAAAACCAATGCAAAGACCATTAGCGGGCGCTACTCGCTGTCAAATCTTCGATAGAGGCATCTGGGTCTAACGATACAATTCTGACTACTTTGAAGTTTTTCAAATATTAGAGAACTCTTGAGGTAGGAAAAATTCTGTGGCGGTTTGAAATCTGGAATCACCTCTGAGGGACATATAGGATTTTCAAACTTGAAAACCTCGTCAATTTCGATTGCATGAATTAGCTTTGTGCCGTTACAGTAGTTCAGATAGCGACTCTCCTCGATACCGCTCGACTCTCTACATTTCTGCCAAATTCTATCAGGCGAGTCAGAATGTATCCTCTTTACACTGAAACAGCCAACAATACTTCTCGTTGGACTGCTTTCATAGACAATAACTGTGCTAATCGAAAATTTCGGTTTTTGTTTTCTAAATTCGTATTTTTTCTCTCCTGAGAAAATCCTCTTGGAATATTCAGGTTTAACCGACAATAATACTTGCATCGCTATGCGTCTCCTTGATTATCTTAGCGAATGAATCATCAGGCATTCTCTCGAATCCTCGCGGTACCGAATCTATGTCGCGAATGATGCCCAATTCGATAAGCCTTTTCAGGTTTATTCTTTTTGGAAAAGAATACGAATAGAGGAAATTCACAACAAAAGGTCGGTTATTAGGTGAATGATCCCATTGCTCTTTAAGTTCAGAGTCCGAGAAGACACTCCGCTTTCGGCATAGATCAACGAAATGCTGACGGTCAGGGATCGAAGTATGGATTCCATCAACAATACCGAGTGTTGTAACCACAGATTCATAGTAACCACCAGTTCTGTAGAATGCAATGATGTCACCGATTCTCAGATCTCGCCTAAGAGATCTTGAGACATAGACTTTTGATATTGCATTTCTGAAAGGTTCGTTTTCGACAAAATCCATAGGTGACTCTGTCCTAAGAATCGAGTCAGGAAAAAGGCTTGTATGATACTCAGGATATATAGGAACGAGGAATTTGCGGGCGTTATTTGACATAAAAGGATATGTCGTTTTGGGAGAGTCTAATGATGCTCTCCGAGAGAAATCATGAGTGAAAACTCGCTCTTTGCCAGAAGGTGATTGTTTTGTTCCGTGATATGAAAAACCGTAGTCTGTAAGTAGATGGATTAAGCGCATGTGTTCAATACGTTTGGTAAACAATGTAACGTATATCTCATCGACCGAGAAATGCAATGCATTGTCAAAGACTATTTTTAGAAATCTCTCTCCAAGTTTCGATCCATTTAATTTGACCTTGAATGTGCCGATCTTGAGCCGTTTCTTTTTGGCAAATATCGGACTTATGTCTGAATAATTTTCAGATTCATTTTCCGTCTTCAAATAGAGGAAAGCGATTAGTTTGCCCTCTGATGAGCATACGTAGGCTATTTCTTCGGCTTTTCTATTGAACCATTTGTCAAAGTCAACATAGTCCTCTCTAAAAGAATCAAAAAACTCGTTCTTTATGTTGATATTGCCGAAATACTCTTTCTTTATTGAAGGTACTTTGTAATCCACTAGACTGGGATTCTCTGCGGTAACCTTTTCTAGAAATGAGTCGATCGAGAATATTCTTGTGTCGAGCCCTAGTTCAAGAGCTTTCTTATGGATTTTCATATCTTCAGTTATCAGAAAGTCCGCTCGATCGGAAAACACCTCATTTAGTAGAATCGTATCATTCTTGTCGTTTTCTGCCGAGTCATATTTCTTTGAAATAGCCAGAACTTTATCATTGAGTGGGGCTTGAGTTTGCAGTAGATTATAACTTTCTATTTTTGTAAGAAACGCCTTTCTTGTTGCTGGATTTTGATGTAGAGATATTTCATCGATAGTGACTTGATGCACACATTTCTCGTATCCTAGTCTGTCGATCCACCAGAATAGCTTCCCGATTTCCTCTTTGGTCGGATCTTTTGTCTCACGGTGTACTACAATATTAGTATCCAACAACACTTTCAATTTTCTTCTCTTTCGAGTTTGCCTCAACCTGCTCAAAAGATTTTCCTCTTTTTCAGGAGCAATATGCGATAGAAACAGGACCAAGTTCATCACAAATAACTCAACACTATCTGCCTTGTTTGTATTCATAAATCAATGCGCGCTGTGCGCTGTTCACGCGCCTGGTAAGTCAATTTCTATCGTGTTTTTTTCGTTAATCCCAATCATTAACGGTAAACGGTTGAAGCCTGCAAGTTGCTGGTCTGACCTCGTAAATCTTGCATTTGTTCTTTTCGTTAAAGTGCGGGCGGATGAACGATGGAACGTCACCGAATTAAGATTTTGTGCGATTTCTATGCTACTTAGGAGTTGCAGGTTTCGATAGCAGTAGCGTTTGAATGGAACTTGGTGTGAGGTCGGAACTGACAAGTTCTGATACTATCCTTTCCTTGAATTCCTCATCCAATTCACCGGTCATGGTGCTTCTTACGCTAGAAAGCATTACCCTTGTCTGTTCGAACAGCTTCACCATCTCTGTGGGTGTCACTAGGAAAATTCCCTCCGCGTGAGGTACAGCAATCCTATCGACTACGGTTCTGGGCGTAACCAATATGCTGAAAGTAGACCTGCAATCTTTGAGTCTTGGTTCTGCACCTGCCCATTTCAAGTGTCCGCTTGCTTGCCTACAGTCGTCAACAGAGATTTGGCCGTCGGGAAGAGCCTCTGACTTTCCCTCCAGCAGGTATGCGATCTCGTTACTAAGCTGCCATATGCAATCAGGAGCTGCTGGTAAATCCGGCTTCCATGAGGTGAATCCTAAAAGGTGACCCAGTTCCAACATTCCTCGATCGAATTTAGCATGATCTTTTTGCTTAAGTAACTTTTCGACTTCATCCGTCTTTTTCGCAAACCCAGGTCCGCCTGATCCCATATCTTGAAGCACGTCAGCTATCCCCTCGGTGGCAATCGTTTCAAGCTCGTTCGTGACAGATCGAAGCTTGTCTGAAGGTAACATCGATCTTAGGGCGCTCGCGAACCAAGAAACTGTTTTGCAGGTGTGAATAGCACGGCTCATTAGTTTCTCAGCGACCTTAACATATTTGTTGTTATCTTTTGAAGCTGCGTATGCAGCGTAAGCAGTGAAGTAGAACCACAATGCTCTATAAGATGAAAGTCTTGAATCAGTCAGTCGATCTGTTATTGCATTTCCGTGTTCCACAGCTTCAACGTAGTTGCCTGCCCAAAGACAATAAGAAAAGCTCACTTCATCTGCGACGACATTCGCTAAAATATCTGCGATTTTTGTATCACTATGACCTTCCATATCTCTTAATGAAGCGATGTCTTGCTCTGCCGCAGTCCAATTCTCATCCTTCTTGAAGAATGCGTTCAACATATCATTAAGCTTTGCCAGATTTGTTGTACCTTGGCTTAACGAAAACTGAATCTCTGCACGCAATTCACTATTGAATAACCATTGATTTTCGCGCTTCATGCAAAAGTTGAGTAGTCGCTTCCCTACCATGATAACCGCAGCGTAGTCCGTGTCGCTTCGTGTGCATCGACCCGCTGCCTGCGATATTCTGGTTTTTACTCTTTCCCGCAGCAACACGTCAAGACCAAGCTTATCCTCCAAAAATGTTTCTTGAAGATTAGTCCCCGTAGGCAGTCCGTAGATCATAAGGAGGCGGCAATCCTTGCTTGGTATATCAATACCGTCATATCGGTTCGCAAGGGCCAAAAGAGCGTGTTTTGCATTCGAGAAGGGTTTGATCGAATTTTCGATATCCAAAGCCTTCAGGATCTTCACGGGAGTCGAACTTTGACTTAATGTTCTTTCCAGAGTCTGCACACTGCCTCCTGCCGGACACAGTGCCAGAGCCCTATCAGCATTGCCAATTGTCTTAATAAGCCAGAGTTCGTATCCGGAGGAGTCATCTACTAGATCTGGAAAAAGAAACAGTCTTCTGCCTACTCCGCGCTTAAGGTAGGTCTTCGGAGTTGGGATACGTTTTATGCTCCCAATCCCGGTTATCCTTTCGAGCTCACCACCACTGCCTAATGTTGCGGACATATAAACGCGCTGATTGGCATCGGCAAAGGGCCTGTGTGTTAGTGTAGGTGCAATATATGGGCGGATCAGTATCTGGTCCGATGAGACGTAAGCATTACAAGCCTGCAGTCCACTACGAACCAACTGCCAAGAGAAATAGAGACTAGAAATTTCCGGGTTCTGCAGCCAGGCATCGAAGATTTCTCTTAGTCTTTCAAGTTTTTTGTAGAAAGCACCGAAGGGTATTTTCTCGGGTTTTGGTGCAGTCCTTATTCCAAACGGGCTATTTAAGAGTGAAACGAAGTATGACGGCAAATCCTTTTCGAAGAGGTTAAGAATCTTTGTATAGATCTCGAGATTTTCGTCCCTGCTAACAGTAATCGACCATAAAGAAGAAATATAGCTCTCACCACCGTGCGAATCATCTAAGACAATTGCTTGAGAGTCGTCAAGTTCTGGATTTATATTAAAAAGGCCACTATAGGTTGAAATTGCGATTATCTGCGCTGAACGGTACAAATAAACGTCTTGTTGATCATAGTCTTTTTTCGAACCAACTAGTACTCTTGTAGGGATTGCATAATCCTTCGACTGATTCCCAACCTGATACGCCAGTTGCTTGGTAGGACAGAGGTAAAGGACTCTTTCCCCTAGGGTCTTGCGCCGATATTCAGCGATAAGCAGCCCCACGAGTGTTTTTCCAGATCCAGTAGGAAGTTCGATGCTGACGTCTTTTGAATTTAGATGGTTACTGTAGTAGTCTCGTAATACGTCAGCTTGAGCAGCATAAAGGTCTCGAATGTTGGGAGACCTGTTTCTAAGGTCTTTGAAAAGTGATTCTATATCGCCGGACTGGAAAGCCTTGGCTCCAACATGTCGAAATGGACTCTTGTTAGACGTTCTTATCCACCATCGCTTGTTGAATAATCAATACTCGAAATCAACTCTTAAGGAATTCCCCCTTCTGAGAACAAACTTCTGTTTCCCCTTTCAGGAACGTCATAGATGAAGCATTCACCCAGGGCCAGTCTTCCAATAAGTCTGCATCAAGAATGAGCCCCGTTTCACAATGACCGAGGATGAGAACGTAACGCACTGTCAATCTTGTAGAGGGGTGCATCTGAAGGTTTTAAGGAGTTTCAAGCGCGCGCTATCCATCAGTCCCGCTGTCAAGACACTAGGAAAACGGATCTGACCTCAGGAACTCATAGAGCCTGCACAGAACATGATCCGGTCAATCAGTCAGAACTGTTTGAGTATCTCGGATCTCGGACACTTGCAGAGGAAGGTTGACAACTGGAATATAGACTCTTCAAATGTCGAAATACCGTTGTCGCGATAAGAAAATAAAGGCCCAATGCGAAATACACCCTGGGAAATAAGTGATTTACAGAGCCGCATGGAAGGCAACAATCCTTGCATTGGCCTTGTCGGCTGGATTCTCAGCGATTATGTTCAACCAGTTTGCGAAGGCTCAGGAAATAGAACTAGGCATTCAACTTAAGGATATGAATGGGTGGCCTGGAGGAACAGGATTTGGTATTTGGGAAGGTGGATGGGAAGCAAATCTATATTTCAACATTTCTGCGAATCAATGCGATGTTACGTCTGTTGTTCTATGCTTACACATGTATGCCAAAACCACAGGGTACTCGAAAGCAATTCTAGATAACCTTCAGCTGAATGGATATGTACTAGAAAAAGATTGGACTTTCGCGTATGATTGGTGGGGGTCTGGAGCAGAGAGGGACGAATGGATAAACTGGACTGTGTCAAAGGAGTTCATCCGAACTGGCCAAAACCATCTCTTTATCGGTTTATATTTCACTGATCTCGACGACTTGTATACGGAAGACTTTGTTGTGTATGACTTGTCAAGAATAGTGCTGCAAGTTCGTGATGCCACGGCGCCTTACACCTCTGTCCTGCTTAACGGAGTCAAATTAGGGAATGATTTGTATACATCAGATGTCTTGGTCACGTTATCTGCCGAAGATTCACTTTCAGGTGTTTCTTCCATTTTCTTTAGACTTGATTCAGAGAACCAGACACAATACGAGACACCTTTCGAGGTCTCAGGTGATGGTAGTCACGTTGTGTGTTATTACAGTGTAGACAGAATGGGCAATCAAGAATCAGAGAGACGCGTCTCCTTTAGGATTGATATTACTCCGCCTAGAATATTTATTGAGAAACCCCCAAACTACTCATACTTTGCGAACGCGAGCGTTATTATGAGTTGGAATGGAACAGATGAGTTGGGAATAGACCACTACACTGTCTGTTTAGATGGAATAGATAAGGGCAATACGAGTTTGACCTCATGGGATTTTGGCAACCTAGATGAAGGAGAACACGTTATGAGTGTAATCGCTCACGATCAAGCAGGGCATTACAATGAAAGTAGAGTTAGGATAACCGTCGATTTTTCAAACCCAAATGTCTCTTTGATTTATCCTCATTCTGCGGACAGTATTTGGGGTGTGGTCACTCTCAAAGCATCAGCAGATGACTATTTGAGCGGGATTGGCAGGGTTGAGACCATTATCGACAATACAGCGAACGGGAACATGACGTTCGTAAATGGCATATGGGTCTCTCAGCTTGATACATGCTTGCTGTCAGGAGGAAGCCACACGATTTGCGTCAAGGCCATTGACAGGGCGGGGAATTTCCAATTCTCTGAGATTAATGTTGTGATCAGAAAGTTGCAAGTTGATGCTATGTTCTCAGACCAAAGTGTCACTGAAGGAGATCTTCTGGAAACGAAAGTACTAGTAACTGATCAAGAAGGGAATCGAGTAAATGGCGCACAGGTCTTTTTGACGTTTGATGGGATGACTATTGCTTACGCAGATGGTGGAGATGGAGTTTATGAAAAGGTTATAAACACTACAGGACTAGTAAACGCCCTTAACATAATTAGCCAGAAAGTTGAAGTGAACATAAGTGCGTCAAAAGACACCTACAATTCAGGCAGTCAAACGTATCAAATCATTGTTCACAGACGCTGGGATCTTCTGAATCTTGTCTGGGCCACCTTTTCTGGACTAACGTTTTTCTATTTGCCACTACCCTCTCTGATACGCCTTGTCGGGAAACGACAGTTTTGCACACTCTTCAGCTATATCGTCGGCTTATCCATGGGCTTCATAGCTGGGTATGCGGCGTACCATTTTCCACAATTCATGCCCTATGTTATAGTTATACCGAGCATGATATTGGTGGCGACCTTTTCAATAGCAGGCTTTCTTGTCACGCTATTCACGCTTATTAGAAGAACGCGTGCCCGTCTTAGAAGTGCAAGTTAGTTGCTTACTAGCCCTCCTTGATTGATACGCGCGGGACAGCTGTTTGCGTGAGCGTTTCAAACACAAAAACATTGCGCTTTAGATTTGCCAGTAACCTCTAGTTTTCCATCTTGTTCAGAAAGTATAAACTGGAAAACGGCATTAGATGTCTTATCCACGTAGGTGATTCGGGCTAAACATGGAATTGATTAGTGAGTTCCTCAGTTTACCAGAAATCCTGTTCATAGGAAGACTATTGCTTGGAACAAGCTTCTTTCTGTGTAGTTATTCAGCAATGTCAGAATTCGCTGATGTTACGTCGAGCAATATGCTAAACAAATTACTAGCTACCCTCGTTAGCCTCTATGCCTTTCAGATCCCTTTTTCTGCATTAGGTGTGATTCCGTCGATTGGCGAAGTAGTCACGTTCTTCAACTTGATTATGCTTCTGATATGCATTTTAATGATCAAATACACGTCTGGCCTTGACCTGATGATTTCTCAGCTCATCAAGAGAAAGCTAAGCGCAGCGATCTTTGTTGCAGCACTTTTTGTTTTTGTGTTTTTTCTGCCTATTATAATTCAGCTACTCCGTGAACAGTTAGGAGCGTATTTCTGTCCGATATACAACTTTGCTTGGATAGTAGATTTCGGTCTGACACTTTTAGGAGCGGTCCAAGGTGTTTTTGGAATGTTTCGGGACGTCGCTGAATCGATTGTCGGAAGAGAAAGTTTCGCTCTGGGCATTGCATTCATGTTTGTCGTCGTTTCAATCACAGTAATTCCACAGATGCTACCATACAGCAATATTGTTACTAAATGTGCGTCCACAGTAGGTATTCTCACCGCAGGAAAATGGATGTCTCATTTAAAGATCAGAAATCTTCGCATAGATGAATAATAGTGCTCGCAGGGCTTAAGCTAATACAGAGAAAAATATGATATTCGAAACAATATCTGAATACTATCGTTTTTCAGGTAAGAAACGGTTCGTTTAGCACGCGCGGTTCCGTGACACGCTGTTTAAAGGGCTGAGCCTTTGTAAAGGACTATTTGGGCCTGAATGTAGCGCGCCAGTGTGTTGTTAGTTAGATGTGAACAAGAGGAACATTAGTGAACCAGACGATAGCATGCGTATGTTCGTCGCGTTGGATGTTCATAAAAGGTATATTGAAGTAGCCATTGCCGATAAAGAAGGAGTAGTAACAAAACAGGAGAGAATAGAGAGTACCAGTATTCTGTATGGCACATAGATGGAACTAAAGAAAACCTGATCTTGGATGAATTGGCTGTGCTCGGTATGGGAAGAACACTGGAAGATTGCTGAAGCAAGCCCTCGGTTTAACACGATGGCAAAAACACTGAGTGCAGAAAGGATTAATGCCAAATAGTTCCAATAGCCCGCGCGCTTTTTCAGCAGAGAGAGCAGATGGGCTTGACCCATTTGGGTCCTGATCCCCACCGACCTGCATCTGCTTGCAAAACCAAAGACCTGGGAAAAAACCAGCTCTTAGCACTGTACAAGTGTCAGGTCTTGAACCCATTTGGGTTTGGGGAGGTAGAGGCCTAAACCGCTTCAGGTTCAAATCCTTGACTAGACGACGCAGTTGAAGTGCTTTATTTACTGGGATAGTTAGAAAGTAAATATCCAAAGATGAGTCAATTTATGTCTGGTGCCAGAAAAAAGTATGGCGTTTGCACAGCTAAAGTCTATGCAGACGGGCAAGTGGAAAAGGGAAAATCTCTGCCCATCAGAGGTGAAGGGGAAGTTGATGAGAGCATAATAAAAGAGAAGATAGTTCCGCTTGCTGCAAAAAAAGGCATCAAACTCCCAATCGTAATTTACAGTTATTGGTCAAAATATCCTGCTTCAAGAACTAGTCTAGATTCAATTGTTGACAAACGTGGAGTTCGTTTCAGACCAAGAGAACCTCTAAGATTTTCTAAATCATATGATTGGCTTGTCGACGAAAATGGAAGAATTCATGGAAAAAAGGACTTCAGAACAGTTTAGGGAGTCTTGCGCACGCCTCCACTTCATGAGTCAAAGAGAACTTTAGAAACTATTTTTCTTTTTTCAGGCTAGAAATGAGAGAGTTCATTGAGCTATGCAGGCGCGATTTTGTATTCTTTTCCGCGTTTGATGAGCTGAACCCTGCTGCTTATGTTCTTGAACAAACGTGCATTTTCTGTGTGCACGGGATAGATTTTCTTGGGTTCTATTTCACTAATGAGACTTCCTATCTGCTCTTTGTTCAGATGCCCAGACGCGTGCAGTTGGTGGAATTGTATCCCAAAATGGTCAAGCCAGTTGTGCAGGACCTCGTCTTCAATGTCCTCTTCGCTGAAGGGTTCGCTCATGCTGTGTATGAAGCAACTGCCTCGCTCTGGCTTTATGTCTATCAGCTCTGCAAACTGGTAGAAGTCAAGGTCCATGATAAGCTTGCTCTGGTTGTTGTGAACAAACTCGTATGTCACCATCTTGTCCATGAATTCTCTCTCCCATACGAAGTAGTCGGCGTCGTCGAAAGCTCCAGACCTCTTGCGCCTGTAGTACACGAGTATATCATCATCCTTCGAAGGATCGGGGAGATCAAGACGTTCGTCATCGATAAGTTTGCTCAGCAAACACGCTGTCTTCGGAGAAATGACTATTTTCCTCCCGTTCTGTTTGGCGACGTTGTGGAAACTTCTGAACCTGTCCATATCCCGGCTGTAATGCGTTATGAACACAATCTTGTCCGTGGAGGAGACAATCTCGTTGCCTAGATGCTGTACCTGCGCCTCTGAATAGTTCTTCCGTTTTTCTTTCAAGGTCATTCTTGTGCCTTCGCAGATTAGAGCCGTGGGCTCGGATTCCTTTGCCCTTTGCACAAAATCGTCAGTCAAATCCTTTCTCGCACCATGCATCCTCAGGTCGCCAGTATAAGCAACGGTTCCTTCAGAAGTGTGTATTAAGAAGCCGTAAGCTGCTGGAATCGAGTGATCCACGTGGACCGGTTCCACTTCAATGTCGCCCACTTTGATCTTCTTTCCTGTCCGAAAAGTCCTGTAATCGTGGTTTCCATAATCGCAGAAGTTGCTTGTCTCTTCCATCGACTCAAGAAACAGCTTGGCGCCAACACCAAGGTACACCGGAATCTGAGGGTCGGTGAAGCAAATGTGAGTCACATGGTCGAAGTGAGCATGCGTCAGAAAGATGGCGTCAATCTCTGGTTCGGAGTATGGAAGATCAGTGGAAGCAAGTTTCTCCTTGGCATAGAGTCCTCGAATCTTTGGCAGCAAACCAAATTCGAAGTGGTCTCCCACACCGTTTATTGCACGCGGGGAAAGCCACCCTGTGAAGTATTCTGCGCCGAAATTGAAGGACTGACCAAAATCAAACAATACGTTCGTCTTTCTATCCTGCACAAGTATCTTGTTGCCGCCGATCTCGTTGACGCCGCCATAAAAAAAGAGTTTTGGCATCTAATCCACAATAGACGTTGTGCAGATGCTCCATTTCTAGTTTGGCTCTGCATCAAGCAGAACCGCGGTGCTTTTGCGACTTTCGAGCTGAGCATGCGCTACTCTCACTGTTCTGAAAGCCTTTTGTGTTGACCTCGGACTAGCTCCGTTAATCCTCGGACCAAGATAACTTGTTTCTTCTGTACGTGTTTTCCCTTGTTCTAGTCAAGAACTATTATCACCCAGTAAAAACTACTACAAAGAACCATTTTCTGTGTAGTTTTTTCAAGCAATTAACTTTAAAGGCATCTCAGATAAATAACGCTAAGGGGATTAGAATGATTGCAAACAGTTTCTTTGATATTCCTTCACTTGTTGATAACAAGAACCTTCCTTTCATATTGAAACGGTTAGATAATGAGCAGTTCTCTAGAGTAGGCTGTCTATCGCCTAATTGCATCGAAAAGTTTAGAGAAATATTGCGTGATTTCTTTAATAGGAAGATAACCTTAGAAGAAGCAGTCATTCGAGCAGGCAAAGAAATAACACCACCCATAACCTATAAAAGAGTAAGCCGATGGCAAGAACGAGCAGTTAGGTCGGAAATCTCCAAAATTTTCACTCTGGGCTTTGGCGATTATCTGCTCTCAATTGGCGAAACCGAATGCTGTATTCCCCACACGAAGTTCGACGAGAGTTTGGAATGCAAGCGAGTTATTTCAGGTCAGAAATTTCCTATAAAAACAATTCAGGACAATATTTACGAGAATTACGGTTTGAGATTTCCTTCGCATCCAACAGTTCCCTTGCACGCAAACTGTAGGCACATAATCACCAAGATTTAACATTTTTCTGAGATAGAACTATCCTCCATTTTAGCGTGCGCTATCATAGTAGCTGCAGCTTGTGAAGCTGGCCGTCAAGACCTAGCCACCGCCTTCTAGACGCTGGCAACAACCGACATACGCGCGCGTCAATGTTAAATATCTATGGGAAGTACAATCGAAGCGTATAGGTGAAGCGCGCACCTCAAACATATATTTACCACCTGCCAGATGTATAATGCATGCCACTTGGCAAACCATTCTGGGAACCACTTGGCGTCTCCATCGATGACATAGTTGACAAAGAAGCCGAACTAGGGGAGAAAATCTGTCAGAAACTAGTTAACAAGCTTGAAAATCTCTCTGAGGACTTTTTCCCGTTCGTAAAGGATATTTACACTTTCGAAGGGGACTCGTTCCTCGAAAGGTTGTCCTCTTTGTATCTCCATTCAAAAGGCGAGTTTAGAGACCTTTACGCGCTTGCAACTTTCGCAGACAAGAGGATTACTCCTGATATCATCTATGAAATCGCTTCAACAAAATTAAAAGGCAGCTTGGCTCGAAGAATTACTGACAGGACAGTAGATTCAACTGCATTGCTACTTCCACTACTAAAGGCCGATCCTCAGGCTCTTCGACAAATTCATTAGGAGTTCCTTTTGCAGTGCGTGACATTAAGAAAATTCGTATGCGAGCCTGAGATAACGAAGCCGCTACCTCTGAAGGACATTGACTATGCTAAAATGGATGCAGTATTGCAAGAATTCGAGAAAAGGCGCCGTGCCAAACTACGAAGACCAGTCAAATTATGGTGGTTTGATACTGTTGGTGACAATGGAAGAATTGTATTCAGACGAGAGAAGAATGCGCGGTCAAAGCTAAAGCTCGTAGAAAGGAATGAATTCCGCAAAACTGGCGATGAAAAGGTCTTCATCTTCAAAAAGGGGGGGAACGCGCTGGAGATATGCTCTCCGAGAGAACTCAAGCGTACTTTGAAAGTTGCTGAATTCATAATACACAAATTGACTAGACAAGATGTGGTATACCACGAAGTCATTAATAGCTACAAGATAGCGATGGTTGATGAGTTTGTTAGACGGCTCGTATCGAGTGAAATCAAGGATGTTACGCTCCTCTCTATAAAGGTCAGAAATGTGCCGCTGGCCAATTCTCCCATAATGGAACTGCAGTGTTCAGAGAGTGTGGTGCCTGCTGTGGAGGACCTAGAAGAAAACCATGGGCTGTTTCTCGTAACACGTTCTGCGGATATCTTAAGTTTGAGGATTCAGCTTGAAGGGAGAGCTTACACGTTAAAGAGTAGACTTGAAGGTGATGAAATTGAGTTACTCTCAGACAACAGAAATCTTCGAGATTCAGACAAAGACAGGTTATCTCAGTTCCTGACAGAACAGATCGGTTGACGGTGAAATATGAGCGTCTCCATTCGGAAAGGTTATCGTGTTTGGTCAACCGAGACAGAAAGAGTAAAGGAGCTTAGAAGACTAGAGTCGATAGGAATTCTTGGACTCAAACAAGACAGATGGCAGCACTGCAAAAAATGCAATACTCCCAACATAGTTGATGGAACCTTCTCGCGTGAGGGCATATCGACCTGTTCTGGTTGTGGGAAAACTATCCGGCTTTCAGAAAATGCTACATGGTGCTACACGGTCAATATGGTCAATCACAAAAAAATCCTTCAGATTTGCGGTAATGAACTCGTCCTAGCCCTTGGTAAGTCAAATTGCCTTTTCGATAAGAAGCAGAGATGCTGGATTTGTTCTCACAAAGGGAAAGATATTCCAGTCTTCATCTCAGAGATTTCGTCGTATAATCAATACATAAACGAACAAACGGATTCATGCTGGCTCTGCCTACTTCTTGACTGGGAAAAAGATAAGGGCATAATCAATTACTACAATAGACTTCATTTCATCAAGATCGAAGATGTCTTTGAGCGGACAGCCAGACTTTTTGACGCAATCGATCAGATAGCTGCTTCCTTTGATAATAATGTCGCAGTTGAGCTGAGTCGGAGATTTGATACGTTCATTTCTTCTATGAGTCCGACACTATTCGAAAGAGAGTTTATTGATCAGTTCCTGAATGAACTCCGTAACAAAGCTGCTCTAATAGGAAGATACTTGAACCTTCTTTCTGCCCGAAAAGATACAATCATCAACTCCAAAGTTATATCGATCGGTGGACCGGCAAATCCTGATTTTGCTGTAATAAATCTGCTCGAATATTTGCAGCAAGCTCTTAAACCAGACAAAATCGGAGAGGCCAAGAGATATCTTAGTTCCAAGTTTACATTCACTGATTTCGCAGTCGCACTAGCTCATGCCTCCGAGTCTGACACCATTTGCATCGTGTCGACAAACGATATCCAACCCGAAGTATGGCGTCACGTTCTTGAAACACGGAACGAAGCTAGATACTTCAAGCATGTCATTATGGAAAAAGACACAATCCTGCTTTTGATTAAGGTTCTCAAAATGGAGGAACTGATAGCGGCCAAGACAGGTTGAATCTGGCGCGAGCTACCCAAGAAAATTCGCCTTCAGACTCTTGGGCGTAGCGCGCGCGGCTACACAGAGGGTTGGGCTCTTCAGCATCTTCGTGAAACGAAAGTGGAGCTTGTGGCTCCAAGAAAAATGCCTTACATGGCGCTAAGTCCGGTTTTACATGCTGTGAGGAAAGCAAGGAACGCCTTCTACCACAACCTAAGCAATCGCCTGTGATTTCTACTTTTTCCACGTCGAATCCTCGGTCTCGCAGGTGTCTGCGTATGCCGGACAGAACGTACCCTGAGCAGACTTTAACATAGGTTTCCACATCGGGCCGCATAACCTCAACGATCTCATCAGCAATCTTCACTGCGTCATCTAGATACTTTTTATTCTCGAAGTTTGGCGGCTGGAAGGATGAGACTGGGATCCTGCGTTCCATGTAGCGGCGGTCTGGAGGTTTAAGGACGCCGATTACTACACCTAAGATAAGGTCTCCCCACCCGGCGTCATCTATTAAGATCTCCTTTCTTGACATAAACCGATTCAGCCCCATAACCCAACCGCCCAAAACCCATAGCAAGCTGACTATTACAAGCTGTTTGATGCAAATTATAGTGTTTTCTAATTCTTTTACCTTTTTACAAGTAGCAGCAACAATCGCCTAGACAAAGCGATAGTGAAGAACTTTATAATATGCGTCCTCCAACAAAGGTAATTGACTGATCAGAAGCCGTTGACTTGATGAGAGGAAAGAATGCTTGACATCCTCCGATAAATCAATAGTGGTAGGCTTTATTTCTGAACTCTCAAAGAAAGCAGATTATGGGATAAAAGGAGAGAAGCCTTTAGCAGTAATTGCTGCTCTCAAATATCTCAGTGAGAACAAAATTGGGGGCAAGAGATTGTTGGATCTCTTGGCCGAGCCTCACATCAATCCCGTAAAGAGGATATTCATCGACTTGGCGAGAGCATATAGCCCAATCAACGAGCCAGACACTTCATGGGATCTGATTGCAGGAAAGAAGGGAGAACTCAGAGACACTATTCTAGAGTTTCGTGCGGGTGATGTTAATGAAGCCTTCTCTAAACTAACGCCCAAAGAAGTAGAGGAACTTCTTAGAAGCTATATCAACTATCTAACTCGTAGGCACTGAATAGCGCCCGCGAAATCACTTCTTAACGATCACAAAAAGAGAAATCGTATATTCCAAAAAGCGCATTTACTATGGAGCAAGGCGGAGTGAGCGCGTGAACAAGCCATGAGTAATACTCAGTCTAAAGTCTACCTAGAAGCAGCCAAATATCATTATGAAGAGATGAAAGCTAACTTTCAGGATAGGAAAAAATTCACGTATTCACTTATTGCTTTCCTTGCAATTGCAAGAAGCGTGACGCTTGTTTTTCAGAAAGAGTCCCACGATAATGGGAGACTTGGGGATTGGTATAATAACAGAGTCAAAGATTGGAAAAACAACAAAATCATGAGATTCTTCATAGGAATGCGAAACGTTGTCTTAAAAGAACACTCACCCACAACTTGTGCTACCGTGGAAAAAACATGGGGGATTGACTTTATCATAGGGAATCCTCTTCCCGTGCAAATCAGCAGGACAGAAGACGGTAAGGAGGTCTGGTCTGGCGAATTGCCTTTAAAAAGCTCAAAAGTAGTCAAGTACTCTTTTGGTGAACTTCCTCAGTGGTTTGACCTGAACTCAGACGTAATATATCTGTGCAAGCTCTATTTGGATGAACTTGAGAGGTTTGTGACCGAAGCTCAGAATTTGGTGAAGGAAAGGAATGAACAATAGTGCCTTAGCGGTCGCGCTTAAAAAGAGGTTTGAGCTAAGGCTCGTTACAATCACAAGGCTCTAAAGCAGCAAAATGAATAGCAATGGGGGAAAGACATAGGCCTCGCGTCGGCTTTCGGTCTTCTTGCAGTGTCTGCCTTTTTCGAACTGTGGAGGGTTAAGCTGAAGGTCGCGGTGTAAGGCTCCGCGGTGATCAGATCGGCTTGATGCCCGAATCCATGATTTTCCATCCTCAGCACGGCCAAGACTTGACTGCAGAACAAGCCCGTATCGGGCGTGAACAGGCAAAAGAAGAATAAATACCATTTTAGGCGCGCGCTAGCGTATTTTCTTTTCGCCTACGGTGGTTAAGCGTGTTCTCTTTACGTTTTGAACATTTCATTCAAAACCACATTTAGCTAAACTTTTTTAAAGCACGCCTTTTTGTCGGAAGCTGACCGAAGTGCGCTGCGAAAGACGTGGAGTAACTATATCGGGCTGTATTGCATCCATTTGTTGATTAATTCTTGCGACCATCCGATCTCTCGCAAGCTTTCTTCTATCTCGTAAATTTCAAGTTTAGTCAAATCTCCGCTCTCCCGCTTCTCTATAATGATGTCCTTTGGAATCAGGAATGGCTTTTTCTTCTTGGTATCCCAGCCAACGAATTCGCAACCGCCTTCGTAAATATAGAGAAAAGCGTGGCGGAACACTTGTTCTAGGTTGATTTTACTTGTCTTGGTGGAGTCTCTCACCCACGATGGAATGTTCCAGAGTGCTAAAGGGTTTTTCCCATCAGCTTTTCTCCAGAAATCGATTATATGCGTATGCCCATAAACGATATTCCAATTTCGGCTTTTTTGCTCCTTTCTTTTTGGAAAAGTGTTCCACCAATTTTCAACATTTTTTTCGGCGTCTCTAGGCTTGTATTTTGTGGTCTTCAGTTTGTTCCACACGCTTCTCCCAAACTCAATGATTAGAAAGGGTATCGAGATTGCACCCAACAACGTAAAAAGTACTATGTCTGCGACCCCTTTGAATCCACCGATTGTTCCGAAAATCAGATCAGCGGCGAATAGCATCACGAAAATCCAAGTATACGATCCGAAAGCCGATGCTGCGTTGCGAATAGGTGACATGAACTGCCACGATGGCAGTGCAAAAAGCTTATCAAACTGTTGACCATGTAGAAATAAGTATTCTTCGGTTCCTTTGGAAATTGTGACTTCCTTTTCAGTAATGCTTATTTTTGAGGCGCCTAGAGGATAGTCTCCTGCAATGTTCAATAGGTCATAATCATGATTTCCAAGAACGTATATTTTTTCACAATTCAAATCGGATAATAGTTGTATTATATACCTTGTAGACGCGTCGATAGATTTGACAGAGGCATCCCAGAGTTCCAGAATATCGCCGAGAAGAATAATCTTCTCGGGAGGCTCAAGAGACAGGCTCTTCTCAGCTGAACCCCAAATTCCGAGATCTAGTTTTTCTTTTCCTCCACGTTCTAGATATTTAACCCAGTTCAAAAAATCCGAAAAAGCGTTAGGGTCGCAAACTTGGGTTTTCTTTCTTAGCCCGAAGTGCGTATCCGCAACAACAATTATACTCTGATTTGTCTCACCCAAAAGAGCCAGGCCTTCTGAAGCTCATTCTAGCGTAGAAGCCACGATTATTTAGCTTTTTTCTAGCTAACCATGCGTGGTATCGTTGTGCAGAGCCTAACCCATAAGGGTCGATAACCTTGCGTATGTTTTTTATGCCTAGTAATTATTATTTTATGGCGGGGTGAGTTTAATTCCATCAATTACTGATGTGCCGCCTGAGGAGATTAGAGAAGAGTTAGCCTTATTGTGCACCGCACTTGACAAAGATGTTCCTGCCAAAATCCCTGATCGCAACTTGCTTGTCGCTACTTGGAATTTAAGGGGGTTTGGTGACCTTACAGAGAGCTGGAAATGTCAAGAGAATGACTCTCCAAAACGAGACTTACATGCTCTGCGCTGTATTGCTGAGATTGTCTCTCGTTTCGATGTGATTGCCCTTCAAGAGGTGAGAAGTAACCTCAAATGCCTGCGCCACATGTTCAAAGTGCTCGGACCAGATTGGGGACTGATTTTGACGGATGTGACCAAAGGCGCACCAGGCAATAGCGAGCGTATGGCGTTCGTATTTGATACTCGTAAGGTGCGAATTTCTGGCTTGGCGTGTGAGCTCGTCGTTCCAAAAGAACAACTAGACAAAATCGGTTCAGATGCCCTCAACAAGCAATTTGCACGCACGCCTTATGCTGTCAGTTTCTGGTCAGCAGGGAAAACCTTCATTCTGGTTACGCTGCATGTTATTTATGGCAAAGATGCTGAGGAACGGGTTCCTGAACTTAAGGCAATTGCGGAGTGGCTTGCTGACTGGGCCAGAGACATTAATGGTTGGGATCACAACCTGATTGCACTCGGTGACTTCAACATAGACCGAAAAGGGGATAGGTTGTATAATGCCTTCACATCAACTGGGCTGTTCATCCCTGAGGATTTACATAAAGTTCCAAGGACAATCTTTAGTGATCCGAACAAACCAGAGACTCGCAAATTCTATGATCAAATTGCGTGGTTCACTGAAGGCGACAATACTCCAGCACTGTCGCTGAAGTTTGCGCGAGGAGGCAATTTCGACTTTACCAAAACAGCACTGAAATCACTAAACCTCACAAAGCAACAATTGTCTTATCGCATCTCTGACCATTATCCATTGTGGGCCGAGTTTAAGGTAAGGGATTAGATGGAAAACTTGAATTGCTGCTTTGATCTTTAGCCAGAATGATCTCGAACTCTCGTCTCCTTAGTGAAGCGCGCGCGCATGCGTGACGCAATACGCTCCAAGCTAACCTGGCTAGCGCGTGCGGATTTGACAAGCTACATAAGTTAAGAGCATTTATATCTGAGTTAAACTGGTTCAAAATGCGTTGTATGGGAGACAGAAGGAGCTTATGTCAAGTGCAAGGCTGAAATATGGCATCTACTCCGCTCAAGTAGGCAGGGATGGGAGAGTTGTAAAAGGAAAATCCTTGTGCATATACGATGAAGGTATGATTGATAGTGAAGAGACGATTGCAAGAAGAATACTTCCTCTTGTCGAAGAGAAGGGATTCCGTTTTCCTATTATCATCTGTAGTTACTATTCACGACAGCCACCCTCAAAAACTGGACTTGACTTCATTGGGAATAAACATGGAATTCCTCGTTTCAAACCCAAGCGACCAATTCTTTCTACAGAATCATGTGACTGGTATGTTGATGACGAAAAAGGAATTCACAAAGCGCGCGCGCGAGATTTCAAAATAGTGTGACTAGAGACTTGTCCCGCGGGATACGCTCGCTTCTGTAATTCGCACTTCTTGAGTGAACGCTCCTTTCGCCACTGATTAGTGAAGAAACATTGCTGTTGGGGGTAAAGTTTTATCCAACCAACCTCACTACGACCACCACTACGACTCACCTAACCAATCACTCCAACTCTCAGTCACTGCCACTGCCAACTCCTTCCTCTACACCTATACCTACCCGCACGCGCACACGCACGCGCACGCACACGGAGAGTGATGATGCGCACGCCGAGCTTGGGTCCACAATGCAGGAAACTTCGACTTCATTTGTTTTATACCAGTTGTGTGCAGAAACATGTTGAGGTTGTTGCGAATGAAGAAAAATCTTCGGGTTAATCTTGGAAAAGAATTCGTTGCGGAGCTGAACAGGCTAAGAAATGAGGAACCTGAAGAGTGGGAAAAACGCTGGAGAATTTCCACAAAGAGGTTGCTCTCCTCAATGTTTTTCTTGGTTTCTGCAAGAAACGTCTATCACAATGGAAACAAACTCTTGCCAGCTATAGGATACTACTACTCATTGTTCCATCTTAGCAAAGCCTTGTTGTTTTTGCTTCCGAAGTATTCTAGAGAGCAACTCAAAGGAATCCCTCACAGAGAGGTTCTACGATTTATCAAGGCAGACTTTGTTCAAACGGAGATTCTTCCAGAGGCATTCACTGAAATCTTCGAATACACGAAAGATGTTCGGGAAGCGGCAAACTATGGCCAAGACACATGGATTGGTCTTAGCAAGCTTCTTGAAGAAAATGAGCCACGGATCATGGAATGTATTGGATATGGCATACAAGTTTTGAAGGAAATATGTAACAAAGAAATGCTATCGGTGCAGAGTTTAATCGGTGACGGGATTGGCGATGATTGGAGAGATAGCTATCTATCAGAGGAAGAATCCGAAATGCTAACAAGAATCTTGTTAGACTATAACCTAACTACCTAGACTAGAGAGTACGAGAACTTTGTTCACTTGAGAACACACAAAACATAGCATAATTCATCGAACCTGCAAAGATGATGCAGAACATGCGCTAGCTAGCTAGCTAGCTAGCGCCCATTCGGTCATCCAAAACCGATTTCACTTAAGGCTGCTTATAAATACAAGTTTCACCTGAGTTGAGCATTTAGTCAGATTGGGTTGATTTGATCATGACCAGGTCACAGTACGGAGTATTGATTTTAGAAGGTAACTGGGGTGAAGATGAGACCACCTACCTTACAGATTCTAGGTCCGCATCGAGACTTTATTCGGCGCTGGAGGATCTGCTATCTTTAGGATCAAGGCCAGTGAAATTCATACAACGACCTCTATTGGCTGGCCGTTTTGTCGAGGATGTCAGAAACTTCGTATTACTGACCAAGGATCAAGGCAGAGGCACTGTCATTATACTCAGTGCGCATGGCTCTAGGAGAAAAACAAAGACTGGCAAGAAACGTAGAGTACTGCAAGCTTTTGATGACAAACTGAACCTTAGCCTTCGAATCAAAGATGTTGGAGATGTGCTTGGGAAAACGATCCTAATTCTTGATTCGTGTGAAATCGGCGAAAAACTTGAACCCTTTCAAAGAGTTGCGAAAGCTCTAGCAGTAATAGGATTCAGCGAAGACGTGGATTGGGTGGAATCTGCCGTGTTTATATTGGCCTTTCTCGATAAACTCGGTGAATACAGGTATTTCTCGAAAAAAGCTGACATTCGACATGCCGCGACTGCAGCTATCAAGGCGATGTGGAGTACTCCTTACAAGAGTCTCGCTGAACATCTAGGAGCGAAAAAAGTGATTGGAAATAAATTCGATCGAATAATTGATAAAAAGAGAAAGAATTTGAGATAGTGTCTGTTTCTTAGCACATTTGGCTTCGCCTGTTTTTCAGGAAAGGCGCGCGCTAGTTGACATGGTTTCAGAAGGAACCTTTTTTGTGGGAACAAGCATTTGTGGGAAAGACACTTGCCCAGCGTTGTGCGGGCCAGCAACGGGTTTCTTAGTATTTTAAGATCTCTTCGATCAAATCCCAAGCCTCTTCTGATAGAACCTCGGCGTCTTTTTTAAATTGGACAATTCGCGGGTTCTCGAACACTTCTTTCAGGCACTTGCTCCAGACGAGTCCATCAAAATCACGTAGATCTATTTGATACGTCTCGGCAAGGTATAAGATTGTTACTTCCTCGTAAGCATTTCTCCAATGTGCCCTACTGACATAACTGCCAACATTCTGATTTGTCATAAGAAGCTTGTAAACTAGATGAGAATCCAGTTTGACCTCATATTTCCTCGGTTTTGTGTTCACTGACACATAGTCCAGAACAACAGATTCCCCGCCTAGAGCGCGCGCGCCATGTTTCTCGCTTAAGTAGTCTGCGATGTTCTTCCTCGCAATTTCGAGTACTGATTCCCGCACAAAATACTCCTCCCTGTTCAAGTCACCTACCTGTTCAACGAAATAGTCTATTCCCTCAAGTAACTCGTCGGGCATTTGGGCCTTGTAGTAAGTTTTCGACATAATAGCTTCAAAGTCCCTTCCGTCAGGGCAATCATACTGCCCGAGCTGCTTAGCATGGTTCTCCAAAATTGAACATAGCGGTTCATACATGCTCTCAACAAGCTTCTGCTTCATGGTCCAATTCGCCCTGAATAGATTAGCAACTTCATAGTGCTCCATTGGTCGCACTCCGAAGTTCAACCTTTTATTATATCTGTGTTTGGACATGTGTGGCGCAGAATCGCTTTTCGGGATTTCTATGAGAAAAATGACCTGATCTGTTTCGTTTCTAATGGGCCTCATTACCAGTCCAGATATAGAGGGCTGTATTCTAATTGCGAGTTGGTTTTCTAATTTTTCCTTGTCTAGAGAAACCTCGCCCCAGGTGATCTTGCCAGGATATATTCTCCTTGTCTTGCCTTTTTCGTCTTTGATTTTGCTCTCGGCCACGCCAAGGATCATTAACCCACCGTCTGTATTGGCGAAGCTTGCAACACCGATGGCTAGCTTGTCAGGGTCATTATACGACTCAATATCTTTGTACTCCAAGTTCATGTTCTCCTCAATCTTCTGCGAGACAAATGACGAGACATCCTCTGCTTTGATCTCTGTTTTCTTGAAAAATCTCTCGATGAAGCCCATGGATGAAGCTAGCATCCCGCAATTATTTATCCTTTGCATCTGACACGCGAGGTGCGTTTAATAACAGTTATCAGTATGTCAGTGCTAGCGCTGAACCCTAACGCCGAATTTATAAGGTTTGAACAAGTATAGGTTAATGGATGATCGCATGGTCGGCAGAGGTTTCAATGAACTCAAAGCGGTCATATTGGGGTTTCTGAAGTGTGGTGAATCTGTTTCAAGCGACTTGTTGGGCCGTTCAGTTGATGCCAAAAGAACGAACGTATGCGACTGCCTCTGTCGGCTTCACAAACAGCGATTAGTTGATCGTCAACAGATCCCAAGAGAAAAGCCTGGAAGACCTAGATACAGGTATACGCTCAGCAAAAGAGGACAATACCGTCTGGAATTCTGGCAGTCCAAAAAAGAAAAGGGTAATTGACTCATTCATTTTTTACAATGGAGTTCATGACGTTCATAAAAAAAGTTGTCGGAAAATTCACGGGAGTTTGTGTCGAAGAGTTGCTCAGAATCATGAGGGATGGATGGTTACTCTCGGTCATGCTTCATTTGCTTTTGAACTCGATATATCTGGATCAAATCTAGGAGAAAAAAACGAAAAAGCTCCTTATGTGTAACGCCCACATTTCAAACTTTCATGCCCCACTATTTAATGCTTATCGTTGAGGCGCGCGCGCGAAGCTGTCATAAAGAAATCTTTCCGATAAAACAAGGAACTAATTCTGAAGCGCGGTTCAAATTCCATCTCCTAGCTTTCACTCCTTTGTTCTTCGGTCATGTTGACCATATTCTGTTATTGGAAGACAGATTATTGCACCGCGCGCGCTAACCAAGGCCATGATTCCTTGTGAATTTCAATGCTTTCTTGCATAACCTTGTCTGCCCAGCTTAGCGCCTCTTGGACTGTTTTCTCCAAATCTTTCTCGTCATAAGAGAACTTTTTAACGAGTTTGGTCTTAGGGATCATATCATCAAACATTCTGGTAGCGCCTTTTCCCTTCTCCTGAAGAATTGCTATTATCGCTTCTGCATTTCTAACGAACGGCAACTCATAGAGATGACCCGAGGGGTATGAGTTTTCTATAATTACGCATTTCGACAGTACTGCAAAAAGTAAGACCTTGCTAATCAGTGACTGAGCAAGGTCCTCTGGCTGATCCCTGATCAAAACACACGTCAGCCCCTGCCGTTCTATATTTCCCTGTATTATTTTCAGTCTAGAATGACCTTCTCCTGTGTCCTTTCCTAACAATAGAACCATTGTCTGTTTAGCATCGGTAAGGAGTTTAAAGACTCTAACTGGGTTTGTTTTCAAAAAGGGCAGTACTTCCTTCTGCGCCAAAAAAAATCGTCTGCGAGCTTTATTAAAAAGGAGCAGGCCGAACAATACCCGAACTGTTTTGTCATCAATGCTATTCTGAACATGTTCAATTTCTTTTGAGACTTCTTTGGAAAGGTTTTTGATAAGACCTGAAAGATTTTTCGCGGGTTTCTTCTTGCTTATGGCCAAAGATTCGCCCAAAATTGCAGTTGTTAGATGATCTAGGACCTTTTCTTCCCTTTCAAAAGGGACTTGATAACCTGAGCGTAGGATTACTGCGGGTGGACGCGATTTTGTGTCAATATTAAAGTGTTCTTCGAAAGCATGCATGAGCTTTTCTGTTTCTTCTGGAGAAAGATTATATCTCTGAGTAATTGAGACGAATTTTTCCGCTATTTTTTTGGGAGGAGTTACAGGATTAATTTCGGCCAAAGCCGCATTTAATGCTTTGTCATAGTTTGTCATGCAAGCGCGCGCGCGTTGACCTCTGCTACGTGTTTTAGATTCAGCTATAACATACGAAGTGAGCGGTTTTTCATGAAATGATTTTGGCCATTTTAGCTCATGATATTTATACGATGAGAAAAATTCCAAAATATCTTTCAAAGTCGCTTCTGGATGAGCTAAACGCCACTGTGCAATTAACTCGGCGAGTGCTAGATCTACGCCTCCACCCATATTGCTGTCCTCCATGTTTTGTGTTCTGTTAAGAATTATTAAAGAGAACGTCAGTCGCGAGAAGGCAGAAGGCATTTGTTAATTACCAAATGTCAGAAAAAATCTGTTTTTTACAAAGAATAGGCGCAGAGAACGTTGAAATATGCGGATCAACCTTCCATATCATGTTCTTCAAAGCAAGGAGGAGGAGAGTTGGATAACAAGAAGCGTGATTGGTGGCACGAGGTTTCTGAGGAAACGCCTCAACAAGAAATACGCAGAATTTTCAGAGAAGCATCGAAGCACCTTCGGTGGGGCCGCGGTTGGAGAACAGTCATAAAGCGTGAGTTAGGAGTCAGTGATTTTCATGCATGGCTTAAAGGTGACCGAGAATATAACATTCAGTCTCCTTCAGGAAGCGAAAAACTAAGAACAATTAGGAACTATGTTAATTTAGTATTGCCTTATTTGCTCCCCGCCATAGCTAAATATTGTTTATGGGCCTTTAATGAAGACGCTATTCTTGTTACTGGTTTAGAAGACACCGTTGATCACGTGGTTGAGTTTCTTAGCCAAAAAGAGGGCGTTGCAGTTCTTGAGGATGGAGCAAATGTGCTCGGTATTCTTACGGCTGATGATATTAGACGTGATAGAGATCCACTTGGCCTATGGATGTCTAAGAAACCTGCTGTAAAAGCGCCTAAGAAAAGTCTCAAAGACTTATATCATTTAGATAAGCTGTGTTCCATGAAAGGAACCAATCTTAAAATTGTTCAATGGGAGTATTCAATCGATGACGTACTATCTGACTTAAAAAAATACGACTACATTTTAGTGAAAGAACAAGGAAAAATCATAAGAGTAATCCCAGAACGTCCCAAATCGGAGGACATTATCCGTGGTATTGTTGAGGAGTACGCAGAAGTGTATGCTTTATCATGCGATTTGCCTTGGCTTGCAGCCTCATGTTTAGTCCGTCTCATTCCTAAGAAAAAGTTCAAGAAAGGCATGAAGGCTTTGGACGTGGCATTTGGCAGCGGAGCTGGTTCGGTTGCACTTAAACTGCGTGTTAAAAAAATCCTTGGTGAGGACGCCTGCGTTATGACTGCAGCAGATGATGAAAGAGAAAAGGAATTTGAAAGGATATTGCCTAATGTATTGGAAAAACATGGTCTAAGCAATATCAAATTAAGTCTCGTTCCTGATGGGCGCATCAATTTGGTGCTACATGGCAAAGATTTCGATGTTGTCTTGTTCAACTGTATCGCTCCTGAAAAGGGGGCAATCAATCAGTTTCCCAGCATTTTAGCAAAAAATGGGACTCTAGCCATTTCATATTATGACAAGGAGACGCTGAAAGACCTTTATACACTTGTCATTGACGCATTTCAAAAACAATACCTGTATTTGGAGCTCCCTAAAGACGGAATGTTTGATCTACTTGAGCTAAAAAACCTAGTTTCAAACAACAAAAAACTAGATGATCACAAATTCAAGTGGGTGCTCCACCAGAAAGAGTTCGACGGTCATTTCAGTACCCCGCGAATTTTCATTCAATTCCTTTATTGTGCCTTTCCTTTCACGGCTGGATGTTTTTCGCTTCTAGAAAGAAACCAAGAAGCAAAACAAAGGGTTTGGTCTTACCTTGAAAAGAAGATCGCAAGAGAGTATGGTTCAAAAGAGGAAGCGAAAAGAGAGAGTAATCATGTTGCAGTGCCCTTCATAATGAATTTCGTTGTTGGGTCAAGTCGTTAACTTGCAGAAATCAGCGCGCCCGCTTTGCTTCTTTGACGTTTGCCGCAATTTTGCATAATCATTAATAGCACGTTTGAACTACATATAATTCAATAAAGAGAGTGAGGGGAGGAATTGAATGAGTTTCCCTGATTTGGTGGAAACGATAAACGCTCTGCTTGCTGAAGACAAGACAATAAGGGATCCCGTTCACGGCGATGTCGTTTTGAATTTTCTGGAAACTGCGGTGATTGACACTAGAATATTCCAAAGGCTAAGGCGAATCAAGCAGTTGGGTACGGTTTCTTTAGTCTTCCCAGGTGCAGAGCATTCACGGTTTCAACACTCTTTGGGCACATTGTATGTGGCGGATATACTGCTTAGAAGTATTTCAAAGAACGCACTCCATGGATTAGGTGATACCGAAATTCAGCAGAAATCGTTCACTTTGGTCGTGCGGCTGGCGGCCTTATTGCACGATTTATACGAGTTGCCGTTTTCACATACTCTGGAAAAGGAAGGGCATGTCTTCGAAGAACAATGGAAAGATGACGACCTCAACAGAAAGATATTCGGAAGAGAGAGCGAACTATTCTCGACAATCTCTGATTCTATTGACAATCTGGCCACTCGGACTACACACGTACAAAAGACACTATTACCAAATCAGTGGGACTCAACAAGTACGGCCAGAAATCTAGCAGCTACAATACTAGTATTGGTCTACAAAATACTTACTGAAACGAAGGAGAAAACGTCTGATGTCGCACGAGCTCTGTTCGGGAGCGAGATAAAGCTACTTGAGTCATTCGACGAGAGATATCTGGAGGCTGCAGGTTACATAATTCGGAACACAATATGTGCTGATTTGCTTGACTATCTTGCTAGAGACTTCTATTTCTGTGGGATTGACAAGAAATACGACAAAAGATTTCTAGTCTATTCAACGATATTCATTCCAAGCGATGACACGAGGAAGACCGATAATATCGTTTTTGCGTACAGCCTCATTGACAAAAGGGGTAGAATCAAACAGTCGGTTCTCTCCTCACTATTTGACGTTATCGAACTGAGGTATTCTCTGGCTGAGATGGTGCATACCCACAGAGTGAAGAATGCATTCTCTGCGATGGTGATTGAAGCTTTCAATTTGCACTATCAATCTTTGAAAGCAAAAGAGCGAACCGCTCTAAAAGCAAGAATGATGTCGATGGGCGACGACGAATTGTTGGACTATCTTCAGAAGGCGAACTGCGGTTCAAAGTACATCCTGGACTTCTATTTTGGACGACGTACTTATCAGGAATTCGTACTGTGGGACAATTGGAACAGTGACTATAACAGTAGAGCGTTATCCAAAGAAGGACTTGACGAACTCACAGATGCAGAGCAAAGGCTTCAGCTCGAAAGGACTCTCATGAAGTGGATAAACAAGAAGCTTCCAGAGGACAAGAAGCTGCAGGATGGAGACATCCTCATATACGTCATGCCGAATCCAGAGAAGCTATGGAAGGAACTTGAGACGTACGTAGTACACATTGGCAGTGATCACAAACCAACAGTCAGTACGTTGAAATCACTATCCACGGAGAATGTCCTGACACCTAGATCTCCTATGATGGAAGTAGTCGTAAGAAGAATCGAAGCACAACAGAAGCTATTGCAGTCGAAGTATTGCAATCTTTGGCGGATTTCGTTGTTTCTATCTCCGAAGATCAATCTGAACGATTCCGATTATAAGACGATTCCTAACGAAGCTTCGGAACTCATAAGTAAAATATTCAGGTATCAGGGTATTGACGTGAGACCAACCGAAACTAGGGAGCCTATAGTAATGCCTGATGAACTGAACAGAATACTTATCAAGATAAATACTGAGCGAAGATCCTTCTGGACAATGAAAGATTTGTTTGAGTTTCCAGTATAGTAGCTTGATCTAGATGACAGAAATCTCTCCAATACCAAAACTCATGGTTTCAAGATTAGGAAGAATTTATGAGAAATATCGTAATACCCACGACAGAGACAAAATACTGATGGGCAAGTTGAAGAGCGTTCTGAGCGGCGAAATTGAGACTCTACTTAGGCTCAACGGCTTGACAAATCCTCCGTTTGATCCTTTCAGAATCTCGAGGATAGGAAAAGTTCCTGTACGAGTCGAGTTTATGGATGCAGTAGGTTCACATGGAACCCTTGAAGTTTCAGGCGATGAGTTTTTGATAAGACTTGACAAGAGTCTTTCTCATGGTCGCGATGACATCAGAACAAACTACAGATTGAGATCCACCATGGCACATGAGTTAATGCACACCTTCTTCTACGATACATCTGAGATCCCCCCCAAGAAAATAGGACATGACTCACCTTCGAGACGAGATCTGTTGATGCAAGAAGAACTGTGCTACTTCCTCGCGAGACAATTATTGATGCCTAGCTTCTCTGTCAAAGTACAGATTGCCAGCAGAAACTACTTGAAATCTCCATCAATCAAAAGCGTTCATTCCCTAAAATCTATTTATGTGGTCTCATCTGACCTAGTAGCCTATAGATTCATAAAAGATCTGAACATATGGAATGCCATTTTCATGAAATTCGCGAAAACCAACGGTGGTTATAGATCCGTTACAAAGTTGAGGGCAAAACCAGAAAAATCGTTCGACTTTTTCAAAATCCCACAAACGATTCCACCTCGATCTTCTGATGAATGGTATGATTTGCTCTCTGACCATATCCTAAGAACTGTTAAGAAAAAGAGAATCAAAGAAAACGTTCTCGTGCGAAACCAAAGAATAGTACTGGATTCGAGCTTGGATTCCAAAGACCCTGCTAGTGTAATCACTATTGTTTGCGACGCCGAAGCAGATGCAATTGATCTTGACAGTTTTTTGTAGCACGCGCGCGCTAAAAACAAATAGATACGACTTTCCAGATAAGAAGCGCGCGCTATTTTTCAGTGATTCAGCGTCAAGGTTCATCCTTCTTTCCTTTGAGTTATTCTGATCAGTTCTTTCGGTTGAGCTATTAGCTTTCCACACTTCTTGCAGTTTTCAAGTTTCAGAGGCATATACATTGGAATGAAGGCTTGCACTTTTGGTTCAGGAGAATCTGGTTCAAACAGACCTTTCTCTACTTCAAGCCTATTCCAGAAACCACAGGCTGAACACTTCATTCTAAGCCTTGTTCTCATGCTGCCTCCCTGAGCTTTTGAGTTGAGGTTTTCTTGTCAATTTTAAGTAGCTTGAATAATTCGGATCTCCTTTTAGTATGCATTAACTTGACAAGACGGCTCCAAAACTCCTTCTTGTTCCAGCCTGCTTCTCTTGCTGCTTTCTCAAGCATTGCTGTGACTTGCCTATGAGTTTCTCTATCATCATAGACCATGAGTTCCACAAACCTCATGACATCGTCTCTTGAGCCTCTAACTTCAACTTCTTCCTTCAAGTCTTCAATGATGTCTTTCATGAATAAGATCTGGATACCATACTTTTCCAAGGCTTTCTGAATCAAAGCATCTCTTGGCTCTTCAGTGTCGTGAACAACCAATACCTTCTCATAATCCTTGTCACCAAAAAGCTCCTTGATCCTTGCCAAGACTGCTGTGTGTTCAAACTTCTCTTTCTTGAAATAGTCCAAGCTGTCCTTGTGAGAAGTTCCGTTTTTCCTCTTGGTAGCCTGTTCCCTAAGCTTGAAAATGGTTGAGACTCTTGATTCAACGTGATACTTCTTTCCTGTTGTTGGATTTACGGCTAAGATGTCTATCTCCTTTCCACCTTTGCATCTGATGTTTGTCATGGTGAAACAGTGAAGAACCTCTTGAAAATACTTCTCAATTATGTGGACTTCAGGTTCCATACTCAGCACCTGTTGCTTCAACCTTTCCTGTTGTCGTCTATGGATTCTTTGGAAACTTGGCTTGCGCCACGTTGACCATTCTCTCTGCTTCGGCTATGAAGCTTTCAAGCTTGCCCAACCATTCTTCGCAAAGATGCATAACGTCGCTATCTTGATCAAACCATTCGGGTAACTCATGAAAGGAACGGCTGATTATTGTCGGAGCTGCTGGAGCTTGGGGCTTAACTTCAGACTGCTGAGTTGTTTCGTGAGGAGAGGTAGTTCTCTCCTCCACTTTTCCGTCTGGAGAAACCTTTTTGATGCTTAGGCTATCTGCTATGATGACATCTAGGAGCATATGGGCAGCGGCAGTAGTCTGCATCTGGGGCGTGTGTTCCTTGATTGACACATTACGCATCTCTACAAGCAGTCGCATGACCTTTTCTTTCTTCCATACATCCGTCACTTCGTTATACCATTTCATGACAGATTCATCGACTTTGTTTCTTGTATTCTGGAAAACAAAAGTGACTGCTCTTGCTGCTGACAGAAAAGCATCAAGGCTGAATAGGAATTTCGTTCTGTCTTGAAAGTTGAGCTTCATCTGCTCATAATAATACTTGGTTTCGTCAAGTTTGAACTTCGCATTTTCTATGTATTCGCTCATATCCTGTTCCTTTCACTTTGAATTTTTCCAGCCGAGGTTCCTCATCTCAGTGAGAAACAGGCTCACCCATTGTGCTTTCAACTTTCTCATAGCGCGCGCACTTAAAAAAGCATCCGACGGTGGACGACAGCGATAACAAGGCTTATCAGAAAGACTGCCTTCTATTTCTAAGGGTATATCAAATAGTGTCTGTAGCCAACTATTTGAGGGGAGTTCGGGAGATTGTGGAGACGTCGCCACTGTGGTAGGGGTTCAAATCCCAGCGACCCTTCAATTTGAACAAAAAGGGGAAATTTTGGTAGAAATTACAGTCTGGGAGCGGTAACTCCCGGGCTACCACTGTCTAGGTGCGCGCCAGCTTGTTGCTAAATTATGAAAGTTGACATGTTCTTGTTTAAGCTTGTTTGAGCTTGGATGTTTAGGGTGAAGGATGGATAAACCTGAAAGTTCATGTGTCATCCTGTCCAAGCTAAGATTAGACGACGTCGAGAAAGTGGTCAACGAATCTTACCATGAGGATGGTCCGGGCAGACCGCCCAGGAAGCCGATGGGCATCTTCAAAGCATTGTTGGCGAAGAGGCTTCAGCAGATTCCCAGCGAAAGAGAACTGTGTAGGCGGCTATGGACTGATGATAATTTGAGAATGCTCTGCGACGTCGAAGCGGAACAGAATCCTTATCATCCATCGCAGTTGTCGCGGTTCAAGAAACGCGTCGGAGCCAGAAGGCTTCAGAGAATCATGGGCAAACTGCTCAGGGAACTATTGAAGGGCGGAGTGATCAACGGTGAGACGGTGGTGTTGGACGCTACCTTCGTGAAGGCTTACAGCAGGCGAGACCCATACGAGAACAGTCGTGGACTGTCGGACCCTGAAGCCCGGGTGGGCAGGAACGGCAGAACCTTCGAGCTCGGCTACAAGTTGCATATTGCGACAGACGCGAAATCCGAGCTGCCTCTGGCAGTCATCGTGGCTCCAGCCAATCGAAACGAGAAGAAACACGCATCAGCCCCCTTCCGCAGGGCGTTGAAATCAACAAAGCAGCGTACAAGAACGCTCGTTGCTGATTCGCAGTATTCCAGCAGAAAACTGAGAGAACACCTTTCGGCTCACAACGTGAAGACTGTGATTCCTTGCCCGGCAAACCAGGGCAAAGAAAAGAAGACGCTGCTGCGGGTGGACAAGTGCTTCAGGACTCACGGTCCCGCATGCGAACGCCAGACTTACACCGAGAGGGGCGCCATTGAACGTGTGAATTCAAGGTTGAAAGAACAGCTTTGCCTCGAAAGGCACAGGGCCAGAGGCCTCAAACGCATAACCATACACGCGTTACTCTGCATAATCGCCATGCTCCTCAACGCACTAACGGCGTTGAGGCTGAACAGGCCAGAAAAAGCCAGATCCATCACCATGCTCGCAAGATAAACAGAAATTAACACAAAGAAATCGATTTAGCAACAGGCTGGCGCGCGCATTTCGGGTTATGGTGGTTGAAGATGAGGATACTTTTTCATTCTCTTCACTTCTGCTCCGACAACTCCCTTCCTTCTATTAGCTCTAATCGATAAAACACCTTTACTCCTAAGTCCTTCGAAGTCTGAATGAGAATCTAAGGATGACTTGCCTCAAAATTTGAGTGTGCTGTCTTAGAAGCTTAACTAGCATATTGTCGTCTATAACCATGATTTCTCTTTTCTTCTCGATGGTTTCTTCGATCTGAAGGCGAGCATCCCTAGTAACACTCTGAGAGGTTACTATCAACAAATGGTCTATCTTCTTTCTTGAGTTATCTATCGGGTCAAAGAAGGCAGTAGAGAGCGCTGTTCTTGCTTGATCCATAACTTCATTTACGTTGCCTTTCTTCCCAGCACGAGCATGTATCTTCACAGTCTTCGCCTGAATGGCATAGTATTCGCGAAATCCGAATGCATTCTCTTTAAAGAATGGTGCAATATCTTTCCCCAATTCCCCTGGACCATGAAATTTCGTCGGCATTGCTGGTCTGAAGCCCATCGCATCAAGTACAGGAACCAGCACGTGGTTTATCAAATCACTTTCGCCTAATTCATGAAGAATACTGAGTAGTGTTATATCATCAGGTGAAAAGACCAAGAGTTGAGAGAACAGATTGTTGATTTCCAATTCATCAGCAAAATCTGTCAAGAGTTTGTCATGAATGTCCACTTTTGACGAGTCATAGTCACAAGCCTGCAAAACCTCACTTGGGTCAAGGATAATCTCTGTTTGAGGGTCTAGATATTCACACAACAACCTTACTAAGAACAAATGACCGATCGGCGAATACCTAAAATCTTCGTCGAGATCTTCCAATAACCAACCTATCTCTTCTGGTAAAGTGTTTAATTCTTTTTCCTGCCATTGAAGAAAAGCTTGAAGGTGCTTTTTGTTGTCTAAGAAAGCAGGAAGTATGGAATCAATAACGTCACTGCCAGCTAATGAGAGTGTCCTCATTGCATTTCGTAATGATTCAAGGTCAAGTCCAATGCTGTCTAGCTTTGCTTTGACTTTCCCAACGTTTGAAAAGAAGGAGATCTTGAGTGTTGCACTGCTCCATTTGGTTTTTCGGTTCTGCTTATCTTTAGGATCAAAGAGAAGTATCAGATAGGGGGGAATATCCCATTTTCTACTGATAAAGACATGTCCTGATATTAGAAGGAAACACTCTTCCGCCAAATACTTTCACCTTCTCTATGCATAAATGTACACTTAGGTTTCAACGTTGCGACTGCTTTTTCCTGAGAGTTGTCAGCGGAGATCACTCTCAATCTGGCTTGGTTTAAAGTGGAACGATCAATTTCTCATGCAAGAGATAAACCACCTGAGTACAGTTCCCAGAGGGTAAAATCTCGTACGAATAAAGGATTGCATGACGTTAGTTTCAGTTGTTAGCGCGCGCGAAAACACCAGGACTAATGTTCAAGTCAGGTCTCTATGTCGCCTGGCCAAAAGGGCCCCATTATTGGTCTCATTTGGTCATTCACGAGGGCCATCTTGCTTTGTAGCGTACATCAAGAGGTCGGACTCGAACCCGTTTGGGTTTAAGTCCGGTCCGACCCGTTCCTCCCTAGAAAAGCGAAACCTGAAGAAAGAACCAAACCTCAAAGCAGCTTGGGGAACTCAGGCCCCGAACCCTTTTGGGTTTGGGGACGGGCAGCCCCACCACGGACTTGAACCCAATCGAGTTCAAGCCCCTACAGACTAGAATGACGCGAATTTACAAGCAAAAATACGTCCAATGCACGCTTTGAAGTTCGAACCTCTCCTGACCTACCATCAAACCCTGGTCAGAACGACGTTCAGACTCGCGCGATTTCATCATCACAGTCTCTATAAAACTTTCAGGATTATCCGGAGTTATAACGTAGTTCCAACGTCTACCACTTCTGGAGGAAACCTTATATCATGGCAGATCGGACTATTTTGTGGTGAAATGCTTGGAAACTGGTGTTGAAGTCAAGAAGGTGGATGCCCAGGGTCGTCTTATTTTGCCTGCAGATTGGCGTGAAGCTGAAATTGGGGAAAGTCGGGAGCTGTACATCATCAAGAGGAAAGGATACTTGAAGATAGTTCCTAAGCGTCGCGTTGATTTAACTGAAAGCTTTGACAAGGTTGATTTGGGCGTGGAAGCCATTGGAAGCTGGAAACAGTTCGAAAAGAAATTCTATGAGGCGAGTGTATGAGATTATTGGATGCCAATGTATTCATCTATGCTTACTACAAGGCGAAAAAACAACTGACTCAAAAAGAGAGACAGATGAAGGAACACGCCAAGAAGATAATCAGTAGTGTATCTCAGGGAAAAGAAGAAGTGATAATGACCGTTGTTCACGTGTCCGAAGTAGTGAACATTCTCAAACACGGCATGCCACCAGACCAGCTAACCACC
>JBGQMW010000009.1:0-76335 GCA_041500785.1 Bathyarchaeia archaeon
GCTTGCCAGGCAGATAGGCAGAGTGCTAAGAATCAGCCGAACTGGCAGAAGGGGAATCGGTTCAGCACGGCAGGACATCAATCTTTCGATCGAGGGAGGGAACAGAGTTGAAATCAAAGGCGTCCAAGACCTTGCCATGTTCGACCTTCTATGCAGACATGAGGCTGTTCGCCAGAATGCTCTTATTGAGATTAGCGAAGAGATGAAGCGCCGAGGTCTGAAGAAAGAGGATTTTGAACATACATACGTTGACGTTTCTCACCTTTTCACGCTTGACGACGACTGCAAAGTTTTCGTGACAAGATTTCCCGGCATGAATGGGCTCTTTGGGGTGGAGGTTCAGCCTAACAAGGATTTCGGGCTGGACATATTCGAAAAGAGTATGCTTGTCACTGGTGTTCATCGCGAGAACCATTTTCACAGCGACGAAATCGCGGACGATGCAGTTCGCAAACGCTCCGGCTATCCATGCAGACTTGGCATTGACAAGGAGAAATTTGAGGAAATCTGTTCCGTTATCAGATCCACGCCTAGAGATGCATTTGTCGTTGTTGTTGGTCCTGAGAAGAGAGCAATGCATGCGATGAAAAAGATTGTCGAGAGAGTCAAGATGGCGTTGGACGGAGTTCCGCAGGAAACTCGGAGACTGCTGCCTAACGGAAACAGCGAATTCCTCAGAGTCATACATGGAAAAGAGCGCATTTATCCTGACACGGACACGCCACCCATAGTAATCACTCATGCTGAAGTTGAAGAACTGAGGCGCAATGTTGGCAGACGCCCATGGGAAATCTGCGAGGAACTCCACGCGAAGTACAACTTCACCCAGCAACATGTAGACCAGCTGATCAGAAGTGAAAAAGTCGAAAAATTCTATGCTTACACGGAAGAATTAGGGCTCAAAGGGCAACTGGTCTATCGGTTGCTCGTAGAGCTTCCTCGCAGCAAGAAACGGGAAGGCGTTCGTTGTACTGATGAAACCGTTGACAAATTGGCAGAAGCTCTTTCGGAAAAGATGATAATACCTGAACAAGTAGACTTGCTGGTTGATTCGTTGGCTGAAGAACCTACCTGCACGGTCGAACAAGCGTTGGCGAAACTTCAGGTTTCGCATGTCAGTAGAGACATGCTGGAGACTATCATTGCGGAGCAGCTCAGACTCCACGATCAGCCCAGACTTCGTTCCGATGAGGCGTATCGTAAGTTTATGGTCCCAAAAATTGTGGGCGAAGTGCTGAAATCGGTTGGGTTTTCTGTTTCTGGAAAACTGGCGGCTGACAAAGTTCACTCTTTGATTGCAAAGGAGAAGCATTGAATGAATAAAGTCAGTGGTGAGGAAAAGGGTCCTGAGGGCTATCGCGGTCCTCTTCTTAAACGTCTAGTCCGTGAAGGCATCAAGACTTGGAGCAAGGTGAGGATAGTCAAAGGCAGCGCGAAGTATGAAGGCCTGCTGCTTCCGAGGAGTCAGCATACTGCGGACGATTATGTGGCGCTAAAGGTCGACACCGGCTACAACTTGGGCGTTTTGGTTGACGAGGATACGAAGATCGAGGCGTTTGGGTACCAGAAGGGACATTATCAGCTCCCGCGGATCGACGTGGAAGCGAAGAAGGAGCTTCCTAGCGTTACATTGTTGGGCACAGGCGGCACCGTAGCGTCTAGGCTGGATTATCGCACAGGTTCAGTCATCCCTGCCTTCACTCCCGAAGAACTGTTTTCTGCCGTGCCTGAACTGGTTTCTACAGTGAATCTCACCCCCAAGACTTTGTACCAGATTTTGAGTGAGAATTTCCGTCCTGAGTACTGGGTGAAGACTGCTGAGGCTGTTGCCAAGGAAATTGAAGATGGAGTGAAGGGTGTCATCATAGGTCATGGCACGGACACGATGTGCACGACGGGCGCAGCTCTTTCCTACTTCCTGCGAAACTTGCCGGTGCCCGTAGTACTTGTTGGGAGTCAGCGAAGCTCAGACAGGCCTTCGTCAGATGGGCCGAGAAACATACTGTTTGCAGCCACTCTTGCGGGTTATGAGAATTTTGCTGAAGTTGTTGTGTGCATGCATGGTGGCACGAGTGACAGTTACAACTTGATTCATCGGGCTACGCGTTGTCGCAAAATGCATAGTTCACGGCGTGACACTTTCCGTACTTTGGACGACATTCCGTTAGGGAAGATTGACGAGACGAGTGTGACATGGTTTAAAGATGATGTTCGGCGCCGAGCATCTGTGAAGGACTTCTGTTTGGACACGAAGATTGACCCGCGCGTGGGCATGCTCTACTCGTACCCTGGTATGAGCCCTGATATTATTGACTCGATGGTCGACAAGAATTATCATGGGATAGTCATCATCGGCACTGGCTTAGGTCACGTTGGAACTGACATTTTCCCTGCCTTAGAGCGTTGTCAAGAAGAGGAGATTCCTGTTGTCCTTATTGTTGAGCCTCTCTTCGGGTATGTTCATCTGCGTGTATACGAGACAGGCAGGGACATGCTTGCAAGAGGCGTTATGGAAGGTGGCAACATGCTTCCGTCTGCAGCTTACACCAAGCTTATCTGGGTGCTAGGCCACACGCGCGATATCGAAGAAGTGAAGAAGCTTATGCAGACACCGGTTGCGGGTGAAATCACCGCGAGGGAAGGTCCAAAAGGTTTCATGCTTCTGCAAGGAATCGAACCAGGAATTGATGCGATACTGAGAAACCTCTAAAGACAATGTGCTCGGTCCGCGCAAAAAGCGTTCTGAACGTGCTTACGCACTGAAAACGAGCATGAATATGACAGTATTTGTCAATCCCTCCGCCACGAATGGGAATTTGCGACCCATAGACAGCGGCGACAGTCCTTCACCAGAAGTTTGCCGAAATATGGGCCGCAGTATGCTTTCTGAGAACCATGTTTTTGCCGTGTTTTTTCAGCTATCTACAGGGCCTCATTCAGGAGTTCTGCAACGTCTTTGACTGTGACCTTGTTTTCTACGTCCAATACTTTCACGGCGTCTTCCAATGTTGTTATGCAGTATGGGCAAGCCACAGCTATAGTGTCTACTCCTAGGCCTAGAGCTTCATGCACTCGGTTTACGCAGGGCCTTTTTTCTGGTTCTGCCTCTTCTGTCCAGACTCTGCCGGCTCCCCCGCCACAGCAGAAGCTGCTCTGTTTGGTTCGTTTCATCTCCACAAGCTGCAATCCAGGAATTGCTTGGAGAATCTTTCTCGGTGCGTCGTAAATGTCGTTGCGCTTGCCAAGGAAGCAAGGGTCATGATAAGCTACTCTTCTCTCAACCAGCTTGTTGGGTTTGATTTTGCCGGTTTGGATAGCGTCGGCTAAGAATTCGGTGTAGTGTTGAACGTTCAGCTTTGCGTCGCTGTAGGGTTTGTCGTTCTTGAAAGTGTTGTAGCAGTGTGGTGACATGGTCACGATTTTTCCCGCATTGAATTTTTGGAATGTGGCGATGTTGTGTGTGGCCAGTTCTTCAAAGAGTCCTTTTTCGCCAAGTCTGAGCATGTGGTCTCCGCAGCACCATTCTTCGGTGCCTAGGGTAGCGAAATCCACGCCTATCTTGTTGAGGATTGATGCCACTATTCGTGCGCTGTTTTGATTTCTAATGTCGAACGTGTTTGAACAGCATGTGAACAAGAGTACGTCGGCTTCTGTCGTGGCAGGGTATGTTCTGACGTTCAGGTCTTTTGCCCATTCCATCCTTTTCATCTGATGTGTGCCCATTGGGTTGTGGTATTTGTAGACGCTTTCCAGAACGTCTTTGACTGTTCTCGGGATGTTTCCGGCTTCAATGAGTAGACTGTGGTCGTCTAGGATGGCGTTTGCGCATTGTAGCTTCTTGGGGCAGAACATGGTGCATGAATTGCACTGTGTGCAGAGCCAGACGTTGTCGGCCATAGGTTTGACACGCTCGTCCAGTCCTTGGTCTCGTGAGTCAGTGACAAACCTGTAAGTAGTTGTAAGTGCTGAGGGTCCGAGGAATTTCTCGTCTATCACAGCGGGACAGGCGCTGTTGCAGATGGAGCATTTGATGCAGAGGGTTAGGTCCCAGTACTTCTTCAGTTCTTCTGGTGACTGGGCGAATTCGGAAGGTTGCTCCATGTCCGCTTCTGGTCTGATGAGCGTTTTTCTTATACGTTTGTACGTGTTGAAGAATGGTTGTGTGTCGACGACTAGGTCTTTTATGACTGGAGCGTTCGAAAGTGGTTCCACGGTGAGACTATCCGTTTTGAGGTCCAGTACTTGTGTGTAGCATGCTAGCATGGGTTTGCCGTTGACGTTTATTGCGCAGTCTCCGCATATTCCCATTCTGCATGATTGTCTGAAAGTGAGTGATTCGTCTAGGTTGTCTTTGATGTACAAGAGTGCGTCCAGCATGGTGGTTCCTTTATTTATCGGAACCTTGAACGTTGACGTGTAATGTTTGTTCTGTTCTGGGTCGTATCGGCTGATCATGAATTCGACGGTCTTTTCGATTTTGCTGCTCATCTCTTTTTTTCCTCCTAGTATGTCCTGGCTACTGGTGGCCACCTGCTTACCGTGACTGGTGCATATTCCAGTCGAGGGCCGTCTTTTGTGCAGTAGGCCAATGTATGTTTGAGCCAGTTCTGGTCGTCTCTCTTCGGATAATCTGTTCTGGAGTGTGCTCCCCGTGATTCTGCTCTTGGCAGGGCGCAGACCATCGTGACTTCGGCCAGGTCGAGCATGAAATCCAGCTGCAACGCGTTGAACATTCCCGTGTTGAACGGTCGGCTCTTGTCTTCCACTTTGATGTTCTTGAACCTCTGCTTGAGTTGACGTATCTCTTTCAAGCCAGTTTCAAGCTGGTCTCCTCTTCGGTAGATCCAAGCTTTTTCGTTCATTATATGTTTCATCGTTTCTCTGATCGTTGCCACTTTTTCCGTGCCTTCGCTTCCGAGGATCTGGTTGAAAACTCTTTTTTCTTCTGCTGCAGGCTTTTCCTGTGAGAATTCGTGGAATCCGGCTCTCAAAGCGTATTTGGCCGCGTGCTCACCTGAGACTGCTCCGAAGACGAGGCATTCGCTCGTTGAGTTTGTTCCGAGTCTGTTGGCTCCGTGGAGGCTCAAGCATGAACATTCGCCTGCGGCGTACAGGCCAGCTATGGGTGTTTCTGTGTTGATGTTGGCCTTGATTCCGCCCATTGAATAATGCGCCGCCGGCAGTACAGGGATGGGTTCCTTGACTGGGTCGACTCCGCCAAGTTGCACGGCGACGTCTCGGATGAGGGGGAGCCTTTCGGTAATCTTTGCTTCGCCCAGATGTCTGAGATCTAGCGCGATGTATGGGCCGTATGGTCCCTGTAAACCCCTTCCTTCCAGGATTTCGGTCTGCTCAGCCCTAGAGACTACGTCGCGCGGTGCGAGCTCCATCTTTTCGGGCGCGTAACGTTTCATGAAGCGTTCGCCCTTGGAGTTGAGGAGGTAGCCACCTTCTCCTCTGGCTCCTTCTGTGATGAGTACGCCTGGAGGGACTAGGCCGGTCGGGTGGAACTGTACGAATTCCATGTCTTCTAAGGCTGCCCCCGCGCGGTAGGCCATTGCCATTCCATCGCCTGTGGTTGTGTGCGAGAAGGTCGTGAATTCGTAGATGCGTTCGTGGCCGCCGCTTGCCATGATTATGGCTTTGGCCTCGAAAGTGCTCATCACACCTGTTTTCATTTCAATTGCCGTTAGTCCTGTGACGGTGTTGTTTTCGACAATGATCGATGTGACGAACCATTCGTCATAGAATTTCAAGTTGGCATAAGCGGTGGCTTTTCCGTACAGGGCCTGCATCTCGTGGAAGCCTGTCATGTCCGCTGCAAAACAGGCTCTTGGGTAAGTGTGGCCGCCGAAAGCGCGTTGGTCTATTTTTCCTTCTTTTGTTCGGCTCCAGGGACATCCCCAGTGCTCAGTGAGTACGATTTCTCCTGGGGCTCGTCTTACGAAGAATTCGACAACGTCTTGATCGGCGAGGAAGTCTGCGCCTTTGACGGTGTCGTATGCGTGAAGGTCAAACGAATCTTTTTCATTCGTCACCGCACCGGTTCCCCCCTGTGCACAGACAGAGTGCGAACGCAGCGGATGATGTTTCGAAATGACTGCGATGTCAAGCTTGTTGTCAACGTCGGCGGCTGCGACAGCAGCTCTCAATCCGGCTAGTCCGGCTCCGATGATGAGTATGTCATGACTGCACTTTTCCATGAATTTCACCTTTCTGGGAGAGAATAAGCCTAGTCTATAATGTTGGCTTTATAGTTTTTCCAGTTTCTTCCGCTTAGGCAATGTTGGTTTTGATGCTGCAGCTTACTTTTACAATGCTTTTATATTTCTTTGTGAATGCTAGACTGTGATGGTTTCATGTTTGATGCTGACCTTTTTATTGCTGAAACGACTGCTCAATTGAAGGGCAGAATCAAAGGAAAAGCAATCATCGGGATCTCGGGTGGTGTGGATTCAACTGTTTCTGCCATCTTGGTCAGCAGGGCAATTGGGGAGAATTTGCATTGTGTGCTTGTTGATACGGGTTACATGAGGAAAAATGAGATCGAGAACAATGAGAAAATGTTGAAGAAACTGAGTTTGAACGTTCTTGTTGTGGACGCGAAAGAGCGGTTCTATGCGAAGCTCAAAGGCGTCGTTGATCCGGAGCATAAGAGGAAGACTATCGGTGAGCTGTTTATCCGGGTCTTTGAAGAAGTGGCAGCCAGGGAAAATGCTCGATTTTTTGTGCAGGGCACGATTGCCCCGGACTGGATCGAGAGCGGCGGCGGGTTACGCGATACTATCAAGTCTCATCATAATGTTGGTGGCTTGCCTGAGCAAATCGAGTTTGAGATTGTTGAGCCTCTGAGGGACTTGTACAAAGATGAGGTGAGACTAGTAGGTGAAAAGCTGGGACTGCCCAAGGAGGTTTATGGTCGGCAGCCCTTTCCAGGGCCGGGGTTGGCTGTGAGGATTCTGGGCGAAGCGACGGTTGAGAATGCTAGGATCGTGCGGGAAGCCTGCGCGATCGTAGAGGAGGAAATTGACAAGGCAGTGGAGCGAGGAGAGATGAGCAGGCCTTGGCAGTATTTTGCTGTGTTGTTGCCATGCAAGACTGTGGGGGTTCACGGTGATGTTCGGGTGTATGGAACTGTTGTTGCGGTTCGTGCCGTTGAAAGCTTGGACGGTATGAGTGCTGCGTATTCACCTATTCCGCATAAGGTTTTGGAGCGGATATCAGTGAGGATTACTAACACGTTGAAGGATGACGTGAGCAGGGTTGTCTATGATGTGACGAACAAGCCGCCAGGGACCATCGAGTATGAGTAAAGTCTACGTTGTAGACAACGGTGGGCAATGGACGCACAGGATCTGGCGGGTACTGCGCGAAATCGGATGCGACACAAGAATCATACCGAACACGACGCCTGTAACAGAGATTGATGCTGACGCGTTGGTTTTGAGCGGTGGAGCCCCAAGGATCGCATGGGAATCTCCAAGACTGGGTAACTGCACAGACTATCTGAAGGAGTTTGAGGGTCCGATTCTGGGCATCTGCGTTGGCCTCCAGTTGATGGCTGTCCACTGCGGAGGAAAGGCTGGTCCTTCGGAAATTCCGGAGTATGGTTTGGCAAGGATAAGAGTCGTAGACGCGGACGCGTTGTTCAAGGGGTTGCCCAAAGAGTTCTTGGTGTGGGAATCGCACAATGATGAAGTTAAAGAGGCTAAGGATTTTACGGTGCTTGCGGTTTCTGACAACTGTGCGGTTCAAGCCATGAAGCATGTTAGGAAGCAGTTTTATGGTGTTCAGTTCCATCCTGAGGTGAATAATACTGAGCACGGTGAAGAGGTTTTCAGGAATTTTGTGGCCGTGATAAAAAGCTAGTACGCGTTTGGGACAAGCGAATCTGTAAACAGAAAAGAGCCGATTCAACGCTTTGATTTCTATGATTGGCAAGGCCATCGAGTTTTCTGGTGGGTCTCGATTGCTTCTATTCCAGTCTCTTTATTATGTGGTACCCGAATTTCGTTTTTACTATTGTTGAAGTCTGTCCTTTTTGCAGGTTGAAAGCTGCGGTTTCGAATTCTTTGACCATTTTTCCTCTGGTGAAGGTTCCTAGGTCTCCGCCGTTTTTTCCTGATGGGCAGAGTGATCCTTCTTTGGCTATGTTTGCGAATTTTTCGCCCTTGTTCAGGCGTTCGAGGATTGTTTTTGCTTCTTGTTCTGTTTTGACTAGGATGTGGGCGCAGTGGACTTTGTCTGGCATGGTCTATTCATGGCTGTTCAGCGTTTATAATGGTTTCTCGTGCTATTGGCCGCTCTGTGCGTGTTTGCCAGCAACTCTTTTATAATATGGGTAGCTTGAGGTTAGCCGTGAATCTAAGGAGCGGACATTAGGATGTTTGAGGGTATGGATCATGTTGGTGTTGCCGTGAAGAGTTTGGATGAAGCTATTGCAGTTTACCGTGACCTGCTGGGTTTTGAGTTGAAGGGTGTTCACGTTTTGAAGGAAAGGAGGGTTAAGGTGGCCTTCTTTTCCTTCGGTGGTGAAACTCAGGTCGAACTGTTGGAGCCTTTGGGGAGTGATAGTCCTGTTGCGAAGTTTCTTGAGACTCGAGGGGAAGGCATTCAGCACGTTGCAGTCAGGGTGACTGACATTGAGGGTGTTCTTGAAAAGCTCAAGCAGAAGGGCGTGGTTCTTGTGGATGAGAAGCCGCGGGACGGCGTGGAAGGAAAGAAAATCGCTTTCGTCAGTCCGAAGAGCACGAAAGGTGTGCTTATGGAGCTTGTGCAGTTGCCCAAATAGCCCCCCGCCTACCCTCTTGTTTTCCATTTCGCGAGCACAGTTGCTGTGAATACTGTGACTCCTGCGAACACTACAATTGAACCTTTTGGCAGGTTCAGATAGCCTGAGGGGAGTATGCCTGTGGAAGCGCTGATGGCTCCGAAGACAGCGCTTAGGAGCGAGTATTTGAGCAGGTCAGCGCTGAGGTTTTTTGTTGTTGCGGCTGGGACGACGACGAGAAAGCCTGCGAGCCCGCGCTTTTATTCTCAATTGATAAATTGCGCGATTTGAACTGTAAGCTTGCTAAAACCCGTTTTACGGAGAAGCAAAAAGAGTTAAATATTTCATACTTGTACGGAATGTAGTAAAAGTTGGTGGCAACGCGTTGAACGAGATGGCGGAAGGCGCACACATTTATGGAACCGTTAAGGTTGGCGAAAAAGGGCAGATAGTGATTCCCTCTAAGGCCAGGAAAGATTTCAACATAAAACCAGGTGATTTAATGCTTGTCATAACAGGTAGAAACAGACGCGGCCTCACAATGGTCAAAGCAGATGCGATAAAGGATTTTGCAACTAGGATCCTGAAAAGTCTGAATGAGACCGACGAAGAGAAATGACAAATCAATCACAATCGTTGTGACAAATGTGTTTAGAAGACGAGGCGAGATTAGAGAAAAGCTTTTGCAGATAATTGAGGAGTTCCGAAAGAAAGGAGCTGCTCGCCCTGACAAAGCCATGACTGCTGAAGAACTGGGTCTTCCTCCAAGATTTGAAGATGCAATGAAAAGGCGTTTAGGTCGAATAGGTATTTTCGCCGAAGTTAACGGAAAATACTATCTTTCAGAAGAGCGGCTTAAAGAAGTGCAAGAAAGGATTTCTTCCCGAAAACATTGAAAACGACAACACAATCGAGAAAGGAGCGCAAAATTTAGCTTGTCTCTTATGATTATGGCTTGGCGAAATCTCTCTAGGCGAAAACTCAGAACAGGTCTAACCGTTGCAGGCATAGCCGTAGGTGTGGCGCTTATTCTGGTTCTTCTCTCTCTAGTGGCGGGAATCGACGTCCAGGTTCGCTCTTCGATAAGAAGTCTGGGCGGAGCAGACATGACCGTTTATAACGGAACGGTAACAGGGGTTAGGCAGTCCTTTCTTTTCGGGAGCTCTGCGACTTTGAACGAATCTCTGGTTGGGGAGATCGGCAATTTGCCGGATGTGTATTCGGTTTCTCCGGAGTCGCTGGAGGTAGTGTCAGCGGATGGCGCCTTGGCGCCTGTTTGGGGAATAGATCCCCAGACCTTCGACAGAACGACGGGAGGTCTGAACATTATCGACGGTCGTCAATTGAATGTTGGCGACGAGAATGCTGTTGTTTTGGGGAAAGAGTTGCAGCAGTTCCTTGACCTTTCTTTGGGGGACACCTTGCTGGTTCAGGGACGACCACCACACGACGCTAATAACGTGTCGTTGACAATTGTCGGCGTTTACGAGACGGGGCAGAACATCGTCGACAGGGGCCTATATGTGCAAAGAGGCGTAGTGCTAAACCTCACGGATTCGCAGGGAACCGTAACATCAATACTCGTTAAGGCTAATGATCCGAATCTTGTAAGTTCAGTTTCAGACGAGATTTCAACTCTCTTCCCTGAAACACGAGTTGTGACCCCGGCGAATATTATTGCTCAATCTTCCCAGTTGCTTAATACATTGACATTGTTCTTTGCTACGATCGGGTTTGTCGCTCTTGTTGCAGGAAGTTTCGGTGTGATAAACACAATGTTGATTTCGGTTTTTGAAAGAACAAAGGAAATCGGAACTATGAAGGCGATCGGTGCGAAACAGACTGCGGTTCTAAAGATGTTCGTTTATGAAGCCATAGCGATTGGATGTTTAGGGGGCGTAATTGGTTTATTTATTGGAGGTTTTTCGTCTTTTGTATTGTCGGAGTTTGCTGGAAGAGTTTTGCCAGCTGTGGGAAGAGTCGGGGCAAGAGTAGTTCCAGTTTTAACCTTGGAAAATCTTGCTCTGAGTTTCATCTTGGGTGTTGCAACTGGCACATTGGCTGGCTTATACCCTGCCTGGAGAGCGGCGCGGATGAAAATTGTGGAGGCATTAAGATATGCTTGAACACATGGTTGAGACTCTTAACCTCAAGAAAACCTATAAGAAGAGAAAAATTTTAGTGGATGCGCTAAGGGGTGTGAATCTGGTTGTCCCCAAGGGAGAGGTTGTTTCGATCATGGGGACGTCAGGTTCGGGTAAGACTACTCTGCTAAACGTTATTGGAGGAGTAGACCGCCCGACAGTGGGAGAAGTCAAAGTAGACGGTGTTGACATTGCTCGACTTAACGAGTCTCAGCTTGCAGTTTTTAGACTCGAAAAAGTCGGCTTCATTTTCCAATTCTACAATCTATTCCCTGTGTTAAGTGCTTTTGAGAATATCGAGTTCCCATTGATTCTCGCAAAGAAATCCAAGGCAGAACGTGAGGCTAGAGTTTGGAGTTTGCTTGAAGCTGTTGGTATGAAGGATAGGGCTGATCACAGACCCGATGAACTGAGCGGAGGCGAACAGCAAAGGATAGGTATCGCTAGGGCTCTAGCCAACAATCCTGCGTTAGTTCTCGCTGATGAGCCAACAGGTGATCTTGATTCGGAAAACGCAACGTCGTTCATGAAGCTTGTTCGACAGCTCAACAAGACTTACACCCAGACATTTCTAATTGTGACTCATGACCCTATAGTTTCAAAAGAATGCGACAAAATCTATATGATTCGCGATGGAGAACTCCACAAGTCGCAATAGCGCGCTACACCTTATGCGCGCGCTTCGCGTATGATTCTTCCTGCGTTCGTCGTTGTGTTTTTGGCTGTGCTTTTGTTCACTTGGAAAGTGAGACGTGACGGCCGTTTTTGATCTGCGGTTTCGAACGGGATAGCTGTATGGCTCGCGGAGAGACTTTAACTAGTACCGTTGGTTAGTTTGAGAAGAGCACAGGGCAGCGAGGGCTGGAGACGATTATGCAGAGCTGGAACATGTCGCGAGAGAAGCTTATCGGGAAGATGCTTTTTCGCGTTCCGAGTGTTTCTTCGACTAATGATTTGGTGAAGACCATGGCTTCGCGTGATATGCCTGAGGGTGCGGTTGTAGTGGCTGAGGTTCAGACGGCTGGGCGGGGAAGGCTTGGGAGGAAATGGTTTTCGCCCAAGGGTGGACTATGGTTTTCTGTCTTGCTAAGACCCAACGCAGAGGCAAGTGAGGCAGCGAAGCTCGTGTTTGTTGCGAGTCTGTCTGTTGCTGAGGTTCTACGTGAACTTTGTGGGTTGCGTGCGGAGACGAAGTGGCCTAACGACGTGCATGTGAATGGAAAGAAAATATGTGGAGTACTTGCTGAAATGAAAACTTCAGGCGGGAAGGTGGATTATGCGGTTGTGGGGGTTGGGGTTAACGCGGCCTTTAAGGTCAGGGAAGCTTTGGCGGAGGAGGTTTGGGAGACCGCGACTTCCATCGAGGATGAGCTAGGCAAACATGTTGACAATACGAATTTGCTGCTTGCCGTGCTTGAGAAGCTGGACGAGGTTTACGCTGTGTTCGTTGATGAGGGGTCGGATGCTGTTCTGAAAAGGTGGAAGAAGCTTGCGGGGTTTCTTGGGCGTCAGGTCAGGGTTGACGTTGATTCTGAAAGTTGCACGGGGGTTGCGGTTGACGTTACTTCTGAGGGTGCTTTGGCGTTGGAGCTCGAGGACGGGTCGGTTCGAGAGTTACGCGTGGGCGATGTATCTTTGCAGGTGGTTTGACCATGGAGTTTGGGCGGTTTTGTTGGTAAAGTAATTAATAGAATCGTTTGTCTTCTACATTATGGTGAGGTAATGAGGTGGGTTTCGTGAAGGAGCCTTCAATCGATGAGAAGATAGAGCAGTTGAGGAAGCTGAGCGAGCAGGCTGTGCTGGGCGGTGGGCTGAAGCGGATTGAGGATCAGCATGCGAAGGGTAAGCTTACGGCGCGTGAGCGTGTTGAGCTTCTGCTTGACCAGGGCAGTTTCAACGAGGTTGACCAGTTTGTGGTGCATCAGTGCACCGAGTTCGGGATGGACGGTAAGAAAGTGCCTGGTGATGGTGTGGTCACTGGTTATGGGACTGTTGACGGTAGGCTTGTGTATGTGTTTTCTCAGGATTTCACGGTTTTCGGCGGTTCGCTCGGTGAGATGTTTGCGAAGAAAGTGTGCAAGCTTATGGACCTTGCTTTGAAGACGGGTGCGCCTGTTATAGGCTTGAATGATTCTGGCGGTGCGAGGATCCAAGAGGGCGTTGCGAGTCTTGCGGGTTACGGTGACATTTTCTTCCGCAATGTTACCAGCTCGGGTGTTGTTCCTCAGGTCTCGGCAATTATGGGGCCTTGTGCGGGCGGCGCTGTGTATTCTCCTGCGCTTACGGACTTTGTTATCATGGTGGATAAGACGAGCCACATGTTCATCACGGGGCCGGACGTGGTTAAAGCAGCGTTGGGACAGGAGGTCTCATTTGAAGAGTTGGGCGGTGCGATGGTTCACAGTCAAACCAGCGGCGTTGCTCATTTCATCGCGAAGGATGAAGAGCATTGCATCCAGCTTATCAAGAAGTTGTTGAGCTACTTGCCGAGCAACTGTTTAGAGGACCCACCAATTGTCGAGACGGGCGATGACCCGAACCGCACGGATGAAACTTTGGCCAAAATCATTCCGGACGACCCGGATAAACCATATGATGTTAAAGAGGTTATCTATCATGTGGTAGACAATGGCGAGTTGTTTGAGGTTCAGCCTTTGTGGGCGAAGAACATCGTCAACGGCTTCGCACGGTTAAACGGCAAAACCGTGGGCATCGTGGCGAACCAGCCGGCTTTCTACGCTGGCGCGTTGGACATTAACAGTGCGATGAAAGCGGGGCGTTTCATCCGTTTCTGCGACGCATTTAACATTCCGATTGTCACGTTTGTGGACGTGCCCGGCTTCTTGCCTGGCGTTGAGCAGGAGCACGGTGGCATCATAAAGCACGGGTCAAAACTGTTGTATGCTTACTGCGAGGCCACAGTACCCAAGGTGACGGTGATTCTAAGGAAGGACTATGGCGGAGCCTATGATGTCATGGGTAGCAAGCACAGTGGAGCGGACATCAACTATGCTTGGCCTACGGCTGAAATTGCCGTTATGGGTCCACATGGCGCAATTAATATAATATTCAGAAAGGAGATTGCTGAGGCAAAAGACCCAGATCAGAAACACAACGAGCTTGTGAGCGAGTACAGGCAAAAGTTCGCGAGCCCATACATCGCTGCCCAGAAAGGCTACATCGATGAGGTTATCCAGCCAGCGGAGACACGACCGAAGCTGATCAGCGCGTTGGAGATGTTGTCCACTAAACGCGAGCAAAGACCCGCAAGGAAACACTCGAACGTGCCCTTGTAGACTGGACTGGAGAAGTTCTGGCGCGCTCCATGAGCTTGTTGGCCTCTGGGCAGTGTTCTCTTTCTCGCGAAAAAGCTGCTGCCAAGTTGTCTATATGGTCCAAATACGCGTTCAGAGCCCGTGACTGCGCAAACAGGGTCGTCCTGAGACCTGTGCACGCGGCTTGGAACTCAATTTGTGATGGGATATTCTCGGGTCACTTGTAACGCCCAAGTGATCAAACGCGCTCGCTAAACCGGCGACGAATGACAATCTCATGCGAGTGTGTGTCAGCAGCGAATAAGTTTCAAGTCTTCTTTCTCTTTTTGCTTATCTTTTCCAGTTGGCTTTTCGCTTTGGGTGCCTGTTCATGGAATTTAGTGAGCTTTTCGCATTTGTAGTCAATGCAGAACGCGCAATTCTCAACTTCCTTGCTAGTACCACATTTCCTTATTTCGCAAACGCCACAATAGTTGATGTGAGGTCCATCTTTAACCAAACAGCCAACGCAGTTTATGTCCTCGGGCTCTATTTTGTGTCCAAACTCTTTTGACCATTCGTTCGCAATCGCCTTTTTCATTTCTCTGTCATTCTTTCGCGTCGCAATCAAGGCTTTGCATTCGCCACAGTCTATCCCGCAGAAAGCAATCAAGCTGCTCATGCAACTACCTCTCCACGAGAAATATCGCCCAGTGATATATGAGTTTGGCGTTCGCATGTGTCCTGATTTTGTGCCTTGACGTACCAGCGCACGCTGCACACTAGCATGGTCCCGAATATTTCTTTTCGATCCATCCTGCTTCTGTCAGAACTATTCTGAGACCTTCTAGGAAGAACATTCCTAGGAACACAGTTGTAACAAATCGAAATGCGCGCTATCTTGATATTGAGGATTGCAAAAGGATTATCCTGCCTCTCAATTTGACCTCCGTTGGAGAGTGCAGCAGGGAAGATCCATTGTCTGGAATAACTGGGTATCGGCGCATATTGGCTTACGGTGTTCCCTTCGGAGCCCTCACGCGCGACGTTTGGCTAATCTGCCTTTCATGCGTTTTAGGTGCGTTCGGTGAAGGACTGTACTTCTGGGTTTTCCCTCTATATATCAGAGAGTTGCATGCCGATTATGTGCAGCTTGGCTTAGTTTATTCTGTCCTTCTTGGTGTTTCAGCTCTGGTGGGCTTGGCCGGTGGGTTGCTTGCTGATCGTTGGGACCGTAAGAAGCTGTTGCTGTTGGGTTGGATGTTGTGGATATTCGCGCCGCTCATTTATTCCTTCGCTGCAGCGTGGCCACAGCTGATTCCTGGAGCTGTCTTCTGGGGGGCATCAAATATCTCAGGTCCTGCGATAAGTGCTTATGTCATTACGGCTGTCACAGACAAGAAGAGGGTAGCGTCTGTGGTAACATTTGTCTTTTCTACATTCACGTTCAGCTACATTTTTGCTCCTGCAGTGGGCGGTTATTTGGCGACGATTGCTGGAATGAAGCTGGTGCTCTACCTCTCGACCTTGCTTATTGTAGCCTCAACCTGTGTCTTCTTTTTTATTCACAGCCAGCATCCTTTGAAAAACAAGGCAGAAGGCAGTTCTGCTTTAGTTTCAACTGAAAGAAGACCGCTGTTGCGAAAATTGCTCCTTTGGTCATGCTTCTTCGCATTGATAACTTTCTTTATGAGCCTTGCGAGGAATTTTGTGCCAGTATTTCTTTCCGAACAAGCGAGTCTGAGCGAATTCTATGTCGGGTTGTTTGGGTCTGTCAATTTTGCTGGCATGACTTTCGTAGGCATCGCCATGGGACGTTTGGGTGATAGATGGAGAAAGTCAGGCGCCATAGGTATATGCTTGCTACTATTCATCGTTTCCATGGTGCCCATGCTTTTGGTTCGTAATCTGACGGTTCTGATGCTTTTGGCCTTCGCTTACGGCGGTTCGGCAGTTACAGGTTCCTTGGTAAGCTCTTTTGTCGGCACAATTGCGCCCGAAGCCAGGCGTGGGCTGTGGCTGTCTATTCCTCAGAGTCTGAGCCTGTTGGCGGCTTTTGCAGCACCTTACTTGGGGGGTTTTCTTTACACTTACTCGCCTTACTATGCTTTCATAATCTCGATTATTGCTGCGCCCTTTTTGCTGATGTTTTCCTTGCTCGTGTTGAAAGATTAGACTCGGCCGCACACTGATCAAGATCAGCAGTTTGCTGAGGACGAATCCCTCATTTTAGCGCAAGTAGTCTCCAAAGGTTTGGGGGTTCGTTGAAAAATGGGGGGGTGAGACTTGAACCCTCCCCACAGTGCGCGCGCGTTTTTTTAGACTCGCTTGTCTTGAGGCCACAACTTCTGTTGCCAGGCGATTTCGGTCTTTCCATTAGAACCATCTTGGGCATACCATCATAGATTAATAGCTGACTCCTGTCAATTCCATGTGAACGGGTTTCCCTTCTGGGAGAGATGCCTAGTTTGACCATGGTCAGGATCACTGACACCACTTTCAGGGATGCTCATCAGAGTCTTCTAGCTACAAGAATGCGCACTGACGTGATGCTTCCTATCGCAGAGAAGATTGATCAGGTCGGGTTTTTTTCGCTTGAGGCATGGGGCGGAGCCACTTTCGACGTTGCCGTTCGCTTCCTGAATGAGGACCCGTGGGAACGGATCCGTCTGCTCAAGCGGCAAGTGAAGAAGACGCCGTTGCAGATGCTTCTGCGTGGGCAGAATATTGTGGGATATCACAATTACCCAGATGACGTGCTCGTCAGATTCGTGGAGAAGGCTGCGGAGAACGGCGTCGACATCTTCCGTGTCTTTGACGCGTTGAATGATATCCGGAACATGGAAGTCGCCATCAAAACCGTCAAGAAAACGGGTAAGCATGCTCAGGGGACGATTAGCTACACGATCAGTCCTGTGCATACGGTGGAGCATTTTGTCGAGTTTGCCCTGAAGCTGGCAGAGTTGAATTGTGATTCTATTTGTGTTAAGGACATGGCTGGTATGCTTGCACCCGAGCCGGCGTTTGAGTTGATCAGTGCGTTGAAGAGGGAGGTCGGGTTACCGGTGCATCTACACTCGCACAGTACGAGCGGTATGGTTATGATGACTTATCTGCGCTCTTGCGAGGCGGGTGTGGATATTTTGGATACGGCTTTTTCGCCTTTGGCTTGGGGTACGAGTCAGCCGCCTGTTGAGTCGGTGGTTGCGGCGCTGAAGGGCACGGCGTTTGACACGGGTTTGGATTTGGAGTTGTTGAACGAGATTGCGGTGTATTTCCGTGAGTTGAGGGAGAAGTATTATGACCCGTTGAAGCTGGTGGACCCGAAGTCCGAGAGGGTTGATGCTTCCATCATTGTGCATCAGATTCCTGGCGGCATGTTTAGCAATTTGCTGGAGCAGTTGCGTGAGCAGAAGGCGATTGACAGGCTGAAAGAGGTGCTGGAAGAAGTTCCAAAAGTGCGTAAGGAGCTGGGGTATCCGCCGCTAGTGACGCCGACGAGTCAACTTGTCGGCACGCAAGCAGTTTTGAACGTCATCTCTGGTAAGAGATACAGCATCGTGCCCAAGGAAGTTAAGGATTATGTTCGGGGTTTGTACGGCAAATCTCCTGCGCCTATAGACCCCAAGATAAAGAAGAAGATTATCGGCGATGAGGAGCCGATCACCGGGCGGCCGGCTGACCTGTTGGAGCCTGCACTGGAAAAGGTTCCTGATGACGTGAAGCCACTTATCGAGAGCGAGGAGGACAAGATAACGTATGCGTTGTTTCCGAAGCAGGCTGTGGATTTCTTCAAGAAGAGGAAGCTGAAGCGTGAAGAAGCAAAAACAGGGATTGCGCCGGAAAGGCTTGCTGAGCTTGAAGAGGTTGCTGCTGTTTCAGTGGCCGTTGCTGCTTACGTTTCGAGTACGTCTCAGACAAAAGCGTTGACGCAGGTGAGGCCCAAAGGGGTCACTTCGTCTTGGGTCTTGGCAGGTAGACAGGCATTGATAGAGCGGGGTGCTTAGCCGTGCCGACTTATGAGGTTTTCATAGATGGCAAGCCGCGAAAAATAGAAGTCACACGCCACAGCCAGAACACGTTCACGGCCAAGGTTGATGAGAAGCCTGTGAAGATAGAATTGCCGGACGACAAGTTCGAGGCTGGAAAAATCTTTTCGATCAAACTTGACAGCAAGAAGTACACGGTTGAGTTACCCAAGATCGAGTGGGAAAAACCGTTATCATTGAAGGCAGAGGAAGCCACGTTCAGGGCTGAACTGAAGACTCAAACAAGGAAGACTCTTTTTACAACGTTTGAGCCTGTTGCGGCGGCGCCGACGAAACGCAACGGGCTGACCAAGCAGACCGTGCAGGGCGCGATAGTTGCTCCCATGACGGGCAAAGTTGTTTCAATCAGGGTTAAGCAGGGCGACCAGGTGAAGGCCGGCCAAGCGTTATGCGTGATTGAGGCGATGAAAATGGAGAACGAGATAGCCTCTGTCAAAACGGGAGTGGTGAAGGAAGTCTTGGTTTCTGAGGGTTCACCCGTGAGTGAGGGCGAAACCTTGTTCGTCGTGTACTAGAATACTGAAGACGGCTTGTACTCTCCGTAGACTTCGCGCAAGGTACCGCATATTTCGCCGAGCGTGGCGTATTCTTTCACAGCTTCGATTATGTAGGGCATGAGGCTGACGTTTTCCTTCTCTGCGGCTCTGCGCATTTTGCTCAGAGATTCGTTTACCCTTGTCTTGCTTCGCTGGGTCTTAATGTGGTCAAGTTGTTGGACGAGTTTTCTCTCGACAGCCGGGTTTGTCTGCAACGTTTTTATGGGTGTTTCTTCTTCGCTTCTGAATTCATTCACGCCTACGACAACCTGTTTTTTTGCTTCAATTTTCTTCTGGAAATGGTAGGCGCTGTCAGTAATCTCACGCTGCATGAAGCCTTTTTCCACGGCGGCAACGGCTCCGCCTATTCTGTCGATTTGTTCGATGTAGCCTGTGGCTTTTTCTTCAATCTCGTTCGTCAAAGATTCTATGTAGTAAGAGCCTGCGAGCGGATCGACGGTGTCGACCACGCCGCTTTCGTACGCTATTATCTGCTGTGTTCTCAATGCAATGGTTACGGCTTGTTCGCTGGGCAATGCATAGGCTTCGTCGAAGCTGTTTGTGTGCAAGGATTGGGTTCCGCCGAAGACGGCTGACAGGGCCTGCAGGGCCACGCGGACGACGTTATTGTACGGTTGCTGAGCCGTGAGTGCTACGCCTGAAGTCTGTGTGTGGAAGCGGAGCATCATCGAAGCGAGGCTTTTGGCGTGGAAGCGGTCTCGCATAATCTTGGCCCACAAACGTCGTGCAGCGCGGAACTTGGCGACTTCCTCGAGGAAGTTGTTGTGGGCTGCGAAGAAGAATGAAAGTCTTCCTGCGAACTTGTCCAGGTCCAATCCGCGGTCAATGGCTGTTTGCACGTAGGCGATGGCGTTAGCGAACGTGAAGGCCACTTCTTGCACGGCTGTGGCTCCGGCTTCGCGGATATGGTAGCCGCTGATGCTTATCGTGTTCCACTGGGACATGTTCTTGCTACAGTATTCGAAGATGTCCGTCACTATGCGCATAGAAGGCTTGGGCGGGAAAATGTACATCCCTCTGGCCACGTACTCTTTCAGTATGTCATTCTGCACTGTTCCGCCGAGCTTCGCTAAGTCCACGCCTTGCTTCTGGCCGACCGCAATGTACATTGCCAAAAGCACGTTGGCAGGCGCGTTAATCGTCATGGAAGTAGTGACCTTGTCCAGCGGGATGCCGTCGAACAGGACTTCCATGTCCTTTAGCGTGGTGACGCTGACGCCGACTTTGCCGACTTCGCCTAGAGCCAGTGGGTGGTCGCAGTCGTAGCCGACTTGTGTTGGAAAATCGAAAGCGACGCTTAGGCCTGTTTGGCCGTGACCGAGCAGATACTTGAAGCGTTGGTTGGTCTGCTTGGCTGTTCCAAATCCCGCGTACTGCCGCATGGTCCACAGGCGCGCTCTATACATTGTTGGGTAGACGCCGCGAATGAGCGGGTACTCGCCAGGAAAGCCAAGGTCACGCAGATAATCAAAACCTTCGAGTTCTGATGGAGTGTAGATTCGCTCGACTTTCAAGTCCGAGCTTGTGGCGTATTCGCCTTTTTCGGGAAGTCTGTCGAAGCTCTTGAAAACTGTTTCTTTATCCCATTTGTCCTTCCGTTGACGAATCTCATGCAGTTTCTCTTTTCTTGACACCATCGTGAGCACCGTGAAAACTATACTGCCTAAGAAACATAAAAGAATTAACCCTAACTATGCAGGTTATTCTGCGTAAGCCTGTTGAATGGCGCCTTTGGCCAATCATTTCGCTGTGGTCGCGCGTGCTGATTTTTCTTGCTATATCAATCTTTGGACACTTTTCCCATTAATTATCCGGCAGTTGGGAAACAATATTGATATATAATCTCAAGAGCTCAGTTTGATTTGCAGGTTTGCCGTTTGAGAGTGAAAATCGAGTACTTAGGTCATATCAAGAAGATAGTTGGCGACAGGCGAACCGAAGAGGTTGAAATCAAATATGACGCCGTCCTGGCTGACCTTTTGACTTTGTTGGCTGAAAAGCATGGAGAGCCGTTCAGAAAAGCGATTTATGAGCCGAACATGACTGATGTAAAGTCTAACTTTATCGTTACAGTGAATGGTTATCTGCTGAATCAGTTGCATGGGGTTCAGACGCGGTTAAAGAATGGTGACTCTGTAGTTTTGATGCCTATTGTGAGCGGCGGCTGAAGAGAGCAAAGCATTTTAGTCAAGACAACCTTAACGGTTTCCTTCTGAATGGTGAACGACATGAGCAGGGTTGAAGCATTACAGAAGTTGGCTTTTGAGAAGAAAGGTTTTGACGGGTTTTTGGTCGCGAATGAGATGAACTTGTTATACTTGACGGGAGTGCCCGGGGCGGCTTGTCTTTTGATTCCGAAGAAGGGTGAGGGCACTATCTACGTTTATGGCGTTAATTATGAGCTGGTTAAGGCTGAGGCGAAAGGGTTCAGGGTTGAGATTGTGAAGCGCGGCGAGAATTTGGCTGAGAAGATGGCTCCACAATTTAAGGCTTCAAAGATCAAGAAGCTGGCCGCGGACGGGATAAGTTATGACACGTACCGGATGATTGCGAAGGGCCTGCGTGGAAAAGCGAAGGTGAAGGTGCAGAGTGGTTTGATGTTTGAGTTGCGGAAGGTAAAAGAGGAGCAGGAGCTTGAGCTTATGCGCAAGGCTGGAAACCTTACGAGTCTGGGTATGAAGGTTGCGTATGAAACGGTTCGGCCGGGCTTGACGGAGATTGAGGTCGCTGCCGAGGTCGAGTATGCGATGCGGAAGAAGGGTGGGTGGGGTGTGGCTTTTGAAACGATAGTTGCTTCAGGTGCTCGCTCTGCCTATCCGCACGGGGGTTGCGAGAGTCGCAAGATCCGCAGCGGCGACGTTGTTGTCGTGGACATGGGGGCAATGTACGAGTACTACCGTTCAGACATTACTCGGACGATTGTGGCTGGAAAGCCGACGGAGAAGCAGAAAAAGCGTTACGATGTTGTGAAGGAGGCTCAGGAGAAAGCGTATCAAGCGATTAGGCCGAGGGCTAAGGGCAAGGATGTGGACATGGTAGCTCGCAAGGTGATTGAAGCTGCCGGCTATGGCGATTTGTTTAACCATGGACTGGGACACGGCGTCGGCTTGGAGGTTCATGAGGCTCCTGTGTTGGGTCCGACCAGCAAGGACAGGCTGGGGGTTGGCAACGTTGTGACTGATGAGCCGGGCATATACTTTGTGGGCTACGGCGGTTTCCGCATAGAAGACACGGTTCTCGTGCAGAAGGGGCAGGGAGAAAAGTTCACCAAAGCGCCGTATACGCTGGAAGCTGAAGCTTAAGAACCGCAAAGCATTTCCTACGTTGCCCATTCAGAGTCTGCTAGGAGCGCGCGCCACTAGCTCGTCGGTTCGTGCCCCTTCATGCGAGTGCACATTTTCTTTTGAAAACTGAAATTTCAGAGAAAAATAGGGCGGAGAATGGTCTAAAGGCACTTTTGCCTTGGTGTTTTTGAGAATTCAATTCAGAAATCTGAGAAAAATTTAAAAGCAACATCTGCCTGCATTATGGGAAGTGAATGAGGGAAATGGTAGTTTCTCTTTCTTCCCTTCTCTCCTTTCTCCCCTCGTAAGTGAGGCTACCATTCTCCCTCATTACAAGATTCCTGTGCAGAGTTCAGCACTTATGGTTTATGGAACAATGTTCTATTTCGCTTCTTCTCCGCTAGACTAGCAGTTTTTGGCTTGAACGAAATCTAAAATAGTGCCCCTGCCCAGTGTTTGAAGCAATAAGGAGGGGCTGAAATGGCTAAAGTTTTGGTTGTCTACGATAGCAGGTCAGGAAACACTGAGAAAATGGCATTTGCTGTGGCGGAGGGCGTCAAAGCAAAGAAAGCGGAAGCCATAGTCAAGAAGGTAGAGGAAACAGGCGTCGAGGATCTTGTCGATCACGATGCGATTATTATGGGGTCTCCCACGTACTATGGCCAAATGTCGGGCAAGCTGAAGGAGCTGGTTGACAAGTCAGTTGAGGTGCATGGAAAGCTTGAAGGCAAAGTCGGCGGGGCGTTCACCAGCTCAGGCGGAACAGCAACAGGCGCAGAAACGACGTTGCTGTCTATTCTGCAAGCGATGCTCGTGCACGGCATGATCGTGCCGGGCACATCAGACTTTAAACACTATGGCTCAGCCGCCGTCGGCGCGCCAAACAAGGACGACGTGGAAGACTGCCGAGACCTTGGAAAGAGAGTAGCCGTGCTTGTTCTGAAACTCACGGGGTAACGAACGCATACTGATGGAGATGTCCATGCATGGTTTCTTCGAAAGTGTAATGTGGGAGATGCAGCAATCCAGAACTGAACACTGAGCAATGTTAAGGCAGTGCTTATGTCTGATCAGAAGGTTCAGAACAAAGACAAGATTCTGGAGAGGCTTCCCACTGTTCCCTGGGCTAGGTCTCCTCGGCCTTTTGTTAAATGGGCAGGTGGAAAAGGTCAGCTGCTCCAACAGCTGGAGCAGCATTTTCCGCGGAGTTTCTCGACTTTTTATGAGCCTTTTCTAGGAGGAGGCGCCGTTTTCTTCCGTCTTGTCGAAAGTCGGCCGCGTTTCAATGCAGTTCTTTCCGACGTGAATGCGGGGCTGATTAATGCTTATGATGTTGTGAAGAAGCGGGCGCAAGAACTCATCAAAGAACTCATGCTTCATGAAGCCAAATACAAGCCAGCGCCAAAGAAGTACTACTACCAAGTGCGAGCTGAAGAGCCTTCGGATAACGTAGGAAGAGCGGCTCGTCTGATCTTTTTGAACAGAACATGTTACAATGGTCTGTACCGCGTTAACAAGGCAGGCAAGTTTAACGTTCCTTTTGGCAGGTACAAGAATCCGACCATCTGTGACCAGGAGAATTTGCTAACAGTAAGCCATGTGCTGCAGTGGTCAAACGCGAAGCTTCTTGCGGTTGACTACAAGAAAGCCACGAAAGAAGCTGGGAAGGAAGATTTTGTCTATTTTGACCCGCCTTATCAGCCGGTGAGTGCCACGGCAAACTTCACAGGGTACACTAATTCAGGCTTTTCCTTTCATGACCAAGTGCATCTGGGCGAATGGTTCAGGGAACTCGACAAGCGCGGCTGCAGGGTCCTGCTTAGCAACTCTGACGTGGAAAAAGTTCGCGAAATATACGCCGGGTATGGTCTTCAGGAAGTTGAGGCTCTCCGAGCGATAAGCTGCAAAGCAGACGGCCGGAAAGGTCACACTGAGCTCATTATCAGCAACTACATGCGGAATGGGCGATGACTCCGTTTCTGGAGGCTCAAGCTTTTCCTTGGGTCTGTGGAAGCTTTCGATAAATTCCCTTGTTCGTTTCGACCGGATATTTCCTTTAGCTTTCACTTATCTTGTTGGAACAGCTTTTGGCTGGTTTGTTCCGAGTACGTTTGCCATAGTGCGCGCAAGCGAGGGAGAATATTCGATGACTTAAGAATTGGTGGTGCCGCCGAAAGGACTGGAACAAGCGGGATGTGGACACATCTCCCGATGTTCCCATTCTGCGTGTGGAGTGTTCTAGCCGAAGAAGACGCTTGCTATGTCGTAGAGTTCTAGGTCTACGGTTTTGCGTTTGCCTGTGACGTCTTTTAGTAGGACGGACTCGATTTTGTTGCCTTTGAGGGCCACCATGCGCCCGAATTTTCCTTCGTGAACCAAGTCGATGGCTGCTATGCCGAACCTTGTGGACAGTATCCGGTCGAAGGCTGTTGGTGTTCCTCCGCGTTGAAGGTGTCCTAGGACGACCACACGAGTTTCTGTTTTTATGCTTTTTTCGATTTCTTTGCCGATGAAATAGCCCACACCGCCTAATCGTATGTGACCGAATTCATCTAGACTTTCGCTGTACACTATTTCAACCCCGCCCTTCTGCTTTGCACCTTCTGCTACGACGATGATGCTGAAGTTTCTACCCCTCTGTTGCCTTTGTTTGATGTATTCGCAGACTTTGTCTATGTCAAACGGCTTTTCAGGAATAAGAATAATGTCCGCACCTCCTGCAAGCCCCGCTTCCAAGGCGATCCAGCCCGTGTACCTGCCCATGACCTCAAGAATGATCACCCTATGATGTGTCTCGGCCGTCGTGTGAAGTCTATCAAGCGCCTCGGTAGCAATAGCGACAGCAGTGTTGAAGCCAAACGTGTAATCAGTCCCAGCCAAATCATTATCAATAGTTTTCGGCACGCCAACAGACTTCAATCCCAACTCTCCCAACTTATGCGCGATACTCAGCGTATCATCGCCGCCTATAGCGATAACAGCCTCTATTCCAGCTTTCTTGACATTCTCCAGGATCTTGTCCGGTCCCCTTTCATCCTTGAACGGGTTCGTTCTCGACGTTCCAAGAATTGAGCCCCCGCGTGGAAGAATCCCTGAAACACTGTTCAAGTCCAACTGCATGTATTCGCCCTTGAGCAATCCGTTCCAGCCGTCTTTGATGCCCACAACCTCGTATCCATAGTTCTGGATACCCTTTCTGACGACTGCACGAATCACTGCGTTTATGCCCGGCGCATCTCCGCCTCCGCTTAGAACTCCAACTTTCATTATATTCCTCCTTCACGCTTTTCCTGAACTACCAAAAAGCCGCATCTTGCCCTTAACAACATGCTTCATAGCGTCCTTTGCTGGCCCCAAAATTTTTCTAGGATCAAACTCCTTCGGCGAACTCGTCAAAACTTCCCGAACCGTTGCCGTAAACGCCAACCGCAAGTCTGTATCAATGTTTATCTTAGCAATGCCCAACTCGATAGCCTTCTTAATATGCTCTTCTGGAATGCCCTTTGCTCCTTCAAGCTGCGCGCCATACTTCGATGCCTTCTCAATAATCCATTTTGGAACGCTTGAGGCGCCATGCAACACAAGTGGGATACTCACCTTCTTGCTGATAATCTTCAGGCGGTCAAAATCCAGTTTCGCTTCAGCCTTAAACTTGTACGCACCATGCGAAGTGCCCACAGCCACGGCTAGTGAATCCACGCCCGTCTGTTCCACAAACTCCTTCGCATTCTCCGGGTCAGTCAGTATCGCCTCTTTCTCTTCAACCGTCTTCTCCTCAACACCCGCCAGCCTGCCCAGTTCAGCTTCGACAGAAACGCCTTTTGAATGTGCCAAATTAGCAACCTGTTTAGTCAACGCAATATTATCCTCGAACTTCAGGTGAGACCCGTCAATCATCACAGATGAGAAACCCGCCGCCACGCACTTGGACACAGTGTTGAAATCCTCGCCATGATCAAGATGCAGCGACATCGGCACAGGAGCAGACTCCGCCGCCGTCCTCGCAATTTTAGAAATGTACGGCAGACCTGCATATTTTATCGCGCTCGGAGTCGCAGCGATTATGGCAGGGGACTTCTCCTCGACAGCCGCTTCATAAACAGCTAAGACGGCCTCAAGGTTGTTAACGTTGAACGCGCCTACCGCGTATGCTTTCCTCCTCGCAGGCGCCAGCAAGTCCATGTTCGTGACGAGCATTGCACCACAACGGACACATATTTACAGCACGAATTATAAACCATTTGCAGCGTGTCCCGCGCTCCTGCCGATACTTACGATCACGACGTTGGTCTTGGCTGTAATCTACAGAAAAAGGGCCGAAACTTGCATAAGAGAAATATGTAGCAAAAGCAAGGGGCATTTATGGAATTCTCAAATTCCTATGAGGATGCTAAACGAGCAGAAGCCTATTCCAGACTGGAGTTTCCGGGAACGTACTATTTGGCTTACAGGGATCTGCCTGAAATCATACTTGAACACGTAAAAGGAAAAAAGGCACTAGATTTCGGATGTGGCACAGGTCGTTCCACAAGATTTCTCCAGAACCTCGGGTTCAATACAGTCGGAGTCGATATATCGGAGGATATGTTAAAGAAAGCAAGAGAACTAGACCCTGAAGGCGATTACCGTCTTGTTGGAGACGGCGATTTCAACCAATTCAAGCGCAACGTCTATGACCTTATACTTTCTGTATTCACGTTTGATAACATACCTACGCTGGAAAAGAGAGTCAAGATATTCACAGAACTGAGAAACCTGATGAAAAGTGAAGGAAGACTAGTTAGCCTAGACTCAACACCTGAAATATACACGCATGAATGGGCATCCTTCACAACTAAGGACTTTCCCGAGAATAAACACGCAAAGAGCGGAGACAAAGTCAGAATAGTCCAAACCGACACGGAGGACAAAAGACCCGTGGAGGACATCGTCTGGACACATGAATGTTACCAAGAAGTCTTCGAGAAGGCCAGACTAGAACTAGTCAGAGCGTACAAGCCGTTGGGAAAAGAAAACGAACGGTATGAATGGGTCAATGAAGCAAGAATTGCACCATGGGTTATTTACGTGCTGAAAAAAGAAAAAAAACTTTCTCACGCAAAAAACCGCCAAGTAGTCGGTGCTCAACCACAAATACCTTAATATGTGACCAAGCGCATTGTGTATTTGCGTAGAATTCTCCTTGAGAAAAAGCATGGACAAAAGGGTTTCAAACGAATTTTGTTGTTTTTTCCTGACAAATTCTACTTAAGAAATATGAGGTGAAAACTATGGAAATGATGAACAAGCATACAAGCAGACCTGCACAATCGTGTACCAGCAGGGCGGAAAAGCAGAATCCCCGCCGAGTGGATTATCACTCTGAACTGAGAAGCTGGGTACAGCAGGTCATACTAGAAGCAGAGAAGAACAAGGACGCGAGCAAGAAAGGCCAGTTCATGAACCTTTTGGCCGAATTGTAGGACGCGCGCGTCCAACAACACTCTCCATGAAAGGACCACACGACAAGAAGATAGATGAGCTTCTGGGAACGGAGGTCTCACCGAATCAACACGCCCGCTAGATTGGAGAGTGCAACGCCCATCAGGATCCACACGATTCACAGTTCCCCCTAACTCAAACCATAATAGGCTGTACACAAACATTTAGTCTATTGTTGTCCGCCGGGCAGAGGGATTGCTGTTGTTCATTGAACAGAGACCTTTCAGGATTAGAAAAAAGAGACCGCAAGAGAGAAAGAAAAGGAAACGCAAGAAAGAAAGCATGTTTGACCGATTCCCAAATGCTGCCCATGTCAGCATGGGCTGACATAAGCGCACCCTTACGTCGTGTCTCTGTCGGTTGGATGCAAGATATTCTTGATATCTGTCCTTTGAAACATGTTGCAGATAGTTTCCGAATTCTTGCTGATGAGAGGAATTGTTGTGCGTAGACTTCGCAACTCTAACGTGAAATGGCCTTTTTGAAACAAGCTTCATAAGTGTGGCGCATCGAGGTTTCCAGGGATTCTTGAGTGCGCTAAGGCTACGTTTTTAAGTAACTTGAGTGTAGCACGTGGCATGGCATTTGATGTTCATTTCAACCCAAACTGGTACGTGCTTTTCTTCGCGTTCCTCCTAGCTTGGCTAACGTTGGCGTTCATGAGAAGAAAGCACATTGAGAGGAAAGAAGCGAAACAACAGTTGGTGCTTGGTCTTGTTGGGTCATGTGCCCTGGTTACAATGGAGGTCTTTGCAACGCTAACGAATCTATGGAACTATGTTCCTCAAAACTGGCCCATAATACTTTGGCCCACCTACTTCGTAGCCATTCTTTTTGGTTACCAGTTACTCAGATTTGTGGAAAGGTTCTTCCTCTAGGACCTAACCAGTGTCATCGTTCTTTTCAAGCTTTAAAGCTTCGGGAAGTACTACTCAGGAACAGGCTGGATGTGTGAAGATGAAAAGAGTGACCAAGAGCAACGTCATATACTCATACAGCATCAGGCACAAGCCGGCTGAGTGCGTCAAAACGGGCGAACCTTTGACTTTGATGACTGAAGACGCCTTCGGCGGCCAGATAAGAAATGTGGAAGACAAGGTTGAAAGGCTTGACTGGTCCAAAGTGGACGGTGCAACGGGGCCCGTGTATGTGGACACTGCTGAGCCAGGTGATACGCTTGAAGTCGAAATTCTGGACGTGAAAACCGAGAGCAAAGGAGTGATAGTCACCATCCCAAAACATGGTGTCCTAGCTGAAAAATCTTTCAAATCTTCCACACAAATGGTTCCATTGAACAGGGGTCTCGTTCACTTTGAGGAGGATGTGACGCTCCGGGCAAGGCCTATGGTCGGCACTATTGGTGTCACACCGAAAGGGTTCGAAGTGCCTACTGGCAGTCTGGGGAAGCATGGCGGAAACATGGACGTCAAGGAAATCACTGCTGGGGTCAAGCTTTACTTGCCCGTATTCGTAGAAGGGGCCTTGTTCGCTGCGGGAGACTTGCATGCGGTCCAGGCTGACGGCGAATCATGCGTGTCGGCCGTTGAAGTTGCCGGTGAGATAACCTTGAAGTTCCAGCTCATTCGCAACAGACAGCCAGAATGGCCAGTGCTAGAAACCGAAGGCTCTTACGCTATTCTTGCGTGTGGAGACACCTTGGACGAGGCTGCCGAGCACGCGGCTGGATCAGCGGTCAAGGCGTTGATGCGTGAGCATTCATGGCCTTTTGAGAAGGCCTATATGTTCAGCAGTCTGGCAGCAGACCTGAGAATCAACCAGGTCGTGGACCCTAAAAAAGGTGTTCGAGCCGTATTGTCCAAGGATTTTGTAACACTGGAGAGTCTGCTTGCCGCTTGAGGATTAATCTCTTATGACCTGTTACTTCAGGCATTTGCAGACTGTTTTCAAGAAAGCAGAAATAGAAGTCACAATGTTGAACAAGCGAGAACTCGACAGAATCATCCATGAGATCGTCCGCGTCAAGTACAAGAATTGTCCAAACACGTGGAAAAAAGCAGAAAGACGGATCATCACGGATGAATAATTGTTGGCGGTGGGACTGAAGAAGAGCTGGAGCAAGCACCCCTAGGCCGTGGTGTGCGCGCGAAGATCGCGCGCTCCTGTGAGGCTTCTACTTTATTCTTCTCCATTGGCACAGATGCGTGGACCCGATTCTAAGGTTCTTGTTTTCAACTTTTCCTTGGCGTTTAGCTCTTACGAGGAAACGTGACATGGTCTGGACGCCGAGCTTCGCGGCTTTGGCCAAGCCTCGCACATCAAACCAGAGATGCAGGGGCATCTGTTCGATCGCTTTCTCCGCCTTTTCATTGTTAGTCTTCATCGGCATCTACAACACCTCCCACGCTGCTGATGACGAATGTGATTTCACGAAACACTAAAGGTCACTCCTCATTTCTGAAAGTATCCTCCTGACTATGCTTTCCCTGAGGTTCAGGCACTCAGAGATTCTTTCTACGTTCTTGTTGTGCTCATCTAGCACGTGGTAGAGGACTTTTTTTTCATCAGGGTTTCTGTCTGTGTTCTGAATACGTTTTGCAGCTTCTCTCAAGGCGTAGTTTCTGATGTAGAGCAGGATGCTTCTTTCTTCTTGGAGTTCTCCGAGTTTGCTGTCGATGTCCGTCAGAAGCGAAGCGAACAGGTCAAACTTGCCACTTCTGCTGACATTTTCCAGTATGCCCTTCATTCTGTTCATCAGGGACGTGACATCAGAAGACATGCTGCGGGATTCTGGTATTGCGCTGAACGACAGGACCTGGGCGTTGAAGAAGTGCGGAGCAAAATCCACTGTGACAGATACGCTTCTGCTCAGAAGGTATTCTCTCCTCTTGGGTCCGCACGGGCTTTCCGCCATGGAGGACTTCACGACGCCGATCTCTTCAAGCGCTTCCAGATGTTTTGCGACTAAGGCCTGGCCTATGCCTAGCTCTTTTGAGAGCTGCGACGGATAGCTTGGTTCTCGGCTTAGCCTCTTGATTATTCTTCGTCTTGTGGGGTTCCAGAACGCCATCAGAACCGCGTCAAGCTCATTTTCCGAAATAACTGTTCACCTCAAACAAAAAAAGCAGAAGGAAATAGAGCCTACTTCAGCTTCACCTTCGTCTTTTTTTCTTCAGGTTTCGGCTCTCTCTTCGGTATTGTCAATTCGATTATGCCGTCTTTCATTTCGCCTTCGCATTTTGCAGGTACTACTTCTTCTGGAAAAGTGATGGTTCTTTCGAAGGCTGAGTAAGCTCTTTCTCTATGCATATAGTTCTTCTTTTTCTCCTCAGTCTCAACCTTCTTATGAGCTCTCATCTGCAGCTCGTTCGTGTTTATTTGAATGTCCACGGATTCTTTGGTGAATCCCGGGAGCTCAGCCATTACAGTGTAATGGTTTCCGTTGTCTGCGAGGTCAACCGTTGGGTATGTTACCGGCATTTCCGCCATAGGTGTTGAAGTCAGAGGGACAACTGGAAGGAACGGCTCCGTGAGGTCGTCGAAGGATTCTCTGAACTGGTCAAAAATAGTGTCGAGGTCCCGTGCCAACGGATATGGTCTGGAATGGACTGCAAGAGAAGTGCCTGAAGGTGACACTGTTCCTTTTTTCTTCATGCATTTTTCGCTCATACTATATCACCAGAGCTTTACTACCAGAAGTAGTAGTGACATATAAGCTTGTCGCTCTCGAGAATCTAGACTCCCCGTCAACATCACGTGCGCTTCAGAGGAACAAACTTAAATTCCTCGAGTCTTCACCAGATAGCAACTATGAACGCAAGAACGGTGCTCGGTTCAGTCGCCATTGCCTTTTTCTTGTTCTTCGGCGTAATATTCGCTTGGTCTTCATCATACAGTGGATTAACGGAGGAAACAGCAAACACGAGGCTGCTCATAGCGGGCATGCTGTTTGTCGTGGCATTAGGCATCGCCTACTACGTAACGCGGTCTTCAAAGACCATTGTCCAGAAGCTCGAAGTCTCGGGAGACATGAAAGCCGTCGCCATCAAATGCCCACACTGCTCTGGCTCGATCGACGCAGACGCCATCAAGGTCGTTCAAGGTGTCCCGTACGCGACGTGCCCATACTGTGGACACACCTTCGAAGTGACCGAGGAACCTAAATGGTGAGAAGCCGTCTTTTGACCATCGCATTGACATTTTTGCTTGTGCAGATGATGGTGGGCAGTGCTTTTGCTCAGAATCCGTCTTTCAGCCTTGATCCTGAAGGAGTACAGATTTGGATAAGTCAGAATGGCTCTATTGACCTTCTGTACAACATAACCTTGAAGATGGATTACGGAAGCAGCGACCTGCATTGGCTTGAGATTGGTCAGCCTGCACGTGACTTCACGATCGGGGAGGCTGTGGATCAGTATGGAAATATGCTTCAGACTTCTGACTCGAGTTCTGGACAAGAGTACAAGGTGCGCTTACAATTACATTCGACGCTGGTCGCTGGCCAGACTTTGGGCTTTTCGCTGATGACAAATGTTGCCCACATGATTTACAACGACACGATGAACCCCGGTCACGTTGGCATGCAGTTCGTTCCGGCATGGTTGTCGATGGCACGGGTTCCTGACCTCCGAGTCAAGATCTTCTTGCCCGAGGGCGTCAACAAGAATATGGTAAACACTTCTATCAGCTGGGACAATGCCGAGTTTGAGGGCGGGAGACTATTTGTCTATTGGGAAAGGAAGGATCTGGCGGCGGGGCAGCATGACTACAATTTCGGCGTTTCTTTCCCAAAAGAATATGTACAAGACTACGAGCCAGGCCCCCCAGGTACAGGCGGTTCTTGGGAGCACTATGCTCTGCCAGCGTTGGTTCTCGCCGTGTTTCTCGTGATAGTGGTTCTAGGAGTCGTTTTCGTCGTGAAGAAGAGGAGGTACATTGTGCCTTCGCTTACGATGGAGACTCTTGGGATCAGACGAGGATTGACTGCTGTGGAAGCTTCGTACCTTCTCGACCTGAAACCGTCCAGAATAGTGACAGAAGTCCTCTACAGCCTACTACAGAAAAGGGCAGTTTGGGTGGAATCGTCAAAGCCCTCGGTCAAGCTGAAAGTCATGCCCGGGTTTGAGAACAAAACCGGAACAGCTGAGACACATCTTCGCTATTATGAGCTCGATTTTCTAGGAGCCCTCAAGGAGGATGGCATGTTGGATGAGGAGAAGCTGGCTCACACTGTGATGTACTTGCGGGACACTGTGGAAGAGAAGCTGCGTGGCTACTGTCGACGTGACACAGTGGACTATTACAGAGGCATCGCCGCCAAAGCGTGGACACAGGTTGAACAGGCCGGTACGCCTGAGCTTGCTTCTAAGACTTATGATGAGCAGCTGTTGTGGCTCTTCCTTGACCCAGATGTCAGAGTCCGCACAGAAACTGCCTTTCATGGTCGCGTGTTCGAGCCGAGCCCGCTTTGGCTCTGGTACTGGTATGGATATAGCCATTACATGCCGCATCCAACTTACACGCCCAGTGTGAACGTGCCTGCTCAGGTAGGAAAGCCGCCGACTATTCCGGGCGCGGACTTTGCAAACAACATAGCCACAGCCGTCGAAAACACCTCAAACGGCATAGTGCTCAACCTTGAAAGGTTCGCGAACGCCATCGTTCCGTCGCCGCCTAAGTCTTCCAGTCAGCCTGCACATCATGATGTTACTTGCGTCTGTGCATGTCATGCTTGTGCTTGTGTGTGTGCCTGCGTGTCCTGTGCCTGCGCGTGTGCCGGCGGAGGAGCAGGATGATAACATAAGGAGGAGATTGTGCTGTGAGCTTTTTACGCAGAGCCTTCCGAGCGCCAAAGGTTCCTCAGGGCCGCTACACGTATCGCGGCAGGGGCAACTTTGCCGGTTTGGCTCTTCAGTTGCGCGTTGAGCCTGATAGAGATGGGATTCTCGTCATCAACGCTGACCGTGTTCTCTTTCTCAACGAGACGGCGACAGCTTATGCGTACTACTTCGTGCAGGGATTGAGCGCAGACGCAGTTCAAGATAGGATTCGCCGAATGTATAGGGTAGACGTTGCGACTGCGAGGAAGGATTATGAAGAACTCGTGTACGCGGTCAGTACATTGGCGCAAACGGAAAAGGTGTGTCCTGTCTCTTTCTTGGGCGTGAAGACTGTTGAGCCTTTCACGCACGCGTACTCTGCTCCTTTGCGGATGGACCTTGCGGTTACTTTCAGGTGCCAGAACAACTGTGTCCACTGTTACGCCGGCGGTCCTCACGAGACCAGCAAACTGAGCACTGAACAATGGAAGCACGTGATCGACCGAGTTCATGAAGTCGGTGTGTTCATCGTCACCTTCACGGGCGGCGAACCCACACTGCGGGATGACTTGCCGGAGCTGCTGTCGTATGCGCAGAACAAGGGCGTAGTCACCGGTCTGGTCACGAACGGGAGAAGATTGAAGGATAAGGGCTATGCGGAGACGCTTGAGAAGTCAGGTCTTGACTTTGTTCAGGTTACTCTCGAGTCCCACTGGGCGAAAGTCCATGACCTCATGACAGGAGCGAGGGGAAGCTGGAAGGAGACGGTTGAAGGTATCAAGAACGTGGTTCACAGCCGAATCTACACTACAACGAACAGCACGCTTAGCAGGTATAATGCATCGGATTTTCTGGAAACTGTGGATTTCATAAAAGCGCTCGGCGTTGCCGCTTTCGGATGCAACAGCCTGATCTACTCGGGCAAGGCTAACCAGGTGAGCGAGGAATTCGCTCTTCCAGTGGAAACACTGAATGAGCTGCTGCCAAGGATACGTGACAGGGCCCATGAGTTGGGGTTGAAGTTCTTGTGGTACACTCCGACTCAGTACTGCCGCTTCGACCCCGTGAAGCTGGGCTTGGGCGTGAAGTCGTGTACAGCTGCGAACGTCAACATGTGCGTAGGTCCCAACGGGGACGTTTACCCCTGCCAGAGCTATTTTGAGAGTTTGGGCAACATTCTTGTGGATGATTGGCCGAGGATATGGAACGGTAAGCTTGCGTTGAGTATAAGAAGCAGGGAGTACGTTGAGGCCAAGTGTAGGGGGTGTGCGCAGTTGCAGGTGTGCGGGGGTGGCTGTCCACTTGAACTGCTGAAGGGAAAGTACGTTTGCGCCGCGTCATAGCGGCAGTTTCCTTTTTTTCAGTGTCTTAGGCTTTTTGGTAGAGCGTGCTAGTCGCAGTTTTTGGGTGTGGTTCAGTTTTTTTATTCTTTTTTCTCTTTTCATGGCTTCGGGTCTTGTGCCGTATTCCTCTACGTGGACAAGTTTCTGTGGCTTGTGCATTCTGGTATAGCGGGCGCCTTTGCCCTTTACGTGCAGCTTGAGTCGTGTGTTCAGATTTTTCGTGTAGCCTGTGTAGAGACTGTTTCCTTCGCACAGGATGATGTAGACGTAGTAGGGCACTGCAGGGTTCGCTCCTCTGTCAAGACGAGTGTTCTTGTTTGGTTTTGGATATATGCGTTAAAGGGGTGACAAAAATCTATATATAGAAAAAAATCAGTGATAGTTGGAAACTATCTGGTCTCTCAGAGCGTGATTGCTGTGGTGAAGTTGAACAAGGTTGATGAGCTTGTGGTTTCAGCCCTAGAAGGTTCGGAGAAGGGACTTACGCTTAATGAGATAGCGGAGAAGACGGGGCAGACGGAGAAGAAGGTTTTCAAGGTTCTGCGTAAACTGTTTCAGAACGAGTTGATCGAGTGCGAGGGTCATCAGTACCGGCTTCCCAAAGCCTGAACTGCGGTTTTGCGTGTAGTTGTGTTCTAGAGCATTGTTCTATAAAAGCTTATGTTCTTGCTCTGTCGAGTGTACTGTGAGGGTGAGGGAGAAGTGGGTTGAAGCTCCACACTGTCTGCGTAGTCGCAGTCATGCTTCTTCTTGTTGTTAGTGTGTCGGGTGTTTCTGCGTCTTTGATGCCTTCGACTTTGAGTGCGACGTTGAAACCTGGAGAGTCTGTATCTGAGATGAAGACGGTTTTTCTGCTTTCGGGAAGGCCGAAGGTTGATGTTGTTTTTTCTTTTGACCTTTCAAACAGTATGACTGGCTATTTTGCGGCGGCGAAGTCTCTTGCTTTGAGTATTATGGCCGGGTTAGATTCTTTTACTGTCGACGCTGCTTTCGGGGTTGTGTCGCATATGGATTATCCTCACACGTATTCTTCGTATGGGTATTGGGCGACGTACGGGGTTGCGGCGTATGGGGATTATGCGTACAAGTTGGACCAACCCCTGACGGAGAATCGCTCTTTGGTGCAGCTTGCGGCGAGTGGTCTCAAGCTGGGGTGTGGGAGTGTGGATTCCTTTGAGGATTATGCGAGGGTCATGTTTGAGAGTTACTCAGATTCCGGCGTCGGCTGGAGAGAATGTACGAAGCGGTTTCTGATTATGTTCAGTGACAGTAATCCGCATGATGATAATTTGAATGAGGGAATGGCTGGAAAGGCTCTTAATTGGTCGACTGGGGGGGACCCTGGCCGGGATGAGGTGATGTTCACGGGTGATGATGTGGACTTGCAGGGGGCGCTTGCGGAGATGGCGGCGAACCGTGTTGTTCTTCTTCCTGTTCGGTATGGTTGGATGGTGCCGAGTTCGAGTCCGTATTGGCAGCGCTGGGCTGGGTTGACTGGCGGTGCAGTGTACACAGTGTCGAACGCGAGCAGTGTTGCTTCGGACATTCTGTCGTCCCTTCATGGCGTGCCCGTTCATGTGAACAAGTTGACGCTTAAGGTGCAGTTGGGTTATGAATCATGGTTGACTCAGGTTAACCCGGCGGAGTACACGGATATTGATGTTCCAGCGGAGGGTATGAACAGTACTTTCAGCATCAAGCTTACTGTTCCAGGCGGCACGATGGGTAAACAGTACAAGTTCAAGATTGTGGCCTGTGCAGACGGGGCGTGCGTTGGGGAGCAGCAGGTGACTATTACGGTTGTCAAGTTTGTGGTTCCGGAGTTTTGGATGGGGCCCGTGTTGGGTCTGACTGGATGTTTCGCCGCGTTTGGGGTTCATCGGCTGGTCAGGCGGAGGAAGAGTTGACAGTTTCTTTGTTGGCGCGCACTCTTCGCGGGAACGCTTGGAGCTTGTCTGGTTTCTGCAGTGTGTTTTTTTAGGGGAAGGTATTTTTATTTCTGTATGTTAATTGTTGCGCTGTGTAGGGGCTGTCGGCTAGTTTGGTCTAGGCTTGTAGCCTCGGGCGCTATAGACCCCGGTTCAAATCCGGGCAGCCCCACCACACTTTGGATTCGGAGAATTCTCAGAGGACGGTCGGCGCACGCTATTTGGTGCGGGTACTGGAAGGGTTGTGAGTGAGTCTAGATTTCTGATTGGGCTGGGTGTCGGACCTGTGTTTTTTGAGGGAACGATGGTTGCTGCTGGAGCTGATTGTCCTTGTACTGTTCGGAGGAGAGAGTTGTGTCGAATTGTAGCGTGGCCTCGCTGGAGGGGGAGTGTGCGGGAGTCTTCTGTACATTGGCAACGTGGGGTTTTTGTAAAGAGTATTTAAGCATCTTTCGCATTGTAAGAGGTGGTGTTTTATGCCGAAGACTGAAGCTGTAATAAAGATTCAAAACGTTGTTGCTTCTGCCACCTTGAACCAGAAGGTTGACTTGAACGCTATTGTGAAGAGTTATCCAGGGGTTGAGTATCGGCCGGAACAGTTTCCAGGATTGGTGTTTAGGCTTAAGAGGCCGAAGACGGCTACGCTGATTTTTAGTTCTGGTAAGATGGTGTGCACAGGAGCGAAATCGGAGAAGGAATCTCGCAGGGCTGTTATGACGGTTGTTAAAGAGTTGAAAAAGGGCGGAATAATCATCATCAACAAACCCGAGTTGAAGATTCAGAACATTGTTGCCTCTGTGAGCTTAGGCGGAAGGGTAGATTTGGAGTTGGCAGTGGGCGCGCTTGTAAAGACTATGTATGAGCCGGAGCAGTTTCCAGGACTGATCTACAGGATGGATGAGCCTAAGGTGGTTATTCTGATATTCGCAAGCGGGAACCTTGTTTGTACCGGAGCGAAGAAGGAACAGGACGTTTTTGATGCGGTGCATAAGCTTCACGGAAGTTTGGAGGAACAGAATCTCATATTCTACGAATGAAGCTTCACGGTTTATTGCCCGTCGCCTTCGTTTGCATATCCCTCCCAGTGGTGGAGTAGAACGTGTTCGTAGTCGAAAACGATGGAAAGTGTTTTATCTAGTATCATGATAACCCATGGTTGTCAAGATGTGTTGGAGGAGATTAAATGGGAAAATGTAAAAAGTGTGGAACAGTTGTTTCATCGCCTAAGAAGAAGTGGACAATGGCCGGGCGCCCATCTAAGGTTGGAAAGAGAACTCAGTTGGAAATCGGCCTTTTTGACTGTCCAAAATGTAAGAAGCCCTTTCGAGAAGTGCTAAGCAAGAAACTGATCTAGGCGGCATCGAATAGGCCCCAAAAAAAGGGCAAAAATAGTCGCAAGCGTGAATGAGGCGCAAAGTTTGTGTGCTTCCCTCATTCCCCCATTTTTCAGTTATTTGAAATTTTCAGTTCTTGTTAATCTGTTTTTTTTGAGGCACTTCTTTCAATCTGTGAAATGAAAGAGAATTGGAGGGTCCAATGTGTTTCGCACTGACATGGCCAAGCAGGGTCGTGTTGCGCGTTACATGTGGACGTTCAGGTCTGCCAGACTTGTTGAAACCTAAAGTAGGCAGGATGGAACAAAAAAACGTGGTGTGGCTTAATGGTTCATTTTGGGCGTGTGTTTCGGGAGGTTTTGCTGCTATTTTGTGAGCGTTATTTCCATTGTTGAAACCATGCGTGATCTGTTTTCGCCTTCTCTTGGCGGCATTTCCTCTGTTCCTATTGCGACTGTGCCTATTTTCAGGTCTTTTAGGAAGCGTCGTGTGATTATTTGGGACACGTCAACAGCTGTCGTGATTGCTTGTCCTCGTGCTTTCAATATTACTTCTTTAGAGTTTCCTGACGACATTTTTGTGAGAACTGCTAGAACATAGTCCATTGGTGGCTTGTTTCCGATGAATACTATTCCTGATTTTTCAGCCATTTTTTGTCACTTCTTTGGTCTTTGGTTGTAACGTTGCTGTGTTCTTTGTGTTCTTCAACGACAGAACGGTACGGTTCCATAAATACGTGGACTTCCTAATAAATGAATTGATTGACGGAGCATTCTGAGGATGTTATTCGCGTGGGCCCTTGTCTTCGCGCGCTGGGACGTTGCTGTGTTCAGATCTTACTAGGTTTTATTTGGTCAGAACGTCAGCTGTCTTCCCGTCAAAACCATCTAAGTACATACGGAGAAAAAGCCAACACCGATTAAAATCCGTTTTTTTCCGAATTCAGCAACAGTTTAGCGTGTCATATGTTGTTTTTTTGTTTCTGTCTGTTTCAAATATGGTATGGTGCGGAGTCAATGCAATGTGCAAGTTGTTGTGCTGGGGGCTATTAGCAATAGCATCTAATCGAAACTGGACTTGGCATTTTTTGGTGAGGGTTTTGAAGGTGTTGTTTGGTTTCTGTGGTTTTTGGTGTGTGTGGCTTTGTTTTTGGGGTGGTGTTTGCGAAATCATTAAGAATCTGAGTTGCTAATGTGGTGGTGGATGTTTATGGTGAAGAGTGGCAGGTACTTGTTTACTTCGGAGTCGGTGGCTGAGGGTCATCCGGATAAGGTTGCGGATCAGGTTTCGGATGCGGTGTTGGATGCTATTCTGTCTAAGGATCCGCGGGCGAGGGTTGATTGTGAGACGTTGGTGATGCAGGGTAACGTGGTTGTTACGGGTCAGATTACGACGGTTTGTTATGTGGACATTCCTCATGTTGTCAGGGGTACGTTGCGGGAGATTGGGTTTGACAATGCTAAGGATGGGATGGACTGGGAGACTTGTGGGGTTTTGGTTTCGGTTACGGAGCAGTCGCCGGACATTGCATTGGGTGTGGATGAGTCGGAGGGTCATGAGCAGGGCGCAGGGGACCAGGGCATGGTGTTCGGTTACGCTTTGAATGAGACGGCGGAGTTGATGCCTTTGCCCATTACGCTTGCGCATAAGCTTGTGCGGAGGCTTAGTGAATGTAGGAAGAAGGGTGTTTTGTCGTATTTGCGGCCTGATGGTAAGTCGCAGGTCACGGTTGAGTATGTTGACGGCAAGCCGAAGCGTGTGGATTCTGTGGTTATCGCTGCGCAGCATGTTGACGGTGTTGACCGGGGGCAGATGCGGAAGGATATTATTGACAAGGTCATTCGGCACGTTGTGCCTGCTGGCATGTTGGATGCTGGCACAAAGTTTTTTGTTAATGAGACGGGCCGGTTTGTGGTCGGGGGGACTTTGGCGGATTCGGGTTTGACGGGCAGGAAGATTATTGTTGACACGTATGGCGGTTTTGGGAGTCATGGTGGCGGCTGTTTCAGCGGGAAGGACCCGTCGAAGGTTGACCGTTCAGGCTGTTATATGGCCAGGTATGTGGCGAAAAATGTTGTTGCTGCTGGCTTGGCGGACAAGTGTGAAGTGCAGATAGCCTACGCGATAGGTGTGGCTAAACCTGTTTCCGTCATGGTGAACACGTTTGGCACCGGCAGGGTCAGTGATGAACGGATTCTAATGTTGGTTGGCAAGCATTTTGATTTGAGGCCCAAAGCGATTATTGACCTTTTGAAGTTGTTGAGGCCGATTTACAGGAAAACAGCTGTGTTCGGACATTTTGGTCGTGAGGACGCGGAATTCACGTGGGAACAGACTGATAAGGCGGAGCTGTTGAGGAAAGAGGCTGGTTTCTCGTAGCGCTGGACGGGTTTTCTGGGCGTTTGTTAGCGGGGTATACCTCTGCATGTTAACAAGCGTTATATGTTGATTGTGCAGAGTAGCGTTTGGACTCGGTTCGAGTATGCATAGGGATTTGCGTCTTCGTAATCGTGGGGTCATCGTATTCCTTTTGCCCGTTGTGGCACTTTTGTGGGTGGTTGGCTGGGTCTTGTTCTGTGTGGGTGCTCAGGTTGAACGGCATGGAGGGGTGGTTGTTGCGGTTGAGGATGACGGTGTAGAAGTGGCCTTCGCAGTTCCTGAGAAGAATGTGGAGACAGGAGGCCAAGTTTGGGCTTGAGCTTTGCTTCGGTGCACGACGGTTCGTGGGCGTTTCGGCAAGGGCGCGCTGCGCGTGCATTTCGGAAGAGACGACCCGGATTTTACATGGTAAAGAGTGGATAAGGCAGAGGGTTTCAGAAAAGACGCTCGAATCTGACCGCGCGCACGACCCTAGTCACCGCACCCAGACGGTTCGAGACTGGCATTTGAAACTTTTAACCGAGAAGAGCAGGTCTGTTTCGGACGAACGGTCTGGAAGATTTCTCGTGCGTGAACAGTAAAAAAAGGGAAATTTGGCATTAGCCGACTGCGATTTCTTTTATGAACGTTAGGTCCTGTAGGCTGTTCATTTTGACTTTGACGTTTGAGACGGTGTAGAGTGTGTCTTCAATGTAGAGCGATCTCTGTACGTAGTGATTCCAGTCTGTTTTGTCTGCCGGGTTCTCTATGTGGGTTACGCCTCCTCTGAGCCTGAAACCTTCTTCCAGGGTCACGTTGAATACTAGTGCGCCTTGCCACACTGGTTCTCCGTAAGCATAGTCTGGGATTTCGCCTGGGTATTCGCTTGGGTCGATCTGTGCAACTAGTGCAGGTATCACTAGTAGGTTTCTTTGTCTGTCGAACAGGAAGGCTTTGTGGTCTCTCAGGACGGGCGAGTCTGAGCCTCTGTCTCCGATCGTGTAGTTGGCTATTTGTGTTGGGTTGCTGACGTTGCTGACGTCAAATAGTGCTATTTTTACTCCTTGGTACCATGCGAAGAATCCTTGGTCTGCTTCAACTGTGTGTTTGCCTACTCCTATCAAGTGGTTTTCATCGTACGGGTGTAGGTAGTCTGAGTATCCTGGTATTAATAGTTCGCCGAGGACGATGGGGTTCGTTGGGTCGCTAAGGTCTATTACGAATAGTGGGTCGATGCTCACGAATGTTACGAGGTAGCCTTTGTTGCCCATGAATCTGGCTGAATAGATGTGTTCGCCGGGGGCGAGGTCTGTGAGGTTTCCTACCATGGTCAGGTTCATGTTGAGTACGTAGACGTTGTTTTTCTGGGTCTCTGTCCATGTTGTGGTGGCTACTCGGAAATAATTGTTGTACTCGTCCATTGAGAACTGGTTGAGAATGCTTCCTGGGACTTCGCCTTGAGCTTGAGGAGTGATTGTGCTGTCTTCTACGTGTATTCTGTAGAGTGACGTCTTGTCCGCAGCAGGGTAGCTTATGTAGATGTTGTTCATGGAAACGTACATTGCGCTGGCTCCGCCTGTCATGATCGTTTTGTGGTTTGGTTCTTCTGTAGCGTTCTGGATGTTCATCGCGACTATTGTTGTGAACATGTAGGAGTTGTCCGTCGTGTTGGAGTAGTAGACTTCCGTTGCTGCTACATCTTCTGATTTTCCGTTAGACTGGATCTTTGGCAGGTTTATGTTGTCGATTGTCAGGCTGGGCAAGATTTCTGTAATGTATGTAATGTAGTAGGCGGGCGTGCTTGCGACCAGGTAAACGTATTCGCCGATCATTCTAGAGTTGAAGTAGCTTCCGCTGGTCGTGTACGTCTTCAAGAGTTCAGGCTGCGACCTGTTCGAGACATCATAGATCTTGGCGTAGGTCGAGGTGTCTGTATAGTAACTCCATCTGTAACTGTAGTACGGAGTCTCTGCCACGTTGTATTTGGCTCCAAGAACGGCCAGTCTGTCGCCGTTGACAAAGATTCCCAATGGTGACATGTCTGTGAAAGTTATGACAGAGACTGTTGTTGCTTCTTCAGGCGGATAACCCTTCAGAATCGTAATGTTGTTTCCGGTGATAAGGTAGATGTATCCCCGGTCGTCAGTTTTCACGCTGTCTGCTTCGTCGACGCCTGAGACTTGAATGTTTGTTGTTGAATGCTGAAGGTCCTGAGACACCGCTTCGCTGAACTTTGAGTCTCCCTGGAAAAGTGTCTGAGGCACATTCTGCTGCGTTGGAGACAGGAAGATGGTCACGCCACCTTGGGCATCACGGGAAGTGTACCATCCTTGAGGCCTCGAATTGTTCTTCAAGAAGTTATGCAGTTCTTCGAATGAGCCGAAGGTTGCCATTGCCGAAGTCGTCGGAATCAGATTTGGTTGTGGTATGACGCCGAACTGAATGCACACTGATACTAAGAGTATGGCTAGAAGGACAGCTGCAACACCGTAGAGTCTTGCTCGTTTCGTGATTTCCTTCTGCAATTTGATTTCACCTAGAAACACATGGCATTCCAGCCAATATTATACTAAGCCTTAGAACATTCTGTACCAGAAGTTAGTACGGCAAAACCGGCCATAAACGAATTGCCTCGTACCAGAAGCGCGCGTTTGGTCACTGCCCATTGAGGGTTTCAGTTTTCAACGAAAGTATGTGTCCGAATTTTTCTTTCTTGGTTTCCAGATAGTAGTGGTTGAAGCTGTTTGGAGGAATTTCAATCGGGATTCTTTCTTTGATTTCAACGCCGAACGCCTCAAGATCCTTCATTTTCTGAGGACTGTTTGTGAGTATGCGTGTGCTTGATACTTCGAACTTTTTCAGCATCATAGTTGCCAGTTCGTACTGTCTCAGGTCAGGAGGAAAACCGAGCATGATGTTGGCGTCATAAGTGTCTGTTCCATTGTCTTGATACATGTAGGTCTTGATTTTGTTGGTGAGTCCGATTCCTCTGCCTTCTTGTTGCATGTACAAAAGAACGCCTTGTCCTTCTTCTTCGATCATTTGCATGGCTTTCCTCAGCTGGTCTCCGCAGTCGCATCTGAGTGAGCCCAAAACGTCTCCGGTCACCAGGACGAGTGAACCCTGACTAGGACGTTTTCGGAACCTACAATGTCTCCTTTCACGATCATGATGTGGTCTTTTCCGTCTTTGTTTTCGAACGCCATTACTTTGAATGAGCCGTGCTTGGAAGGGAAGTCGGCTATGGCCACGATTCTGAGGCAGAGCGTCTTGCAGCATTTTTCGCAGTTCCAGTCGAGCTTGCATGAATTGTATTCTTCAGCATCTTTTCGAAGAATCTCATCGTAGGACAAGTTTTTCACCTGTGGGGCTTGAGCCTCTGGGTTCAGGAATAGCAGTATTCCTTTTTAATAAACGTGCCAATTAGTATTCACGGATGAAGCATGGAACTCGACATTTTGCCTGAGCTGAGGAAGAGGATGAGTCCGCTTCTGTTTGACGGTAAGGATCTTGAGGATGAAAAGCTTCGGGCGTTGGTGGAGGCAGCGAGGTGGGCGCCTTCTTGCTCCAACAACCAGTCATGGAACTATGTTTTCTTGCATAAGAAAGCCGGCACGCGCGTGGCTTTGGAGGATTCTCTGACTCGCGGAAACGCGTGGGCGAAGGAGGCTCCTTTCTTGGTGGCGGTAGCCGCTGATCCGGGCATTGATTGCCGGGACAATGATTTGCCCTTCTACGCATACGATGCAGGACTGAGCGTGATGTGTCTGGTTATTGAGGCTGAGCATTTGGGGTTGCGTGTTCATCAGATGGCAGGCTGGAGCGAACAGAAAGTCAAACAGGCGCTGAGGTTTCCGTCCAATGTTCGAGTCATGGTCCTTTTTGCGCTGGGCTACGGAGCGGACGTAAAGAGCGTGTGGGAAAACCTTGATGAAAGAACAAGGAACAAACTGGCGAAGCCACGTGAGCGAAAGCCGCTGAATCAAAACTTTTTCTCTGAAAGTTATGGAGAAAGCTTGTTTGGATCTAAGGTTTCTTAACGTAGAACCCGCCGGTCGCGTTCAGAAGCCGGGTCAGAAATTGAGGCTGATAGTTTTTGACATGGACGGTGTTCTCGTAGACGTGAAAAGCAGTTGGCAATTTGTTCATGCAGCTTTCGGTGTTGACAACAGGGAAAATGTGAAGCAATACGTGGAAGGCAGAATGACTTATGAAGAGTTGATGAAGAGAGATATTGCTCTCTGGGGACGGGTTCACATTGACAAGATTAGGAGCATATTGTCTCGGGTCCAGTTGATGCCAGGCGCGGTAGAGGCTTTTGCGATTCTGAAAGAAGCGTGCCTGAAGACTGCCTTGATAAGTGCCGGCGTGTCGGTGCTTGCCGAACGCCTTGACGCGGTTCTTGAATTGGACTATGTCTATGCTAACAGGCTGTTGACGGATCGGCAGGGACTATTGACCGGAGAGGGAGAAGGAACAGTCGGTTTGCTGAACAAGCTTGACGTACTCAAGAAACTGGCTGCCATGGAAAATGTTTCATTGCAGGAGTGCATAGTAGTTGGTGACAGTCTGTACGACGTGCCAATGTTTAAAGAAGCGGGACTGAGCATCGCGTTCAACGCGGACGACCATAGTGTTGAGGAAGCGGCTGACGTTGTGGTGAAAAGAAAAGACTTGCGGGAAATATTGCCTTATCTGACAGAGCGTGTCTGAATTGAATCATAGCGCGCGCTAGAGAACCTTAAGGCAAAAGGATTAAGACCTTTCAAGACCGATAGGAAAATCGAGGAAAAGTGATGGTAACGAGGCCGAGAGTGAACGACAAGGCAAAAGAGTTCAGCCTAAATGACCAGAACGATAAAGAGTTCAGGCTCTCAGACTTCAAAGGTAAGAAAGTGTTGCTGTCCTTCCACCCGCTGGCTTGGACCTCCGTATGCGCAGAACAGATGAAATCTCTGGAAAAAGTTCAGGGCACTTTTGACTCTTTTGACACGATAGCGGTAGGCGTGAGTGTAGACACCGTGCCGTCAAAGAAGGCTTGGGCACAGAGCCTAGGAATCAAGTCTACGAGGCTCCTGTCAGACTTTTGGCCACACGGCAAAGTCGCCAAATCGTACGGGATATTCAGACAGGAAGACGGAGTTTCTCAACGAGTCAACATAATCATCGACGAAAACCAAAGAATAGCCTTCTTCAAAATCTACAAGCTAGGACAGCTCCCAGACATACAGGAAATCATAGACGAACTGCGAAAAATGCCCTAACTGCCCAACGTACTTGACGCGCGCACTTTGGCGCGCTAGTCTATCCATTTTGTGACTTCGTCTGGGCGCGGCCGTCTAGAGGGCGAAGGAATAATGTCGGCGATTCCTATGAGGCACCCGTCCAGGGCGAACTGTCCAAAAGGAATGTCCAGTAGACTGTAGAATTCTTTGTCCTCTGCCATTTGTGCCGTTATCGAGAGAAGCTGGAATCCGACGCCTAAAGCTGTTGCTTTCAACCACATGTTCTGCATGCAATGCGCGAGAGAGCGCTGTTCCACCGGAGGTATTCCCTTTTGTTCTGCAACCACAATATAGTAGGGCGCTTTTCCAACGTTAGGTATACCATGTTGACTCATGGTCTTCAGATTTTTCAGGAAAGCCTGTCCATGCTCTCTCATGAAGGTGTTCTGTTCCATTTGTGCTTCCAGTTGTTTGCAGAGATTTGAGATTCTGTGTTTCAAGAGAGCGGCTATTTGAACTGTTGACTTGCTTTCTCTGGGGATCACCACGAATCTGCGGAAATCGTTTCTGGACACCGCCAGACCTGAATAGGGTGCAAGCAAACCTGCTCGGATTATCTGTTCGACAAGTTCTCTGGGAATAGTGTCAGGCTTGAACTTTCGTATCGAACGCCGTGATTCAATCAGCCAGTCAAGCGCTTGATTATCCTTTTTGTTTCTAGTTGTAGCCAAGACTTCAGCCTCTGTGTCAATATAGAACATGCCTGCTTGTCCTTAAACGGTTTGGCAGACTGTTTCTTTCTGCTTTTCGTTTAGAAGAGAAAAGCACGCGCTGCTGCTATTCTGAATATTCGACTTTGCGTTTGTGATACAGTTTGCATTCTTTGGTTGCTAATCTGTTGTATTGCCGCGAATATGGTATGCCAGCACTGCCGGCCTGCAGAACGAGTTGCAGAGTTGGATCGGGACGTGTTTCATTGTATTCTGGGCATTCTGTACATTGATTGGGGAACTCATTGAAGCAACATTGTTGATTTTCCAACTCTGTTCCCTCATCCTTAACAGAGTGAGCCTGACGTATTTAAAGCCGGGTGAACCCGTTCGTCTACATTTACGGCAGACATAATCATCATGTCTCAGCGTGCATGACAGACGGCTAGCCTTTCAGTCAGCTGACTACTTTTCTGAACAGGTACAGTGTCGCTCCCAGAGTGACAACTGCGATGAGCCCTATTACGCCGAACGCTTTCAGCACCGTGCTCCAATCGTATCCGGTGACCATGAGCGCTCGTGCCGCGTCCACAGTGTAGCTGATGGGGTTGAAGTTTGAGACGTTCGATATCCAGTCGGGCATGAAGAGTTTTGGAGTCAAAGCCGTGCTCATGAACAGCAACGGAAAGGTGAGGAATCCGCCTATAGCGAACACTGTCTCGGAGGATCTTGTCTTCAGTCCTATGGCCAGAGAAATTCCGGACCAAGCGAGGCCGAAGAAGGCTACGGTGAAAAGCATGAGCAGTATTCCAACAACGCCGGTTTCCACTGTGGCGCCCAGGGCATAGGCAAGCGCCAGGATGATTGCTGACTGGACGATGACTCTGAAGGCGTCGCTGGTCAGTCTTCCAAGCAGTATGGCGTATCTGCTGACTGGTGTCACGAGCATTTTCTGCAGATACCCAGTGTCCAGGTCGAGCACTATTGATGTTCCAGATTGTAGGGCGCTGCCGAAGGCGTTTTGAAGGAGGATGCCGGCAGTGGCGAACTGAAGATAGCTGCTGGCGCCGGTGGCAGCCAAGAATCCGGGCAAGGTGGAGAACTTTGAGAATAACTGTGTGAAAAGGAGCAAGAATATTATGGGTTGGAAGAGTGAGAAGAAGAGGAGAATGGGGTTTCTGACGAGTTTCTTCAAGTATCTAATGAAGAGGTATCTGGTGTCGGAGAAAAGAGTCGTTATCTATCGCCTCCTTCCGCCAAGCATGGCGCTGGGAGTTTTAACAAGCTCCTCGGACCTTATTCTCCTTCCCGTGTGTTGTAGGAAGATGTCGTCAAGGGTCGGCGACGAGAAGCTGACCGATGAGAGCCGAATGCCCTTGCTGTCAAACGCTCTGACGATGTCGGCGATGATGAGTCCCGCATTCTTCGCGTACACGGTCAGGCACTCTTCAGAATCGATCACGTTTGTCACGCCTTCAAGGCTGCTGAGGGCCTTTTTTGCGTTGGGCTTATCTTTGTCACAATTCTCGAGTGACAGTTTGATAGAGTCGGCTCCGACCTGACGTTTGAGTCCAGCTGGAGATCCGCTGACGATTATTTTGCCGTGATCAATAATAGAGAGTTGTCGACACAGTTTATCTGCCTCTTCCATGTACTGGGTCGTCAAGAATATTGTGGTGCCTTCTTCCTTGTTTAGCTTCTCAAGGTAAGCCCATATCGCCGCGCGCGATTGAGGATCTAATCCCGTGGTGGGCTCGTCAAGGAAGAGCAGTTTCGGCCTGTGGACGAGGGCCGAAGCGAGGTCAAGCCTCTTCTTCATGCCGCCCGAATAGTTTCTTGCACGCTTGTTTGCGGAGTCTTCTAGTTCCACGAGTTTCAGGAGTTCGTTGACGCGTTCTTTGAGTTGGGCGTTGGGCAACTGCTGAAAATGGCCTTGAAGCAGCAGGTTCTCCCTGCCTGTGAGGTCTCCGTCGACGGCTGTTTCTTGGCTCTGAACGCCGATGAGTTTTCGAATCATATTGGGCTCTTTGTCAAGGTCATGTCCCGCGACGAATGCTGAACCGGACGTTTTCTTCAGAAGCGTTGTCAGGATTTTGATCGTTGTGCTTTTTCCTGCTCCGTTCGGACCCAAAAACCCGAAGAACTCGCCCTCCTTCACATTGAAGGAAATGTTGTCAACAGCCTTCGTCCCGTCGGAGTACACTTCGACAAGGTTATTGACGATGATAATGTCCGGCATAAGCCTCGCGTTAATACTTTTCTTGAACAATAAAAACATTATGTGAGTGCGATGCTGTCGAGTTGTTTGTGATGACTTTAGACTTGTTCAGAAGGATATGCTGGCAAAAACGCATAGATCTTGGAAAATACTATGAATAGATTATCACTAGAAGTTGGCTCGGTATGTTTCTTGTTCGGAAATGCGAAAACTGGTCACAATGTTGAAGACGACAAGACTGTCCAGTGTCCCTGCTGTAGCAGGCTACTCGGGCAACTGACCATCAAGAAGAGACTACTTCCGGCAATTGGGAACATACTAACAACTATCGGTCAGTTGGGTAAAATGGCTAGTGGACTCATAGTTCTATGCCTATTGTTGTATCTCTTTTATCTTTGGCTCATGTTCTCGTTTTCCCACGCTTCGTAAGGAATAGGGAGCCTAATTTAGCGCGCGCGCTTTTGGATTAGAATGTGCATGTGTGGCTGACTAGAGGCTTTTTAGGTACTCGATTATTTTTGTGTAATCTTCGGCTGACACGTGCCATCCCTCGTCACGCATTTGCTTGACTTTTTCCACTAGCTCTTCTTTTTTGATCTTGTCTGTCGCGAATATTTTGCCTAGGATGTATCCTGTTCCGTGGAGTTCTATTTCCAGAAGTTTGGCGACGGATCTGGCGACTTGGTCGTCGGCTATGGCTATTCCGTTTAGTTCTTTTGCTAGGCAGAGAACTTCGGCTTCTGCTTCGTGTAATGGTTGTCTTTCAGTTTCCGCGGACATTTTTTTTACGGATTTGAGGTTTTCTTCGTCTTTGGGGTTGCATAGTTTGATTATTTCTTGTTTGAACATGCTTTCTAGGAGTGATGCTTCTGGTGCTCCTTTCTTTTTTCCTTCTTGGACGATTTCGTTGAACACTTTTGTTGTGGTGAACTTTGTTTCTGGGATTTCTTTGAGCAGTTTTGTTAAGGAAGCTTTTGTCAGGTAGATTAGAGGGGACGAGTTGAAGATCAGCGGTTTCAGCATTTTCTTTCCTTTAAAGCCGTTTCAAAGTCTTCGCGGAAATTTTCGTATGTATAGCGAAACGGGATTTTTCTCTCTTTTACTGTTTCCATCATTTCCCAGAGGGATAGCTCTGCGATTTTTGCGGCTTTCCAGAGGGTTATTTTTCCGTCACAATAGAGTGTTAAGGCTTTTTCGAGTTTCCACTCGGCGATGGCCTTTGCTAAGAGTTTTCTGACTAGTGTGGCGCGGTCGGTTTTTTCTTCTTTTTCGATTTCTTTCAGGTCTTTGGCCATGTTGTCTGGGACTCGCGTTGAGACTATTTCCGTCATTGCTTTCACTGTTTACGTTTGTATGTAAACGATACATATAAATGTTTACAAGGTTCTGCGGAGCGGCAGGTCTTTCGCGTCGACGAGACGTTTTGCTTTGAGCGTACTGGATTACATATATGCTAAGAGTCAAGGTGGTGTGTGAATGAAGTGGTTTTCAAGGGTTTTCATCAAAAAAGAGGAAAAGTTGGCGAGCGGCGTTAAGAGTGGTTGAAGCATTAAGGGAGATACGGTTGAACAAGAGAGTTAGTGGTAGATTGTTTTTCTTGGACCTATGGCTATTATGTAGATGGTTTTGTCTTTTTCTGAAATTGTGTAGATTATTCGAAGTTTTCCTGTTCGTACGCTGTAGTTTTCTCTTAACTCTCCATGGAGTCTTTTTCCGATGTAGGGCTGTTTTTCTAAAACGATTAGGGTTTCCGTTACTCTGGCTTTGGCATTTTCATCCAGTTTTTTGTGGAGTTTTTCAGCTTGTTGTGATATGAGAACTGTATAGGTCAATGGGATTCTTCCTTTAGAAGGCTGTGGAGTTCTTTGACCCTTCCCGCCTTAATGTCCTCGATGCCTTCGTGGACACTTCTCATCATCTCTGGATCGCCTAAAATTTCAATCGTTTCTAGGAGTTCTTCCATGAGCTTTGTGACTTCGTCAAGCTTTTGTCTGGTTTCTAAGATGAGTCTTTTGTCACTTTCGTCGAGGTATACAACCTTCGTCATTCACACCACTATACTTAGAAGACATGTTTGCCCGAATAAAAAGTTGCTCATGAAACCTAGCAAGGGCTGTGTGGTTAGCATTCATAATCCATGCTTTCGGCTTAACAATGTTTTGGGAATGGTCGTGGTGGAAAGGCGACATGAAGACTATGCCGCTTTCTGTGGAAGTTGTTGAGTCTCGGTTGGAACGCTTCATTGAATGGTGAAGAGGCTGTTAGGCTGAGCTGTCGTGAGCTTTTGGGATCTATGAAATAAATGGTTAAGGAGGCTTGTGTTCTTGCTGAATGGGTTTATTCGAAGATAATGTTTAGGAGGTCTACTTTTCCGAGGTGTTTGTGGTCGTTTGAGTAGGTTTCGTAGGTTCCGATTCCTGTCATTATGGCGATGTTGATTCCATCATTGAAGTCCACTCCGTAGAGGCGCATGTTGTTGGCTCCTAGAAGGACGTCGTCTTGGTCGAATCCTATTATTTCTAGGTTTTTGTAGGAGAGGATCTTTTCAAGGGTCGGTTTGATGTCGCTCTGTTTGCCCATGGCCTCTAGTACCCATGCGATTTCGCACAAGACCAGTGTGGACGTTACGGTTGTCTCGCCCTGTTCTATGCGCATGAGGATTTGTTTGGCTGTTTCGCCGAATTTAGGATGGTTTGTGATGCTGTGGATGAATATGTTTGTGTCTACGAACCGTTTCATTTCAGTTCCTCGACTAGTTTCTTCTTGATGTGGGTTCTGGCTGTTTCTTTTGGTTCTTCGATCGGGGGTTCCGCTTTTACGCTGTCGTGCAGGGCTTCTGTTGGTTTTCCGTACGTTGTGACTGGGAGGAGGATTATTTGGCCTCTGTAGTCTCTGATGATCAGTCTTGAGCCTTCTTTTACTTGGTATTTGTCTCGAAGCTTCTTGGGGAGGACTATGCGGCCGTATTTTCCAATTTCGATGGACATGCTCGTCATCGACAAATAAGATGTGAAATGGCAAATAAAAGGTTTTTGCCAAGAAGTCAAAGTAATGTCAAGTGCGAGTGTGAGTTGTTGCGGAGCGCGCGCGTTTTCGCAAGTGTAAATTCTAAGGGTGCGTATTGTGTGGGCGGTTGTCGGTGGACTTGAAGAACTTTTTGATGACCCGATCTAGGTGATAAAGATAGTCTTCCTCTTTGGGAACGTATGTCGGACTTACGAGAGCCGCTCTTGCCGTTATCTCGTCTTTTGAAATTTTGAATTCTCTGATGCAGGTTTCAATGTCTTGGGTGTCTTTTTGGTTTGATCTTCCAATTTTCGTTACAATGATGTCAACTGGATGCAGAGCTTTTAGCAGTATGTGGCTGTACTCTTTTATTTTGATGCTTTTTTCTAGATAGTCATTAGGTAAGGATTGGCAGAAAACGTATCCGTCAGCCCATCGGTCTACTTTGAAGCCTGGCGGATTGTTTTTGAGGGCTCGTTCGAATTCAGGCAAGTCACTGCTGGGAATCGTAAAGTCAATGTCAATTGTTGAAGGTTTTAGATCAAGCAGGGTCATTGCTGTTCCGCCGGCAGCTACAAGAGTGACCTTTTTTGTGAGGTCGCCGTTCAAGACTTCTAAGAAATCTAGTAACACGCTTTTGTCACATGGCATTGTATAGCCTCATCTTTAGCAGGATGCTTTCTTCGTCAGCAGGTATTATCTCTGCGTTGAATGTTTCTAGGAAGTCTATTGTTTCAGCAGTTTCTCGTGTTGGTTTGATGGTGTGTAAGATTTTCAGCAGGCCCAATAGTTTTCCCGTTGTCTCGAATTTTTGGGTTAGGAATGCCAAGGTGTTGCTTTTGAAGCTGTTTTTTGCAAGGATTATGGGTATGGCTTCTGTTAGTCTCGCGTCGTCTTGAAGCAGTATTGCGGTTGTTATGTATTCGATGCAGAATTTTTTTCCTTGGGCCAGTTGGAGACCGAATTCTTTGTATCCGAATCTGTATAGATTGTAGGTTAGGTCTGAATTGGAGATGTTGGCAGGTTTTGTTTCTGTCTTGATGTTTCTGATTTCTGTTGTTTCTGTGACTTGTTTGATTTCGCTCCAGAAGGCTTGGGGACCGAAAAAAGTGGTCTTTTCGCTTAGGGCTTCTCTGAGCGGGTTAATCTCGTCTGATTTTATTAGTTCGTGAAAATCGTTTCTGTCTAAGATGAGGCTGTTGATTTTCAGGTTATGTTTTTTCTGCAGTTTCAGCATTCCCTTGTAAAGCTGAAGCGTCTCACTATGATATTCTGGTGTTTTTCTGAGGAGAAAGAGTAGTTCAGTTTTGTTGAGTTTGATGTTTTTTGTTGGATTTATGGAACTGACTGATCTTATCGTGTCTGTCTCATTGAGGAGCTTGTCGATTTCGGTTAGGAATAATATTTGATCGGTTCTCTTTGCCAGGAAGTTTTTCTTTTTCTCTATTTCCATTTCTGCTAATGTGTCGATCAGTAGATAGTTTTGAAAGTTCAGTTTGATATTGGAGGATCTTCCTATGAGGTCTAGGCTGAGCAGCCCTTCTTTCTTTAGTTTCTGAAGTTTCTGGTAGATGTTTGCGTAATGTGCAGTGCCGTATGTCTCTCTGATTCTTTCGGTCAGTTGATTGATTGATAGAGAATCGCCTAGATTAGAGGATATTGTGTCTAGGATTCGAAGTGTAGGCGTATCCATTATTGTTCGCCATTATTCACATTATAGTCTACTTGCTATATATCTAATTTACTATAACATTATAGTAGAAAGGCTATAATAAGAATCTTGTGGCAACCATCTGCACTTCCAGTCTTGAAATAATAGCCCAGCCCGAAGCAAGACCAACCTTAGCATGCGCGGCTATTTCGGAAATTGGCTGGCGCGCGCCAAGCGTGTTTGTTGCTTCGAGGAAGTGTCATAGAAGATTCTTCCAGAGGATTCCTCCACAATGTCTATTTACTTCGCCTTTCTAGGGACAATTGGAGGATGGGAGTTTGCGCTTTTCTTTTGGAATGATGCAGTTAATCGCACTTGTATGGACCGCGTTCATGGTTGTGCTTGCTCTGGTGCTTGCGATAAGCCTGTTTGCTCCTAGTTTTGTGGCAAGTCCATTCTTTCCGAGGGAGTCAGTCGTTTCTGTCACATGGGGGGTTCCATGGCAGCTTCTGGTGCTGATGTTTTTTGTTTTCCTGCTGGTGCTTGTTGGGCCGGTTTACTTGTTGCTGTACGTTTGGCACAGACTTTCGAAGACTTGATAATGTGCGTTCGCGGGGGAGAAAGACATTCGAGTAACGGTTTTGTGCGTGCATTACGATTTGTCATGTTTCGTGGATTTTCCAACATTGCCATAAGAAGCCTCTGTTTCTAGTTTGTTGCACAAGCGTCGTCGCCAAAAAAAGGTTTGTCCTTTGAGTCTTCATTGCAGCTCTTGGTCTTCTGTCTCTCTCTGGTGCTGCAAATTGTGACGGATTGTTTCATCGAGATAGCCCTCTTTCTGGAATATGAGTTTGTCATTGTCTCTTTTGTGGTTCTCCGCAATAGTCACAGATGAACTCTTTTGGAAGTTTTCTGGCAATTTGACGGTCGATAGCGCGGGCGTACTAGCACGCTGGATACATGGCAACTGAGGACCAAGAAGAGTTAAAGAACTTGGCAGGCAGAGTATTTCATTGACTGGGTGACCTTTCGCGTCAAAATCCAGACGTGAAGCCTTTCTGGCAAAAGCTAATCGTTTGCTCAAAGGCATGTACAATGCGCTGTTCGGCTTTGTCTTGCATACCTTCAAGAGCATTAACCGCAAAATAAAATCGAAATTCCCAATTTACAGGATGCATGAAGAAACAGCCGAGCATGTCAAACACGCAGTTCAAGCGTTCATATGGCTGATCGCTCCTTTGAGCTTAGCCTACATTCTTGGACTCCAGGTTCTCTTCAGCGAAAACGCCTGGGGTTCCTTGCTGTGGGGGATAGCAGTCTACTTCTACAGCAACTTCCTCCCAGATCTTCCTGCAATCAACAGAAAACGGAAACGTGATCTTGAAGAGCCTGATCTTCCATGGTACAAAAAATATACACTGCTTCTCTTTGCACCACTGTTCGTCTGGCTACTGTTCTCCGATGTGCGACTGGACTGGAGAACCGAGGAAACATACCACAGCTTCACATCCTTAGCCGTGTACGCAATGTTCCTCTTCGCTGTGGGACTCCTCGCATTTGCCAGCCTACCATTGTCGATTCCAAGTCTGTTCGAAGCTCTTTTCCTAATGTCCTGCGGGGCAACAGGGTTCCTGACCCATCTGAAGGTCGACAAAATCTGGTAACGACGCGCCGGAGGAAGACATAACAAACTCTTAAAGTCAAACAGCAACTCTAGTAAGAGCTGTGCCCTCGTTTGTTTGATCCTGTCACGCTGGCGCTCATAATCGCAGGAGCCATCATCATAGTAGGCTTTCTCAGCAACTACCTGCTTGAACACAAAGGTCTACCGGACATGCTGTTCCTTATCGTCCTAGGCATGCTCGTCGGACCCGCAACAGGACTGGTGGACGCAGCCACAATCATGGGCTTCGCTCCCTACTTGGCCGTCTTGGCATTGGTCTTCATATTGTTTGACGGCGGAATGGCTATGAACATTTACCATGTCTTCTCCGAAACTCCAAGAGCAGCTGCCCTCGCTGCTGCAGGTTTCACGCTAAGCACAATTGCGTCAAGCTTACTCGTTCACTTCATGTTGATTCCAGACTTCTCTTTCCTTTACGCACTGCTGTTCGGAACAATCGTCGGAGGCAGCAGCAGCATAATCGTCATGTCGCTTGCGTCAAGAATCAAACTGAGCGAAAAGGGCTCAACGCTCCTGCGCTTGGAATCGGCCCTCAACGATATACTGTGCATCGTACTTTCCTTGGCCGTGATCGAGATCATAACATTGGGCGGTACAGTATACATACCAACCATCGCCAGGTCACTGGCAAGCAGGTTCTCTATAGGCGCTATGCTCGGAATAGTCATAGGCATCGGCTGGCTCAGCATGCTCAAACGCGTTGTCAAAGCATCCTACTCCTACATGTTGACACTCGGAATTGCGCTCCTTGCATACGCACTATCAGAAATTCTCGGCGGAAGCGGAGCACTATGCTCACTGCTCTTCGGCATAATGCTAGGCAACGAGAAAGCGATCTATGGAATCCTGAAGATGAAAGAACCGCCGGGCCAGGTCGTCGACTCCGGACTGAAACGGTTCGAATCCGAAATAGCCTTCCTGTTAAGAGCGTTCTTCTTCGTCTACATAGGCCTAATCGTAACACTGCCCAAACTCACGACAGTCATTGCTGGAATAGTACTCGCTCTGTCCTTGCTCCTCATCCGATACGGCATCGTCAACGTCGCAACAATCAAAAGCAAAATGACTCAAGAAAGAGGAATCATGAGCGTTCTGCTCACAAGAGGCCTAGCTTCAGCCGTACTAGCCACCCTGACGCTGCAGTATGCGGACCCTGTGAAATACCCAGACGTCGGAATCCTCTTTCAACAGCTGTCGCCATTGTACATCAGCATGACGGTCGTCGTCATACTGGCGACGGCACTGATCGCAACGGTGGGAATTCCAGCATTTCGATGGAGAAAAAAAGAATAGCTCGCGGACGATAAAGACATACAAGCCGAAGTCTGCTATGTAAGGCGCGCGCTAAGAATATTGACGATTTAGGAATATCTCCTTTAAACCGTGGAAAATGCTTCCTAACAGGGATCGCGTGCAGGGATATAGATGGCCAGAAAGTTTTATTGTGATAGGTGTGGACGCGAGTTGGCGGCTTCAGAGTTGCTTCAACTATTGGGCCATGAGCTGTGTTCTGAATGCTGCAGACAGGTTGTACATTCCAAGTAGCTGAGCGCGCGCGTGCGTAATTAATGGTGTGCGTGGCCCGTGTCTGCGTGCGTTTACTGTTCTTGGGTGGTTTTGCCGTAGTCTCGGCTGACTGTGGCTATGTCTATCATGTTTATTTGTCCGTCGTTGTTCATGTCGTATTTGGTGTTGTATTTTGGGTCGTTGTGGGTTGTGCCGAAGAGTGCGGCTTCGGTGGTGATGTCGTTCCAGTCGACTTTTCCGTCTGGGTTGGTGCTGGCGGGTCCGGCGATGTCGGTGAGGAGCATGCCGCTGATTTCGACGTGTCTTGTGTGTTTGTCGAGGTTGAAGATTAGGTATGAGTTGTTTGCAGTTTGGACTAGTTCATGGTTGACGAGGGTGGTGTCTGCTTGGACGGTGAAGTTGGCGGTTAAGAGTCTTTTGGGGATTTTCAGGTATGTCTGTGTGGTTGTTGGGTTGCTTGTTTCAAGGTGGAAGTAGATTTTTTTTGTTGTTTGGTTGAAGCCTATGTCTTGGATTGTGTTGTTGGCCTGGACTGTTATGGCGCGTGTTTGTACCCATGTCATGTTGACGGTGACGTATGGTGGCTCTGTTTGTGGCAGCTGCGGGAAGGCGTTGCTGTTTGCCGTGTCTGAGAAGCCTTGGCTTTCGAATGTGCCTTTGTGGTCGTAGTTTACGAGTTCTATTTCGCTTACTTGTGCGACCCATTTGTAGCCGTACTTGCCTGGGAGTACGAGTCGGTATGGGTATCCTGCGGTGTAGGTGCCTTCGCCGCCTTGGTAGGGAACGGCTTCTGCGAGGGTAGTGCCGTTTACTTTGAGTGCGAGTATCGTTGTTGGGTGCATAGCAACGTCGAGGGGTATGCTGCTGCTGAAACCGTCTTGGCTTCGGAACACTACTTTCCAGGCGCCTTGCTGTACGCCTGCTTGGCCGAGTAGGATGTAGAGTGGGACGCCGGTCCAGTTGAACAGTTGGCCTTGTGGGTCGCTGACGCATTGAAGGAGTGCTGCTTCTGTATGCATCGGCAGGGTTTCTATTTGGGTGTAGGTGAAGTTGAGGGGGTTGGTGACGAGGCCTCTTACTATGAGGTTGTCGACGGGTGCTTGGTAGACGTAGGCGTTCATGTGGTTTTCGTCTGTTGTGGCGTTGTATCCTTTTTGGGTGATGATGTTTTTGGTGAGGTTTAGCCATACGCCGAATGCTTGTTGTAGGCCGCTTGGTTCTGTGTTGTCGGGGTCTAATGTGTGCGTGTCCGTGTAGCCTATCGCGTGTGCGGTTTGTTCTAGGACGTGTTTTGCTGCCCAGTAATCAAGCGCGACGGGGTCGGTGCTTGCCATTAGCACGTTTGTTCTTGTGGCGCTGGTGTAGGGGGTGGGTGGGCCTTCCATGGGTGAGGGGTGGGGATTGGCGTTTACGTATGTTGCGTCGAGGATGTTCAGTGTTGGCATTCTGGTTTCTGTCATGAGGGTTCCCATTCCTCCGGTTCCGACGCTGTTGTGGCCGTTGGCTAGGCCGCCGCTCATGGATGTGCCTTCTGATTGTACGCCCATGTAGTTTTTGACGCTGGCTGTGACTCCGTAGGTCCAGTGGGATTTCAGGATGGGCAGGTTGATTATTTTGAGTCGGTTTTCGTATGCTGTTCCGTTCCATATGCCGTTTTTGAAGCTGATGTGTGTTCCGTATTTTGTTTCGAATTTGGGGTAGGAGACGTAGATTCCGGTTTCGGCGTTTGCTGTGTCGTTGAGTACGTATCCGTTGTTGTTGTCTCCTTGGGAGTACTCGTTGACGCGGACGCCTCTGATCGTTTGCCATTCGTATGTGGACACGTTGTGGTTGAGTGAGAATGTGTCGACTACGTCTTGTGTTGATTGGCTGGTGTTGTCGGCGTTGTTTTCTGTCCAGTCCATGTTTCCGCCGCCTTGTCCGTTGTCTGCTACTATGATTTCGCCTGTGAACCCGTCGGGATGGTTTATGATGGCTTGTGTGAGCTGTTTCAGGATGTCGGTGTTGGTTCCGCCTCGTTGGTCCCATTGTCCGTTGATTTTTACTAGTACGACGTCATCAGGTGCTATGAGGCCGTCTGGTCCTTTGTTCTCGTCAGACGCGTTTGATTTGTAGAAGTGGAGGTCGTGCTGGCCCATCAGGCTTATTAGCTTGGTGACGGGGTTGGACGTGTGGCCGTTGACGGCGTAGATGTTTGACGCTGGATAGGCCGTGGCGTTCATTGGTTCGAGCGTCAGCCTGATTTCCTGGTTGGGGTTTACGGTTGTGGCGGGTCCAGAGTTTGCCCAGAATTGAGTGATGTTCACGGCTGTGACGCCTAATATGAGCAGGAGTGCGACGACTTTTGCTTTTTTGCAAAAGTTTTTCTGTGTTCTGCTGAGGGCCGTCGTCACGGCGAGCGGGATGGAGATGCTGAACAGGATGGAGACGTTGGCCATGGCTGTTCGCTGGCAGGGATACATGATTCTTGAGGGCTTCGTGCCTGTACGGAACAGGAGCCACAGAAAATTGGCCATGCCGAAGAGAATCAAGCCAGTATTCTTTAGCCTGCTTTTCTTTCTTGTCCTGTGAGAATATTCTGCCATTGAAAACCGACCTCAGCGGTGTCGCACGCTGGTTGTCTCATGTTATTGCTTAATGGCGACTTGCTATTTACTCTTGTGTCGTCCGTTGGGCAGGATGTTTCAGGGCAGCTTTTCTGCGGCGGGCGTGCGAGAGCTTCAGGTTTTTTCCTGTTTTGCTGTGTAGTGTTTGATGAGGTTTGATATGCCTTCTCTTATGGAGAATTTCGGGTTGTAGCCCATGAGCTTCTCTGCTTTTTCTATGTCTGCAAAACCGCGTCGAACGTCTGGCGGTCTGGGAGCCGCATGTACGTCTTGCATGTCCGTTTTGCTCGTTAGTTGTTTCAGGATTTTTGAGATTTGGTTTATGCTTGTTTCTGTTCCGGTTCCTATGTTGAAGGTTTCGCCGACGGCGTTCTTGCTGTGTAGTGCGAGCATGTTTGCTTCTACGATGTCTCGGATGTAGACGAAGTCTCTTTTCTGTTCTCCGTCTCCGAAGATTGTGGGGGGCATGTTTTTTAGTAGTCTGTTTAGGAAGAGGAGGATGACGCTGCCGTATGCGGTTGTTATGTCGAAGCGTTGTCTGGGTCCGTAGATGTTGAAGTAGCGGAGGGAGACTGTTTCTAGGCCATAGTTGTTGTTGAAGACGGTGACGTAGTTTTCTGCGGCGAGTTTTGATGCTGCGTAAGGGGAGCCTGTGGAGTCGAGGGGCATGTTTTCCTTCTTTTTTGGTTTCTCTGGGTAGCCGTACACGGCTGCTGAGGAGGCGTAGATGAACCGTTTCACGCCCAGCTCTGAAGATGCTTTCAGAAGATTCAGCGTTCCCGTGACATTTACTTCGTGTGTGAGAACCGGGTTCTGGACTGAGAGTACTATTCCGACGAGGCCGGCTTCGTGAAAAACGGCGTCTACATCCTTCAACGCTTCTTTTACGGTTTCAGGGTTTCGTATGTCGCCTTTGATGAGGTGAAAGTTGTTGTTGCTTTTGTGTTGGGCAAGGTTTTCTGTGAGGCCGTAGCTCATGTCGTCGATGACTTTGACTTTGTAGCCGTCGTTCAGGAGTCTGTCTACGATGTGGCTTCCGATGAAGCCTGCTCCGCCGGTGACGAGTATTCTTGAGTATTTCATAGTTTCCACGTCATGTTTGGTTAGTTCACTTCTTTGAATATATGGTATGCGGAAGATGCTTTTGCTCTTCTTGCGGGGAATAATATTCATATAGTCTGTGGAGCGTGTTTATGTTTGTTCTAGAAGATTTGGCTAGATGTTCCATCCTGTACAGTTTAAATATCTGGGTGTGGGATGAGGTGTGGTTAGAAGAGGGATTGGAGAAGGCTTTGTGACGCCTTTGTGGTTTCGTATCCGCTCCCTGTAGGGGGGGACTGTTTAGTGTCGAACATGGTTGAAGACGCGTTAGTGTCTGAGGTGAAAAGCCAATGGAAACGGTTGTGGAAGGAAAGGATTGATGACCCTGTTCGTGCTGAGGGCGTTGCAAGCATGGATTTTGACAAGTTGTTTGTGGAACGGGGCACGATTGTGTTGGCCACGCGGTGTTTCAAGCCTGTGACGTTGCGGGAAATATTGGAGCAGCATAGAGTCGCGGATGCGGAACGGCAAGTGCCCGTGAGCAAGCATGTGGGCGGTTGGCGAAAGTTTGCGAGGACGAGTCTGCCGAAATATGCGTCGGCGAGGCAGCGTCGGGGTTTCGGGTTTGTTGAGGTGAAGAAGCCGCAGCAGTTGCGGAAAGGCGGCCGAGGCTGGCTGCACATATAGTTTCTGGATGATTTTGTTTCCGGTTTGTTTGGGATGCTGGTGCAGGGTTTGAAGGTTCTTGTTACTGGCGGTTGCGGTTTCATAGGTTCGCATCTGGTTGATGCTTTGCTGCGTGAAGGGTCTATTGTTCGTGTGGTTGATGATTTGAGCAGTGGCAGTCGAGCTAATGTGACGCAGTGGGAGGCCCATGCTCGTTTTGAGTTGGTTGTTGGGGATTTGAAGAGCATGGCAGTGGCTGAGCAGGGTGTTGACGGTGTGGACTTGGTTTTTCATTTGGCCGCGAACCCTGACGTGCGTTTGGGGGCGAGTGAGCCGAGAGTGCATTTTGATGAGAATTTGCTGGTTACTTTTAATGTTCTTGAGGCGATGCGGAAAAGCGAAGGAGCTAGACGGGTTGTTTTTGCTTCGACTTCAACGGTTTACGGTGAGGCTTCGGTGTTTCCGACGCCTGAAGCGTATGGGCCTCTGCTGCCGATCAGTGTTTATGGCGGGGCGAAGCTGGGATGTGAAGGTTTGATTTCTTCTTATTGTCACACTTTCGGTTTTGAGGGCGTTTTGCTCAGGTTTGCGAACATTGTTGGGTCTCGCGCGGGCCATGGCGTGATCGTGGATTTTGTTCGGAAGCTCAGGGAGAATCCGGGGGAGTTGGAGGTGCTGGGGGATGGGACGCAGAGCAAGTCGTATTTGCACGTGTCCGATTTGGTGAAGGCGTTTTTTGTGGTTATGAAAGGTTTCGGCAAGAGCGGGCGGGTTGAGGCGTACAACGTTGGCACTTTGGACAGGGTCAGCGTCGTGCGGATTGCGGAGATTGTTTGTGAGGAGATGGGGTTGGCGAAGCCGCGGATCAAGTTTAGCAATTCGGTTGAGGGTGGTAGGGGTTGGCGGGGAGATGTGAAGACGATGCTGCTCGACGTGAGTAAACTGTGCGGTTTGGGTTGGATGCCCAGGTTGAGCAGTGAGGAAGCTGTGAGGCGGAGTTGTCGTGAGCTTTTGGGATCCATGAAATAAATGGTGGAAGCTTGTGTTCCTGCAGAATGGGTTTATTCGAAGATTATGTTTAGGAGGTCTACTTTTCAGAGGTATTTGTGGTCGTTTGAGTAGGCTTCGTAGGCTTCAATTCCTGTCGTTGTGGCGATGTTGATTCCATCATTGAAGTCTACGCCGTAGAGGCGCATTTTGTTGAACTGAAAGTTTTATGTATTGTTTATCATCATAAGGAATTCGGAGAGTAAGCCTTGGTTCATGCACGAAGAATCAGGTTGACTAGGCATGCTGCTGAGAAATTTGATGTGCTGAAGCACTATGGGTTCGAGGTTAGAAAGAAGTTGGTCCTCAATACCATTCTTGATCCTGAACACCTGGAAGAGAGAGGCAACCAGTTCTTTGCTTCAAGGATCATAGACTCAAAACATGCTCTGAGAGTAGTTTACGAAGATAGGAAAGACTATTTAATCGTTATCACCTTCTATCCTATCAGGCGAGAGCGCTATGGCGTATAAAATCAAGTATGACGAAGACGCTGACATACTTGTCGTCATACTGAAAGAGGAGGGTAGACTCTCTCATGCAGAAGAGGTAGGAGACATTATAGTGCATTTTGGCGAGGATGGGAAACCTCTTTTCATGGAGATAATGAACGCAAGCAAGTTGGTTCCGCTTATGGTTGAGGGATTGGCAAAGAAAGAGGTAACAGTCGCTTAGTCAACGCGCGCCGGCCAAAATGGTTCAAGGATTCCTCTGCAGTCGGCAATTCCTCAGGAATCTTTGTAGAGGACATCGTAGGGTCCTTAGCGCCTTCTTCTACCGAAAGCCCGGGGTTCCTGCCTTTGTGGTACATTGCATCCTCAGTTTTGTGCGCACAAATTCATCACAAGTCTCAGAATCTTTCACGATGAAAATCACAGAACTGCTCAGATAATTGTCGAGACACGCCATCATGCGCGTGGCTGTTGTGTGTTTGTTTGTGTGGGTTTTTGGGAGAGGATGGGAGGGTTTGTTGTTTGGTGAAGTATAGGCGTAGGTTTGATATTCTTGCGGATATTGTTGGTGTGGCTGGGCAGGGTGCACGGAAGACGAGGATCATGTATTTTGCTAATTTGAGTTATTTGTTGTTGACGCGGTATTTGGCTGATGCTTTGCGGGTGGGGTTTTTGCGGGCGGCGGGGGAAGAGTTTTTTGTGACGGCGAAGGGTATGGAGTTTCTGGACAAGTATCAAAGGTTCAGTGGAAAGGCCCTGCGGGTGGAGGCTGATGTGACGGCGTTGCGGACTGAGGCGGATGAGCTTGAGAAGATGTGTAGGCCGCGGCGTCGTAACGGCCAGAAAAACGTGAGGAGGAGCAAGTTTGCGATGGTGGGTTAACGTTTTTGCCGTTTTAGCTGTAGTTTGCTTAATGTTCAGCGTGCCATGTGGCTTGACGGTTGGCGCTGAAGAGGCTTCTGTGGCTGTGGCGGATGCTGACGGTGCTTTGCGGGGGGCTTTTGGGGCGGTTTTGGATGCGGAACGTGCCGGTGCTAACGTTAGTGGTTTGATTGGCAGGATGAATGAGGCGGGTGTTGCGTTGACGGGGGCTAGGGTGGCTTTGGCCGCTGGGAATTACAGTGATGCCGTTAGCAGGGCTGGTGAGTGCAGGGGCTTGGCGGACGGTGTTGTTTTGGACGCGGGTGTGTTGAAGAACGATGCGGCTGCTCAGGCTTCATTGTGGTGGGTGACGGTGCTGCTGGGCGTCACGGGTTCGGTGGTGTTCGTTGTGATATTGTTTTTGGTGTGGCGCCGGTTCAAACGGTATTATGCTGATAGGCTGTTGGGGAGCAGGCCGGAGGTTGTTGCCTAGTGCTGTCGCTTGGAGATTGCAGGTACGCGTTCATCGTCGTCGGGTTGATGGGCGTGTTAGTGTTCAATGTGCCTTCACTCATGTTGTTTGTGCACTTGCCGGGCGGTGAAAGGTTTTCAGAATTGTACGTTTTGGGGCCTGGGCACATGGCGGAGGGGTACCCGTTTAACGTTGGCGCCGGCGTTGATTACAGCGTGTTTTTGGGTGTGGGGAATCATTTGGGCGGGTCAGCGAGTTATCAGGTTGTGGTGAAGATGCGTAATGCGACGGAGCCTTTGCCCAATGCTACGAGCGGTGCTCCGAGTCCTTTGCCTATGCTGTATGCTTATGAGGTGTTCTTGGCGGAAGGACAGACGTGGGAGGAGGCTTTGGTTTTCAGGTTTGACGATGTGGCTTTCGGCGTGAACGTATCGTCTGTGGGCAGAATTCGCGTTAATGATGCATGGATGAACGTGAATGAAACTGCCATGTGGGACAACGTGAACAGCGGGTACTATTATCAGGTCTTCGTGGAGCTATGGCTGTACAATGCGATAGGCAACAGTTTCGGTTTTCACAACCGGTTTGTGGGTTTCTGGTTGAACATGACCCGTTCCCTGTAATACCTCGTCTGTCGGTAGATTTTGTTTGCGTGTCGTTGTGGCCTGCGGTGCCGGGGTTATCGGTTCGCGTTTGGTCCGGATGCTTGTTGGCGCGTGCGGGTTGAAGTGGTGTTTTGTGAGTGTCGCTAGGCATATGAGTGTGGAAAGGAGACGGTTTGGTCTGTTTTCGACATATTTTCGGTTGGGTATAAGATTCTTATAGAAGCAAGTTCCTTTTGTGTTTAAATGAGTCGGCGAGAAGGGTAACTTGTAGGGTTCATTGAACATTGCTGTTGGTGTGTTGAATGGTTGGAGAAGGCTATCGAAGCCAAGTTCTAGCGATTGTTGCTGCTCTAGACGAGGAGCAGGGCATAGGCTACACGATAGCAGAGCTGCGCCAGCACTTGGATAGGCCTAGGATCCTTGTTGTTGACGGCAGAAGCACAGACAGAACTGTTGAAATAGCCAAGGATCTCGACGCAGAAATCATTTTTCAGAAAGGCAAAGGCAAAGGCGACGCAATAGCCCAAGCGGTTAAGCAAGTTAACGCCGACGTGGACTACGTTGTCTTCACAGACGCGGACTACACTTATCCGGCGGAGTTTGTTCCCAAGATGATAAGGATTCTGGAGGAAAACCCAATGGTTGGCATGGTATGCGGCAACAGGTTCAACTCGCATTTCCACCTGGAAGGAATGCGTGACATGTTCTACATTGGAAACAGGCTTCTGGCTTTTACGCATAACGTGCTTAACGGAATAAATCTGCGTGACCCACTCACTGGTCTCAGAGTCGTGCGAGCAGACATTTTGAATGGTTGGGCACCGAAGTCAAAAGGATTCGACATAGAAGTCGAGTTGAACCACCAAGTTGAAAGAAGAGGCTACGGCATACTCGAGATTCCAATTCCGTACCGGCCTCGGCTGGGAGAGAAGAAGCTGAAGTTGAGACACGGAGCCTCGATTCTCAAACGAATAATACTAGAGACTGCATATTGACCTTCTAGCTTGTTTCGATTTCGGTCAGAAGGCTGGTTTGAACATGAGAACGGTTCTAGCTATTGGTGCTCATCCTGACGACATGGAGTTGGGGTGTGCAGGAACTTTAGCATCGCATTCACTTCGAGGAGACAAGGTGTACCTTCTGGTTCTGACGAGAGGGGAGGCTTCTGGCGACCCTGTAATCAGAGAGCGGGAATGCAGAGAATCTGCCAAGGTTATAGGCGCAAGTGATCTGTTCATGGGAGGTCTGCCGGACACAGGAGTTTGTGATGGAAGAGAAACGATCGACGTCATCGGGAGCATATTGAGCAACGTGAAGCCTGACATTATCTACGCTCCATCGAGCAAGGACACGCATCAGGATCACCGAAACGCCGGCTGTGCGGTGCTGTCAGCATGTCGACGTTGCCGGGTTATACTTTTATATGAAGGTGCCAGTACACAGAGAGACTTCAATCCTCAAGTCTTTGTGGACATAACAGATACATTTCAAACGAAGCTCAATGCGACGCGCGTCTTTGGTTCCCAAGCGGGAAACCACGGAATGTATTCAAAAGCCATGAAAGCAGTTGAAGGACTTGCCAAGTTCAGAGGCTACCAGGCTGGAGTCGATGTTGCAGAAGCGTTCGAAGTGGGCAAGTTCATCTTTGAAATCTGAGGATCCAGATGAGCCTAGAACTGGAAAAATCTCAAGGCAGTTTCCAACAACTGCTGAATTATTGCATCGCCTTCTCTAGAGGCAGGACTGGCGTCGGCACTGAACGGATCCGACGAAATCGTTCCGAGTTATCCAGGTATGCGAGAATTTTCCACGAGCAATGCGATACATTAACTACATCTGTCAGGGAAACTATCGAAAAGCTGGAAGGCGGCAATTGCATAATCCTAATGACTGCCCATCAACCGAATCTCTTTGCATATAGCGGGGTTCTAAGGAAAGCAACGTTGATAAGTGTCTTGGCTAGGAAAATGGAGGAAGTGACAAAAGTACCTACCGTGAGCTTTTTTGGCATTGCAGACCAAGATTTCACAGACGATCGCTGGGTGAGATCTACCTGTCTTCCTGACGTAAGCAAGAGAGGCGGTGTTCTCGAGCTACGCGCCGATCTGCCCGACAAGCTTCTGTTAAACAAAGCCACGAAGCCATCAAGACAAGTCTTGGATTCCTGGAAGAGCGAGATTGACAGCTGGATCGAACGCGAATTCCGTTCGATTGTACGCTATGGCAAGTCTTTTGGGCTCAGATTCCCGCAATACAACCAGCTGAAGAAGAATTTTGGAGACTTTTGGAGGATTGTTGAAGATGCGCATGCAATTGCAGGAACATTCTCTGACTTCAGTGCCTACGTAATCTCCGAGATTGTGAATCACGTCTGGGAATACAGTACTATTTTCTCGAGATTTTCTGAGTGCGAGCAGATTTTTGGGGAAGAGTTCCGTTTTCTACTTTCCCACTTTGAAAAATACTCCAAGCAAGTCAAAGAAGCAATATTGGCCGAGTCGAAATCAGGAGATGGGGTATTCGAGGGCGAATATGAGACAATCCCTTTTTGGTATCATTGCGTTTGCGGGGGAAAGGCAAGGCTGACCGCTGCACAACACGGTGAGTCACTTCTTGGTTCTGGTCAATGCCTGCACTGCGGTAAGGACTATACGATAGATCTTGGTACAAAAGATAGTCCTGAGGTTTCCAGCATTCTCTCTCGAATATCAACGCGGAGTCTTCCTATGCCTCTGGTCTTCTTCGAGGGACTTGGAATCGATTGCTATGTTGGCGGGATTGGAGGAAAGACGTACTTAGATCAGGCAAAGCATGTTGCGGAACATATGGGAATGCATTTTCCTCCGATTGCCATTTGGCGACCAAAGGATGTTTATCTGGGCATAGGACAACTCGATGCGTTGATGACGTTCAGGAGGGTTTCTGGAACATTCGATTTACTGCGGTATTCTGTTGTTAGAACGAAAATCAAAAAAGAAATCGCGCACATAGACCGGCGTATAAGAAAAATCGAGTCAGAGAAAGAACGAATCTGCAGGAGTGCAGTTACAAAAGAAAAGATTGTCAGTGAATTGAAGAGTCTGTCAGCCAGGCAACATGAGATCAGGAAAGAAACGAGTTATTCATTATTGTCAAGAAACCTCGGGCTTCTGGAGAATGCAGTTGCTGCAATGAACTTGCACCCATCTGTGATTGACTACGCCATTAGTATCGGTCTCAAGGCTACGAGTGATCAATGGAAAGCCTTTCTGGAGAGAAATGGCGATTTCTCAACCAATCTGAACCTCAGAACTGTTGTTGATGCTTCTTTGAAAGGTATTCCACTGGGTTTCGCCAGTTGCGATGATTCGAATCGGATTGACCGTGCCTAGCAGTTGCGCGTGCGTGCTGTCTACGTGCGATTTAGGAGGTTCCCATTCTAACACGCAGATCTTGATATCCTGTTTTCGATACTAATATGATTTGTTTGGGGGTTTTGGACGAAAATGAAATCGTGCAATATTAAACAGATTCCATTGATGAATCCGGTCTTTGACAAAGAAATGGAAGATGCGGCCTTGTATGCGCTTAGGAATGAGCATTACGTACTAGGTGACGATGTCCGCAAATTCGAAGAGGAGTTTAGCGCGCGCGCTACGTATGGCCTGCCTAACGATGCTCAGACACCATTCGGGACCTACTCTGCCTTTTACAGTCCCGGCACAGGCTATAGGTTTGATTACTGGGAGACTTCTGGGGGCGTTACTGTTTCGGATGTTGATGCCGGTCAGACTGTCGTTACTGTTCGCGGTCTCGGAGGGATGCTAGGAGCGATATATACCTACTGGAGTCCCTGCGATATTGATCAGAACTTGGTGGTCGACATGAAGGATTTGGGCATCGCTGGGAGAGCATTCGGTACCGTTCGGGGAGACTCCCGTTGGGATACCCGAGCTGACATAACTGGTCTTGCAAGCCTTCCAGACGGCATAGTCAACATGAGAGACGTAGGCCTAATAGCTAAGCACTTCGGAGAACCCTACTCATGAGCGGGTCGATTTTTTTGGTTTGGCGGCGCACTTAGCGGGCGTACGGAGGCTCAGCGATTCTTGGCTTCCACGATTGCTGCTCATTTCTTAAGTACATAGCGAACAACAAAGCCTCCTCATTGATTAGAGTCTCAACTTCCTGCCTGTCTCCCATCCTTATTTTTTGAACGGTCACTTTGCTCGCGCGCCCAGACTTTGTTTTTGAGAATCGTGTAGATACTCTCTTAGCGCGCGCTTTACCCCAAATCCAAACGGATACGAACACGCTCTCTCAAACGCTCACACTCTAACACGCGCGCGCTAACACTCACGTTCACTCTTACACTCACTCTCACACACACTCAGCGCGCGCATGCAACAAACGTTCGTTAAGATGGGTTTTCACCGAAATCTTCAATAGGGTCCTTAGGCAATTGGTGCCGTCGACTGGAAGCCAAAGGGGAGAAGAAGAGAACTGATGGCACAAAAGCTGTTTGAATGTCCGATTGAAGGCTGCGACTGCAAGTCCAAGAGGGCAGATACTCTTCTAAGGCATCTACTTTCACAACACACGAAATACGAAATAACAAAACATCTGGTCAGCCTTTTTAAGTAGGACTATCGAAACTAGACAGTGATTAGCATCACAGTTATTTTTGGCGTGAAGCGCGCGCTCTTAGTATTTCACACACTCTCTTGATGTAGCCTAACGCCGTGTTTGCTTATTCCTTCTTTTCTTTGGGCACATAGCTGTGATGGAGATAGCTTCTATATGTTTTTATATAGCGCGCGCGCGTTTTCCTGCTGAAGAGGGAGAGGAATTGAGGAGAATAGATTCAATCATTATTATGGCATTGTTGTTTTCGGGTTTGTTTGTGTTTGCCTCTACCGTTCAACCAGTCAAAGCACAAGGAACCATCTACATCATGCCTAACGGAAGCATAAACCCCTCCACAGCAAACATCACCACTTCCGACGAGGTCACGTACACATTCACTGGCAACAACTACCTGCCGATCGTCGTGGAGAGAAGCAACATAATCGTAGACGGAAGAGGCTACACGCTTCAAGTCTCAGCGAACGAAAACGGGTTCTCTTTATGGGGCATGAACAACGTGACCATAAAAAACACCACCATAACAAACAGCTACTTTGGTCTTGATCTCGAATCGTCTTCTGGTAATGTTTTATCTGGCAACAACGTCACAGCAAATAGTATTGGCATTTTTCTCTACAATTCTTCAAACAACACGATAAGCGGAAATAACGCAACTGCAAACAGCGGTAATGGCCTTTTTATCTACTATTCTTCAAACAATACGATAAGCGGGAATAACGTAAATAACGCAACAAACGGGCACGGGATCCAGCTCGGGTGGTTTTCTTCAAACAACACGGTAAGCGGAAACAACGTAACAGCAAACGACTTGATGGGCATTTACCTCTACTATTATTGTGATGGCAACACCTTATCTGGCAACAACGTTGCAGCAAACGGCGCTAACGCGCGCGCGCACGAGATTAGTGCATACCTTGGTGGTATCTGTCTCGACATTTTTTCTTCAAACAACACGGTAATTGGAAACGAAGTAACAGCAAACAAGCGTAAGGGCATCGAGCTCTACGGCTCTTCTTCAAACAACACGGTAAGCGGAAACCACGTAACAGGATCAGCTGATGGCATCGAGCTCTGGCAAGTTTCAGACAACACGGTGAGCAGAAACAACGCAACAGCAAACGGCCATAATGGCATCATTCTCTACTCTGCTTCAAACAACAAGATAATCGGAAATAACGCAACAGCAACCACCGTAGAGGATGGCATTTTTCTCTCCACTCATTCTGACGGCAACACCTTATCTGACAACAACTTCACAGGAAACAAAAAGAGAGGCATCGTGCTCGACTGGTCTTCAAACAACAACATAACCTCAAACAAGATAGCAGACAACAGCATAGGCCTTCGACTCCAGAATGGCTCCTTAAACAACGTCATCTATCACAACAACTCCACTAATAACATTGTTCAAGCCTCAACCGACTCCGCGTCCACCGGCAACGCCTGGAACGACACGTATCCCTCTGGCGGCAACTACTGGAGCGATTACACTGGCGTTGATGGGAAGAGCGGTCCCTATCAAAACGTGACTGGCAGCGATGGAATAGGTGATACATCTTACATCATTGACGAGAGAAATAGGGACAATTATCCACTCATGAACGGCTACCCCTCACTTGGGCTTTCAGTCAGTATTTTGCCTGTCTCCACCACCTTGGATGTTGGTCAGTCTCAGATGTTTACGTCTTCTGTTTCTGGCGGTACCGGTCCCTTCAGTTATCAGTGGTATGTGAACGGCGCTGCTGTGCCTGGTGCGACCGCTTCAACCTTCAATTACACAGCTTCAGACGTTGGTTCAGTCACCATCTACGTTAGAGTGACCGACAGCGCCAGCGTGCCCGTTACGGCCCAGTCTAACACGGCTTCGGTTACCGTGAACGCGCCTCCGCCGACAGAAAAAACCTTTGGCAAGACAGCAGTGGGTACATTGGCCGATGTTAATTCCCTTCCAACCTTGCAGGTGCAAAGATTTCAACTGGCAGAAGCCGGGAATGTGAGCAAGCTAACCGTCTATGTTGGTGGTCAGAGTTCGACATGCAACATCATCGGGGTTATTTATGCCGATAATGGTGGGGTTCCAACTACCCTCGTAGCGAAGACGCCGATCACTAACGTTGCAGGTGCGGCGGGATGGTACGACTTGGTGTTCTCGTCACCCGTATCTTTGACCGCTGGATATTACCATCTGGGCTGGCTGTCTGGAGCGGCGACTACCTTGACCACTTACTACGATGCGGGCGGGACGCACACGTGGAACACTGCTCTGCAGTCCGGTGCGCGTTTCTATCCTACGCCGCCTAACCCGTTTGTAGTAGAGAAGCAGAACGCGTACACCTTCAGCATCTACGCCACCTACACGCGCTAATATAACTGGAGTCACCAAAGAATACACAGCGTGCGCGAGACAGAAGGATATGTACTATCACTAGTATTACTAACTAATCAGTTACTTCTTTTTTCAGGGAAACAGGGGAAAATGAAGCCCAAACGAGCGCTAGGTGCGCTGCCAAACCAAAGCGCGCACGCGCTATTATTTTGGCTGGGAAATATGGTTTAGCATGGCTGTGTTCCTAATATTTCATAGCCCGCGCTGACCAGACTTTGTTTTTGAGAATCGTGTAGATACTCTCTTAGCGCGCGCTTTACCCCAAACCCAAACGGATACGCGCGCGCAAAGAAATGCTTATGTATTTGAAACCTTCGAAGATTTCATAAGGCAAAAAACTTGAGATTCGCGTGCGGTTAAAGAGTCTACTCACCGTGATATCGCGTGCGCGTGCTTATCATATTGAAGCGAGCAAAATGAAAGAAAAATCTAGGTTAGCTCTCTCTCAAATGCGTGCGCAAGCGTATGCTTGGTTTTATTGGCTTACCATATTCGCAGCAAACTTCAATGGTCGCATAGGCATTCACTCGATTAGACATTCCGTCTACAGACATATATTCAAGATAAGCCTTCCTGTCGATTCAATAATTTACTGCGGTTGCAGATTTTTTGAACCGTGGGGGGTGAAGATAGGGCATCATTCAATTGTCGGTTACGACGCTTTCTTGGATGGTAGAAGAGGTTTAACCATAGGAAATAATGTCAACATCGCATCGGAAGTAAGAATTTATACACTTGAACATGACCCAATGAGCCCCACTTTTGCAACAATAGGTGGACCCGTTGTAATAGGCGACTGGGTTTACATCGGAAGCAGGGTAACGATCTTACCAGGAGTTACGATTGGGGAAGGAGCAGTTATTGCATCAGGTGCGGTTGTGACGAAAAATGTTGAACCTTGGACAATTGTTGGCGGAGTTCCTGCAAAATTCATAAAAAACAGGCTCCTAGTAAAGTACGTATTGGATACAAAAAACAAAGCATTGTTTCTATAATAGTTCGCCGAAGTCTCTCCCGAACCTTTGACTTCTTAGTCTCCAGAGAATATTGCGCTTTTGCGTTCTCTTCCATTATTAGGCCAGTGTCTTGGGTGCGTTCGGTTGGATTTGAACTCGTCGTCGTCTCGTAGTAATTTTGTGTGTGCCCACTTCCATTTGGGTTCAGAACAGCTGCTAGTTCAATAGAGTAAACAAGCCGCTTTTGGCGTGGCGCGTGTGGGTTTTGAAGAGAGCGCACTCGTTTCTTATTTGGTTGCTATACCTTTTTATGGGGGGCTCACGTATTTTGTTTTGACTAGTATTATTATTCGGGGATGATGGAACTTTGGCGTGCGCTATTGGTTACGCAGGTGGTGGTGCTGATTGATGAGGGCTAGGCGTTTTTTTCCGTTTTTTGTTGTTACCTTTTTTGTTGTTTGTTTGGTTGCCAGGTTGGTTTCTTTCGCGTCTGCAACGGTGATTTTTGCTGATGGTTTTGAGAGTGGAGATTTTAGTGCTTGGACGGGTGTAAAGGATTATTCGCCTGAGATTGTGTCTAATGTTGTTCATGATGGTTCTTATGCTGCTTTCTGTAACGATACTGGTATTCGTGTTTGTTATAGAGAATTAACGCCTGTTGATCATTTGTTTATTAGAGGGTATTACAAGTTTGGAGCTATGTCTGTTGAGTGGGCTATTCATGGTTTAGGTTATTTTGTTGAGCATAATATGGTGCACATAGTTGCGATGTTTGCGATAGCTCATATCACTGGTTCAAACTATTTTTGGTGGATTCAGGCTATTAATGGTAGTGATTTGCAGGATGTTTCATCATCCAGTTTTACTCTTGATGTGAACCATTGGTATTGTATGGAGTTGGAAATGTTTGTTGATGGCTCTGCCGGGTACACTAAGTTATATGTTGATGGTGTTTTGGCTGCAAGTTTAGATGGTGTGGACAATGATTATTATGGATCTATTGGCCGTGCGGGTGCTGGTCAGGTTTTCGAAACTAGGAACAATGAGCCTGTTTGGTGGGATTGTTGTGTTATTGCTGATTCATATATTGGTCTTGAAACTCCGCGCGTGCTCGACATAAACGGCGACGGCAAGATAGACATGAAAGACATCAGCTACGTGGCCCGACGTTTCGCGTGCCTTCCAAGCGACCCACTGTGGGATTCAGCTGCTGACATTAATGGAGACGGCAAGATAGACATGAAAGATATCAGCACCATCGCAAGGCACTTCGGAGAACATATCTAGTAGCTCGTTTGCTCAATCTCATGCGCGCATGTGGAGGAGGAAACCAAACTTTGCCCACAAACCCAAACGTAACAGCCAAGGTCGTGCGCAATAGGCAGAATGGTGATTCTGGATTTTTCATGAGGGTTTTATCATGGTTCTTGCTGTTTCATTGCTGTTCCTGCGTTTCAGTTAGAATGTTCTGAGCTGACGAAACAGTTAATTCTTGCGCGGCGACGTATGATCGCGCGGGTTTCCGTAAGATGAGTTCAGGTTTACGCTATGGCTGTTGAAGAAGAAAGCGTCACGAAAATTCTTTCAGCGCTCTCGCACCCCACCAGAAGGGGGGTCCTTCTTATTCTGAATGAAAAGACTGAGTGTTCCTTCACCGATTTGATGAATGCTCTGGGCGTTGATACTGGGAAGTTGAGTTTTCACATTCGGAATTTGAGTCGTTTGGTTGAGCAGTCGCCGTCGGGCAAGTATCGATTGAGCAAAATGGGGGAAAACGCTGTCCGACTCGTCATGGATCTGCGATCGTGGGCGGGGGAACTTAATGTGCAGGACAAGGGCTCTTCTATGCCCCTTGCCAATATTAGGAAGAGAGCCTACGCTTTTCTTGTAGATTTTGGGCTTGTTCTTTCAGTGTTTGCGGTGACTTCTTTGATAGGCAATGTATTATTCTCGCTAGTTACAGGAGAAGGGTTCCGATTGGATATCAACGTCATTCTTTTTGTGCTTGTTTTTTGGGTCTATTCTACTTTGCTCGAAGGCTTTGCTGGTCAGAGCGTTGGAAAGAAACTTCTGGGGTTAACGGTTGTTCGTCTGGATGGGAAAAGGATGTTCTATGATCACGCTGCAGTGAGAAATTTCGGAAAGATTTTTGTTATACTGCCTTTTGATCTACTAGCAGGGCGTCGACTGAAGGATAGCAAATTCATAAGGTATTTTGACAAGTTTGCCGGAACGACGGTGATTGATCTTAAACCGTAACACCCGCAGGAGTCTTGTTGTATGATGGTGAGAAGTGTTCCTTTCTTGATGTTTTCGCGCGCGACATTCTTTCTTGGCAGCGCGGACGCGTACTAAAGAGAGTATACTTTCTATTTTCCTTGGAGGCATCCTAAAGCGGTTAAGCGCGCGGGCACACGCTTGGAAATCTCCTTTACCTAAATCACTAATGCAGCGCGCACATGTTGTTCCGGTTTGCTGATTTGATTCTGCAAAGCCGGCTTTGCAGGTTTCCAATGCGGATTGACTGGTTGCCCTAATTCTGTTCTCAAAAACTCTTAAATTTTCCGAGATTTGTAAGGTCAACAAAAGATGAAGAAATAGTGCAGGAAAGAAGGGGAGAATGGATTTGGTGAGAAGATCTAAATTCGATCAGATTTTCGCGCGCGCGCCCGCTAGTACAATCTTGGTTCTCCTACTGGTTGGAATGTTTGCCTTTTTCCCGCTGATTCCACAGGTGAAAGCACAATCAGCTGGTACTTCTATAAATAAAGCTATACCCTATTTTGTTTCTGGAAGCTTGTCTAGCACACAAATATCGTTCATAGCTACTCACTTCACACTTTTGGAAGTCAGTTTTACAATAGATAGCTCTAGTTTGCAAGCTATCAAAACTCAAGATCCAAACATGAAAATAATAGGCTACAAAGACCTGCTTGGTGAACACACTTACGATGAGGATTGGGCAGAAGTCAATAGTCATGAAAACTGGTTTGTACATGACGCAAGTGGAAGTCGCATTATGCAGATGCAGTGGGGTTGGTATCTCATGGATGTTGGTTCTGCAGGCTGGAGACAACACTGGGTTTCTTATGTGAATAGTCGAATAAATAATGCGCAGTATGACGGGATACTTGCAGATGATGTTTGGGATACAATGGCCAGTTGGTATTTAGCCAGCTTCAACAAAGTAGTTCCAAATTCTGTCATATCCCGATGGCGCACTGACACGATAGGAATGTTACAGTATATTAGAGCCAATTTGCTGTCTAGCAAAATCTTGATTGTGAACTCGGATGAATGGAGCACAAACGATTATCTTAATGTTGCTGATGGGCAGTGTATTGAAGGATATGTACATGCGTCTTGGGACTCTGCCACTTCTTATGGCAGACCTTCGATAGATGTTCTGGCAAGAAAATGTGTCACTGGGAAAATAGTTTGGGCTACCTCTGGAATTGACGGTGGCACAGCGACTCAAACCCAGATAGACGCGATGCTGAAGTATTGCTATGCTAGCTTTTTAGTTGGTATGGATGGGTCGAATGCGTATTGGTCGTGGACCAGTACGGGAGGAGCTATCTACTACGAACTCTATGGTGCTTTTCAGCCAATTATGGATACAAACATAGGGCAACCTACAGGTGCATACTATTCGAGTCAGAATGTTTACATGAGAGATTTTACGGGTGGGAAGGTCCTGTTTAACCCTTCAACTAGTTCTTATACAGTTAATTTAGGACAAACATACACAGACTTGGCAGGTAATAGTGTTACCTCACTTACTATGAATCCTCACACTGGCGGTGTTTTAGTTTCTGTTAGTGGCGGCGGCGCGGTACCGTCTCCGCCGACAGGAAATACCTTTGGCAAGACAGCAGTGGGCACATTGGCCGATGCTAATCCCATTCCGACCTTGCAGGTGCAAAGGTTTCAACTGGCAGAAGCCGGAACCGTAAGCAAGCTAACCGTCTATGTTGGCGGTCAGAGTTCGACCTGCAACATCATCGGGGTGATTTACGCCGACAATGCTGGGGTTCCAACTACGCTTGTAGCGCAGACGCCATCCACAAACGTTGCAGGTGCGGCGGGATGGCATGATCTGGTGTTTTCGTCGCCCGTATCTTTGACAGGGGGATACTATCATCTGGGTTGGCTGTCTGGAGCGGCGACTACCTTGACCACTTACTACGATGCGGGTGGAACGCACACGTGGAACACTGGACTACAGAAAAGTGCGCCTTTCTATCCTACGCCGCCTAACACGTTTGTAGTAGAGAAGCAGAACGCGTACACCTTCAGCATCTACGCCACCTACAC
>JBGQMW010000010.1:0-72960 GCA_041500785.1 Bathyarchaeia archaeon
AGAGTAGGTGTGCTTTCCAGCCATTTTCTGGTCCAGCTGCTTTTACTGTTGACGCGAATCCTGGGAAGCTGATGACAAGAATGAGCGCCGCTATAGCGATTATGGTAACATTTCTGTTTTTCTTTGATCCATCCAAAAATCGTACACTCCTAAGCAAATTTCAACTTTAACCTGACTAATAAATCTATTCTTGCATGGAAACCGTGACCGCAACTGCAAAGCGCGCGCGATAATTCTGAGGGGTATTTAGAATTTCTAAAAGAAACTCAAAAACTAATCAGAGACGTTCTAAATGACTGCAAAAAGGACTCTGGAAAAGAATTAGACGAGATTGAAAAGGAAATCAGAAATGGATACAAAGGCATAACATTAGCCAAAATCATTGATGAGCTCAATTATGGAGCAGTCCACTCGTTCTAAAGCCCGCGTGCTCTTTACATTCTCTATTAGTGTCATGCAAGCAGAAGCAATATGCTTAGTGGAACGACCACGTATTTTTTTCCAATCTCGAGTCGATTTTTGGATGTAATGATTCCAAAGTCGTGAGAGCGACCAGTTTTCATGAAATCGTAGATTCCCTTTGCATCATCTTTCTGAATGTTGTCTGAGTACTTGACCTCGATAGGTATGAACTTACCATCGAGATCGATTGCGAAATCAACTTCTCTTTTGTCGTTTGCCCAATAATAGACATAGTTTGAAGGATCATAAAGTGTACTTGGAGACAGATTGAACATGAAACGTGAGAGATGATTGCCGACCAAGCATTCAACGAGTTTACTTTTGTCTTCAGGTGTACTGAGGAATTTCTGACTGAGGTCAAAGGCGTTCTTTCCGTATGTCCATGCTCTACATGCATGAAATATGAAGGGGTCTTGGAAGTAGATTTTCTTGTTGCTGGCAAAATCTGGCGAAGCCTTGTCTGTGTTCAGCTTGTAATAGTAGGCAATGACAAAACTGTCTCTTAGAACATTCACATAAGATTCGGCAGTTTTGCTATCCCTAACATCTGTACCTTCCTTCAATTGATTCCAACTGATAGTAGATGACAAAACTTCAAATATCCTCCTCAGAACTTGCCGCGCATAATGCTCTTCATGGTTCCATCTACAAATCTCCCGAATCATCAGGTTAACGAAGATAGAGTATGTGTCCTCAGCGATCTTTCGTCTCGAAACATATTGATTGACAGCTTGAGATATTCCGCCTGTTAGCAAGTACTGGTCTAACAAGAGTTCCAGTTCTTTTGTGAAGAGGGCTAACCGTTTCAGTTCTGAAGGTATTCTTCCGTTCACAAGCTCAAGAATCATATTCTTCCGATTCTGCAAAGACAGAAGCCACAAATCTTTGATTTCCTTCGACAGTTTCGGGGCAAGAGTCTCAACATATTCCGAAAACTTGGCAGAAAGTAGTACCTTGTCTGGAGTCCCGTATTTCAATCTTTCAATTTTGCCCCTTCTACCTGAAAGCGATTCCGATCCTTTGCGGAGGTCAATACTATGAGAACCTGTCAAGATAACTGTGCAGTTCTCAAATCTGCCAGCGTCATAGAGTACTTTTACAGTCTTCTGCCAGTCCATCAGCATCGAAATTTCGTCAAGAAAAAGGAAAGCCCATTGTTCGCGTTTTCGTTGCTGATCCAAATAGTTGTCAATCAAAGTCTTCAGTTGCTTAGGTGTTTCTATCGCATCGCATGGGAAATAGAATACGTTTTCAGGTGGTACTCCGTCTTGCAAGAGTTTCTTTATTCTGAGCTTGACTAATGTGGTTTTGCCTACACGTCTGGGACCTCGCAAAATGTAGATAACTTCTTCATTCTCGATTGTCTCGCTGAGTCTGGGTTTCCACTTGAAAGAAGACTGATCCCAGTCGCTTATGTTGGCATCTCCATCTGGAAATGTACCTGTCTTCCACCATTCATTCCAATAGGCAAGCTCGCCCATGTTCATATCAGCAATGGTCATGCTCGGAATAGACTCCGAACATCTTTATAAATGCTTTCGGAATCAGTTCCGAACGCTCATGGTGGAAGGTCTCTGAAACTGACCTTCTCTTTGCCTTTCTCTATCTTAGCCCTCGGGCAGCAGTAGCCACTTCCTAGAGGGGTGCTTGATAGCTCGGAAACGCTGACATCAATTGAAAACAGAAAAGATTCAGGCAAGAACTATATGCATGTGGGACGCCGATTTTGGTTGGTTGGCTTGGGGGTAAAGTTTTATCCCACACACACAAACGACGGACGGACGACCATTAACCACGACGACGACCACGAACCACGACGGACGACGGTTAATGGATAATCAACTATTGGCTTCCATACACTGTATACCCGATTTAGGATACATCTATGGACATTAATGGAACAAGAAGGATCTATCATAATCTACTATAGATAGATAGTATCGAAATCGAGTATACGCTTTAGTTGGGGAAAAGCCATAGTTGACCAAAACACTCAGCGGAAATCCGAAGCGCACGCTTTCAAGGATGAGTTCCTTCCTAGGAATCCAACGCGCGTTAATTTCAGAGTTTGTCGCTAGGTTGACCAGTAGAAAATTAGAGCGTGTGCTCAAGACAGCTTTAATAGAACATACTCGCTAACCTTCTGCTTCTCAGGTGCAATGTTTGCCAGTTGGCAGTGTACTGAATAGATCATTCAGGTTTCTTCTCAAGCAGGAAAGAGCGTTCAAAGTCAATCTAGCAAGAAACGTAGGTCAGAACTTTTTCCTCACGGCAACGCAGCAGTATCAGTCGATTTTCATTGTTGCCCTTGGAGCGAAGGCAATTCAACTCGGCTTCGGAACCGCTATTGGGGGAATCGCTTCAGTGGGGGCTGCGCTCTTGGTGGGTTGGCTTTCAAGTCGCTACAACATCAAATCTATTCTCATGCTGGGAGTTGCACTAATCGCGTTGGGGTCCCTATTTTTCTTCACGGCTACGGACTGGTGGATGGTGATTCCGGCCTTGGCTGTAATGACGTTTGCGCTGAGGGTAACCTCCACTGTTTGCCCGACGATATGTGGCAGCTGTTTCAGAAGCCACGAGAGAGCAACTGGAATGGCGCTTTGTGACGTGGTGTCCGCTCTTCCAAAACTCGCTGCTCCTGTTATCGCTGCTTATCTCGTTACAGTCTTCGGAGGTCTTAACACTCAAGGAATCCGTCCACTCTACCTTGTCCAATTCGCAGGTCTTTGTCTCACATTTGTGATGATCTGGAGGTTATTCAGAGATCCCCGGGAAATGATTCTGGCAAGAGCAAAGAGAACGGAAGACGCGAGTTTCATACAGAATATGAGGAGGCTCTTCAGCGAAACAAAACATGTGAAAAGCTGGATTGTCTATACAAGTCTTGTTGGAATCCCAATATACCTGAGCGGGATCTATTGGACTCTTTTTGCGGCCCAGGTGAAGGGAGCAGACCAATACGTGATCGGACAGATGACTATGGCAATGTGGGTTATCCCTATAGCTTTCTCCTTTCCGATGGGTAAACTGGCCGACGCGATAGGCAGAAAACGTGCAATATACCTAATCATGCCACTGTTAATCGTCTCCATGTTCATGCTAATCTACGCTCGCAGTTCAGCAGAACTTGTAATTTCAACTTTCCTTCTAGGCACAATCGTGTTGATTTCCGCCTTCCAAACAGCGATGACGACCGAAATGGTGCCGCCGCAACTTCTGGGCACTTGGTTAAGCGTGCTTGCTATATTTGACGGAGTTGTCGGGCTGGTGATAGCTCCTGCCATCGGAGGACTACTCTGGGACATATTCTCACCCGTCCTTGTGATCTTTCTAATGATAGCCACAACTATGGCGGCTATCCCCATTTTCCTTTTCATGCCAGAGACCCTGAAAAAAAGGGCGAGTAAGCAATTAACCGATCCGCGCGCGCTATAAACTACGTCACAAACATTCTAAGGACCCTCTGGAAAGGTGACGGTCGAAAGCAGCAGCGCGCGCTCTCTCTGACCCCTCGTACTATCAACTTTCTTACTGATGTTAACTGTATACTCGATTTCGATAACATCTATATCTGGTAATTTCTGATAGCGCGCGCCTAACGACCAAGTTAAAGGACTAATCGCAAGAGCTCTCAAGAAGGTTCCTGAAGAAATCGGTTCCGTAATCAAAGGAATCCAAGCTTCACTGGCAACGCATGATATTGAGGACTATTCATGAAACTGTAGCTCCCGTCATTGCTTTTTCAACGCCCACGCGCGCGCCACACACAAGATAGAACTTTACCCCAACCAATGATAGGCCATACCTGTTCTAAGGAGAGTTTGGAATGCTCTTGACCTAGTTTTATTGTTTGATGCCGCGGTCTTTTTTTCTGATTTTCTCTTTTTTCTTGACTGTCTTGCGTTTCTTATTGAAGAACCAAGGGTATCTTCTTGCGTCTTCGTATATTGGTCTGGGCATTCGTCCTGAATAGGCGTCTGGATGGCCCTCGGGATTCACGAGGGGATATTTCAGTTTGATGTTTTTCATGGTCGTTCGGTAGATTTGGTAGACTCCCAGAGAATAGCAGGCTAGAAGAATCGCTAGCCACTGAAAGGCGTTCACAGATGCTGCTATGATTATTGGGAGAGAAAAAAACGATGTCACAAGAATGAATCCAAACAGGAATCGGTTTCTTCTGTTCAATTCCTTCCCTTACAGGCAGAATATTCTAGCTGGCTATTACACTTTATGTTGGTTGGTGATGGATAAAACTCTATCTCGTCTGCTTGATTATCATACTGAGTCCCCAACCAAGCAGCAAGAACGAGAGAAATCCGAGTCCAAGCACAACCACCGAGAAAATTTCTCAACTCACGCTTGAATAAGGTCTCGTCGAATATAATATCTGAGCCAAAAGAAAGGAGAATATAGCTCCACCGACAGCGAAAAGAAGAACCCCTTTGATCCTTTCAGGGTTGTCTGTCTTCTTTTCATTCATGGTTCAGACTGTTTACAGTTTCTTCATTTAAAGCAAGCGGTCAGCTCTCACTGACAAAACTGCTCCCAAACCCAAAAATAAGAATTAAAACCATTTTAGACCAATTTAGGAACAAACATGCGCGCCCGGCTCTCGACATGTTGTGGTGATGATGATTATGTTCTGAGCAAATGTCCCATACAAGAAGAAGAGCGTGCGCTCTTTTGTAACAATTTAGACGTTGAGATTCCTTAGGACCATGTTGAGAAGAACATCGTTTGTAACAAATGACTTAGCGCTAATGGGTAACTGCTGCTTTTCTATCTGCGAGTACTTGCCGGCCGCGCCGTCTTTTCCTCTCAGCCATTTTCTCGATCTTTTCGATGATCCCTTTTCTCTCGATCTCTTCAATGTAGCCTTGACTGATAGCCTGATTTATCAACCTTTGAGCAGGCTGATTCCGCACGACAGCTGTTGTATAACCATCAGGAGAGCCTATTCCTCCAACTGAAATATCTGCAACGTAGTTGGAGAAGTCTGTACATGCCAGACACTCTGAACGAACAATCGGACCGAGATCATCCAAGTCGATTTGGATGACTCTTCCGTCCTTCAGTTTGACTGTGAAATTATCTTTCAAGTTGATTTTTTCAATCTGATCCAGATCCGCTCCGATCTTGCCTGAAAGGTATTTTCTTCCATCTGCGTGCATGAGGAAATTTTCGAAACAAAAGAGACCTATGGTAAACCGCACCATATGGCTTGGTACGATGTGCAGCAACTGCATTTTCCGAATCGTTGACAATTGACATGGAGTACCAACCACAGCTAATTTTGATAGATCCGGCAGATTCGCCTCTTTGAGGGCGCTCAAGACAGGGGCGTAGGTCGTCAAGTCCCCGAGATTGTGAATACTTTTGGACTGCGCAAGGCTGGATCCGGCACACTTAAGTAGGTCTTCAAACTTCGTCGCAATCATAGGTTCATTGTTCCACAGGCTTGTCTTTCTAGAGAGCACGGCACCATCGATCTTCTTCCTATCCAACATGAACTCTAGAAGACTGGTTACTAAGCCTCCATCGCAAGAAACCTTTCTGATTTCTTCGTTGGTCGTGCGAAGGCTTCGAACCGAGACAAAAGAACCGGCAAGCTCTTTGGATCCGAATCTAGTTTCGATTGCCTTGTCCAAGTCTGAAGTTCTTGGGCATATCAAATAGCAGATCCCGTCTTCGAGACATTTCTTTTCATCGCGATACACTGGTTTGTCCTTCTCGATCGTCAAAACGTTCAGCTCGTTGGCAGTGCAGAAACTCACGCATCCGTAGCATGCCGCGCAGATCCCAGGTTCAATGACTTCTTTGTCCAAGGTTCGAAATGAAAGTCTTTCCTTCACAATCTAGACCTCACTTCTCAGCGCATGTTCTCGTTCAATTGGTCAGACAACTCTTTCCGCCTGAACACCACAAATCAGATCAGGGTTTCAGTCCTAACAACAAATGGAGACTTTCTTATCTCTATGATCCTGGCATCGATGTCTCTCGTTTCTCCGCATAGTACTATGACGAAGTCGAAAAGTCCGTGAACAAAATCCATCCTCTCCACTTTGGAGTCTACAAGTAATCCCTTGGATAAGATCTCGTCACTGAATTCTTTCTCTTTTCCGGGTTGGATCTCCACCAACACATAGGCGTGCGCACTTTTGTCTTGAGGTTTCATATGTGTTTTTCCAACTCGCTACCTTATTATTGTTTTCCCCGATACTGTGCTTTCTGGAGCTTGTTGCCACTTCTGTGGGATTGAAAATGTGAGTATTGCGAAAATGTCATTTGTGTTGGCGCGTGCATACAGCAGCTTCTGTTTCTTCCTTCTATCGGTCCTTCGAAGCACGTTGGCAGAGGGTTGCGGTCCATTCAACAGTCAGCCTGGTTTGGATGCAGACATGAAACCTTTTCGATTTACTGTTGTTGGAAGCGCGCTGGCTTGTCCCTTAAATGGTTAAAAATGGTCTTAAGTCTTCTTTTGTCTTTTCGCGCCTGATTTGGGCTTCTTTGGTGGGCAAATCTTGACCGCGTTGAAAGATGGCAAATCATGGAGTTCCATCAAAGCCGGATGGAAGCAGAGTTTTTCCATGAACCGTTGAGGCTGCACCTAGCCCTTTTGGAGCGTCACGGCATGCAAGAGGGCCGAAAACAGATGCACACTGCAAAACTGTGCCCAAACCCGAAAATAGGAATTATGACCATTTTACACCAATTCCGGGACAAGGCAGCGCGCTAAAGAAGAATCAAAGGGAGGGTTACTCCCTTGACTTGTCTCTTTTTTAGTGTGAGTGGTATCTTGATATCCCAGTAACAGGTGAGAACATAAAAGAAGGGCGTAAGTACATTCAATGGTCGTGAAAAAATGGTGTCGAAAGGCAAGAAGGTAAAGGCTTTGGCTCTTCTTTCTGGTGGACTGGATAGTACGTTAGCCGTGAAGCTAATGCTGGGTCAAGGCGTAGATGTGGAGGCAGTTAATTTCGTGACCCCTTTCTGTCTCTGCAGAAAAGGAGGTTGTGGGGCCTTGGAAGTCGCAGAGAACCTCAACGTCCCACTGAAAACGATCAACGTTGGCGGGGAATACCTCAGGATTGTCAGAAAACCGCGGTTTGGCTATGGGAAAAACATGAATCCTTGTGTTGATTGCAGAATTTTCATGCTAAAAAAGGCCAAGGAATATGCAAGGAAAATAGGCGCATCATTCATTTTTACAGGTGAAGTTTTGGGCCAAAGACCCATGTCTCAGCATAGAAGGACCCTAGGCGTCATAGAGGAACAGGCAGGTTTGAAAGGAAAGATTCTGAGGCCGCTGTCCGCGAAGTTGTTACCTCCGATTGAAGTCGAGAAGAAGGGCTTCGTAAACCGAGAAAAACTCTTAGATATTGAGGGCAGGTCAAGAAAGAAACAGATTGGGCTTGCTGAAGAACTGAAGGTAACTGAGTATTCCTGTCCGGGAGGAGGTTGCCTACTAACGTACAGGGAATTCGCTTGTAAACTGAGAGACTTGTTTGAGCATACGAAGAGGGTTTCTTTGAAATATGTGCAGTTGTTGAAAGTTGGACGACATTTCAGGTTTGGAAAGAGCAAAATTGTAGTCGGCAGGAATGAAGCCGAGAATCACCTCTTGCTTCGAATGAAGATGACAAGCGATTATTGCTTTGAGGCTCAAAACACTGGAAGCCCGATAACTCTGTTACAAGGACCCAAAACCAGAACAGCCATTGAAAAGGCCGCCGAGTTGACCGCCTACTACTCAGATAAGAAACATGGAGATCGATCGATCGACTTGTCAGTGAGGTTTGGTAAGGGAGACTTCAACAAGTCCCTGAGAATTCCTATCCCAAGCCGAGAAGAGGTTGAAAAGCTCAGAGTATGCGCGCGCAGCGCAACGGTCAAGGATCTAAAAGGAAAGGCTATTTTGGAACCATCGATCGCATGATCTCTATGCGAGCTTGGTTGGTTGGAGTAAAGTTCTATTCCAAAACCCAACTAAAAGAACGACGACGGACGATGCATGACTAACGACGCGCGCGCTCCAGAAGCCACGACAACATGAAAAAGAACCGGAAACAAGCTCAAGTTCCAAACGCTCGCTTTCAGCAACCGAGCAAACAAACCCCGTCACAACGTGAAACTCTGCAACCCGACCTCTGACTTGAATAGCCTAGAAATAATCAGCTAGCACAATCGATTGGGCGCGTATACTCTGCCACAGCGCGCGATGTTTGCCCAAGAGCTTGGAAAGTCTGCAAAAATGTAGGAATTCATTCTCGAATTCTGACTAGAAGATCGGCAGGTTTCACTCTGAGCTCATTTAGTGATAAGTCTTCAGGTTTGAACCCCATTGCCAGGCCTAGCAGTTGGGTATAGTGCAGTACGGGTATCCCGAATTTTTCGTTGAAAGCCTGCTCGATTCTAGGCTGGTTGAGGTCGTACATGGCATGACAGTAAGGACAGACGGTGATCAATGCCTGTGCTCCCACAGCTTTGATATGTTCGAGCTTTTCTTTTGCAATGCGAAATGGAATAGCTTCGTTTACACCGATTATGGGGTTGCCACAGCATTCTGCTTCGTCCATGTAGTCCAAGCAATGGGCCCCAGTTAGTCCGATAAGTTTTTTCAGTACTGCCGGGTTTTCAGGATCGTCGCCATAATGGACATGTTTTGAGGGACGAACCAGATGGCATCCTGAGTGCTGTGCGACGCGAATATTGGTCAATGGTTTCTTGACTGTGTTCCTTATTTTTTCAAATCCAACGTCTTCAGAGAGCACGTGAACCAGATGTTTGACTTCTATTGTTCCCTCAAATTCCAAGCCGATTTTTTTAAGGTAACGATTGACTTTGCCCTTGAGTTTCTTGTCCTCAACAAGAATTCTGTTTGTTTCGTTTAGCGTACTGAAACATCCGTTGCATAGAGTAAGAATATCCAGGTTCTGCTTCTCGGCCGAGCAGAGGTTTCGCGCCGCCAGAGCCCACATCAAATTCTGGCTTATCTGACCCATGGGGAACCCGCAACAGCCGAATTCCGACGATTCAACAAGCTCCACGCCCAGTTTTTCAAGAACTTTCCTTGCCGACAGTTCATAAGCTGAGAATCTGTATGGCGTAATGCATCCCAGAAAGATTAAGTATTTCACCCTTCCACCTTTTCGAATGTCATTGCCTTTTCGAGAATCTCCAAGGAACCTGTGACTTCGAATATTTTCTTAATCTGTTCCAGATTTGGTTTTGGTATTGGTGGCAGTCCTTGCATCTGCCTCTTTTTGAGTCTTGATTCTGGGAACTCATACACGTATCCCGTTTTTAGGATTCTGGACGCCAATTCCTTGGAGACAAGTGGCATGATATGTTTTTCTTTGACAGCCAGGTTCCGTAGGGCTCGGACGACACCGGCGATCTCTACACCTTGTGGGCAACGGTCAACGCATGTGTAACAGGTGGAGCAGAGCCAAAGCGCTTTGTCCGAAAGAAGTCTGTCTTTCAGTCCAAATTGCACCATTCTCGCTATTCTCCTAGGTTTGTATAGGTCGCTGAATCTTGAAATAGGACAGTCTGCGCTGCACGTTCCACATTGGAAACAAAGCGCGATATTTTCCGCACCGTAAGTCTTCTTCATATCGGACTTGAATTCTTGGTCGAATTCCACCGCTCTTATCAGAAGCGGAGCGTCTTCCCGTTTTTCACCCATTCTGTTTCTCTCCCATGAAAGTCTCCTTTTTCATCAAGAATTCGTGGATAGCTTTTGCTGCTCTTCTGCCAGCTCCCATGGCGCTTATGACTGTTGCTTCGCCCGTAACAATGTCTCCGCCAGCATACACACCCTCGATGCTTGTCTTTCCATTCTCATCGGCCACTATTCCGCCCCATTCTGTGGTTTTCAGACCTTCTGTGGTCTGTTTTATTATCGGGTTTGGTGTTCTTCCAATGGCCATTATAGCCAGGTCCACATCCATCACGAGATTTGAGCCTTCAATTGGCACTGGCCTTCTCCTGCCGCTTGCGTCCGGTTCTCCCAAACGCATTCTTATGCATTCCATAGCTTTGACTGCTCGCCTTTCATCTCCTATGAATCTCTTGGGACTTGTTAAGAATTCGAAAACGATGCCCTCTTCTTCTGCATTTTCGACTTCCTCAACTCTGGCGGGCATCTCTTCTCTGGACCGACGATAAACAATTTTCACCTCTCTTGCGCCCAGTCTCAGAGCACATCTGGCAGCGTCCATGGCAACGTTGCCCCCCCCAACAACTGCCACTTTTTCCCCTCCACGTATGGGTGTACAGGCCCCTGGAAAATCATAGGATCTCATCAGGTTGACCCGAATAAGAAACTCGTTGGCTGAATAGATCCCGCAGAGGTTTTCACCCGGTATCCCCATGAAAGTTGGAAGACCTGCACCGCTGCCTATGAAAACCGCATCAAACTGCTTGAGTAGCTCCTCTATCGTGTACAGTCTTCCGATCAACGCATTGGTTTTCAGGGTGACTCCCAGTTTTTCTATGTACTCGGCTTCGGCCTCAACGATTTTCTTCGGTAACCGAAACTCAGGAATGCCATAGGTGAGCACCCCGCCTGGCTTATGCAAGGCTTCGAAAACCGTGACCTCATGTCCGAGCTTGATTAGATCTGCCGCCACTGTCAATCCAGCTGGACCCGCACCTACGACTGCCACTTTCTTGCCTGTGGCTTGGCACTTTTGTGGAGTTGCATAGCCATGTTGTCTTTCCCAGTCAGCCACAAACCTTTCCAGCCTCCCAATGGAAGTCGGTTGGCCTATCTTTCCGACGGTGCATTTCGCTTGACATTGCTCCTCCTGTGGACAGACACGGCCACACACCGCTGGCAGACTATTTTTCTCCTTAATCTTCTTGGCAGCGTCCTCGAATCTGCGTTCTCTAATGAGTTTTATGAATGCAGGGATGTCCACTTCCACTGGGCATCCGTTAATACAGGGAGCTTCTCGACATTGCAGGCATCTTTCAGCTTCGGCCAGAGTTTGTTCTTCTGAGTAACCAATAGCCACTTCTCTGAAGTTGTGTGCACGTTCTTCCGGGTTTTGCTTGGGCATCGGAACGGCTTCTTTCCGGATTTTGGGTTTGGGCGTGCTCATCAGTTCCTTCCTCCTTCCTCCCAGAACACGTATGCAAGCTTCTCTTGGTCCGTGTACATTTTCAGCCGGGACAGCAACTCATCGAAGTCAACTTGGTGTCCATCGAACTCTAGGCCGTCCACGCAAGCGAACAATACTTTACCGCCAACGGTCACCCTGCACGCTCCACACATTCCCATACCGTCAACCATTATTGGAATTAGATTTACAAGTGTAGGTATCTCATGCTGACGAGTGATGTCAGATACAGCTTTCATCATTACGATCGGTCCTTCTGCCACCACGCGGTCAATCTTCTTTTTCGTAATCAAATCTGTGAGGAAATCGAGTCCCTTGTATCCCTTCGTTCCGTCATCTGTAGCTACATAAAGCTCATTGCATGTTCTCCCCATTTCATCTAAGAAGATGAGATGGTCTTTAGTCGTCGCGCCAACTATCCCGATGACATGGTTGCCTGCTTCTCGAAAGGCCTTGGCTTGAAAGTACAGGGGGGCCACCATAACCCCGCCACCAATGCAGAGCACCGTGCCAAATTTCTCGATTCTTGCTGGGTTTCCCAATGGGCCCAGCAAGTCCAAGATAAAATCTCCTTCCTTCAACTTTCCAAGTTGTGTTGTTGTCTTGCCAACTTCATGGCAAGCTACAGCTATTGTTCCTTTTTCTGCGTTGACGTTCGCGATTGTTAGAGGAATTCTTTCTCCATCCTCATCTATTCTCAAGATTACGAATTGTCCTGGCTTGGTTTTTGCAGCTACTTCCTTGGCTGAAAACTCGAACAGGTTAATGTGCGGTGCCAATTCACGTTTTGTTATTGTCTTGTACAAACTTTTCGCCCCCTCGTTCAGGCCTTGAAGGGCTGGGTCCAAGTTTCTCTATTTCCTTCACGAAATCGGTCATCATGGTCGCAAACTTTTTTCCTTCTGATGATGAGGCAAAGCCTATCTCAAGACGTTTTGGGTCTATGGCTAGAAATCCCAAGGATTTTTTCATCAAGTCCACTCTGCCCTTGGCCTTCACATTACCATCTACATAATGGCAGTCACCAATGAGACATCCAGTTATGATGACACCATCAGCGCCACTCTGAAAAGCTTTCAAAACGTGAAGCACATCAACTCTGCCGCTGCAAGGTACCCGCAGAATTCGCACGTTTGGAGGATATTGGATTCTCGATACTCCTGCGAGGTCAGCGGCTGCGTAAGAACACCATTGACACGCGAAGCACAATATCACAGGTTTGAAGCCCTCATCCGGTTCTGTATGCTTTTCAGAATTGAATAGTGCTTCAATTGCCGCAATAATCTGGTCATCCTTGAAGTGTATGAGTTGCATGGCTCCCATCGGGCATTCTGATGCACAGACGCCACAGCCTTTGCAGTTGGCTTCGATTATTTTTGGAAGCCCGAAGGGTAAAGCTTCAATGGCGTTGAAAACACAAGATACTATACATGCGTCGCAATTGACGCAGATTTCTTGGTTGACTGATGCCTTGACGGCTCCGGCCTTTATCTTTTCTGCCGCCATCGGAATAGATGCTTTGGAGGCGGTGGCGTAGGCTTGAGCAAGACTTTCAACGATATTCTTGGGTCCGTGAGCTGTGCCGCAAACGTATATTCCTTCTGATGCGAAGTCAACAGGTCTGAGCTTGGGATGAACCTCGAAGAAGAAGCCGTCGGCGCCCAGAGGCACTTTGAGTATAGCTGAAAGTTTTCTTGCGTCTTCATGTTGAACCAAGGGAGTAGATAAGACGACGAGATCGCTTTCCAGTTCGACCTCGGCTCCCAAGTAAGTGTCATAAACTGTTACAGCCAAGCTTCCGTCAGGTCTAGAAGTGACTCTGGGAGGTCGGTTCAGATCATATCGGATGAAGTTTATGGAGTTCTCCCTTGCGTCTTTGTAGAAACGTTCGTTTTCCCCATATGTTTGAATGTCCCGGAAAATTATGGTCACGTCAATATTCGGATCCAGCTTCTTGAGTAGCAAAGCATTATTGAGAGCCACTTGGCAACATATCCTTGAACAATATGTTCTGCCTGTTTTCTCTCTTGCTCCGACACATTGGATCGTAACAACCTTCTTAGGTTTCTTTAGCTCTCCGTTTCGGAGAAGCTGTTCAAATTCGAGCTGTGTGATAACGTTTTGATTTTCCTTGTATCCGTACATCCCTGCGGGCTTGAACTCCTCAGCTCCAGTGGCCACGATTATTGTGCCCACGTTAATTCGTTCAGGTTGATTTGAGTTATTCGTTTGCAGAGTCACATTGAAGTTGCCAATGAAACCGCTCACTTCATGAACAAATGTCGACGTATGAAGATGTATGTTGCTGTTGGCCCTCGCAGCTATGACGAGCTCACGGAGAACTTCTGAGGCCTCACGCTCAGTAGGTTGCAGCTTGTACAGGCGGTTCAACATTCCACCAAGTTCCGCTTCTTTATCAACCAGATGAACTTGGAAGCCTTGCCTTGCAAGAGACACAGCCGCAGTGATTCCAGCTATTCCGCCGCCTATCACTAGGGCTGAAGGGTTTATGTTGAGCTCCGTTTCTGTCTGTGGTTCAAGACGTCCTGCTCTTGCAACGGCCATTCTGATGAGATCTTTAGCCTTCTCTGTAGCTTCTTCTGGAAGGTGCATGTGAACCCATGAGCAATGTTCACGGATGTTTGCCATCTCAAAAACATACTTGTTCAACCCGGCTTCCTCACATGTCTTCTGGAAGAGAGATTCATGAGTTGCAGGCGTGCAAGACGCGACAATCACGCGATTTAGCTTGAACTTCTCTATCTGTTTCTTGATGGAGTCCAAGCCTGCTGACGAACAAGTATAAAGGCCCTCTTCGGCGAAGACCACATGGGGCAAGGTTTTGGCATATTCAGCAACCGCAGGAACATCGACCACCCTTCCAATGTTGAAGCCGCAACGACATACGAAGACTCCGATTCTTAATTCCTCTTTGTCCGCTTCCATTGCAGTCACCTCACCACTCGTCGAGTCGCCGCAACTTCAGCGGCTTTGTCTGCAGCGGCACTGGCCTGCGTGACTGATTCAGAAATGTCTTTAGGTGATTGGCAGGATCCGCAAACAAATATCCCATCCACATTTGTCTCAACGGGCATAAGCAGCGGGTCCTTCGTTCTCAAGAAACCATACTCATCTAGTTCTAAGCCAAGGGTTTTTGCCAAAAGCCCATTATCTTCTCTTGGAACCAATGCTGGACAAAGCACAACCAGATCTGCGCACAACTCCTCCATTTTCCCCTCTGCGATGTTTTCATATCTGACAAAAAGGTTCTCTGTCATTGGGTCCTCTATGACCACCGTTGCACGTCCGTTGATATAGTTGACGCCCCCCTCTTCTTTGGCTCTAGTGACGAATTCCTGAAAACGTTTTCCAAAGACTCTCAGGTCCATATAAAGGACGTTAACCATGCATTCGGGGTTGTGTTCCTTGACCAGAATAGCCTCCTTCGTTGCGTACATACAACAGACACTGGAGCAGTATGGAAACCCCTTTCGCTCACTTCTAGATCCAACACACTGTATGAAAACTATGATGCGAGGTTTCTTTCCATCCGTAGGTCTCAGAAGCTCTCCTCGGGTTGGCCCTGAAGCGTTAATGAGTCTTTCAAACTCTAGTGATAGGAGAACATTCTGGTGCCGTTTGTAACCATACTCACTAATCGATTCTGGATTCCAAATTTCTACGCCAGTTGCCAATACTATGCTTGAAACATTAAGGGTAATCTCTTCAGCCTTCTGATCGAAGTTGATCGCATGAGCCTGACAGAATTTTTCACAAATCTGGCATACACCCTTCTGAAAGAAGAGGCAGCTATCCTTGTCTATCACAGCAACACGGGGTACTGCTTGTGGAAAAACCATGTAGACAGCTTTCCTTTTTCCCATACCCATATCGAATTCGTTTGCTACTCTAACGGGGCACTTTTCTGTACATTCACCGCACCCAGTGCATTTGTCGACATCGATGAACCTGGGTTTTTTCAAAACCTTAACCACAAAGTTTCCTGCAGAACCTGTAACTTCTTTGACTTCTGAGTACGCAAGCAGCTCTATGTTCGGATGGCGGAAGCATTCAATCATTTTTGGCGCAAGTATGCATATGGAGCAGTCCATCGTAGGGAACGTCTTGTCAAGCTGGGCCATTCGACCCCCGATGCTTGGTGATTTCTCCACGAGATACACTGTGACTCCTCGATTGGCCAGATCCAAGGCGGCTTGTATTCCGGCTATGCCTGCTCCAATCACAAGGACTGCGTTGTTTCTCATGCTAATTCCTTAGCCATTCCACAACAAGTACTTCAAAAAAAACATTTCTGCGGCTTATAAAAGAGTATCTTGAGAAAATCAAACAAATTGCCGAGTTACACGAGGCTGAACTCGCTTGAGTATCGGACTGACAGACCTAGTACACGACAGTGTTCTCATTGGTAGACACGTCGGGAAGGCCAACCCCAGCACGTGTCCCTATAAAAAACAATATTAAGGCAGCCGACACAAAAACACTTATGAACCCAAGAGATGAGAGAACACGCGCTTACATGCTCATAGAGATTCATCCAGGAAAGGAGAAAGAATTCAGCGAGGAGATCCTCTCTAGAGGGTTGTTTGTAGACTCCAAAGTGGAGAGGATGGATTTTGTTCACGGACCTTTCGACTTCATCATAGTACTAAGCGGAGAAACGAAAGACATAGATGTCAAGCTCATGGAGATGAGGAAGTCTCCGTTTGTTCGCAAAACGGTAACCCTAATGTGCTTCGAAATGTTTGATTGGGAAGATATCAGTGATCGATTGAAGGAACAGCCCTAAGGGATTGCAGGATCTCGTGCGAATTGCGTTTTTATGCACAACAGGCTAGAGCACAAACGCGAACTGAACGATTTGGAAAGTACGCATTGCGCGCATTGCTAATGGCATTGAAGAAGAACTCTGAAAGAAGAGTGGTGATTTCTGCAAGTTTTCTTTTCTTTTCGTCTCACATGTCGGCTACACTTTGATTGCTCTGACACTCACAGAACTCTTCTGATTCATAGCAGCGGGAGGGGTAGTACTAGGTTTCTCAATTGCGGTGACCAACGTGCTGGTGATCACCATATTGCAGACCACGGTGCCACCCAAGATGCAGGGCAGAGTGACTTCAGTCATAGTCTCGCTTGCCTCAATTGCCTCGCCATTCGGAATCACCATGTCTGGAACAGTCACAAGACTCAAAGGAACAGCCAATCTGTTTCGTGCCTGTTCACTGTCGGGAGCTACGATATTCATACCTACATGGTTCTTTACGGACATCAAATACGCGGAAACGATAGGAGAACTACAATCTCAATCAGACGGCACACAAAATGAGGAATCTGACAATCTGGTCGGATGAGCAGGTAGCACCGCTGAAGCTCTAACTGATAGCAGGTTAGCATCTGGCCAGGGCTATCTGGTTTCAAAAGGGTTTATATTTTGAGTTGGCCCAAGTTTCGATTGATCAGTCATGCCCCCTGCAAAGATATTCAAAAGAGACGGCAGAATCGTTGATTTTGACGCATCGAGAATTAGAGATGCGGTCTACAAAGCCTTTATTGCGGTCGAGCTTCATGACGGGGAAAAAGCTGAAAGCGTAACCGAGGAAGTTGTGAAGCTTCTTGAGGAAAGATTCAAAGGAAGAACTCCATCTGTAGAGGATGCCCAGGACCTTGTCATAGAAGTCCTGAGGAAGAAAGGGCACGGAAGAGTTGCAGAAGCATACGAAACGTACAGGAACAAGAAGCGCGAAATTCGCGAGCTCAGAGAAAAACTGAACATAGAATTGCCAAAGCTGACAGTGAACGCCCTTGAAGTACTGAGACAAAGATACCTGCTCAGGGACGAGAACGAAAAGATAGTCGAATCGCCCGACCAGCTTTTCAGTCGTGTCGCGAAAGCAGTGGCTGCATCGGACGGAAGATATGGCGAAAACATGGGGCAGACTGAACAAGTCTTCTACAGAATGATGTCGCAACTCGAATTCGTCCCCAACACGCCGACTCTTTTCAACGCAGGAACTCAGCTTGGCCAACTCTCCGCATGTTTTGTCCTGCCCGTGGAAGATTCATTAGAGGGGATCTTTAATGCTGCCAAGAATATGGCGTTGATCGAACAGAGCGGCGGCGGAGTCGGTTTCGACTTCTCAAGACTGCGGCCGAAGGGCGACATAGTTAGATCAACAAAAGGTGTCGCTTCTGGACCAGTGAGTTTCATGCGCATATTTGACACAGGTACTGAAATCATAAAAGCCGGAGGAAAGCGCAGAGGCGCGATGATGGCCGTCCTCAGAGTCGACCATCCAGACGTGCTAGAATTCATCACATCAAAACAGCAGCCGGGATTCCTGTCGAATTTCAACATCTCAGTAGCCGTTACTGACGATTTCATGAAAGCCGTCGACGAGGGCGAGGAATACTGGCTGGTCAATCCTCGGAACAAGGAGAAAACCAAGAAGCTAATAGCGAGGGACGTGTGGAATCTGATGGCCAAATCTGCTTGGATGAGCGGAGACCCGGGAGTGATCTTCATAGATGAGATCAATAGGCACAATCCCACTCCTCTTGTCGGAAAGATTGAGTCTACAAATCCTTGCGGTGAACAGCCCTTGCTTCCGTACGAATCCTGCAATTTGGGTTCCATCAACCTGTCCAGAATGGTTGAGGATGGAAAGGTCGACTGGAAGAAGTTGAGGGAGACTGTCAGGAATGCAGTTCATTTTCTCGACAATGTCATAGACGCAAACAAGTATCCTCTGAAGGAGATTGAGCAGATAACTTGGGCCAACAGGAAAATAGGCCTCGGAGTCATGGGGTTTGCTGACATGTTGATACAACTCGGAGTTCCTTATGACACGGAAGAAGCTTTGGATCTGGGCCAGCAGGTCATGGAATTTATCGAAACAGAGGGGCATAGGAAGTCTGTTGAACTTGGAGAGGAAAGAGGCTCTTTTCCCAATTTTGAGGGGAGCATCTGGAAAGGAAAACACTCTGCCATGCGGAATGCCACTGTGACGACAGTTGCGCCGACTGGAACCATAAGCATTATCGCTGGCTGTTCTTCAGGAATCGAGCCGATGTTCGCGATTTCCTTCATCAGGAACGTCCTAGAGGGTACTAGACTCTTCGAAACGAACCCCTTGTTTGAATCGATGGCGAAGGAAAGAGGTTTCTACAGTGCAAAACTGCTTGAGGAGATAGCCAGAACCGGATCGGCACAGAAGGTCGATGGACTTCCTGAAGACGTGAAAAGACTGTTCATCACAGCCTTGGACATCAAGCCCGAATGGCATGTAAAGATGCAGGCAGCTTTCCAGAAACACACCGACAATGCTGTCTCAAAGACTGCCAACCTTCCCACGGAAGCCACTGTTGAGGATATCAGAGGAATCTACGAGCTCGCATGGAAACTGAAATGCAAAGGAGTCACGGCTTTCAGGTACGGCAGCAAGCCTGAACAGGTACTGTACATTGGCGAGGTAAAGACAGATACGGGCAAGTTTCTCGCTTTGGAACCCGAATATGCAGGAGGTTGTCCAACGAAGAATTGCCCGTTTCCAAGCTGAGAGTACGCCCTGCACTGCAACGAGAGAGACGGCAGCCAACTGGAAATCCGTGAAACCTTCCACAGAAGAAAAGAGAATAGAATCGTCTATTTTTCGGTCTTCAGACTGTACTGTATCTTGACGTTTGCCTTTTCCAGAAGTATCCCAACAGGACAGCTTTTCAACGTAAGTTCATGGGCTCTACGGATTCTGTCTTCAGAAGCATTGGTCTTGACCAGAATGTCAGTCTTGGCTTCTGTAATGGTTCCCTCCTCTTCGGATTTCACTGTCTCTGTCTTGACTTCCATTTCTTTCACAGTAATCCTCATCTTCTTCGCCGTTAAGGCGAAGATCGTTAGATAGCAACCCACGTAACTCATCAGCGCAAGCTCAAGAGCCGTTGGGCCCATGTCAGTACCCTCGCTGAGGGGAAGGTCTAGGCATACCGTGTGGCTTCTGCCATCATCGACATCTATTCGGAAATCTTTAACGAGTCTTGCTGTGGCGCATAGTTTTCCCAACAATCATCAACCTCAAATAAGTCTGGATGAAACGAGCTCTACGGGAGTTTCTTCTTGCATAGTATCTTCAAATCCTATTTTCGACACAAAAAGCTTTTATTCAGGACTGTCTTATATGTTTTTCGTCTACGACTTTACTAAAACCGTATTAGTCTGTACGACAATCGCAATGACAGTGGTGCGTTCTCTTGGATGAGAGAGATGCAAGAATACTTGAAATGTTGGAAGAGGATGGCAGAAGATCCTTCACAGAGATAGCGAACAGGCTTCATGTAAGTGAGTCTTCAATTAGGAAAAGAGTGTCGGCATTGCAGCGTGAGGGTGTAATAAAGAGGTTTACGGTCAAGGTTGATGCTGCAAAGTCAGGGTTCAACACCGTAGCGATAGTAGGTGTAGATGCAGACCCTGCGAGGCTTTTGCAGGTGGCTCAGAAGCTATGCGATTTCAAAGAGGTAAAGTGTGTGGCGACTTCGACTGGAGATCACATGGTGATGCTGGAGATCTGGACGAGAAACGGGAGAGAGTTGACAAAGCTAATATCTGAAAGGATTGAGACAATTGAAGGAGTAAAGAGGATTTGTCCAGCGTTGATTCTGGAAAAACTGAAAGAATGAGTTGGAGTGAAGAAGATGGAAAAAGCAAGCTTGATTCCTGAGGATCAGAAGCAGCATCTGATTGACGAATTCATGGAGAAATTGGTGAACCCTGTCAGGCTGGTAATGTTCACGCAAGAGGTTGAATGCCAGTTTTGCTCTGAAACAAGGCGATTGATCGGCGAACTGGCATCTTTGAGCGACAAGATCAAAGTGGAGGTCTACGATTTCGTAGGGGACGATGAAAAAGCAAGAGGCCTCGGAATCGAGAAAATTCCTGCCCTTGCCATTATGGGCGATAAGGATTATGGAATGAGGTTCTACGGCTTTCCATATGGATACGAGTTCAGGACTCTGGTCGACGCTGTGCTGTTAGCGTCCAATGGGAAAACAGGACTTGCTGAAGAGACTAAATTGCGCGTCAGGGAGATCACTGTCCCAGTCACCATTCAGGTTTTTGTTACTCTTACGTGCCCTCATTGTTCACCAGCCGCAACGACCGCTTACCAGTTTGCCGTTGAAAACGGGTTGATAAGAGCTGAAATCATAGAAGCAAACGAGTTTCCGCATTTGGCCATGAAGTACAGCGTTATGGGCGTCCCGAAGATCGTCGTGAATGACAAGGTCGAATTTGTCGGGGCAATCCCCGAAAACCTTTTTCTAGATCAGATCTTGCTGGCTATACGATAATACGCGCTTGTTGAGGTTGGCTCAGGGTGAAAGAAAAGGAAGTTGTCCTTCAGATTCTGGGAATGCATTGTCCTGCGTGTGCACAGGGAATAGAAAAAGGATTGTTAAGACTTGACGGAGTGGTAGATGCCAAGGTCAACTTTGCCACTAAAGAGGCGATCGTGAAGTTCGATCCGGACAAGAGTGCTGTTGAGAAGCTGAAAGCAGCTGTCAAACGCGGCGGTTATGAGGCTGTGGAGCAGGTTGAAGATTCAGCTGAGAAGCGTCACAAAGAAGTAAGAAGACAGATGCTTCTCTTCGTTTTCGGTCTTGCGCTGACGATCCCCATCGTCTTCATTACCTATTTTCTCAGTTTTCCAGACAAGAGTTATGTGTTGTTGGCTTTGGCGACTCCTGTGCAGTTCATTGTTGGTTGGCATTTCTACCGTGGCGCGTACAATTCGCTGAGAATCAGATTCGCAGATATGAACGTGTTAGTGGCTTTGAGTGCTTCAACTGCGTATGGCTATTCGGTCTTGTCCACGCTTTACTTCAATGATGGGATGATGTTCTTTGAGGCTTCTGCCGTAGTCATCACTACCATAACGCTTGGTATGCTGCTGGAAGAGATGGCGGTGGAAAAGACTGGGGCGACCATAAGAAAACTCATGGCGTTGCAGCCCAAATCAGCGATTGTTGAGCGTGATGGCGGAGAGATGGAAATCTCTGTTGACGAGGTGTTGGCAGGTGATGTTGTAATTGTGAGACCAGGGATGAGAATTCCTGTTGACGGAAAACTGGTGGATGGACACTCATTCGTCGATGAATCGATGATTACGGGCGAATCTGTTCCAGTTGAGAAGACCATGAACAGCAACGTATTCAGTGGCACAATCAACAAGACTGGCACTTTCAAGTTCAGAGCCGAAAAGGTTGGAAAAGAAACAATGCTTGCTCAGATAGTCAGGTTGGCACGCGAAGTGCAGGCAAGCAAAGCGCCTATTCAGAGGCTTGCAGACAAAGTGGTGAACGTTTTCGTTCCTGTTGTCGTGGCCATCGCTACGGGGGCGTTTCTGGTTTGGCATTTCTGGTTTGGCAACACAGGTTTGGCGCTTACGACAATGGTTTCTGTTCTCGCCATCTCATGTCCATGCGCGTTGGGCATAGCCACGCCTGCGGCGATAATGATCGGAGTTGGGAAGGGGGCTGAGAACGGGATTTTGATAAAGAACAACGCTGTGCTGGAAGTCGCGAAGAACATCAACACGGTGGTTTTTGACAAGACAGGCACCTTGACAAAGGGCAAGTTGGAAGTTGCTGATATCGTTGCAGAAGACCCCAAGCAGGTTCTGAGAGTGGCAGCTACTGCGGAAAAACGGTCTGAACACCCGATAGGCGAGTCGATTGTCCGCAAAGCAGAGGACATGGGAATAGTTGTTTCAGAACCAGATTCTTTCGAAGCGCTCCCCGGCTTCGGAATATCGGCAAAGTTGAAAAAGCAGAAGATTCTGCTGGGCAACGTTGCGCTAATGAAGGACAACAAGGTGTCGATGAATCATCTTGAACAGAGCATTGAGAAGCTTGAAGGCGAGGGAAAAACTGTTTTGGTCGTGGCTATTGACGGCAAGGCGGTTGGGTTACTGGGTGTCTCTGATACTCTAAAGGAACAGTCGAAGGAAGCTGTTCAGTCATTGAAGGAGGCTGGCTTGAAGGTTGTCCTACTTTCAGGCGACACTAAGAGAACAGCAAATGCAGTTGCCAAACAACTGGGGATCGATGAAGTGTTGGCGGAGATTGTTCCAGCTGGAAAGGTGGAAGAGATCAAGAAACTGCAAGATCAAGGAAGATTTGTGGCTATGGTTGGTGACGGCATAAATGATGCTCCCGCGATCACCCAGGCAAACGTAGGCATAGCGGTCGGTGGAGGAACCGACATTGCAGTGGAAGCCGGAGACATAGTGTTGATAAAGGATGACCCGAGAGACGTGGCGGTGGGCATTAAGCTGAGTAAAAAGACTTTTGGAAAGATAAAGCAGAACTTGTTCTGGGCCTTCTTCTACAATGCACTCATGATTCCACTAGCTGCAGGCGTGTTTTATCCTTCCTTGCACGTCCTGATCCCTCCAGAGTTCGCAGCTGCTGCAATGGTGATCAGTGACATCACTGTTGTTGGAAACTCGATGTTACTGCGAAGATGGAAACCTTAGTGCATTAAGCAGCTTAGTTCAGTGGCTCTTTCTGTTTGACTTCGTTTATGAGCTGAGGGATCGACATGGAGCCTATGTTTCCTATCTTGTGTTTTCTCACGGATACTGTTTTGGATTTTGTTTCTTGTTCTCCGCATATGGCCATGTATGGGATTTTGTGGAGTTCGGCTTGCCTAATTTTGTAGCTTGTTGTTGATGTGTCAGTGTCGATTTCTGATCTTATTCCGTGCGCTAGCAGTCTTCTGTGGACTTTCCGGGCGTATGAGACGCAGTTGGCGGTTATTGGAAGCACGATTGCCTGTGTCGGCGCGAGCCAGGTTGGCAGGTTTCCTTCGCGTTGTTCCAGCAGTACAGCGAAGAATCGTTCAATTGCGCCCAGTATGGCTCTGTGGATCATTATGGCTTGATGTTCATTTCCATCGGGTCCTGTGTAGACGATGTTGAAGCGTTTGGGAAGGTTGAAGTCGAACTGTATGGTCGTGCATTGCCATTCTTTGTTCTGGGCGTCCAACGTACTGATGTCGATCTTTGGTCCGTAGAACACAGCTTCTCCAGGCATCTTCTGGTATGCAAGTTTCTTCTGTTCCAATGCTTGAGCAAGGGCGTTTTGTGCGTGTTGCCATTCGAGGTCTGTTCCCATGTACTCTTCTGGATGTTGTGGGTCTTTTGTTGAGAGTTTGGCGCGCAGCTCGTGGAATCCGAATTTTTGCAGTATGCGTTCGGTGAGATTCAAAGTTTGCAGAATTTCCTTCTTGGCTTGTCGAGGGGAGCAAAAGATGTGCGCGTCATCTTGTGTGAACCCTCTGGCACGCAAGAGTCCTTGCAGAGTTCCTGACCGTTCGTACCTGTAGACTGTCCCCCATTCTGCATAGCGTATTGGCAGGTCTCTGTAGCTTCTGGGTCTACTCTTGTAGATCTGGATGTGGAGTGGGCAGTTCATGGGTTTGACGACGTATTTTTCGCCGTCCTTCTCAAGCAGGTACATGTTTTCTCTGTAGTAGTCCAAGTGCCCTGAGACTCGCCAGAGTTCTTCGCGGGCGATGTGCGGTGTGTACAAGTTCGTAACCGTTTTTGATGTGCTCTTTTTCCCAGAAGTCCCGGATTATGTTGCGGACCGCTGTCCCCTTCGGATGCCACAGGACTAGACCGCTGCCCACTTCGTCGCTGATTGAGTACAAGTCTAGCTGTTGGCCAAGCAGTCTGTGGTCTGCTGTTGAAAGCTCTCTTTGGTTGTTTTTTTCAAAATTCATGTTCACGGGTTCTTTAGGGTGTCCTCTTTGTTTGAGAAGACGTTTAGGGTTGTGTTTCTAGATACCCCATTTTGGAACACCACATCGACAATGAAGGGCCTCATATTTATTGTTTGTTTCTACGTACCACGAAGAAGCGGAGCACTGCTTTAAATGCGGTCCCGTATTCTTCATTGACTGGCGGGCTTGAGTGAAAGTTATGCTCAGAGAAAGTTGGATGCTTGCAGTTGAAGCTTTGAGTTGGATGGAGATCAGGAGATTGAGTGAACCACTGGCCTTGTCGAGGACGGCGAAGCAGCTTGGCGTGACGGATTCTGATGCGCTTCGGCTGGCACATCATCTTGTTTATGAAACCGTGCGGCGTCAGAATCTTATAGACAAGTTTGTGGGCACTGTCATTGGACAGGATGTCCTAGGTGAATGTTCGATGGGAGTTCAGCAGTTCCTGCGGCTCTACGTGTATCAGACGCGAGCTGCTCGAAACTGGTCTCCTGGCGATGTCGAGGAAGCTGAAGCCATTGTTAGGTTAGCGCGTTCGTTCTTGGGCTGGCAGACTTTTTGCGATGTGGAGCCTTTCTTTGGGCTGTTGCTTACTCAGTCTGATGCTGCGGTGTTTGAGGGGACGAATGACGAGGAGCGCGTCGGGTTCAGGACGTTTCATCCACGGGGGTATGTTGAGCATTGCTTCAGGCAGTTTGGAAGGGTCTCAGCTCTGGATGTTTTGGAGGCAGATTTGCGTCCTCCCCCAACCTACGTAAGGTTGAACACTCTGAAGGCCGCTGAAGATGAGATTCTGGAGAACCTGACTGCAGACGGCGTCAAACTTGAGAAGATTGAGCAGTTGAAGCACACTCGCAGAGTCATTTCGGCGAAGAAGCCATTGGTGAGTTTGAAGAGTTATCGTGAGGGGTTCTTTTTCATTCAGGATTTGGCAAGCTGTTTTGCCGTGGAAGTAGCCGGTCCGAGTGAGGGGATAATCGTTTTGGATGTCTGCGCATCTCCCGGGGCGAAGACGACGTATTTGGCTCAGTTGATGAACAACACGGGCAGAATTGTTTCTGTGGATTTTTCAGAACGCAGGATGGGTGTGTGGAAGAATGAGAGGGAGCGTATGGGCGTAGAGAATGCTGAACCTGTTGTGGCTGATGCGCGGAATCCGCTGCCACTGACAGTGGAGGCGGATGTTGTGATTTTGGACCCGCCATGTACAAGCACAGGCACTTTTGGTAAATTGCCGTCGGCGAAATGGAGGCTTGCCAGGCATTCGGTTGAGAATATGGCTGAGGTTCAGTGGCAACTATTGAACAACTGCGTTCGGTATGTGAAGCCTGGAGGGACGTTGGTGTATTCGACGTGCAGCATAACTGTTGAAGAGAATGAAATGCTTATCGAAAGGCTGCTGAAGTGGAACACTGACTTTTCGCTTCAGGATATAGAGCCAATGATAGGTCTGCCTGGGCTGAGGGGATTGCAAAATTGTCGAAGGCTATATCCACATCTTAATGGCTGCAACGGATTTTTCATTGCAAAACTCGCAAAAGCTGGCAGTGATTGAGGTCAGATCTTGCGAGTGATTACATAGAGATAGCGCGTTAGCGTGTTCCCATATTCATTTTTTGAGGTGTAGTAGGGTTGAGTTGTGTGTCTGTCCATGGAGCGTGTCAAGGGAGAGGGAAGTAACAGGCTTCCTAAACTAATCCGGGAACAAGCATGCACGCTATACGGCATAGGGGCTGTTTGATTTTTCACCATAATATGCTTCTGACGCCTGTTTGACGCCACTCTTTCATAAGCTCATACGTCTTGTTGACCGTTAGAAAAGGGAAGTTGAACTTGAAGACTGCTCTGTCAAACCTGTGACAGAACTTGGCGATGTTTTAGATGTCAAGTTCTCCGTGATTTCTCTATGTTGCACAGGATTTCGAAGATAACTTTCGCAGCTTGGATTGCTGAGACTCCTTGGTCGTAGTTTGGGGCGACTTCTACAACGTCGAAGGCCATTACTCGTTTGTCGCAGAGTGAGCCCAGAATATCTAGAAGTGTGTGCGTTTCAAGGCCGTCTGGTTCAGGGTTCTGTGCCGCTGGCACATATGCGGGGTCGAGAACGTCCATGTCGATTGAGAGGTAGATGTGCTTGCATTTTGAGAGTTCCGTTTTCAGTTTTCCCACTGTTGTTTGGGTGCCTTGCTTTCTGATTTCCTGTGTCGTTATGTATTGGATGTCTGCTTTTTCTGCGTAGTCTAGTTCCTCTTTGCAGACTGCTCGGGTCCCGACTTCAATTATTACTGCTGGTTTGACTTCTTCGTTTATCCTGCGCATGAAGGTTGTGTGTGAGAGTTTGAGGCTTTGAAATTCATTGCGCAGGTCTAGGTGAGCGTCGAAGCTCACTACTGCTGTTTCTGGAGCTTTGTCTTCCAGGGCTTCTGTCGTTCCAAGTGTGATCGTATGTTCACCGCCTATCGTCACGGGGGTTTTTCCGTTTTCCAAGATGTCTTTGGTGACGGATTCGAGCGTCTCAAGGGTTCTCTTTGTATCTGTCGCGGTGTGCAAGTCGCCTAGGTCGTGTATGCGAATGTCTTCGATGTCTATTCCAGTGCGGAAGCTGTAAGTTTCAATATTCAGCGACGCTTGTCTTATGGCGTTGGGGCCGAAACGGGCGCCCGTGCGGTAGGTGCTGGTTACGTCGAAGGGGACGCCGACGATGATGTAGTCTGCGTTTTTGTAGGTCTTTTGGTATCCGCTGAAGACGTTTGATTGCGAGACGAAGAATTCATGTTGGCTCATCGGTTTGCTCCTCTCTTGCAGGCGCGTTAAACATAAAACATTAAATTTATTAACGTTACTGTCAATGCATAGAGGGTGAAGGGTGAAGAAAATGTCGCTTAGTTCGAAGCTTAAACTTGAAGGAAAGGGCATGCTTGCAGCCTCGGTCTTTTACGCTGTTGTTGGAGTAGCTTTTCTCGTTTGGATGTTTTTGGCAAGTTTTCCGTTTCACTTTGGGATAATTGCTCTGTTCAGTCTGGTTTCGGCTTATGCGTTGATTATGAAAAGAGGCTGGGCGATTTGGTTTGTGATGATCTGTTTCTTTGCAGCGACAACGCTCACGGCTTTCATCATTTATGGGTTTGTTACAAGTAATGTCTTGTTGGGGCTGGGAATGGTTGCGTACCTTGTGTTGACGTGGGTGTTCACTGCTTACGTAGCGAACAAGAGGAGCAGTCTGCAGGATTAGGTTTTCTATCTGAATCTCCGTATCGTGCATTGTTCATTTTTTTCTATGTATTGCGTGTTTTCTGGGATTTCTATGTAGCCGTCGGCTTTTGCCAGGGTTGTTATTGCTCCTGATTGTGATGTGGGCAGAGGTTCTGCTGCTCTTTTGCCCGTCTCGTCGTGTTTGAGTGTGACCATAATGTATGTTCTTCGGCCCTTTGCTGAGAACAGCCTAGTGGTCGTGTAGGCTTTTGTCTGTGATGGTTGCCGGGGTTTTTTTCCGGCTAACTGTTGGATCAAAGGAAGTGCGAGAAGATGCAGCACGAGAAGTGCACTGGTGGGGTGACCTGGGAATGAGAAGACGAGTTTCCCGTCAACAGAGGCGACTGTTGTGGGTTTGCCTGGCTTAATGGAGATTCCGCTGACTATTATCCCGGGTTTTCCGAGTGTGTTCACTGCAGTGGGCATGATGTCTCTTGGGCCCACGGAGACTCCGCCAGACGTTATGACCATGTCGGCTTGGGACAGTGCGCTTCTCAGTGCCTTTTGGAGCTGTTCTAGGCTGTCTTGGACGACGCCAAGGTAGAGCGGTCTTCCTCCAGCTTCAATTACGGCTGAGCTCAGCGTGTACGCGTTTATATCGTAGATTTTTCCAGGCGATAGTTTCTTGCCCGGTTCGACTATTTCTGGACCTGTTGAGAGAACAGCCACTGTGGGCAGCCTGTAGATTTTGACTATGGGTTTGCCGATGGCGGCGATCATGCCGATTTCTCTCGAGCCGAGCTCCTGGCAAGTTGTGAGAAGCCGTTGACCTTCCTTGATGTCCGAGGAGGCTTTCATGATGTTCTGGTCTTTGACTACTGGAGCGAAGATTCTGATTGTGTCGTCTGTACGTTCTGTGTGTTCCATCATGACAACGGCGTCTGCTCCTTGCGGTATTGGGGCGCCTGTGACGATTTCTGCTGCTTTTCCCTTTGTGACTTTTACGTGTGGAAGCTCGCCGATGTTTATCGTGCCAGCCAGTTTTAGCTGGATGGGGCAGGTTTCTTCTGCTCCGAAAGTTACTTCTGCTCTGACGGCGTAGCCGTCGACTATTGACCGGTCGAACGGTGGAACGTTGACCTGTGCGATGATGTTTTCTGCAAGGATGCGGCCCGTTGCCTGTAACAGGGGGACATGTTCAGTACCTGGAGGTTTGGATTTGAAGTGCCGCTGGATGGTTGTTTTGGCTTCTTCGATCGTGAGGAGCTTTCTGAACATCTCATCACTCGCTTATGGTGTCGAACATGTGGACTTGGACGATTTCGCCCTTTTCTAAGCCTTCTCGGTCTTCTGGAACGATGACGTAGCCGTTGCTTCTGGTCATGGTTGAGAACATGCTGGAGCCTTTGGCGCTTATGGGTTCAGCGCAGAGTCTACCGTTTTTGTAGCGCACGTGAACGCGCAAGTAGTTTTTTCTTCCGAGTGTGGTGGCTGTTCGCCGGGTCATCTCGGCTTTGACGGTCGGTCGAGGTTCTGCTTGTTTCAGACCTTGGAGTCTTGCGAGGAGGGGTCTGGCGAAGACTTCAAAGCCTATGATTGCCGCCACGGGGTTTCCTGGGAGGATTATCATGGGTTTGTTGTTTACCACTGCCAGTGCCGTGGGCATGGCTGGACGCATGGCGATCCCGTGTATGATTATGCCTGGCTTGCCAAGGTTGTTCACCGCGTCGGGGACTAGGTCTGCGCCGCCTACACTTGTTCCTCCTGAGGTAAGTGTAAGGTCTGCTTTTTCAAGCGCGACTCTGAGGCGTTCTGTTATGTCGTTGACGCTGTCTTTGGCTATCCCGAGGTCAAGGGGTTCTGCTCCGTTTTCCCAGCACAGTCCTGAGAGGACGAGTCTGTTGGTATCGTAGATCTGGTTTTCTTGGAGTCTTGTGCCCAGTTCTGCGAGTTCGTTTCCTGTGGCTATGATGGCGACTTTGGGTTTCTCATGCACTTTCACTTGGGTTTCGCCTAGAGCGGCTACAAGTCCGAGGTGATGTGGTTTGAGACGGGTTCCCGCCTGAATAGCGGTTTGGCCTTCTAGGATGTCTTCGCCTCTTTTCGAAATGTTTTCTCCTGGTGTCAGCGGAGTCCAGACTTCGAGTTTGGCCTTGGCTGTTTCTGTGTCTTCGAGCATGGCAACGGCGCTAGCGTTCCTGGGCAGGGGGTTTCCTGTCCAAACTTGTTTGGTTTGGTTTTGGGTGAGCGTGTCTTCCTTTGTGAATTGAAATATGCAGGGTTTGTATTGGGTGGCGCCGAAGGTGTCTTCCGCTCTGACGACGTAGCCGTCGACTGCTGCGCGGTCGAAGCGTGGGAGGTCTGTTTTTGCCATGATGTCTTCAGCTAGGACGCGATTGAGTGCTTCTGTTGTATGAATGGTGGTTTGGGGTGTGGGTTGGAGATTGAGATTGTTCAGGAAAGCCAGCTGAGCATCTTCAACGGGAGTTAGTTTCTGGAAACCTTTCATTCTTACCAAAATGAGTTCCCAGTTAGAATGGGTTGGCAGCGGGCACAGAAAAAGCTATCGGGGGTTAAGATTTTGTTTCATTTCTTCCTGGAGGATGTCACGCATTTTGAGGGCATCTATGTCTATGAGGGGGCTTTCGCTTATGATGACGGGTTTGAGGTTCTGTTCGGCAATTATTTTTGCGAGGGGGCGGAAGTCTGGGCCATAGGTTTTTTCGTCGAGGGTGTGGTGCCGTTTTTCGCCTTTTGTGGTGTATTCGATTTTTGTGAAGTGACAGTGAAGGTTCTTGACTGCTTGTGTGCCTAGGCGGTTCTCGATTTGGGTAATGATGTCTAGGTAATCGTCTGCTGTTCTCAGTTTGCCGATTTCTCGCGCATGGATGTGGGACCAGTCGATGACTGGTTGGATTTGTGGGAGGGTTTCGCAGAGATCGAGGATCTCGCTGAGGGCTCCGAGTTGTTGGGTTCTGCCCATGGTTTCGGGGCCAAGTTTGACGGCTTTGATGTTCAGTGTGTTCAGGGTTTCTTGTATTTCTTTTAATGTCTGTAGGCAGGTGTTGTAGGCTTCTTCATGTGTTCCATTTGCGTAGAAGCCAGGATGGAAAACGACTGTGTGTGCTTGCATCCATTCGGCTGCCGTGGTGCATGCGATGAGACGTTGTTTGCTGGCTTCTCTGATTGTCTTGTTGCCTGAGAGGTTGATGTAGTAGGAAGCGTGGAGGCTGAGCCATACGTCGTGTTGTTTGGCTTTCTGGCCAAGGGTTTGGGCGTCTTGTTGCTGTATTTGCGGGGTTTTGCCCCAGCGTACGGCTTCGTATTCTAACGCGTCGAGTCCTATTTCTCGTAGAAATTGGGGGACGTCGGCGAGTGTGGCTTTCAGAAGGTGGAATGCTGGGGGGACCCCTGCTGGACCGAACCTTGGACGGTCTGCCATTTGGAGTCATCTGTTACTTGCGTCTGTAACGGAGGGGTCTGCGACTGTATCTGGCGTAGAGGATTATTGTGAGGACACTAGTCCAGGCGGCGAGGTTTTGGATTGTTAGGTATTTGCCGGCGGGGTTGAGTGATGCGATTGGTGCCAAGAGGTTTCCGAGTGCGGTGCCTGCGGCTTTGATGCCTGGTGAGATGATGCGGATCCCGTTATTTATGGTCGAGGCTAGTGAGCCGAGTGGGCCGGCTGCTTGGTTGAAGCCTTCGATTGCGTTGTTGAGTGTAGCTACGAAGTTGAAGAGGCCAGGGGTGTTCTGGTAGGCGCCTACTATTGCGTTGTAGATGAGTTGCGGGTAAGCGAGGACTATGGCTGTGAGGGTGAAGAGGAGGAAGACGAGTGTTATGATGAGGGTTGTTTTGATGGGGATCTTGGCTTGGCGGATTCTTTGCACCAGGGTTTGTTTGAGTTTCTGTTCTGTTTTTGCTGTTGGAGGAGCTTTGGGGTGTTTTTGGGGTTTAGGTGTTTTCTGTTCCAGTGGTCTTGTTGCCAATCTTTTGGTTAGGTAGGTCCAAGTGGCGACTAGAATGATAATGACGGCTGCAGGGATTATGTGAAAGAGGGAGCTGATAGTCATTATTGTGGGCCATGTGAGCGTGATGAGTGATGGGTCGGTTGCGCCTAGGGCCATGACGTAGAGGATGATGAGGCATTCAATGAGGAAGGCTAGGAGGGTGAAGAGGGTTATGGCTATGAGACCTTTGCCGGTTGCCCAGCGGATGAGCATGCGTTTTTCGGTTGGTTGGGTTGTCAAGTGTTTTCACCTGGTGGAGTTCGTTATGGTGAATGCGATGTTTGGTGAATTATGCGAGTACTTGTTAAAAAATGTACTGTTAGACATTGTTGATGTCGAGCGGGTTGTTAAGAAGATGTTGAGATTTAGCGCGTGTGCTCTGCGCATTAGGGTGATGCGTACGCGAAATTTTAAAAACCTTTTTTGGCAATGTTTAAGCGTTGCGCTGGCGATAGTGTTCAGCCAATGACAGGGGTGCATAGTTAGTTTGGGCGTGAGATACTGACTGGCAAGTCGGAACGGATGGAGTTTTACAATGACAGGAATGCGCAGGCGCTACTCGGCAAGTTTCTAGGCGGCGAGGTCAGCAGGCTTGAGCCCGTTTTTGACCCGAAGGTTGGGTATCGCTATCCTCTAGTTGAGACGATCGTTGGCGATGCAGTCAAGGCTGAAGCGTTTTTGAACAGGCTTTCTGACGTGGGGATTCTGGAGAGGCAGTTATGTGACAAGATGCTCGTCTGCCCAAAATGCAATTCCGTGAGTGTTGCGGTGCATTATTGTTGTCCTTATTGTAGGTCGTTTGATGTGCAGAAGAGTTCGTTGATTGAACATGTTAAATGTGGGTACATGGACGTTGAAGAGAATTTCAGGAAGGGCGGGAAGCTGGTTTGTCAGAAGTGCCATGACGAGTTGAAGAAGCTGGACGTTGATTATCGCCGTGCGGGGGTATGGTGCAGTTGCAGGAGCTGTGGGAAGAGTTTTGACGTTCCGGTCGCAGCGCTTTTCTGTCGTGACTGTCGGAACGATTCTTCTTTTGAAGAAGTTATCATCAAGAATGTGTATTCCTATGGGATGAGGGAGGAGGTTAGGGGAGAGGCGCAGTTGGGCTGGATTCTGGTTGCGCCGGTCAAGGAGTTTCTGGTAGAGTCCGGTTTTGAAGTCGAGGGTCCAGCGTTCTTGAAAGGCAAGTCTGGCGCCAACCACATGTTCGACATTGTGACCCGCAAGAAGGACGACGCGAAGAAAGTGACTGTGATTGATGTGGCCACATCGACGGAAGGTGTGGTTCTTGAGCAGCCGGTTATCGCGTTGTTCGCGAAGAGTTATGATGTTTCGCCAGACAGTGCATATTTGATTGCGATCCCCAGGATGAATGATAACGGGAAGAGAATGGCTGAGCTGTATAACATTCAGATTGTCGAGGCTAAGAGCCACAAAGAAGCAACAAAGGCGCTTAAGGAGAAAATGTTAAAGACGAAATGACCGGCTAGTAGCCCGTGTAGACGGCGGCGTTCCCCTTTTCCGTGACTATTTTGACTATGTAAGGTGTCCCCGGCAAGATTATGTCGCTGCGGGCAAGTTGGAAAGTGTCGCCGGCGTTGATGAAAGTGTTCAGGTCGTACCTTTGATGGTTCGTGATGGAATTATCCAGTATCCAAAGCGAGATCAGGTGTGCAGTCTGGCTTCCTGTATTTTGGATTGTGAACAAAGAGACGGTGTCTACGGAAACTGCGGCGGTGATTTCTATTTTCTCCTGCATTCTTTCCCAGTCAAGCTGGTTCATCTGGTAGTCCCAGAGGACAATGTTGTCAACAATAATGACTATTAGGACTAGGCTGAGCATAACAACCATAACGTTGCTTACGCCTCGCTTATCGCGCTCAAGGCGCCGTGCTATATTCTTCAACATGTATCCCCCTAGTCGTTACCATGTTTATGTGGTATAGGCTTCCTGGAGTCCAGACTTCGTAGATGCTGAGCCACTTGTGCTGGCCTATTTCCAGATTGAAAGGTTTGGTGAAGTTTTGAGAAGTATAGTTAACATATACTGCCTTGACTTGTATGGCGGTTTTGCCGATGTTGCGAATGTAAACGTCTATTGTGCGGGTTTGGCTGTTGAACCAGACGTCTTCGATGATGACGCGTTCGCTCATGGTGTCACGAAGGTTGTTTGTTATGACGTATGTGGCTGTGGTGGCAATGGCCATTGCTGCAACGGCCACGACTGTGAGTAGGAGGCTGCTTAGAACGGGCGTTACTCCGCGGTTGTTATTCAAAAAAGTTCTCGACATATCGCCACCTCACATGAAAAGCTTCAGTGCTATGTAGCCGGCGAGCATGAGAATGAGACTGTGTTTGAGTCCGGCTGTTACTGTTCCGTCTCCCATTTTTCCAGCGACGAGTCCGCCAAAAAAGGCTTGGATGGAGGTCATTCTGAAGAATATGCGTTGCATTTCACTTGATGGGATGGCTGCAGTTGCGAGTTGTGATAGACCGTTCATGTTCGTGAAGAATGAGCGGAAGAGGAGTATGATTGTGAAGAGGAAGACGAAGAAGGCTACGTAGATTATGGCAATGTATGGTCTTGTTTGAGTGCGTCTTTCCTTGTCAAGCATCAGAGTGGTCTGTATGAATTTGCCCATCGGGTCGAATACTTTCTCAACTCGTCCTCCCGAACGGCTTGCTTCGATAATCATGGGTACTGTTCTTTGCACGAGTACCGTGTTGACTCTTTTTCCCATGTTGAGCAGCGCTTGTTCGAAAGGCATTCCCCAGGAGATTTGGGCGTTCATTTTTTTCAGTTCCGCGGTCAGTGGACCGTAGTTTCTTTTCGCAGCGTTCTGAAGTGCCTGGACCAGTGTCATTCCTGTTTCTTGTGCTTGGACTATGCTCCTGAAGAGGTCGGGTAGGTGTTCGTCTATGGCTCTTCTCCATTTGTAGTCGATGTAACTGATTAACGCGGGAGGAGTGACGCCTGCGATCGCGGCGAAAAAGATCATGTCGTCAAAAAGTACTGAGCCTGAGTAAACTAGAACGTCGAAGAGGATTATGGCCACGACTACTGCTACGGATGTGACCCACACGGTTTTCTTGATTTTCTGGTCCATTTTGGGCATTTTCTTCTCTACCATTTTGGTGATGATGCGTCTAGAATGATTAGGAATACTATGGCGCCTAAGGGGATCGCCAGGTAGGTAAGAAGATTTAGTAGCAGGTCAGGGCTCAGAAGGCCGAGGCCTCCGCCTCCCAGCATGGCCATGACTGCAAGCATTATCACTAAGAACAGCGGTCCGGTCAGGAGCAGGGCGACGTATGCTTCCGACAGCATTGAAAGAGTGTCGGAGTATTTTTTGAGGCTTAGCTTCTTGAGCCTCATGTACTGTCGGCTTTTTTCGCGCAGGTATGCCGACATGTTGCCGCCTGAATGGATTGTGGAGATAAAGCCCTCTATCATTTCGCGGAACTTCTCTGAAGGTGTGCGCCTGGATATTTCTTCGAGGGCGGAGATTATGTCGGATCCGAAGAGGCTTACGTCGCGGACTATGTCTTTTGATTCGGCAGAAACTGCCAGGGGAACGGCCATGTTTGAGAGTGAGTAAAACACTTTTTCTGGTGAAACTCCTGCGCTTGTGAGGATTGCCATGTAGCCGGTTGTGAAGGGAAGCTCGTCTTCCAAGTTTCTTTTCACGGTGTCGGCCCTATAGATCGGGTACGCGCAGAAGGCGATCGTTGTAAATGCGAGTGCGAATAGGCTGCCGCCGATGCCGAATAGGACAGCTGGCAACAGTGGAATATTGAGCAAAGTCGTTGCCAGCAGCGGCACAAACACGAGGGTGCCAACTGAGGCTAGGGCGGTGGTGAAGACTGTGAGGCTGACGTATGCTTTGAAGTTGATTTTCAGGCCAGACCTTTGCAGGCTCAGGTCCAATCCTTTGAACAGTGGAAGAAGTTGTCCTATTTTGCTGCCGAGGAGTTGGTATGCCACAGATTCTGGTTTCTCGAACGTCATGTGTTCCTTTTCAGCATTTTTGGGTTCGATTCGTTTGTGCTGGGGGAAGGGCAGGTTGAATTTTCTCTGTATTCTGGACATGATTTTCTTGATCTGTTCCTTGGGTTTCTGTTTTGTCATTTAAGCCCCACTCTGGCTTTTTGGTAGATGCGGTCTGGGTTGGCGTAGTATTCTCGGATTAAGCTTGCCACTTCTGTGTGGCGGCGTATGCTTCTGCTGGTCATCCAGTCCAGTACGGTTTGTCTTCTGCTCAGTTCACGTCTGACTTCTTCTTCGCTTGTACCCATCTTCTTCATTTGGCGTTCGAGTAAACTGCTGTGGCCAGTGTAGGAGAACGCGTCGAAGCGGGGGTTCCAGTGAAACACTTCTTCTGTTGATATTCCTGTTTCGCGTGTGAACCCGGCGATCTCGGCCGTTGCGTTGGCTCTTCTTGCTGGTTTGCCGGCGATGTCGGTTCTGGACATGACCATTACGACGTTGGTCATGGCGATGAGGGATTTGGGTATATTCATGGGTTCGGATCCGAGCCTGTTGATTACTGCTTCGACTGATTCTGCGTGGAGTGTGCACATTCCTAGGTGCCCTGTGGCCATTGCCTGGAAGAGGGTGTAGGCCTCTTCGCCTCGGACTTCGCCTACGATGATGTAGTCAGGTCTTTGTCTGACTGCGGCTTTCAACAGGTCGAAGAGGGTTATTGTTCCTGTTCGTTTGTCTTCGTGTCCGAAGCCGAGTCTAGCGACTGAGGGGATCCAGTTTTCGTGCGGAAGGTTCAGTTCCTGCGTGTCTTCGACGCTTACTATTTTCATTTCAGGTTTGATGAACATGCTGAGGCAGTTGAGCATGGTTGTTTTTCCCGAGGCGACGCCGCCTGCTACGAGTACTGAAGCGCGGTTTTCTATGATGTACCACAGATAGGCGGCCATTTCGGAGCTGAGGGTTTTAAGAGCGATAAGGTCTGAGATCGTGAGGGGGTCTACTCTGAAACGTCTAATTGTGAAGGTGGAGCCTCTGCGTGTGACTTCGCTGCCATAAGTCAGTTGGATACGGCTGCCGTCGGGCAGTGAAGCGTCAAGGATTGGCGAGGCGATTGAGATGTTTTTTCCGGACAGGTAAGCCATTCGAACGATGAAGGAGTCGAGTTCTTGTTCGTCTCTGAATATTATGTTCGTGGGGAGTGACTCGTAGACTCTGTGCCAAACGTACAGTGGGATGTTTACGCCGTCGGCGCTGATGTCTTCGATGAGGTGGTCTTTCATGAGCGGGTCGATTTTGCCGTAGCCGAAGAAGTCGCGGATAACGTAGTAGGTGAATTTGTCTATGGCTTCTGACGGGACTTTGATGTGGTATTTTTTGATGGTTTTCTTCGTCTGTTCCTTCAAGTAGTTTTCGGCTTTCTCTTTTGTTTCTATTTCTTTGAGGTCGACGTCGATTTCATCCATGAGTAATTTCTTAATTTCCTTAAGCTGCTTTTCCTCGTCTTCTTGGAGGGTTGGTTCTATTATTTCGTAGCGGGTCTTTTGAGTGTCTGGGTCGTTGATTATGGCTGCGTAGACATATGGTTCTTGAATGGGGTAGGCTTCTTTGAATGATGTGGGTTTACGGGTTTCGGGTTTGATTGTGATGGTTGTGGCTGGTTTTTCTTCGGTTTGGGCCATTCTCGTGTTTACTTCCTTTATTGTTGGTACTGTCCTTCGTGGTTCAGACTGTGTCGTGGTCTGCAAGACTATATGATGTAACAAGTCTTAATAAGGCCTATGCATGTTCAATCCTTAGCAAATTGCAGCTTCGAAACCCACAATGCGCTGCTTCCTTTCGCAGACACTTCCAAAAAAGAAATACTCCGCAAATTCGTTCAAGCATGTGACAAAGGTAAGATTTTCCTCAATGGTTTGACTCTACCCATGCCACCTGTTCCGTCAATCTCAGGCAGCAGTACTGCTGGCAGTAATGGTTTGCAGGAGAAGACAAGTACTTGAAACATGTGTCCAACAATGGGATCAAAAATGATCTCTGGCAATGCTTAAAATAGCATCTGAGCGTGTATCTTTGGGCTTGAACGCTCCAAGGGTTACGCTGATTACTTCTCGGGCCTGCTAGTCGCGGGGATCACGTCACGTTTCTGGGTGGAATCGTTAGTAACCACGAACGTGAACAGTAGTTCCTTGGGCGGTCCTTGATTGTCTTGCGAAGCGTGAAATCAGTTGGCTTTTCCACTTCAAGCAGAAGAACTAGAGCGGTTCCATTCGTCAGAGCACTCACAAGCTGTCTTGCCGGAACTATCATCCTGCCATCGGTTGGAGCCAGTTCAATAGCGGTTGGGTGGTGTCGTGCTATTTCGGCACCTCTTTCGTGATGATGGCCATAACCATGAAATGAAAGAACAGCACTCATGCTTCCGAAATAACTGGTCCTGCGACAGTCTTGGCCTATATTTTGAGAGTAGTGTGCAGTCCTTTCTTCCTGCGGGTCAGTCCGGTTGGTTGGGCGAGAAGGATGCTGGGAGCACATTCTTGGTGCCAAGGGCTAGCCGGTGCGGGCCTTACGGTGTTTGCTACATGGGTGCAGCTGGAAATATTCACGCACCACATTTTCATCTGATGTGTTTGTGGGGCAACACATGTAGGTTCTGTGGGAGCGCAAGTTTAAAATCTGTTTGAAAATAGACCGTCTGTCTATTCGGGGGAGCTGCGATCGGGGGTAGTCTGATGGTTGTTGGCGGAGTTGACAGGACTGAGGCTGAAAAGAGGTCTGAGAGAAAGCAAGAGGTGCCAAGCGTCTTTGGTGGAAGAGGCAAGAAGCCGGGAGTTAGTTTCTGTCCGAAATGCGGTTCGACTAACCTTTTTTGGGCTTCAGGTCTGCCACAGTTATGGTCTGTGTGGGATTGCAGAAACTGTGGGTATCGTGGAGCATTCGTGTTGAGAGATGGCAAGCTAGCTGAGAGAATAGCAGAGGATTACAGGAGAAAGACCATCAAAACGTGGGCACGCGTGCGAACCTAGGCTCCGTGGGGCATCATCCTGTCAGGAACTTGCCGTTCTTGTAGAACATTTTGCCTTCTGCATAGATTTCCCCGCCTTTATTCATGTCTTTCAGGATGTCCCAATGGATGGCCGATTTGTTCATACCTCCTGTTTCCGGGTAGGAATTTCCCAGAGCCATGTGTATGGTTCCCCCCATTTTTTCGTCGAAAAGCATCTCCCTAGTGAATTTCGTTATTCCATAGTTTGTTCCGATGGCCGCCTCGCCAATACGGTCGCCCCCCTCGATCTTCAGAATCTCCTTCAGCAGTCCGTCTCCTTTAGCGGCCGAGGCTTTCACGACTTTGCCGTCTTTGAAAGTGAGATTTATGTCTTCAACTTCTTTGCCTGAATATATTCCCGGGTAAGTGAACCTTATTCTGCCGTTTGTTGAGTCTTCGATGGGGCCTGTGAACACTTCGCCGTCGGGCATGTTTATTTTTCCACTGCAGTTTCCCCATTTTCTGCCTTTAGCCGTGAAAGTAAGTTCGGTGTCCTCGCCTACTATTCGAATCTCGCTGGTCTTGTTCAAAAACTCACAGATTTTTTCCTGCTGGCTGTGAATCTTTTTCCATTCTGCCACGGGGTCTTTCTTGCCAACTAGACAGCTGCCGTAAACGAACTCTTCATATTCTTCGAGCGGCATCGCGGCTTCTTGTGCTTGAGCGCTGATCGGGTAGGGCAGAACGGTCCATCGGAGTTTTCCTTCAGCATAGCGTTTGTCGAAGATTTGACCGATTTTTTTCTGGGAAGCTCTGTGTTTCCTTATTTTTGCAGAGTCTATGGTTGTTAATCCTCTGGGGTTTGGGTCGCACGCTATTCTTATCATCACATCCGCGTTTTCCACGAGGAACTTCGAAAGGCGAGACAAATTCCAGTTGGGGCTCTTTTGCATACTTGTAGAAAGTGTAGTCGAAATCAGTACTCGGTAAGAACAGCGGATAGGCGCCGCATAGCAAGCATTCTTTGTACAGCGCGTCAATCAACGGCAAGGCCAGCGTGCTTCCTCGTATCAGCACCTGCTCTTTTGGTTTGACGTTTACGCTGTAGTGAGTGCAGAGTTTCGCGAGTTTCTCAACTCTAGAGTCAACCATCTGGGCCGCCAGTGGAGAAAACACAGTTAACCAATTGGCTTGTCGCAGTTATCATGCCTTGTCCATTCTTCGCGCACGTTCTATTCTAGTGTTGCGTGTCTGCGCTTCATGTCTGCTTCTGTGCTTCCGAGGCGGTGCATGAGCTCGACGATCAGGCTGTCTAGGAATACCATGCTGTTGATTTCGAATATGCTTCCGAGGGGGGTTAGGGGTTCGCCTACACCCATTATTTGTCTTGTGAGATAGTCTTTCTCTTTCGGTGTTCCTGCTTTGGTACGACCTTTGACTTCTACGACCAGGTCAGCAAGCTTGCCCAGGGGGGATTCTGGGAAGCTTGTGATTGCGATGACTCTGGCTCCGATGTCTCTGGCGGCGGCGCTGGCGGTCAGGACCATTTTTGTGGTTCCAGTGCCGCTGATGGCTATGAGGAGGTCTCCCTTTTCTGCTGCGGGAGTGATGGTTTCGCCCAGAAAGTATACGTTGAAACCCAGGTTCATGAGTCTGAGTGCGAAGGCTCTGGCGACGAATCCGCTTCTGCCCATGCCCACCGTGAAGATTTTCTTGTCTTTTGACCCGAGCAGACTTTTGAGGAGTTTTTCAACGGATTGCATGTCGAGTTCTTCAATCGATATTTTTATGCATGCAACGATTTCTTCTGCGGCCGCCGTTAGCCATTTCAACGGGTTCTGTCTCCCCGAGTGACCCTTTACAGAAGTGTGATTGTTAAAAGTTTTGCGGTATGAGTCCAAGATGCCAGAATATCGTGGAGCATGGGAACGGGCACGTATAGGCGAATGTAGATTGCGGCTGCGAGGATGGTAGCTGTGATAGCGATCAAAGCGAAGTCGCCTTTGCGCATTTTGAGCGCGTAAAGATTTGTGCGTTTTTTGGTTGCTCCCCAAGCGCGGGACTCCATGGCTTCGGCCAGTTCGAGGCTTCTGCGGATAGCGCTCACGATGAGCGGTATGAGGATGGGGATGTAGTTTCTGATTCTTTTCATGAAGTTGCCTTTATCAAGCTCCAGACCCCGAGCCTTTTGAGCATCCATTATCGTCTGCGCTTCCTCTGCCAGGACAGGGACAAAGCGGACGGCTGTTGTGAAGGCGAAGACGAACTCGTAAGGTACACGGGTTTGTTCCAGGGCCAGGCCCAGATGGTCTGGTGACGTGGTCAGGAAGAAAACAGAGAAAGATTCTACGAGTACGACGAAACGCAGGGTCAGTCCTATCGTAGTTTCAACGTCATATGGCAAGATCTTGTAGCCTGCGCCAATGAACTTGAAGATGAAGTTGGTGAAGAAAATGAGTGCTGCCAGGTAGCCGGCTCCGCGCAATGAGCGGACCCATTCGCGTTGGACGCGGGCGAGGAGGACGAACGGGACTTGGAGAAAGAACAGCACGATGAGTGGAATGAGTTCGGAGTAGAGTATGGCGATGACGAAGATGACGCAGACGTAGATGAATTTGATGCGGGGGTCTAGGTTGTGAATTGGTGAGTAGACTTTGCGGAACTTTAGGCCGCTGAAGACGCTCATCTGCCACGTTTCTCCAGTATGTTTTGCAGGATTCTTGCTGCTTCGTAGACATCGATGATGTCTTTCTGAAGGTTCAGGCCTGGCAGTTCAAGAAAGATTTGGGCGATCTGGGGCGGAACGATGGAAGCTTGTGTGAGGATTTCGGGGTCGGTGAGAATTCTTGTCGCTATGCCGTCTGCTATGACTTTGCCCTCGCGCATTAGCAGTACTCGCGGGTTGCATTCGGCCACGAATTCGACGTCATGCGTGACGGCAATGATGGTTTTCTGCTGAGTGCGCATCTGCATGATGAATTGGCGGAGTTTTTCTTTCTGTTCGTAGTCTTGGCCGATTGTCGGTTCGTCAAGAATGAGAGTTTTTGGGTCCCACGCGAGTATGGAGGCGAGTGCGACGCGTTTTCTTTCTCCACCGCTGAGCATGAAGGGTGACGTTTTCCTGTACTGTGTGAGGTTGAGTAGGTTGAGCGCCCATGTTATGCGTTTTTCGATAACTCCTGCTTCGTATCCGAAGTTTTTGAGTGCAAAAGCAATTTCATCTTCAACTGTTTCGCTGAATAGTTGGCTGTCGGGGTTTTGGAACACGAAGCCCACGTCTTTCGAAAGCTCTGCTATGCTTCTTTTGGTTGTGTCGACCCCGTCGATGAGCACTTGGCCTTTCGCGGGCTTGAGGAGACCGTTGAAATGCTTGACGAGTGTAGTCTTACCTGCGCCGTTTTGGCCCATTATGGCTACGAATTCGCCGTCCTTGATGGTCAGTGACACGCCTTTCAGGGCTTCGACGCCGTTCTGGTATCTGAAGTAGACGTCTTTGACTTCGATCATCGGGTTCGAAGGGCCTCCTTCAAAAGCTTTGCCATGTCTTCAGATGAGAGAGGAACAGTGTCACCGAGTTGTATGCCTTCATGCTTCAAGATCCGGTAGAGATGGGTTGCTTTGGGTATGCCTACTCCGACTAGTCGGGCTTCTTCTGATTGAAGGATCTGGTGTGGGTCGCCGTCGAGCATGACTTTGCCGTTTTCCATGATTATGATGTGGTCTGTGTACTTGGCGGTGAGGTCGAGCCGGTGTTCGACGAGAACAACGGTTATGCCGAGGTTTCTGTTGAGTTCGCGGATGACTTCGAAGATCTTTTTGGCGCTCAAGGGATCTAGGAATGAAGTTGGTTCGTCGAGGACTATTATCCTTGGTTGCATGGCGAGGACTGAGGCGATGGCTACGCGTTGTTGTTGTCCGCCTGAAAGCTCGTGGGGTGGCCTTTCGCGGAGGTCGTAGATTCCTGCGAGTTTGAGTGCCCAGTCAACTTTTTCGCGGATTTCCTTGCGTGGGACGCCGAGGTTTTCCAGCCCGAAGGCCACGTCTTTTTCGACTGAAAGCGCGAAAAGTTGGTTTTCTGGGTTTTGGAAGACCAAGCCCACGTGCTTTGCCAGCTCGTATATCGGGTTTTCGCTGACTTTCTTGTCTGCGACGATTATGTTGCCTGTCATTTCGCCTTGGTAGAAGTGGGGGATGAGGCCGTTGAAGCATCGGCATAGGGTGGTTTTGCCGCATCCGCTGGGGCCTGTTATGAGCGTGAATTCGCCTTGTTCTATTTTTATGGAGACACCGCTGATGGACTGTTTTGTGGCGCCTGGATAAGTGTAGGAGAGGTTGTTTGTTTCTATGATGGCCATGATTGCGGTGCCTGCCCTAGTTCAAGCGGGCGTTCGGCTCATTTAAGAGTAGCTACTTAGTTGTGGTTAGCTTTGCCTTGAAAAGCCACAAGCATCGTTTCAAGCCGATTTCAACATCGCCTACACCGTTCACGCCTGCGGCTGTAGAGTGGCCGCCGCCCATACCGTGCAGGTATTCGCCCAGTGGGTTGGCAATGTCTCGGCCTAGGTGCACTTGTGTATGGTTGTAGAAGTCAAGAGAGCTGCGCATGCTGATCTCTATGGCTGCGTTCTTTTCCCCTGCCACAACGCCAACGTGTGCACCCAGTTCGACAAGTGCACGTGCGGCTGAGGCCTGGTAGGCGCTTACATGTGACAGTGCAATTATCCATTGGCCGAGTTTGAAGAGACGTGTTCTTCTACAGGCTTTCAGCCTGGCTACGCGTTCGGAAAAGTCCATCGGGAGGGACAGTTGTGCGAGGTTTTCCTGTGCGTTGACTCCAGCATCGATGAGTTCGGCGATATTCTTAAAAGTGGTTGAGCTTGCGAGGACGAAGTGGCGCGTGTCGAAGGCTATGCCGAGGAACAGGGCCTTGGCTTCGTTCGGGCCTGGTTTGAGGTTTGCTTGTCTGTAGAAGTCGTATACGATTTCGCACGTTGATGATGCGGATTCGGCAGTTATGCAGATTCTTGCCAGCTGCTCAGTTTCAGGATGGCTTGCGTGATGGTCGATGACTATTATTGGCGCTTTTGCGTTTTTGATGCTTGCTGCAAGATTGTCGAGTTGCTGTATTGTGTTTGTGTCTAGCAGAATTATCGCTTGGGCTTTGTCGATGTCGGGTTGGATTTTCACGTCTATGGGCAGATGCTGCATGATGTGTTTTGAAAGACGGCTTACGCCGTTTGCAGCGCCTATCTCGACTTCCAAATGGGGGAATGATTGTTTGACCAAGCTTGAGAAGGCGTAGGCGGAGCAGATAGCGTCTGGGTCAGCGTTGTGATGGCACAACAGGGTAACCCGCTTCGCGTCAACGGCTTTGAGGAGGGAGACTATTTCATTGAACGACATGCCAGTTTCCTCAAATAGTGTTTGGCTGAAGCGAACGCAGCCTTGACAGCCTCATCTGCGAGTTCTTTGACATTGAAATCTCTCAGGAAAGTTGACAGTTCCACGTTGACTTCGACTTTCACGGAAACGGGTTTTGTGCCTTCTGCTTCAGCGGTTATGTTGAGGGTTTCTATGTTTTTTGAGGAGACTTTGGACAGAATGTGTTTCCGTGCCGCTTCTTCAGCGTTCAGGCAGAGTTCTTCGATTTGTTTGTCACTCAGTTCTTCTAGACCCAGCTCTTCCACGGGTTATCACCCAGAAAGAAGAACAGGTTGCTAGAGCTGCGGAGAAACTGGGTTGAGGTCTTGGCGAAGCTGCGTTTCTATGTCTTTCAGTTGGTTTCGCAAACGCTCTTCTTGCTTCTGCAAGACTGTAACGCGTGTGCTGAGCAGGTCTTTTCGTTCCGTCAGCTCAGAGATTATCCTAGTTCTTTCGGTCTTAACCAGAATTGTGCCCATCGCCTTGTAGACAACTGCTTCATCAGTCATTTTCTGCAGTTCACTTAAGGCTTGCTCGGTTTCTGATGATTCGACATCTACTTGTTGCTTCTGCGCCAGAATTGATTGAAGCGTCTGCTGAAGCCGCTGCATCTTTACGAGACGCTCTTGAACCTGAGGCGGCAGAGCTGAAACTTCGTCACTCACTTTCTTACCTTCCAACTGCACAGCAATAAGATACGCTGCTAATTAACATTTTCTTGCTGAACCAGAAGCCTCTCAACATGGTTCCATGTGTAGAAGAAAGCATCATTGCCTCTTCAGAATTTCAAAAACGTTCGTGATGGAGTTTATCCATCTTAGGTAAGCGTTCAATGTGGCTCGCAGTGCCACAGTGTCTTTTGCTTCAACCTTGACAGTCAGGTATTCTCCTTCTTTCTGAAGGGCTGTGTGTGAACGTGTTGTGATAGCGTTTTCGACTTCAGGTCGGAGTGATTTAAGCATGGTTTCTGCTTGTTGTTCTGTCAGGAATTTTAGGCGTATTGTGGCTTTTGCTTTCATTGATCAGACTCAACCAAAAACAAGATAGAGTTTGTGGCTCAAAAGGCTTGAGCCTGAAAAAGTCGGAGGCTAGTCTTCTTCCTCTTCTGTTTTTTCTTCTGCGGCTTCTTCGATTTCTTCGGTTTCTACTTCGGTTTGCTCTTGTTCTTCTGGGACGGTTTTTTCGGGTGTTTTGACCGCTTCTTCTGCGGCTAGTCCGTGGGCTGAACGTTTTGCAACTATGCCGAGTTTGGTGGTTGGTGTGTAGGCTCCTCCTGTGAAGGTGAAGCCGCATTTTTTACAGAGCCACACGCCAACGCTCTTTCTTTTGACTCTTGTGAAGCTACAGCTTGGGCATTTGTGGCGAATCTTCATGCTTGCCATTACTTTGACGTAGCGTTTTCGCACTGTGACGCCGTAGCGCGGTCCGAGACCGCGTGATGGTCCGACTTTCTTCATCTTTGGCATCGTTGGTCCTACCAGTTGAGTTTCTTGCGCAGTTCTTTAGCCTTTTCCTTCGCTATCTTTGCTGCTTCGAACACTTGTGATGGTTCGAAGTAGCCTCTTCCGCCTTTTTGGATGGCGCATATGTTGTCGTCATCGTCTATGGCGAAGCTGATTCTTGCGTCCGCAATTTGCTCTTCTTCAACCCACGGGTCGACGATAAGCTTGTTGCCTATCTTTGCGCATGTCACGGTTATCGGATGTTTCTTCAGTGGGAGTTGTTCGTAGCCGCTTCTAATTTTGACTTCGCCTTCTTCGATCTCGTACTTGGACATTTTCGTGTTTGACAGTGCTGCCACTGCGGCAAGTGCCGATGCATCGATCAGGTTGCCGTCGTAGTTGAGAACGTAGATGTCGACGAACACAACGAAGACTTTTTTGCCAGGTTCGATGACGAGCTTCTCCGTGTCGATCATTTTTGATTCTCTGATGCCTCGGTCGACGACTCTTGCGAGTTCGATGCTGTTCTCGTCTGGTGGGCCGGGTTCGTAGTCTGGTGATGCAAAGGGTACGAGTTCCGCGTTTACTGTTAGAACGCCTTCATTGGGAGTATCCGAAAAGGGTTCGCCCATCTCGACTTTTATGCCGACCACGACTTCTGTCTTGCCGAGTAGCACGCGGGCGGAGCCTTCAGCGCGTTCGATCAGACCCTGCTCAAGCTTCATTTCGCGGTGCTCGAGCAAACCTCTGCCGTCTAAACGGTTGTCTTTCTCAAGTAGTTGTTCGATCTGTTTCCGTTTTACTTTTGTTATGATTGACATTACTCTTCAGCCTCCTCTTCCTTGCTTTCCTCTTCACCTTTTGTGGTTGCGTACTTGGTTTTCAAAGCTTCTTTCTGCATCGCGTAAACGGTTTTGCAGCCGTCCATTGCCATGTTCACGGCTTTCTCAAATTCTTCATGTGTAAGTATGCCGTCCATCTGCAGCAGTGTTATAGCGTTCAGGTTGGGCATCATGGCGACGGGTACGTCGGCTGAGCCTGCTTTGTCTTCTGTGTCAAACAGGTCGAGCACAACCGTGTTATCGACTTTGCCTGCTGCACAGGCGGCGACTAGGTCGCGCATTGGTATACCTGAGTCTGCCAGGGCTAGTGCGGCTGCGGTTATGCCTGCACACCTTGTTCCGCCGTCGGCTTGGAGTACTTCAATGGTCACGTCTATCATCGTTCGTGGGTAGTATTCCATGAATATTGCGGGTTCAAGTGATTCTCTGATGACTTTTGAAAGTTCTATTTCTCTTCGGGAAGGCGCTGGTGATTTGCGTTCTTGCACGCTGAAGCTCGCCATGTGGTAGCGGCACTTGAGCACTGTGCGGTCTTGGAGTGCCAGGTGTTTGGGGTGGACTTCTCTTGGGCCGTACACTGCGGCTATTATCTTGTTCTTTCCCCATTCAATGTACGCGGAACCGTTGGCGTTTGAGATTACGCCTACTTCCATTTTTAGGGGTCTTAACTCGTCGGGCTTTCGGCCGTCGAGTCTTAAGCCTTTTTTATCGATTAGTTTTTCTGGTTTTTCGTTCACTCTGTTTTTCCTCCTTTCTTGGTGTTTTCTTCTTTTAGCATCTGGGTTATGCGATCGGTTAGGCCTGTTGTGTGGGATTCTGCCTCGATTTTGAGGATGGCCTTCATCGCAAGTTGTTCGTCTTCAAGATTCTTTCCCGTGATGAGTACGACGCCGTTCACGCCGAGGATTATGTTGCAGCCTGTTTCCTGTTTTATCGTGCTTATCATTGAGCCTTTTCTGCCAATGATCCGTGGGACTTTCGTCGGTGTGACCTTGAGGATTTGGCCGCGTGTTATTTTTCCGAGTCCCGGTTCGGCTACTGTCAGTTGCGGGTCGTGTGTTCGGTCGTAGGAGGCTATTTTTGCCACTACCAGGTCTCCGGCGTCGAGGACTTGGGGTAGGTCATCTTTCTGGGGTTTGAACGGTCTGCTGAGCACGTCTGAGGCTCTGAGCAGGGCTGGGTAGGGAGAGTTTATGTCTACCATCCATCCGTTAAATCCGACTTCGGTTATTGTCCCGATGACTATGTCTTCCATCCGGGGAATGTAGAAGCTCTTTAGCGCTACAACATCTACTCTTTTGGTTTCGTACTCTACGATTCCGACTCTTGAAGCGTAGATATTTTCTTTTTCCTTGTATGTGTTGTCTCCAGCGATGTAGTCGCCCTCTGCGATAAGGTCGCCTGGCGCTACAACCTGTCTTTTTTCTAGAAGTATTGGCACATGTTTCACCTCATTTTCTGGTTAGAAAACCTTTAGGGGTTTAGCTTGACTTCGCCCTGTCCTTTGGTTATTTCTCCGAGCTTGTCAAGGAACGGGGCATAGCTGCCTGCGGGCATTTCAAGTACACCGTGCCATGAACCGTCGTTGCGCCATTCCTCACGTTTGATCGTGCCGAAGCCTTTGATGGTGCCGTATGCACGGACGGAATGGGCTGCGGGAACTGTTACGCCTACGGTTATCTGTTCCATCTTCAGCGGCAGGATTGTTCTGAGCAGTTTGATTATGTCTTTGGCTTGTTCTTCCACGGGTTTGAAGGGGTCGATTGGGTAGCGGATCTGTTCCATGGAGTTTTCTATGCGTGTCGGAGGATGCGGCAGGTTTGTTCTGGGGTCAACGCTCTGGCGCGATATGAAGTCGATAATCTGTTTCCGTTTGTCTTCCACCATCTTTCTTCGTTGTTCTGTTGTGAGCTGCAGTGTGCCTTTGGTAAGAATTGTTTCGGCTATTTTCAATGCGTCCGTGGTGCCGAATGCTTTGCGCAGGATTTCTTCGGAGGGTTTGGTGCCTTTGTTGGCGTCGGAGAATATGATTTCTCCGGCGAGCACCTCTCTTACGCCTGCTATCTTGCCCAGCCGGTACTGTAGGGCTTTTTCGGGTTTCACAAGAATTTCAAAGTGTTCGTTGTTTACTGTCATGCGCCCAACGGTGTATTTATCGCTCATCAGTCTTTCACTTGCCCACGCCTAGCTCCTTCAAGATGGCTTCAGTTCTTTCGTCGGTTAGGAATCCCATCTTCTTCGTGTCAGCTGGTACAGTGCATACTTTGATCCGCAACGGCAGTTGCCTGGCTTCCAAGGCTTTGGCGAGGCATTTGATGGCGAGTTTGGTGGTTTCTTGGAAGCTCATGCCTTCCTTGTATTCGTCTTTGAGTATGTTGAAGACTGTCTCTCTTCCTGCACCTTCCGTTCGGGCTTTGTAGCCTCTGTAGGTTCCGCTCGGGTGGGTTCCAAACACGCGGCTACCTGTCTTGTCGACTCCGGCGAAAATCATGCTCACACCGAAAGGCCGTACGCCTGCGTGTTGAGTATACATCTGCTTGATATCGCAGATTCGCTTTGTTACAACTTCGACGTCTATTGGTTCATCATATGTCAGCTTGTTGCTCTGCGCGTAGACGCGTGCTTGGTCGATCAGTATGCGTGCGTCTGAGCTCAGTCCCACTATGGCGGCGCCGACGTGGTCGTCTATTTTGAAGATTTTCCATGAATACTCTGACTCTTCGAGCGGGTCAATCGTTTCCTCAGCCCCCATAACAACTCCTTCGGGGCAATGAATAGCCAATATCGTGGCTCCTCGATTTACCAGTTCCATAGCGTATTCTACTTGAAAAAGTCGACCGTCAGGCGAGAAAACCGTAATGGCACGATCGTAAGCACCTGGTGCTGCGAATACAGACATTTATTTCATCCTCAGTGTCTTCTAACCTTTTGCATGTCACATATGACAACTATACTAAAAACCTTTCCTATTTAAATCGCGATTTTAGTTTAATTCTGCTACTTTCGTTTTCGGAAGATTTTGCCGCCGTCGCCGTAGTCGCCCGTCACGTATTCGAAGCCTACTTCCACTAGTTTGGCTGCTTCCTCAACGTTGTCTGCTACTTTGACGTGGTATTCATCTATGCATTGTTGTCCGAAGAGGCCTTTTTCAATGGTTATGTAGACGAGCGTGTTTCGGATGTTTCTGTGTCTGAGCAGTTCTTGAACGTGGAGTATGTCTTTGGTCTTATGGTACTCAACTGTGGCTTTCCAGTGCTGCCTGTTCTGGGTATTGACATAGTGAACTTGGCTCCCGTGCCTTGTTTGCCCGTTTCTTGTATTGTCCAGCCGTAAACGTCCATCATCTTCCTAATCAAGAACAAGCCAAAGCCTGTGCTACCCCCAGTGCTAAAGCCCTCAGTGAAGAGTTTCAATCTGTTCTCTGTGGAGATGCCTACGCCGTCATCCTCATAAACCAGCCGTAACCCACCCGACTCTGCTTTCTCATAATACACCCTTACCGCTGTGGCTTTCCCGCCGTATTTTCTAGTGTTGTCAATGAAATTGTAGAATAGTTGCCTGAGAAACGAATCCGCCAGCACGGTTAATCCATGACAGTCATTAACCACCTTAATGGTTAAGCCAGAAAAAAGAGCCACAGCCTCATCTAACGTCTTCTCCACATCAACATAAGCTAGCTCTTCAACGCCCAACTGCTCATACATTCTAGCGAAATCAAAAATCTTTCCAACATCTTTAACAGCCTGCTCCATCTTTCCAAGCCCGTCCACGATGTCTGCCTGATCGGCATGCTTCTTCTTCAACAAATACGCATAGCCAGTCACCGCTGAAAGCTTGTTTCGAACATCATGCTTAGTGAAGCTGCCCACCACACGCAACTTCTCATTCATCATTTCAATTCTTTCGCCGTGTTCTTTTAATTTCTCTTCCGCCTTCTTGCGTTGGGTGATGTCGTTGTATATGGCTACGATACTTCCGTTTGGCAGTTTGTATATCCAGCTTTCACGCCAGGTGCCCTGATCTTTGTCGTCTTTATAAAGAGCAGCTGGAAAATACTCGAATTGACCAGTTCGCCATACCCGCTGAAAAACCTCGAAGACACCGAAATCTTTCACGCCTGGAAACACTTCAGTCACACATTTACCAACGATTTCTCGTCTGGAGATATGCTCTATTCTTTCAGCTGCTTCGTTGAAATCCGTGAACACGAAGTCTTCGCCGTTGTTTACTGCCTTGTAAACTGCCACGCCGCTGGGCATACGCATGAAAAGCTGGCTAAGCTGCTCTTCACTATCCCGGATTTGTTCCTCCGCTTTCTTGCGTTGAGTGATGTCTGTAGAATTGCTTATTAAGCCAACCACTTTGCCTGATTGGAATACTGGTGCTACCCTTACGTCAAAGTGGCGGATTTCTCCCTCTTTTGTATGGTATTCAGTAATGTATGAACTTGGTTTACCCGTTTCTAAAACGTTTTTATTGCAATCAGCCGCAACCTTACGAAACTCGGATGGAACAAGGTCATACTTTGATTTTCCAAGCACTTTTTCAGTAGTTAAATCTGGAACAGTGTGGTTGATATACAGGATTTTGGCATCTCTATCCAACAGTATAATATGGTCAGGAGAATTCTCCGTAATCGACTGCCACTTTGCCTCAGAAGCAAGCAAGGTTTCTTCAGCTTTCTTGCGTTCTGTGATGTCTATTCCATAAACGTTCACGTACCCCTTATCAACGATCGGCATCGCGTAGAACCCGTAAATGCGTCCTCCGATCTCAGACTCCTCGTCTCTGTGAGATTTGCTCTTCATCGTTTCCACAGTTAAGCTCTTCAAGAAAGTCGGAACCGAACCGCCTACCTCGCAGTCCAGCTTCTTCAGAAGTGCCTTTCCAGCGTTGTTTGCGAAGAGAATACGGCAGTCTTGACTTATTCTAAGCACAGGGTTCGGATTCTCAGAAGGAAACCTCGCCAGAGCCTTAATTTCCTCTTCCATCCTTTTGCGTTCTGTGATGTCTCTAACAATCCCGGTGACTGCTGTCACTCTTCCGTTATCATCTCTGACAGGATTTAGGCTGGTACTGTTATACAATTCACGACCTTTGATAACCATTTTTTCATCTATAAACAGGCTCTTGCCAGTATCAAACACATTTTTGATGTTTCTCGAGAATTTGGCTGCAATTGTTTCCGGGAATAATTCAGATATTGGCATGCCGATCATCTCTTTAGGGGACATCCCGGAAAGGTCTGCCGCGGTCTTGTTTATGGATAAAAATCTGCAGTCCCTATCTAACATGAATATTTGGTCGCTTGAGTTTTCAAAAATACTCCTTAATCTTTCTTCCGACTCTCTTAACGCCTCCTCCGCCCGCTTACGCTCGGTGATGTCCATTACGCTTGCAAGTGCCCCGCTGTAGTTTCCGTTGTCATCGGTGATTGGCGATGTTTCCAGTGTTGCATAGATTCGTGTTCCATCTTTTCTGAGAAACTCAAAATCGTGCTGTTCCTTGATGCCCTGCTGGCGTCTTTCCAGGAGGCGCTCTGCAATTTCCACGCCACGTTCGTCCATGAATGAGAACAAATGTCTTCCTTTCATTTCCTCTGTGTCGTATCCCAGCATCTCTGCCATGCGAGGATTGACAAAGGTTGTGCGAGAATCTTTGTCGATGACCCAGATTCCTTCATGCAGAGTTTCAACCAGTCGTCGGTACTTGTCTTCGCTCTTCAAGAGCGATTGCTCTGCTCTTCTTCTCCCAACGACCTGTCGCATCCCATGTGCCAATTCACCGTATACTGTTTCGGGGTCCCCAGATTTGTTGAAGTATCCGTCAGCACCCAAGTTCAAGGCTTTCATGGCTATTTCTTCCCTGCCTTTTCCAGTGAAAACAATGAAGGGAACAGTGTTTCCCTTTTCTCGCAGTTCTTTCAAAAATTCAAGACTATCTTTGCCTGGCATTTGATAATCAGAAACAACGGCATCATAATCTGTTTTCTCCAATTTTTCTAAGGCTTCATTGACTGAAGACACGGTGTCTACTTCAAATGCGCCCTGCATTTCTAAGCATTGTTTCGCAACCTTCAGAAAGCTCGGGTCATCATCAACGTGCAAGACTCTAATCGCTTCTGCCTTGGCCATATTTAGAACTGTTTCTGTAGAAGACTCAACGATAGATTCAACCATTCAAATCATCTACTCTCTACGCAACCTGAAACATGACAGATGGACTATCTAATGCTGTCTTCTTGGTTTGCGTTTGAAAGATTAAATGCTTACGAATTGATTGTGTTGATTAATAAGCTTTGCAATTCGGAGTCGAAACTCAGTTATCCCATGACATATGACACAGACCGAGCGAGTTCTCATGGTGGGTGACGTCTCCACATGGTTGGGGAGCAAATCCCAGCGACCAAAAACAAGAGGGGATCTATGACTCATAGCTTGGTCTCCAGGCGTTCTGTCTCGTTGAAGAACTTTCGAAACGAACTTCTGATCACAGCCTAGAAAAAGAGAAAAAAGAGGGGGTTTGCGGGAGATTTGAGACGTTAGAAGTTCGTTATCGTCGCTCTTGATTTGGGATTCATAAGACTAATTTCTCTGGGAAGGTGGAAAGTCACGTGCGTAATAGGTGGTCGTATATGAACTGTCAGTCCGTCCCAGTTCTGCTATTTCTGCTGTTTGCTTCTTTTGTGATTCCAATTCAGAGAGTCTCGGCGGACGTTGATTCGGATCTCCAGGTGACCCCGCTCACGCAACATCTAGTCGTGGACCTCGTGTACACCAATATGGTCAGGTTTAACTTCAACATAACCAACTCCGGCACCCAGCCGAGGTCGATAATGATTCAGCCCCAGCCGGTGCCAGATTGGGGAGAGCGCTACGACTTTCAGTTCACGGTTCAGCCAAACGGGACCGACACGGTTTGGGTCAACATGGTGTATGGACTTCCGAACTCGACCTTTAACGGGCTGACCTACACCGCGACCTACGGCGTGATCGCGTGGCACGTTGACCCGCCGATGGACCAGTACGTGGTGGCGAACGTGACCATAACATGGACCATAATCAGTTCGTGGAACGGCGTGTACTATGACGGAAGCGGAAGGGTGCTTGACGCTACGGATGCTAGTCCGATTCCAGGCGCTTACGTCGGCTTCGACATGGCCGGCCAGTTCGGACTCGGCTATGGGAACCCCGTGGTTTCACAGGCCGACGGAAGCTACTCGGCGGACAGGGTGTTTCCGGGAATTTCAAGCATCGCCATCGCGATGGCCCGCGGGTACCAGACCTACATAAACGCTGACTATTATGTTGCCCCAAATCCGCAGCGGCGCATCCAGCAGGACTTCCAACTGATCCCCTCAGGAACCGTAGGGAACTACAGCTTGAAATGGAGCTCAACCCTGCTCAGCCCCATCTACTACGGGGCGATATCATCCGACTTCAAAACCGCGGTTTTGGCGGGAGGCGAGCACGCAACCATGAGCTACCACGCATCAGTCTCGCCGTCTTTCAGTAACTTGTACTACGTCTACATGTTCGACACGAACGGGACACTGCTCTGGAGGTTCGGCCCCGTCACGAACTCCAGCGATATTTATGGAGGGTTCTGGAGCGCCGCCCTAACGGCGGACGGCTCCTTAGCGGTCGCGGGAACCAACGATGGGCAGCTCTTCGTCTTTGACAGGCACGGCCTGCTGTGGGACGTGGACGCAAGAGGCTCCAACGGTTCAGCGGCGTTTGCACGGTTTTCGCCAGACGGGAAGTATCTGGTGGACTATGCATTTCGCGCCACGATAGAGTACAGGAACGCGAGCACCGGCGCGATCATCTGGACTGCACACACTGATGAGTATGCCGATCCGAGGGCGTCTCTGTTCAGCGCTGACGGCAGCAAACTGCTGGTTGGAACTTCAGTGCTGCGGATGTTCGACACCGCAGACGGGACCCTGCTCTGGGCAACAACGACAAACGGGTATATCTGGCCGACCGCGATCGCCGCGACATCCGACTTCTCACTCATAGTCGTTGGCACTGGGAAGGGCGGCAGTATTTGGGCCTATGATGGTGACGGTAATTTCAAGTGGGAATTCGATACAACAAGCACAGCGGTTAACTGGGTGTCCATGTCAAGCGACGGCTCCGTCATTGCTGTGGGGGCAAGGGACGGCCTGAGGGTCTTCAGCCCGGACGGGAAGCTGCGCTGGGGGATCTGTGGTGCAATCATCCTCCCATGGCTTGGCGACGTAACGGCGGGAGCTGTGACCCCGGATGGCCGCTACATTCTTGCGGGTACAGACGGCTCCACAGTTTATGTAAGCGACTACAATGTCACTCCTAATGGTGCCTTGCTCTTTGACGTGAATGGTACTCTCCTTTGGAGCGACTTCTGGAACACCACGGCGACGAAGTGGTCGCCCCCCGACTTTGGAAGACCACTATTTGCCGCAATATCCAACGACGCCAGCACTTTCGTCTTTGGATCCACTGACAACATGGTAAGAGTATACCAGGGGGCAGTCGTGGCGACGCCGACTTCTCAGAGCGTCAATCATGTTATTGACCATACTGTTCAAGTCGATGGACAAGTTTTTCATGTTATCACTGAAAGCAACTCAACCGTGTCGGATCTTGTCTTAGATCAATCACAAACAAAGTTCAATGTCTCTGGTGATTCTGGTACTGTTGGATATTTCAACGTGACAATTCCAAAGTCTTTGATGAACTGTACAGAACTTGACGATTGGGTTGTATGGGTTAATGGTACACAGCTTCTTCCGCCTGACTTCCCCCCGCCAACTGAAAACGCAACACACACATTCCTACACTTCACTTGCACGTTTGCTTCCACGTTACAAGTAACTATCAAAGGAACACAAGTGGTCCCAGAATTCTCATCACCAACTATTCTATTATTATCCATTGCAACAACGCTTCTAGCAATCATAGTCTACAAAAGAGGAAACGGGAAACGGTCAAGACTCTGGAGATAGGAGCACCTATAGCGCGCGCAATTCGCAGGTTAAAGGAGAACAAGGCCCGTTACCGGATCGTTCTCGTCAACGACAACGCATCATAAATAGCATATCGCGCGCTCAACGCATTCTCTTCAGTACCAGAACAAAAGAAACGAAGAGAAAAAAGAGGGGTCGCGGGAGACTTCGCCAGCTTCTGAACTAAAAACCTTTCCTATCGTTGCCGCGGACTATAGTATGGTCGTTTGCTTGCGTTTTCTGAAGAGCATTGCGTCGTTGCAAGTGCTACGTATTCGAATCCTGCGTCTATTAGTTTGTTTGCTTCTTTAACCGTGTTCGCTGTGGCAGAGTGGCATTCATCCTTTTCAAAGTCCGCTAGTTGAGTGTACACTAAGGGTATTCTTGATGTTTTTGTGACCAAGGAATTACATGACATGAAGCAATCTGTGGTCTTATCGTATTCCATCGTTGCCTTCCAATGGCGAAAGGTGCGAAAGATTATTCGCAGTAGACGTGGGTTTTGGAGTTTTTTGTATGGTCTTTCTTTGGTTTTCATAGTCTCTGTAGATGTTTGAAGCGCAGCTCTTGAACTGGCCTTTGTCTTCTTTTGGCAGCGCATTAAGCATGGCCGCTAGTTTTGGGGATATTTTGAAGAGTCTAAATTTGCCCTTCTTTTCAGTGTTGTTCAGAGTGATGCGCGAATTTTGGAGGTCGATGTCGATCCATTTCAGGTTTCTTGTTTCCCCTATTCGCATAGCTGTTTCTTTGAGCAATTGTAGGAGAGCTGCCTTTTGGTGCCGCAACCGGCTATGAGGGCGTCAATTTCTTTTCCTGTAGGCACGAAGGGGATTTTTTTCTTCAGGTGGGTATCTCGGTGGTTTGAACTGTATGCCCGTTAAGTCTGCGAAGGTTTTGTAGGAGGCTACAGCTAACGTTCTTGTTGAGTTGTTCGATGTTTCTGCGCTGGCCACGTATTCCTTTACTTGCTCTGGGTTTGAAACGTCGCATTTCTTGGCGAGCATAAGGAGTCTTTGACCCTAAGTTTCTATTGTTCTCTGCGAGTATGCTTCTTTCTTAGCGCGCATGCTTGTTCCTGAGTTAGTTTAGGAAGCATCTTACTTCCCTCTCCCTTGATGCGCTCCGTAGACAGACACACAACTCAACCCTACTACACCCCAAAAAAATGAATATGGGAAAGCGCTAGCGCGCTAGAAAAAGGGGGGTTCTGCGGGCGACCTCTCCACTGCGATGGGGGTTCAAATCCCGCCCCGGCGCTTTCAACATTGTTTTGGATAAAACCCCGTGGTGGGTTGCTTTGGCTCACTAGCGCGCGCTGATTCGCTTGGTATATCACGCATGTTTCAAAAAGCGGTCACACAAACCGTTAATCTTTTGTTGTTCTGAATGATTAAACTGATTCGCTTGTTTGACTGAAATATCTGGGTAAAACCATTTTTAACCAATTATTTAATTCGCCCGCGCGCCAATAGTATTCCTTTCAAGCATACTTCTCATCATGCGAATTGTTCGTCTTCATTAGAATCTAACGAAAGATAGTGTGTTTTGGAAACAAGTCTGTCTATGGGCAATTGGGCAGGAAACTCGACGTTCACGATTCGCGACGCTCCGTGTCTCTACAGTCACATGCCTATAGAAGACTTATTTTCGCTGCCGACTATTTTTGGAGTAATGCGTCGTCAGAAGGTGAAATGGAATAATGTCTGATATGATCGCTTACTGTGGTTTGGACTGTGGTGAGTGCAATGCCTATAAAACGACTAGAGCTCGTGATTTGGAGAAGAAGAAGCAGATGGCTAGACAGTGGAGTGAAGGCACAAAAGTCGAGTTCACGCCAGAGGATATCGATTGTGATGGATGCTGGTCAAACAGGATTTCGGGTTGGTGCCGCAAAATATGCAAGATTCGGCCTTGCGCTGAACAGCGAAAAGTCAAGACTTGTAGTCACTGCAGTGAATACCCTTGCGGGAAACTTGGGGAGTTTCTGGCAAACGAGCCTGTGGCAAAGCAGAATCTTGAAAGCATTCGAAAAACACTTTAACCATAGCAGAGGCGATTAGGATATGTCTCTGGCTCGAGAAGTGAAGAAGAAAGTGAAAGAAGTGGGTTTCGCCGTCGTAGGCATTTCGAATGTAGGCCTGCTTCGCGATCTGCCGTATGGGAACATACGTTACATCGGTGAACTTCCGACTCCTGAAGCAGAACTTCCAACTGTCAAATCGGTCATAGTGATGGGTTTTTACGCTTGGGACGTAGTTTTCAACATAGTTGCCAATTCATGGCGGATTCATGATGATGAGACACGTAGGCAGAAGGTTCCTTTGGAAAGTTATCAGTTGTACTATCAGGTTGTCAAGTCTAAAGCTTGGGAAGTTGCTCATTACTTGCACCGAAAAGGCTTTGATTCGGTCACATCAGTTTCTATTCCGCTAAAGACGGCTGCAGTCAGATGTGGACTGGGATGTCAAGGGAAGAATACGCTGTTAGTGACTCCTACTCATGGTCCGAGAGTGAGGCTGGTCGCGGTGCTCACGGAGGCGGAGCTCGACGCGGATGAGCCATACAAAGAGGATTTGTGCAAAGACTGTGAAAAATGTGTGCGGGCTTGTCCTGCGAAAGCGATAGAGCCGTATAAGGTGAAGGTTAATCGGTGCATGGTTTATGCCTCTGAAAACCCAGATTCGAAAGACATTCCAGCGGAAACTAGAAGATTGGAGCAGAGGCTTACACAGAGGCCAACGCTCAACAGCTTCTTTGATTGCAGCGCGTGTTTAGAAGCTTGTCCGATAGGAAAATCAATTGGATGATGATGTCAGAATGAAGCAGTCGTTGTCAAGCAAACTCGTGTGTCCAGTTTGCAGGAAGCCGCTCAGGTTTGAAGGAACAATCGCTGATGAAAGATTAACGAATGGTGTTCTTCAATGCACAAGTGGACATGTTTATCAGGTCAAAGATGAAATTCCTGTCTTGAAAGATTCGAAGACAAGTGAGAAAGAGTTCGCTTGGACCATTGAGTTTCCAGATTTGAAGAAGTATGATCGCGTCCGCAGAAAATATGCCTCCTACCTTTCTGAAGATTTGAAGAAAGCTGACGAAGAGTTAAAGGACGAGATTGTGAAAACGGCTTCGGATCATGATTTCGTGTTGGACATGGCCTCCGGCATGGGTACTCTGCTTCTCAGACTGTCACGTCAAACAGGCAAGAAGGTGGATCTAATGGGTATAGATGTTAACGAAAAGCCGCTTAGAGGTGCAAAACTCAAACTCAAGGAGCAGGAGAGTTACAATAAAGTCTCCCTCTGCGTCATGGACGGTAAACACCTCGCCATCAAGCAGGAAGAGGTTCCGTGTGTTACTTCTTTCTTTGGGTTTGACAACATTCCTGAGGCAAAAGTAGCCTTTCGCGAAGTACATCGAATTCTTGTGCCAAATGGTCGATTAGTCTTTGCGACTATGGGTCTTGAAGAAGGCTCCAAGAGTATGGTTGAAGCTGAGAAACTGGGTGTCGGCGCAATCGCCACGGACAATAGGCTAACTCAGACCCTTGAGGAAGCCGGTTTCAAGATTGACAAACGTGAGAAGCGCTACGCGGGTGAATGGTTGCGGAATCCGATGGATCTCTTGCCATTTGAGGGCGATTGGTTCTCGCATTCGCTTGTGCTGGCGCATAAAGAGGACAAAGTGAACTGACAAGAGCAGCATTAACAATTATTGACGCACTAACGTGTTCCTAAATTCCTTTTGTTTGGGTGAAGCAGGATCGAGTTGCGAATGTCCCTTCAAGGGGTTGTATCATGAAGAAAGAAGTATGAGAATACTTCGTAAACCATTTTAGGAACACGCTAGCGTGCCAAGACAAACGGTTAGGACTCTTTTTCATCTTTTCCGTACATGACGTACAGGAAAATCAGAACCAAGACTACGAATGTCGCCGCCATCATCACATACTTGACTAACTCAAAGTACGAGGCAATGTCCATGGAGACCGTCTCCTTCACACATTATCAGAGTTTAAATATTTAAACAGTAGCTTTTTTCCACTCATTCATCAGCGATTCATGAAGCTCATCATGTTCCTTGATCAACTCAAACCAATCTAGATTCTTCGCCAGCTTCTGCGCAATAAGGTGGTAACACAAGTGGATTTTCTTGTCTAGAACCCGAAAATAGAAATCATCACATGTGCAAAACTCGACCTTGGGCAGCAACAAGTAGTCTCTTTCCTTCCCCACTACAATCCACACAACTTTCCCACTGGGCTTGAAAACATATTTCTTCACCCTGCCCTCATTCAGAGCTTCAAAAGCTTTGGTGAACCGCTGACTGAACACTTCATACAATCTCGTCAGACTCTTGCCGGTCAATTTCCCTTCTGCCTTGGCTTCCTTACAGACCAAATTCAGCAGGTCAGTTTCAGAGTCTTCAGCCATAAGAACTACCTGGACCGAATAGGTAGAAGGCTAATCGACCTTCAGTGACTCGCCTTCGGGTTGCTTGTGCTGGTCAACTTTGGGCAGCGTGACCTCCAAAACCCCGTTCTTGTACTGCGTCTTCGCTTCCTTCACCCTGACCTTGGCAGGGAAAACAATCTTTTTGAAGTACTTATGTTCTGGAGCATCTACTGAAATTGTTAGCTCCTCCTCCGTTGAAGTCAGTTTGATGTCCTTTTTTTCAACACCGGGCAACTCTGCCACGACCTGCACCTCGCCGTCGGTTTCAACGATGTCCACAAGAGGTTCACGTTCTTCCTTAACCTGAGGTCCTTTAAGACTGGGCTTGACATTCCCAAACTCGCGGACTTCAGGTTTTCCGTCAGATCCAATCTTGACACTGTAACCATATACGAACGGTCCCCACTCACGCGCCGTAGAACCATCCGGAAGCTTGCGCTCCCTAACATAATCCTTGGGCACTCGAGAAGTGAAATTCTCAAATTCAGTCTCCATCATCTTCTCGATCTCCTCGAACATCTTGTCAACATTATCAAAACCCCAACTTCTGAAGAAAGGAGAACGCTTTTTCCTGAACCATTCAGGAGAATTATCTTCCGAGGGCATAACATCACTCGGCTACACTGAAGAAGAGCTCCGTCTATAAATCTTATGCTGCAGCAGCTTCGTCAACCTAATGTTCTAAGCTGTTCAAGAGTTCCCAGATAAGTGCCGTCAAGCAGGTATGTCTCAGCATTCTTCAGGTCAACAGCCTCTGAGCGCAAGATCGGTCCAGTGACTTTGCCAGAGCCAAAGCCTCCTCTGCCTTCATTCAATGGTCTGCCTCCTAGAAAATCATTGAAAGATGGTGCAATGAAAAGCTTTGCGCTCTTCACGCGCATTTCGAGATCATCCTGCGGACTCTTCGCCTGATTCTTTTTCTCGTTTACCTGATACTTGTGTTGCAGAACTTTACTGAGCAGCTCACCGTTACAGTCTGCTTTTACCCAAACCTGCCTAGTGACCCTGAACCCTGCAGGGTCCCGGAAAACAACAACGGGATGAACATGACCCATGATCAAAGTCTTGCAGCCGAGCAGAGCAGGCGAAAGCCACCTGTGTCCATGGAAGCAGCCCACATCACCAAGGACTACTCCTGTGGATGGCAGGATCTTCACGCTCTCAGGTAGCAGAGGCTCAATGTTTCCATCATGATTGCCGCGCACAACCAGAGTCTCATCTACGTGTTGCCTAAGAGCGGTAAAGAAGCCTGGAACGTCTCGCCACTCTGGAGTCTCAGCCGTAGCGACTGTATGCTTCACATCTCCCAGAATAAGCAGCCTGTCCGCCTTGTACTTGGACACGATATCGACAAGTTTTTTCAGTAGCTTAGGTGTCTGCGACGGAACATGAATGCCTTCTCGTGAGAGGGCGATTTCCCATCCAATATGCAGGTCAGCTACCACGATCGTGCGGGATCCCTGAGTCTTCACCAGTGCAGCAGGATAAGGCGCCAGAAGCGTAATCATTTCGTATCCTTGCCAGAATTTGTCAAACCAAGAAGTATCCTGTGAAGTTCAAGGTTTGCGGAAGCCACAAACTCTACTTTCTGTTTCGGGTCCAGTCTGGCCGTTAACTCTTCACCGTCAGGTCTAGTTATGACCGCTCCTGCCTCGCGCAAAATGAGCCATGCGGCTGCCATGTCTGTTGTTCGCAGCTTGCCTCGAATGTCAACAAAAGCGTCTGTTATGCCGTCAGCCACGAAACATAATTCCAAGGCATTGGCTCCGAAATGTCGAATATGCTTTGTCTTGGCGATTAGCTTGGTCAGCTTGGGCGCGATCCTTTCAACCTTGTAGCTGTTCAAATCCACACCGATTACGGCCTCTTCAAGCGAAACGTTGTTCGAAGGAACAAGCTTGTGTCCATCTCGGTAAGCACCCTTTCCTTTTTCAGCCAAGTATGTAATATCATGAAAAAGGTCCGCTACTAGTCCTACGTGCACCTTGTCCAAGTAAGGTTCGGTCGATACGGCTATTGAGGTTGCATAGAAAGGTAACCCCCTCACAAGATTGGTCGTTCCATCTATTGGGTCACAAGTCACATAACATTTCGACGCGCGTTCCCCATATTCTCTCACGCCAGACTCCTCGCTTATCAACGTGAAAGAAACTTTATGCGCCTTCAAAACTTCGATGAGAGCGCTCTCAGCGGCCAAGTCCACTTTCTTCAAAGGGTCGCCTCCTGCTCCAACACCTAGGTCTGGCTGAGGCTGATTCAACATTTTCAAGAGTGGAGCAATCGCCGTTCGGACGTGGTTTTTGCATTCAGGCAGGACCTGAGACCAGTCAACTTCAGTTACCATGCAGTAGTTCTCCATCATCCTGTAACACTGCTTTCGATAAAGCCTTTGCTGAACACTATTTTGCGCAAAATCATCAAAACTTGAGGCTCCGCACTATGGCAAGTGTTGGATGCATGCTGCAAAAACTATTTTCTAGAACTAACTTCTGAATCAGAATATCAGAAAGTCTTAAAGCAAAAACGTACAAACAATCACGCTGTTCAGGGAGGAAGGTTTCAACGGCCAGCAAGATCGCTAGAATCTTAGACCTGCTCAATGATAGCCAATGGCATATGCTCGAAGATGTTCAGAAGAAAACAAAGTTGGACAAGGACCAACTCCAGCAGATAGTAGCCTTCCTCAAAGAATACGAGTTCATCGCGACAAAAGATGAAAAAGAAGAAATCAGACTCCAAGAAACTGCAAGAAGGTTCTTAGCTCAAAACATCACTTCATGAGCGAAACCAGACTTTCATAAGCCTTCAAGAAAACCTTACCTTTGTCAGTGAGTTCAAAGAAGAACCCGCCATCACCGTTACCCCCGACAGCGTTGAGGTGCAGAAGTCCCGTTTCAATCAGAAACCGAGAATAAGACTTCATCTGCTTGAAACTCAAATTGCAGCGATACATCAAATAGGTTTTCTTGACTCCTCCATGAGATGCATCTAGAATGTCCGCGATAATGTCGAAGTTTCCCCGATGGGCATTGCTTATGTTCTTCCCTGCTTCGATCAACGAAACCACCCATATAGCGCCTTTGAAGGGCTATTTGGGCCCCCTTCTCTCCCATTATAATAGGGAAAAACATTGATTTAAACGTTCTGAAAAGGGGAAAAACGACGAAGAATACGTTCGTAACGACCATGGAAAGAAGAAGCGCGCTTGTCCTGCACTAGAACTCTTGCAGTTTGTTGAGAATATTGTCAACGTCAACGTTTTTTTCCATGAAAACGCTGATTCTGCTTTCGCCGATGTCAACCGAAAGCATCAGCATGTGCTTTGCTTCAACTATTACGTGTCTGATCTCGCCTAGGTCGAAAATTTCAGAAAGCTTACTTGCAGCCTCGTTCGTTGCGGACGAAAACAGTGCGTAGTCTGAGATTCTGGCGGGTTCGTTCAGGTCTACGACGGCGGTGTTCGGGTCCTTGAGTATGTAGCCGATTATGCCATCATGATTTTTGATCTCAGCTAGTTTTGAACGCAGATCAACTTTCCCTGTTGCGTTTTCAAAGGCTATTGGTCGGTTTTCGTTGGTGACATCTTGAACGTTTCCTTTTTTCTTGACCATGGGCTAGACCTCCGCTACTCGATTATGGGCGTGACTCGCACGAGCTCGCCCTTCTTGATCTGCAGTGCAGACTGTGTCTTCTCATGTATCTGAACGGAGCCTTTGCCCTCGAACTTTGCATCTTTGACCGGCTTGACCTTGCATCGGACTGATTTTCCCCCGAAAGTCGTTATTTTGACCTCTTCGATTTCTCTGTCATCGTACATTTCCTTCCACTTCAACAGCAGGTCATTATCGATTCTGACGGTGTCCGAGGAAGAGAACATTCCTCCGAGGTTTTCGACGATGAACTGGTTTACCTGTGGTTCACGCATGACAGGTTTGGACGTTGTTTCTGGAGCAGATTCTTCAGAGCGTTTCTCGATTCTGGTTTGCTCCAAAGAGTCAGTTTTCTTCTCTTCTGTGCGTTGTGTCGATGGTTCTTCATGTTCGACTTCGAGCTCTTCTAGGTTTTCCTTTACAGGGGCAAGATTGACTCTTCTTAGCACTTTAAGAACTGTTGGGACCAGAACATCTGCAAATGCGGTTGCCCGTTCCAAGTCTGCCTTTGATGGGACTGTTGTCACGAGGAAGAGGTCGTCGAAACGAGAAACGTTCAGCCAGCCTTCCGCTCCTTCGAGGGCAACATTTTCAAGACTGCCAAGTATGTCAGTCCTGTCTAGTATTTCGTCGAGTGCATCTACCGTGTGGACAGCTGATTCTTCAGAAGTCTTGTCGTCCATTGCGATGATGTCACCGCTTTCGTTGAAAAATAGGGCATTCTTGATGTTTGGGAACGTGTGTGCCATTCCGTCCAGTGTGTCTTTTAGAGCAAGCGTATAGGCTTCGTTGGCCAAGCTTTTCACGTCCACCGTCTAGGATATTCTGAAAAGTATTCGCCCAGGAACGCCGTCAGTTTCAACAACGAGATACTTCAATCCTTCAGTGTCACCGAGCTGGTCCAGCCATTTCAAGGCTTCACGAGCTTTCTGCAAGACTAGCAATCTCTCTTGGTGGCTACGAACAACCTCTTCTATGGCTGTCAATTCGTGAAGTGGGTTAGCATCCAACACTATGCTCAATGAGCCGATTGAGATTTCGCCCAAGCTTTCAGACGTGGCCTTTTTGCCCGCTAGTTTCATGACTACTTCATGGATTTTCTTGGATTTCTCAGCCAAGGACCTGATGTCATCTAACCGGCGTAGATACTCGCCTAACGTGCTTTTTGTGTCCGAAATATCCTTTTCCAAGGTTTCTGCTATATCTTCTGCTGAACTATACTCCTTTATTTCCACAACCATTCATTGCACCTCCAAACACGAAACAATATGGGAAACTGAGAGGGTCTATCCTCATCCTGCCCGTCTCTATCTCAGCTAGTTCTGGCTTAGCGATTAAGGATTGTATGTTCCTGTCGTTGGGAATTCTTTGTTGTTCGATGTTATCAGAGTGATCGTGTACGTGTAGCCTAGAGTGAATAGGTCAGTAGTGCTAATGCACACTACGCTTGGGGTATCTTTGGGATTCAGCACATAACCTGTTGTGCCATTCAGGGCAACTTGTGTTCCGGTTACGCGGAAGTACTTGATTGTGACAATTCCGCCACCTGTGTTTGCTACATTGACGGTTACACTAGTGCTGTTCCATCCGTATGGTGTTCCGACTTGTAGGCTTTCGCCGCTGCCCATGAATCCGAATGATAGGGCTCCCATCCATGCTGCTACTGCGATGCTGACTGCGACTGTTACGGCTATGAGTATGATTGAGGCTACTACGGGGCTTAGGGCTTTTCTGTTCTTGAGTATCTTCATTTTTGGTTCAATCCCTCCTTTTGGAGTTGTTAGGTAAGTTAGTGGAAGCGAAGCTTTTAAGTCTTACGACTTCCTACATCATATTGGCCATTTGTACAACAAAAAGACACATACAAAGAAAAAGAGTTTTCAGAGTCAAAGATGGAAAACGTCAAAAACGGGATTATTCAATAAAAGGCGTCTTTGTAAGGTTACAGGTCAAGCTTGTCGAAGAAGTCTAGCAGGAGTCTCGCGGCTTTTTCGCCCAATTCGGTCTTCAGATAACGCTTTTTCAGGGGGTCTATGCGTTCGCTCTTGGCTAGGCCGAGTTCCTCTATTTCAATCATTCTCGCCCTGAAGGTGCCGTCGCTGAGTGTCAGACGGTTCTCTCGCATGAAGTCTTTTGCTTCTTTCCATTTCCCACGGTTCATGTAAAGCAGCAGTATGCAGTCTATGGCGTGGTCTTTCTCCAGCATGGTTTTTATGGGAGCCAGTTTAGGGTCCGTCAGGATGCGTTTTATCTTCGCCTCTTCTCCACTTTTCATTATTACACCATTCCTTTGTGCTCGTTATTATAGCTTGGACTGCTTAAAAGATTTAACCTATATTACGATTTGAGTCATATTTCGCGGGGTATAGGATATGTTTTTTGGCGTTATTTTGGCTTTCGTAGAAAGACCAGGTCGTCTTTTTGGCAGACGTAGTCGAAGCCGACTTCTAGCATTGCTTCTACTTGTTCTGGGTCTTTGACGGCCATGACTGTGAAGCTCTCGTTTCTGTCTTGGTAGAGGGCCTTTTCCAGTTGAATGCAGATTAGGGTTGAATCCATGTTTTTGTGGCGTAGGAATTCCTTGACTAGTAATGGGTTTTTCGTCTCATGATAGCGCGCGCGCTACAATCCAGTTTTTTCGAGTTCACGAAAAGACAATAAACGCAACATCGTTTTTCAGCTTTTTCAGTGACTTTGTGACTGTGACCAGTTCTCTGTGAATTGAGCTTCTTTTCATGAATAATGAATGAATATTCGTGTGAATTGCGTATCCATGCGTATCCGCAAAGATTCACAAAAGGCATTTTTTCAAGTTCACAGCAAAAGAACGGCTATCTGGAGGAATACCGCTCGCTATTTGTCTAATCCTCTGTTGTGTAGTCGTTCGTGTTCCCACGCTGCAAAGTTGTCTGGTGGGTTGATGATTTGGCTGTCGGGTTTTCGTTTGAGTTGTGCGGCGTTGTTCGGACAGCCGGTTACGCATAGTCCGCAGCCTATGCATTTTTGCTGGTTTACGCTGGATACGCCGTTTTGTTCGGTTATTGCGTGTACTTGGCATCTGGTTCGGCAGGTTCCGCAGTTGAGGCATTCGTTTGGGTCGATTGTGGCTGTGTAGTTTGCGTGTGCCACGCTGTTTTCTATGCCCCATTCGTTGATGCCTCGGAGTATGCCGCAGCAGCAGCCGCAGCAGTTGCAGACGTAACCGACGCCTTTCATCACGTTACTAACGGTGTGGACTAGGCCAATCTCTTCAGCCTTGTCTAGGAAAGCCAGGGCTTCTTCTTTTGAGATGGTGTACCTATGCGGCGGACGCTCGTATTCTGAGAAGAACAGACAGGTGCGGAGTGGAAACGTGCAGTCGTGACTGAGATGCTTCTGCTGCACCCTGCAAACGCAGTCACGTAAACCGAAGGATCTAGAATTCAACAGTATTGCTTTGACATCGTCATATGGGAGAATCAACTCGGACTTAACGGCCTTCTGCGCGGGAATTACACGATGAAGAGCAGGCTGAGGCTTCATGATGCCGAGGGCACCGCCGTTTGCGAAGTATTCTTCGACGAGGTGAGCCAATTCGTGGTCCATGGTTTCCAGTTGTGCCTCGTAGATTCCGACCACGAAGGGTGCGAGTCTGAAGGATGGCTTTCCCTTCTGATCCTCATACCACACCACTCCACGCTTGGCCAACTTGACAAGTTTTTCTTGAGTTTCTTCAACAGAAAGTCCGATTTTCTCAGCGATCACGTCGACCGATTCGGTGGATCCAGTCAGTTGACCTGCAATTCTTGCCTCTTCAGGTGAGAAGATTTTCTTCAAAACTCGTATCTCAACATTCGAAGACGTTCTGGGAAAACCGTTCGGAAGCCGATCCAAGGCTTCAGCAAGCTGTTCATAAATGCCGACGGCCAACATTTCACGGCCCGTTTTCTTGAAGGCTCTTGTCGAGGTGCTTATTTAAGGATATTGAACTACGCTCCTGGATTTCAATTTGCTGGGAATATCAGAATCCGAATATGACGACTCAAAATCGCTGATGCTAACAGCGAAAAGGGTCTTGGAGTCCAATTCCACTTCTCCTCTGGTGCTTCTGCATGTTTCTCTTGTAACAATCTGAGCCTCTTTAGCGCGCGCTCAGTGATCTTCTGCCTCGAATAAACAGATAGCGCCGCCTTGAAGTGGGGGAAAATCTGTTCTGCTGCTACTTGGGCTTGCCAGTGATTTCTTCTGCGGGAATGACTATCATGGTTTCCATAGTGTATTCTGTTGCGAATCCTGTTTCCATTACGAAATTCATGGCTGTGCGCTCATTTGGAGCTTCGAATATTATAACAGTATCATATTTGCCGAAAGCGAAGAAAATGTCTCGAATCTTTATTCCCTTAGGCGCCTTGAGCTCCTTAAGGTATTTGACTGCGCTAGCACCTTTTCCTCTGGGCAGCATCAAAGTCACGAATATCATATTCTTCATCGCGATAACATTATTCCATAATGCTTAAAACAGTTTTCCCATAGCGCACACCTATCTCTATTACGCCTCTCTGTTACGACAGCACCATTCGACAACTGTTAGTGGTGGCATATCACTTGTTTGTATTTCAGCGCGCGCGGTTATATGAAGTGGACCAGAGTCTAGGCACGCGATGGGCGCCAAAGGCTTTTAAGAGTAATCTTGAATATGTGAAGCAGAATGGCGGGTGAGTGGACCTCCACCCGTTCCGCCAACATAAACCCCGGTGTAGGAGGTTGAAAATTGAGAATAAAGACTAAGGACGTAGCGTTAGCAAGTATCTTTGCATCTTTATACGCAGTATTGGTCTATTTCTTTGCTCCATTGTCATTCTACGCATTGCAATTCAGGGTTGCGGGTGTGCTAAGACCGGCGATTGCCAAGAAATGGATCCTGAGCATAGGCTATGCAATTGGAGTAGTCGTGGGGAATCTCTTCAGTCCGTTCCCTGGACCATATGAACTCGTCTTCATGCCACTAGTAAGCTTAGCTGCGGGAATCATAGGCTTTGTCGTCGCCAAAAGATTCAACAAAAACTACTTCATCGAAGGCGCAATCATCGCAATCATAGTACCAATAGGCGTCAGTTGGATGCTAAACCAGCTTTTCAATCTATCATGGATGGCAACGTTTCCTTACCTTCTGATAAGTGAACAATTGGTATGCTTGATGGGTGCATTTGTCTTCAAAATGATTGAGTTAAGGTTCAAATGGTGGGAGTAAGCCTTGACTAAGGCAAACAAGTGCATTGTTGTACTAAGTGGAGGACCAGATTCCGCAGTCGTTGCATATTGGGCAAAAAAGCAAGGCTACAAAGTTCATGCTTTGACGTTCAAATACGGTCAGATAGCAGAAAAAGAAGCCAAATATGCAAATCTCATTGCTGAGAGGCTCGACATCCCAATCAAGATCATCGATCTAAGCTGTTTGAAAGATATATTTACTGGAGTAACGGCACTCTGCGACAAAAATATCGAGCTGACCCCAACCTTCACTCAACCAATAATAGTTCCCTTCAGAAATGCAATATTCCTCTCTGTTGCAGTTGCCTACGCCATTTCGATCGAAGCTACAGAAGTGTTCTATGGAGCACAAGGCTCAGACGACCGTTTTTACCCAGACTGCAGAAGGGAATTCTATGAGTCTTTTGAGAATACAGCCAGACTGGGAACAGGTGTGGAAATCCGAATTGAAGCGCCTTTCAGCAACCTACAGAAATCAGAAGTACTGAAAATTGGAAAGCAGCTTGGAGCTCCTTTTGAGCTCACATGGTCTTGCTATCGAGGGGAAGAAAAGCATTGTGGAAGATGCGAGTCATGCTTGAACAGGAAGAACGCCTTCAAGGAAGCAAAGATAGATGATCCAACAGAATACATTAATTGATATCATACGTTAGAAAGTCTGCCTTGGTTCCTTTCTGCTTCCGCCAGATAAAAAAGGGCGCGCTAAGGGCAATACTAACCCCGCGAAATTCCTTTGACGACCGGACTGTAACAAATTGTGATATCGAGCAGTTTTGCAGAATGTTGAAAGAACCATCAAGTGTAACAAATTGAAATGCGCGCTATTGATTGCCGGTAAAGCGTTCCTTCTTGACGTTTTTTGCCATTTTAAACAGTAACGCGTAGCCGATTAGCGTGGTGAATCCTATGAGTCCGAAGATACCCCACGTGAGTTCTTTGTTGGCTAGTGCTCCGAAAATGCTGAAGGCCAATTGTGCACCTGCAGAGCCTCCTATGCCGAAGAAGAGTCCAAACATCGCCATGTATCTTCCCCTCTTGTCTGCGGGTGCGAGGTTTGCAACGAAGCCGGAGCTTGCGGGCACGAATATTATCTCGCCCAGAGTCAGGACCACTGCCCCTGCTATGAACTGTTCAAGGCTTCTTGCAACCATGAAGTATGAGAAACCTGCGGCGTAGAGCAACTGAGCGACTATGAAAGCTTTTGCCGGGCCGATTCGCGTTGCCCCCATTCTGATGGGAATTTGCAGGGTCACAACCATGGCTCCGTTGAGCGAGAAGAGAATTCCAAAGATGTACGGTTCAAAACCGACGTATTGAATGTAAACGGAGAGCAGCCCGTACAGTTGCGTGTACACCAGGTTTGTCAGCGCCCCCATGAAACAGAAGAACATGAAAAGCCTGTCCCTGAAGATTCCGGCAAACTGGGAAAACGAGATTGTGCTGATGATGTCTTTGGGTTTAGACTCTCGTGTCAGCAGCACGAGGCCCGCTGTGGCCGCAGCAGCAAATATAGCAGCGTACAGGAACAGCACAGAATATCCATCTTCGCTCGCTAGGATGCCGCCGATAAGCGGTCCAACCATCGTGCCAATGTTGCCTGTCATGTAGCCCAGACCGTAGACTTCCTCGCGCCTCTCAGGCTGGACCAAGTCTGCGATCATCGCGTTGTAGGCAGGGTCATAGAAAGCGCCTACTATGCCCGTCAAAGCATACAACAGCAGAAACTCGGGGCAACTGCGGGCAAAAGCGAACGCAGCCACCATGAGGCACTGTGGAATAAGGGAAGCGACCATCATCGTCTTTCTTCCAAACCTGTCGCACAAGCTTCCCGCTGCTAACAAAGTGAACGTGTAACTCAAGCCGCCTATCATAAGCATGGAGCCAACAAGGGATGAATCAAATCCCAACCCGCCGTTCTCAACTTTTCCGTTCAAAAACATGGCAAGATACGGAAATGCAATATTTCGGCCGAGCGAAAAAACGAAGCCCAATACCAGTAAGAAATAAATCTGCAATGGAAGACCCTGAAAACCAGTCTTGGACGAGACGCACAGAAACCACTGACCAACGGTCGAGGCAAACCTGTTAGTAACGTGCTTGTTCATTGCGTTGTTCCTCTTTTCAGACTGGCCAAAACCATGTGTGAGCACAAAGAAATCATAAACGAATGCTAAAAGTCTTTCTAGCGCGCGCTTAGATTAACTCAACTTTTTCATTTCCAAAAAGAAAATCGTGCCGTTATTCCACTCTCCCATGACCTTGAACACGGTGCTCTCTGCCAACCGCGCGCTGCCTTGTCCCTTTATTATGTGAAGTATGTTGGTGAGACTGCTTTGTCTGCTCTATTGATGTTTTCGGCTGCTTCTCTGTTCAGAACCAGGCACAGTAGGCTGTAGAGCGCGTAGGAAGCGACGTTTCTTACGCCTCTGACCTTGTTGATGACCAAACTGTACTGTGTCTTGAGGAAGCTGTAGACCGCCTCTATGTGGGGCCTCTTATGATACTCCTTCTTCATGTCTTCGGGCCCGTAGGTCTTGAACTTCTTGTCCACCCTCAGGAGGCCTTTGACGTCGCGTTTCTGGTTTGCCGGATACGGAATCACCGCCTCACAAACGGCGTTTCTGAGTTTGCTGTCGCTGTATTGACTGTCGGCTATCACGCTTCTCAGTCTAGCTGCAGACCGCTTTAGAATCAGCTTCGTCTTCTCCAGCATGTTCAACGAGTGTTTCTTCTCGTTCTGGTTGGCAGAAGCAAAAACGCAAGTCAAAGGAAGCATTGTCTTAGAATCGATGGACAAGTGAAGCTTGTAGCCCAATCCGAAGGTTCTGCCTGCCCTTCCAACCCTTGCGTCACCGTCAGAAAGGCCTTTCTTGTTGTCCAGCGGATGCCGTGTGCTCCAGGCCTTTATGAACGAAGCGTCTAATACGGCGTCAACGTCTTTTGCATCGTTCCGTTTCAAGAGTTTAACAACTTTCTCCTCGATTATTCCTGTGAGGTTGTCTTCCCCGACTTTTCGGATGAACCTGCTGAGAACGCTTCGGGGATACGCGGCTTCGCCTTTTTTGATGAGGCACAGTCTTCTGAGCCGTATGTCTGTGTCGAGCAGTCTTGTCATTTCTCTCAGGCTGCGGACGCCTTTCATTCGCATGACTATGAATGTTCTGAAAAGTCCCAATGGGTTTCTGGGATGCCTACCTGGTCCAACCGTGTGAAAGCACCCGAGCAACGCTGCCTTAGCAAAACTTAAGTCCACGTTTCGGAACAGGGTTTCTAGGGTCTCGTGTTCATCTTGCCCAGCTAATGGATTCACCTCCTAAGCTTGGACGCAAGCCATAAAATACGAGACCCCAGCTGCATTAATTAATTTAGGGACAAGCCAGCGCGCTGAAATTGACTCCTCAAACAGAAAATAGAAAGACATAAGCCGATTTCAAATACATAGGTTGTTCTTTAATGTCGAGAGTGTGTTAATGATGGCAACAAACTATTCGTCTGCGGTCGAAATCAAGAGAATCGTCAAACGCTATGGCGAAATTTTGGCCGTCGACAATGTTGACCTGAGCATCAGATCGGGTGAAATCTTCGGTCTGTTGGGGCCAAATGGCTCAGGTAAATCAACCACCATGAAGATGCTTCTCGGTCTGGTTCAGCCTGACTCCGGCGCGCTTAACGTCCTGGGGATAGATGTGCAGCAGGACCCAGTTGCGGTGAAAAGACTCGTCGGTTACGTTCCAGAATCTCCACGTCTCTACGAGTTCCTGACTGGAATCGAATACTTGGATTTCATAGGCGACGTATACGGAATGCAGACAGAAGCAAAGAAAGCTAGAATCAACGAGTATCTGAAGGCCCTTGAGCTAGAGGGCAGGGAAGGCGACATGATAAGCAGCTACTCCGAGGGAATGAAACAGAAGGTCGCATTGATTTCGGCGTTTATGCACAAACCAAAGCTGTTGATTCTTGATGAACCATTGAGCGGTCTAGACCCTAGGTCAGCTCGAATTGTCAAAGACTTTCTGCATGAGCTGAAAGCTCAGGGAGTTACCACGATGATGTCTACACACGTATTGGAAATAGCCCAAGCGCTCTGCGACCGCATAGGCATCATGTACCACGGAAAGCTCTTGGCACTAGGTACGATGGATGAGTTGAGGGAAATGGCGAAACTGCCTGATTCCGCCTTGGAGGACATCTTCCTTAAGCTGACTGGCACTGGCGACATAAGACCAGTCGTTGAGGAACTGTTGAAATGAACTGGAAGAACGTACTGCACCTTATACGAATAGACATGAAGTCTGGTCGATTTCTCAGAGGGAGGAGACTGACAAGATTTCGCGAGAGCAGAGTCTTCACTTACGTGC
>JBGQMW010000011.1:0-69300 GCA_041500785.1 Bathyarchaeia archaeon
ACGGCCCGAAACATGGACCTCGCCAATGATCGAGGAATTGTCAGGCAAAACCTTAGGAATAGTAGGACTGGGCAGGATCGGAACAGAGATAGCCAAGAAAGCAAAGTGCCTAGGAATGAGAGTGATCGCCACAAAAAGAGATCCAACCCATCCAGCATCGACCAATGTTGACAGGCTCATCGCCCCCGCTGATTTAAACCAGTTGCTCGCCGAGTCTGACTTCGCCGTTCTCTCGTTGCCCTTAACTAAGGAAACAGAAGCAATGATCGGAGACAAGCAGTTGAAAAGCATGAAACCCACGAGTATACTCATCAACGTGAGCAGAGGAAGAATCATTCAAGAAAACAAACTCGTTCAAGCCCTCAAACGAGGATGGATCGCCGGCGCAGGCTTGGACACTTTTGAAAATGAGCCCCTTCCAGAAAACAGCGAACTCTGGAATTTCAAGAACGTCATAATCACCCCCCACATCGCCGGGGACACACCACACTACCCGGAACGACTGACAAACATATTTACGGAAAACCTGAACCGATTCATCCACAAACAACCTCTAATCAACGTCGTAGACAAAAACCTCGGGTATTAGACCTGACGCCAAACCAACAAAGCTAACCACGTCTGTCGCAAGCTCCTAGTTCTTAGGAGGAAAGCGCGCTTTGTATGTCCGCGCGCGCACAATGTCAGGATTCGTCCACGACCCCACGTGTGCTAGAGTTGACACTGACGCGTCAAAGTAATCGTTAAATGGGCAGAGGACAATTACAACGTGCCTGAGCTGCTTGACACTCGCCGTTTTGGAGACGAATCATGAATGAGCAAGGAAATAGGTGAGGATGACCCAGGAAATGCCGCTTCAGGTTCCCTGTTCTTAGGCAAAACCGTGGCTGATGAGACCGAGGTTCGGTTGCCGATTCAGGCTTTCAAGCGTCATTTCATGGCGCTCGGGGGAAGCGGTTCTGGTAAGACCGTGCTGTGCAAATGTGTCATTGAGGAGGCCGTGCGGAACAACGTTCCAGTCCTGATAGTCGATCCGCAGGGAGATATTTCGTCCCTTGCGATAAAGGGTGACGTCGAGGAGTTGATGCGGCACGGGACCGCGGTTGAAGTGCAGGAGGACTTTTTTGGCAAGGCGCGTGTAGCGATTTTTACTCCTGCAAGCAATAGGGCAATTCCGATATGTGTCAACCCATTCAAGTCTCCTTCACAGGACATTCCGCATGAGGAGGCGGTGCAGGCCATTGATCTCACGGCGGATTCGCTAGCGGGCTTCCTAGGTTATGATTTGAACGGGGACGCTGGAAAAAGTGCGAAGGCTTACATCTTCACGATTCTCGAATACATGTGGCAGCAGGGACAGAGAATCGGTGACATGGCTCAACTCGCCGACGTGGTATTGAACCCTCCTGAAAAGATTACTGCGACTCTGAACGGTCTTGTGGCGAAGAAGGAACCTGAGGAGATTGCCCGAAAGCTGCGTTTCTTGACAGTGGGCACTTCGTCGCTCATGTTTCAGATGGGAGTCCAAATAGACACCAACCTGTTCGTGGACAACAGCGATGGAAAAGTACCGGTGAACATAATCTATCTTAACACGTTGACGTCTGAGAACGATAAACAGTTTTTCTTGGCCACATTGCTTAAGGAGCTTTATTGTTGGATGCTGAAAAACCCTTCCAACGATTTGCGGATGCTCTTCTACGTTGATGAAATCTCACCTTACATCCCACCCTACCCGAGGAACCCGCCGCCAAAAAACGCTTACACGCTCCTGTTCAAGCAGGCGAGAAAGTACGGCATAGGACTCGTTGCGGCCACCCAGAACATCACGGACATAGACTACAAAGCATTGGCGCAGGTCAACACGTGGTGTCTAGGCCGCATGATGACAACCCAAGACGTCGCGAGGGTCCAGAAAATCATCCAGTCCATCGACCCCACACATGCTGATGCCGTTTTGCAAAAGCTGCCCAGCCTGCGGACGGGCGAGTTTCTCCTCCTGTCTCCAGACCTATACAGTGACGTCGTCGATTTTGACGTTCGGTGGTTGGTCAGTAAACACTTGACGTTGGACGAGAGGGATCTCGCCCAATACGTGCCCGCAGAATCAAGGGCCTTTTTCGAGAAACACGTGCAGGCGGAGGTCATGAAGAAATGGACCAATGCTGCCCATTTTGAGCCGTCCAAGACTCTGGATGAAAAGATTCAACGGTTACTCCGTTCAGAAGGAAGGGCCGTTCCAGCAGTGTTTGTAGCAAGGGACCTGAAGATAAGTCAGGGGGACTCTGAGAAGGTCTTGGCCAGTCTTGTAAAAGCTGGAATAGCCAAGAAGGGCCGAAACAAGGCTGATGGTCAAACCTTGTACTGGCTGTCAGAATTCAACTTGGACCCGTCTATAGGCATTAGCGGTGAAGTGTTGATGATTTCTCCAGTAATCAGCCAAGCAGAAGCCGTGAAAAAGTCTGCTCCTCTGCTTGAGGGCGGAGTGTTTCGGAAAAACGAGCAAGTCTACGATGCAGAGTTCCGCCATGTGCCCCTCTGGAGAGTGAGGGCAACCAAAGAAACACGATTACTTCTCGTCAAGAAAAAAGAGGCACGCACATACTACGTCAGCGGAGAGACGGGTGACCTAGTATCGCTGGAAAAGAGGGAGATAATGTTTCACAAGTTGCTTTCAGGCACGTCTCAGAAACTCAAAAATCTGGATGAGGACAAACGCTTTACATTCGTTCCAAAAATGCCCGGCGAAATGGAAAAGTTACCCCAGATAAGGCTAAGCAAGAATAAAGCGTGTCAGACGTTGGAATTGAAGATAGGCGCAAAGTCAGAGTCAGCGGAACTGGTTCTGCTGCCCATCTGGAGCCTCAAGGTGCAGCACAAAACGAAGAAGGCAAGACGCACCATCAACATGGATGCAGCAACGGGACGCCTGCTTGTTGGGAACGCTTAGAAACGCGCACTAAATGAGTCAGTGAGGATATGAAAGAGGAACTGAACAGAAAGAGGGTTTGGGATGAGCGAGTTTGCTGCTCGACAAGCGCGCGCTATTTCATTGTGAAGGTGTTCAAACCATTCACACAGTCGTGGGCCACTATACTTCTGTCTCATGTTGACAAGCCGTGTGCCGCGCAAGAAGTCAAACTTTGTTCACGATAAGTCTTGGAGACTCAAGTTCTAGTAGAAACGGATAAGACGATTCTGGATTATTGTTTTGTAGCATTTCTGAAAAGACTCTCTTATCCACAGGTCCTAATATCGGGTAGAGAGTCACAGTCGAGTCTGACTACATCAATCGTCCTAGATAATAACAATAATAATAGACAGAGCGAGCTGGGTTCAGAGTAGTGCTAGCAACGCGCGCGAACTCGAGAAAAAAAGGGAATTGTGCGGGAGATTCCGCCACTTTGCAGTATTTAAGAGTTTAAACCCGAGCCGTAGCCGACAAAAGTTGGCGGTAATCACTTAGCGCGCGCGCAAGAACAGACAAAAGACAAAAAGAGAAAGAGTTGTCTGGTAATAAGTGATTTTTCTTTGACTGATCAGTTGAAAGTAAGACTTCGCAAAATGTCTAACGCGAGCAGCATGGACTGAAGAACACGCAGTCAACAGAGCCCGTCAGGATAGGCAGGGCGAAACAGGCTTTGCCATGTCTTCCAGTTTGCCTGCTTTCTTCAAGACCTGAGCAACGTCCTCATCAGAAGCGCCACGTTTGACATCTACACTCTCCTCCAACGGCTCAACGTGGTTAATGTTAACGCGACGTCTGCGAACGCCGGATACCGTTTTTGGACCAGTGATCAAGGCGAAACTTTTGTCGACAACATCAACAACTACACATTTCATTCCAGCCTCACGGCCACTCAACTTCACGCATAATCTGCCAACCTCAATCGCCGGCACCACTTGCACCTCCAAACAATACAGGCATACACACACTCAAACGTATTTATAACTTCACCCTAGCCTAAGAGCCGCTTAACAACATTGTACAGCACGCTTGTCCCGAACACCAGATTCTTCACGGAAATTCTCTCATCAACTCCATGAACAGTCCGCCACATTTCTCCATATCCCATGTCCGCCAAAAACGGTTGAAAGCCATAACATACACTGCCCTGCTTCCTGAAGAACCTTGAATCAGTCGACCCTGTAAGCAAAAACGGCGTCACAGAACAGCCAAGATCAAGCTCGCCCAGAACCTCAACAATCCGTTGATACAGAGGAGTATCCGCCGGCGACTCAGAAGGCTCAGCCGCATGAATAACTTCAAACTCCAACTTGTCCAAGCCCACATCCATTAGCAACCGCTTGGTCAGCTCCAAAGCCTCCTTTGAACTCTGCCCAGGCAAAACTCTACAGTCAAAAACAGCCTCACATTCAGAAGGGATCACATTCTCCTTAACCCCACCATGCATCATCGTAGGCGCCACAGTCATCCTGGCCATCGCCCGAACATCCTCGGCCAAAAACCCGTCCATTTGGCTCAACTCATCTAAGACAGCATCTGCACACGCTGGCTCCTCAAGCAGCCGCATTAACAAGTCGCGAACACGCACGTCCTCCCTTGCCAACGCAGCCAAATATTTCCTGACGATCGGCACGAGCACGACTTTGTCGCGATAGTTGCCAAGCCTCTCAACAACCCTGCAAATGCGCATCACAGCGTTGTCAGCTGACCCGGGCTTCGAACCGTGACCAGGCGAACCCCTAGCTCGTATTCTAAGCCACAGGACCCCCTTCTCTGCCGTCTGCACCGGAAACAAGTTCTTACCGCCAACAGGCATAGCAGGTCCCCCGAACTCGTTAATCACATAATCCGCACAAACCTTCCCCGGACAATTCTTCACCAGCCACTCAGCGCCAGCCTCACCTCCCTTCTCCTCATCCGCCGTTGCGGCCAAAACAATATCGCCCCTTAACCGCACACCTCGCCGCTTCAGAAGCTTCAAAACCATGATCTCAATCGCCGTCAAAGACTTCATATCCAAAGCTCCACGACCCCAAACAAACCCGTCCTTCACGACACCGCCAAAAGGCGGAACAGTCCATTCCCTCGGGTCAGCAGCCACAACGTCCAAATGCGACAACAACAACAAACTCGGCCCATTACCATCTCCCTTCAAACGAGTAACTACACTGCCCCTGCCTGGAGCAGACTCGAAAACCTCACAGTTGAACCCCTCCTCACCGAGATCCCGAGCCAAAAACTCCGCCGCAACCGTCTCATTACCAGGCGGATTCGTCGTGTCAAAACGGATCAAATCACACAAAAGCCTCGTAACCTCATTTTCAACCTCCCACAATAGCTTGTCAGTACACATTTCAAGAGCACCTTGAACCATAAAACAAGGTCAACTTGCTTAAGAATCTGCCCAACAAACCAAGGACAAGACCATTAAGACTATTATGCCGGAAAAACATTAGACAAAGTAGCAGAGGATGCCGACAATGGCTGCCCAAACACCGCAGGCACTTCCAAAACTGCAGGAAAACACTTCCAAAACCATCGGCCTCATCAGTGACACACACGTGCCCGACAGAGCAAGAGAGGTCCCAAAACAAGTCTACAGAATCTTCGAAAATGTCGACTACATCGTGCATGCAGGTGACCTCGTGAACCTTTCAGTCATCGACGAACTCGAACAACTCGCACCTGTCCTTGCAGTGTGCGGAAACATGGATGGACCAGAAATCCGAGGAAAACTGTCCAAACTCACCTCATTCAGAATCTTCAACTGGAAAATCGGAGTCACCCACAACCCCGGCACACTCTTCGGAACGACAAGAATGCGCGAAATAACCCGAACAAACAGCTTCAACGTGCTCGTCTACGGACACACACATACCTCAAACATCAAATGGGAAGCCAACATACTATACATAAACCCGGGAAGCCCAACAAACCCCGCTACACCATTCACAAAAAAGCCCTCAGTAGCCCTCCTCAAAGTAACAAAAGAAAACATAACACCAGAAATAATCCAAATCTAGAAGACAGCACCAGAGCATCTTCTACCTAGTTCTTCTACCAGCCGAACCGCCAGAACCTCCGCCAACACTCCACAGACAACAGGGAAGATACTCACAACAGAAACCGTGAAAAAGACGTTTTCCACCGAATTTCAAACCCGCAACAACAAACAGAGACACCAAAACTGGAACCTAAAAAACAAAAATAGCCTGAACAATTCAAAGCTCCACGAAACTATCACAATTTTTTCTCAGCTAAAAATCCAACAAAATATTCACTTCAACTCACCTCTCCCCCCGCTCCCACAATGTCGCATCCCAGAGTATTTTAAGAACTAAAACAACCAACTGGACCAACATAACACATAGCGGGGGATTCACAGGCATGGAACATTGCAAAAACCCATGGAAGGACGAATGCAAAAACAACGAAATCGAACTCTACATTCTCTTCAGAGGAGAAAAGCGACCCATCTGCAAAAGATGCTGGAGTAGAATGGCAGAGAAGGACCAGGAGTGGTAAGAAGATGGAACGATTCCACGTAAACAGTGCAAAGTCTTTTCTCGGGAAAAACGTGAACATCCACCTTAAGGACGGCTCGGTAATAATAAACGTCCAACTGTCACAGATCAAGAAAGACAAATACAAAAAAGAAAATTACATAACGTATGTCCCCTACGGTAACAGAAGAGCCTTCATGGTGCCCATAAAAAGCATAGCATGGGCAGAACAGCTGAACCTAAACCTCATCCCCACCGGGTGAAACGCACCAATTTACGTCTAACGAAACTTAAATTAGAATAGTAACGACCACAATACCGGCATGCATTGTACGCGCTGTGGAATCTGCTGCAAGCACACTCAAATGCAATTGTCGGAAACTGACATCCGACTTCTCGAGAAAACAAGATGCCCAAGAAAGCAGTTTGTGTATGTGAACAAGAAAGGATATGCCCAACTGCGGAACAAGAAAGGCTACTGCATATTCTACGACACAGAGAAAATTGCCTGCACAGCTTACGGAAAAAGACCCATGGGCTGCAGACTCTACCCTGTTGTCTACAGTGAGGACGATGGCGTAGTGACAGACGACCTCTGCCCGGAGAAACTTACAGTCACCGAAACCGAAATCAAACGCAAAACAGGCACATTGAAGAAGCTTCTTCATCAAATAGATGATGAAGCAACCAAACGGCAAAAATCTGAAACAGCCAGTTCTTAAACACAAACAGTTCAAACAGTCTTAAATAAAACACGGCGGATTATCAGATTGGTGAAATAATGCCCTGTACAGTCATAGCCGGAGGCTTCTGGGGAGATGAAGGCAAAGGAAAAATACTGTCCTACCTGGCCCTAAAAGACAAACTTGACTTCTGCGTGAGAACTGGTTCGGTCAATGCGGCGCACACGATATGGCATGAGGGAAAACGCTATGCGCTTCACATGGTGCCGGGAGGCTTTGTCTACCCGAAATGCCGACTTCTATTGGCACCAGGTTCAAACGTTCACGTTGCGCAGTTCAATAGGGAAGTCGAAGAAACCCAAGTCCACAAGCGCGTAGCCATAGACGGCCAGGCGTCGATCATCGAAGAAAAACATTCAAACCAAGATAAAACAAGTGCGCATCTCAAAGGATTAGGCACCACTGGCTGGGGAGTGGGACCAGCGATCGAAGAACGCACACGTAGAACAGCCAAATTGGCCAGAGACATCCCAGAGCTCAGAAGCTACCTTACGGACGTTCCTACAGAGATAAATCAAGCAATCGACCAAAACAGGCAAGTACTGCTTGAAGGCACGCAAGGATTACTGTTGTCACTCTATCATGGAACGTATCCGTATGTGACGGCCAGAGACACAAGCGCCTCAGCAATATGCTCGGAGGCCGGCGTGGGCCCAACCAAAGTGAACCATGTCATAGTCGTCTTGAAATCATTCATTACCCGCGTAGGCACAGGGCCTCTGCCAGGAGAAATGACAATGGAAGAAGCAACCAGACGTGGATGGTTCGAGAAGGCAGCGGGAACAGGAAGAGACAGACGTTCAGCGCCATTCAGCATGGAGCTCGCCAAAAAAGCAACCGTCATAAACAGTGCAACACAAATCGCCCTCACAAAACTTGACTGTCTCTACCCCGAATCAAGAGGCACAAGAGCATTTGAAGAACTTTCGAAGGAAGCAAAACAATTCATAGAAGACGTGGAGAAACAGACGCAGACACCAGTCACACTGGTGGGAACAGGACCGGACGCACTGGACATGATAGATAGAAGAAAATAGTCGGCTGCTTATGATCCTGACCCGGACAATGCTCTTGAGGAATAGTGGAAAAGTCGGTTTCAACGGAACTCTTAAAGGCATATGCGAAAGTCTGTAGAGAAGGGTGAACGAGTATGGGACAGCGTCGAAAAGCAGCATCCTCAACAACCATAGCCCTGATTTTTGTGGTAGGACTTATCGTTGGAGGGATGATAAGTTCTTACGTGCTGATTCGAAAAATGGACAGCCTTGACGAAGAAGTTTCAGGCCTTCAGAGTCAGGTTTCCAAGATCTGGGGAGGCCAGAATATTACTCAACAGAACATTACAATCTACCAGAACAACACGTCGTTAACAGAAATATATGAAAAAGTGAAGGAATCAGTAGTCCTCATCCGAGGAGAAACAAACAGTGGAACAGTTCAGGGCTCAGGATTCGTGTACGACTACAACGGAGCAATGGTTATTATCACAAACAATCACGTTGTGCACAACACAAACAGCTTAAGCGTCACTTTCTCAGACGGAGACGGCTACTCGGCAGTAAAGAACGGAACAGACCCCTATGCGGACATGGCAGTCCTATCAGTCCTTAACGCGCCTCTAACCGAATTCAAACCGCTCGAAATAGTAAGCTCCTCCACGCTAAGAGTGGGAAATCCGGTGCTAGCCGTCGGCAACCCCTACGGACTAGTCGGCTCAATGACCACAGGCGTAGTAAGTGCCCTCGGAAGAACAATCGACGAATCCGAGTACACTGGCGGCTTCGCAATCGCGAACATCATACAAACAAGTACGCCCATAAATCCTGGAAACTCGGGCGGGCCATTACTGAACCTGGACGGCAAAGTCATCGGAATGACCACGGCCATCGTAGCAGATTCGCAGGGTCTGGGCTTCGCTGTACCGTCAAACACGATACTCAGAGAAATATTCGCTCTGATCGAAAGCGGCACGTATGAGGGCCACCCATACTTGGGCGTTACTGGAAACGACATGGATTACGAGATAGCCCAAGACATGCATGTCAACATCACATACGGCTGGAAGATAGCTGGAACAGTGCAAGGAGGCCCGGCGGACAGCGCAGGCGTCCAAACAAACGATGTGCTGATAGGAATAAACTGGACACGCGTCAGAAATGGGGACGAGATGTCGAGCTATCTAGAAGAGAATGCACTTTCGGACCAAATGGTGGTTCTGAGCATAGCCAGAGGAAATCAAACCGTGACTCTGCAAGTAGTTCTCGGCCACAGACCTCCACCGCCAACCTAGCCCCGCCAAAGATACGACAACGACCATTAGCCTCTGTCATGTCTGAGGAGATGCCGGACCGAGACTAGAATTGACGCAAAGAACAGAAGGGTAAGAATGACATGTGGAGGAATCAGCCAAATGGGCACTTCTAAAGGAACGCTTAGGAAAGTGGGCAGCAACACTGTGAAAGTGGGTATAGCCAACGCCAAATTCCATTTCTGCTGTTGGAAGAAGTTCAACAAATCGTCTGTTCTAAACATGACAACTAATGACAAAACAAACACTGTCCATTCCAACCCAATGTTAAAGGGACTTGTTATGCCAACTAGCGCGCGCGCGCTCAAACTGTAGTCTTGCCCAAACGGCCAAAGAAGCCAAACGTGTCCAGTTAAATAGTCACCTATCAGAGCATGTTGAATCAACGCAAGAAAATAGGGAACAGCAATTTTCCGATAGACCAGAAAGAATGGAACAAACACGATCGCTGAAAAGATTAGTGAGTGTGTGATGTGACGATGTTCAAGAAAAGGAATTCCAAGATGTTCCAAGGCTATGTCTGCATCAGGAAGTATGGAAAGAACCAGAACTAGGGGAACGTTGAGCTTCGTCTTCAACGTTCTTGCCGAAGCCCTGCCTAACAAATAGGCAAAGCCGATGTGGCCAACAGCGAACGATTCGCTCGCCTCCTATGACGTCTAGAAGGGAAACCGTCAATCTAATAAATCTATAGCAGCATCAGAACCAGAAAAGCAACCGAATTCAGACACAGCGCGCAGAAACCGCGACAGAAGCAACGCGGCGCGCGTCAGAATGAATACGGCTTAGTCCAGTTCGCGTTTCATCTCGTTCAACGCACTGGTTATTTGAAGCGGCTTGTTCTCAAGCGTTTCAAGGGCTTTGTCCACGTTCAAAGATGAATCTCCGGGTCGTCTGGCAATCCACGGGATCTTTGTCGACTCAACGGGCGTGATCAAGTCCTTTTCAAGATTGAAGACTTCAGCCAGGTTCTGGGCAAAGCCGTATCTGCTTAGCCGTGAAGCTCCAGCCAAGTGAAAGACTCCTGTCAATCTTTTCTCGATGACTTCGCAGGCCATTCTTGCCAAGTTGGTGTTGAGTGTGGGCGAGTTCCACTGGTCAATCACCACGTTAGTTTTCTCTTTTCTCTTTAGCCTCTCCAATAACCAGAGTGCGAAGTTGACTTTTCCAGCTGCAGGAATGGCTCCATACACAACGCTCGTCCTCGCAATGCAGCATGTTTCCAGGAGTTCCTTTACGGCTTCTTCTCCTTTCAGCTTTGTCAACCCGTAGTAGTTGACGGGATTCGGTGTTTCTGATTCTCTGTGCGTCCCTTTTTCTCCGTCAAAAACGTAGTCAGTAGATATGTAGAGAAGAAAAGCGCCGTGTTGTTTACAGTTTTTGGCAATGTTCAGTGTCCCTTCCACGTTTATTCTCCATGCTAGAGCTTTCTCGGATTCGCATCTGTCAACATCGGTCATTGCCGCTGAGTGAACAACAACTTCAGGTTTGACGTGGCGGAACACTTCCTCTGCTACTTTTCTGTCAGAAACGTCGAACCGCAAAGGTATGCCGTATGGTGGTTTGTGCTGAACATGGGCAGAATGCACCTCCCAACTTTTCCGGGTGGCAAGCTCACACAGTTTTGTGCCGAAAAGCCCGCTTGCGCCGGTGACCAGAAGCTTCACTTTGTATCACTTGGCTTCCATGGTGTAGCGTTTAGCACATTGGCGTTTGCCAGAGGTCCCCACCACCATTTGTTCCTCGAGTACCAATCGACAGTAGCTTCCAAACGCTCTTTGAAGGCGAATTTGGGTTTCCAGTTCAATGCGGACAGGATTTTCGTTGAGTCCAGACTGTATCTCAAATCGTGTCCAGGACGGTCCTCCACAAACGTCAGAAGCTCTTCCGACATGCCCATCAGGCTGAGTATCCTCTTGGCGACTTCGATGTTTGTAAGTTCATTTCCGGACGATACATTGTAGATTTCTCCGGGTTTGCCTTTCTTCAAAACGGAAAGGATCGCTTCACAGTGGTCTTGAACGTATATCCAGTCTCTGACGTTTTTGCCTGAGCCGTAGACTGGAATCGGCAGGCCTTTCAGGCCTCTGATGATCGTTTTCGGTATGAATTTTTCTGGAAACTGGTAGGGTCCGAAATTGTTGGTGCACCTTGTGATCACTGCGTTCAAGCCGTACGTTCGGTGGTAAGCCATCACTAGCATGTCTGCCGCTGCTTTGCTGGCTGAATATGGGTTGGATGGCATGAGCGTCTGTTCTTCTTTGAAGGACCCTTGCTCGGCTTGGCCATAGACTTCGTCAGTGGACACTTGAATGAGCCGTGTTTTCTTGTTCGTTTTTCTTAATGCTTCAAGTATTGAGAGGGTTCCCAGGGCATTGTTTTGAACGAACAGGTTGGGGTCAAGGATGCTTCTGTCTACGTGTGTTTCAGCGGCCATGTTGACAACGGCATCTGCTTTTCTGACTAGTTTGTTCATCAGTTTCGAATTGCATATGTCGCCTTGAACGAAAGAGTACGTGTTTTTGCCGTTTAGGTCTTTGAGGCTTGCGGTATTCGCGCCTGTGCCTATCTTGTCAACGTTTAGAACTTCATAGCCTTCGTCTCCGGTCGCTAAGTGTCGGCAGAAGTTGCTCCCGATGAAACCTAGTCCGCCAGTTACGAGTATTTTCATTTGTGCTCACTTGTAGGCGGGGTGATTCCAGTTCCAAGGTTTCTGGACTCTTGGGTCGTCCTTTTTGTCATTGATGGACTTGGGCTTTATTGTGGGATCGTCCCAGGGTCTCCGCTCCTCATCAGGATCACGATAGTCATAGAGCCGCGTCGTGAAATAGACGAGAAAGGCGGTCTCGTCGCCCAGAACCTTGAAGCCGTGCCAATAGTGTCCTGGAACTCGCACAGCCTGCAGGTCTTGGCCGCTTGAGATGATCTCGTCTAGCTCGCCGGCTTTTTCGTCGTAAATGCATATTTTCAATGAGCCCTTGGTCACGATCATGTAGTCGGTTTGTCCTCGGACATGTCGGTGCCACGCGCGGATTGTTCCGGGATAAGTGACGGAGAAGTTGGCCTGAACAGGAAATTCTTTGTCCAGCAGGTCTTTCCAGTCTTGTCTCAGCAGTTCAGTGAAGGCGCCTCTTTCGTCGTTCATGCGTTTTAGTGGTTTGATTATTATGCCTTCTAGCATGTTTCACCCTTCACATTTGTATGTAGGTTCTTTCTCCAACGATGAATCTGTTTCCCGCTGGCCTCTCGTTGCCCTTGAGAGTTATCGTTGAGCCCGAAGCGATCAGGCTGTCAGTTATTCTTTCATTGACGTTTATCGTGCAGTTGTCCATTATGATCGAGTTTTCTATTTCGCCTCTTTCTAGGGTGCAATTGTTTCCGATGCTTGTGTAGGGGCCTATGAACATTTTGCCTTTGATCACTGTGTTTTCTCCGATTATCACGGGGCCGCGCACTAGTGCTCCTTCTTCTACTTTTGATTTTTGGCCGATCGTTACTCTTCCTTGGACTGAATTGTCGGTGACTACTAGTCCTTTGATTTGGGGCGTCATTTCGTCTAGAACGAGCCTGTTGGCTTCCAGTATGTCTTGTGGCGTGCCAGTGTCTTTCCACCATCCTTGGACAACTTGATAATCAATTTTGTAGCCTTTTTCAAGCAGAAGCTGGATCGCTTCTGTTATTTCAAGCTCGCCTCTCCCTGAAGGTTTCAGGGCTTTGATCATTTCGAATATTGTCGGTCGGAAAAAGTATATGCCTGTTAAAGCGTAATTGCTTGGCGGTTTCTGGGGTTTCTCGATGAGTTGCACGAGTTTGCCTTTGGCGTCAAGTTTCGCGACGCCGAATCTTTGAGGCTCTTTGACTTTGCATAAGAGCAGGTACGCGTCATCGTCTGAGTTTTCAAACTTTTTCGCTACGTCGCTGATGCCGCCTTTGATCATGTTGTCTCCGAGATAGACGATGAAAGGCTGGTTTCGCGTGTAGCTTTGGCATAATTGTACTGCTTGAGCTATTCCTTTGGGTTCATCCTGTTGTATGTAATGGATTTTGATGCCGAACGCTTGCCCGTTCCCATAGTATGCCTTCACTTTTTCAGGGTAGATGTTGCCTAAGACTATTGCGACGTCTCGCACGCCGGAGTTTCTGAGGTCTTCGAGAGCATACTGTGATATGGGCTTGTTGGCCACTGGGATCAGCTGTTTTGGACCAGTATGGGTTAGAGGTCTCAGTTTTGTGCCGTAGCCGCCGTGCAGTACAATGCCCTTCACAGAATCACCTTTTTAGTTGGCCTTGAGAAAGTATTTCGTTCCAGTTGCCTAATAACAATATCTGTGCCAAGAGTTTGCGTCTGCACAGTTGATTTCCTAACGTGTAAACGTTGAAGAGGTTTGTTGTTTGTGAGGGTTTTTGTGTTGTGTGTATTCCTGTAAAACAGAAGCACAATAATGTTTATTAAGATATCAGATATTCACGTTTGTAACCGCAGCAAGCTTAGACCTTAGAGGACAAAGTAATGAACATCACGCATTCAAGCATGCTCAACAGAGTCAAAAAGATGCGATTCTTCATCATTGTCTTTGCAGCCTCTTCGCTGCTGCTAGCCTTCGGCAGTTTGCAAATGAGCGTGTATGCGGCGTCGACAGGGCTCGAGAGTCTTCCAGCCCCGTTTGTTTCAGCCGGGGGGTCTATGAACTGTTCGGTTGTGGTCACTTCCAGTGTGGGTCATGGACCCTGCGGGGGAGCACACACGATGGACGTGATGGGGGCAATTATGGTGGCTTCAAAACTGGGTATGGGAGCAAACAGTGGAATGTTGGAGGCGACAATGGATGATTATGTTTCCACTTACGATTTCGGAACAGCAAAGATTACGTTGACAGATACGGTTTCAAACCTTGTGATTGTTGGGGGTCCAGGCGTTAACCAGGTTATCTGGTATTACAATAATCTTAGGAACAGCACGGGAGCAAAAGTACTGCCCGTATACTTCGACAAAGACCCAAACGGAACAGACTGCATACGCGTAGCAGCAACAAACCACACCTACCGAATCCAACAAGACACCCAGGGCAGAACAACAGCAGACTATGGTTTTATTTTGATGTTTCAGGAAGGGGGTCGTTTCACGATGATTCTGGCGGGACTGGGCGGTTCGGGGACGTGGGCTTCCTGCAAGATAATTTCTTCGTTTGATTCTTGGAGCCTCAACGGCTGCGCGGCCGTCGTCAAATACAGTGACGGCAACGGTGATGGGTCCTTGGATGACCTGTCGATTGTTGAGCAGGTTTCGAATCAGTTTTCGCCGAGTCTGTCGGGTTTTCTGGGGGTCGGGTTGCTGGCAACATGTGTAGTTCCCAAGTTGAAAAGCATTAAGCAGGTAATGTCTCGCAAACGGCGACTGTCAATAGCTGGGCTGTTTCTGTTTTTGGCGTTGGCTTCGCAGGTTTCTTTGACGGCTTTTTCAAGTGACCTCGGGCCTGACGTGTACACTTTCAAGGACTTTTCACGTCCATTCGTTTCTTCCGGCGGCTTGATGAACAGTTCGGTTGTTGTTGCTTCCAGTGTGGGTCATGGACCATGTGGGGGAGCACACACGATGGACGTGATGGGGGCGGTTGTGGTGGCAGCGGGACTTGGTATGGAAGCGACTGGAGGTGCTCTCTCTTCAACTTTGGATGATTATATCTCGGTCTATGATGGGGGTAGCGCAAGAGTCAGTTTTCCTGCTTTGACGAACAATCTGGTGGTTGTTGGGGGGCCGGGCGTTAACCAGGTTACCTGGTATTACAATAATCTTAGGAACAGCACGGGAGCAAAAGTACTGCCCGTATACTTCGACAAAGACCCAAACGGAACAGACTGCATACGCGTAGCAGCAACAAACCACACCTACCGAATCCAAAAGGACACCCAAGGCAGAACAACGGCGGATTATGGTTTTGTTGCTTTGTATGATGATGTTGATGCGGGTGTTTGGGTTCTGATCGCGGCGGGTCTTGGAGGTTCTGGAACGTTGGCAGCTTCGAGGTTGCTTGCGGACCACAGAAACTGGAGCTTGTTCGGTCAGGCTGCTGTGGTGAGGTTTTCTGATTCTAATGGTGATGGTTATTTGGATGACGTTTCTGTTGCTGAATCCGTCGGTGTTGGTCGCAGTATTGATGTCTATTCAGACTCGCGGTGCAGGGATGTTGTTGGGTCGATAGATTGGGGGATGCTTTCTCCTGGAGAGGTTAAGAACGTGACAGTTTATGTTAGGAATGAGGGTGAGCTGAGCACGGTTCTTTCTGTGATCGCCTATGATTGGACTCCGAGTGAGGCGCCGAACCATATGGGAGTGACTTCGAATTATATGGGAACGCCCCTTCAGCCGGGCCAGGTCTTGCCGGTGCGTTTGACTTTGACGGTGAATCAGACGATTAGTCAGATAACCAACTTCGGGGTGAGCATAGACATCAGCTCCGGCTAGCCTGCAGTGGACAGGAATCTTTGGGAATGGATTCGGGATAGTTAGGGTGCATATTGATTGTGGCGACGTAATTTTTAATACGTTTTCGGGGAAGACTGCTGAGCAGTGCGCGTGCTAGTGTTTGAGGAACATGTTCCGATCAAGGTCGGTGTTTGATTTTCCGAAGAGCGGCTACTTGGCCATCGCGTTAGTGTTGAGGCTGATGATTGCGCCTTTTCTGAGCCATCCGTTTGACGAGAGGGTTTTCATGGCCGTCGGAGCTTCTGTGGCCAAAGGAGTGACTCCGTATGGACAGTATGTTCTTCAGACTATTTTTGCGGGAATGCCTCATCCTCACCTTTACGGAACTATTTTGGGCATCGGTTACCCGCCGCCGTGGGGTTTGATATGTGGTGAAATGTATTCTTTGTCTTCGGTATTCGCTCCTGGCAGTTTGTATGCTTATGTTCTTGCGCTTAAGCTGCCCATAATTGCAGGCGAGCTGGCTCTTGCCGTGTTGGTGTACAAGGTGCTTAGAAAGGAAGTTGAGGAGAAAACGGCTTTCAAGGTTTTTCTGTTGTTTCTTTTCTGTCCATTCTTGATCGTGACGGGAACTGTTTGGGGCATGTTTGACACGTTGGCGCTTTTCTTCGCATTGTTCTCTGCTTACAGTTTGAACAGAAACTGGAAAATGTCTTCGGTGTACTTGGCAGTCGCGTCGGCGCTTAAGCTCTTCCCTCTTACGCTGGCGCCTTTGTATGCTGTTCTCATTTACAGGGCGGACAAGAGTCTGAAGAAGGTCTTCTCGTTCTTGGCGGTTGTGATGGTGTTGACGGCGGTTTTCACGTTTGTTCCGATGATCGTGTACAACTGGCCCCTTTCGAACATGTACAATGCGCTGGGCTATCACGTTACTGCTGCGAGCACTCCTTACGATGCTCAGACAGTGGCGCTGGCCGGCGTTGCGGGGACTCCGTATGATGGTGTGGTGGCTTTTCCTTACGGTGCGGCTAGTCCCTTCAACGTTTTTACTTTGTTGAACAATTATGTGAGTGTTGCTATTCGGCCGCCTGATGTTTCTGTTTATTTGTGGATTCCGGCGTGCATCGCGGTCTACGTTTTTCTGTTGCGTGCAAGAAAGTCTGAGCATGCTGTTTCCGGGTTTGCTGTCACGGTTCAATGGTCGCTTCTGCTGTTGCTTACGTTGTTCACGACGCGGGTTTGGGTTTCGGAGCAGAATTTGACGTTTTTGTTTGCGTTTTTCGCGTTGACCGTGTATCTTGCAAGGTCGGATGTGACTGTTGTTCGGACGCTGTGGGTTATTCTTTTGTGCTTCGTGGTTGTGCATGTGCCTGCGGTTTCGTTTCTCTGGCTGCCGTTTCCTTGGACTGTGGATTCTGCAAGCATTTTTGCCAGTGGCCCATTGGGGTGGACCAGGTTGCTGATGATGACGATGTTGACGTTCAGTTGGCTTGTTCTGTCGTGGCATTACGTCGTGAGAAAGTTGAGGTGGAGCATGTGAAGGTATTGTCGCTTCTGCTTCATGATGAACGTTTCAGCGGTTGGAAAATAGAGGGCAAGCTCGGGCGGACGCATTTTTCGTTGAAGTATATGGGTTTTTGCAGGCAAAAAGGGTGGGATCCGGTGCTGTACACGTTTCATCAGGATGCAGATGAGAAGAAGGTTTTCTGTGTGGACGGCGTTGGGACGGTGAAGGTTTTTCCGGTGAAGATGCGGTTTCCGCCGTTTCTGAGGTTTGGGAATGACCATAATCCTGCGGGGATAGTTCAGGAGGCGTTGATTGATCGGCCTGATTTGATTCATTTTCACGATTACTATTTGTTCTCTTATCCGCACGTTGCAGTCTGGCTGAAAAGAAGAGCAGGGCGGCCGCTGGTTGTGCAGCTTCATGGTTACAATAATGGTTGTTTGAGAAAATGGTTTTACTTGCCGTGTTTGTTGGCGTTGCGGCGTGCTGACAGGATTCTCTACAGTTACGAGCCGGAGGAGAGGCTTTACGGGAAGTTGGGTGTTTTGGGGAAGGCGGTCAAGGTGCCTGTTCCAGGTGTGGATACGGGTGTTTTCAGGCGGCGTAAGAGGCGGTGTTCTAATCGTTTGTTATATGTTGGGAGGGTTCCGGGTCCTGAGAGGGCTTATGGGGAGAAGTCGCCGTTGTTTTTGCTTCATGTCGTGCGTAGGCTTCGGTCGATGGTTAGAGACGTCGGGCTAGATGTTGTGGGGGATGGTCCTGGGCTGGGGCATTGTGTTGAGCAATGCAGAGTTTTGGGGCTGAGCGATTGTGTGAGTTTTCATGGTTACGTGCGTCATGGGGATTTGCCGGGGTTTTATGAGGCTGCGGGTTTGACGGTTGCGCCTATTCAGGTGTATGATGTTGACGGGTGGTTTGACGGGATGGTGCAGGAGAGTCTGGCGTGTGGAACTCCTGTGGCGGCGTTGAAGACTTCCGGGGGAAGGCCTCTGAGGGGGACTTACGGTTTTCTGTTGTCCAACAACGCGGAGAAAGCTGCGGGTGAGATTGCCGGTTTGTTTGAGGAGCGTGAGATGATGGAGCAGGCTGCGGCTGAGGGTTCGAGGTTTGTGCATGGCGAGTGTTCTGATGTGCATGTGGCTGAAACGTTGCGGGGAGTCTGGGAGGAGATGGTCAGGGCATGAGGCTTAGCATTGTGGTGTGTGCTTACAACGAGGAGAAGTCTGTTGGGCCTTTGTTGGAGAATCTGATTTGTCAGAGGGTTCCAGAAGAGTGTGTGGGCAGAGAGATTGTTGTTGTGGCTTCGGGGTGTACTGATTCTACTGTTGAAGTTGCCAGGCGTTATGTGGGTGGAGCCGTGCCGGTTAAGCTGGTTGAGCAGGAGGCGCGGCTTGGGAAAGCGTCTGCGCTTAACAGGGCCTTTGCGGTGTGTGAGGGGGATTATGTTGTTTTGGTTCCTGCTGACGTGTGTCCTGCTGCTGGCGCGCTGTTTAGTCTGCTTGTGCCGTTTAGGGACAGCAACGTTTCGGCCGTGAGTGGCAGGCCCGTGCAGGATCCGCGGGTTTTGTCCGGCGGGTTCATAGGTTATTTGGCGGGTATGACGTACAGGCTTTGGGGCAGGTTGATGAGGAGGCTGAGTGAAAGAGGCGAGGCGGGGCATTGTAGCGGAGAGCTGATGGCTTTCAGGCGGGATGTTATGACGATGATTCCTGAGTGGTGCGCGGCTGACGATTCGTACATTGCGATTGTGGCTCGGAGGAAAGGGGTTATTGCTTTTGCTTCTGGGGCGGTGGGTCATAATTTGATGCCTCGGAACGTTGTGGATTATGTGAATCAGCGGAGAAGATGGTTGTTTGGGCATTTTCAGACGAAAAAGTTTACTGGCGAGTTTCCGACTGTTATGGATACGCTTGTTTTTTCTCGGCCACGCGTGGTTCTAAACGTGCTGGTTGAGGAGGTGGCTGAATGCCCTAGGCGTGCGGGATTTTTGGCTGCGGCGATGGTTGTTGAAGGTTTGATTTATGTGCTGGCTGTTTTTGACCATGTTTCCAGGAGGGAGTACGGTGTTTGGCCGGTGATTAGGTCGACGAAGTACGCTGACGTTGGGGTTGTACTGGAAGAGGCTGGGGCAGCCTAGTCGGTTTGTTGTGTATCTGTGTCGTACATGTAGACAATAATGTTTATTAAGAGTTCAGATTCACTGTTTTGTTAAGTGATTCAGTTTGGCAGTTCAAGTTTCGCATGGGGTTGTTGCTTTAACGGTTTTAGGCGTTCTAGTTGTGGTCGGGGCTTCCGTGCTGACCACGTTAGGGTTACTTTCAAGCAATCGGACGGTTCAGAGTCACGGCGCCGTTAAGACGGTGAACGTGGGCGCTTACTGGAACAGCATATGCACGAACGCGACGACCTCGATTGATTGGGGAATGTTGTCGCCTGGGACTGTTGCGAACGTGTCGTTTTATGTGCGTAACGAAGGCAATCTTGCGGTCAGGCTGGGTCTCACTTCACAGAATTGGAGTCCCGTTAACGCTTCATCATACATGAGTTTGAGCTGGAACAGGGAGGGGCAGACGCTTGCGGTGGGAAACGTGACTTTGGCTACGCTGTCGCTTAACGTGTCCTCTAGCATCAGCGGGATTGCCAGTTTCAGTTTTGACACTGTGATCATCGGCTCCGAGCTGTAGGCTGGCCTTGAGGCGGGCCAAAAATTCTATATACGGGAACAGTGGAGAGTGTTGGTTTTGTAGGATGTGTTACGGGTTGAAGCTTCGCGCATGTGTCTTCGTGCTTGTTTCTGTTCTATTGGGTATTATTGTTTTGGCGGTTGCTGCGACGCCTGTGTTGGGTGCGCCTACGCTTGTTTGGCAAGGGCAGGTGTCTTCCAGCACGGGGGCTGTGGTGACTGGGCCGGTGCTGCAGACTGGCGGGTATTACAGGATTGTTGCTATGAATCCGTGGGAGTGGGATGTTGAGGAGGGGTTTGCTGCGGATGCTATGTACTGGACGAATAATTGGACGAGTAATGTGTTCTGGGGCGGTGTTTATTTTCCGTGTCCTGACAATCATTCGTTTTTGCGGGTCAGTGGGCAGGATGTGAATTGGGGCGCGTTCAGTGATGGCGAGACTAACCATACTTACACTATTCATCGTGCTGGGAACGGTGTGGCTGTGACGTTCCAAATTGTGGATTGGAAGGACGACAATTATACGAATAACGAATGCCACATTGACGTGTACATTTATCTTGATTATGTTGTAGGCGGACACGTAGCGGACTGGACGGGCCAGCTGATTGCGTACTTTGCTTTTTCAGGGGTGGTTCTGGTGGGAGCTGTGGGGGTCCCGGCTGCCAAGCGGTTGCGCTTGCTGAGTGGTTAGGGCAGGGTATGCTTCGAGTCCGTGTTGCTGGCAAGAGTGTTCGCAGAGAACTTGCTGCGTCGAGGCGCAGGCAACGCTTGGCAGTGACTGCGGTTTTTTTGGGTGTTCTGTGCTGTTTAGTTGTGGTCGGCGGGTTTTTTGCTGTAACGCGGTTTTCCAGTGGCGGTTTGGGGCCTCAGCAGAGTCAACGGAATGACGTGGACGCTGGGAGCAATGATAGTGGTGTGGCTAGGGCGGCGGTTGTGGATGCTTTGAGTTTGGACGGTTCGAATGCCAGTTTTGTTGAAGAGGTCAGTGGGGTTTTGGAGGGTGAGGGTTTTCGGGTGGACGTGTTTTCTGGGAGTGCGGTTACGGTTGATTCTTTGAAGAATCTTCCAGGAGGTTATAGGGTTGTGTTGTTGAGGATGCACAGTGCGGTGGCTGTTAACGGTGAGGTTTACTTGTTTACGGGTGAGAATTACTCAAGTGGGAAGTATATGGACGAGCGAGGGTTTGGGTTAGTGAGACAATGTTTTCCGGATGAGGGAAACGAGAGCGTGTTCGGGGTTAATTGGGGGTTTGTTAAGCGTTTGATGACTGGCAAGTTTAACGGGTCGGCTGTTGTGGCGATGGGTTGTGAGAGCGGGGTGGACGAGGTTTTGGCTGAAGAGTTTCTGGATCAGGGTGCCCGTGCGTTTGTAGGTTGGTCGGGGCCTGTGTTGCTTTCGCATTCGGACGATGCAGCGCTTGCGCTGACACGGTGTTTGTGTGATGAAAAGTTGAGTGCGGAAGCTGCTGTTGAGAAAGTCAACGCCCTAGTAGGTAGTGACCCGTCTAGCGGTGCCGTTTTGAAGTGTTTTGTTCCCTAAAAATGGGGTTACTTTGTTCGCCTTTTCTTGAATGCGAATAGTCCGAGTGCTCCGAGACCCATTGTTAGTGCGGCGAGCGTGGCGGGTTCTGGCGTAACGAGGTTTATGGTTGTGCGTGCTTGGGCTTTTTCGAAGCAGCTGATCATGGCGCCTGAGGTTACGCTGAAGCGGAATTCATAGGTACCGAGTTGGTTGAGCGTGTATTGTGGGCTTTCGGCGGTGTTGCCGCTTTGGACGATGCCTGTCCAGCTGGCTATGAGGTTGAAGCCTGAGCCAGTGTCGAGGTAGATGCTCATTATGTACGTGGCTGGCGTGCCGCTTCCGAGGTCCTGGTATGTGCCGTAGATTTTGATTTTTGTGTTGATTTCGACGGTTTGGTCGTTGAGCACGATGCCGTATTGGTCTTTGACTTGGATTGATGCCGTGACCTGTGCCTGTGCGGCTGCGATAAGTGTGAACACTGCTAGTGTTGCTATTAGGGTTAGAATTATGGCTGATTTCTTCATGTTTACTTCCCCTTTCACGATATAGAGAGTTGTCTGGTCGTATAAAAAGGTTGAAGGAATAATCGTCTATACGATTCCTACATAAAGCGTGTTCATGCGGTTTGGGTGATCCAGAGGTTTCGGATTTGGAGGGTGACTTGTGTGGGGGTGTCTGCGGTTTCGATGACTATGTAGACGCTTTCGAGTCTGTCGCCCTGTTTGATTGTCCATGCTTGGTTTATGTTTGCTGTTAGGTCTAGTGTGTATGTTTTCCATGTGTTCAGTGGGATTTGGTCTGTTTTGTATTCGACGACGTCGCCGGCTTGGTAGATGATGTCTCCGCCTTGGTTGATGTTGCCTGTGGGGTGGTTTTGGGTGTTGGGTGTGTCGTAGAAGTCTAGTTCAGTGTATACGACTGTGCCGTCTGCGCGTTGTGTTGCTGTTGCGAGGGCGATGCGGAGCCATTCGTTTGGCGGCTGGTATGTGGCCTGTGTTAGGCAGGCTTGGAAGGTTGCTTGGACGTGAGTGTTGAGGAGGGCGGGTTTTTGGCGGGTTTGAAAGTTTGTTGTCCACCATGCGCCTGTTGCGATGTGGCCTGGTTCAGAGGTGGTTTTGTTCAGGCTTATTGTGCAGGTGTTGTTTGCGAATGTTGCGGTTGCCCGTGTTGCCTGTGTGAAGCCGCACGTGTGGGGGTTCCATGTGTCGCGGTTTTCTTGGTCTGACAGTGCGAGGTCTCCGTTTGTGTTTATTGTCACCGTTGTTTTGGCTGCTGTTTGTGTGGTGAGTGCGTTTGTGATGAGAGGCAGTGTGGCCAGTAGAGTGAGGATGACTGTTATGGGGAGGAGGGCTTGTTTGTTCATTTTTGTGGGGTCCTGTCTACGTGTTGTACTGTTGTGGGGTTTTACGATGATACAATATGTCTTAGGCTGTACATGTGCCTGTTCTGTAGTATGAGTCTGGAGGGGCTATAAAGATTATGCATATGTGTTCAACAGGCACGGATCCTGAACGGCGCTTGTGTATTCTCTCCGCGCTCTACCGCTTTGGATTCACCACTAATAAAAACGTCCATTGACCAGCCAAACGTCGTCTTCTTCTTCCTCTGCTTTCTTCTGGCGGTTTCTGTTCAGAGTTGTCTTGTTGGTTTTTGTTTCTGTGTTCGGATCATAGATGCAGGGGCTTCGCTGGTCCTTTTTTGTATTGTTTAGAAAAAGTTTGGCGGGGTTGGTTGAAACAGTTGAAAAAGGAGCTCTTTTGGTTGCTTGTCGGGTGTTTTGGGGCTTGCGCTGGCCGGGGTTTGTTTTGCCTACAAAAAGAGGGGGCGAGTCTGGTGGGCCGGGCTGTTTGGGGGAAAAGAGGGGTTACTGGGGGATTTTTTGTTTTTGTTCGGGGAGGTGTACGGTTATGTGGATGTTGTCTTGGGTTTTTTGTTTTTGGCTGGTTTGTTTTTCGCCGGCCCAGAGGAAGGTCCAGCCGATTGTCCAGAGGACGAGGATGATGGGGAAGAGGAGAAGGATGAGTGAGCGTTTGCGCATGTGTGTCCACCGTGAAGAGCGGATCTGCGCGGCGGAGGGTTATTGTGTTTATGAATTTTGAATATGGATTGGAGTTCAGGTTTGTGGGGATGACTGTTTTTGCGTTGCTGTCTTGAGAGTGGGCTTGTTGGCAGCTGGGCGGGTACTGTTAGGTCAAGTTGCCCAATAGGATTCTTTGGCAATTCGCTGTTAACGCACGTTTTTCAGAACAGTCAAGAATGCTCAGCGTGCAATCATGATAGAAATGTATCTTTCGATTAGTTCGCGCGCGCGGCGGTTCATTCCCAGATTCTTTCTATCGATTTGACTCTGTCGAAGTCCTTGTCGTTTGAGTATATTTCGTTTATTTTGTTCTTCTTCATCGTTTGCAGTGTTAATGCGTCAACGAAGTCTATGTTGTGTTCGTCCATGTCGTCCAATGCGGTGAGGAAGTCGTTCCATGTGGTGTTGAGTTTGTTCATGGTCAGGTACGAGTTGGCCGCTGTGAGGAAGCTTCGGGCCTCTTTTTTTCGGTTGTTGTATTCTAGCCAGTCGACGACTTCTTGGATGACTGCGAGGCTTGTGGCGGTTTCTTCGCCGTTTTCGATTCTCCTGAGAATTCTTTGTGAGATTTGGTAGTCTTTTTCGGGGGATTTCACTAGGACGTAGATGAAGACGTTGGCGTCAACGAACCTCATTGCAGGGCCCTCGATGCTTTCTTTTTCATTCTGGCCGCTGCTGCCCTTCTTAATTCCTGTTTCACTGGTTCTGCGATTTGGGTTCCTTCTGCGAGTCCGGAGAGGAGTTCAGTTGGGTTGGGGACGGTGTTTGGTGGGAAAATGATGAGTCTGTTGCCTATTATTTGTAGTTCTATGCAGTCACCTTCGTTGATTCCCAATTTTCGCCTGATATTGGCTGGGATGGTGATTTTGCCTTTCTGGAGCACCTTTGTTTGTTCACCCATCTTTGGTCACCTACACATACGGTGTCTCGGGTTACTTATGAAGATTACTGTTCCAAAGTGTCCTAATGAGGTTCTAGCGCGCGAAGTTCCTTAGGCAGGATCAACTTGGAAGTAGTAGAACAAACGCTACGATCTTGTTCTACTACTTCTAGTCCAAGTCGCCTAATCTTCTGGCTGACGCGCGGGCGCGTGCGCTGAAAACTCGGTTTGGTTTCAGAAAATTGCTAGTTTTATGATTACAAGTCTGGCTCTGAGACTTGCTGTATACATATAAGACGCAATTTCTGAGCCGGATTTGAGTTTTCACACAGTCTCGACTAGCCAGCGCGCTATCTTGGCGGGTGTGAGATGAACTCTTTTTCGGTCAGGGCTTTGATTTCGGGTATTCCTTTGAAGTCTGGGTCGTCGCTGATTATGGTTGATGCTTCAAAGTATGCGGCGGCTGCTATGAAGGCGTCAGCTATGGGAATGTTGTATTTGCCTTTGAATTCGCCGGCTTTGACGGCGGCTTCTTCGTCTATTTCTAGCTTCTTGAGGTATATGGCGTACCTGAGTTCTTCAGTTCTGGTTTTGGCCAGGTCGGGTCTTTTCTCGTGCAGATACTTGAGGTAGATTTCTGTGAGTGTGACCACGCTGATAGTCGCCTCGATTTCGTTATCTTCGATTTTGGAGAGGATTTTCTGAACGGTTTCCCATCCTTCTTCCTTTGCGAAAAGTTTGATGAAGGGTTTTGTGTCCAGGACGACCTTAGGTTTGCTGGGTTCGTTTGTCAAATTCTTTCGACCACTCCTTTCTCATGGTCTCAATTTCTTCTGAAGGCTTTCTGCCACGGAACACTTCCTCGTCCACGCCGGCTAACCTGGACAGTTTGGGTACTGGAATGATTTTGATGGCGTTTCCCTCGCGGACAATCAGGAGTTTCTCTCCTTCCAGTATTCTCAGTTCTTTTCTCAGCCTTGAAGGAATGGTCACCTGGCCCTTGGAAGTGACGGTAACTGTTTCTGCCAAAGTCAATTTCACCCGCAGAAACATGTGACGCCTTACATTAATAAGTATGTTGGAGGTTCTGGATTTTGGCTGCCAACAACGCTTGTTGCCTTACATTGGCGTGTGTCATGCTCCGCACGCGCTAGTACTGCTTCCAGCAGTAAACTATGTAAGAATGATCACTCACGATACACACAACTTCTCGCGTGTAATTGTCAGGCATAGGTTGCAGACAGGTTCATATTGTTGTCACGAATATTGTGTTGTTGGCGATTTCATGGTTGCTCGCAAGTTCACTGTCTTCTTGGAACCTGCAGGGGAAGGCGGCTTCATAGTTAAATGTGGGGAGCTCCCAGTCGCCACTCAAGGCGAAACAAGGGAAGAAGCCTTAAAAAACATCAGGGAAGCCATAGAAGGCTACTTGGAAGTTGAAGCAAAACTTTGGGGCAGCAAGATCAAAGGAGAAAAGGCTGAAGTAATTGTCGAAGCTCCCTCTACATTCTTGGCGAAGTTGTAAAGCCCTCACAAGCGCGCTGGTTTTCAGGTTGCCCGACAAAAGGGAAGCCATCTGATCCTCCTCAAAAACGAATATGTGGTGCCAGTTCCAAAGCACAAGGAGATAAAAAGAGGGTTATTGATGGAAATCATCGCAGAGGCAGGCTTAACAAAAGAGGAATTCTTGAAGCTGATAAAGGAAAAATAACTTTCAAACCCACTCTGAGTCCATTTTGAACTGCCGGCGCATCAGTTTGGCTGCTTGAACGCGGGTTACTTCATAGCGCGATTGTATAGAAACTCATATATATAGAAGCTTCTATATCCGCTTTCGGGCCTGAATATGACTGTAGGAAAGCCTCGGAAGGAGATTATAGACAGAGAAGAGGAAGTCGTGAAACTTGTCGGCAGTCTTTCAAATCCATCAAAACACGTTAACTTCGCCCTGATAGGTCCGAGAAGAATCGGAAAAACAACCATACTCCTGAAAGTCAGAGAAGAGCTTCAGAGAAAGAGAATAATAACTGTCTATGTGGACCTTTCGGTTTACAAGTTCTCACCCTATGATTTTGCGCAAAACGTGATGTCGCAGATAACAAACGCGTATGCTAAAGAGCTTGGCAAGATAGAAAAGGCCCAAGTCACTCTCGGCAACCTGATAAAAACATTGAAAAAACTCAAGAAGCTAAGCCTGACTCTGGAGCCGTCAGTGGATGAAAAGGGGCAATTCTCAATCCAGATTCGCCCTGAACTGAAGGAGACTGAGGATTACCGCAGTCTCTTCCTGCTGGCTTTCGACTACGCAAACGAAGTGTCAGAGAAGAGCGGCAGACGAATTGTGATAATCATAGACGAGTTTCCAAGTCTTATCGAGTTTAAACGATATTCCAAGCTTGGGGCGATAACTGAATTGTTCAGAAGCGTGCTTGAGAACCGGGAAAACGTCGAGTACGTCGTGAGCGGATCGAGGGTCCACTTCATGAGAGATGTGTTGGGAAAGGGTGAAAGCCCCCTGTTCGGACATTTCATAATCATGGAGATAAGTCCGCTCGCTGAAGAATACGCAGTTGAGCTGTTTATGCAGACTGCCGAATGCAGCCGGAAAGAAGCAGAAAGTGCATGGCAACTCGTGGGCGGCCATCCCTACTATCTCATAATGCTGGCAGAAAACAGGAGATCCGGGGAAAGCCTCACAGAAACATACTTGAGGATTCTCACAAGTACCTCAGGTGCCCTTAACCTGTACGTCAACTACATTTTGAAGGAAGATTTGGGCTCGTCAACAAAAGAGGTGAGGTTGATGCGGATCCTCCAAGCAATTTCCCGAGGAAAGAATTCGGCCTCTCAAATCGCAAAACAGGTAAGAGTGAAGCTATCCAGCCTTCCTTTCTACCTTCAAGAGCTGGAAAAATACGACCTAATCGAGAAGAACAAGGGAAAATACTCACTAACCGACAAAATCGTTAACGACTACTTTCTGACACAACAAGAATAGGAACTTCTATACATAGGAACTTCTATACAAGGTCCCGAAACACGAAGCGGTCAGCATTTCTTTGTTTTCGGTTTCCAGCTCTTACGCTTCTCCAAGACCCTTTTTGATACGGGTTTCTGCAGTCTTCAGCGTTTGCATTTGACATACCCATTCTTTCATCGCTCTCAACGAATTTCTAGAGCGGTCTTGTAAGACGGCTTTCGGCGGGTTGAACTGCCTTCTGCGGTGTAAGAGTGATGAATGAGCCTTTCTCCTTCTCGCTTGAATGCTTAAGGAAAAGGTTTCTTGAAGTGCCTGCGCCATTACCAAGATTGCTGCGAGGCATTTCCTACTCGCAGGTGCTCATGTAGAAGAATCTTCTATAACAGTCTTCTATGAATGGCTCTTGTTTCGGGGTTGAGATTGACTTGCGCGCGCGGGCCGATTAAATTATTGTCTTAGATTTGCAGTAGGCTACATTTCACAGAATGCGGTCTCAGGGGCCTAATGGTTTCAACAGAATGAGATCGAGTTCTCCGGACCTGAATCAGGAATTATTTAATTCGCCCGCGTGCTTTCTGCGGGTTTGGTTTTCTCTTAGTAGTGCTGCTGTGGCGAAGGTTAGTGTCAGTGCCGTGAGGCTGAGGGTTATGGGCGCGAGGCGTATGCCCCAGGGCGTGTAGTTGAGGAGGAGGCCTACTATGGGGACGAGTGCTAGGCTTAGGCCTATGCTTAATGCGATGCGTTCGATTGTGTCGAGGTTTTGGACGGTGTGGGTTAGTCCTGTTCCAGGTTTGTGAGTTGGTGTTTGTGGGAATAGGGCTTTGATGAAGGTGTAGCCTGGGAGCCAGAAGATGAAGATTGTGCCGAGGACGTAGCGGATGACTATGTATGGCTGCAGGTCTTCGGGGATAGTGAACACAGCGGCAATCGTTGCCAATGTTAGTGCGACGGTGATGCAGTACCATGCGGCGTCGTAGGTTTTCAAGTAGGCCTTGAGGCTCACGGGCACGTATGTGGGTGGGACAGTGAGTTTGAGTTTGCCGTCGTTTTGCAGCTGTATGATCTTGTTGAGGATTTCCTGTTTTGACGCGGGGCTTGTTTCTTTGACGAGTCGGGCGAGTTGGTTGACGGTTTCGGGTTTCTTTTCTCTGACGATCTGCAGTATGGTTGTGCTGAGGTCTTGGTGTTCAGGTTGACTTGTCAAAGCTGGTGTGCCTTCTGAAAACGAGTGTTGCGTGTTGGTATATATGGGTTGGCTGGAGGGAGTGTTGTTTCGTCTGTCGTGTTCTGGGCAGATCGGTTGTTGATGTTTGGGTGTGGCAGGTGTTAGGAGGTTGGAAAAAGTTGGGTTATGCTGGTGTTTTCACGTTTAGGGTTGGGTTGTTTTTGCGTTTGTATGCGAAGAGGGCTAGGCCGATGAGTGATGCTGTTACGGCGAATATGGTTGCGGGTTCGGGTGTGACCAAGTTTAAGTCGTGTGAGTATGGGTTGAAGATGAAGTTGCCTTCTTCAGTGTATCCGTACGCGTCGAAGTGTACTTTCGCATCCGCTGAAGACGTGGCACCATTTCTGAGTATGATCGTTATGTTGATTGCTGTCTTGTATGGGGTTCCCGGTGGCGAGTACAGGTTTCCAAGTGGTGCTTCGGCGTAGCCGAAGAATTCTGCGGAGTTGAAGATACCGTGTGGCGCAAGGTCTGCGGGTGGGGTGCCCGATGTGTTCCATGTGCCGATTGCGGTTCCGTTGACGAGGATTGATTGGATCGAAGTGTTTGCGGCCTTGTTGATTGAAACGACCAGTTTGGTGTTGGTTGAGTTCTTCTGGGCGCATCCGAGCCATATCATGAACGGGCTACTCCAGTTTCCAGATGGAACGGCGACGCTTTGAGTCAGCCAAGGGTCAGGGTTTACGTTCACATAGTGTGGGTCGTAGCTTTGCGGGTCTGGCAGGGGTTGAGGACCCGGAAGCGTTGATGGGTCTTGACTGTAGAACCATAGGTGGCCTCCGCCGCCTCCGGCGAACGCGGGTGAAACTAGAAACAGGAAGGTCATAAGCGTGAGGGGAATGACGATTGATGATCTGGTTGTGTTGGTCTTTTTTGAAGTCATTGTCCTTGTCTCCTGAAGGGTTGGAAGTCGCTAGTCTATTTAAGGGGGTATGTAAAAAGATTATATATTATTCCTCTACCGCATGAGACGTTGCTGGAAGATGCTTTTGCTGTTGAACGGGTTGTTTGTGTGGTTTTTTTCTGTTTTTTAGATGTTGAGTATTATTGTCACGATTCTTATTGCCACTGTTGTGAGGAAGAGGGTTGAGAAGGTTAGTGCAGAGGTTCTTAGTCGTTTTCTGCTTATTTTCAGGTTTATTTTGCCGTAGTAGGGGCTGAGGAGTTCCGAGGTTATGAGGAGGACTATGGCGGTTACGGCGAAGAGGAGGCTTACGTCCCAGATGCTCAGTGGAAAATTCATGGTTTCGGGTTACTCCTCCTCAAGCATGCGATATTCGACTTGGACGGTTTCGCCGTCTTCGCTGGCTTGCTGGGTTTCTATGACGGTGGGTTTGCCCGAGGCTTTGGCGATGGCGCATGCGATGGCGCTGGTCAGTGGTGAGCCGAGGGCCGCGATGATGCTGGTTGGTTGTGCGAGTTCTTTTGTTGTGTTTTTGTATGCGGTTGATGTTATTTTGACGTTGATTTTGTCGTGTGCGACGGCGATTTGGGTTGTTATGTTGTCGAGGGGGGTTGAGGTTGTGCTGGTTCCTGTTTGCATTTCGACGTTTGAGGCGATTTCGAGGTTTTCGATGAGGAGTCGGGGAAGGTTTTCTTGCAGGTAGTTCAGGTTGACTCTTGTGAAGCTGGTGTCCAGTGTGTTTTCGAAAAGTTTTGTGAGTTCGGCTCCGGGCGGTGTGAGCATTATGCCCTGGGCTGTTCTGGTGTAGGGTTGTGTTTCGAGTTTTTGGGTTTGCTCGGGTGTTGGCAGTTTTCCACTTTTCAGTTTAGGTATGTAGGCTTTTGTGGTCTCTGGGTTGTTGAGGTATTTTGGGGGGAGGTAGACGGGTTGTCCTTTGAAGTCAAGTTCTTTGAGTGTCTGTTCGAGGCTTGCGAGCAGGGACGTTGCGGTTGCGTCTAGGACTGTTTCTTTTACGTATTCTCCTGTTCGTATGTAGGTTAAGATTGTTCCCCAGAAGACTAGGCCTAGGCCTATGAATGCGGGGATTTGGGAAACGTAGATGATTGACGTGATTAGGGATGCGGCGCCGAGGATGAGCAGGAGTATTCCTGAAGCTCTCGACAGGTTGAGCCTGACGTTTATCTTGATTGAGGATTTGGGGCTGGTTGGCATTCGCGTTCTCCTTGCGGCTGTTGTTTACTATTGTTTTGTTGGGAAGGTTATTTGTGTTTTCCACGTTTGTGCGGGTTCGTCTTGAACGTTGGCTGTCAAGGTCTTGATTATGCCGATTTTTCCTAGTTCGGCAAGTTTTTGTTCAAGCTGCTGCACGTCGATGGGCTGACCGGTTTCCTGTTGGAAGGCTGCTTGTAGTTTGTTCAGTGTTGGCAGTGTTTTTTCTTTCTGCATTTTCCGGATTGTGTTCACAAGTTTCTGGTCGGTGTTCGAAAGTTTGCCGTAGGCGATGGTGTTGGCTTTTCTTTTTTGTCTGTTTTCGAAGAAGTAGAAGACGACGGTGACTGCTAGAAATGCTGTTGTGGTTTCTGCTAGGGCTATGCCGTTCTGAGAAATTGTCAAGGCAACTGCGGTCCATGTTTTGATGGGTTGCCAATACTCTGCTATTGCGGCTGCAATGGGCAGGAGCTGGTCTTCAACTCTCGCAATGTCGTCAGGGTTTTCTGGGTAGGTTAGGAGGCTTATCTTCACCTGTTTTTGCTCTGTGCTGTTGTTTATGGTGAGAATTGCGCTCGCGTACCAGTAGAGCACGAGTTGAGTTTGGCTGTCGCTTGTGTATTGGAAGGCAAAGTATCTTGCGACGATAGGTGGGTTTTGAAGTATTGTAACGTCTCTGAGGTCTAGTTGTGTTGCATAAGCCTGTGATCCATGGGTTTCAGGCCATGTGACGCAGACTTCCCAACGGTGCAAAGGTCCTGTTGTCTGAGCTATTTCAAGTGCCACGTAAACTGTTTCTTTGTCTTGGTTTTCTGGCAGGTACGAGTAGACGAGTGAAACGTCCTGTCCTGACTCGTTTTCGAAAAGAGTGTCGCGGTACAGGAACTGGGTTGTGTATCCTGAGATTAGGGGAAAAATCTGGGTGTTCCCTTGTTGCCCTGTGGGGGTTTGGATCAGGATTTGCGCTGGTCCCTGCGTCAACGCGAAAACTGGAGCCTGAATAGACATTAGAAGGATTACGGTTACGACTATGGCAGCGATTTTCGCTGCATCGCTAGCTCGCAAGCGAAATGCCGAGTGCTTCAAGAGCTTGCCACACGTGTCACAATAGGCTCTCTTCTCGGCTGACTTACTGCAGTCTGGGCAAGTGCTTGAAGTTTTTTTTGCGAATATTTGAGTTTTGAGGGCTTTTTCTGCTACTGCTAGGAGTATGAGTGTGCCTAGGAATATGAGGATCCATCCTCCTAGGAGGTGGAATATGTCGTAGGCTACTGTGCCCCATTGGTAGCCGATGAGAACCGTTAGCGTGATGCGGAATATGTTTAGTAGGTAGATTAGTGGGAAGCCGATGGCGAAGAGGGTGATTTTTTTCCATATTCTGTCTCGGACTATGTAGGCGATGAAGGCGGCGAATATGACGAAGCCTATGAGGCTGTATATGCCTGAGCAGGCGATATCCACGGTGAAGGACATTGAAGTGTTGTCCGGGCGAATTATCTGTATTGCCGGGGTGCCAGATTCGCTGATGACGGTTGAGTGCAAACCAAAAAGATTGACTATAGCGTTTGCGGCTTCGGTGCTGATCACGCTGAGCGCTGAGCCTACACGTTGGACTATTTCGGAAGGTGGCGGAGTGAGGAAGGCCAGGAAGATTATTGGAAATATTGCTTGGCGCAGGGTTTGCGGGTTGAATAGAACGAGCATGAGTCCTGCTGTGAAAATTGGCAGGGTCAGGATGTGGTATTCTAGTGGGGTGAATGTTGAAGATCCTTGCCAGTAAAGGATGACGGCCGTGGCGCACAAGAGGATGCCGCTGATGAGTGCATATTGCTTCACTGTTCTTTGGCTGTTGTCTGCAGAGATGGCGGCTCTCAGCATCTTTCTTTTGCGGTAGATCAGGTAAACGAAGATTACTGGTACGAGCAGTATGTAGCTTGCTGCTTCGTCGTTTAAGGCGTTGTTGAAAATCATGCGCAAATCTTGGAAGTACAGCACGGCAGCTGCGATGGTCAGTGTTGCCACTTTCAGAGCTAGGGTTAGGTTGCTGGGATCTGTGAGGAAGGCGTATCTATGAAATGGGGCATTTTTCGTATTCTGCATGGGCAGACCCTTGAGACAATCGTGCGCTCGGACTTGGCGGGCCGATGGCCATGTCTTGTCAGATGGTCTTTGGTGATTGTCTACTAGTTTCGGTTGAAATGTGACTCTTAAGAGTTGTTCCCATGGAGAAGAATCAAAAACGTGGCAAAAGAGCAGTGCAGACGTCGGTGGACTATTTCCTCCTCGCAACTACCGCATGTGCACAGGTACCTGCGACTAGGGCAGTTGTTGAACCTATTATGCCAAATGAGTTCTCGGGTACTGCTATCTGAGGTATTGGTTGTGCGTCGTGTTCGAGTTCCCCACAGACTGGTTTCCATCGTTTTCGCGCGCGCCGTGTGAAGCTGGCATTTCACGATGTTAGGGCACGAAAACATGGCTATGAATTATTAATAGTAAATTTCAAAAGGTAATCGACGAAATCGCGCACGCAGACGAACTATGGCTTGTTTGAATGAAGATTGCTGTGGATACACGGGAAATCCTGCCTCTATCCACGCAGTTATCCCGCCAAGCATGTTATGAACGTGATGGAAGTTGCTGTCAGCGAGAATCTTGCTTGCCCTCCTGCTTCTCACGCCCAGCCGGCAATATACCAAGATTTTTTCGGACTTGTTCAATTCATTCTGTTTCTTCACAAGTTCACCCACGGGAATAAGCTTCGCACTTCTTAAATGCGCTAGGCCATATTCGGCCATGGTTCTAACGTCCAAGACTACCAAGTGAAGATCAGAGTCTATCATAGCTTTAGCCTCAGCAACTGTCACGTCAGCATAGTTGGTTAACACAAGAGACGTCCTTCTATCGATCGCGCGCGCTGTTTTTTGCAGTAGTCTCTTTCCTGAGATGAGGCTGGAACTTGTGTTTTCGGCATTCATATATCTGCGTGTGTTGATTTGATTAGCGGGGCAAAGATGAGATAGGAACTTTGTCCTTTTTCATTTTCTTGAGTGCTTCGTGTATCTCTAGTGGTTTGATGGTGAGTGTTTGTTTTGCTTTTCTTACGTCTAGCGATGAGTCTTTAGGTCTCCTGGCGAGCCATTTGATTTGCTTTGATTTGACGGGTTTTATGTATTTTGAGTCGAGGTTGAAGGTTTCGGCGACATGTTGGGCGAATTCGTATCTGCTGAGGCGGGTTGCTCCTGCCAAATGGAAGGTTCCATTTATCCTCTTTTCCAGTGTCTCAATTATCATTTCTGCCATGCTGATGTTTAGTGTCGGTGAATTCCACTGGTCGGTTATGATCTTGACTTCCTCCTTTTTCCTGAGCTTGTCCATTAGCCATAATGTAAAGTTAGTTTTTCCAGTTGCCGGTGTCGAGCCGTAAGTAACGCTGCCCCGAGCGATGCAGTAGTCGTCCAGGGCTCGAACGGCTTCTTCACCTTTCAGTTTTGTTAGTCCGTAATAGTTGATTGGAGAGGGCGTGTCTGTTTCCTTGTACATTCCCCTTTCTCCGTTGAAAACGTAGTCTGTGGACACGTAAACGAGATAAGCATCACGTTTCTTGCACAGTCTTACGAGGTTTTCTGTAGCTTCAACATTCGTTTTCCAGGCTAGTCCTTTTTCGAGCTCGCATGTGTCTACGTCTGTTAACGCGGCAGCATGGACTACTGCATCAGGCTTTATCTTGTCGAGGGCCCGCTGCTCAGCGTCCAGGTCGAGAATGTTGAATTCTACTGGGGTTCCATACAGTGGCCTGTTCTGGTTGTAAGCGGCGTAGACTCCATGATTTCTTCCAAGGGCTATCTGGCACAGTTTTGTGCCGAGTAAGCCGCTTGCACCTGTTACTAGGAGCTTCAATAGGTTCACTTTTTCTTCCAGGGTGTCGGACTTAGGATCTGTTCTGTTGCTAGCGGTTTCCACCATGACTCGTTGCGGACGCACCAGTCGATGGTTTCTCTCAACGCTTTTCCGAAGGAGTGATGCGTGCGCTTCCATGCCTATTGTGCAATTATAGCGCGCGCTTATAGGTCGATTACATTTGGTAAATTCGTGGGCAATAGTTGCAGAAGAATGGTCGTCTGCCAAGTGCGAGATGAGTTCTGAACATTCGGTAGTTCTTGGAGAACCATATTTCATGAAGAGTGTTCTGTTTCAGGTCGCCGACTTGGGCTCGGTAGTATTCTCTGCGCGGAAGGATTTGTATGAGGCTGTTGCAGGGCAGGACTTTCCCGTCATAGGTTATGTAGCATCCTTTGAGGGCTACGCATGGCTGAGGTTTCTTGAGTGTAATGGCCATTCTTCCTATTTCGACGTTTGCTCTTGCCCTTTGTTTCCAAACCGAAATGACGCGGAACTCCTGTTTCCCATTTTCTTTTTCAGGTATGATTTGCCTGTTGAAGTTGATGCTGTTCACCTTGAGGTCTTCGGCGATTTTGATGAGGCCTGAGATTTCTTCAGAGTTGTCGTGAGAAATGGTGACTGTCAGTTTGACTATTGGCAGTGGCTTGTTCTTTTCATTCCTTTTCTTCAGAAACATCTCTATGTTGGCGATCACTTTTTCGAAGTTTGCGCCGACTCTTAGTTTTTCGAAGGTCTTTTTTGTGGCACCGTCGAATGAGACGTACAGATAGTCGAGGTTCGCGTTGATGAGCTTCTCTGCCATGCATTCATTCATGGTAGTAAGGTTGCTGGTGAAGCCCACTTTGAAGCCTCCCCTCTTGGCGTATTCAACCATGGAAACCAAGCTAGGGTTCAGAAGAGGTTCTCCAACTCCTGTAAGGTCTACTTGCTGGGTCCCGAATCTTGACCACCGTAACTGGTCAATTATAGACTTGAACAGGCCAAAATCCATGTCATAATTCTCTTTTTCCGACCTTATGCACGTCTTGCATTTCATGTTGCATTTTGTCGTAGACTCAAGTTGAATATATTCTGGCGCAAAACGATTAGTGGGCAGTATACGAAGAACCCAGTTTATTCTGGAAGCTGGACTTTCGCGAATTGCCTTTGATATTCCTAAACGGGTATGCGAGGAAGTGTTCTTCATAATCTCACAAAGATAATTCGTGCCCTTCACACACGCAATGTATCAATAATAATATTGTTGTGATGGCTCACGAAGACAAATGCTTCTTAAACAGGGCTTTAAGAGTTCTTGTAACGTGTTCAACCTCTTCTTCGCTGAGGCTTGGGTAGATGGGAATCGAAAGTGCATGGGCATGTGCGTAGTCTGAGTTTGGGCATTTGAGGTTGGGCAGGTCTTTGTGGAGAGGTTTCCACACGGGCTTTTCGCATTTGACGCCTTTTTCTTTTGCCTTTCTTTGGATTTCGTCAAGCTTGTCAACCATGACCACGTATCTATAGTAAACTGTTGTTTTGTGGGTGTGCTCGGTGGGCGCTGCAAGGACGTGATCGGACAGTTGACTAGTGTAGTGTGAGGCGATTTTTCTTCTTCGGTTGATGAATCCGTGAAGTTTCTTGAGTTGGCTCAGGCCTAGCGCTGCTTGGAAATCTGTCATCTTGTAATTGTACTTTGTAGGGGTTAGCGGTTTCTTGTCGTAGTCTCTGGCTTCAATGATCCTGTGGTGATATTCGCTGTTGTTGGTAAGGACCATGCCGCCTTCGCCGGTCGTGATCATTTTTGTTGCGTAGAATGAGAAGACTGACAGGTCGCCGAGACTTCCGACTCTTCTCTTGTTGTATTCTGCCCCAAGCGCTTGGGCACAATCTTCTATGATGGATACTCCTAGGTTGAGCAGTTCGTCCAGTTCTGCGGGGTTGCCGAACATGTGAGGAGTAATTATCGCCTTGGTTTTGAAGGTTACGTGTTTTTTTGCGGTTTTGGCGCAAATGTTGAGGTCCTTGGAGTCAATGTCAACGATCTTGGGTTTGGCTCCGGCGTGTATAGTTGCAAAGTAGGGCGAGGAGCACACGTAGCTTGGCATGATGATTTCGTCTTTGTTGTTTGCTTTGAGGCTGAGCAACGCAAGATGGAGAGCTGCAGTGCCCGATGAACATGCAGCAGCGTGCTTGACGCCGATGAAACGCGCGACTTGGTTTTCGAATTCTTTGACTTTTTCGCCTTGAGCAACGCAGCCTGAAGCCAGGGTTTTGGAGACGGCTTCTATGTCGTCTTGTTCGATTGTGGGTCTCGAATGAGGGATTATCATGTGTATCCCTTAACCTTCCTACCTGATTGAAACCAATCCACCAGGCTTTGTCTATTGAGCCTACATTGAGCATTATGATCATGTGTAATGTGTATCGTCTACCTGTGGAGCTTGTACTTACGCTGAGTACTGCCAGGCCCCAAGCCCTTCATTTTGACTGCGGTTCTAGGGACTGACTTGAACTCATTTGAGCCATTCTTCTCTCCAGAAACAAAAGCATGACCTGTCGCATCCTCCATGGGCACTGCCGTCACAGACGGCTCCTTCCAATATCACAGTGGGAGTCTTTATTCTTCGAAGCTCTCCTGTTGCTTCCAGAAGTATCTTGTCAAGTTTCTTGTAGACTCTGAATCTTTTTCCGCAGAACTGTGCCATCTCGGGGGTGAAACGCAGTCCCCTGAGTTTGCCTTGGGAATCCAACGTATCAAAAATCTCTTTTTCTGAACGCACTTCAACCCAATCATCCGTCTTCAAGTCCAGATTCTCGCCTTTCACACTGTCGTGAGTTGTATTCAGTTTTTTCCCTGACGCGTACCCGTACAATCTCGTCGAGCGAAGCATTCTTGAAACAAAACGGAAAGATCCGAGAACACGTGCATACCAGACGTATCTCTTCAGATTCCACCAATATCTCCGCAATGGCAGGGCGAGTCGGTTGTCAGGTAAAGTCGCCATAGTCAAGTCATCGCAATAGTATTGACAGGGATACACTTCTGTTTGTGGTTTCTTACTTCTCAAGGTTGAGTTCCATCCTGATTTTGCTTATTCATTGCCCGGGCTTGATGTACGTCAGAAGCATCTTTGAAAGTTCGCGCCGGCTTCTACCTCTACTTTCGCCGATAGAGTAACGCGGATAAAACGTTAGAACTGCTTAGGGCTTGACGGTGGTGAAGTTCCAAGTGTCAGACTGATTTGTTCCTCCGTGAGAGTCATCAGCGACAGCGTACCAATAATAGGTCGTTGAGTAGTTCAGCCCAATCCATGGTACTGATGCTACTCCGCCGCTTGGAACATTGAGAACTTTTCCAATGAGCGATGGCTGTGCGGCTTCGGAACCTGTCATGTTGTAGTCTAGGACAAACTGGCTGTCTGCGTCGATTTCATAGCTGTTCAGGTATGGTGAGTATGTTTTCACGTAGATCTTGTCCTCGATTGGGTGGAACTCGAGTATTCTGAGCAGGCCGTTTCCGCCGTTTGTATTTTCTTGATAGTCTGCCATGATCTGGTACACGGTGTGACCGTTCGCTACATCAGATCTTTTTGCTTCTCCATGGTTGTGACCACAGAGGACTAGAAAGATTTGGTCAGCGTGCGGCTTCACGAAATTCTGCCAGAGCCTCTCGCCGGTTGCAGTTCTGTTTGCGTCAGTGTTCAGGTAGTCATGGGTTGTGACGATCACTCTTCTGTTTGGGTATTTGGTGATTGTGCTGTTGGCCCAAACCAGAACGTCGTCGTTCGCGTGGTACTCGAAGTGGAAAATTAGATAGTCGTCCTTCCCACCCGAGAAGAGTTCGTAATTGTTCGTGTTGTTGTTCTGGTATGCGCCTCCGTACCATATTCTGTCACTGAACCTGCTGTAGTTGAAGTAGGTGTTGTAGTTGGTCACGTTTTCGTTCAGGTCTCCAACGTTCAGGCCATCATGGTTTCCTGACAGGACTGCCCACGGTACAGCGCCGTCCAGTCTACTCATGCTGAAGTTCGCGTTCTGCCACTGGACGAGGCTCGTGTAGTCGTCGACTATGTCTCCGACGTGTGTGACGAATGTGATGCTCATGTTGTTCAGGTTGTTGACGATCCATCGAGTTTGGTTATCGAAGATCTCTGCACCGACGCCATTGATGTTTGCAGAGTAGAACTGTGTGTCTGGCAGAACAATGATTGAAAAGTTGTCTGGCGTTCGAAGTTCCGTTTGGTAGAAAGAGATGTTCATAAGGTCTCCGTCAGGATCCGTGACATTTACGGAGAGCGTCAGTGGCAGAGGGGTGCCCGTAGATCCGTTCAGTGGTTGAGGGTTGAAGGGTTTGTCGGGAACGTTGTTTGGAAGAATTACATTGAGAAAGTTGAACTCGTACGTTGCGTTTGCGGAATCGAGGAGAATCACTTTTTGTGGATAGTCCCAAGTCCACGTCTGGGCGTAGAGTCCGTCTTTCTTGATGTATTCAGCGTTGTGTGGCACTTTGACTAGAAGTTTGCTGGGAGACCCTGACAGAGTGAAAGTGAGGTTTGTGGCTGTTTTGCTCTGCATAGTTAAGGATGAGATTGTGCCGTTCAATGCTATGTATCCGTCGGACGTGGCATGATGCTGCTTTAGTTGTAGAGTGACGTTTACTGTGCTGTTGCCGTATGTTGTTGTGTCGAGATTTCTCACGTCTATGATGTAGGAGTCTATCATGGTTTTCAGCGTGTACGTATCGTCCAGAAGGGTGTATTCACCTTCTTGGTAGTCAAGGAGCTGGGTGCCTTTGTAGAGTTGCCATGTGACTCTGGAGGTCATGTTGTTGCTGTCCATGTCATGGAAATCAAAGGTCATCTGCCAATGGTTCGTGTTCTTTTCTTCGCTTCCCCAGTTTCCATGTGACGGTTCAGGGTTAACGTGCTTTCGGACGAGGATGTAGTCCCAGTAGTCTTGGCCAGAATTGTGAGCAACGAATCCTATGTGGTCGTCGGAGTATTGTTGGTTGCCCCAATCACACCAGTAAGCGTCATTGCCATAGAGCGTCACGTTTCCGGATGAGGGAATTCTGACTTCGATTGTGTACCAGGTGCTCCAGGTGAAATAGCTTCCGAATTTGTCGTCGTGGAAGGTCACAATCCCGTTCGAATAGCTTGCTGGTTGTATGTTTGCCCAATCGCTTGAATCGTATTGGTGTGGTCTGAAATATACCTGGTCATTTTTTTGGTTCGTTCCGGTGAGATTGTTTGCGTGCCAAGCTATGCCAGGATGAGCTTGAATGTATCCTGCGGGTTCGCTCATCATTCTTGTTCTGATGGCTATGTTATTTGTTCCAACAGAATTTGCGCTGACCAAGTAGTTGTAGCCCAACGTGGGCTCTATGGTTAAGTCTCCGTTTGCGATGTTCCAAGTTCCAGAAATTGTTGACCAATTGGTTAAACCTCCGTTGAAATCATCAAATAATAGAAAGGTGTTGTTTCCGTTGCTTGTAGTTGTTGCTGAACTGTTTCCGTAGTAAACATAGATTGTCTGGTTGGCCAAACTTAAGTCGCCTTCAACTTGAACCCAGAAACTAGCGAGGTAACCGTCAATCTCGCTTTCCATCCAATAGTTCAAGAGAGTTGTCCCATCACTTCCAGTAAACCGTATGTCTCCGAAGTCTATGCGACATTCACCGTTAAGAAATACCTGTTCTTGGTTGTCGGGGTTAGAAAATGTAAGAGTGGTTAATCCGCATCTCCAGTCTGAAATGCCTCGTCCTGTATGAGAAAAGTAAAGCGTTCCGTTGAAATTCGTCACAGCTCCTCTCGCAACAGCCTGTGCATCCCAAATGCCGGGTGCACCATCACCCAAAACAGGGTTTCCACGGTAGTGAGTGAAAGTTGCCAAGTCCTTGCTGGTGTAGAAGCCGATTTGTCCTGTGTCCGAATGACCGATTGAGACGGCACTGACACCAACGTAGTACGTGTCGCCATACTTGAAAACAAAGGGGTCAGCAGCTTGGTCTGACCCAGCATCCCATCCATGCGGCCAGTTGTCAGCAGGCAATATGGGGTTGCCAGAGAACTTCACGAATCCACTTATCGGAGAAGATGAAGTGGCATAGCCGACTCTTTCAACAGTGCTGACATTTGCGGCTTGTCCCCGGCCACCGTCTTGTCCCATGTAAAACAAATAGTATGTGCCGTTCTCAAAGTAGATGTAAGATTCATAAACCCTGCCTGGATCCCAACTGCCAGTGCTTCCCCTTGCTAAGACGGGATTGGTTATTCCAGAAGTGCTGTAACTCTGATTAACATAGGACGATTTTTGGACCCAAACATCGGCATCCTCGTAGGACTCGCCGTCGGCTCTTCCGTAATAGATGTACCAGTAGCTGCCTAACTGAGCTATGCAAGGGGCCATGCAGTAGTGTCCAGTTTCACTTATGACTGGAGTTGACTGAACTGTCCAAGTTCCGTTGATACTGGTTGCGTATGCTATCCCAATTACAAGTGGGTACGAAGAGCGGTCTTCAAAAATCCACCAGTACATTGAAGTGTTGGAATCGTAGACGATGTTTTCGGCGAGATAACCATCGTTGGGAATTGAGGCGTCAGCGGTGTTTGAGGCATTTAAGACGGGGCCATAGTAAGTCTTTATTCCAACTTGATAGCCGGTTCCCGCTCCGGTCGCACCTATGACGTCATGTTCCTTTCGATATTGCCATCCAGCTAACCATCCACTTGCGTCAGGGTTGGAACTCGCCCCAAACAGCGCACCGTCCGACTGTAAAAAGCGAGCAGAAAATCCTGAGGACAGAATAGACAAGGTGAGGAAAACCAAACAAACGGCAACATAAACTATTCTTCTTCTCATTTTGTCTCCCTCAAATTTACTACCTTCCAATAGCACTGTTAACAGACTTATGCGCACGCGACTTAAAATCAACACTGGAAGTGAGTTATAGAAGTAAGTTCTAGGAGAAACTCGTGCAGGACAAGAAACTCACGCGCGCTGAGAAAATGACTTCGAGGTTCTCGTTATGGCCAACCTTGAACAGGATGAAGTGTTGTCTACGCTCAAATCTGTTATCTATTGCAGATCTTGTTGTGAATGATCCTAGCTATCCTGCGGACATTCTCAGTTCCTAGGTCTGGATACAAAGGAAGACACAATATTCTATTCGAGATACCAGAGGCTTCCACTAAGTCGTATTTCTTCACTAGATCCAGATTTCTTGCTTTGAAATAATCGAAGTTCACCGTCAAGGGATAAAAGTATTTTCTCGGCTTGATGCCATTTCTAACAAGCTCTGAATATATCTGATCCCTTTCTCCAGCATTCTCAAAACACACTGGCATGTAACTGTAATTGTATTTTGATGCTATTATTCTTTGGAGTTTTACGTGTTCGGATAATTCTTCCTTGTAGTATTCGTACATAGTTCTTCTCTGTTGAAATCTTTCATCGATGTTTTCAAGATTGCAGAGGCCCATAGCAGCCTGAAACTCGTTCATTTTTGCATTTATACCTGGAACAACGACTTCCTCTTCGGATTTGATTCCATGATTTCTCAGTAGTCGTAGCTTTTCAGACAGAAATGAATCCTTAGCAACCACGGCTCCTCCTTCAATGGTATTGAAGACCTTTGTAGCGTGAAAGCTTAACGTGGATATATCCCCATAATTTGATATGGGCTGATCTTCATATTCAACGCCAAAGGCATGTGCAGCATCGTAGATTAGTCTCAAGCCGTACTTGTTAGCGATTTTCTGAAGGTCTCCAACGTAACAAGGATTACCATAGACATGTACCGCAAGTATCGCACTGGTTTTCTTCGTTATTTTTTTCACTACTTCCTTCGGATCAATATTATACGTTTCGGGGTCAATGTCGGCAAAAACTGGCGTCAACCCTTCCCATAGTATCACGTTCGTAGTGGCTGCAAAGGTAAAGGGAGTTGTTATGACCTCTCCCTTGAGGTCAAGTGCTCTTATAGCAAGCTGAAGGGCCAGTGTACCGTTTGAGACAAGCACTAGGTCTTCAATTTTCAGGTATTCTTCCAACTTTCTTTCTAGTAATTGGACAAACTCGCCATCGTTCGTTAGCCATTTAGTAGACCATATTTTTTTCAAATATCCTACGTATTTCTCCAACTCAGGGAGACTTGATTTCGTCACATTTATCGACATTTTTCTGCCTCAAAGGTGGAACATACCGATAATCATCTGACACTGCTCGCGCAATCATTCTTTCGTTTGTTCTTGGGAGTGTAATGACCCTTTGCATCATAGAGTTTCCCGCGTAGTTGATCCTCAAGTTCTATAATTCTTTTCCGTGGGCGAGACCGAAGTTCCCTGGCAGGAGACCCCACATAGACTGTCCATGGCTTGCAATCTCTTTTAATGAGTGAATTCGCTCCGACAACAGCCCCTTCTCCTATGACAACGCCTGGTAGAATGACTGTATTTGCCCCTACAATTGCATGTTTTCCGATTCTCACGAAGGAACGAATCGGGATACGGTAGGGAAAAGGCACTGTTGGGCCGGTCAAGCAACTACCCAGGTAATCCTCGTTACCTGTAAAGACCCTGGTGCCACTCGACAAGCCGGCAAAGTCCTCCATCACAAACTCGCCGCCTCCGGTGATAGATGCGAATGAAGCAATATGCACAAAGCTTCCAATCGTTGTTTTGGCTCCACCCATAAGGAACACGAAATCATCTATAATCACAGAATCGCCAAGAGAGATGACTTCGGGCGACACTATCTTGGCCATTGGCCAGATCATTACATCTTGTCCCACGTGCGCCAATCTCACATTGTAGGCTTGGTTCATGGTTCAATTTTCCTCCTGAATTTGTTCAGCAAAAGTGTAACCCTATCAGTTGCTATCTCTCTAGTTGTTCGAATGAAACACGGATGTCAGGTATATTATTCTTTTGATGGATTCCGGTCTGTAATCTTCGCTTTGTGCGTAGCATTACCTATAGGTATATTCTCCCTTGTAGAATAGCTCCAGATTTCTGATGTATTCCCTGTAATCATAGTGTTTGTGGCACAAGTCATATTGTTGCATCTGGTAGTAAGCATAAGATTTTTCGTTGTCAAGATCACTAATATCTGAGCATATGCTCTTCGTTAGCACACTATAATTGTCATAAACCGTACGTAGGAATTTGAAATCCTCTGTGAAGAATCTAGAATTGTAAGCGCTGAAACTTATTCCTCCGCTGAAGATAGTTTCGACAAAATAGCCGTCTAGACCTTCACCAAAAGTCAAAGCCCATTTGGCATGAGAAATGAGCTCCTTGTACTCCTCATAGGTCAAATCCTTAATAATCTGGACCTTCAATCGAGGAAATTTCCCACCGATTAGCTGCAAGATCGCGGATTTCCACGGGTGAGCATCAGGAGACACAATCATCAGATCCTCTTTTTCATTGTAGTTCCTCTTGTGATACTGTTCTGGACTTACATAGGCAGAGAGCTTGTGCAAAGAAACACCTAGCTCTCTGCTCAGTTCAAGCGTTGAATATTTCTCGTGCGCCGTCGTACAAGTTAAGCGTCCAAGTTTTCTTAAGTACTCGACATACTTCTTGGGAGGCAGCATATCGATATTCTGGAGCATTATGTTCAAGCGTACGTCCCTTATTTTGCGAATTCTCGAATAATCCGAGTACGTGAGATGCTTCAGAAATTGCTGAACAGCGTATTCTGGTATGTGTGTCATCGCGTATTGGAGATCGCTGAAATAAGACAGGACTCGTGACAACGAGTAAATGTGATTTTGGTTTTCAAACTCTGTGTACTTTAGAAGTAACGGATCGCCAGGCACCGTACACATAATGATTTCTGCACCATGTATGTACTTGAGCTTCTTTGTCTCTCCGTAGATAGATGTTATCGATAGTATTCCTCCGTTAACGATGTCACGTCCTGGCGTCAAGAATATGATCAGTCTTCTGGTGGCAGGTGAGTAATTCTCTTTCAGTAATCTCTCTTGGACTGACTGGATTCGAAGATTTCTGGCGCGAGTTAGAGACGAAGAAGCGCGCGCAGGGAGAATCATTCTCAGGCGCTTAGACACTATGGATAGCGCGCGTGGTAACACCTTGTCCATGACTCCCGGCTCCTATTTCAACAACCAATCAACGCGCGCACGAATTATCATTGAAACAATGCTTTGTTTCTTGTATCCAGTGTGTACTCTACTTTGGGCCTGTTTTTTATGAATTTTGCAGGAACTCCGCCAGCAATTGTCCAAGGTTCAACATTCTTCGTTACAACCGCGCCGGATGCAAGCGCGCGCGATTTGCTACGAACATGGCGAGCCAATAAGACCAAGCGCGCTGCCTTGTCCCGAAATTGGTGTAAAATGGTCATAAGTCTTATTTTCTGGTTTGGGGACGGTTTTGGGGTGTAAACATGTTTTTGGTCCTCTTGCGTGCCTTGGCGTTCCAAAAGGGCTAGGTGCAGCCTCAAAGGGTTATGGAAAAAGTCTGCTTCCATCCGGATCTGTTGGAACCCATGAGTTGCCATTTTTCAACACGGCCAAGATTCGCCCACCAAAGAAGCCTAAATCAGACGCCAATAGACGAAAGAAGATCTAAGACCATGTTTAACCATTTTAGGACAAGCCAGCGCGCTAAGCCAACGAACCGCCCTATTCACTTTCATATCGGGGACACGCTTCGATTGATAGTCAGTTTCCTGCCACAATAGTCAATATAGCCTAGCCCGCGCCAAGTCTTTCTCGCAATATGAGACTTGTCAGTCTGGTCAATGAAGTCTAGCGCGCGCATCGCGCCATTGTTTGAAATCCATTGATGATTAATCTCTTCAACAATAGTCTATCTCAGTATAGTTTTTCGATTGAAGAGGCCAGAGAGAGCGCGCGTTGTTTTTCTCTATCAGAAGACAGCAAACCGTTATTGCCTTTTGAGATGATATCGTCAAATGCTTCATTATTCGGATCGATAACGACGACCGCATTTACCAAGGCAAAGAACAAAACTCGAGACCGTTCCCCTCTAGCGCGAGTGTGCTTTGCCAGAATACGGGTTTCCGCTCGTGCTAGCGAGCAAATACAGACCATGGAGCGACCCATTAATTAAGGGCACAAACTTTTTGAGAGTATGAAATCTTACGTACAAAGCCATGGTAAACCATATTTCCCATCCAAAATAATAGGCTAGGAACAGTATCTTGTGAAATCTTTCGACGTTCTTCTTTACGAAGAGAAACCTGTTCCTGGAAAGGTAGTACGTTGTATTGTAGCTGTTCGATCCGCCACCTGAAGCGGCTATCTTGTGCCAGATTTTTGCAGTAGGAACATACACCAGTTTGTACCCTTTCTTCTTTGCCCGTTGACAAAAATCAGTATCTTCCCAGTACATAAAGAAATTGCTGTCAATCAAACCCACTTTGTCGAAGACATTCCTTTTGATCAACATGCAAGCTCCGTCAATCTTGTTGACTTCTCGAGGAACGACGCGATGATCAGTATACCGAACGCCGCGAGCCTTCCATAATACTATATCTTCTCCGGCAAAGTCTATGACATCAGGCGTATAATAGCAGTATATTGTTGACCCAACAATCCCGATTTCAGGGGAGCTTTCGGCAACTCTGACCAACTCTTTCAGAAAATTCTCGTCTACTTTGACATCATTGTTTAACAACAATATATAATCAGGACAATGTTCTTTCAAAGCATAGCGAATGGCAATATTGTATCCTTCGGCGCTACCGAAATTTCTCTCATTCTTTATCATAACAAGCTCCATAGGGAGCGATTGGTCTTGTAGGACTTCATGTCTCAGACCATTTTCAATTTCTTTTCTCGTATATTCTATCATTGCTGTTGAGTGCCTCTCAGGACGCACTGTCGAGTTAGACGAAGTCCTTAACGTTCCCTCGGTGTACTCTCTTATTTTTTCGACAGAATCGTTTGATGAATCATTGTCTATGATTATGATTCTGTATTTAGGATAATCAATTTGTCTTAAGGATTCCAGACATTCAATAGTATCCTGCCACCCATTCCAGTTCACAATCACAACATCAACTTCAGGCGGTTTTCTTTGGCGAGGGTCAAATAGAACAGACATGTTTCCGTCACCGTTTCGTTCCTATGACTGATGGACGTGTATATTATATAGACATCCACCGTTGTACAAGGTCATCAGCACGCGCGATTTCCCTTGTAGGAGCAGTCCTACTCTCAAATAGCACGCGCAAATACGAAAGACGAATTTTGACCATTTTCAGAACAGGCACGCGCGCTATGTGTACGCCTTTTGATGGTTTTCTGTTACGCGCGCGCTACGGTTTTGTTTCAATCCTTCTTGAGTATCTTTGAAGGGAAGAAACACTGAATTGGTTTTGCGTCCCAACCACGCGCGCTTCCGTCTCAGCAAAAGAAAAGAAGACTCCTAATAGGTTGCCATACAATCATCTTCTCGGACCCCTTCCTCCAGCACATGCGAATCAGGTTTTCTGTCTAATGAAGTCTTCGAAGGTTTCGAGTACATAGGCAAGGATTTCTTTCGTCAGACCTTGATGTAAACCAATGAAGAATCCGGATTTCATGACATAGTCACTGTTTGCAAGTTTTCGAGGCATTCTGCAGGATATGTTTTCGAATGCTGGTTGCCTCAGAAGATTCCCTCCGTAAATCGGACGGGTATCAATATGACGCTTTTCCAAGAAATCTACAATATCTTTTCTTTTGAATGGTGCATCCTTTTTGACTGTTATGGGAAAAGCAAACCAACACGGTTCGGCTCTTGGAAGAGAATCCGGCAAGATGAAGTATTGTTCGTATTTTGACAATTCAGAATAGATCTGTTTGAAGTTTTCTTTTCTCTTTTCAATGAATTCTGGAAGTCTCTTTAATTGGTAGAGTCCTATTGCGGCTTGTAGATCCATTGGTTGCAGGTTGTAGCCGATATTAATGTAAGTGAAGCGTTTATCATAATCTTTAATTGGCGTTCTGGAGAATCTAAGCGGGCAGACAGCGTTCTTGTCTAAAGACAATTTGCAGACATCACAAGTGCATGCTCTTCCCCAATCCCTCAAAGAGCGTATTTTGAGATTCAAATCGTCACTATCTGTCACTACTGCACCGCCTCCTCCCAGAGTCATCTGATGCGCCGGATAAAAACTGAAGTTGCCCAGATTTCCATGTGTTGGCAGATATCTACCACCGTATCTGGAACCCAATGCATCACAAGTATCTTCGACTACAGCTAAATCATGTTTGTCGGCAATTTCCATGATGGCATCCATTTCATTCGGATTACCAAGCGCATGCACGAGCATGATTAGCTTAGTTCTTTTAGTCAAGCATTCTTCAATTGCTTCTGCTTCCATGTTGTATGTTCTTGGATTGATATCCATAAAGACGGGCTTGATGTTGTTTCTGATCAAGACGGATAGCGTGGTTGGGAAATTCGTTGCCAAAACTAAGGCTTCTGTTCCCTTTGGGAAGTCTAGAGCACTAATGGACAACAGATTTGACGAGGTTCCGCTATTTGTCAGGATACAATGTTTTGCGTCTAGGAACTTCGCAAACTCTTTTTCGAATTCATGTGCACTGCCACCTAGACCAAGCCATCCAGATAACAGAGATTGCAGAACCGAGTATATTTCGTTATGATCATAGACTGCTGCTGCATAGTGTATCTTTGTAGTTCCTGGAACGAATCTTCTTTGTTTTTTATGATATATTTTTCCAAGAAGGTCATAAAGATTTTTCTCGTCTTTTGTTGCCATTCCAATCATCTAGAGCACCCTGATTATTTCCTTGCTGTAGGTTACCATTCACATGATACGTAGGTCAAAGATCTTCTTTATAATGGTTGTTCCTATTGTGTCATTTTGCGCGCGCCCTAGTTTGTGCCGCCTTTTCCGCTGCGTTCAACGGGAGGTCTATTATTCTTGACACGATGCCCATGCCAGAGAACATTGTTCTGAGAGTTGTTATTTCGGCTTGCCTGATTGCCCCAATGACTGGTGCGCCGAGTACGTAGACGGTTAAGAAGATCAATAGGCCGATTAAGAGCTTTACCCAGTTGGCGGTATTAAGGAAATAAGTGGGGAGGTACGCTGTGACGGCTGCAATAGCGGATGCTAGAAGGATTTTGGCTGAGGATTGGAAGTCAGCTTTGGCTTGGTAATGCTTCCATATCCAGTAGAGGACCCAGACCATGCTGGGGACGCCGGCGAGGATGTTCGCGACTATGAGACCTGTTATTCCAAGCGTGGGGATGAGGATGAAGCCTAGAGGAAGACCGATGACCAGTGTAACCATGCTTAGCTTCATGAGCATTCGTGTTTCTCCGACGCCGGATAGTAGGCTTCCTGCGCTCAGACTTCCAAGTAGTGCGAACAGATTGCCTATGACTGCTATAGTCAGAAAGAAGGGTCCGCAAGCGTATTTCTCTCCGTACAACGTGCCGATCATTGGACCCGACAAGGTCATCAAGATCATCGTTGCGGGTACCAACAGGATAGACGTGTACTTGATTGACGATGCGAAGACGGTTCTTACTAGCTCCTGCTCGTTATTCGGGTCGAGCTTTGCAAAGGCTGGGAACAGCACAGTCGCTATCGGGATACTTAAGAAAGTCAAAAGTATGGAGAAGTTGGCTGCCGTCATATAACTGCCTATCATCGTGTTGTCGGCGAAAGACGGCATAATTAGAGCGTATGTCTGTGCCAAGATGCCTCCTAGGATGGAAGATATTGAGAGCGGCACTCCATATTTCGCCATCGTTTTGAGCGTTTTCATTATGTTGGAAGCTCTTTTGACTCCTTTTCCAAGAGGCCTAAGTAGGATGAAGTAGAAGCATGCAACGCCGATGATTCCGGCAGCTACAAAGGATAATGTGTATCCGATTACTGCTCCTAGGATGCTGTAGCCTAAGAAGACCAGCACAGGGCCTGTTGCCGTTTTTACTATGGCTTGACAGACGAGTGTGAAGCTATTGAGCTCCATTCTTTCGAAGCCTATAAAGACAGCTTGCGAGACTGTGAGCAGTGCCCCTGAGACTATTGAAACCGAGACTATTGTTATGTAGTAAGCGGATTCTGGCCTGTGAAAAACTACCGACGCAACGAAGTGTGCTAGAGAAAAGGAAAGGAGCGACAGGGCAAGGCCGACTGCAACCTCGAATACAAGCCCGGCAACGATGATGTCGCGCATTTCTCCTTCTTTGCTTGAGACTCTGTAGCTGGCGATGTACTTTGTCATGGCAGAGTTTATGCCCCAGTCTCTGAACAAGTTTATCGTCGTGACAGGGATCACCACCACTGCATACAGGCCAAACTCGTCAGCAGTCAGGAGTCTGCCCAGAATTATGGTACCAATAGCCATGATTACGGTGGACAGGGCCACGCCAATGAGCAACTGGAAGCTTCCTGTGGCTGAGCGCTTGCCCATCTCCAGCGCTTTTTCCACTTATTTTTCACCTTTTTGGAGCTTGCTCACGAAGGTTGGAACTTGTTTGTCCGTTTTCTGAGCGCGCGCGAACTCGCAACACTAGCTTCAGGAATTGACTTGGCTTGGCGAAGATACATACCATATTTCGCTGTCGCCATTTGAGTATACTGGGCTGGTGCGTGCAAGCGCGTTGAGGAGAGGGTAAGTCTCAATGGTATTGTAGGCTGCGATAGTTGTAGGTATTATGCCATTCACAACATTTAGTTGCCCTAAGTAGATAAGACCACTTTGCTCGAGCTTTGTCTCATTGTCTAGTGACATTATCTGTTGTATCGGAATCAAACCATAGCTGGTTAAGGCCTTCCCTGGGGAGATGATGTCAGCATATATCATTGATGATTCTCCTCTGTTCTTTGATAGCCAAACGGCACTGAAGACATTTTGTTCTGGAATGTAAACAGTATAGAAGGTGATGCTGTTCAAAGAGTTCGGATCAATCGACGTGCGTATCCTGTCATAATCTAATGAAAAAGACAAAGGAGAGGCCCCTGTAACGCAATTAATGAATCCCGATTGCGAAAGAAAGTAACCAATCAGTACTGCGCAAAGCACGACAGTGCCCAGTTGCTTATGTGTATTTGACAGAGAACGCCGTCTGATTGCTCTCTTTAGCACATTCTCTGAGATGTCTACAAGAGTTGCGCCGCCCAAAACGAAACAGGGTGCCAAGAATAGGAGGGTAATTGCGTAGAACCTTTGGAAATTCAGGGCTGGTGCAATATTAGGAACAACAAGACATAAGAATAGGATGACTGCACTCACAATCGCCGCCGTACGGTATTCTATATCAAGTTTCGTTTTCGCGGGTTTGAGCAACAGGATAAGAATCCCGACCAATATAAAAAGATGTGCTGCGTAGAAGAACACCCAATTAATCATACTTGCGAGATTTAGTATGGGATGAGGCGCAAATACCGTACTTGATCTAGCTGCCGAACTGTACAGATCAGTGAAGAACCTAGAAAACACTCCGCGGAGAAATTGGCTCAACGAGGTTAGCGGCGAGATAGAAAAAGTGTACCACAAAAAGGCTATGACAGACAGCAAGAAGACCATTGTACCGTTCAGCACTCTATCTGGTTTGCCTTTGATCCTAGATATGGCATAAATGGAGAAGACAAGCACTAAATAGAGGAACATCATAGAATAATGCGATACCGTCAAGGCGGCGCCAAAAACAATCAGGAGTAGCCTTCTTTTTCCAACTGAAATCCTCTTATCTAGCAAGATAAAAATCGACAAAACCAAGAAGAACTCCGCTACAACTTGTCTATTAACACTCAGCGGCTCAACTCCGTAAAAGACTGCTTGGCCAGACATGAAAAGAAGCGTTGACAAAAGCGACGCTGATTTCCCGATCTGTCGCTCATAGATCCGATACAACGCCACAGGAACAAGTGAAAAAACCAGGGGATAGAAGACTTTGAACACTATTTCTCCATTAACGTTCATCAGAGCAGAGTAGATTGTTGGGAGTATAGTTACACTCAACATAGAGCCAAAGTTAGATAGTGCCAAAAAATTGATGTCAACAGGTAGAAGATGCCAATAACCATTGATCGATGTCAGCCTGAAAACATAATATTCGAACTGGGCATCCCATCCTATGATGTATCTTGATATTAGCAGAAGTTGAAACGTGAGAGCCATAGAAATCGCAAAGATCACTAATGGATACAACTTGGATGAAATGAGTCTAGCCGAAAACGTGCTCAGTGCATACAGGGCTGCTATCGCTATGATCATGAGTAGCAGAATAGGTTGACTGATATACAATGCTCCTATTACGCCCAAGACGACAGGTAAAACCAGAATTACCGATTGTGCGATAGGTTTCAAGTCTATGAAGTTGCTTCCAATTGAACTGAGATTTTCTGCCAGATCCTGTCTATAACCTACAAAGAAGAGGACTAACGTCAAAAAACTCAGAGTAATCACCAACGGAATAGTTGATAAGGGCTGTGCGATCCCTAGAGTGAGACATAACTGGTTGAATAGCAGACCAACAAACATCAAAAAGGCTATACTCAAGCCTACTGAGAACAGTACAGTGTCTACAACGCTTGTCTCTTTCAACCTAAGAATTTTGAGAAGAACAAATCCTGGGATGAATGAGAGGTAGACAAGAACGGTGATTTGTCTAAAAATGAAAATGTTTAAGCCGATTGTAATGTACAATAAAAGATGCACAATGGGTATGACCACTGATAATTTTCGCATATTAGTCTTCAACTCCGCGCACGCATAATTATGCAAACGCTAGGATCCACAGCTTAACACCTTACATCATCTAGATATCCATGCACGAACAGCAAGTGGAGCGCGATTTGAGTTCAGCGCGCGCAATAAGGGGGTCAGTAGCCGCGATTATGAACTGCGCAGTTTGCATACATGTACAACGCAAATGTAGTCACATTTATTAGCGGGTAGCAATATGCAGTCTTAATATACAATATATTATATGCAGCCGCGAATTTGTAGGACGCAAGCAAAGGCTCTATGGTAGAGTGCGAGAACATGAACAGAATTGGAATTTACGTGGTCATCACTTTTGCAGTTTGCAGCCTGTTGCTGTTGCCCACCCTTTCATCAGCTTCAAGTAATCCAGAGTTCATTATGCACGCCAGCGGAGTTGTCCAATATTCTGCGTCAGACCCGAGTACTACTATAAACAAAGCAGTTCCCGTGTTCGGTATTGGCTGGTCAGATACTGACATCACCTTTGCAGCACAGCATTTTACGCTTATAGACACCGATTTTGGCTATTCAACGGCAATGCAAAGCATCAAAGCCAAAAATCCCAATGTAAAAGTCGTCGGATACAAGGAAACAATGATGTATACTTACCTTGATGACTGGGCAGAAGTTAACAGCCACGAAGACTGGTTCGTACACGACACGAACGGGCAGCGCGTTACGAGTACAGGGTGGAATTGGTATCTTATGGATGTCAGTTCCGCAGGATACAGACAGCACTGGGTTTCCTACGTGAACAGCAAACTTAGTCGTCAGCCAGGTTATGACGGTGTGCTCGCTGATGACGTTTGGAACACGATAGCAGACTACATGCTACCGTCGTTTTCTAGCACCGTTCCAGCTTCAGTCATCACAAATTGGCACACTAATGTCATAGGGTTTCTTCAATATGCCAAAGACAATCTGCTGTCAGGCAAAATTTTGATTAACAACTCGGACGAATGGGACGGCACTGACTACATCAGCATCACCGATGGAGAAGTGATTGAAGGGTTTGCACATGCGTCTTGGGACTCTGCCACTTCTTATGATAGACCTTCGATAGATGTTCTGGCAACAAAATGTGTCACTGGCAAAATAGTTTTCGCTACTTCTGGAATTGACGGTGACACAGCAACTCCAACCCAGAAAGGCACAATGCTACAGTATTGCTATGCAAGCTTTTTAGTTGGTATGGGCGGGTCGAATGCGTATTGGTCGTGGACCAGTACGGGAGGAGCTATCTACAACGACCTCTATGGTGCTTTTCAGCCAATTATGGATACAAACATAGGGCAACCGACAGATACATACTATTCAAGTCAAAATGTATATATGAGAGATTTCACGCAGGGGAAAGCAATCGTTAATCCTTCTTCGAGCACCCGCATAGTCAATCTTGGAGGCACTTACAAGCTTTTGAATGGTACAACAGTTTCGACTGTGACCTTAAACTCTTATAGCGGAGAAATTCTTTTGTCCTCAACCTGAGATTTCCTAGCGCACGCTGAGACAGAGAAAACATTAGTGTGGCGCCGAATAATCAGTCCTGCATGGTTTTTCTCACTTCTGCAAACGAGTTTGGAGTAAATTCGAACCGCCACTTTCGAGGTTTTTTCCCAAGTATACAACAATTCTATTTTCTTTCGGGCGTTTATTCCTATTTTTCTTCTCAGATTACTGTCCGCAATTAGTTTCAGTACTAAATTGCTATATTCCGAGTCAGGATAATCGGTCAAAAGAATATCTGTCCCATTTTGAAGGTTTAGCCCCTCGGCGCCCTTCGTTGTTGAGACAACTGCTTTTCCACAAGCCATATATTCAAGTATCTTAATCCTCGTTCCCCCGCCACTTAAAAGAGGCACAGTTGCTATGTCAGCCGCAGCAATATATTCGGGCAAGTTCTCCACAAAACCTGTTACTACTATGTTGGGATGAGATATTCTTGGTGGATTCCTACCTACAAGTAAGAGATATACATTAGAATACTTTTCCAAAATGCTTGGCAAAACGCTGTTTGCCAGGATCTTAGCGGCTTCTTCATTAGGAGGATAAGTCATAGGCCCATGAAATATCAATACTATTTTGTCGTCAAGGTTGTATTGATTCCTGATTTTGTTCCCGTCTGATGCGTTTGAGAATTTACTGAGTTCAACAGAATTCGGAATTACCTTTATTTTGTTTTCCGGAATCCTCCAGGAGGCTAATTGCTTCTTGTCTCTCTCAGAAACTGCAAAAATTGTATCGCACATCATGCAACTTGTGTGTTCTATCAATTTCGTCAGGGCAACATAAGTGCTGCTTATGTTTGCCATACTTCCTAATCTTTCTGTTTCTACGTTGTGAGCGTCGTATATTAACGGAATATTAAACAGTCTTTTTACTACAAAAGAAGACGGCGTTGTCATAGGTAACTCGCATTGGATTAAATCTATTTTTTCTTTCCTGCAAACAAAAATTAGCTTGACAATCAGATAAGGGTCTATTACATGAAATAGACAAACTTCCGACAAACTTGAAAAAGTTAATAGGCTCGCTATTCTATTCAGAATCTCTTGCGTGAGTTTTGTCAGTCCTGCAAAAAGAAATCTAATACGCAAAGGATAATGGCGTTCTTTTGTAATTCCATTTTGGATTTGATAATATTTATCATTGTCGAGAAAAAGTGAAAAGAGTGACTTTTTCAGGGAACGATCCACCAAATAAACGTTAACTCCACGCTTAGAAACATTCTTGGCCAAGCTGATTATTCTATCTACGCCACCCGTGTAATCTTCCAACGAAGCGTCGGTGCAAATGCAAAGATTTATCATACAATTCAGCCACTTGTATGCGCGCGCTTCTTCTTATGTAACCTCGCTTCTTCTGTTGATTTCTTAACTTAGAAACTGGCGCGCGCTAATAGAGGACATAACCTCAAATAATCAAGTCCGCGCGCGTGGTTGACAGTTAAAACGGAGATCAGACGATCATCTCGAGGCAATACCATTCAATCATTAATCTGTTAATGCTGTTACCTAACTATCTGACTATCAGGAGTTGGGCAAGACCTTACGCAGGAATTCGTAATATTGCTTAGCTATTATTCTTCGATCAAACTGGGATTCCGCTAGGCGCCTTCCATTCTTGCCCATATTAAGCAAAGTGCTCGATGGCAGTCTTCTTGCTTTGACTATCGTTCTGGCGATCGACTCGGCAGACGGTTCACAAACAAGACCGCAATTAAACTCCCTGACAAAATTCGCCGTCTCGTCTACGCCTGTTACTATAACCGGTTTTCCAGTCGCTATATATTCTGCAAATTTCGTTGGAAAAGCCATCTGTGTTGCACAATGTCTACTTCTCGGGATTATTAGAACATCAGACGAGCATAATTGATTAACCAGTTCACTTTGACTCACCGAGTCGATCAATTCAGCCCTACCAATCAAAACTCGTTCCAATTTGCTTTTCAACACAAGGTCTTCTTTTCCAAAACCGATGATCCTGAATTTAATATCGCTATCTTTTATCAAAGTAGCGGCTGCCACAAGATTCTCTATTCCCTGATATTTCTGAAAAGCTCCGGCATATGTTACACGGAATTCTTTGCCATCCGAAGAGACACCTTTTGGCTTGAACAATTCTATGTCTACTCCATTGCGGACAACCTCGACCAGACTCGGGTCAATTCCTCTATGCAGAAGCCTATCCATGAGTGGCCTTGAACATGTGACAAAAAAATCAGATTTCCCGATAGCTACTCTTTCAAGTATTAATGCTTGCAAGTAAGAGTAATAATTACAAATGTCAAAGCTACTCTTCTCAAAAAGGAACTCTTCGACACATCCGTGAATATCGTAGATAAGCGTGAAGCTCCGCAAGTTTTTCATAAGGCCTAAAACATAACAAGCAGGGTCGGCACCACCGTGAATAGCATCATAGTTTTCCAGTTCTTTGCTTATCATAGGAATATCAAGAGCTTCAAGCAGAATCGGAGACCTAAAGAAATAGTCACCCAAATACAGCATCTCAGTAGTAACGCCACATCGCTGCAATCCTTCTTTCAGGTTCAGTAACCTCTGGTGGTACGAACCAAGGTCCCTCGAAGAAAAAGCAGATACGAACAATATCTTCAGGGGTATTACCTCAATAAGAAAGACACCTTTGCAGTATTCGTGGCGCGCGCGCCCTTCTATCTGCCATACTCTGCTGCAGCATGGTAAACCTAATCAAAGTCACATCCATCAATTCGTTTGATCTTTCCGAAACTAGCGTGCGCAATACGTAGGCGCTCCAGCTCTCGAATCAGAGTCGAACCGATGAAGTCGCGCCCAACCTAACCAACACTTTTGACTTAAGTAAGTTCATCCCTCAATATTGTGACTATTTTCTCGCCTGCGTTGCCATCTCCGAACGGATTTCTCCAATCTCGATTCTTCGCGAGCATCATGTCTGCCTTCCTAACGATTTCATTTGACTCCGCACCTGCTAAAACATTGGCTCCAACGTCCACAGTCTCAGGCCTTTCAGTATTGTACCGCAGAGTCACGCATGGCACGCGAAGAATACATGCCTCCTCTTGCACACCACCAGAATCTGTCAACACAAGTTTTGCCCTGCTCTCAAGCCGCAGAAAACTCAGATAATCTAGAGGCTCAACTAGTTTAAGGCACTCTGCTTGAAAATTGAACATTGCAAGTTGTTTCTTGGCTCTTGGATGAATTGGATACACTATTGGAAAGCCGAACTTTTTCTGAACCATTTCCAGTCCTTTCAGAATGCCACGAAATCTCGCTTCATTATCGACATTTTCCGCCCGGTGGACAGTGGCTAATGCGTAATCGCCATCAAGACTCAACTTGTCCTCAATGTCTTCTTTCCTGTTTGCGATTTCCAAGTTTTGATAAACAGCATCAACGATAGTGTTGCCAGTCACGAAAACAGTGGTGGCAGCTATTCCCTCTCCAAGCAACACTTCTTTGGCTTTCACGGTTGGGGCAAACAGTAAATCTGAACAATGATCTGTCAGAACCCTGTTTATCTCCTCCGGCATGTCACGGTCATAGCTCCTCAAACCAGCCTCCACATGTCCAACTTCGATCCCCATCTTTGAAGCTGCCAGCGCCCCGGCGAGAACGGTATTGGTGTCGCCCTCAACTAGAACTACCTCAGGCGTGTCCTTGGTCAGAACCTTCTCTATTCCAACCAACATCTTCCCAGTCTGTTCAGCATGAGTTCCGGACCCCACTTCCAAGTTGTAGCTTGACTGGCGCAATTTAAGTTGTTCGAAGAAAACCCTGTCCATGCAGTACGAATAATGCTGCCCAGTGTGGATTATAGAGTAGTCTAATCCCAGCCGTTCACATTCTCTAATGACGGGTGAGAGTTTTATGATTTCTGGTCGAGTCCCTATGACTATCGAAATCTTCATCTTCGAACTCTCTCTTTCTCCCTCGCGGTACTTTGGGCGCGCTATTATCTGTGCAACAAAAGAGCAGCGCGCTTTAATATCAACTTCCGGGCTCTTTTGGACGAATACTTCGAATAACTTTAAGATATCGAGTCACAAATGCTTTGGGTGAGAAATCTCTCTCATAAATCTCCTTCAACCTTTCCCGAGAAAAGGGAATCTCAGAACTGCCAATCAGAAGATTTTCTAGCTCTGTCTGATTGCTGAAAACTAATCTTCTGTCTATTTTTGAAACAATCTCTGATAGCCCACCAGAGTCAGAGGCAATTGTTGGAGTACCCACTGAAAGGGCCTCCAAAGCTACTAAGGGCGAATTCTCTAAACTAAACGAAGGTACTACTAATGCGCGTGCACCACTGTACAATGAATATAACGTGTCATTATCAACAAAACCTAGATAGAACACCGATTTTTCTAGAGAATTTCGCCTGATGAAATTCTGAACATAAGTCTGAAGGCTTCCCCTTCCTACTATCAGGAGCTTTGCCTCTATTCTGTTCTTGTGCTGCTTGAACAGCTCTAGAAGATTCACAATACCTTTGTGCTCTTCCAGTACTCCGACGAAGAGAAAGTAGTCAAAGTGGTCCGGTTTTTGAATATGTACAGGAGGATAAGGTGCGAAATTCGGTATGACCACACTCTTTAAGCGCACACTAACATGCCTAACCAAAACTCTCCGAATGTAACTACTCGGTGCAATCATCAGGTCAATACTGTTAACAGCTTGCCTGAAGTCCTGAAGATACCTCCAAATCTGGGGGGGCTTCCTATGTCTTAGAGCGCACAAGGTACAATGAGGATTCTTGCATGATTGGTAAAGGTTGTTTTGCTGGCAAATTAACCAATGATCGTGTGGAGTGTAAAGATTCAAGTAAGATCCATGTTTGTTCAAAATGCCATATCCTAACAAAGAAACATTGTGATGGTGGACAACACTTGGTTCAATGCTCTTGACCAGAACCCTGAACTTCTTAAGAGTTGACGGCGAATTTCCTAGAACGTATGCAAAGTAGGGACTTGCATTCAAAGGTGTTTTGAAAGCATGAACGCAGATTTTGTCTGACTCTGTGCGCGCGTGTATGAGTGCACCTCTTCGCTTGATTATATAAGCGTCCATACTGTGAAACACGTGTACCTCATGGCCCATGTTTGCAAGCTCATCCGCCAAGTAATTGACATGAACGGCATCGCCTCCAATATGGTAAGGCGGATAGAATGTCGTCGTCATCAGGAATCTATAAGTATTCACTCAGTCCTGGCCTCGAAATCTAATGCACATGAATCATTCTATAGGAAATGTAATTCTGCAACACTTTGAGAGCGTATCTGGTTGCAAGTTGTAGATCCTCTGGGTGTCTGATGGCATATAATGAGTTCTGCAGCCACCATTGTGGATTGAAGTAGAGAGCACGGTAGGCCATCTTTCTTGCCTGGTTCAGATCCTCATGATCCAAATCATCCGTTCTCATGATCGATTCGTGTTGGAACAACTTGCGCCAATTAATGTCCTTCTCGATCCATCCTTTACTCAACGCAATTCTGTAAAGTTCTGTTCCAGGATATGGAACCGCCACATTGAACTCAGCCACGGTCGGTAGTGTTCGCCTTGTGAACCGGATAGTTTCTTCAACAGTGTTCCAGTTCTCTCCGGGCAGTCCAATTATGAAACTGGAGGAGACCTTCATTCCGATTTCCTTGGCCCATCTTATCGCATTCTCTGCTTGTCCAATCTCTATTCCTTTTCTGCACATGTCGAGAATCTTTTGGCTTCCTGATTCTATTCCATAAGCGATACCCCTGCATCCACCGCCATACATGATCCTCAACAAATCTTTGGATACAAGGTTAACGCGGGTGTTGCAATACCAGAACACTCCGAGTCTTTCTTCCGTGATTCCTTCAGCTATGGTTTCCACTCTCTTCTTATCAATCGTGAAGCTTTCATCGAAAAAAGACACAGTCCTAACATCGAACTTCCGCTTGAGATATCTTAGCTCCTCTAGGACGTTCTCAGCGGGTCTGGTTTTCAGTCTTGTGTTTCTCTCAGTGCAAAAGATGCAGGAATATGGGCATCCCTTGCTGGCATACATTATTGTGAACGGGGAGCCATGAGGCGTATTTGTAAAGTATCCATTCAAGGATGGGAGAAGATCATATGCCGGCATTGGAAGAGAATTCCAGTCCAAAAGTGACTCAGCCGGATTGTTGACTCTTACTTCATTGCCATCACGGTATGCTATCCCGCTTATCCTCGCCAGGTTTTCTCCTTGTGAGATAGCTTCGATGAGCGAGGGAGTTACTGACTCATATTCATGTCTTATGTAAACGTCAAGATCGGATGAGCTTTGCAGAACTTCCCTTGGAAGGGATTGGAGAGTCCAGCAGATTCCTATCGTTAGCGCATCAGGATGGTATTCCTTAGAAAGTGAAGCAGTTTTGAGATCCCAATCGAACGTCGTGGGCGTAAATCTAAAGATGAGCACGTCATATTTCATATTCCTGATTTCGATGGTGAGACTTTCCCAGCCCACGTTCCATCCGTTGGCATCTATCAATCGTACCTCATGGCCTTCATTTCTCAATATCGAAGCTATTTGGAGGAGGCTGTAAGGTGGAAGGACTGAGTACCTCTCGGTTATTTCGCAACGCTCCTCTCTAGTGACCGAAATGCCATGAAACCTCGGTGGATTGACTAATAGAACTCTCAACTAGGGATCCCATCCCATTGGACAACCTTTGCCATTGAGAACGTGTTCGTATAAGCAGTACGTATCCTCAGCCATTCTTTCAGAGGAAAACCTTTCCTCAACTGTTCTTCGGGCTCTCTTGCCAATTTCCCTGCAGAGACTTTCATTGCTTAGAACGGATATTATTGACTGAGCAAGTGACTTGCTACTAAATGAAGGCACTAGGATACCGTTTTCCTCGGTTTTGATAAGCTCTGGGTTGCCTCCCACCCTGTTGGCGACAACAGTGGTCCCACTACTCATTGCCTCTAGGATACTCATCGAGCAGTTTTCGAAAAAAGAGGGATTTACAAAAACTGTTGCATCCTGAAGAATCTTCGGTCGTTGATAATATCCCAACTGTCCGAGAAATGAAAAGCTCTTCTCTGAGATACCTTTTTGTTGAATCATTTTCTTATAGAATTGAATATGCCCCATACCAGCAAATATGAAGTGTGCTTCAGGGAAGAATCGTAGAATGCTCGGCATCGAGTCAACCAAAAGTTGCAACCCCTTTCCTCTCATTATCCTTCCAACGTACGCGATGGTCGGGCGTGAATACTTCTTGTCTGTTTCAACTCCAGTGAGGGGATGAAACAACTCGGTGTCAACGCCGTTGTACACCACGCTGATTTTATCTTTTTCAACTTTCAGATCACTGTAGATGTGCTCTCTGGTTACGTTGGAAACTGCTATGAACGTAGATACACGTTTTGCGTAATTCTTCTGGAGCAAACTAATCAGAGGATAAAGCAGCAGAGTGTTTTTCTCACTCCATTCTAGTCCAGCAAATCCGACACCAGAGCTTGAAACTGCTTCCTTCTGTGTTCGAATTGTGGAGTGAACTGTAGCAACAGTCGGTACTTTGACCATATTACACATTTGGAGAAAAACATCGGGCATATGACTGAGGTGTGAATGCAAGATGTCAAACTTGTACTCTTTGGCTAGCCTTGGAATATTCTTTAGGCACGCTAGTTGAAAGGCCACGTTGTAATAGAATGATTCTCTTGCCGTTGACACATAATGGATTTCTAGCGGTCTTTTGATTATTGAATCAACTTCGTTCTCCGAATCTTCTCCGTACCTCTTGTCTAGACTACGTCTCAGTGCTATAACATGGACATCGACATTTCTTGGCAAGTGCTTGATCAATTCAACTATGTAAGAGCCCACACCGCCCCACGTTGGAAAAAACTCGGGGGCAATCATGCCAAGCACTATTCTCTTCATTACTGAGTCGCGCCTGCCGCAATGTCATATGCTACCTTTGGCAAAACGTCCCAAACAAGATGTGACAGCTGGGACTGCAGTATCGCTTAAGGTCAAAACCGATTCCAGATGCACGTCAGCACGCATGTCCCCATTTTCATCCAGATGTTTTATCCATTGGTCGCTTGTTTGTTTCAGTCCGATATTCACAGCAAAGTCTATTATGCTAGGCAACAAATCTAAGACAGCCACAGCATTTTCGAGGATCTTCAATTCGCGACTGATCACTGGGAAGTTTAGCGATTTCAAGATCCTACCTCGGCTCGTTGAGACTTGCCCTATTTCATTTCCAATTACTGCCCCAACCAAGCGTCCGTTCCTCTCCTTTCCGATTTCCTTCTCTGAAGCTTCCAAACTGTCGACTTGGGCGCGAATTTCTGATATACGCGATTTCAGAATGCGCCTAGTAGAGGGGATATTTTTTCCCCCCAGCCTTTCACATATTCTTTTGGATTGAAGGATAGCCTCTAATTGACCTATTCCCATATACCTGTCATGTGGTCGCCAAAGACCGATTGGGGGAAACGGAATCCCAAGCCCTTTTGCAACATGCTCCGCCTCCATAAGATACGCCGCGCCAGCAGCACCTCCAACATAGCAACAAGGCTGCAGACCATTGAAAAACACTAGCCCCATCGGGATTGCTCTTGCTGATATCTGCGAAGCTATCCCCAGTATATCAGGACAGCCTTCATGACCAAAATCCAGTTCATAATGTTCTTGGCAACCAACGCAATTCCCACTCCCAAGCAAAGACCCCTCCTTCTCTGTCAAGAATAACTTGGCCTTGCTTCCGCAAGAGCAGTGGTACCAGAAAGGAATGAGATAAGGCTCTTGATCTGAGACGCCGCCCACCAAGCCCGCACCGTGCGGCATCTCTTTCGCTTCCTTCAGCAGCCTCGAATATTCCCTTGAACGCGAAAGCAGGAAACAAAAGTCATCAACGAACGCTTGTTGACATTCCGAGAACCGCGCGAAAACCGTGTCATCCCCCCAAGCATCATTCACAATGCTCGACATCAAGAACCCATTGAAGTCAGAGTACGTTTTCGAGCGCTTCCAACAATCTTCAGCAGTCTTCCAAAAGAAAGCCAAATTCTCATTCAGCACCGACACTGCAGATCTTGGGCATGCTTCCTGAAGACCCAGCCTCCTGCAGAGCCTCCCTATTGAGCCAATGGTCTCGTTGAGCCATTTCTCAAGCTCAGACTTCCACTCTGACAGCAGGTAACGCGAGGGCTTCGGCACCTTGTTCAACATAGACTTTTCAGGAAGCTTCACTTCTAAAGACAGAAGCCCACCGCTTCTCTGAACGGCAGGAAGCTCGCAAGACCTGACCCACCGGTCATCCGTAAAATCCTGGTCCGCAATCCCGAAAAAACTGACAACCGGAACTTTCAACACTCTTTCCAGCTTCTTTGCCAAGACAAAGCTCAAAGTCGCCTTGCGCAAAACCCCGCTATAGGCAAAAAAGTTGGGTTGATGAGCCGTCATGAGTACGATGCAATTTCCATTTCCAAGGTCTTCTATTCTCCTTTGAACGGATGGCGTTATCGTTCCGCACTCATCATGGAAGAGTCTCGCAAAGCTGGCAAGCTCAGCTCTCCGTTCTCTTGCACGTTCGACGCTCGCCTCACTTTTGCGTTGTCTATGAAAAGAAACACACGCTTCCAGAAGCTCCCCAATACTGGTGGGGAAGGCAGTATATGTCTTAGCCATAAGGTCTCCTCAAATCTCGAAGATGAATTTTCCAAACATCATCGAAGGCTTCTGCCACATCAGCCCCGCGTGCGCTGTCTTGTCCCTCTGTCGTCAGTGGAATAGGAGTTGATTCTGCAATATCTATATGTGGTCAGAGTCTCCCATCGTAAGATACCAATCCGTAGGATTGCACACAAATTCTGGGGGTAGGCTTGGTGAATTTACTCTGACTATGAAAGGATTCGACCGTCCTGGAACCTGGAAGAAACCATTTGCTTTAAGGATTCTATAAGGAGCTTGACCGCTGTGACTGATGTTCGACATCCAACAGACTATCAGGTCAGCATCCTCTCGTTTGAGTTGTTCGACAGCTTCTGATATCAAGAGCCTAATAATAGATCTCCTTTGTGAAAAGGCAAGAATGTCAACTACACAACCGAATTTCAGATTCCGCGTGACTTCCGAACATAATACAACGTAACCCAATAGTTTGCCATGTTCTTCAGCAATTAGAGTAGTGTATTTGTTGTTCGGTTTCCTGAAATATCTCCAATTCATGTACTCCTTGTCTCTTAGGACTAGATTCACATAATCTCTTGAGACTTCATTCCAAAAATCGTCAATGCGATTGTCAAAGGATTCTGCGCGACGAATCTCAACGGAATCTGTTTTGCCGATCTCAACTCGGTTGAATACTTTGTTAACGAAACTGGTAGCTGCGAAACCAGCACCTAATACAGAATTCATCACTCTTCTTGATATGCCAAATTTACTCAGAAATCTTGTTATTCGATAGTCGGCAAGAAGGTCAGCAATATCGCTATAACGTACGAGTTTGACCAAAAAAGGTACATCGCAAACATCGAACCATCCATATTTCAGGTGACCAGAATGGGCTGGTTTATTAGGAAAACCATAAGCCACACTAATTCCCTGCTTTCCAGCTTCATTCAGTAAAAACTTTCCAATGGACAAGAAAATTCCTTGTCCCCTATACCTCGGATGTACAACCAAGTCGACTGCCTGACAGCCCTTGATGCTTTTCAAACCGATCTTCATATATACAGGAACTAATGCCATATGGCCAATTATCCGTCCGCCATGTTCAGCTAATCCAATGAGGTGACCCAAAGGGTTCTCTCTGTACTCCCAAGACCATTCTTCAATATTCCGTTTGATTCCCGCCACGTTCATTAATTCAAGGATACCTTGCTCATCACCTTCCCGGTAAAGTCTTACTGACCATTCTTGAGTCATTAATTTCCCAACTAAGTCCATAGGAAACAATCATTTCATCCAGTGCTAGTTGCTTGATACAAAAGCACACCCTAATGAGCAGCATAAACGAGTTAGCGCGCGTCAATTTTCTTTTTCGAAAATGCTTGCTATCTTGGATAAGGTCGTAAAAGCGACATGAATGCCGCGCAATTCCGATATTTCCTTGACAGTTCTGGAGATGTATTCTTCAAATAGTGAATTCTTCTCTCCATTCCTTGGGTCAATTATGTCACAGGGGTGAAAAAACCCTACAAGATATGCTATTCCATCTTCACAGGCCTTCTTGTAGTATGCTTTTATCACTCTTTTGGAAGATGATAGAGACCACCAAGGTGAAATGTAAAAGCCAGGGTTGGGATTCACATTGAACAAACGAACCAATGAAAGCATACTGAGCAGGGAAGAACTGCCCTTGAGTGCCGAAAGCTTGTTGATGATACCATGTAGCATGGTCGACCTATTTGTATCAGAAGTGGATACTGGCATCTCCAAGATTCTCATGTTTCCAGCTTTTTGATAGCCATCATAATTTGGATGATACGGTTCTCTAGGAGCTTTGGACCAATCATAAATATTGTCACGTCGACCGAATTTCCCTAAACAACGTGCTCCCGGAATCGCCGATGCATCTACCGATAGACCGTTTGAATCCAGAGCCCTCATTATATCATTACTCATCGTGTTCCACCCCATTCTGACAGAGGGAGGAAGAAATCCGAGACTTGTGTCAAACATTTCAATAGATCGTGTGACAATTCCGACTTCCCGTTTCCGGTCTACCGTTTGAACCCATTTAGACAATCTGGAGTTCCAAACATAGGTGTGGATGTGTATTCCGATCTCGTCTCCGATAGATCTGAGGCCGAATATCTCTTCTCTACAAAGATTAAGCATTCCATCCCGCATTGGACCATCATCGACCCGAATCAGCCAAGTGACGGGAATGCCATTCTTCCTGAAGAGCCTACTCAAATCATGCCAATATCGAGTCCAACTCCATTCAAGTCGGGCCGGGTTAGAATCATAGTCACTGCCACAACCATGCCATCCTGGAACATAATTTGGATGGTTATCCTCGGTATCGCAGGCAAACGCAACGTAAAGCTTGTACAGTTTTCCTCTTACTCCTGTCAGGGTTCGCGGATGAGGTCGAACAGAGAAATATCCCCTTCAGTCCACCTAGCCGCGCGCGCTTCTCTCCAGAAGCAGTATCTATCACACCTCCCCATGCACCTTGTCGTCACAGAATACTCCCTCCAAGCGCGCGCGCGCTAAACGAACGCGTTGCCAACACAACCGTGCCCCTCTCCACGAACAACTTTTCAAAATCCGTGCCTGCAATGCTTTCTGCTCGTTCGTGGTCGTCAATCCGTTCCCGCCACATGCGTTTCCATTGACTTTTGACTTCCGTGATGAGCGACTCTTCAACCGAACTTTCCATTGGACAGTCCCTCCCTACCAGGAGCGGATGAGAAGCCACAAGGGCATTACATCGCCGTCTCCAATCCCTCTTTTAGCCACACATTATCCCACAGTCCAATATTTAAATCGCACAGGATGAAACATCCCGCCAGCTTTTCTAGAACAATCATAAAGACTTCCACCATCTATATGAATATTATTCCCAGCCCAAACCCCACGCTCCTCGCCCGTCACATTCCACAAGCGTACGCTTCGACCTTTCCGCAGGCCATATATCTGAGTTGCGGCTGAACCTAACCCGAGCGTCGAGATCATGCATTACTCAAGAATACTCGTTTCGGGTGGGGCAGGCTTCGTCGGAAGTCACATCGTGGACGAGCTTCTGAACGACGGCTACGAAGTCAACATTATTGACGACTTGAGCTACGGCGCGCGCGCAACCCCGACGGAAAAGTCGACATGAGAGACATCGCAACCGAAGCAACACTCTTCGGCGTCACAAGCAACGACCCAAGATACAACCCAGGATACGACATGAACAACGACGGAAAAATAAACATGATAGACATAGCCATCATCAGCCGACACTTCGGAAAAACCACAACCCCAACATAGAAACAGCATGCACCGCACCAATCCTTGAGCGAGTTTCTCCCTAAAAGTCTTATTTGTTTCAGTAGCTGCTTAGCGCCCGTCTGAAGTAACCACCAATGACGCAATCAAAGCCGCAGAAACTGCAAAAAAAGATTAACCGCTGCCAAAGCCTGTGAAAACAATGGATCCGACAAAGTGCGCTACACCTACGCTAACGCCCGCTTTGGCAAGCGCGCGCAGGCCCTGAAAACAACGCCGCATACATACGCACCATTATACTGCTTCTCCTCTTCAACGTTATCACTATTCGTCTCTTTCTTCCTGCGAGCGCATGACCAACAGCTTCTTAAAACGTTCATGTCAGCGCGCGCTCACAGTTGTGGCATTCAAACGTATTTGCGCGCTAACTAGTGTCATTCTATGATCACAGTCACTGTCCAAGAACTGCCAGGATCTTCGTATGTGTATTCTGTTTGTAGGTTGTTGACGTAGACTTTCAAGGAAGAAATTGACGGCAACATCGCTTTGCTAATTGTGGCTCGGACAAAGCCTGTCTCCACCGAACTTGCTACACTCAAGTCCAAAATTGCGTATTTACTTATAAAAGCCACAGATTCCACTGTACAATCTGATTCAATCTGCAAAGCAGTAGTCGATGGAGCCGGCGTGCTTGGTTCATTTATGGAAAATGTAGCAATTCCACTGCGATAGTTGCCGTCGTTGCCACAACCAGAGTAAGGAAGATAGTACGCACCGTTGAACATGGATACCGCGCCTCTCAGCGTCCCCACGCCGTCCCACAGGTTACCACCCGCAGGTGCCAGAAGTTCGCCGCTGTAGACGTAGTTAATGAAGTCCGTCGTCGTGTAGAGTCCAATTGCTGACCTTTGGGAATGATAGCCAGGAACGGAACTTGCTGACACGCCAAGATAGTAAACACCGTTTCTCTCAAACATGAAGGGATCGGCCATGCTGTCGCATCCACTGTCCCAACCGTGGTTTTGAGGTGGAAGAATAGGGTTTCGCGAATACTTTGTGAAGGGACCAGTAGGCGACGATGACGTTGCGTATCCTGTAAGTTCATAAGAATTACTTCCAGCCGAGGATGTACCATTCTGACCCATGTAGAACAAATAGTACAATCCATTTGCCTGGAACACATATTGTTCATATGCTCTGAGACCGTCCCATGCCCCAGCAGGACCCCTGCCTATGACTGGATTGCTTATTCCCTGCGCACTGTAAGGTCCGTTTACGTTTGCCGAGGCGCGCACATAAACGTCGGGGGCCTCGTAATCATTAGCGCTTCTTCCATAGTAAATGTACCACGTGTTTCCAAATTTGACGATATGCGGAGCCATACAATAGACTCCCCTTTCTTGTATGATAGCTCCTGGCTCAACAGTCCAAGGTCCGACGATGTCTGTTGCCGACGCTAACCGAATTATCAGATTCGCGTTGATGGTATAGCTTCGGTCTTCAAACACCCACCAGTATTTTGCGGTGGCAAAGTCGTAAACGATGTTTTCGGCCAGATAGCCAGACGTAGGAAATGTTGGATTGGCAGCATTTGACGCACTTATCGTATCTCCATGAACTACGAATAATTCGGACAATCCAATTGTCAGTAAGAGAGGAATCACAAGAACACACAAGATTCGTTTCTTATTCATCATTTCACTTCGAATGCGATTTTTCGTCGTGGGCGAATATTTGCAATGTTCTGCCTTTAACAATTATGAAGTTGAAACCAATAGTCGCGCACACTGTTCCTCTTCTAGTATTTTCTTCTAGTATTTTCTTCTAGTATTTTCTTCTTGCGCACGCTATAGGACAACAGATCGATCGAAACCGGGAAATATCTCCCATTCTGTACGTTTCTCTCAGGTCAAATGAGCGAGTCTTGGTTTCCATAATTGCTTTTCGTCTCAAGAACATTGCGAGTAACAAAGCCTCTTCATTGATTAGGGTTTCAACTGTCTGGCGTCCACCATGCTTTATCCTTGGAATTTCAACCACTGATTCAAAATAGGAATAGAGGCTTCGTGCGCGCGCGCAACGACGAGAGTGACCGTGGTGGAATGAGTCAGTGAACCACTGGTTCCGGTTACGGTTAGAGTATAGGTATTGACTGCGGCCGACCCAGCGCTTATCACGCGCGCGGTGTGTAGGTGGCGTAGATGCTGAAGGTGTACGCGTTCTGCTTCTCTACTACAAACGTGTTAGGCGGCGTAGGATAGAAAGGCGCACTTTTCTGTAGTCCAGTGTTCCACGTGTGCGTTCCACCCGCATCGTAGTAAGTGGTC
>JBGQMW010000012.1:0-63911 GCA_041500785.1 Bathyarchaeia archaeon
GCGTGTATATAGGTAGGTATAGGTGTAGAGGAAGGAGTTGGCAGTGGCAGTGATTGAGTGATTGGCTGAGTGAGTGATTGTCAGTTAGAGTGAGTGATTAGTAGATTGAGTGATAGTGGTAGTCGTAGTAACTGGTTGGTTGGTTGGGGTAAAGTTTTATCCAAACCAATTACGACGGTGCTTATGGGGCAGGATGTTTGCAGGGTTCAGGGAAAGTGTAGGAGCAACAGGAAAAGAACGCGCCGCTTCTTTCTTCTTCTCCTCTGGGTCTGAGAGCGCGGATTCACAAGTTTTATTACGGTTTTCCATTCACACTAACACATGTTATGGGTGGAAGAATTTTGACGACTGAGAGAATAGAGAAGGCGGCGGTGATCGGCTCTGGCGCGATGGGTCACGGAATTACCGAGCTTCTGGCGATGAACGGATACGAGATCACGATGGTAGACATAAATGACCAAATTCTCCAGAAGGCCAAGGAGAAAATAGCGTGGAGCTTGGGCAAGTTTGTGGAAAAGAGGCGCATAAGGCAGGAAGACGCTGATTCGGCGTTAGCGCGGGTGGCGACGACGACGAGTTATGAACAGGCTGGCAAGGACGTTGACTTTGCGATTGAGGCTTCTCCTGAGAACATGGAGCTGAAAAGAACCGTGTTCGCCAAACTCGACCAAGTTACTCCCCCGCACGCGATACTAGCCTCTAACACTTCAACTCTGAGCATTACGGAGATGGGAAAGGCAACCAAACGCCCGGAAAAAGTAGTTGGAATGCACTTCTTCAACCCGCCCCAGATGATGGCGCTTGTCGAAGTTATCAAGGGAGACAACACAAGCCAGGATACCATCACCACCGTTGTAGGACTCGCCAAGAAACTCGGAAAAACACCCGTCATAGTGAGAAAAGACTTGCGCGGCTTCATAGTAAACCGCATACTAGGCGTAGCGTTCAACGAAGCCTTCTGGGCCTACCAACGAAAAGAAGCCACCATGCAAGGCATCGACTCCTCAGTCAAGTACAATGGCGGATTCCCGATGGGATGGTTCGAACTCGCCGACTTCGTCGGACTCGACATAGCCTATGAAGTTGGAAAAATACTGTACGAGGCCTACGGCGAACGGTTCAAACCATGCTCTGAAGTAATCGACCCCCTCATGAAAGACCACAAGTATGGACAGAAAACAGGCGTAGGCTTCTACGACTGGACAAAAGGCCGACCCAGAATACCCTTCAACCTGCTAGACGAGTACGACGTGGACAGGTCATGGGCAGTCGCCGTAAACGAAGCCGCTTGGCTAATCAGCGACGACGCAGCAAACCCCGAAGACATCGACACAGGAATGAAGCTTGGAACATACTGGCCCCAAGGCCCATGCGAACACGCAGACCGAACAGGACTGGACGTCATAATCAGCAAGCTCAAAGAGCTACATAGCAAGTACAATATGGAAATGTACAAACCCTGCCCACTGCTCGAAGAATATGTGAGCAAGGGCTGGACCGGAAAGAAAGCTGGACGGGGATTCTACAAATGAAATTCGACCTAACAGAAGAACAACAGCACATCAAAAATGCCGTTAGGGAGTTCTGCCAAAAAGAGTTCAAACTCGAACTGGCCATGGACCTCGACAAAAAAGAAGAGTACCCGCAAGAATTATACAAAGCCGCTGCGAAGCTCGGTTTTACAAGCATGGCCTTTCCCGAAGAGTACGGCGGCCAAGGATGCGGCCTGCTCGAAACATGCTTAGCCGTGGAAGAGATGTGCCGAGGCGACTCATCACTGGGCGTGGCAATTTCAAGCGGCAACTTCGGAAGCGAATTCATCCTGACACACGGAGCCAAAGAACAGAAAGAAAAATACCTGCCCCCAATCTGCAGAGGCGACTACATATCCGCAGCGGCGTTCACGGAGCCAAACGTCAGCGGAAGCGAAATAACCAGGATGGAGACCACCGCAACAAAGTACGGAACCGAATGGTGGATAAACGGCCAGAAGACCTTCATTACAAACGCCACCTTGGCCGACTTCGTCGTCGTTCTCGCACAGACAGACACCAAAATTAGGCCTACCCACCGAGGCGAAACACTGTTCGTCGTCGAAAAAGGAACCGCAGGCTTCGAAGCCACAAAACTGCACAACAAAATGGGAATAAGAGCCTCCCCCACAGGTGAACTCAACCTCGACAACGTCAAAGTCACAGACTGGAACATCGTCGGCGAACTCAACAAAGGCTTCTACTACTCAATGGAGTTCTTCGACAAGACAAGAGCAGGAGTCGCAGCCCAAGCCGTCGGAATGGCCCAAGGAGCCTGGGAAATAGCCTTCAAATACGCCAAACAGAGACAAGCCTTCGGAGCTCCAATACTGCAGCACGAAGCAATCGGCGTAACACTGGCCGAAATGGCCACAAAAATCGAAGCCGCAAGACTGCTCACCTACAAGGCAGCTCAACTGGTTGACGACGGAAAAATGGATCCAATGGCAACAGCGATGGCCAAGTACTACGCATCACACGTCGCGATGGAAGCCACCAACGCGGCAATCCAGACACTGGGAGGCTACGGATACTTCGGTGAATACCGAGTTGAAAAATACCACCGCGACGCAAAAATAACCGAAATCTACGAAGGAACCTCCGAAATACAAAAGCTCCAAGTGCTCAAGTACCTCCTCAGCAAATACTAGAAACTCACCCTGAAAAAAAGTCATATATGCACACAGAAGCAACTCTGTACCAGGTGATATCCCTGAGTAAAGCGTATGAAACCATCAAGGTCGAGAGAGACCCAACCGCGTTGTGGATAATACTCAACCGACCCCAAAGACTGAACACGTTCAACGACGTTCTGCTGGAAGAACTCGCCGATATGCTGGAAACGGCCGACAGGGATCCCAGCGTCAAATGCGTCGTCATCACCGGCGAAGGAGACAGGGCATTCAGCGCGGGCGCTGACGTGACTATGTTCCCCAAAGCGACCCCAGTGAAGGCAGAAGAATTCTCAAGAGCCGGCCAGAAAACCTTCGGCAAAGTAGAAGAGATGACCAAACCGGTCATCGCGGCAATAAACGGTTTCGCACTCGGCGGCGGCCTAGAACTAGCCCTAGCATGCGATTTCAGAGTAGCCGCCGAACACGCAGAACTCGGAAGCCCAGAAATAACTCTGGGTCTGATACCCGGATGGGGCGGAACCCAGAGACTCGTCAGAATGATAGGACTGGGAAGAGCCAAGGAACTGCTAATGCTTGGAAACAGAATCAAGGCAGACGAAGCTCTAAGAATCGGGCTCCTGCACAAGGTGGTCCACTACGACCAGCTGCGACAAGAAGTCGGAGAACTCGCCAAGAAGCTCTCAGAAGGACCCCCAATAGCCATGAAGTACGCGAAATACGCCGCCAACTACGGAACACAGGTCCCGCTTGAAGTCGGACTGAGACTTGAGGCAGCACTCATGGGACTCGCGTTTTCCACCGAAGACCTCAAAGAAGGCGTAGAGGCGCTGATGTCGAGGAGAAAGGCCGAGTTCAAAGGCAAATAGCCTCACGTCCTTTCCCTTTATTGCACATAAGCAAAACATGAATGGGCGTGCTCGATGTGAGAAAAGTAGCAGTCATAGGAGTCGGCAACTCGAAGTTCGGACTCAGAAACGATGTAACGATTTCGGAACTTGCCTTTGAAGCCGTCAAGCCGTCTCTTCAAGATGCTGGCCTAGCCGCGAAGGACATCGAATATGTCGCCCTTGGCTCGGTCGGAGCCGGGGCTTGGTACGAAGAACTTCTTCCAGCAGTAGTCGTTTCGGAATACTGCGGAATGACAGGCGCAGGGCTGGTCCGATGTGAAGCTGCATGCGCAAGCGGCAGCGCAGCTTTCTTCACAGCCTATTCTGCAATCGCCAGCGGGCAAGCTGATGTTGCAATGGCGCTGGGCGCGGAGAAAATGAGGGAAATCGACAACGCAACATCCATGGAATGGATCGGAAGGGCCGGCTACTACTTGTGGGAATTCCACAATTTCGGCATAACTTTCCCCGCTTACTATGCACTGTACGCAACTGCGCACATGGCCAGATTTGGAACAACTGAAGAAGATCTGGCACTCGTCGCCGTGAAAAACCACAAGTACGCTGTGATGAACCCGATCGCTCACCTTCACAATAAGGTCACTGTCGACGATGTCCTTTCATCCATGGTGATTGCTTCACCCCTCAAGCTGTACGACTGCTGCCCATTAACAGACGGTTCATCCTCCATCATTCTCGCCTCAGAAGAGAAGGTAAAAGAACTGAAGGTTGAGACCCCCATCTGGGTCGCCGGGATCGGCTACTCTTCAGGCACAGCCAATCTAAGCAAAAGACCAGACTTCGTCGGACTCGAAGCAAGCGTACTGGCTTCTCAAAGGGCCTACAAAACGGCTCACATCACGCCCGACCAGCTTGACCTCGCTGAAGTGCACGACTGCTTCACGATAGCAGAGATCATGGCGTACGAAGACATCGGACTCTGCAAAAAGGGAGACGGAGCAAAACTGCTGCGGGACGGACAGACCGAGATAGGCGGAAAAATCCCAGTTAACATGGATGGAGGGCTCAAAGCGAAAGGACACCCCATAGGCACGACGGGCTGTTCGATGATCTACGAACTGACCAAGCAGCTAAGAGGAGAAGCAACCGAAAGAGGCAGGCAGGTCCCGCTGAAAAACTATGTCGGACTCGCGCATAACGTAGGTGGAACAGGACACTACTGCTACGTCACAGTCCTGAAGAGGTGATGAAATGTCATCCATGCCATCAATCAAATCCAGGGAATTAAGAATCGTACAGGAAATCCCGATAAGCAAGACTCTGAAGTTCTGGGAAGGGCTAAAAGAAGGCAAAGTCTACGCAACAAGATGCCCAAGCTGCGGAAAACTGTACTTCCCCCCGAATGCCGATTGCCCCGCATGCCTGACAGCACAGGTCGAATGGGTCGAGCTCAGCAAAGAAGCCGAAATCCAGACTTTCACGCATGTTGTAATCAGACCTACCACCTTCCTCCAAAACAAGCCCTACACCGTAGCCATCGGAAAACTCGAAGAAGGAGTGAAAGTACTCGCATGGGTAACAGGCTTCAAACTGTCAGAAATCAAGGTCGGCATGAAAGTCAACCTCAACGCAAAAGTCACACCTGAAGGCAGTCTGACCTACGAGTTTACGCCAGTCACACCCCGATGACCATTCGTTCCCGCCTTTCTATCCAGTCAACTGTCAAAGAAACCAACTCGTCTTCTTTCCCCCTGAAAGTGTGATCAGCCCCAGCTATCGTGACGAAACTCTTCGGCTCGTTTGCCGAGCTGAAAACCTCCCATGCCTCATCCACGCCGACTATGTCGTCTTCACTACCCACCACGACAAGAACAGGCAAATCATGGAGCTTCGAAATCGCCTCACGCTCGTCAAGGCTCATCAATCTTTCTCGTATGTCTCTCGGTCGCAAGCTTATGCCGTACACCTCAAGCCTGTAGAATCTCGATACATCAATCAGCTTGTCAATGCGCGAAACAATCAAGAATGAATACAGGCCACGTTTTCCTCTGGTGCGAGCGATGAATTTCCTTACATTGTAGGCATGATTTTTGGGTGTAGACCACAAAACAAGCCCCTTAACTCTATTCTCATTCCGAAGGGCATAAAGGGAAACAGCCCCTCCCAAACTGTGCCCGACAACGAAGATCCTGTCCGACAAAACCTCTGGTCGCGATGCCACATAGTTCAACATGCATCGCACGTCTTTCTGCTCGCCAATTCCGTAATCAAACATCCCGGCGCTTTTTCCAACACCCCGGAAGTCAAACAATACGACCACAAACCCTTTTCTGCAGACAGACCTGGCAAGTTGTCCGTAGGCCTTCAGAACATGAAATCCTTGAGAGTTGAGACCGTGACATATCAAGACAGCCGGTGCCGGAACTGTGTCGGGAATGTGTATTTCACAGTACAAAGTGGAGCCTTCACATTGCACATATGTCATCTCGGTCCTCACTTCTGAACCATCCGTGGAAAGTATTACTTCCAAGCAACAATTCAAAGTTTGCTTTCCATTTTAAACGTTCAGAATAGCAGTCAGATGGTTCAACATATTCCATTGTTTTCTCCCCATTTCTCCGTATAGAATACCATGCGCTCCGAGACTCTTAAAGAGCATGTCGAAAGTGTAGAACAGAAAAACGCTTGACTTAGCTCTCTTTTGCTTTCTCATTGGCATAGTTTCAATCGAATATTCTTCCACAAGCCATAAAGAATGAGTTAGCCAAGAAAGAAATAGAGTCTATCACGTTCAATTTCGGAGTTGTTTCTATCACAATCAAGAACAAGAATAAGACCTAAAGACCACCCTTCTAAAATCAACTGAAAACCACTATTTCAATTTTCTATCGACAACTGGGAAGCATCAAGTTTTCGAAGTGCTTGGTTTTTGGACGGTGGTGGAGTAGAGTAGTATTTCAAGTCGCTTATGTCATTTAATGTTCAATTCTGGACTGTTTGGTTTCGAACTGGCTTGATATTTGAATGTTGAGACATGCCTTAAAGTTTTGCGTCATAGTTGAAAATGGAACGGATTGAATCAGAGTCTATCCGTCAAATAGGACTTGGATCTTGTCAGATTAATCATTGATTCTAAACTGGAATGGACATGCCCATGGCTCCGTAGAAGAACCTACGATAATCTCCATGTGAAGCAAACAATCATTCAAAGTTGAATTGAAGGCTTAACTTCGCTAATGATTCGTTCAAAATATCACGTATGATGTTAACCTATACAAATAAAAAACACTACATAGGGCCTAGAATTGAATGCCGCTACACTTTGCGCGGATCTAGAGTTTTCCGAGTCAATCGCCGCAAAGACCATGCTAACTATTTATACTAGGGTTCAGATATGATAATTGACCCTTGGAACAAACAGAGCAGGAAACGTGACTAAAATGCTGTTCCAAGTGTCCCATAAGATTCTAAGTTCTCAAGGCATAAGGGAACACCATTCCAAGTTTTCAGTTTACGGTTTCTGGAAACATGCCATAGGGTCATATTCTGTCCTATCCATATCGTATATGTCGTTCTGTGTTCGACAAAAGGCAAGACTACAAGTTAAACTTCTGATTACATAAGAGCTACATAGGGTCATGTTTTAATATCCCCAGAACTTTTGGATGATTTCCAAATGTTAGGTTCAACTCCTGAACATATTCGGCATAAGATTCCACTCTCAATTGATGGTGATGTCAGAGTGGATTCCGATACGGGTAAGTGCCTGATTCAGATTAGATGTCACATGGAATCTCGGAACCAAATCCAAGGGAAGACTATATAGTGAAAGACTATTCCAATAAACGTTCATGGAAAGGGGTGGATAGGTCCCAGAGAGAACTACTGGAGTAGACGCTGAAGCGTCCGAGCCTGAAGGCTTAGGACATGCCGTAGGCAGTCCATGAGAGAGTATCAGAGTTACAATCCAAGATTCAATGCTTAGTTAGTTACGAGTCTCAGAACTGTAGGTTCACATATGATACGAGTCAACCGACCTATCACATATGCGTGGTCTGAAGTATCACATACCCTGCACTCCTACGGACCACAGTATCTCTTGACTGTTCAAACGTCATGTCAAGAACTAAGGCTAATCACCACAATAGACTAAGAACTATGATAGTAAAACACACGCTCTTCAACTGGGGAAAAAGGCCATTTGAAGAGCATGAGTTTTCAGTCCCTTCAACCAGAAATTTCCCCATTGAAGGGCAATGATTCCTCTCCCTTCAAATGAGGTTTTCATGGATTGGGTAATAGAAAAAACAATAATGGTCATGTCGCCTGACAACTGGTTAGGTATTAGAGGCTTTTAGTGGCTTATTGGTGGTTGTTAACCCCTGTTAAGACCTTATTAATCCCTTATTTATGGATGTTTTGTTTGACGCTTCTTCGCTTCTGGTGACTATGGGGGGGAGGGGGAGAGGGGAATAAGCGAAGGAAGGTAGTACCTTCCTTGGTGGAAAGTGGAAACTATTATTCCATTTTCGAGCAGAAGCGCGGAAGCGTGGATTTCTCTTTCTCTTGGGTATGGGGTAGCGTCTGGGAACGTCGTATTCGGGTCTGTTCTGTTTTCTCAGATGTCTACTCTCTCACGCATCCATAATCCTTTTAACGGCGTTCACACACATTATCCGTAGTGACCGATGGTTACCCGAGGCCGAATCGCCCATGACGGGACCGCGACGATACCCGAGCCAAATTCTACTTTATGGCTATGAAGGGCGAGTCCTCCGCTGGAAGGCATATGCCGTGAAATGATGGCGGGACCGATGCGTTTGGTCGAACCAATTGGAAAACATAAAAAAGAACATAATAAGAAAGTTCTGTGTTGAATGTGGAAAGGAATATGTTCCTTCCCGTCCGAGCCAAAAATTCTGTTGTTATCTTTGCTACAGACAATACACTCGGAAACAGATGAAAATCTACCGCGAATCTTGAGGTGATTTTTTACGTCACTTCGAGACAAAGCGCGTAAATACCACGATAGTGGATTCAACGTCGTTCCCATAAAAGTGATTCCACAAGCAGACGGCAAGAACAAGAAATTTCCCCTTGTTTCAGAATGGAAATATTTGGAGATTAATATGCAAACCGAGAAAGAGTTCAACCTTTTGAACTGGGAAAAGGCTGATTGTTACGCCCTTGTCTGTGGTTGGAAAGTCGGAGACAAGTATTTATGCGCTATTGACATTGATAAAGTTGATTTTGACCTCAAGAACTTTCCCGCAACGTTTATGGAGAAGACGCCGAGAGGGGGAACACACCTTCTTTACCTTTGTGAAGTTCTGCCAGAACGAAACGAGAAAGTAGATTATTTGGAACTGAAGGGCAAGGGCAGTTTAATTTGTATGTATGATACGCCCATGGACAACAACCAGATACAAACAGTCTACAATTTGAACGTTGTTTTTGACGACGTTGTGAAGAAACTTGGACTACTGAAAAAGAAGAATGGTCAAGAAAAGATTTTGTTAGGTTTGGAAGAATCCTTGAAAGTTGGCGTGGAAAAGGGAGATCGGCATCTTCTTGCTCTTTCATTTGCTCATAGATTGCGTAGAGAAAGATTCTCTGAGGACGATGCCTTTGACAAGCTTCTGCTCTGGGACCAGCATAACACACCACCGCTGGAAACAGACCAGAAAGGGGATATCCAAAAGTGTGTTTTGGACGCTTACCATTTTGTTTTTCCAAGTTTGGAAGTTCCAAAGAAAATAATTATTGAGATTGACCCGTCCAGTTTTCCAGAGTTGACGGTTGATGAGTTGACCAAGGTTCTTAACACAACGATTAAAGAGGACAAAACATCAAAACTTATTCTCTTTCTTGCGGATATTCTCACATATTCGGATTTACGTCAGTTGGTCGTTATGCTGCTGGAAGGAACATGCACTGGTAAAACCTACCTCATGAACGAGGTCGCATGGTATCTTCCCAAAGAAGACGTTAACAAATTGGATGGAGCTACCCCGAAAAGTTTCTTGTATCGGTCTTCTGGCAAATATGTTGATTATCGGACAAGGGAACCTATTGATTGGAGCTTGAAACCCGAGAAGGGCGACAGTGCAGCAACGTGGGAGCATTGGAACAGTGAAGTGAAACCGTTCATCGCTGGATACCTTGACTACTCAAAGAAGATCTTTATTTTTCCCGACATGCCCGACGCGAAACTTTTGGCTACTCTACAACCACTATTATCTCACGATTGTCAATTTGCTCTTTATCAAGCCACAAAGTCCGACACTTTGACAACCAAGTTCACCGTGATCAAGGGATACTTCACCGTGAATTATGCCAGCACAAACACTGAGATTGACGACCAAATACGTTCACGTTCTTTGTCTCTGAGTCCAGAGGATAGCAAAACCAAACAAGAAGAAGCCTTGACGCTGACGTCGAGGATTAACAGTGAACCCAATTATTTCAAGTGGTATGAAACCGACCCACTTCGAGTAGGCCTAAAAAATCGGGTCCAAGCAATAAAAGATAGTGGCTACGAGTCGATTTTTGTCCCACCCGAGTTGATCAAGGACGTCGAAGAATATTACAAAAGTAAAATCAATTTTGGAAACCCGAAAGTTCAGCGTGACTACCGATACTTCATAGGTTTGATCGCTGCGTGGGCTTTCTTGAATTTGATGCACCGAGACAAAAAAGACGGAGTAATCTATGCGAACCGAACAGATTTCGAGGCAATCAAGAAAATCTACGAACCTGTTATGATCTGTAACGAATTGGGTTTGTCGCCAGCGGAATACGAGGTTTGGAAGATCATCCAACCACACACTGAGTTTGGACTCACAGTCCGAGAAGTTCACCAACTCTACCAAAAGGAGAAGAAAAGAAGATGTTCTGACGAACGTCTTCGTGGAATGCTAAAGAATTTTTGTTCTTCTGGCTTACTCCTTGAACAGAAAGAAGGAAAACACGGAAAACTCCGATACTTCGGCATCGAAGAAAAGACTGACGAAAAGAAGTCTGAACAGAAAGACGAAGAGAAGTCTGAACAGCAAAAGATTGATTCGCCTAAACCAACTGATACTCTTGAAACTATCGTAACTAAACCTAAACAGAATGACCCTACTGAAATATTGTTGAAACTCATGAGCGGTCTCGAACCTAAAAGCATTGATGAAATGTTGCAGTCATTTCCAGAACTTCGAGAACTTCCCCGAGAAAAACTCTACGAGTTTCTTGAGCGGTTGGTTTCAGAGGGGAAACTCCAGAAGACTCCAGACGACAAATATGTGATCGTAAGGTGATTCTGACGTCTCAGACAATGAATGAAGCATTAAGAATTTACTATCGGACTCACGTGTTAGAGTTTGTCGAGTTTGAACTATATGAAACTCTCTCTCCAGACCAAAAGGAATTCTTGCTCGACATCATTATGAGAGACGTCAAATATGCTATCGTAAGTTCTGGGCGTGGTGCTGGAAAGACCAGTATCCTTGCGATTATTGGAATTTTCCGAGCTTTATGTTTCGACTCTTATGACATTTCAGTCCTAAGTTCAAGTGAGAAACAGAGTGGTATATTGCGAACTTTCATTAATAAATGGACTCGCAACTCGTTTTTCTTACAAGTTGAAATAGAGAAATCTATCCAGACCGAGATACTCACAGTTCACGGTAACAGAATTTATCTGAACACACTTGCGGAAACTTCGACCAGAGGCGTTCATTCTCGTGACCTTTTGCTTGACGAAGTTAGCACAGCTTCAAGTGTTGGTGCTGATGATGTTATCATATCGAGTATTGGAAATATTAGCACTTCACCAGATGCTCACATTATTTTATGTTCAACCAGTCAATATGTTCACGGCGAATTCTTGCGAATATGGCAAAACGCGGAACAACTCGGATACAAAAGATACAAATGGTCCATAGCGAAACATGAGAATGGAATAGAAGACCCCTCGATTATGCAAGGATGGACTCCAAACTTTCATTGGATAGCCAAACAAACGCTTGATGCTCAAAGAAGAATCTACTCTAATGACCAATGGCTTGTTGAGGTTTTAGGTGGAATCAGCCTCAAAAGTGGGTTAGTGTTTCAACCGATTGACTTAGAATTTTGTGTCTGTAGCCAATGCGAACATTGTGTTCCAAACCAAGATTGTCCACTCTTTAAAGACAAAAGGATAGTCGAGAAACGTTTAGGCATTGACTGGGGAAAGGTTGAGGCGAACGCATATGTGGCTCTTGGTCGAGAAATTGATTGTCCAGACGTTTACATTCTTCATGCAGAGGAATTTTTCGGCAGAAGCGAAGAGGCAATTCTCAGAGCAAGCCAAATCTACAAAGAATATAACTGTGACATGGCTTTTCCAGACATTGCCCAGTATGGACAGAATGAGAGTCTCGAAAACTTAGGCGTAACCTATGCTCTATTGTTCACTGAAGGCGGTCAACAGAAAACCGAGTATTTAGGCAATCTCATTCGCCATGTTGAAAGACACATTCTGCACATTCCAAAGTCCTATGAGGTTCTAATCAATCAGTTGAAACTCTACAGTTTTGAAACGAAGGGTAACAGAGAACGACCCAGAAAGGGTTTTGACCATAGTGTAGACGCTTTCATGTATGCTCTGAGCGAATTCTACGAAGACAGTGAAGGTGGATTCATAGATTTTAAAGGTTTTCCACAGTTTAGCGGAAGTGACAAACCTGACAATCCATGGAGAATACGGGGAGAAAAATAAAATGTATGATTATAGACCCAACAATCGGCATATGCGCAAATTTAGAAGACACAATCGAAGAAGAAGAGAAGGTGCATAAAAATGGATGAAAAATTAAGGTCTTTCAGCATCAGATTTAGGACTATGGACAAAATCACTGTTTCCCACCAATTGAAAGCAAAAACCCTTGACGAAGCGATTGATTTGGCAAAGAAACTTGCCGATGAGAAAAGTTGGAGAATGGTTAGTATTCGGGAATTTAGTGCTAAGAAGTCAGAGGAACAACGTGAGCCGAAATACTCACTTCAAGCACTTGAAAAGGCTAAAGTAATCGGTTTCACAAACGTAGATTTTGACAAAGAAACATCTAAGATAACAGACGAAGAGAAGAAGTTATATCAAGCCAAAACTGAAGCATGGAACACTTACAAGAGCCTATGCACAAAGTTCTATAGCGACTATTCTGAGGACTTAGAGAAGCAACTTCAAATGGCAAGACAGAAGTTCGATTTGGCATTGAGAAACCTTAACGAGTTTATGAGAGAGAATTACGGAAAGATTGACGTATGTCTCTAGTCAAGAATGAACATTAAAAAACATATAAAGGAGCAGATCGAATGGACCCGTGGTCCATGTCGAGGATTTCCTTAGATGAAAAGAAAAAGAGAGTTAGCTAAGTTTTTCTAAGTTCAAAGGGAGAAATAGGTGCGAGTGTTAGTAGCCAATCTTTACAGTTTTCAATGCCGAATAGAGGTAACATTATTTTTAATTTTAAGCATTGGCTTCTTGGCACTTCAACACTAAACATACTCCATTTAGTCAAATCGTATTTGTTAAAGTGAGCACAATTAAAGCAAGCTCTTACTAGCTCTGGATGTTCTCTTCGCCATTTTGCGCATTCGTCGCAAACATCTCTAGGGATAAGATTGAATCTCGGAAGTTTTTCTCCACATCTTACACAATTCTTCATATTCTCATCTCTTTTTCTTTGTTTCATTGCTTGTCATGTTTATTCTTCCTTTAATGTTTCAGCGTACAACTCTAGCAGTTGCTTCGCCGTCAACCGTGGTCTATGCGCTGTGGGCATGTCTTTCAGAAGGTTCTCAGACGGTCCCTGCACGAATCTTTTCTGGGTCAACATCCTTTCAAGCTTCTCTTTCCCGATCATGCTCACGAGAATAGTCCTGAGCGTTTCAAGTTCTTCTCTGACTTTGCCGTTTCCGTTTGCGCTTATGCTGATGTCTGGCATGGCTCGTTTGTAGTCCTCACGCAACAGGTTCGGAGCGATATACGCGGATTCAACGACTTTTTTGCCGACAATCATTTTCCAGCGACTTTCAGCCATGTGCATTGATAAGCGGTCACACAGGTATTTTCTAAGGCAGTGAAACCTTATGCGTCTGTTGCCGTTCTGGATTCCCGCTTTGTACGCCATGGTCCTCAAGATGTAGCTCAAGTGTTCAGGACGTAGCGGTTGCAGTTTATCCGTTTTCTTGCTTTTGCTCATCAACACAAAATCAGAATCCTTCTTGTCCGTGTTCCGTTTCAGAATTTCCCTCACCACGCCCAGAGCGTCAGAATCCAAGAACGGAAAGGCTTTCACATGTTCTTTTCCAGTCGGCAGTTCTCCGAGGCAAACAGGTGCTTCCGAATCCAACTTTGCGCTTCTGAACAGTCCATAAGTCAACTTCATAATGAAATCTTCTGCCCTCAACCCTATTGATTTCCCCACGTAAAGGATGAAAAGATTCCTAAGTGACCCTGAAACCTGAGCCATTCTAAGGATGTCTTCTTTTTCGAGGTAATAGTCCGACGTGGTCCTGTTTCGCTGTGACAGTTTTTTGCGTTCTTGCCCTGTTAGAAATAGTGGTTTCCTATAGTAAGCGAAGAACCCGCGCAAGCAACCCGTACAGCTCTGACAATAGTTTTCAGAATATCCCTTCTCGATCAACCAGTTGTGGAACGCGAATATCCTTCGTTCCCAGTTCTTGTGGTCTTTCAGAATCTCCGAGCCGTTTTGTCCTGAAAACTCTATGAGTCTACGCATGTAAGTTGTATAGGTGTGCCGTGTCCGTTTCTTCTGGGCGTCCAGAAACTCAGTGATGGTCCTGTCATGGACGAGATCAACCAGAATGGCAGCCTGACTTTTCTGCATGAGAATCACTTGCGTTCCCGTTGCTTAGGCTTTATGAACGGTGAATCAGTAGTTTCGCTATGTTTAAAGTCAGAATGGTCTTCCCGCGTAAACTGTGAAGTCTTATGTGGGAAAGTATTATTTGCGGTGGAGCTTATAATCTGTAAACAAGGGCTACCTATGCCAGCTAGAAAGAAAAGAATCGAAGAACCGGCCAAGGCTCCTGAAAAACCATGGTTCAAGTTCTGGCCGGAAGGAGTCAGGCAACGTATTGACTATCCTGAAGTTCCACTGTCTGATCTTCTTAGAAGAACTGCTCAAACCTACCCTCATCACACTGCCACCGTGTACTTCCACAAAGAGATGACCTACAAAGAGCTGGACGAGGCTTCAGACAGATTTGGAGCCGCACTTGACGGCTTGGGCGTAAGAAAAGGTGACAAGGTCGCTCTTTTTCTTCCGAACATACCGCAATTCGTAATATCATACTATGGAACATTAAAGATCGGGGCCATCGAGACCGCCATAAGTCCACTGTACAAAGAACGCGAAGTAGAGCATCAACTGAGAGATTCTGAAGCTGAAACAGTGGTCGTTCTCGACTTGCTCTATCCAGTGCTGGCGAACGTTCTAGATAAAACCAGAATAAAAAGGATAATCGTTACAAGACTGAAAGACCACATGCCGAGCGGTACAGCTTTTCTCGGCACACTCCTGAGGAAGATCCCTTCACAAAAGGTCAGTCGCAGGTCAAATCTCTATTTCTTCAAGCAGCTACTCAAACAACATGAGGCAAAACCGCCACACGTAGAAATCAACCCGCGGGAAGACTTGGCTGCTCTACAATACACGGGCGGTACGACGGGCATCTCAAGAGGAGCCATGTTAACCCATATGAACTTGGTTTCCAACGCTGTTGCGTGCGCTGAATGGCTCAGGGGAAAAACATCTGAAGAAACCTTTCTGACAGTGTTGCCGCTGTTCCACATATACGGCATGACGACAGGCATGAACGCACCCATCTATTTGGCTGGAAAGATGGTTATGCTGCCCCGGTTTGATCTCGTGAGTACTCTCAGGGCCATTCAGAACCATCTCGTAACCGTTTTCTGCGGGGCACCAACAATGTATGCGATGCTCATCAATAGTCCTGAAATCAAAAAACACGATGTTTCATCAGTTCGTTTCTGCATCTCGGGCTCTGCACCTCTTCCGCCTGAGGTTCAGAAGAAATGGATGGAGTTGACTGGGGGTGTCCTGGTTGAAGGATACGGACTTACAGAATCGTCACCAGTGACACACTGCAACCCGTTGGACTCGACCATGAAAACGGTCAAGGTGGGAAGCATCGGTCTTCCTTGGCCCGACACTGACGCCAAGATCGTTGACATGGAATCTGGACAAAACGACTTGGGTGTGGACCAGGACGGAGAACTTGTCGTCAAGGGACCGCAAGTCATGAAAGGATACTGGAAAATGCCTGAAGAATCTGCCCAAGTCCTTCGAAACGGATGGCTCTACACAGGTGACATTGGAAAAATGGACGCTGACGGATACTTCTACATAACAGACCGCAAAAAAGACCTGATCAAGTACAAAGGCTACAGCGTCTATCCAAGAGAGATTGAAGATGTACTGTACGAGCATCCGTCAGTTAAGATGTGCGCAGTCATAGGCAAACCAGACCCTGTTGCGAGTGAAATTCCAAAAGCCTTCGTGGTACTGAAAGAAGGAAAGACAGCAACAGAGCAAGAGATCAAGGAATTCGTCAACAGCAAAGTCGCACCTTACAAAGCCGTTAGAGAAGTGGAATTTCGGACAGAGCTTCCAATGACTCTTGTAGGCAAGGTGCTGAGAAGAGTGTTGCAGGAAGAAGAGAGGAAAAAGACTGCAGGGACTCAAGCATAGATCTTTCGATTAGTGCAACCTAGCCTCTTCTGGGGAGAATGCAGCAGCGCATCTATTCGATCCTATTGGTGGCCGATGTTCCAACGCTCAAACTTGCGAAGCGGCAATCATGCCGGCTCATTCATTTTCTTTCCAGTTCTCTTGGACCATTCAGCAACGGGTATGGCAAACTGCTTCTCGACATTGCTTCTGTGTATGCTGTTGTACGTGCAGAAACATCTGACCTTCCCATCCGGAGTCGCATAGTGAATAGCACATTTTTGAACGCGATCCATATCGATGTTCCACACATCTTGGAAATGCATAATGCCAATCATGACTATTCTCCGCATAAGGTCGCCTAAAGCCTCATAGCTACCTTTTGTAACCACGTTCTTGATCAGACTTCTGACAAACTCTGATTTTGCCATTGGAAGAAGCTTCAGCATTTTCATTTTGGCCATCGTCTTCTTTCCCTTTGCACCAGAGTAGTACACGTCCCAGAATACTTCGGCGAATTTGTCAACATCCACATAGTTCATGATAGGCTTGTACGACCCGTCCTTGTCGATCACCAAAAATGTTGCCGCACCACACATGGGATGCATCGCGAACTCCGGATAGATCTTGTTCTTGATCACTCCCATACCTTTGGCAATTGGCACAGGCCAGTTTACGGGTCTCCAATCAAACCGCCCGATAACCCCATTGGTCTGCGCCTCGATCTCCTTCATCGTGTCAGGTATCGTGATGCGCATCTTCCGCATCTCCTCCTTTCTGGCTTTTCCCGCCATTGAAACTGGCTGGATGTTGATGCATCGGATAACATCATGGTTCTTTACCGCAAAATCGACTATCTGTCCCAAGTCCTTATCATTAACGCCTTTCAGCAGTGTAACAACGAGCACAATCGAGTCTAAACCGATTTTTCTGGCGTTCTCAAGAGCCTTGAGCTTTATTGGAATCATCTCGGTTCTTGCCCTAGTCTTCCTGTAGATTTCCTCTCTCAAGCCGTCAAACTGAAGATAAAGCGTGCTCAACCCTGAGTCAAAGAGCTTCCTGAAGTAGTCAAGGTCTTCTGCGATTCGAATGCCATTGGTATTGACCTCAACGTGGCTTATTCCCAGTTTCTGAGCTTCCTTGATCAGTCCGGGCAAGTCGTTCCTCAGAGTTGGTTCTCCGCCACTGAACTGCAGTGCGTTGCAGGCCCAAGGACTGTTGGCTCTGAGCACTTTCATCATGTCTACGATTTGGTCGTATGAGGGCTCATACACGTAGTTCGCAGCTCCTGCATAGGCGAAGCAGATCGGACAGGCCATATTGCATCTGTTCGTAACATCGATTATGCCCAGAATTGTTGGAGTCTTGTGCTGAGGGCAGATGCCACAGTCGAACGGGCAACCTTTTTCAGTCTTCGTGTGGGGCTTCTCTAGACCGGTACTAACGTACTGAGCGTTGTACCAATTATCATAAAACCATCTGAAGATTTCGGCATCTCCCCAGTAGACGTCTTCAAACTTGCCATGCTCAGGGCATGTCTTTTCTAGGTAGATAACGCCATTCTCTTCGTAGATTCGCATAGGTATCTTTTTCATACATTCCGGACACAAGCTCGTCGAATAAGCCTCAAACTTGCTGCGTTCTTCAGTTTTCTGCATTCAAGCATCTTCCTTGAAGATTCGAATAGTAGGTAATGAGGAGGATATTAATACCTTTTTTGCGATGCGCCCTCTGAACAAGTTTTCATGAAACCCTGGAATCTTTGAGCATCAAGTAGAACGGTAATGCTGTGGCGAAGATTATGGCGGCGATGCCGCAGGGAACAGCAGCATCTGGCTTGGTGGAGTTCCAAGCGTAGCTTCCTGCAGTGGGTCCGACTGACAACCCTATGCCATTGATTCCCTGTGTCACACCAGACACGCTCGCCCTCCGATGCTCCGGGATGAGGTCCATCATCCAGGCCGAAATCGCTGGCGAACTTATGTTGCCGATGGCACTTATTCCGCTCATTATCAAAGCAAAATCAAAAAGCGAACGACTGTACGCCAAGAGCAGAACCAAGGGGATGCACAAGAAACCTGACAGGACGAGCGGTTTTCTCCCAAGCCTGTCCGCGAGTTTTCCACCAGGAATCTGAACTAGCCCCGTCACAAGGCTGGAGGCGATTGATAGGACCAACCCATACTCAGTCAGGTTGGCACTTAACCTGAACATCAATATGCCGGTGAGTAATGGACTGACGAAACCATTCAGCAACCCGTTTGACAGATTTGTCGCGCCAAAAATCAAAACCACTTTTCTGAGAGACGTGGCCTGTTTTGGGGTGGCACTACCTGTAGCAACAGGGTCTTCAGCAGCTTGCTTCTTCGCCTTGACATTCTTTCCTTGCATCAGGACAGAAAACACCATGCCAACGATGCTCAAGAAGACGGCTAGAGAGAATGGAGTGTGTAGGTTCACGACCTGTCCAATGAGTCCGCCCAGCAGAGGCGCAGGAACTTGAGCCATAACCCATGAGAGATTAAAGACGCCATAAGCCATTCCCCTTGAACTCTGCGCGCTGCAATCCGCAGCCAGCGCTGAGATCGCTGGTCCAGAAAGACCCACCGCGAACATCTCCACAAAACTGGCAAGAAACAGGAAGTACATGTTCGGAGCAACAGCGAACAGACCACAGCCGACAGCCAGAACGGCAAAAGATCCCATGACTACTGTTCTCTTGCCAACTGCGTCCGCAGCAAAACCTCCGATAAAATACCCTAGTGTGCTCGCCACGAACCCCAAAGAAAGGATGATGCCCCATGCCTCTGTCGTCGCCGCTTCAACAGCTGCAGCATCTGAGCCCTCGACAAATTCCTTCGCCAAATAGGGTTTCGGAGTTGAAACCAAAGAGACCGTAAACATGAGAAGAAAATTAACCAACCACAAGACGACAAACATACGTGACCTGTAACCGAGGCTTCTCTCCAAAGCTAGATTTCTCCTACGTCCATGACGGTTGACGGTTCTCTGAACATTATCATACCCGCACCTGTCCCTAGACACGGCGTCTGACAAGTATATCAACCAACTTAAAAAGCAAAGCTCACAATGGGTAGTTACAACTTGTTATTATGCACTGTGTCTCGAAGTTCTAGCCCGCGCCAAATGCACGTTCGTAGATTCTCATTCTTTCCTTTTCATTCGCAGTTCGCAGGCTTGTTGAGGGTCAACAAGGCACCACACATCAGAGCGCGCAACGGTCTTCCGAGAAGAACTGGATCATATTCAGATCATATAGTAAACTAGGGGGTAGGCTTTGCGAGAATTAATCTCCTCCTAAACCCAATAAGCTCATCGAACGCGCTCTGATGAAAACGTATATGAGTCCTGCCAATCCAGTAAACCCGAGGTCCACGATTGCGGGTCAAGATTCAGGTAACCGGCATAGTCCAAGGTGTCGGTTTCCGTCCCTTCATCTATCGAACAGCGGTCGAGAAGGACCTCAAAGGCTATGTTAAAAACAGAGGCGACGCAGGAGTAGAAATCCTCCTAGAAGGAAGCAAGAGCGCCATTCACGAATTCCTAAACGACCTGAGACTAAAGAAACCCCCCCTCGCCCAAATCTTCGAAACAACCTCCTCGGAGTCAGGCGGAAAAGAAGAATACACAGAATTTACAATCGTAAAAAGCTCTTCAGAGACAGGCCTCTCGGGCTCCGTCATCCCACCAGACATCGCCATATGCAACGACTGCCTCACAGAACTTCGAAACCCAAAAGACCCACGTTTTGACTATTTCTTCATCACCTGCACCAACTGCGGCCCAAGGTTCACAATAATCGAGAAGCTGCCATATGACCGCGAAAACACGACAATGCGCGAATTCTCGATGTGCAACTTCTGCCTGAAAGAATACAAAGCCCCGCCAAACAGACGTTTCCACGCACAGACCATCGCCTGCCCAGACTGCGGTCCCAAAGTATACCTAACGAACTCGAAAGGAAAAACGGTCAAAACCCCCGACCCCGTACGAGAAAGCGGCAAACTGCTCTCAAAAGGCCACATCCTTGCCATCAAAGGCTACGGCGGCTTCCACATTGCCGCTTCAACGACCATGAACGAACCGCTGAGAAGGCTGAGAGAAGCAAAACACAGGAACCAAAAACCCTTCGCGATAATGGCCCGTGACCTCGAAGCCGCAAAGAGCTTCGCAAACATGAACAAGAGAGAGCAGGACTTTCTGACATCATATTCTCGCCCAATCGTACTCCTCAACAAGAGCAGCAACTACTATCTATCAGACCTAATCGTTCCTGAGCTCCACAACGTCGGAGTAATGCTCCCATACACCGCTCTGCACTACATGCTCTTCGACCAGGTAGACGACCCCGCGTTCGTGATGACCAGCGCCAACCCTGCCAACCAACCAATAGTCAACGACAACAACGAAGCCCTCACGACTTTCGGCAACATCGTAGACTACTTCCTGTTCCACAACAGGAAAATCGCACAGAAATGCGACGACTCGGTAGCTCGCGTGCACAAGAACAGCGCAGTGTTCATAAGACGCTCAAGAGGATACGCACCGGCACCTATAAGACTCAAACAAAAAACCAAACACGCCACCGTCGGACTGGGCGCAGAACTGAACAACACCTCCTGCATCATAAACGGCGACAAGGCCTTCATTTCGCAGCACATAGGCGACGTCGAGAACGTCGAAACCAAAGCATTTCTCATTCAGGCAACCAAGCATTTAATAGGACTCACCCAAAGCAAGGTCGACACCATCGCCTGCGACCTACACCCAAAGTTTACAACAACAAAACTGGCAAAAGACCTAGCAGAAGAAAACGATTGGCAACTCGTTCAAATCCAACACCATTATGCCCACGCAGTTGCGCTGATGGCCGAACACGACACAGAAGAAATCATCAGCATCTGCTGCGACGGATACGGCTATGGACCCAACGGCGAAGCATGGGGAGGCGAGATACTACTCTGCACAAAAAAACAAAACGGTTTCAAGCGACTAGCCCACCTTCAATCACAACCGTTGCCAGGCGGAGACCTAGCCACCCACTACCCACTCAGGATGGCCGTGGGAATACTTCACAAAGAAAACAACATCGAAGATTGGCTGAACCAGAACAGCGATCACTTCCCACACGGCAAACAAGAAGTCCACACAATCCTCCAACAACTCAGGAAAAGCCTCGGCGCAGCTGAAACGACAAGCTGCGGAAGAGTTCTAGATGCCGTCTCCGCAGTTTTGGGCATATGCTATGAAAGAACATACGAGGGCGAACCTTCCATGAAACTGGAATCGCTGGCAACAAAAGGCCACGACCAGCTTCGCCTCCAACCGATAATAAAGAACAACACCCTGGACACAACACAGATGTTATCCACAATATTCGAAAAGCGCCAGAAGCTCCCCAAACAAGACCTAGCATACTCGGCTCACGCATACATCGCGAAAGGCCTCGCCGCGTTAGCCACCGAAAAAGCATCCCAAAACGACGTCAAAACCGTTGGCTTCACCGGAGGAGTCGCGTACAACGAAATACTCACACTCATGATTCGAAAACTCGTAGAAGCCCAAGGCCTCAGGTTTCTAGCACATGAAACCGTTCCCCCCGGCGATGGAGGCCTATCCTTCGGTCAGGCAGTTGCATCCGCCTTTTCACACGTCTAGACCATAACAGATTTATCGCTCAGTCCTCCTTTGGCCCTAATACTGATAGAGATGTGCCTGGCCATTCCTGCAAAGATCATAACCAAGAACGGAAACCTCGCACAGGTAGATTTCGGCGAGGCCGTACTAAGAGAAGTGAACGTATCCCTCGTGGAAGCCAAAGTAGGAGACTACATACTCGTTCATGCAGGATATGCCCTCCAGGTTCTGGACGAACAAGAAGCTCTCGAAACCCTTCGCCTATGGAACGAAATCCTTCAAACAGAAGCGTGAACCTAGCTTCTTGACAGTCGGCTCAAGATGACTGAAAAACTAAAGTTCAGAGATGCAAAACTCGCCAGTCGCGTTGCAGAAAAGATACGAGGCGCAGCGCAAAATGAGCGGACCATCAAGATCTGCCACGTCTGCGGCACGCACGAATACACGATCACACATTTTGGCATCCGGACACTTCTGCCATCGAACATAGAAGTAATAGCCGGTCCAGGCTGTCCAGTCTGCATAGTCCCAGCCTCGGAAGTCGATGAAGCCGTCGAGTTTGCACGAAGAGGAATCGTGGTCACCTGTTTCGGTGATGTGCTCCGCGTTCCAGGGTCCGAAATGTCCTTGCTGGACGCGAAAGCCCAAGGAGCCGACGTCCGTGTAGTCTACAGTCTCACCGACGCCATCAAGATGGCCCAAACCGAGAAGAACAAGGAATTCGTCTTTTTCGCAGTAGGTTTCGAGACCACATCCCCCTCGACAGCCGTTGAAGTCGCAAGCAAACCGCCAAAGAACCTCAGTTTTCTGGTCTCCCACCGACTCATACCGCCAGCTATGAAACTGCTTGTCGAAATGGAAGATCTGGGCCTGGACGGATTCATCGCACCAGGTCATGTCAGCACAATCATAGGACTGAAACCATACGAGGTCTTCCCAGAAACGTACCGGATACCGACAGTCGTTGCAGGCTTCGAACCTCTGGACATCCTGATGAGCGTCTACATGATACTCAAACAGCAAAAAAGACGCGCCCCCAAACTCGAGAATGAGTACATACGCGGCGTCCACCCCGAAGGCAACACAAGAGCCCAAGAACTCTTGAATCGTGTTTTCGACGTCGTGGACAGCAACTGGCGAGGACTGGGCACAATACCGACATCCAGATTCACACTGAAAAACGAATACAGCTCCTATGATGCCAATTTGAAATACGGAGTGAAGATCGAACGCGGAACCGACATTCAACAAGGCTGCAAATGCCACTTGGTCGTAGTAGGCAAGATCAAACCGACAGGCTGCTCCCTGTTCAAGAAGGCATGCACTCCAGAAAACCCAGTGGGAGCCTGCATGGTCAGCAACGAAGGAACCTGCAGAATATGGGCGAGAACAACAACAAGCCCACAGACGCCACCCACGCCTCCGGCTTAGACCAAAACATCAAATTCTCACAACCCAAAAAATGCCTGCAAAGCGCGAATCCGCCAACGAAATGCTGAAAAATACCGTCCCAGTCATAATCAACGAAGGTCATATTCGCCAAGGAGACAACAACCCTCGACTTAACCATCAAAAAAAGACCCTATTCGAGTGACGCAACATGAAAGAAATCCTCACCTTCCCACAGAGCATAATAGAATTGACCACGCAACAGTTTTTGAGTTGTCAATTGGGAGCACTAGACCACACCGCCGCAGGCAACATGCAAGTTGACGATAAACATACTAGTCTCAGCAGATCCGGGGAATCGGATCTCCAATTGGTCTGGCGATGATTCTCTTGCCGCCCACGACTGTCTGCATGGCAACACCTGCGAATTCATTCGTAGCCTCTCCAATGATCTCGGCGTCTCTTCCTACCTCGGTGCTTCTCAACGTTTCCAAAACCTTTTCGGCTCTCTCTTCAACCGTTCCTATTATCATCTTGCCCTCGTTTCCAATCTCAAACGGGTCTAATCCCAACATTTCACAGGCTGCTCGCACATCCTTTCTGACAGGAATCAAATCCTCGTGGATCAAGATACCGATTTTTGATTTTTCACTAAACTCGTTCAACGCATCGGCCAAACCTCCTCGAGTGGGGTCTTTCATCGCAACAATCCCGCCAGCTTCTTTGAGCAACCTTTGAACCACAAGGTTCAGAGGTCTGACATCTGACTTGATGCCGCTGCCAAAACTCAAACCCTGCTGGGCAGACAGAACAGCCAAGCCGTGTTCCCCCACGGTTCCAGAAAGGATTATTCTGTCACCAATGCCTAGATTCGAGTCCAAAGTCCAACGCGAACAAAAACCCCGCCGGAACCTTTTCACAACTGCAAAGTTGTCGTCTAACGCTTCGGTTCTTCTGCCTATTCCTGAAACGTTTATGACGCATCCGCCGAGACTTCCTTTCTCAACGACCTTCGTGTCACCGGTAACGATGCTAACATGAGCCTCTTTGCATGTCTGTTCCATGCTTTCCAATATTTTTTTCAGATCCGCCAACGCCAAACCTTCTTCCAGCACAAAACCAGAAGCCAGCGCATACGGCTCAGCGCCTATCATTGCAATGTCGTTGACAGTTCCCGAGATAGACAGGCGCCCAATATCGCCACCGGAAAAGAATATAGGCTTGACAGCATGTGAATCACTCTTCAGAACCACATCGCCAACAACGGCAGCGTCGTCCATAGCTTCGAGAGGAACTTCTGCGATGCTCGCGCCACCAAAATGCTTGACAATGTAGTTCTTCACCAAATCGTGCATGACTGTTCCGCCAGCTCCATGCAACATGGTAATGTACTTGGTCTTGCCTGACAACAGCACGTCACCTTGAACTCTGAACATTCAAACCCAAGACATAAACGCATCGAAGAGACAAGCACATTCTGCAGAGGTTAAGTCAAGTTCCAATGACTAATAGCAGACGCCTGAAACTTGAACCTGTTTATGAATCCCGGAACAGTTTGAAAGCCCATTCGCTAAAGGAAAACAATATAAATCGCTATATCGCTGTTCATTTGCGCAACTGGAGAGAGTATACTGTGCCAAAATGGGGATACTCGATAGCAGAAGAACTGGACCCTGAAAAGACGGTGAGGGCAAGTGCAAGAGAGGTTAGAGTATCCCATAAATCAGCACGGGAAGTCTGCAGAACGATTAAAGGGATGATGTTAACGCAGGCAAAACAGTACCTGCGGGACGTATCAGTGAAAAAGAGACCTGTCCCATTCAGACGCTTCAGAAAAAAAGCTGGACATCGTCACGGACTGAATAAGGCGTTCGCAGGCAGGTATCCTGTGAAAGTAGCAAGACAAATTCTTAAACTGCTTAAGAGCGCTGAAGCAAATGCGGAGAACAAGAGCCTGGACACCGAAAGAATGCGGATCATTCACATGGCCACGAGCCAGGGAATGAAGGTCAAGAGATACACTCCTAGAGCCCAAGGGCGAACTTCGCCGAGTTTCGACACGTTGTGTCACATAGAGGTAGCCTTGGAAGAACAGCCGGAGAAGGGTGAACCCGCATAATGTCTGTCGTGAAACATTTCATAACAGAATCGGTAAAGAGAACAGAAATAGACGAGTTCTTACAGAAGAAACTTGAAAGGGCAGGATACGGTGGCGTGACCATATCAAAGACGCCCCTAGGAACGCACATAGTAATCTATGCAATGCGCCCAGGTTTGGTGATAGGGCGTGGAGGAGAAACTATAAGGGACCTTGCAGGCGTTTTGGAAGAGAAATTCAAGGTCCCAAACCCTCAGATTTCTGTTTCCGAAATTGAGATTCCTGAATTGAACGCTTATGTTGTTGGTTGCCGTGTTGCCTCTGCTCTGCAAAGAGGCGTACACTTCAGGAGAGCTGGCTTCTGGTCATTGAACCAAGTTATGGAAGCAGGAGCATTAGGCGCGGAAATAGTCATCAGCGGCAAACTCAGAACTGAAAGAGCACGATTCGAGAAATTCCGGGCTGGCTATCTCGTGAAATGTGGCGATCCATCACTAACGTACATGCAGAAAGCTGAAGTCCATGTCCAACTGAAACCAGGAATCTTTGGGATTCGAGTCAGAATAATGCCTCCAGATACAGTTTTTCCAGATAAGATCCGCATAATTGATCGCCTGCCGCCTGAAGAGAAAAAGCCAGAGGTCAAGGCCGAACAAGAATCGCCTGCTGAAGAGCAAGCAGCGGAGAAACAAGTGCCAAGCGAAGAAGCTGGTGAGGAAACCGTGGCCGAAGAAGCAAACGGTGAAAAGAAAGATACGGAGGAGGCTGCAGAATAGTGCCCTTAGTAAGAATCAAAGAAATCCGCGAGATGTCTGCAGAAAATCGAACGAAGAGACTCACCGAGTTCCGAACTGAGCTTCTCAGACTCAGAACTATGGTGCGCGCAGGAGGTACAGTCGAGAACCCAGCCAGGGTGAAGGCACTGCGGAAAGCAATTGCTGGGATACTTACAATAGCAACTGAAGAAAAGTTGGGAATACTGAAACCCCAGCTCAAGGGGAAGAAGAAATGAGAGTAACTCCAGATATTGTTCGTTCCGAGTTTATTGGAAGACAAGCAGAGATTACAACAAACACTCCTTACGGCAACGTCAGTGTGTCAGGCACAGTGGTTGACGAAACACGTAACACATTTGTAGTGCTAGCTCGTGGCAAGAGAAAATCCGCTATCAAAGAATCAGCTGTTTTCCGTTTCGAGTTGCCTGACCGTGCAATTGTCGAAATTGACGGAAGACTCCTTGTGGGACGACCGGAAGATCGTCTTAAGAAATGCATTAAGAGGCTGTGGTAATGTCGCTGTCTTTTAAAAAGCCCAAGAAAACATGCAACGATGTAGACTGTCCATTCCACGGAGGACTTCCCATAAGAGGACGAGTCCTCAAAGGAACTGTGGTCAGCGCCAAGATGGACAAGACAGTCGTCGTAGAACGAGACTACCTTTCATACATTTCAAAGTTCATGAGATATGAGCGGCGACGAAGCCGCATTCCTTCCCACAATCCGCCCTGCATAGACGCTAAAGAAGGAGATCATGTTATAGTGGCTGAAAGTCGTCCGCTCAGCAAAACAGTGTCTTTTGTAGTAGTCGAGAAGACGGAGGAGAAGTAGAGTGGCAGCCAAGGCGAAGCATAGAGCCCTCGTTGCAAAGGGAATGCTTGCGCACGGCCCCAAGATCTCGAGAGGTCTTCAGCCACCTGCGGTTTTGAAATGCGCTGATAACACCGGAGCCAGAGCCTTGCGGCTTGTGCAAGTGATGGGCTACAAGGGAAGACTACGACGATATCCACGTGCTTCAGTTGGGGATAAAATAACGATCTCCGTGAGGCAAGGGACGCCAGATATGCGCAAGAAAATGTTTCAAGCAGTGATCGTTAGACAGAGGAAGCCATTCCGAAGAGTTGACGGTGTGTGGGTTCAATTCGAAGACAACGCAGCCGTGGTTATTACGCCTGAAGGAGAGATGAAAGGCTCAGAAATCCGGGGTCCAGTTGCAAAAGAAGCCGCTGAGAGATGGCCCAGAATAGCGAGCGCTGCTAGCATAATAGTGTAGGTGAAGAAAGGTGCAATCGACAAAAAGAGTGACAAAACCTTCGAAACAAAGAAGAATGCTTCATCAGGCAACAAGCCATATGCGTCATAGGCTCTTTGCGGCACACCTGTCACCAGAACTGATGTCTTCACATTTGGTGAAGACTTTTCCAGTTAGAAGCGGCGATACTGTTCGGGTAATGCGGGGGGATCACAAAGGTTCTGAGGGAAAAGTCACTCGCATAGACAAGAAGAAATACAGAATCTACGTTGAAGGACTGACCCGAGAAAAAGTCGATGGGACCCAAATATTCGTGCCAATCCACCCTTCGAAGGTTATGGTAACACAACTGAATCTCGATGACAAATGGCGCAAGAAGATCCTCGAAAGAAAGAAATCCTGGAAACCAAAACCGAAAGAGCCTATAAGAAAACCCAAAGGAAAACCAGCGGCTAAGGTCGAAGAGCCTCCAAAGGTCACTGAAATCAAGTCTCGTGCCGCAGAGGAAAAGGTCACAGAAATACAAAAGACTGAAGAAGAGAAGCCTCTGTTAGAGACGAAACCATTAGCAGAGAAAACTTTGGCAGAAGAGAAACTAGTAAGAAAGAAGACTGCAAAAACAAAGAAAGTGACAGCCAAGAAAGCAACTGTTCAAGAAATGAAAGTTGAGTCCAAGAAGCCTGCCAAGGAAAGGACACCCAAAGCTGAGAAGAAGAAAACAAAACGCAAAACCGGAAAGAAGACTGAAGGAGGAGCATGAGTTTGGGAAGAAAAGGGAAGTCATTAGGTCTCAAGAGAAAACCCGCTCCAAAGTTCTGGCCAATTCACCGCAAAAGGTTCACGTGGGTCGTGAAGCCCGCAAGTGGTCCACACTCACTATCGGATTGCATGCCTCTGGCAGTAGTTATCCGCGATGAGCTGGCTTTCGCCAAAACAAGAAAGGAAGCGAAAACCATAGTCTCTGAAGGAAGAATCCATGTTAACGGAGAAACGCGAAAGAAGGACGATTTTCCAGTTGGCCTGATGGACGTAATATCAATACCTGACATTGCCAAGAGCTATCGCGTGCTTCCTTCCTACAAGGGGCTGATTCTCAAAGAGATCGGAGCTGAAGAATCCAAATTCAAAATCTCAAGAATTGAAAACAAGACAGTAATAGGAAACGGAAACATACAACTTCACCTTCATGACGGTTCAAACATCGTAGTCAAAATAGCTGACCCCAAAAGCCCACAGGAAGCTGTCTATGATACTATGGACACTCTGAAAATAGGTCTCCCTGAAGGGAAGATAATCGAACATATGAAAATGAAGGAAAAAGATTACGCTATAGTTACTGGAGGAAAAAACGTGGGCAAGCATGGCAAGATACTCCAGATCGAGAAAGCTGAAGGAAAAAAACGTCGGAATGCGCTGGTGACAATCGAAGATGAAGAAGGCAGAAGATACCAAACGATCCTCAATTTCGTTTTTGCGGTTGGCGAGACACAGCCTCTCATAGCGTTGGCGGAGGTAGCTTGAGTTGTCTGAGGATGAAATCCGTGGAGTTTGGGAAGGACAGCCGATGCTTAGGCCAAGAATCGAAAAAGTCGTTGTAAACATGAGTATCGGCAAGTCTGGCGAACCGTTGGAGAAGGCTGTCAGAGTTTTGAAGGAGATAACGGGGCACACACCGTGCAGGAGAAAGGCAAAGACCAGCATTCGAGACTTCGGAATCAGAAAAGGTGAGTCCATAGCATGTATTGTGACACTGAGGGAGGAGGAGGCTGTTGACTTTCTCAAGAAGGTACTGACCGTAGTAGACAATAAAGTCTCAGGTCGAAGCTTCGACAAGCAAGGTAACTTTTCGTTTGGTCTGAAGGAACATATCGAATTGCCCGGCGTGAAATACGACCCAGATGTAGGAATATTTGGAATGGACATATGCGTTTCCGTGACTCGTCCAGGTTACAGAGTAAAGAACAGAAGGAAGCAAAGAACCAAAATAGGTGCAGATCACGTCTTGAAACAAGACGAATCCATCATCTTCGTTAGAGACACACTCGGAGTCGAAATTGTCTAGAAGGTGCGCGGCAATATGGGACAGCAAAAATCAAAGAAGGAAAGAAAATACGGAAAAGGCGCACGGCCTTGCAGTAGATGTGGGTCTTACGGGCCCATCATCCGGCGTTACAATTTGTATTTATGCCGGCAATGCTTCAGAGAAGTAGCCAAGAAACTTGGATTCAAGAAATATGAATGATAGAGGCAAAGCATGATGGACACGTTGGCAAACGGCCTTACCACGGTCGTAAATACTGAGATGCGAAATAAGCAAGAGTGCATAATCAGCCCTGCGTCTAAACTTCTCGGAAGGGTTCTCAGAATCATGCAATTGAATGGTTACATCGGCGAATTCGAGTTCATAGATGATGGACGCGCGGGGAAATTTAAGGTTCAGATCCTAGGTCGAATAAACAAGTGTGGAGCTATCAGACCACGCTTCTCAGTGAAGACCGACAAGTTTGAAGAATGGGAAAAGAGGTTTCTTCCTTCAAGAGACGTAGGACTTCTAATTGTCTCAACTCCAAATGGAGTTCTCTCCCACAAGGATGCTAATGAGAAACACGTCGGAGGAAAGCTTCTAGCGTTCATATATTAGCAGGTGCCTTTGATGAGAGCTGCGGAAGTCTCAAGAACCATTCAGATTCCGGATGACGTACAATTAGATCTACAAGGGAGAAAGGTCGTAGTAACAGGGGCAAAAGGGACACTGAGTCGCGATTTTTCATTCGCACCTGTTTTCATGAGACTCGAAGGGAAGAATATGCGTGTATGGGTTGAATGGCCGCGAAAGAAGGAAGAATCACTTGTAGGTACAATCAACTCCCACATCAAGAACATGATCACGGGAGTTACAAAAGGCTTCACCTACAAGGTGAAGATTGTCTTCTCACACTTTCCTATTTCGGCTAAACTCAAAGACAAGACAGTGCTGATCGAGAATTTCACTGGCGAAAGGAGCCCGAGAAAGGCCAAGATAATGGGTAATGTTCAGGTCAAGATCCTGAGCGAGGACATCATTGTTCAAGGCATGGACCTGGAAGAAGTAAGCCATACCGCGGCGAATATTGAGCAAGCTACGAAGGTCAAGAGGAAGGACCCACGGATTTTCCTGGACGGTCTCTATGTCTATGAAAAAAGCGAGGGAATGGAAGGATGACCGAACCAAACGCGATCTCGACAGAGAAAGCATTGAAGCTAAGACATATGGCGAAGAGGAAGAAGCCCAAGTTTGTCAGACCAGAAAGCTGGAGATACGTACGGCTGAAGGAGAACTGGAGAAACCCTCAAGGTCTGGATAACAAGGTCAGAATGAGAGTAAAAGGATGGCCTCCGAAAGTGGGTATCGGCTACAGAGGTCCCAGAATCGCTAGAGGTCTTCATCCGTCGGGGTATGTTGAGATCTTGGTCTACAATCCTGAACAGCTCAAGGATATCGATCCCAAGACTCAGGTCGCGCGGATTGCACATACCGTAGGCAAAAGGAAAAAAGTCAAGATCCTCAGTGAAGCAAGAAAGAAGGGAATACGCGTTCTGAACCTGAAAGAAGCCTCTCTGCAATCCAAAGAGGGGGCAAAAGAAGAGAAGGAGTCACCTGAGGAAACAGAAGGAGCAGAACAGAAGCCAGAAGGGAACGACAAACCGCCGAAAAGTGAAAAGATGGAATCGAAAGAAAAAAGCAAGAAAACTAGGATGAAGGCAGGAGAACAATGACCGACCTCAAGAGCCAACGTCGCCTCGCGGCACAAATACTGAAAATTGGACAAAATCGTGTGTGGATAAACCCCGAACGCATCGAAGATGCCGAAGGCGCGATAACGAGAGAAGAGGTCAGAAAGCTTGTTCATGAGGGGACAATCAAGTCAAAACCGGAAAAAGGCATCAGCCGCGGAAGAGGCAGGATTCTGCATCTAAAGAAGAAGAAGGGAAGAAGAAGTGGAATGGGAAGCAGAACAGGGTCGCCTCACGCAAGAATCTCAAAGAAAGAAGCTTGGATGAGCAAGATCCGCGCATTGAGAAAGAGACTTCGCCTGCTAAAAGCCAAGAAAATAATCCCTGAAGGCGAATACGGAAAGCTCTACAGAATGGCAGGCAGTGGAAGGTTCGAATCAAATGCGGATCTAGAGCGATATCTAAAAGCACACGAACTCTGGAGGAAACGCTAATGGCCAGAGACTCGAGCTATTGCACTCCCTTCCGTCGAAGAAGAGAAGGAAAAACCGACTATAAGGCAAGAAAAGCTTTCCTGCTTTCCGGGAAGCCTAGACTTGTGAGCCGAACCAGCATCAACAACATACAGGCTCAAATAGTCATCGCCAAACCTGCAGGTGACGAGGTTCTAGTCTCAGCTCATAGTCGAGAACTCAAAATGTACGGTTGGAAAGCACCTCGAGGTAACCTTCCAGCAGCCTACTTGACTGGGCTCTTGTGTGGTTTGAAGGCCAAAGCTAAAGGAGTTAGCGAAGCCATTCTAGACATCGGCTTGTATCCACCGTCCAAAGGAGCTAGAGTATTTGCCGTTCTTAGCGGAGTTTTGGACGCGAAGGTCAATGTACCACACAGTGAAGAGAAACTTCCTGGTGAAGGCAGACTGAAAGGTGAACACATTGCCAAATATGCGGAACATCTGCGTTCCACTCCTGAAGAATATCAGTCAAAGTTCTCAGAATACTTGCGAGAGAAGGTCCAACCAGAGGCGCTTCCAAAACACGTAGTGCAAGTCAAATCGGACATGATGGCAGCTTTCAAAACTGGAGGTAGCAAAAAGTGATGTCTCGAAGCCGAAACAGAAGAGACCGTGGAAGAAGGCGAGAGTCCAAAACTTCTGAACCATGGGTTCCGAGAACGCGTCTCGGAAAGATGATACAGGAAGGCAGGATAACATCAATTGAAGAGGTTTTCATGGCAGGCATGCAGATGAAAGAACCTCAGATTGTTGATTCATTGATCCCTGACCTCCAAGAGGAAGTGATAAACATAAATCTTGTCCAAAAACAGACCGACGCTGGGGAGAAATCCAGATTTAAAGCCATAGTCGCTGTCGGTAATCGGGACGGATATATAGGTCTAGGGGGAGGAAAGGCAAGCCAAGTTCGGAATGCCATAGAAAAAGCTGCTGCTGACGCCCGTTTGAAAATTGTGCCGGTGCGACGTGGGTGTGGAAGCTGGGAATGTGGATGTGGAAAACTTCATTCCATACCTTTTCAGATTGAAGGGAAAACTGGTGGCGTAAGAGTCGTGTTTGTTCCGGGTCCAAGAGGTTTAGGTCTTGTTGCAAGTGAAGTAGCGAAGGTCATACTTGGTCTTGCAGGTGTAAAGGATTGCTGGAGTAGAAGCTACGGTTCAACTAGAACGATTCCATCATTTGCTTACGCAGTGTTTGATGCGCTCAAGCAAACGTATAGTCTCATAGTTCCAACAGACTGGGTGAGGTAATTGACCGAAAAACCGACTCAACACAGATGCTTGGTGGCAATAAGGATACGAGGAGTTATCAGTGCGTCGTTAGATGCTAGAGAAACCCTCAGAATGCTTCGCCTGACAAAGAACAATTATGCCGTATTGGTTGATGATCGTCAGTCTTTTCTTGGAATGCTGAGGTTGGTCCGTGATTATATAACATACGGCGAGCCTTCAAAAGAGACTGTGACAGAACTGATAAAGCAGAGAGGGAGACTACAGGGTGACAAGAGGTTCACAGAGGACTACGCACAGAAGAATGGTTATGATTCTCTGGACACCCTTGCAGCCGCAGTTTTTGACTGCAAAGTTGAATATCGGAAAATGCCTGGAACACAGGCTGTTTTCAGGCTTCATCCACCGACCAAAGGTTTCAAACATAGCATCAAGAGAGGGTACGCTTCGCGTGGAGAATTGGGGTATCGCGGCGAGAAGATCGATGAGCTTCTAAAACGGATGTTCTGAGCAGTCATTTTCGGAGCTTGTTCTTCGCTTATCTTGTCTCTGGTTGCGATATGTTTTATAGTGGCTTTTGAAATGCCATCTACTCGAGGGGAGTCGAATTTGAGCGCAAGATGGCGGAGAAGTCAAAGGTCAAAGAAGTTTGACATCTTGAAGGTCTTCAAGAAAACAAGAGGCAAACAGGGATCACAAACGCCTTCAAAGAGTCGAAGTGTCAAATGGAAATCTCGTCCGCGCACATGCAAGCTTCAGACAGTTTCTGTGGAGAAAGATCTGAAAGAACCAAAACCTTTGATAGACATCTTTGAAGATGACAACGGCATTTGCGTCGTTGCGGAATTTTCAGGCTTCAACAGAGAAGACCTCAGAATAGACGTAAAAGAGCAGAGACTCAGTCTATCTGCAGAAGCTCTGGACCGCAAGTACCACAAAAGTTTAAATCTGCCAGGGCGAGTGATTCCAAGCACTCTATGCACAACATATAAGAATGGGGTACTTGAAATACGATTGAAAAAGGCTGCCAGTGAGAAAGCCATCGACAAAGTAGCAGGTTAGAAAATGCCGCATGAACTCAGGAAAACAAGAAAGAGGCGAGGTTCGCGAACCCAAGGCTGGGGAAAAGTAGGTCAACACAGGCGAACAGGGGGAAAGGGTCGGCGAAAGGCAGGAAGACACAAAGGATCTTGGTCGTATGTGATAAGGTATGAACCAGACAACTATGGCAAGAATGGGTTCACTTCTCCGAAAAGTCTTCGTCAAGAAACAAGAATAATAAATGTCGGGAAGCTAGAAATTGTTGCCGGTATGCTACCAGTCGAAAAAGGGAACAAAGAGGATCTTGTAGACTTGGGCCGTCTTGGCTACACCAAGCTTCTAGGCTCTGGTAGAGTCACAAAACCTCTATTTGTCAAAATACCCTTCTGCTCAAAATCAGCAGCTGAAAAGATACAGAAAGCAGGCGGACGAGTGTTGGCCGAGACTCAAGAAGCTCAGGAGTAACGGTTGAAACATGGCCGGCAGGTTTCTGAGCTTATTCAAACCCATTGCAAGGGTGATCCCCGAAGTCAAAGTTCCAGAACGCAAAGTGCAATTCAATGAGAAAATCTTTTGGACGGCACTTGTACTCATACTCTTCTTGATCATGTCTGAAGTGCCACTGTATGGCATTCAAACAAGCGCATTGGGAGAGCTTGCTGCACTGAGAATAATTTTTGCTTCCAGCCGCGGCAGCCTGATGGAATTGGGAATAGGTCCGATAGTAACGGCAGGATTGATACTGCAACTTTTGGTCGGGTCAAGCATTGTGCAGGCTGACATGGGCAACTCGGAAGATAGAGGTCTCTTTACAACGGCGAGCAAGGTCTTCTCTATACTGTTGACGGGGGTTCAGGCTTCAGCCTACATAATAGGTGGCATGTATGGCACGTTGGCTGGCACTACTGCGGCGACCGTGTTCCTTCAATTGATTGCAGCAGGAATCATAGTTCTATTGCTGGACGAACTCGTTCAGAAAGGGTGGGGATTCGGTAGCGGAATAAGTCTCTTCATCATGGCCGGCGTTGCACAACACATTTTCCTATCAGCTTTCAGTCCTGCAGGACCTGTTGACAGTTTCGGGGCTTCAGGACTCTTTGTGGCAATGGGGCAAACGATGATCGGTGGAAAGTCGATAGCAGGACTCTTGTTAAGAGGACAATATCCTTCTATAGTAGGTTTCATAGCTACGGTTGCTGCCTTCCTGGTCATAATCTACATGGAAGGAGTGAGGGTTGAACTCCCCTTGTCCTACGCTGGGTACAAGGGCTACCGTAGCAGATATCCAATAAAACTGCTTTATGTGTCGAATTTGCCAGTGATATTTGCATCAGCTCTTTTTGCAAATGTGTACTTCTTTTCTCAGCTCTTATGGAATTCCTACAATCGAAGCAACTCGAACTTGTGGCTAAACTTGCTGGGTACGTATATCCAAGGTACGAGTAGTATAACGCCTTCTGGAGGACTTGTGTATTTTGTGACGGCACCTCGTAGCTTTGAGCACGTGATGGCTGATCCGCTTCAGGCTTTCGGTTATCTGGGAATACTCCTGGCATTCTGCGTTGTCTTTTCACTTACTTGGCTTGAAGTCGGCGGGTTAGGTCCATCAACTGTGGCCCAGCAGCTTGTTGACTCTGGGATGCAGATACCTGGCTACAGAAGATCTGGAAAGGCTGTCGAATCGATCCTCAAACGCTACATTCCCGCTGTCACCGTGCTTGGTGGAATAGCCGTGGGGTTAGTGGCTGGCGTCACAGATTTCTTCGGAGTTTTCGGATCTGGAATGGGTATTCTGCTCTCTGTAGGAATAATCTATCAGTACTATGAAGTGTTGATGAAAGAGCGAGCTGCTGAGATGTACCCTGCCTTCAGACGGGTATTCGGAGAATAAAGCATGACGCAGCAATGTTGGAGGGCGAGTTGACTTTGCTCCAGGTATTGCTCGACTTGCCTCAGGAGATTCCCTATTCAACGATTTTCATGCTTGCTCTTGCTGCGGTGATCTCATTGCTGACTACACTAGTCAATCGACTTCTCAGTAATCCCGAGAAAACGAAGATATGGAGAAAAGAAGCCTCGGATTGGAACAAAGAACTGCGCGAAGCTCAGCGGACGAAAGATAAGAAAACCGTGGACAGACTCATGAAAAAGCAGAAGTACATCATGAGTCTTCAGTCAAAAATGATGTGGCAATCGATGAAAGTTTCACTCTTGTTCATCGTTCCACTTTTCTTGATGTGGTCTTTCTTGGGAGGACTCTACACTTCTCCTCAAGGGCCGATTCCACTTGCCTACCTTCCAGGTATAGGCTCCACCCTACCGCTACCCATTTTCAACTATTCCCTCATATGGTGGTATCTTCTGTGTTCCATGCTCTTCGGCACAGTTTTTTCACATGCTTTCAAACTCACAGAGGTAAGTGAATAGAATGCCAAGACCAAGCGAACGAACTCGCAGTAGAAAACGTATATCCAAAACTCTTCCGGGTGGAAGGAGAGGATTAGCATACAAGAGAGAACACGCAGCATTGTCTCATTGCAGCATCTGCGGTCGACCTCTTGCAGGATTTTCTAGACTCTGTGCAATGAAACCGCGAAAGCTGAGTCGAAGCGAAAGAAGAGTATGGCGACCTCAAGGCGGACAATTGTGTCATGGGTGCCTCAGAAAACATTTGAAGCTGACGGTTAGAGGATTTTAGAGTGCTTTCGACGCGGTCCATTGAGCCTCGCAGAAGAAGAGAAAGCAAGAAAGAAAACTTGGTGATTTCCATCTGCGGCATGGCTGGCAGTGGAAAAAGTACTTTGGCGAGAAAACTAGCTGAAAGATACAGGTTGAAGTTTTTCTCAGGCGGAGACGCGTTGAAAGCATTTGCGTTGAAAGAAGGTTTCAAGCCGCTGGACTATGGCTGGTGGGAAAGCGAGGAAGGGATGCGTTTCCTCAAGACAAGAAGCAGCGATCAAAGATACGACAAGAAAGTTGACGAAGAGCTGCTTAAAATCGCCGATGAGGGAAACGTAGTTCTGGACAGTTGGACGATGCCTTGGCTACTTAAGAGAGGCTTCAAGATATGGTTGGAGGCTTCGGTTGAAAAGAGAGCTGAGAGGATAGCGCAAAGAGACAAAACGACCGTGATGGAAGCTCTTCAAGCATTGAAGGATAAGGAAAGGCAAACAAGAATGATTTATAGACATCTCTACGGTTTCGAGTTGGGCGAAGACTTTGAACCGTTTCATTTGGTTCTGGACACGGACAACCTGAGCTCTAATGAAGTGTTTCAAGTTCTCTGCTTGGTAATAGACAAGACTATCTTGTCATCTGCAGTTTTATGAGACGTCGTTTTGGCATGCTGCTTTGTTCACTCCGAGGTCAGGAAACTCGCAGCATCTTTTTGTTCTCGGATTTTTTGTGCAATGAAGAACGCTTTAAGTTGAGCACCGGACCCACCAAAAGCAAATAAAGTAAATCGCAGAATAGCACCCTGAGAGGTCTTGGTTATTGTGGGCGAGGGTTGTCCGGAAGAGCACAACCATATGGGGTGTTTCACTAGTGGAAAGGCATCAGCAGGGAAAACTGGAGACAATTGGAATGTAAAGCATGTAGCCTTCGGAATTGCCTTTTCAGCGGTTTTGTCTTACGCTTTCTTAGTCTCTAACTATCTCAGCATTGAGAATGGCGTCATTCTCATGGCGTTCAATTTTGTGTTTGTGTCAATGACTTTTCCTCTGAATGGTGCTCTAGCAACGAAGGTTGCCCTGCTACTTGCGTGTGAAGTTGTCGGTTCGTTATGGACAAAGATATTTTCGCTACTCGCTGGTAGTAATGAGGGAATTGCCAGCGTTTTTTCTTTTCTGAGTCCGTTCGTGAACTTGGGTTGGATGATTACGTTCTATTCCGTGACTCTGACAATCTTGGCAAGTACTGGTCGCGAGGGCTGAAGCTTGATAGTTGAGATCCTAGAAACATTGTTCTTGGCTCTCGTGAGCATAATGATGGCTTATCTAGTCCGTCACTACGTTTTCACTTTGACGGTTCTGAAGAATTCAAGAAGACAACAACTGGCTAGTTGTTCAGAAAACACAGCGTTCAAGTCGCATGTTTCGATTCTGATTCCAGCATGCAACGAAGAACTTGTAATTGGCAGGATTCTTAGAAGAATGTTGGAGCTCACTTATCCATGTGATAGGCTTCAGATAGTAGTTGTGGACGATGGTTCAACGGACGGCACTGGACGAATAGCTGACCAGTACGCAGAGAATCATCCGCAAATTGAGGTCATACATCGAAGCTGCAGTGAGGGAAGGCGCGGGAAAGCTTCTGCCTTGAATGCAGGATTGAAGAAAGTGAACGGTGAAATAGTCTTGTGTTTCGATGCAGACTACTTTCCACGTCGAAATATTGTTGAGCAGCTCGTGAGAGAATTCGCTGATCCAAAAGTCGGAGCTGTACAGGGCAGGGTCACCGTTTTGAACGAGCCAAAGAACATCGTTACACGGCTTGTGGCCCTTGAAAGAATAGGAGGTTATCGCGTCGATCAAGAGGCGCGAAGCAGCCTAGGATTAACCACACAGTTTGGGGGAACTGCAGGCGGATTCAGGCGAAGCTTGCTGGATGCACTCGGCGGATGGGATGAAACCATGCTTGCAGAGGATACTGACATCACCTTCCGAGTATACCTTGCTGGGTATGTAATTCGTTATGTGAATGAAGCAGAATGCTATGAGGAAGCAGTCGAAAGCTGGCGGGCGTACTGGCGACAAAGATACAGATGGTCGCGAGGTCATATGGAGGTTGCCTTCAAGCACTTCGGGGCAGTCTTGAAAAGCAGGCAATTGGGGACAAGGTCGAAAATTGACGCATTGTTGTTGCTGAACATATATTTCGTCCCTGTTCTGGTTCTGTTGTCTTGGGTATTATCTGTTCCCTTAGCTCTCAGTTCATCACGGTGGTTGAGCGTAGGCTGGTGTGCAGTTTCTCTGTCCATCTACGGTTTTGTCGGAAATTCAGCTCCTTTCTTTGAAGTAGGAACAGGCGCATATCTGGACGGTAGGAAGCGAGCTCATTGGCTGATTTCTCTCTTGTTCCTTACTTTCTTGTACAACATTCCTATATGCACGAAAGCACTTGCAGATTTACTTTTGTCAAAAATTCTGCACAGGAACACTGCCGCTTGGTGCAAGACAACACATTCTGGCGATGGAAACAGTTATATTATGAATTAAGACAAGATACTGAAAAGATGTTGATGAATCCTGATACGACACCAGTGATGATGTTTGTCACATTAGCTTCTGGAGTCGTGGTCTTCATTCTGGTTATGTTTCTACCGGCAATCTTTGAGCTGACAAATCCGAAGGACTCTGGTCCCCGCAAGATAACAGATGAAGCGTTTGACGCAGTTTTTCAGATGAAAATGCCTTCTCTAGAAAGGAGCGAAGAGACGCGGCCAGACCAAACCCTCGTTAAGAAAGTGGCAAGTGCGCTTTCTGTGCTTCCGGACTTGGAGTCTTAGTTCGGCCTTTTTTCAACAGTAAGGGTGCACTCCTCCATCTCTCACGAGCTATTTCAAGATTGCCAATGACTGTTCCGTGTACAGAGTAGAAGATGTAGCACAGGTATGTGCACCGTGTGCAGTGACTGTAGCTTTCGCGTAGGTTGTTCAATCTTTCACTATTCCAGATTCTTGGCAGCTCGAAGATAGACCCCACTGGGTCATGGAGGTGACAGCCTGCAACTCTGCCCAGGTGGTCGACCATCAAGAAATTCTGAAGCGCTTTGCATCTCCATGTTCTTCTGTCTTCGGCGTAAAGGGTTCTGATCGCGCTGAGTATCTTGTCCGTTATTAATACCAAGCCGCTTTTCTTCTTTAGTCCGCTGAGAGAATCGCAGAGATTAACCATGCCTTCTTTGTCGGTTATCGCGAATTCGTCGCTCTGTTTTCCGATTTTGAAGAGTTGGTCTCTGCTTTCAAAAGGATCGTACGAGTATAGGCTGTACCATACCGGTACGTTCTTGTTCAAGAACCAAGTAGTAAGCTCGACCATCTCATTCATGTTGGCTTGCGAAATTGTGGGTGCCACGCCCACACGGATTCCTTCCTTCTGCAATTCCACAACAGTCTTCACAGCTTGCTTCCATGCGCCTTTCACGCCTCTGATGTGATCATTCTTTGTTGGGTCCAGGCTATCTATCGAGATTGCCACAAAATCTGCGCTGCGGAGTGCTTCGATTTTTCTTGCTGCCATGCTTCCATTGTCGTACACCGTGGTTATGAAGAGTTTAGAAGCGTACTCTATGATCTCATCTATATCCCCTCTCAAGAGGGGATTTCCGCCAGAGAGAACGATCTCTATGACGCCCAGGTCTTTCAGTATGTCTAGCCCTTTTTTTATCTCGCGGGCAGACAGTTCGTTTTCGTCTGGTTCCTGCCAGACATTGCATCCTCTGCAGCGGTAGTTGCACTTACGCGTAATCATCCACTGAGCGTGATGAGGCCTGTTCGGTGTCAACGAACGAACAACAATGCTTCCGGCTTTCTCTAATAGTGGCATGAATAGACGTCCATTCCTGTTCAACCATGACTCTGACTTGTTTTTATATTAAAGTATCTGATGAACTCCAGTTCAAGTCTTGTTTGACTGCTTGATTCTGATTAGGCGACAGGTTGCTTCTTGATGGACTGATGAAGGTTTTGTTGATGCAATATTTCTTTATAACAGTGTGCAGGATACTCTTCTGAAAGAGTTTCACGAAGACATAATGAAGGACATCAGGTTTGAAAGTCTCAGTTGTCATCCGAACAAGAGACAGTGAAAGATATTTCGGTGAACTGCTGGAAAATCTGTTTTCACAGACGGTGCGACCTTCTGAGATAATTGTTGTCGACAACTTTTCTACCAGCGAGAGCAGACAGATGCTGGAGAATCAATTGTCTGCGATTATGCATAAGCTCAAGATGCCGATCAGCAAGTTTAAGATGATAGCTCTTTCTGACAGTGATTTTTCTCATGCCTATTCAACTAATTTGGGTGTAGAGAGCACAGAAAACGAGCTCGTGTGTTTGACGAATGCCCACTCAATTCCCACATCGTTTAGATGGCTTCAAGACGGCCTTAGACACTTCAAAGACTCTAGAGTTGCCGGAGTCACTGGGTTTTTCTTGCCTCACAGGGAAGGGAAAATCAGGGACAAGTTTGATGTTCTGATGTATTATTTTTCTCAGAAGATGGTGCTACGTCAAGACTGGTGTTCAACTATTAACTGCGTCATCAGAAAATCCTTGTGGAGACTCTACCCTTTTGACGAAAATCTGCCGAAGCTTATTCCTGAAACTGGAAAATATGGCTTGGAAGACTATGACTGGAGCAAAGAGATGGTGGCACGGGGCTACAGGATAATAGTTGACCCGTTGTTCAGTGTTTTTCACTCTCATGAGAAGTGGCTGGATGAACTGGAACGGAATACTAAGAGCTACTTTGTTTATCGGCGGATTCAACAGAAAATAAAATCGTTTGAAAGACCGAGAGAGTCATTCAGCAGAATTCACATTGCACAAGAGAGCGCGCGTCTTCGATGAGCCTGTTGGAGTTTGCGGATTCTTGTTCTCTGACAGGTGACCCACCTGGTTTCGTATATGGCCTAAATATGCGTTCAGAGCCTGCGGCTGGGCAGACAGGTACGTTCTGGGACGCTGTACGTGACTTTGATTTCGTCATGTGTTTCATCATTCTTTTTTGTTCGATAAGCTGCGAGGGCTCTAGCGTGCGGTTGACTGTCTTCAGAATTAGGCTTAAGAGTTTCAATGGATACCTGTCTTTCGTGCAGTTTGTGGCCGCCGCCTCGTTGCGTGTCCGTGTTGGCGAAAGAAGGATGGCAATGGATAGAGAAGTTGAGGTCGTTATCCTTAGAAGGACAGTGAAGCTGTTCTTAGCGAATGCCTCAGGTGTGTGTACGATAATTTGCCTGTTAAGAGCTTGATAGTGGTTGATGGGTTCTACAAGGACGTCACTTTGAAAATACTTGACAGGTACAACCGTCGTTGCGGAGACATAAGGGTTGTGAGCGAACACGGTTCGACGGGAAAGGCAAGGCAAAGAGGTTTGCAGGAGGTCAGCACTGAATGGTTCATGTTTGTTGACAGCGACGTTATCCTCTGTGACGATTGATTTGAGAAGGCTGGTAGGTACGTCGGAAAAGATGTCGGGGCCATATGGGGTGTTGATATTCCTGAGGGCGCTGAAGCTTGGTTTCTGAGGAAAATTCTGCAATGGATGGAGGCAAGAGTTTTCGACATTCGCGGGGGCTGCCATGACATTCTGATTCGCTATGATTGTGTAAGAGACATAAGAATACCTCTAGAGTTGCACACTCTTGAGGATGCCTACATGAAGCAGTGGATTACTGCAAAGACCTATAAGGTCATAGCCAGTTATGGTTCTTATTGCATACACTGCAAAACGATGAACAGTTTGATGTCACGGGAGAACACGGTTTCCACCATCAAGGAACTAGAGAACATGTGGTTGGTCAGGGAGCGTTTGGTCTTTGCAGGTATTTTCTTTTTCATGTGGCTCTTAAATGAGGCTAGAGTGAGAGGCAGGAAGAGGCGTCGAGCTTGAAAGGTAGAAACTTTCGAGTCCGAACGTTGCTGGAGGAAGAGCTCAGTAATCACGGGCTGAACGATGCGAAGATTGATGTGATCATTCTCACAAAGAACAGTGAAAGGGCCCTGTGGAAATGCTTGAATTCGGTCTATGAGAATGTGCCGGTTGGGAATTTAATCGTTGTTGACGGATATTCGACCGATTCTACGCTTGGAATATTGCAGGAGTTTCAGGAATGTTATGGGAACGTCATTGTTGTGCAGGACAAAGGAACGCGAGCCAGTGCGAGGCAGAAAGCTATTGGTTACGTGAAAAGCGGCTGGTTCATGTTCGTTGACAGTGATGTTGTTCTGTGTGATGGCTGGTTCAGCAAGGCAAGAAAACTGATGAAGGAGGATGTGGGCGCGGTCTGGGGAATTGAGATATGGTCTGTTCTAAGAGGCTCGAAGTTTCTGGACTTGTTTGAAAGGATCACATTGAAAGTCTTCGATAGAAGGGGCGGAACGCACGATCTACTTGTAAGGACAAGAGCCGTTGAGGGAATCTCAATACCGTACCATTTGCACACATACGAAGACTCATACATCAGGTCATGGATCATCAAAAAGGGGTACAAAGTCATCCCTGTTTATGATCCTTACTGCTTTCACTATAGGCCTGAGGATGTGTGGACTACGCGACAGAGTATTGGTCTGATAGCCAGCGACCTAAAGTTTGCTGTTCGTCACCCTCAGTTGATACTCTCCTATGCTTTCTATGCGGTAATAGTCATCTATCAGAATGCCCTTAAGAGACTGCGGTTTGAGGGGCGACCTAGAGTTTGATTCTACTGAGCTAATGCTTGCCACAGATGGTCTGTTGTGGGTCTTTCCAAATCCTCTGTTCTGCCTGTTTTTCGAGTTATTGTTCGGTCATGTAGGGAAGGAGTGAATTCACCTACTATCTCTGAGGGGATCGCTTTCTTCGCAAGGGCCTCTGTGATTCTGTTTGCTGAGCTGGGCTTGGCTGCGATTAGTAAGCTGCCGGAGGCTATTAGTCGGAGAGGGTCTATCTTGAAGAATTCGCATATTTTCAGCGTCTCTGGCTTCACCCGTATTCTTTTTTCGAAGATGTGCACGCCAAGTTTTGAGGCATCAGCCATTTCGTATATGGCTCCGGCAACGCCGCCTTCTGTGGGATCATGCATTGCATGAACTGCGCCTGTTCTGAAGGCAATTATTGCGTCTTTGACAACACTTATCCACGTGTAGAAGTTTTTCGCCCTAGTCAGCTCTTGAGTGCTCAATGATTTCCTGAGCTGTTTTTCCCTGTCCGAAGCGAGTATCGCTGTGCCTTCAATTCCTGCGCTCTTAGTCAGTATAAGCTTGTCTCCAGCCTTTGCTCCTCCTGCTGTTACATATTTGCCTTTTTCCGTAATGCCCATCATGCAGCCGACAACTACCGGATGTGCAAGTCCAGGCGTAGTTTCGCAATGTCCACCAACGATGGCGATTCCCAAGTCTTTTGCTGCCTCATTCATTTGCGAGCTGATTATTTCGGCAGTTTTCTTATCTGCTTTCTCTGGCAACAGAATGCATGAAACAAGGAACGATGGTTTACAGCCGAAGGTGGCGATGTCGTTTGCGTTGACGTTGACAGCAAGATAGCCGATTGTTTCTAGGGCTCCCGTTATCGGGTCCATCGATACTATGAGGGATTTGTTGCCGACATCTATCACCGCGCAGTCAATTCCTGCAGAGGGGCCAACTATGACTTCATCGCGTTTGACACCCAGGTTCTTGAAGACAATTTCCTTCAGTATGTCGATGGGGATTTTTCCAGGAGGCAACGCCATTTCGGACCCTTCTTATCAATACTAGTATTCCTGCCTTTTAAGTTGTGAAAGCTTTCCGTAATATCTTGCATAAACCCCAAAGTCTCTAGCATCGCTTTTTTATACATAATCTGTATAAGATAGACGTATGAAAAAGAAGTATGCTAGCCCTGAAGTCCTGCTAGTTCAAATTTCGCTCATTGCCATGATGGCAGCTGTGACTGCTGCTGCGACATTTCTCATTCGGATTCCTAACCCGATGGGGGGATACTTCAATCTTGGAGACGTTGCCGTTTTTGCTGTCGCATTGGCCTTCAACCCGTTGGTGGGGGGTCTCGCCGGAGGCATAGGCTCAGCAATCGCTGATCTCATAGGTTTTCCGATTTTTGCTATCCCGACTTTGATCATAAAAGGATTGGAGGGTCTATTAGCGAGCGTGGTTAGCAACAAAAAGAGTGCTTTCAGGGATTTGCTTGCAGTTGTCGTGGCGGGTTCAGAGATGGTGGTTGGTTACTTCGTGGTTGAGTACTTCGTGCTTCAATGGGGTTTGGGGGGAGCATTAGCGGAAATCCCGGGCAATATTGTTCAAGTTCTTGTTGGCGGGTTGATCGGCATTCCGCTGGGTTATGTTGTGCGGAGAAGTTTGCCTGAGATATTGAGATAGATTTCTCCTGTGAGAGTTCTTTTTTCGGTCTTATGCGCGCGGGCAAGTTAAGTAGTTATTTTGGGCTTGTAGTGGACCGATTCTTGCAGGCTGCGCGTGCGCGTCTTATGGGAAAGCCTAAATGGGAGTCCCGCGAAGATAGGTAACGAGTCTGGAGTTGACCATCATGGGTGAAGAGAAGATCAAGGAAGACCATGTTAAGCTGCATAAGCAAGCCAACACGCTTTTTGAAGGTGGCAAATACAAGGAGGCCATGGAAATCTTCCAGAAGACCGCTGAGCTATATTTCAAAGTGCAGAACTTCTTTGATTCAACGTCGATGTACTACAAAGCAGGCGAGTGCGCTTTTGCGTTGAAAGACTACGAGAAAGCGGCAGAGACTTTCACTAAGTCGGCTGACTTATCTTTTCAAAAAGGGTTCGACAGGTTTGGAGTAAGCGCTCTAGAGTATGCTCGGGACTGTTACAAGGCTCTGAAGCAGAAATCAAAAGTCAAAGAGTTGGACAAGAAGATAACAGAAGTAAAGAAGAAACTGGAATCTGTTTTCTAGGTAATAGAACATAGAGTTGCATTAGTCCTTTTCCTTTTCAGGCGTAGAGATAACGTTTATCTGTTGAGCTAGGCAGTTGAGAAGTTGCGGTTGTTGCAAAGGTTAAGGCCATGCAAACCCTTTTCGAGGCTTTTGCAGAGTTGGGCGAAAAAGTTGGAGCTACGCGCAAACGTCTTGTCATGATCGATCTTGTTGCGAAGTTTTTGAGGAGCTTGGAGACAGAAGAAGTGGAGCCTGCAGTCTCTATGATGCTTGGCAGACCGTTCTCGAAGCAGAGTAAGTTAGTCCTCGAAGTGAGTTGGGCGACTCTCAGCAATGTAATACAAAGCGTCACGGGGATGGAGTGGGCTATTTTTGATGACGCTTTCAGCAAAACTGGTGATATCGGTTCCGCTACTATGATTGTTTTCGAGAATATTAGAAGGAAGCGGCAGTCTACATTGCTTGAAAGGACAGTGACTCTGATGGAAGTCAGGCGCAGTCTCGAAGCCATCGCGGAGGTTGCAGGGGCAGGGTCGATAGTGAAGAAGCGGCGTCTACTTTCAGCTTTGCTCAATGAACTGTCCCCGGTTGAGGCCAAGTATCTTGTAAGAATCTTTATTGGTGGAATGAGAACTGGTTTTCATGAGGGATTGATGGAACAAGCTGTTTCCGAGGCGTTTCAGATTCCGTTGGTGCGTGTTCAGGAGACAAGCATGATTGTTGGTGACATAGGGGAAGTCACCGCCATTCTAAAGAAGTATGGTGTTAAGGGCTTATCCAAGGTTGATTTCAGGGTTTTCAGACCTGTAGGTCTTATGTTGGCTCGTACTGTTGACACCGCGGTCGAAGCACTGGAGGAGCACGGTGGTAGAACAGCTTTTGAGTTCAAATATGATGGGGCTAGAGTTCAGATCCATAAGCGCGGAGACGAGGTGAGGGTTTTCAGTCGAAGATTGACGGACGTGACTGTGAGTCTGCCTGAAATAGTACAGGCAGCCAAGATAAACATCAGGTCAAAGGAGGCGATTTTGGAGGGTGAAGTTGTGGCTGTTGGCGACCTAGGTCGTCCAATTCCTTTTCAGCATTTGATGCGGAGGTTCAGAAGAGTCCATGATGTGGAAGGTCAGTCTGTGGAGATTCCTGTGAGGTTGTTCTTGTTTGACGTTCTGTATCTTGATGGGGAAAGGTTGATCTCAAGGTCCTACTCGGAGCGGAGGAGAATTCTGGCAGAGAACGCTGGGAAAATATCTTTGAGTTCCCACCTTGTCACAGAGAGTGTCGATGAGGCTGAACGTTTTCTGAAAGAGTCGTTGGCTGCAGGCCATGAGGGGTTGATGGCGAAGAGACTCGATAGTCCCTACGTCCCTGGGATGCGTGGAAAGCATTGGCTCAAGATGAAGCCGGTTTTGGAGCCTCTGGATTTGGTGATTGTGGCAGCTGAATATGGTTATGGTCGAAGACGCGAGTGGCTTTCTGACTACTATCTGGCGGCGAGGGACGCTGATACAGGGGAGTACGTGACTGTGGGTAAGACGTTCAAGGGGTTGACTGATGCTGAGTTCAAGGAAATAACGCGTCGGCTAAAAGAGCTGGCTGTAAGCGAAAGGTCAAGGAGGGTCTCTGTGGTTCCGGTCGTGGTTGTTGAGGTCGCCTACAATGAGATTCAGACGAGTCCGAAATATGAGTGCGGTATGGCTTTGCGGTTTGCTAGGATAGTTCGGGTCAGGTATGACAAGAGCCCTGATGAGGCGGACACGATCCAGAGCGTCAGGGAGATTTATGAGAGGCAGTTGCGGCTGAGGGGATTGAGAGGGTAAACGGGCTGGTTGTGTTCGTGGCTTGCTGGCTTTTGGCGGCCTCTGGTCGAGGTGCTTGGTTGTGCGAGATTATTCCTTGATTTTCCAGGTCCAAGTAATCAGGTTTTTGGTGAGTTGGGGGCTGCTAGCTGCTTTGCTTTCTCGTCTTTCAGTGTGCCGTTTTGTTCTATTTTTTCGGCGGCGCGACTGATCATTACTTCGGGTCTGTTGATCGGGAGCATGTTGAGGGACACGAAGCATTGTCGGAGGTGGTATTGTGCTCTGGCGGTTCCGATAATTCCTGTGGAGGCAGCCATTATGGCTGCTGGTTTGCCGTTGAAGGAGTTGTCGCTTGTGGGTCTTGAAGTCCAGTTTATTGTGTTCTTTGGGGACTTCTGGTATCGAGTGGTTGTATTCTGGGGTGGCGATCATTAGTGCGTTAGCACTACTGATTTTTGTTTTGAATTCTTTGACTTTTTGGGTGGTTGCTCTTCCGGGTCTTGGTTGAAGGGAGGCATGCCTTCTGGGTCAAAAGCTTCGAAGATGATGTTCTCGGGCATGAGGTCTGCTGCTGTTCGAAGTATGCTGTGTTGTAGGAGTTTTTCCTGAGGCTTTCAGCAATGCCCAAGATTTTTGTCTGTTTGCTCACGAATGCTGCTTCTTGTGGTTTTGGTTCAAGTCTGTTGCTTGTACTGGTTTTCCGCTTGGACTCCTTTGTGTGGCTTTTCTATTTTCTGGGCGTGTTCACATGTTTAATGAGTCTGCGACTTTCTTCACGATAGCTGCGGATTTTTGGAAGTCTGCAGTTTCCTTGTCACTCAGTGGGAGTTTTATGATTTGTTCTATTCCTTTTCGGTTGAGGATGAGCGGGACGCTCAGGCAGATGTCGCTGACTCCGTGGTAGTCTTGGAGAAGACAGGATGCGGTTACGACTGCGTTTTCGTTGCGGATTATGCTTTCGACTATTTTTGTCATGCCTAGGGCTACGGCGTAGAATGTTCTGCCTTTGCGTTTTATGATCTCGTAGCCGGCGTCTCTCACTTTTAGGAATAGGTTGTTGAAGTCGTCGGGGTTGTATGGTATTTTGCAGATTGGGCAGTAGTCTTTGAGTCTTATTCCTGCGACGTTTGCTAGGCTCCATACTGGGACTTCGCTGTCGCCATGTTCGCCTATTATGTATGCGTGGACGTTTCTGGGGTCGATTTGGAGGTGTTCGCCCAGCAGGTAGCGGAGTCTGGCGGTGTCGAGGATAGTTCCTGAGCCGATGACTCTGTTCCATGGGAAGCCTGACAGTTTGAGGGCGGCGTATGTCATTACGTCCAGAGGGTTTGTGACTACGAGTAGGATGCAGTCTTTGTTGTACTTCGTTGTGTTGGGTATGATCTGTTTTAGCATTTCGAAGTTACCTTGGGCCAGTTCCAATCGCGATTGCTGGATTTTCTGTCCTTTGTCGACGGCGATGACGACTATGTCCGCGTCTTTGCAGTCTTCATAGTCTCCTGCCCAGATTTTTGTTGGGTATGCGAAGGCCATTCCATGGTTGAGGTCCATGGCTTCTCCTTCGGCTCTTTCTCTGTTGACGTCGATGATCACGATTTCTGAGGCAAGACCATGGATCAGCACGGAGTATGCTAACGTTGACCCAACGGCGCCTGCCCCGATGACGACGATTTTGGGTGAACTGATTTTTTGACTTGGCATATGATTTCCTTGCTTTGTTATGTTTCTGCTCATGAGAAGTTATGCTTTTCTGAGCAGATATTTTGTGGCTTCTTCCTGCTGTTTTATTTGAAGGTGAATGCTGAGGGGCAGATCTTGTTTAGGGTGCAGAGTTCGCATTTTGGCTTTTTCGCGGTGCAGGTTTTTCTGCCTAGGCTTATCAGCAGGTCGGTGATTCTCATCCACTTGTCGTGTGGGACTATTTCCGTTAGGTCGGTTTCTATCTTGTTGGGGTCTCTGTTTTTTGTTAGTCCTAGTCTTGTGGATACTCGTCGTACGTGTGTGTCTACGGCTATACCTTCAATGATGCCGTAGGCGTTTTGGAGGACTACGTTGGCGGTTTTTCTGGCGACTCCTGGTAGTTCGAGAATTTCGTCCATTGTACGAGGTACTTGGGAGTGGTATTTTTCGACTAGGATTTGGCTGGTTTTTTTTATGTTTTTGGCTTTGTTTCTGTAGAAGCCCGTGGATTTTACGTTTTGTTCCAGTCCTTTTGTCTCTGCGTTGGCGTAGTCTTCTGCTGTTTTGTATTTCTTAAACAGTGTTCTGGTGACGAGGTTCACTCTTTCGTCGGTGCATTGAGCCGAGAGGATTGTGGCGACCAGAAGTTCGAAAGGATTTGTGTAGTTGAGGGCTATTTTGGCGTCTGGTAACTCTTTCTCGAGCAGGCTGATTATCTTGAGGACTCTGGTCTTGTTGTCTAGGCTTGAGTTCAAGTTGTTTCTTTCCATAGTCTACGTGTTGCAGTTGGCGTAAAAAGTTTGCATAAGGCTTTTACTGTGCTGTGGTGCATTTTTGTTGGGGGTGATGCTGGTTGAACGTTGAGCTGTTGGTTGACGGTGAGGCGGTTGAATTGAACGAGTTTGTCGAGAGAATCCTAGGCGGAATTGTTGTGGGTGCTGTGACTTCTCTGCGGGGTTTTAAGAAGGACTGGGCTAAGATTGAGATTAAAGTGAAGAAGTAGGCGGCTGCTTTGCCTTATCCTTGCATCAGGATGTCTGTCTTGATTTCTGCGAACATCTCTCTTTTTGCCTTGCAGATGGGGCATATGTAGGGTGGGTCTTCGCGAAAGACGACGTATCCGCATTGTTTGCAGTACCAGAGTTTCTTCTTGACGGTTGAGGCTGTTTGGGTTGGTGGGGGTTTGGCTTCCGTTTTCTCAGGCGTCTGGGTTGGTGTAGTGTTCGTGGTTGTCGTGTAGGCTCTGGCTTGTTTTTCGGGTGGTCTGCGTTCTGGGATGGGGGTTATGGGTGTTTTTCCTTCGTACAGGTCTTTTCGCATGTAAAGTGCGCAGTAGCAGGTTCCATATTCGGCGACGTCAGGGTCTCTGTAGTCGCATGGGCAGATTATGTCCCTGTCGAGCTCAAGGTTTCCGGTTGCTAGTCTGCAGGGGCATGAGGGGTAGCCGTATCTTTCCTCGTTCTTTCTTAATCCTTCCAGCAGGTCTTGGAGAAAATTGGGGTCCGGGTTCAGGTAGTAGCCATAGGTTTTTGCGTCGTTTTCTGCTCTTTGGCGCACTTTTTCTAGGTTTGTCAAATTCCCAGTGCCTCGTTTATTTTGTCTTTGCGGAAGCCGGTGATGACTGTTTTGTCGTCGACTATTATTATTGGGTAGCTGGGTTCTCCTCCTCTGCGAACTATGTCGTCTCTTATTTTCTGGTGGTCTTCGTGGCTGGCAAGGTCAACGTCTACGTATTCGTAGGCGATGTCGTTGTCTTTCAGGTACTTTTTGGCCATTTTGCACCATGCGCATGTGCTTATTGCGTAGATGAGGACTTTGTGTTTGCTGTTTTTTCCTTCAACTTCTGACGTTTTCATTTTTTCTCACGCGCTACTCTGCATTTTGTATTTTGGCGGTTTGATATAACAATTTGGTTGCGCAAGGCATAGCTTCTGTTGTGGTCTATAGCTTTCAATCGACCACTCAAAGAAATTTCTCTTTGACCAAGTCAATTTTTTCTTTTGTGTTTCAGAAGGTTTTTGTTTGTGCTTGTTTTGTATGTTGCTTTTTGTGCTCTGGGTTTTTTCTTGGACTCTTCAATGAAGAACTTGTTAAGTGATTTTCGGTTCTTTTGGCTAGCGCGCATGCGTGTTCCTAAATTGGTCTAAAATGGTTTTTGTTCGCCTCTTATGATTTGAGTGCAGTTTTTGGCCTTCGATTTTGTTCCTGAATTCCTTGCGCAACCAGCCTTCTCGAACCCGCAGAAGTTTGCAGAACGGAATTAAAACCATTTTTAACCATTTTAGGGACAAGCCAGCGCGCTATGGCGAATCGAGATCGTTTTGCGAGCAAATGTTTTACTTACTGTCTTCAATATTATCTGTGTTCAGAGTGGTGTTTCAATTGGTTAAGTGGGAATATAAGGTGGTTCCGATAAAGACGCAGATTCATTCAGATCATTTCCAAGCCGACAGCAGGCCAGTCATAGATGATGTTCAAAAGGACCTCAACGCCCTAGGCAATGAAGGATGGGAACTAGTCACCGTCCAAGACACCAGCCTGCCAGACGGCAGGATGTTCACCGTCGCCTACCTCAAGAGACAAACCGCACGCGGTTCGGAACAGCTACTGAAGTAATGGTCTCAACAGAAGACAGACTCAAAAGAGTTCAGGACTCAAGACGCGTGCTTTTGTTCGATAAGTCGATTCGTTTCTTTGGGTTGTTTGTCAGTGACGCGGCGCGGACGCCGATTGGAGATGTCAATCCACAGCGTGGGCTATTTTTCGATTGTGTACCGAGTTTTCAGCGTGTTCTTTCCTGTTCTCGGTATGGCCATCGTGAACTCCGCTCCTAACCCTTCCCTGCCCGTTTCCTGTATCGTCCAACCGTAGGCCTCACAAATCTTTCTGATGAGATACAAACCGTAGCCTGTACCCCTTCCATGCCCCTCTTTGAACAGATTAGCCCTCATGCTGTCGAGTACGCCTACACCATTGTCCTCATAGATCAGCTTCAACTCATCTTTGTCCACTATTTCGTAGTGAATTCTGATTTGGCTGATTCTTTCGCCATACTTTCTCGAGTTATCAATCAGATTATGGAAAACTTGCGTCAGCAAAGAATCTGCAAGCAGTGACAGCCCCCTGCACTCGTTAGTCACCTGAACGTCCTTCAGATTCGTCGCAAGCATAACAGCGTCGTTCACACACTCCTCAACATTGACATACTTCAGTTCCTCGGCACCCAACTGCTCATAAACACGCGAAAACTCCAGAATCCTGAGTATCTGTTCGGAGCAGGATTCCATCTCCTTCAAATCCTGCAAAGCCCGCTCGTTGTCGTCAATCTTCTTCTCAAGCAAATATGCATAACCGTTCAGCCCGGCAAGCTTGTTTCGAACATCATGCCTAACGAGACTGCCCACTACGCGCAGTTTTTCCATAGCCATCATCAAACCCTGCTGGGCTTTTCTCGTCTCAGAAATGTCCTTATACATCACCACGTAGCCAGCCAACCTGTCTCCGACAGCCATCGGCGCCGCTGAAACAGAAACCGGAACTATCGAGCCATCTTTCCTTTTACGTTCAGTATCAAAGTAAACATAACCTTCTGCCGCTTTCCGGTCAAGCATCTTGGCCTCGTCACGCTTGCTCTCCTGAACCACGACGTCGTCAATACACTCACCTTTCACTTCGACAAGCGAGTATCCGAAAAGCTCCTCAAACCTTGGGTTAACATCCAGTATGCGTAGGTCCACCCCCACATAGCACGTAGCCTCAGGGTTCTGAGCGAACAATAGCTTGAACTTCTCCTCGCTTTCCTGTAGGGCTCTCTCGGCCTTCCGAGACTCAGAAATGTCCCTGTCTGAACCACGATAACCCAACACTTTTCCCTCAGGAGAAAGCAGCGGGATACCTCTTGTCTCAACATACACGAGGTGGCCATCTTTGTGCACGAAAGTCGTGAAACGTTCTTTCCTGGCAAAAACCTTCAAAAGTCCCTCTTTCAGTTTCTTTCGCTCTTCAGGTGGGAAAAAGTCGTAGAAATACTTCCCAAGAACCTCTTCCGGCGCATACCCTAGCACATTCTTGACCGCATGGTTAGAGTAAGTGTATCTGCCCTCCGAGTCCAGCTCCCATATCCAGTCACCAGCGACATCCGCGATGTTCCTGAAGCGTTTCTCGCTTTCTCGCAGAGCATCTTCAAAACGCTTCCGATCAGCTATGTCTGTGACCACGCCCAGAATGGCTTTCTGCCCTTCATACTTGACCAGCTTTGAAGAAATTACAACGGCAACTCTTCTACGATCCTTAGTGACAAGTGCATATTCGGACGGTTCAACCTCTTCACCTTCCGAATGTTTCTTGAAATTCTGTTTCATAAGGTCTCTGTGCTCTGGTGCTATCAGCTCATAGAAATCGAAACTCGGCGTGTAGAGTTTCTCCCGTGTGTACCCAGCAATCTCCACGCATTTCTCGTTTGCATAGACAATTCTGCCTCCCCTGTTCACAAAAATCATGTTAGGCGACTTCTCCGCCAAACCCCTCCACGTTTCCTCAGACTGCTTCAGAGCCTTCTCAATTCTTTCTCTCGCGACAACTCGATGTATGCCGTGGGCGAGTTCAAGAAAGACCGTTTCAGGATTCCCACTCTTATCAACAAACAAGTCAGCACCGAGATTCAACGCTCTCACGACCATATCTTTGCTGTCCTTCTCAGTGAACAGGATGAAGGGTACTCTGCTGCCCCTCTGCCTGAGTCCGTCCAAGAACTGAAGGCCATCTTTTCCTGGCATTTGAAAATCAGAAATAATGGCGTCAAAACTCTCTTCTTCAAGCGCTCTCAAGGCGGCGTCAACAGATTGAGCTGTCCTAACCTTGATGGAATGCATCTCTAGACGCTGTTTTGTGACCTTGAGCAGTTCAGGTTCATCATCCACGTGCAGGATTCTTATGGGAACCTCGTCAGCAGCGGCTGCGACAGCGTCTGCCAAAGACTGCACAGTAGATTCAGCCATATAGGTCACCTTGATCCAGACGATTGTTGAAACACTTCGAATGTTACAACTGAGTCAAGAGAGCTTTAAACGATTGTGAATCGTACGTAAATATCCAAAAACAGTATTCTGCCATAACATCTCGCACGGTCTTGAAACCCACTTCTCTGATTCTCAGACACGGTCAATGACAGGACAAGAGGCGTCGAATAACACGTGACCAGCTAGGTCGGGGTCTGGAATGTTGAAACGAGAATGTTGACAAGGCTTTTACTGTATGCTAACCACTAGATCAGTGAGGCAGAAGGCAAAGATATGTCATCAATGAGCGACGCCCTGAAGAGAACGAGTGATGTCCTGAAGTTCGGCGCTTCCAGACAAGTACTGGACTACGAGAAACGTTTTTCATCACTCCAAAACCTGTATGATCAACTGCTCTCGGACCTTATTAGAACCGGGGTCAGCGTGAATGAAGCTCATGAAACTGCCAAAGAATTCTTTGGGACAGCTACCGTTCCGTTCGCCGGCATAGATGGCACAATGTACTCTCGCCCTCTGTTTGACATGGTCATTTTCTTCGGCGGAGCATACGCCTCAACGGGCACTGTGACTTTTCATGAGAACGGCTTACCTACGATAAGCTACGACCTGAGGACGCTCAGACAATCCGCTGGAATATCCAGCGTCGTGCCTGTCTACATCAATGAAATCCCAGAAATAGATCATGCTTTCTTCGAAGCTGGCTGCCCTGAAGAGACAAACCTAATTAAACCCTTGACGGACCAATCGATAATCGACAACGCCACAATAGCTAATTGGATAATGACTTTTGCCGAATACTACCTCGCCTACAGACTTGCTACTGACTCGACGAAAGGCACTCGCATAATTCTCATGGACAGAAGTCTGTCCGTCGAACGCGCAAGCTTGATCTACGATACTGCAAAACGTGACCTGTGGAAGAAAAGATGCAGTCTCATAGGGTGGAAGAAGGGCGATGAAGAACCGTTAGACGTGAATGACTTCACCATTGCACGCCAATGTGTGTGCAACCAAGCTCTGGGTCTACCCCCGCCTAGGGGTGACTACCTCAACTACGCAATAATCCAGTCAGTCAAAAATGGGGAAACGTTGGCTGAAACGCAAATAATGAAAGAATTAGTAATATCAGACGAAAAAAGGGCAAAAAGGGTCAGACGCTACCTCAAACGCTTAACAAGTGAAGACATTCTGAGGGAGAAGAGCGGAACCTACGCTCTGAACCCAAAATACGCGAACACGCAGAAGCGTATCAGAAGCCTCATCGTCAGCTTGGGCGACCAATTCTTTTTCAACAAAACGACTGAAAAAGAAACCTCCGCAGTAATGAAGGTATTGAAGGATGGAAAAGAACAGTGGCTGACCACAGTTGACATCGCCTTTCTCACACTTTTCACACTGCAACTTCTCATCGAAGAATGCTGGGCAAAAAGGATCCTGCTCATTGGCATCACGAAAGACACTGCGGCAAGAGACTTCAAACGCCAACTTGTCCCGATAATGCACAACGAACAGATGCTCAAGTCCACTTCAAACATAGAACTCGACAAACTTCCAAACACTGACAGGATGATACTCCAATCTGCAAGCATCCTCAAACCTGAAAAGATGAAACCGCCATGGAGTCTGATCGAATACGACTCTATATTCAGAACAATGGTTCCCGACTTGAAAAACCGCAAGGGATACGTTTCAGGTGCGATAAAGAACCGAATGAGCCTGGAAAAGCTTTTCCTCAAAACATACGTGCAGTTGAGCCAAGCCAAGACAGATCCGATGCTGCGAAGCAATGTCCTACTGACGGACCGACTAGCCTATCCTGAATATGACTACAAACCTGAGAACATCGTGCGCTTCTGCAATGAATTCGGAGGAGCTGAAGAACCTGTCGAGGTCCTTCTGTACATGAACAAACAGGTTCCTGACAAGATTCAAAACATGGTCATGACTGTCCTGATAGCTATGGCTCCCTCAAGCATACCTGAAGCTTTCGGCCACAACAAGCCTCTGTTTATCGCAGACAAGATAGCGAAATGGAATTATGGACAGTTCAAATGCGTCGCTGATACGACCGCCGCTTGGATACTGAATAATCATAAATTGCGAAGGTTCATATTCTATATGAGCACTTTCAGAGAGAGGCGAGCCACGATTGAAGCCGCAAGAAGAGAACAAACTTAACAATTACTGTTTCACAGATTTTCAGGGCAGATTCAACGCTAGACTCGCTGCTGTAATCCCTAGATTCTTTGCAGGAGCCGAAGAAACTAAACTCACAGGCAACTCCAGATATCAATGCCGCATAAAAGTCGAATACCAAAAGAACCTGATGGGTCTCCTCGAGGAAGGCATCCTTTTGGCTGTCAAGAACTTTAAACAGTCAGAACAAGGTTCAGAAAGACTCACGCTCATGGAAATCAGCCGAGTATGGCCAGAACATTTCGGCCTACATGGCATTTCAGACCACGGCTACTACCCCATGCAGTTCGAAATCATAGAACAATCTGAGGCTGACTGGCAGACAGACGACAAGTCCACCATGATGATTCAGATAGATGCCGTTCCCATCAACTACGATCTAATTCTGGACGAGAAGCGTGCCTTCAGTTTCGTGAAAGGATTCTCCTACCCAGTTGTGGGCAGTCCTTGCTACATCCTGAATGGTGACATGATTAACCGCATGTACAACCAAAGAATTGCCGAGAAACTCGGTGTTGACCCCACAAAAACCTCAGGGGACGCGAGAACAGACCCCCGACTCGGCTTGATAAAAATGTTCGAGGCCAGCAAGATCGCCATTCCAATATACGTTGACTTTGAAAAACTCGTTCGCTATCACTTCGGGGTTTTCGCGTTCACAGGCGGCGGGAAGAGCAACCTCATGTCAAACATCCTGAGAAGACTCCTGCTACATGATAAGGATACGAAGATCGTGATCTTTGACATAAGCTGCGAGTACATGTTCCTGTTGCTTGACGTGCTCGCAGACCCGAAGGTTCCCGCCAAAGTGATTCTTGAGCATCGCATAGACTCTATCCAGCAATTCTTCAATAACGTCGTCAAACCCCGAGAATACGAGACGGACGAACGCACCAAGGCTGGACTGCAGAGAATGATGAACCAGGGAAAACTCGCCTATTACACCAAACCACGACGACAGATACCGACATACAGCCAATTCATCGGAGAGATTGAAGAGCAAAGAAAGTCATCAACAGACAAGCCGCACTACATGAATGCAATCGACAAGATCCACGATGCAATACTCGAATACATCGAAGAACACGGCTTGGTCGAAAACCAACAAGTAGACGAAGGCTTCGTAAACCACATAGCCGAGACAGCAAGCAGCACGGTAGAAGAGTTCAAAGTACACGACAAAAGTGGACTGTATGCTTGGGCGACGACACGAAGCACCATAATCGACGTAATCAGAAAAGGACGCCAGAAGGAAACACAAAAGACAGCTGGACTCACAGCCGAGAAAATCCGAGAACTGCTGGAAGACAAGCCAACAAGAATCCTCTGCATATCAATCTCAGACCCCTACACAATAAAAGACCTCGCAATCGAACTGACACAAGACCTGCTTGTGAGAAGAAAACGGAAGTTCCAAGTCAAACCATACATTCTGCTCGTCTTCGACGAAGCTCAAGAATTCATATCAAGCAACTCTGTGGGAATTGATGCCAAATGCTCAACACACGTTGAGACTCTTCTGAGACAAGGAAGAAAATACGGCCTAGGCGTATGCATAGCCACTCAAAGACTGGCCTATCTGAACACGAACGCTCTGCAACAACTGCACACCTACTTTGTAGGAACTCTGCCACGACCATACGATCGCGAACTCGTCAGTGACACTTTCATGATCGACAAAGGCATACTTGAGAAAACGTTGGAGTTTGCCCCGGGCGAATGGCTTCTCTCAAGCTACATAGCCACAGGAATGGAAAACGTGCCCATCTTCACAAAAGCAGACAACGCAGAAAACGAAATAGAGAAATACCTCAAAGAAAACGAATAAAGATCAAAATGGTCTTAGCTGCCTATTCTGTTTCCCCTAATCATGAGATACTGCTTGTAGGGCTTGAACCCCACTTTAGAATAGACTTGAATTGCCGAAGCATTATCCTTTCGAACATGGATTATAGCGACTGGCGAGTTCTTCAGAATTTCCTTAACCAACGCAGAAACTATGGATGTGGCAAAACCCATGTTCCTGTAACCTTCGTCCGTTGCTATTGCACCTATGTTGCTGGCGAGGTCCACAAAGCGGGTATTCCCAACTGAAACCAGTTTGCCTTGATACTTTATCCCCAGCAAGAATGCGTCCTTCCAGGCTGCCTTTTGCTGTTCTATGTCAAGGTCGCCCCAGACCTCAGGATCAGCCTTCCGCAACACTTCAACAAACTCTTGAACATCCTCGTCACCCACCCTCACCGGCACGTGTTTCATCCTGATATTCTCCTCACCTCTGCGCAGACTCATCAGAATGATCTCAAACCTCAGAGAAGGTCTGTATCTTCGAAGTATGATGTCTTCGCAATCCAAGGGCGCCTGCAATTCCACCTGTTCCAAATCAACCTTCTCGAACAGGGCCTTGACAGCCTCTCGGGTTCCTCTCAACTGCACAATCCGACCTGCATAGATCAGCATCAACCCTTCAATTTTCCTTCCTTCAAGAGCCAGAAAGACTTGCGTCTTATCTCGGTGCTGTCTCTTGTCAAAAATGAAGAAGTAATAGTCAAGGCGGTCTCGGTTTACGTGGTTCCAGAACTCTTGTTCGTAGCCATCTTCCAAAGAAACAACTTTCAAGAAGCATTCTCCCACTTATTATCTGCAGAAGAGATGAGGAAAAGGCTTTTGGACTACTTTGTCATGCCGCACTTTTTAAGGAGACGTTTCCATTTTTCGTCTGTCTGGCGTTGTATTTCTTCGATTATCTTCTCGTTTTTCGGTGTGAACAAGTGCCTGAAGCGTCCCTGAACCTGAAGGTACTCTTTCACAGGCTTTTTCTTCTGTGGCGCCAATGCGATGACTTTGCTGGGCGTTGACAGTTGGTACTCGCTGTTCACTGCCTCCCATAGCGGGAACACACATGTTTCCACAGCCAGACGTGAGAGCTCTATCGACTTGCTTGAGTCGCTCCGCCAGCCTCTTGGACATGGTGCAAACGCATGGAGGAAGGCAGGCCCGTCTACTTCTATGCCTTTTCGAGCTTTCGTGATGAGGTCCTTCCAGTAGTACGGTGCTGCGGTGGCTACGTAGGGCATATCATGGGCCACCATAATCTCGGCTATAGGCTTTTTCTGTTCAAGTTTTCCGGGGACACTCGTGCCAGCCTGCGAGGTTGTCGTGGAGGCTCCCAGTGGTGTGCCGCCGCTTCTTTGAATGCCCGTGTTCATGTATGCTTCATTGTCATAAAGCACGAACAGGAAATCGTGCCCTCTTTCCACTGCTCCTGAGAGCGCCTGAATGCCAATGTCGTATGTTCCGCCATCTCCAGCAAACGCTATGATATCAACATGCTCGTCCTTTATTCTTCCCTTCTTCCGCAGTATCTTCAGCGCAGCTTCGATGCCTGACGCGTTTGACCCTGCAGTTTCAAAAGCCGTGTGCAGCCAAGGAGTTGCCCAGGACGTGTAAGGATAGATTGTCGAGGAGACTTCCATGCATCCTGTTGCGTTTGTTACGATGGTCTTTCCCCTTGTGGCTTTCATGATGAGCCTGAGCACGGTGGCCGATGCGCAGCCCGCGCATGCTCGATGTCCTGACATTAACAAGTCTGGTTTTTCAGCGATGTCTTTTATTGTGAATTTGCCTTCTGACATCATGTTTCATCTTCCTCCTTTTTTACTCCCTGAGACCCACGTATCTTACCAGGTCTCCAGGTTGTTTGCTTTGCACGATCTGTCGCAGGTCTTCGAAGATCTTGTGGATCTGCGTTGGACTTGTGTCTCTTCCGCCTAGACCGTAAATGTAGTTCACTGCGTGTGGGTGTGCAGGCGAATCGTAGAGTGCATGTCTGACTTCGTGGAACACTGCTCCGCCGTTCCCGCCGAAGCTCATGCTTCTGTCCATGACGGCCACTGCTTTCGCTCCGGCTAGCGCGTCGGCTATTTCTTTGATTGGCATTGGTCTGTAGGTGCGAATTTTCAGCAGTCCTGCTTTGATGCCTGCGGTTCGTAATTCGTCTACAACGGCTTTGACTGTTCCAGCAGTTGAGCCTAGGCATACTACGGCAATCTCGGCGTCTTCGAGCTTGTACTTTTCGAGCAGTCCATCTCCATAGCTTCTGCCTGTGAGCTGCGAGTACTCTTTGTGTATCTTCTGTATTGCGCCTAACGCGTTCTTCATGGCTTCTTCCTGTTGTCTCTTGAATTCGAAATAGTAGTTCTGCAATGCTACAGGTCCCATCGTCATTGGAGTATCCGGGTCAAGCTTGAATGGGACAGTCTTGCCATCATGTGTCAAGACAACTGGGAACTGTCGGGTCTTCACAAATCCTTTAACCGTTTCGTCCTCAAGCACTTTTACGTTTTCAAGTGTGTGGCTCACTATGAAACCGTCTAGTCCCACCATGACGGGCAACTGGACGTCCAAATGCTCAGCTATTCTGAAAGCCTGAATTATCGAATCGTAGACTTCCTGCGCGTTCTCAGCGTAGATCTGTATCCAGCCGCTGTCTCGTTCAGCCATCGCGTCTGAATGATCGCCGTGGATGTTCAATGGTGCGGACAACGCTCTGTTCGCCACAGCCATGACGACTGGCGCCCTGCATCCTGACGTTACGAACAGCATTTCATGCATCAAAGCCAAGCCTGCTGATGCTGAGGCTGTGAAAACCCGGGCGCCTGTTGCCGAGGCAGCGAGGCAAGCTGCCATTGCACTGTGCTCGGATTCTGTGCACACATACTCTATCTCAACTTCACCGTTTGCCACATACTCGCTTAACTTCTCTACGATAATAGTCTGAGGAGTTATCGGGTAAGCTGCAACCACGTCAACGTCTGACTGCTTGACAGCCAGAGCGACGGCCTCGTCTCCGTTGAGGCCTTGGATTTCCTGCTTAACAATACTCTTCAATTAGCATACACTCCTATTCAATCTTCATCATGATGGCTTTCGTTGGGCACTCGTTGGCACATATGCCGCAACCTTTGCAGTAGTTAAGGTCAAACTCGATGTCACCTTTTTCAGGTTTCCAGTGTATCGCCCCGTCAGGGCAGAAAATTGTGCATTGTAGACACTTCGTGCATTTCGCGACGTCTCTGATTGGTGTATAGGTTTTCCAGTCTCCTGTCAAGTACGTCTTGCTGGATTTCCAGCATACGCCTGCAAGTGAAGCTTCTCTCCAGCTCTTCTCTCTTGTTGTCATTCAGGTTTTGCCTCCTGATAAGCTTCTTTCACGACCGCGAAGTTTTTCTCTGCAACTTCCGGTTTGAACCGTCCCTTGATCATTTTTTCGACGGTTTCCAAGCTGACTATGCCTGTCACGCGCGCTACGGCGCCCAGCATGGCAGTGTTTGTTATGGGCATCCCCAGTGTCTTCAGGGAGATTTCGGATGCTTGTACCGTCCAGACTTTGCCTTTGTCTGTTCCAAGCATTTTTCTTGTTTCCTCGGGGCTGTTCTTGGTGTTGACTATTATGCTTCCTCCCTCTTCATTCAAACCATCGGCTACTTTGACTGTTTTGAGAAGTGTCGGGTCCAACACGGCGACCACGTCAGGGTTGTAGACTGCGCAGTGTATCTTTATTGGTTCAGTGCTTATTCGCGTGAAAGCAGTAACGGGTGCGCCCATTCTTTCCGGGCCGAATTCTGGAAAAGACTGGATGTGTTTTCCCTCAGCGATGGCTGCTCGAGCCAGAAGCTCGCTGGCGGTCCACGCTCCTTGACCGCCTCTTCCATGCCATCTAACCTCCAAGATCTTCTTCAACATCTTTCTCTCCATGGTCTTTCAGTTCAATTGCCAAATCAGAGATATACACTTTTCTAGGCATGTACGAGTAAATGGACGTCAGCTCGAAGCAAATGCTTTAAGCGGAGACTCGAGTATTTTCCATCGGAGGACTTGGTGCCTTGAGCGAGAAGGTGGTTTTGACCGCTGACAGCTCATTGATGAGTGATTATCGTCACAACGAGTTTCTCGGCTTTGGAACTTGTGCTCCTCCAAACGTCATTCCTGACATGGTTTACAGATGGCTCATCTTCCCGCCGATAAAGACGAAGGATGGACTGCCCATTGCTGCTCCTTACGGGTTGAGGAAAGTGGAAGCTCAACTTCTGAACGAAGGTTTCAACGTCTCGACAGTCGCACCCGATCATCTCGCCAAACGTGTGAGAGATGCGAAGGCTCTAGGCATACACGTAATGGACCCTTTTGGTCTAGGCCCTGCTTCAAGCACACTCGCGGCCCTTTTCAAGAAGGAACCTTTTCTTGCTCAGTATTTTCGTGCATTGTTAAGCTCCCCGCCTGTCAGGAGAGCGAAAAGACACGGTATGAAGGTTATCGTTGGAGGCCCAGGCGCTTGGCAATTCCGTTACAGGCCAAATTTTGTCAAGAAATACGGAATAGACTGCGTGATTGAAGGCGAAGGCGAAAAAGTTGTCGGAAAGGTCTTCCGAGCCGCGCTTAACGGGGAAAATCTGCCAGCACTGTACGAGGTAAGTGCAGGTGAAAGCCCAAGTCTAGAGGAGATCCCAGAAATCGTCGGTCCATCTATAAACGGTCTCGTTGAGATCGGCCGCGGCTGTTGTCGAGGCTGTAAGTTCTGCGGTGTGACGTTGAGACCTCTGCGCTGGTGTCCTGAAGACAAGATTCTACGTGAGATAAGTGTGAACTCCCAAGCAGGAATAGGCGGCGTCACACTTCACACAGAAGACGTCATGCTTTACGGTTCCAGAAACACTTCACCGAACGAAGAGAAGCTCATCAAGCTACATGAGACAGTGATCAAGAAGTGCGATGGAATAACTTGGAGCCACTGCTCGCTGGCAGCCGTAGCAGCGAACCCGAAGCTTTTCTCAAGTCTTGCTGAAATCATAACTCAGAAACGGCCTTGGTGGGGCGCCGAAATAGGGTTGGAAACAGGTTCAGCTGAGCTTGCCGAAAAGATCATGCCTGCCAAAGCCCTTCCATACACGCCTAAAGAATGGCCTGACGTGATCCGCGCAGGCATGGGACTGATGCATGACAACAACCTGATTCCAGCGGGTACACTGATCGTTGGCGTCCCGGAGGAAACCGAAGAAGACCTGATAAAAACGATAGAGCTGATGGATGACCTGAAAAACTGCAGAAGTCTCATTGTTCCTCTATTTTTTGTTCCCATGGGGAAACTGAAAGATGAAGACTGGTTCAAAGACACAGGAATGACGGAACTGCACGAAGAACTGTTGACAAAATGCCTTCAGCATGATTATCGGTGGATAAGAGGCCTAATCGATGCATCTTTTGCCGGTAACTGGAGAGAAAAGACAACCGGGCCATTCTACAAAGTCTTTGCGTTCTTAGTGGAGATCGCAGCAAAACGACAAGGCATAGACATCAACCCACAAATAGACTAAAATACCCCTCAAAACTTAAACTTGTAAAGCCTCAAAACATGCCGCCGTAGCTCAGCCAGGTAGAGCGGCTGGCTGTTAACCAGTCGGTCATAGGTTCAAGTCCTATCGGCGGCGCCACATTATCCGAAATAGGGTTCAAATCAGGGTTTCTTATTCCCATGTTTTGATTCCCAGCGCGCGCGCTGGGTTTCCGCGCGGGCATGCGAATACACTATAAGCCGCGAAGCACCTATTATCGGAAATGCAACCTAATCAGCAGAGGAGCCAAATCAATCCTGGTATCCGCGTAAAAATCGTCTTGAAGCA
>JBGQMW010000013.1:0-51637 GCA_041500785.1 Bathyarchaeia archaeon
GGGGAGGCATCGCCAGAATCAAAGGCTTTCCAATCTTCATCAGCAACGCAAAACCCAACGAACACCTAAAAATAAAAATAACAAATCTAATCAGCGGTTGCGCAGACGCCCAAATAATCCCATAACAAAAAGAAGATTAGCACGCGCTGAAATACACCAAAGTCTCAAGCTCAATTCCCCATAGAGGTCTATTCTTTCGGCACAGTTAAGCAGTTTTTGGTTTTGCGGAAAAGTTATAGGCTAACATGGAGACTAACTAGGATACGGAAGTGAATTGGATGACCTTGACAATTTCACTGAAAGTCCCAGATGGTCTCATTCTTGCCGCTGAAAGCCTTCAAACATTGGAGGGTACGGTGACTGGCAAGGGAGAATTAGGAGTAAGATGCCCTAAATGCCAAGAGGAATTCAAAATATCCGACTTACCACTTCCCCCAATAAGAATTCCTTCTGGTTCATCACCGACAGCAAACAAGATTTATGTGATTACAAAAAGGAAACCAACTTTGGGAGTTGCAACCTTTGGAGCGGCGTTTTTGCAGGGACAGACTGTTGAAAGCCATCTAAGAAGCTTTGAAGGACAGAAAGTTGTGGGAAAGGAGACCGTGCAAGAGACTTCACAGAAATTACTTGATTATATGCAAACCATACTTTCCAAGGAAGTTGACGTAACGAAACTTCCAGACGGAGCAGTCCCCATAGGTTTTCAAGTTGTCGGTTTTGACTATGACGAAACGGAAGGAAAAATCAACCTTGTTGAAACTGGAAAGACTCCAAAAATCACTCCTCAAAGTCAGGAGAAGGGCAAGTTCGGATGCACATTTGCTGGAGACGGACGAGTCGTTGCGAAACTCTGGAAAGAAGACGCCAGCATTCCCCTTCCTAAACCAAACTTTGGATTTATGACACTGCAAGATGCTGTGGATTATGCCATATTTCTGATAAGAACAACTATCGGGTATCAGACGTTTGCTACGATGATTCCTACATGCGGTGGGGAAATTGATGTAATGACCATCACTTACAACAAAGGCATAGAATGGGTGCAGAAGAAGAAAATTCACGGGGAATATTTCAACGGAGAAGCATTAGAAAGGTGAAATTCAACCTAAATAGAACAATTCTCTATCAGTCTTTTTAAGTCAGTTTGTTCCTTCTATTGTTGGAGCAACAAGGATTTCTGACGTAGAATATCAGACTTCGGGAGATAACTCCAGAGAGGGGAGGTTTAAACCTCATCCCACGTACTTTGTAGGAGCTTGATCTGGACGAGAACGGAATCAGTAGTTCTCACTTCGCGCGCGCGGACTATCCTGCCGCAGAGAAGAAGAAGGGAATTTCCGGAGGAAAGTCGAGAGAGAGCGCGCGAAACGTGTCCTCAGGAAATCCCCTAGAAAATCTGAGTCAGTTTCCAGTTTACTTGCAAGCTCCCCAAGTGTCATTGTCTGCTCAGGCCTGATCCTGAGTACCTCATTCAATATCTCGCGCGCGAGTAACGGTGCATGTTAGCCTAAGGTGCGCAGAATGGCAAGCAATTTATCTTGCTGAGGATTACCAGAATTGGCGACGTTGAATGGTTGTCCTGTTTTTTGTTTGTATGCTGGGGGCTGTTGCTATGGTGCCTATTCATTTCCTGTCGGTTGAGCATCTGAAACTTCAGGGGAAATATGGAAAAGACAGGGGCATTAGACTCGGGGAAATTTATAGTCTCATCTCAGGATGGGGGTTCTTCCTTTTCTGGGCAGGAATCTGGTTTTCGTCTCAGCCCAGGTTCACTGTTCCCGTCTTCGCGGATTTGGCGTTCACAGTCCCCGTTGTCAACTTCCTGATTTCTATTGTTCACTTGGTGATTTTTGCGCCTTTCTTCCTTGTTGGTGCATGGCTTGGAATTGAAGGTGTGAAACAGACCACTCTGAAAGTTGCTGAAACGCACAGAACCGAGGAAGTCGTCACTTCAGGAGTCTATTCCATTGTCAGACATCCACAGTATCTTGGCGGGTTGTTGGCACACGTCGGCATCTCCTTTCTATTGTCAGCCTGGCTCTCTCTGCTTTTCACTCCGCTAGTCGTCGTCCTTCTGTACGTTGTCTCAAGAAAAGAAGAGGAAGAGCTAATCAAGGAATTTGGGAAAGAATACGAGGACTACAAGAAGAAAGTGTCAATGTTCATGCCGCGAAGCAGAAAAGCACTCTAGTACGCACGCGTGTAAATATCATCGTGCCAACTCCGGATCCAATACCGCCAGCGTGATTGTCAGGCATGTCCAGCGCGCGGAAGAGAAGCCTGTTGTTGACCTAATTGTCATTCTCGTTAAGAAACTAGAGCAAGCGAAAACAGAAAATCCAAACGACGACTTCCAACATACGTTTCTAACAAACCCTGATCTACTGACAACTACCTGACTAGCTAAGGCAGAATCATCGCCTCCTAGACATCTGTACGCGTGTTAGACAGACAGTATATGTGATTAACAAAATTTATATACAAATATCTATATGTACATTAAACTGCAGAACCACTCTCGTTGATATGAGCAGGAGCTGCAAAAATAATGGCGAAAGCGAAGAAAAAGAGCAAAGGAAAGAAGAAGTAAGCGGTCCCGCTTTTATCTGTATCAAAGTCCCCAATTTTTTATTCTCAAAACGAGAAGCTGGATCGCTGGTCTTTGACCACCACTTGAAGGAATAACGATCTGACTGTGGTCATAGAGGCTGTCATTACCTGCAGGTATGTAGGAGGAGAGGAAAACCTTGAGATCACTGCACCGTAGTGCTTGTTCATGAGTTCAAGGCGACTTGCGGCGCGTGTTCTCACGACTGTTCAACAGTGAGGATTTGGCTGAAGAAGTCCATACTCTGGAAGACTACATGACAAGTTGCACACAGATTTTGAACTTCAGGTCTTGACGAGCATATGTGAAAACGACGATCCTACGAGTTTTCTTGGCATTATCAGATTGGGCATGATGACTGAAAAGATCGCTGACGCAGGGCTGAAATCTCGGAAGTCGTGTTGAGAGGGCTAGAACCTCACTCCGTATTGAAACTAGCTGTGGAAGAAGCAGTAGAGACTGTGGCACGCGTTTGTGTCACCGAAGATTCTCTGTTGGCAAACAAATCGCTACGTTAAGCACGTATTTCGGAGGAGACCTTGATGTGGGTTCTTGCGATACGAAAAGCTGGACAGGCTATCCGTCCCAAACCTATAACAAGGATTGAAGCAAAGGATGTCCTTATCTCCTCTGGTTACGCCGACGGAGAAGGCAGCTTGAAAAAACTAGCTTCCGCCTGCGAGTCTGAATGAAACGCGATTACCCAGTTTGCTGCTTTCGGTTCAGGGTTTGACGACGATTGTAATTCTCTTCACAGCTGATTGGGAAATCTTCCTAATGCCTCTCTTTCCCCGCTCGTAGCTCACCTTTATCAGTTTCAGTTCTTCCAGCAACCTGACCTCCTCGCTTATGTAGGCCTCGCTTAGGCTCATTTTTCTCGCAATAGTTGATACGTCCAGGCGCTCTTCTGAGAGCATGCGCAACATCCTCAGCGTGGTTGCAGTCAGAGCCTCGACTATACGAAGCGCCTCATCATCGACGACGACAATTTCTTCGGACCCCAAGTTGTCACCTTCTGACGATGAAGAGTTAATGAGCCTGACTATATTAATCGTCTGGAATAATACTTATACGCTCTAGTTATATCTATCTGCGGGGCACAATGTGTACCGAGCTGACTGGACACATATGAAGTGAAGAAAAATGATTAAATCCATTCTCACCGGCCTGCTGCTGACTGTTTCTCTTGAAATTCTAGCGGGCATTCACTGTCGCTGCACTTCAAACCAGTATTCTCTCCGCACCCGCCCTGTTACTGCCCGGCCTCATAGCCGCGTCCTCATTCTCAGGCGCAACAATGCTGATGTTGCTTATAATGTTCCACAAGGAGCGAAAGCGGGCAACACGAACAATAAGGGACTAGCCACTCTGTTTCCACGAGTAGGCGATTCCACATCTAAGAAATCGCCCAGAAACAGATTGAGGACCGAAACTTGTCAACACGTGTCAGGCATGTTTTGACTATAACTGAACTAGTGACGTAGGTTGTGAGAGAACACAAACAACCGCTTGAACCCAAAGTCCACTCGAATGCATTCGACTGGGAGGGTCATTCTTTCCAGTCCAGAAGCCTCTTTTCGCCCTCTAGCTTCCTGATGTCAGTGAGGTCCTGAGTAACTTCCAGCGTTCCAAGATACTTGCTGTCCTTGTCTCTGACAGCGAAATACCTGATGTGCACAAGTCTGCCGTTCAGCGTGATCCAGAATTCAGCAACGTCCTTCCTGCCCTTTCTGAAAGCCTCAATGATCTTGTTTACGATGTGGACACTCTTTTCAGGGTGGCACAGCTGCACTTTTCTGCCTATGACGGCCTTGGTTCTGACGAAAATCCTCTTCTCAGCCTTGTTGAAGTATCTCACACTGTTATCCCTGTCGATGAAAGATATGTCCACAGGAAGCGAATCCAGTATCGCCTCAGCCTCCTCCTTCGACAAAGCCCCAGTCTCAAACTGTAACAACCCCTCGGCGCCTTCTTCCTTCCGTGCAGCCTTATCCCTCGTCGTCGTCATAGCCTGAGGTGGCGTGAAACAGCAGTAGCCTATCTCATCAAATTCTTCCCGGATATCCTTCCACTCGCTCTCTTTCACCGTCTGCAATGCAGCCGGAAAAAGTATGTTGTTCTCCTTGAAGAAGTGGCTCGGAAGCAAGGTGCACAACGGTTTCGCCGTGTCAGCCAGTCTCTTCTTGAAGTCAAAGAAAGTCATCGTGTTCCATTTTTCAGCCAAGTCAGACAACTGTTTCTTTTTCTCCCTTATCTGGTTGTGTTCCATCCACATAATCGCCGGCGGCTCAGTGATCCCGTGCTTCTCAAGCACAGGAAACAGCACGTTCTCTTCTCTGACGTAATGTTTCTCTGCCTCCTGGAACATTCTGGCTATCTGCTGTACCTCCTTAAGCACGTCGCCAACGTGCACAACATCGCATGCATCTTCAACCATGCCCACCAGAGTCTGCAGGCGTTCTGTACGCTGAGTGAGGATCTTGTGCTCCTCCATAAGAATGCTAACTGGGTGCGCTGGAGATATGTTAAGCTGCTGTTTTCCAACTTGGTCGCTGAAAACGGCTAGGTGAACATCGCAGAGTCTCTGTAGCTCTTCCCGCGGCATCCCTTCCTTAACGAGTTCCTGCTCAATCTTGGCTATCTCCTCTGACGAAGTTGTTTCCAAGAGTTTCTTGAACTTTCCCTTCACCTGTTCCGGGGGAACGCCCGCGTGCAACTGCTTGATCACTTCTTTCAGCATTCGCTTTTTTTCTTCAACTGACCCGTTCAACTCATTTGCCCCTTAATCTTTTTTGCAAGAGTCCTACCCAGTTCCACGACCCGTTTGATGTCGTCTTCCGAAGGTGGGCCGTTTATTTCTATCGCCCCAACGACTTCCATCTTTGTGGGACCCAGCACGTCTTGAACATGTTTTATGGCGCCGCCGCCCCAGCCGTAAGAGCTAAGGATCACACCATACTTTGTAGGCGGCTTCAAAGCCTTCACCAGATAAGAGGCATAAACAGCCAACGGGTGTGCACCGGCAAGAACAGTCGGCGTTCCTAGAACCAGTGCTCTCGCGTCAACAAGGTCCTTCGCGACGTCTCCAATGTCTGAGACGGCCAAGTTGTAGGTTACGGTTTCAATGCCTTCTGAAGCTAGGGTTTCAACTATCGGCTGGATCATCTTTTCCGTGCTCTTCCACATTGTCACGTACACGATAATTGCCTTCTGCCTAGTCTCGCCGTTTGACCATTTCCTGTAGTGAGCCAGTATGCGTTCAACGTTTCTGTGAATAGGCCCGTGACTTGGCGCTATCATATTTATCTGCAATCCCGTTGTCTTCTCCAATGCCTTCTTGGCCATAACGCTGAAGGGCATCATTATTTCGCCATAGTACCGTTGAGCATACACAACAAGGTCTTCAACTTCATCATCATACAAGCCTTCAGCAACGTGTGAACCGAAGAAGTCGCATGGAAACAGTATCCTGTTCTCAGGAACATACGTGAACATCGTTTCCGGCCAGTGCAACATCGGAGCTTCAATGAATTTCAGAGTTTTATCCCCCAAGTCGATGGTCTCACCGTCAGCAACAACTTTTATCCTGCTTTCAGGCACCCTGTAGAAAGTCTGAGCCATCTTTGCACCCTTGTTCGAGGTTACAAGTTTAGCTTTGCTGTTCACGCTCATCATAAAGGGTATCGAACCAGCATGGTCCGGCTCGGCATGGTTCATGACAACGTAGTCAAGGTCAACAGGGTCCAATATCTGTCTGATCTTCTCGTCCAGTTCTCCTTCAAACCCGGGGTTGACCGTGTCGATGAGGGCTTTCTTGCTCTGGCCGATTACCAAGTACGCGTTGTAAGTCGTCCCTCTCGGTAGTGGGATCAACGCGTCAAAAAGCCTCCTGTTCCAGTCTCGGACGCCTACCCAGAAAATGTTCTTCGAGATTTCATGCTTTCCTCGCCAGTTCACCACGATCACCTTTTGTTCATATTACAATTGTAATAAAGTATATTTATGCCTTTCCAGCACGAATACTCGGAAGAAACATAAATGTCTGTACCATGCGAAGTCGCCGTCAAATGCGTGCTGCCAGTAGTGCGAGCCATGATCGCTAAAGAACTGATGGAAAAACACCGTATGAAACAAGTGCAAGCCGCGGAGCTTCTGCGAGTAAGCCAGCCAGCAATAAGCCTCTACTGCAGAAGGATAAGAGGCAAAGCTATCGACCTAGAACAAGACCATGATGTCAAGAACCTCATACACAAAGTGACAGAGACACTTGCCAAGAACAAGCTGACACATCGAGAACTGGTTCAAGCATACTGCAATATCTGCAGAACAGTCAGAGCCAAAGGTCTGCTATGTCGAATGCACAGAAGATTTGACACAGCGGTCGACCCGGAGAAATGCGAACTTTGCAAGATGACAGGGTCCTTGACCTGCATATGATTGCGTTAACCAGTTCCTGGCAATCTGCGCGCGCGAGAAAGGAACAAGAACTGAAAAGATAAAGACGCTGAAAAGAGAGGCTCCGAACGAGCGCACTGAACTGATTGAGACCCGAGAAATAATCGGGAGATTACCTGCACCTTCCCTTGTCATCTTGTCGATGGAGTCGCATGATCAGTACGGGAAGAGACATGCGATCAGCTTCAACGTCAAGTTCATTCTCCCAAAAGCGTCGTTGAACGATCAGCTGAACCACATTCAGAACATCCCGTGGTGTATGAAAACCCTTGTGCAAATTTTATATGCTACAGTGATCCTAGATTGTGACGTGACTTTTATGGCAAAGTGGCAAGACGGCTTGAAAATGAAGTCAAGTATACTTGGTCCTCTAGGCGTTATTCTCCTGGCATTGTCGCTAACGATTTCGCTGATGGTCTGCCTCTCATTCTTCCCTTCTGTTCATGCGCAGACACCTGAAGAACTGGCGGAGACGTATAAACCCGTGCTTCATTTCACACAAGGTGAAAAATTCTGTCCCACACGCGTGGAATACCTCATTTCAAAGTCGACTCTTGTCCAGCATTCAACCGACACAATCGTTGATCTGTCACCTACGCCCAGCAACCTTGGTACACACGTTGGCTCGGACCAGATGTACCTCAACAACACGCAGGGAACAGTAGACGCTATCGCCGCCGACTATGCTCTGGAAGCTAGCAGCTATGGATATTATGTCTACGTGCACGTTGTCAACAGCGGCGGATACACTGTAGTTCAGTACTGGCTGTTCTATGCCTACAACAACGGTCAGCTGAACGAGCATCAGGGCGACATTGAGGTTGTCGAGGTCTTCCTCGAAGGCTCTGAGCCCAAGACCGCGCTGTATTCTCAGCACTTTGCAGGCGAGAACGCTGCATGGGGCGACGTCGAAAAAGTAGACAACACGCATCCTGTGGTCTACGTTGCACAAGGTTCACATGCCAACTATTTCAGACCCTACCAAGGGAAAATAGGCCTCGAAAATGACATTGTTGGCAGCGATGGAAAGACGATCATGCCAAACGAGCTGACGCGTATCATGCTTGGAGAAACGGGAAATCACATATCTGAACAGAGTTGGCTGGATTTTGAAGGAAGATGGGGTTTTTGGGGTACAAACGAAGAAGTGACACTTGGAATGGCTGGCCCACTTGGCCCAGTATTCAACCAAGATGGCATTCGATGGGCGCAACCCTCAGCCTATCTTGACACGACTTTCGGCGTAGGAAACCTTTACTTTATGCTTGCCTGGCTGGTTGCCAATTTCCTCCTGCTTTTCATAATTTACACTGCAATTAGAGGCGGCTGGAAGACCTATGGCATAGTGAAGTTGGGCAGAAAGGGCGGCTTGCTCGTGAAAAAGTTCTTCAAAAGCCGCGGGGGTCCATCACTGATGCTTGGTATCGCAGCCATTGTTCTGACATTCATTGCAATGTTTCTACCGTGGTACACGATAAACGCGTCCTCTGAGAGTGGACCACTGTCCCAGCAGGGCGGTGCTACGCTTATGACGATCGACGGAATCAGCGGCTTGAAAGTAAACATGTTCGTCGGGGCTGGCGAATCAGCCTCCGGCTTCAGGAACTTGTTCTCCGCACAATTGCCATTAGCCATTATATTCTTGGCAGGACTGGTACTTCTGACACTCGACATAATAGGAGTCAAGAGCGGCAAGAAGCTTGGCAACAAATTCATCTTCGGCGCGGTAACGTCGCTTATGCCATTCATTCTAATCTTCGTTTTCATAATGATGCTGCCCTCATTCCTTCCATGGGCATCAGCACTCGTACCAGGCCAAGAAGTGCCGCCGCAACAAATCGAGACAATGGTACGCGCTGTAGCCGGAAACCCGGTCTATGGAACGAACAGCCAGGTCTTCCCAGTCGTCGGTACAACAACTGTCTCCTGGGGTTTCGGTATAGGAGCCTACCTCTTCCTAGTTGCCGCGATCATCAGAATAGTGGCTGGATTCATGATGAGGACAACACCAGAACTCCAGGCGGAAGCCGCGTTGCCCCCACCTTCAGAGCAGCCTACACCGCCTCCGCCTTGAACCAAATAATGCAACCACGTCTTACCCTAACCTTACTTCCAAGACCCAGCGAATTTTGCTTCAGCCCTTTTCATCATTGCTTCAAAACAACTGTCCCAGTACAAGCGTGCGCCCGTGCGGCTGGTGTATTGTTCCTCCCCGTTTGTGTGTGCACGCGGATGTTCTTTTCAGATACGGTTTGTTTCTGCTGCAACTAGCCCGAAATCCTCAAAAAGGAAACGTTCTCAAACACAATACTTCAACAAATCGCCATCCCCCCAAAGAAACTATGGGGCGGGTGTGTGGACTGGCATTGATCTTGGGGGATTACTGGTGTTGTTGCCATTCTTCTTTGAAGAATATCTCTGAATGCTCTTTCCTCGGTCTGGAAGCAGGCGTTTCGTCGGGTAATCCTATGGGCAACAGTGCAACGATTTTCATCCTTGCTGGAATCTTGAGCAGATGTTTTATTGCGTCTTCGTCGAAGGCACCTATCCAGCACGTGCCATAGCCCAGAGCTGTAGCCGCCAAGACTATATGCTCCAGCGCTATCATCGTGTCTTTCTCGTGCCATCTCGCGGAAACCTCTGGGTCTCCGACTGCTACAACGATGACTGCAGCGTCGCCGAGAAACGTCTGATCGTTCGCCGCTCTCGCGAGGACTTTTTTCCGGTCCGCGTTCTGAACCAGTACGAAGCGCCAAGGTTGACGATTAGTAGCAGAAGGCGCCAGCCGAGCAGCGTCAAGGATCATTCCCATCTTGTCATCAGGAATAGGCTCAGGCCTGTACTTTCGGATGCTTCTCCGGGCTTTTATGACTTCAAAAACATCCATTCTTTGTCATCATCCTTTCAACCCACTCTTCTCATTGAGCTTATTACTTTTTCTCAGTGCGAAACAACAACTCGACAACGACACATGCTTCCATACTCGGTCCCCTTCGCATGGTGACAGAATACGTATCCCAGCCCTCCTCGCAAAGGTTTTCCAAGTCAAGATACACAACACAAAAAAAGGAAGATCGTCTAGCTGGCGGGTTGTATATTGAAAGGTAGAACTGCGTACGCATACGTGCCAGTTGCATTGACTGCTTCGTAGCCTATCATCACGTTGATGCTGAAGTTCGCGTTACTGAACACATCGCTCTCCAACACTTTAACCACCACGCTCTCATCTGGGCCTGCGAACGTGCCGTCAAACAGTGTGGCTCTGCCCACGACCTAGTTTTCCACGGTCCAGTCTTTAGGCAGCAGAATCCTGACCTGGCTCGAGCCAGTGTCCAGGACAAGTATGCCCTTAGACTCTGAAACCATCCTTCCCTGAACAGTTGAAACGGTAGCGTTGTTCTGCAACAGTCTCTCAGCCCACCTAAGACCGTTAACAGGCATCTGAACCCTGTGTCTAATGTTACCGCGTAGCATCGTAGTGTTCGAGTTGAAGAACGTCTGCATGCTCATCTGCTGTTCATCATCGATCGCCTTGAAACCGTTCTGCGAGCCCGCGTACACGAGTACAGCAGCGCCCAACGCCAAGAACATCACCGCAGCTACAGCAATTATCTTCAAGCTTTTCCTCATACGTTCAACACCATATCAAACCGCATGCTATCCCGCACCTATAAAGCGTGAGTATGATTCATCCATACCGCGGGCAGAATGCAGATCGAACAGCGACTGAGCAGCTGCGGAAGACATGTCTTTGGAACAAGACAAAAAACAATGCAGACGTGACTATTGTACAAGCGTCCGGTGAACTTGAAACGTAAGGAGGCGCGCGCAATATCGTCACTGCTTCTGCATTGACTTCCAGGTTTTGCCTGTTTCCGACTCTTCACTTCATCTTGTGTCTTTAAAACGCGGCTTGTTTCATTTCAGGTTCACACTCAGAAGCACGCTTTCCTTTTGAGACTTAAACGTTGCCGGCAAAGTGCAGAACACCGAGACAAACGCGTCTAGTTGCCTCTTTTGTACGTCCAGACTGAAGCGACTTCTGAAGTGTAGTGCTCATCACGTATGTGCTCCGCAATGCATTTGGGACAGTATTTGCTACCGCTATGCTGCATAACGTCCTCGTCGTTCAGAATAACACCGCACGTATCACAAGCTTTCTCTTTCGACTTCTCTTTCACCACAACCAACAGCCTCGCAAAACCGCTATTGCTCCTGATGAGCACAGTCCTATTTTAGCATTCTGCAACACGCACACGCAAATCGCCAATCGCAGAAATGCGAAAAAACCTGTACATGCAAGGCTTCCAGCGTGTTCGCGGCTGTTTCCGTTTCTGATGAGACTTTAGACCAAGTTGGCGCGTGCAGACTCTGAGGGTGGCGACAATGAGGGTTTTCCCATCTCCCCCTCTTCCGAGGTGAGTGAGAACGTCGCCGCTGAGATGAAGAAGCCTACACGCGCCAACTAGACCACGAATTGTCATATCAGATAGGCATTCTGGAGCATGAATATAGAAGAATCGACTAGAAGACTGGACAGTGTTTTCTAGACGAACGACCACAGCGAGCATCTAGCTGGCGCGATAGGGGAAACGTGGAAAGTCGCATACTTGAACTGTCAGACACGCTCAGCGTGTTCGCGCGCGCCAAGCTCGATCCAACCACGCTGGTTCTCGTTAAAGACTGCGGCGAAAACTCTTGGCTCTTTGGCATGTTTCTCGAAAAGGGTTCGGATATACCGTTTTTTCAGAGGTTCCTCAAGGAGTTTCAGAGGAGCTTCCATTCTCCAAGCTTCTAACTCACGAACGACTGACAGGTCATAGTAACTTGCTGTCACATAATGAGAGCCCAATGTTGGCAGAGAAGGATCATCTTTGTCCAGTTCAATTACCTTAATCTCATCCAGAACAATGTTGATGGTGCGGGGGATGGGGTTTGAACCCATGCAGCCCTGCGGCAACAGGTCCTAAGCCTGTCTCCTTTGGCCAAACTCGGACACCCCCGCTTCATTGGAGAATGACAAAGACTGAGATTGGCTCCTCTTATATTTTTCTAGTTTCAGAAACAGGAACGTTTAATAGTGTAGTGTACCGCTACGCTGGAACTGGCGCTTGTTCAATCCAATTCAATGCAAAAAAGGTTGGTGATGAGTAATGAGTAACGGCAAGCGACGCGAGAAAGGCGCAAATGAAAACATCAGAGGCGGAGAACCGAAGCCCCTGAAGATGGTCGAGTGGAAGCTGATTGGAGAGCTTATGAAGAATTCGCGGAGAAGCGACAGGGACCTCTCGAAAGTCATCGGTGTTTCTCAGCCTACGGTTAGCAGGATGGTCAAGAGGCTGGAGATGGAAGGTTACATAAAAGAGTACACGATGATACCTGATTTTCGAAAACTTGGCTACGAGCTAGTTGCTTTGACTTTCCTGAAGCTGAAGGGAAGCCTAAGTCATGAAGAAACACAGAAGGCTCGAGAAACTGTCAAAGAAAGAATCAAAGAAAGCAAGTTTCCAATAGTGATGCTTGAGAGAGGAATGGGTCTGGGATATGACGGAGTACTAGTATCCGTCTACGAGAACTACGCAAGCTACACGGAACACATGAACTAGTTCAGAACTTACCAGTTCTTAGAACTATCGCGCTTGGAAAGCTTCATGATAAGCCTAAACGACAGAGTCCGGTATAGACCGCTCACTCTCGCCTTACTAGCAGAGCACGTGCTGAAGACTAAGAAAAACGTCGACACCACGTAGCAACAGCCAGCACCAACACATTCTATGAAGAAACACCCAACGTCAAGACGTGGGAGATCTAACCTTTCAATAAGCAATCGTTGGCTATTCTGTCAGAGCCTCAAACCAGACAGAAAACTCTAAATTGCCTCGTGAATGTTGTTTCCTCAAGAAAAAGCTGCGCCTCGGTAGCCTAGCCCGGTGGGGCTCCGCCTTGGTAAGGCGGGGGTCGCGGGTCCGAATCCCGCCCGAGGCTCCATCAAAGTCCCCGGCGACTTTCATTATGTTGCCAGAACGTTTCTGAGCGTTGTAGAGTTGACTCGCTTGTCTTCGGTTATACAATTTATATATGCATTGCTGACAATCAAGATAAAGAGGGAATTGCCTAGTGCTCTTGGATGATCCCCTAACTCTCACAGTGATTGTGGCAGGGGTGATTATCGTGTGCTCGGCTGCTGCCTTTGTACTGTGGAAACGCGGAAAAAAGGACAAAAAGAAAGAGGACGCCATGAAAGACGAGCTAGAGCCTGAGCTGAAAGGTTACCCCTTCAGGGTTGCGAAGAGCGTTCCACAAGAAGAAGCTTCGAAAGCCAAAGACGAGCTACGCATGCTGGACCTAGAAAGGGAAATCCTGAGCGACGCAATAAGAAGGCTTTATGAGGCGCATGCAGAAGGGAAAATTTCGGAGCAAGAGAGAGAAAAACTCGCAGAAACATACAAGTCCAGAATGATGACGGTGAAAGACGCGATTTCAAAAGACGAATCAGTTGTGGCTTTGCATGAGCTTGAAGGCATGCAGCAGGACTTGATGAAGCTTTTCAGCGAACGTTTCGACGAGCTGAGCACAAAGATCGAAGAGCTAAGAACAAAGACCGAGGCAAAATCGATAAAAGAAATAGCGATTGTGCCCAAGACACTGGAATCTGAGACTCCTGAAAAGGAAGAAGAAGACAAAGCAAAGAAAAAGAGAAAACCAACAACGGCCAAGCCCACTCCGAGGACAGAAGCAGAACGGCGAATCGAAGAAATACGGGCAGAAGTCGAAAAAGTTTTAGACAAGCTGGGGCAGATGGAAATTGAATCCTGAACAAGAATGGGTTGAACAAGCAAAGAAGAACGCCGCAAAAGAAGCAGTGAAACATGTTGAAGACAGTTTCATAGTCGGTCTGGGAAGCGGAACCACCGCAGCCTACGCGATCGAAGAACTGGGAAAAAGGGCAAAGAAGAAACGTCTTCAAATTCTAGGCATTCCAACATCATACCAAGCATTCATGCTCGCAGTCAAACATGCAATATCGATAACGACGTTGGAGGAACACCCGACGATCGACTTGACGATAGACGGCGCTGACCAAATAGACCCTGAACTTAGCCTGATCAAAGGTATGGGAGGCGCCCTCGCACGCGAAAAAATCGTGGCTTTTGCCTCAAAGAAACTCATAATCATCGCGGATGAGACCAAGAAAGTCCAAGCCCTAGGGCAAAACAGTCACCCAGTCCCCACAGAAGTGCTGACGTTTGCAGCGTCTCTTGTAATGCGCAAGATGCAGGAAATGGGCGGGCGTCCGGTTCTGAGAGAAGGAAAAGGAAAGGTCGGTCCAGTCATAACAGACAACGGAAACGTTATCATAGACACCGACTTCGGCCTAATACAGAAGCCCGCTGAACTGGAACACAAACTGAAATGTGTTTCAGGAGTAGTTGAAACAGGACTCTTCATAGAAATGGCCGACATCGTCTACATCGGAAAACACTCTGGCGTAGAAAAACTCTTTGGAAAAACAGTTCGCAAATGTTAGACAGCACTTCTCAAACAGCATGTTCTTCCAGAAGAGTTTGTAATTGACGCGCGGAGGAACAGGAAGTCATGAAATACCATCTTAGACGGAAAGACAAAGAAATAACTGACCTAACCGAACTGAAGAAGATTCTCAAATCCACAAAATACGTGACAATCGCACTTTCCATGGACAACCAGCCATACCTAGTCTCACTAAGCCATGGCTACGACGAGACCCAGAACTGTCTGTACTTCCACTGCGCTAAAACCGGCAAGAAAATCGACTACATAAAGTCAAACAACAGTGCCTGGGGACAAGCACTCATAGACCAAGACTATGCAGAAGGAGAATGTGACCACCTGTTCGCCTCCGTCCACTTCAAAGGCAAGATAACATTCGTAGAAGACCCAAGAGAGAAACGGGCAGCCATTGAATGCATAATTCGACAACTAGACAAAAACCCTGAAACCATGATCTCAAAACTGAAGCCTGAAAGACTGAACGCCGTCCACATCGGCAGAATAGACATCAAAGAAATGACGGGCAAGAAACATGAAACGAAAATATGAGAATCCTCAATCCCCCGGAATACTCTCAGGTCAACCCCTCAGGGGGTCCGACAGTAAAGGACAAGGAGAGAAGGCAAGTTCTCTGTCGGCCCCCAAAATCATTCATATTGTCTAACAATACATATCAGATACACACAGATTTAACTTGTTCCTTATCGTTTCCAAGGACAAAGCTGAAAGAACGAATATGCCAAGGCACAGTTCGGGATGTTTCATGGAAAAGCAGGCAAAGATGTCGAGAAAGCGTCTTAGGTATAAATGCAAAAGACTTTAGAACCAAATAGTCTTAAATTGACCTTTGCAAATCAAATTAGTCTAGCACTACAAAGCCGGGGTAGCCTAGCCTGGCCAGGGCGCCAGACTCATAATCTGGAGAACAAGAAAGAGGGGCATAATAGGCGCCCGATGTCCAGAAGTCGCGGGCTCGAATCCCGCCCCCGGCACCAGAAAAGTGAGAGCTATTCAATTTCTATCAAGGTCAAGTTCCTCGTGGATATCTCCAGCTGTTCGCCGAAGCCTCTTTTGACATACGCATTCTTCAATGCGATTCGCTTTCCAACAGTCAAGGGCTTTGCAGTTGCGGCGTGCTGTCTCCAAGCTGTGACCCAGATAGTTCCCGTGTTATCTCTCAGTTCGAAAAGCGCGAGCTCAACAGCCTCTCCTGCAGTTGTCTTCACATTTCTGGTCTCGGGCTTGCTGGCTACTTCTCCTCTAACGTTGACTTTGCTCATTTCTTCCTTCAAGCTTGCTATTTCCGAAAAAATCTCTTCTGACGCAAGAGGCTCGATGTAGGTTCCAGCATCAACATGAACTTCAAGGCCTCTTTCTACTCCTTTTTTGAGTCTCGCACTGACGATCTGCAATGAATTGCTCTCTTTCAGTATCAGCTCAAGCTCATCCACTTTTTCGTTCCAGACCACAACCTGTATTTCGTCCGAGTCATCAGCTAGTACAAATCGCATGACCTTGCCAGTGCTTGAATCGGGTCTCTCAAACGTGGACACGGATGAGGGGTATCTGACAATGCCTGCAATGTTCACTCTTGCGCTTTTCCTGACTCCTGCGAGCTCTTGGATTCTTGTGTTGAATGTCCTGATTGTTGGATAATTATTCGCGTCCACATCATGCGGGTCTACTTCTGCTTTGCAGTTTTCTCCGGTATGCAATTCAACGTTTCCACCAAGATCTTCCCGTGTATATCCATGCATGAAACGGACAATCTGTCCAACCCTCACGACGCCAGATTCCGTCAAGTCTGCCTTGTCATTCCACAAGACGACCCGCAGAAGACCACTTCGGTCTGCAAGGAGCACACTTGCAAACTTTCCTTTCCTGTTCCCATTAAAAGTCCTAGAAGCAAATACTGCTACAACACGGCCGACAACCGTGACATTTCCCAACCCTGGCAGCAAATCCACAAGCAACAGCAACGGCGTTGAGATCTTGTCAGCAGAAATGACACAACCAAGTTCAGCGGCCACCATCCTTAGAAGCGTCTCATCAGAAATCAGACCACCAGTCTTTTTCTTCTCCCCTTCAAGTCGCTCAAGTATCTGTTGCCTAGTCACTTCTGGACGTGCCGAAAGAATCTCACAGACTATTTCTTCAGCATTCATCACTGCGTCAACACTCACCGAAATCAGAAACACGCCACTATAAAACTTGCGACCAACAAAACCCAGCAAGGTGCGAAATCCTACCACTTCAGGCGAGAACTCGCATTCAGTTAGCACACGGAAACGTTGACTACGCACTTGAAATACCTGAAGCGGTTCAGGCTGATGCGTCCGCGCAACGCTAGAACGTCAAACCTAGACATGAACATAGACACGTTTCGTCGAGTATTTTCCACTGTCCATTTCCTGCTCGATCTCATGTAGAAGTAGTATGCGTCTGAACGTCGGCGGATGAGTTGAGAACCAACTGTTAATCGTTCTCCACGTAGACTTTGCCTCCTTCTCCATGGCCAACTCCAACTCCCGTTGATCCAGAACCCCATCATGGTCCAAATCGTACTCATCTTTCTTGTCCATGATCTCACTGATCTCGAGCTTAGCCTGCGCAGGGTCACCGATGTAAAAAGCCCGCACGCCAGAAGGAGGCTTAGGCGAAATCGACAGACCATACGTAATCTTCGTCAATGCGCTCTCCAAGCTGCGAGGAGAACCGGTCACATAGGCTGAATAAGCATCAGCATAGTGCTCCCGCAGCCTGCTCAAACGCATGACACACAACAAAGACACAATGTACACAACATACGCTACGACCGCAGCAACAATCAAAGCCGCTCCAATGTCGCCTTCCTTGTTCCTTGAACGACTGCGGCCTGAAAACCACGCAGCCTCCATCGTCCCACGTGCAATCAGAAAAGCCACCAGAGGCACAGCGGAAAGCAGGGTCATAACCACATAGTCCTTGTGCCTTAAATGGCCCAACTCATGTCCGATAACTCCCTTAACCTCAGTCTCATTCAAGTTCCTCAATAACCCTTCGTGAACAGCCAAAGTCGCAGACTTCGACGTACGCCCGAAAACAAACGCGTTAGGCGTATTGTCAGGCACAGTTGCCAGCCGAGGCATGGGCAAGCCGCTCTTGTCAGCCAAATCCTTAACTGCGCCCTCAAGCCACGGGTTCTCCCCGGGCGCAAGATACTTCAAACGAGTAGACATACGCACAACCGCAGGGCCAATCAAATACTGAAACAGAATAAACAGAATAGGCAAAGCAACAATCAACAAGACAGAATAGAACAGGTTGAAACCGCCTATGAAATATTCGACAACAACCAGCAGCACCGCCAAAAGCGACGCAAACAGAAATGCAACTAGAAAAATCGCAGATGCCATCGCAAACTTCAATTGTCCAAGTCTAGCCATGCCGCAACGCCACTCCTCTATCACAGAAAAACCGGAGCGAATTAAGTCTTTCCACAACAAACCAGAGCGTGCGCGGTGGGGCGGTAGATTCTACGCCTTCCGCGCCTCAGCCGTTTTTCACAATGAAGACTCGTGGATGCTGCTACTGCTTAGAGGAGTAGGAAAGGTCGAACAAACTTTCCTTTCCCTTCTTTTTTCCATTTGGCAGACATGCAAAACGCAAACGCTTCTTTTCCACGCGAACACGTCAAAGAGTAGTGTATATATTTTTGTTTTCACAAGCTAGAACCCTAGCATTTTGCGCGGAGAGACACTGATGACGGAAGGAGAAAAAGAAGAACCGCAACATGGTACTCAAGCCGAAAAGCAGAAACAGGAACTTGAAAACGAAAAGAAACGCGCAGAAGACTACCTAGCTCGCCTCAAGTACGTCCAAGCAGACTTTGAAAACCTCAAAAAAAGAACGGACCGACAACTTGCAGAAACAAAAAAATACTGTACCGAACCTTTAGTAATTGAACTTCTCGAGATCGTCGACGAACTTGAAATGGCCGTGAAAGCAGGCCGCAACTCAAAATCAGCAGAAAACCTGACGCAAGGCGTCGAGATGACCCTCAAGAAACTGAAAAGAATACTGGAAAGAGAACAAGTCTCTTCCATTGAATGCGTAGGCGAACAATTCGACCCGTCAAGACACAACGCTGTCGCAAAAATAGAAAGAGACGACGTTGAAGAATGTAAAGTCATCGAAGAAGTAAGGAAAGGATACATGATGAAGGAAAAGGTGATTAGACCGAGCGTAGTTAAGGTTGCAGTAAAACCTGTATCCAAATCACAAAAAGAGGTAAAACAGAATGAGTAACGTGAAACCTGGAGAAAAAGTCGTCGGCATAGACTTAGGAACAACAAACTCCGCGGCAGCTATATATGAAGGAGGACGAGCCACCGTGATCCCGAGCGCTGAAGGACCAACCATGGCTGGCAAAATGTTCCCTTCAGTCGTCGCATTCACCAAAGACGGCCAACTCCTCATAGGAGAACCTGCCAAGAGACAAGCAACAGCCAACCCGGAAGGAACAGTCTACGAAATAAAACGAAAAATGGGCACAGACTACAAAGTAACCCTCCAAGGAAAACAATACACGCCCCAGCAGATTAGCGCCTTCATCCTCCAAAAAATAAAGAAAGACACAGAAACCTATCTGGGCACCACGATACGAAAAGCCGTCATTACCGTGCCGGCACACTTCAACGACAACCAACGCCAAGCTACAAAAGACGCAGGAGAAATAGCCGGCTTCGAAGTTATGAGAATAATCAACGAACCCACGGCCGCTTGTCTCGCCTATGGCGTCGACAAACTCGAAAAAGAAATGAAAATCCTCGTCTTCAGCTTCGGCGGCGGAACACACGACGTTACCATCATGGATTTTGGCAAAGGCGTCTTTCAAGTTCTCTCAACCAGTGGTGACACACAAATCGGAGGCACGGACCTAGACAAGGCCGTAGTCGACTACGTAACGGAAGAGTACAAACGACAAACAGGTACTAACCTCGAAAACGACAGAACAGCGATGGCCAGACTCAAGGAGGCAGCTGAAAAGACCAAAATTGAACTCTCAACCCTCTTGTCCACAGACATAGACCTGCCATTCATCTACTCAGACCAAACAGGACCAAAACATCTGCACCTTACCGTGACCAGAGCCAAACTTGAAGCGCTTGGTCAGCCGATAGTTCAAAAGACAGAAGGAACCATCGTTAAAGCCCTTGAAGCTGCCAAGCTTACCCCGAAGGACATAGACAAGATTATTCTCATCGGTGGAATGACCCGAATGCCCCTTGTCCAAAAGCTCATCGAACGGATAATGGGCAAGCCAGCTGAAAGAGGCGTCGACCCTATGGAATGCGTCGCAGTCGGTGCAGCCATACAAGCGGCCGTAATAACAGGCGAAGTGAAAGACCTGCTCCTATTGGACGTCACACCTTTGAGCCTCGGAGTGGAAACCTTAGGGGGCATATTTACAAGGATTCTCGAGAAAAACACCACAATCCCAACACGAAGAAGCCAAATCTTCACGACCGCAGCGGACTTCCAAAGGGCCGTGACAATCAACGTTCTTCAGGGCGAACGAGCTATGGCTTCAGACAACGTGCCGCTGGGCACTTTCAACCTAGAAGATTTACCCCCGGCACCGAGAGGCGTTCCACAGGTAGAAGTAAGTTTCGATATAGACGCAAACGGAATACTCAACGTAGCCGCCAAGGACCTAGGCACGGGAAAGCAGGCAAGAATAACCATCACGGCTAGTACCAAGCTGTCAAAAGAAGAAAAAGAAAGGATGGTCAAAGACGCAGAACAATTCGTAGAACAGGACAAGAAAAAACGTGAAGAAGCCGAGATAAGAAACAACGCAGACAACCTTGTCTACACGGCAGAAAAAACGAAGAAAGACCTCGGAGACAAGGTCAACTTGGACCAGAAGAACAGGATAGACACAGCCGTATCGGAACTGAAAGACGCACTTGCCAGCAACGACTTGGAAAAAATGAGGACAAAATCAGACGAGCTTACCAAGGTGCTGCAGGAAGTCGGAACTGCCGTGTATCAGCAGGCTTCGGCCGACTATGCAAAACAGAAAGACCAACAGGGCGCAACAGCCCCTCCTCCCAGCGGAGAAAAAGTAGTCGACTCAGAAGACTACAAAGTCAAATAGACACGATTTCAGCCGTTGACCCAGCCTAGGACCTGATGGTAAAAACATGGCAGAAAAGAGAGACTACTACGAAGTTCTAGGCGCGTCCAGAACTGCATCAAAAGACCAGATCAAAGACGCGTACAGAAAACTGGCCATGCAATACCATCCCGACAGGAACAAAGCGCCAGATGCAGAGGAAAGATTCAAAGAAATATCCGAAGCCTACGCCGTGCTCTCGGACGACGAAAAGCGTCGACAATACGATACGCTTGGACACGCAGGCTTCGACCAACGCTACACAAGGGAAGATATCTTCAGAGGCGCCGACTTCGACTCAATATTCAGAGACCTTGGCGGCGGCTCCGGCATCGGAGACCTATTCAGCATCTTTTTCGAGGGACGCGGATTCAGTGGACAGGAATACGGAGAAAGACAAGCACGAGGTCAAGACCTCGCCTACGACCTTGAAATAACACTCGAAGACACAGCAACAGGAGCAGAAAAAGAAATAGACGTGCCTAGAACCGAAAAATGCGACGTTTGCAGAGGAACAGGAGCATCTCCCGGCACCTCACCTCATGAATGCCCCCGATGCAGAGGAACCGGGAAGATACGAAACGTAAGAAAAGGCGGCTTTGCAACATTCGTCCAAGTCACACCCTGCCCAGCCTGCAAAGGAGAAGGTCGCATCATCGACACTCCATGCAGGAAATGCAGAGGCACGGGCCTCGTGGAAAGAGAACGAAAAATCACCGTGAGAATCCCGCCGGGCATAGACGATGGTTACCAGCTCAGACTCCAAGGCGAGGGAGAAGCACCCCCCCACGGGGGCACAACGGGAGACCTGTACGTCCAGATCCATGTTACACCTCACAGAGACTTCAGAAGAAAAGGCGATGACCTCCTCTACAACCTCAAGATAACCTATCCCCAAGCGGCCCTCGGCGCTGAAGTCCAGGTGCCCACACTCGAAGGAGCAACGACGCTCAGAATCCACCCGGGAACCCAGCCTAGAGAAATTCTTAGACTCAGGGAAAAAGGCATGCCCCGACTGAGAGGGTACGGGCGAGGAGACTTACTCGTACGGGCAGACATAACAGTCCCAGAAAAACTCACGCAAAAACAGAGAGCACTGCTTGAACAGCTAGCCGCGGAACTAGACACAAACGTGAAAATCAAAAGTCACAAACTCTTCGGATTATGAACATCCTTCATGGGCGTACTCGAGAAAAAGAGGGATGTATGTATGTTATTTGGATTCTTCGATCGACATCAAAGTGAGCGTGGCCCTGACTTTGTCCAGTCTCCTGATCCGCCATGTGATTATTTCCTTGAGCTTCTCCATCGTGTCTGCCTTGACCTTTGCAATTATGTCATAGGTTCCGTAGACGTTGAAGGCTTCTTCAACTCCGTCGAGTTTCTTCAAATTCTTCAGTACGTCAAGCTCTGACCCTAGCTCAGTGTTTATCAACAAGAACGCTGAAGGCATCAAATTCTCCTCACGTAATCTCTGTCAAGGTACATAAAATATTTTTCCACACTCGGCTGCAGAAACCACGCAGAACTGAAGGAGTCACCGAAAAGAGGATGCTTTCAGTCGGCATCGCAACTCTATCTTTCAGAAGAAAAGTTACCGATAGATAAGTGTTCCTTCCTTGGGGTCATGAATCAGTTTTCCGAAATTTTCTATCAACCTTCTGGTCAACGGTCCAGGCGTGCCATCGTTTATCATTCTCTTGTTTATCTCTCGCACCGGCACAATCTCCGCCGCTGTGCCTGTGAAGAAAACTTCGTCAGCATTGAATAGCTCGTAGGGCGTAATGTTCTTCTCTTTGACTTCATACCCTAATGTTCTAGCAAGTTTCATGACTTCTGCAGCGGTTATTCCCTGCAACGCGCCTGTGTAGCTAGGCGGGGTGAACACTTTGCCGTTCTTGACTATGAATATGTTTTCCGCAACTCCCTCGCAGATGAACCCGTTCTTGTCGAGGCATATTGCCTCGTCGACACCAGCAGAGTTGGCTTCGATCTTGGCCAATATGCTGTTCAGATAGTTGAGCGATTTGATCTCGTGGGACGTGGCGTCAACGGGGTCTCTCTTCACCCAAGAAATCATCGCGGTGACTCCTTGCTCTTTTGCTTGGCTTTTGTGCAGTGATATCGTGTCGGCAATTACTATGATCGTGGCTTTGGGACATTTCCGCGGGTTCAACCCCAAATCTCCGATTCCCCTTGTCACTACAAGTCGTATGTAGGAGTCCTTCAGGCCGTTCTTCCGTAACGTTTCGAGAACTATCTGAATCATTTCCTCTTTCTTTGCCGGTATCTGAAGCATTATCATATGGGCTGAACAGTAGAGCCTGTCAATGTGTTCTTTCAGTTTGAAAACCACACCATCGTAGGCGCGAATTCCCTCGAAAATGCCGTCACCGTACAACAGTCCGTGGTCAAAAACGGAGATTTTTGCCTGTGATTTCGGGTAGTAATTCCCATCTATGTAGACTTGAAACTCTTTCTCCAGCTGTAACGCCCCCAAACCCAGAAGTTAGTCTATCAAGTCAAGGTTTGATATAGCTTGTGGAAAGAGCGAGCCGTTTCAACCATCGTCAACCGTGGAACTGTGGTCTCCTCGAAAGGTACTTGGGCACTGGCAACGGCTTGAACGGTTTCCCAACAACAATCTCTTCGACAATGTGCAGCAGCTCGTCAAGCTTAAGCTTACGCATTTCACCAGAGCTTCTTTCTCGCACAGGAAGAATCCCTGATTCAAGCTCCTTCTGGCCTACCACGATAGTGTATGGAACCCAGTCCATCTCAGCCTCTCGCACCTTTTTCTGCAACGTTAACGATCTGTCGTCAATGTCCACGCGAACACTGTGCTTCTCCAGCTCCTCAGCGAACCTTTCTACATCTTTTAGAAAATTGTCCGAAATCGGGATTATGCGTACTTGTGTTGGAGAAAGCCATACTGGAAGCATCGGTGCTCCACCGTCTTGCTGTGTCTTGTAGGCCTTTTCAAGCAGAGCATACACGTCCCTTTCTATCGCCCCGCTGGGAGAACAGTGCAATATCAGCGGATAGCATTTCTCCCCCTTCTCATCAACATAAGTTATCTCGTATCTTTTGGCGTTTTCAACATCGATCTGGTCAGTTGAAAGAGCCGCGGCCTTGTTTTGATTGTCCACGAAGTTGAAATCCCATTTGAGCACGTAGTAGAAGAAACGTTCCTCCCACATTTCAACGAGAACGGGCTTGCCCAAGGTTTTCACAAGGGAAGTGATGAATTCTTTGTTCTCTTTGTAGAACTCTTTAGTGAAGCGTACTGCAACCTCATAATCATTCTTTTGTAGGCCTATTTCGTCGAGGATCTGAATGCAAAGATTGAATCTCAATATGAACTCTGTCCTAACCTGGTCCAAGTCAGCACAGAAGGCGTGACAGTCAGGCATGGTGAAAGCTCTTAGGCGCCTGAGGCCTACGACTTCGCCGCTTTTTTCCCGTCTGAAACTGTACCGTGTTAGCTCGTATACTTTCATGGGTAAGTGTTTATAGGAGAATTGTGCGTCGTGAACCATGAGGAATTGTCCGAAGCATGCTGCGAAGCGCAGGAAAAGTTCTTTGTCTTCAGATTTGAGGAGGTATTGTCTTGCAGGGAACCTGTTTAGATAGTCTGCCAAGCTTGGATGTTGATAGTCGTACATCACGGGAGTTTCAACTTCCATAGCTCCGTATTCGCTCATCTTGGCAGTTACAAACTGTTCAAGCAAGGATTTGACGAGTCTTCCTTTGGGATACCAACGTATGTTTCCAGGGTCGCTTCCTGCCTCGTAATCTGCAATTTCCAACCTTTTCATTAGGGCCACGTGAGGAGGCATCAGTTGGCTGGCCCTCACCTTTGATATTTCATATTTTGAGAATTTTTCAAGATTCTCATGGCCTTTGAAGCTGAAGTCTTCCACAGGCGTAAGCTTTCCGTCTGGTTGGAGGATGTGCCAGAAAGATTTCAGCTTTTCTTCAGCTTTCGCGGCTTCAGAAACTTTCTCCGGTTCTTTCTCTCCTGTAGGCAAGATTTCCCGTGACTGCTCGGCCAGAGGATGCCCCTTTATTGATATGGTGAATTGTTTGTTCCATCCAAATGGGGCGCGATGCGTCTCAACACCTTTTTCTCTAGCGTACGCTTCCATGGCTTTGACAATTTCTAGCGCATCTGCCGGCCTGGCCAAGTTGCTGCTCAAATGTGCATATGGATAGATCAGAATACGGTTGATTTTGAGTTTTCCGAGGAACGTTTCGATTTCATCTATAGCCTTGCGGCCTACTGCTTCACTGTCACCGTTTTCTACTGCCGTAAATAGTACAACTATTTCTTCAAACCGCTTCTCTTTTTTTTCGGCGTCTTCAGCAATGGCTATTTCTTTCTGAATAGGCTTGTACTCGATAAAGTTAGAATGAAGCTGCAGGATTCTCATAGTGTTTCTTCCTCTCGCATCTAGCCTTGATATCTCCATCTTTCAAGCTGTTTGTCTTTCTTAGTCTTCTTCTTGTATTCCTTGTAATGTTCTCTGCAGAGGTAGGCACGTTTTTCGTTGCCAACTCTTAGTCCCGCAGGTTTGACCTTGTCTGCTGAGATTGACCTCACTGCTTCTTTGCCGCAGCCCGAAACGCTGCATTTTGCTCCTTTGTCAATACGCCCCAAAGCAAACGCCTCTTAGACATCCTCATTTTTAACCAATACAGTGTAGCTTGTTCCTTAATTTTCTTTTTCTTGCAGGCCGCGGGCTCTGTCATAGACTTCTTCTCTACTGCCAAAATATGTTGGGCCGATTCCTTCAACCACGAAAGAAGCAAGTGATGAACCAACGTATGAACTCCATGAGCAGTCTTCTCCTTGGACGTATTCGGCAAGGAACCCGCCGATGAAGGCGTCTCCGGCGCCTGTTGGGTCAACGACCACGCTGGGTTTGGCGACGGGAACTCTGTGTAGCTTGTTCTCAACAGAAACGGCGGCGCCATCCTTTCCCAGAGTCACGATGACTATCTTGACGCCCAGGTCATGCAGCGTTTTGATGGTCGAATCTAGGTCTGAAGTAGCCGTGACTGCTTCAGCTTCCCGCAGCGACGACTTGAATATGTCAATTAGCCCCAAAATGCGTTTGTCGTTCAAGGTGCCGACAGTAACAGTGCCGTCTTCGCCGTAATTCCGCACGAGCCCTTGCGGGTCTAGAGAAAGAATAGGTGCAAAATTTCGCAGTTTCTCCACAACTTCATACGAGACTTCACCATCAATAGGCGCGATATGGACCGCTTTGGCTTTCAGAGAATCAGACAAGTCTTCAACAAGAATCGGACGGGCTCTGGCCTTCAACTTCAGAACGCGTTCTGACAAGTCATCGTTGTATCTCAACTCATAACGCGTCGTCTGCGCATCCTCAACCTTGACCAGACCAGACAAATCGACGCCCTCCTGCTCCAACCACCACCTGTACGCATCAGGGAAGTCTGTCCCAACCTTTGACACGACAGACACTTTTGCATCCAAACGTCTAGCGGCAAAGGAAACGTAAGCCGTCGAGCCGCCCAGAACAGTGAAAGGTCCTTTCCTGCTTGGCAAGAGAATTGAATCTATGCTGAAATGGCCTACCGAGATGATGTCAAACAAGTGAACCTTTTGTCTCCTCCAGGCATGCCATTGCAATCGAACCCAATGAACACTCAGCTATTATCTGAATATCCTTCTACTTGGACATTTATGACTTGTGGAATAGATGTGCAAATGTACTTTATGACTCCCGGTTGATGACATTCCTCCCCCAGCACATGATGCTGTCCCAAAGAGGTCTCGCGTGCCAGCGCCTTTTCAGTTCTACACTGCCCAGTTTGGCGTGAAAACTGCGACTGCCACATCCGTACGACTATGAGTTTGACGTAACAGTTTTACCCATGACGGTAAACATTCACGGCTGTTGAGTGGTAATGGTCAGTTTCAGCTGTCCAAAGAGTTTTCGGTTTGAATGTATCCGGTGTGCAATCTGCTGCATGGATACAAAGACCCATGTTAGACATATATTGCTGCTTCAGCATGAAGCAGAACATGTTTCCAAGGTGAGCCTGAGACCTATTGAAGAGTTTGCAGTTGAAGTTGTAGGTCATTTGCCATACGTGTACGAAATGAAGAAGACGTCGAAGGACAGAAGATGCGTTTTCCTAGAAGACAATTCTTGCAGGATTTACTCGATTCGGCCCTTGGTTTGCCGATTCTACCCTTTTCAGCTGAACAGAAGGAAAGGGCAAGAATACGGTTTTTCGGCCGCGGAGGAGTGTCCAGGTCTTGGGAAGGGTGAACTGTTGAAGAGAGATTTTTTTGTGTGTCTGTTCAGCCAAGCTTGTGAAAAGTTTGGATGGCACTGAGAGAAACTGGCGGGCAAAATCTTTCAGAAGACGAGTTGCTCGTACTTGTTTGAGAAGAATCCTGCATGTTTTCTTTTGAGAGTCTGTACGGCTCGGACAGGGTGAATAGTGGTGCTTAGGGTTGTTAGTTGTGGGAAGTGTGTATTCTGTCGAATGTGCTTGTTTGGGTGTTGATGAGAGTAGTCGGTGGGTGGGATACGAGTGGGCGTTTTTGTATGTGTTTGTATCCGCACTCGCATTCGAAGCCTACTATTTGGCCTCGGCGTCTGATTCTGCGCCATCTTCTGGCGTTGCAGTGAACGGTTTGGTGGTGTATGTGCCATAGGGTTCGGGCTTCAGCTGGAGTTATGGGTGAGTAGTGTTTTGCTCTTGTAACGTACCACGTAACGTATGTTGCGAATCCTGCCCATAATGCGGGCACTATTATGAGGAGGTTGTTTGTGATTGGTTCGATCATTTTTTCGCCTGATGTGTATTTTTGTTCTGCAAGGATACAATATGTCTCCCAGCAGACATATCACACCAGATAATATGCTATCTTACGATATAAACATTTCGCGTAACTTTACAAACGTAAAGCCACACTGGCCATACTAGAACTGTGCAAGCACATCCTTCTTCTCAACTAAAAACCCGCAATAGTGACATTTCAGAAGCAGAGGTTCTTCACATTCCACGTAGAATTTTGCCTTCACTGGCTCATTGCTGTTGCTGATGCAGGCAGGGTTGGCACATTTTATGATGCTCTCGATCATCTTGGGCAGTTTGACTTCCTCTTTCTTGACAACTTTGTAGTTGCGTATTATGTTGATGCTCGCATGCGTGGCGAGCAGCGCGATCTTCGCCACTTCCTGCGGTTTCAGTTCTCGGCCTTCGATTTTCACGATGTCTTTGGTCTTCAACAGTTTGCTGGGGACGTTGATTGCGATCGTGATCGGTCCTTTTTCATCTCCTGTTATTCCCAATATTTTTACGACGCCGAGCGCGTGGCCGGCTGTGATGTGGTCGATGACTGTGCCGTCCTTGATCTTTGAGACTCGCAGCATTGTTTCACTCATGTTCTCTCCCTCTGCTGAGTGATGCCTTATGCTATTGCATGCATAAAAAACTTTAACCTCACTCTCGGGCTGTGTGCTAAAAAGTTATTTTAGGTAGTTGTGCAGGACTTGTGTTGGGTGGGAGTTTGGAGTTTGCTGGCAGAGACATAATTTCGATTAAGGACTTTTCTCGTGAGGAGATCAATCATGTTTTTAAAGTTGCCAAGTCGATGGAGCCTGTGGCCGCCAAAGGTTCTGATATGGTCCGGGGGAAGATTCTGGCAACGTTGTTTTTCGAGGCCAGTACGCGGACGCGTCTGAGCTTTGAGTCGGCGATGCTGAAGCTAGGCGGGTCTACACTTGGGTTTGCAGAGGCCGAGATCGCGAGTGTAAAGAAGGGCGAGAATCTTGCTGACACCGTGCGTACAGTGGAGAACTATGCTGATGTTATTGCGCTGCGGCATCCGTTGGAAGGTTCGGCTAGACTTGCTGCCGAGTTTGCCCGAGTGCCTATCATTAACGGTGGGAGCGGTGCGGAGGAGCATCCTACTCAGGCTCTGTTGGACTTGTACACGATGATGAAAGAGTGTGGGAAGATTGACGGGTTAAAGATTGCCCTTGCAGGTGACCTGCGTTACGGTCGCACGGTGCATTCGCTTGCGTACGCTCTGAGTCTGTATGGTATTGAGTTGTTTTTGGTTTCTCCTGACACTCTGCGTATGAGGCGTGAGGTTTTGCAGACGATCAAGGAACGGATTCCAGTGACGGAGAAGTCAAGTTTGGAGAAGATTGTGCCCCTGGTGGACGTTTTGTATGTGACTCGGATCCAGAAAGAGCGTTTTCCAGACCCGGCTGAGTATGCTAAGGTCAAAGGCTCATACCGTGTGGATTTGGAGGCGTTGAAAGAGGCCAAGGAGGACTTGATCGTGCTGCATCCGCTGCCGAGGGTCGACGAGGTTGCGGCTGAGGTGGACGGTACGCGGTTTGCCCGCTATTTCCAACAGGTGGGTAATGGTGTTGTTGTGCGGATGGCCTTGCTGGCACTGATATTGGGCGCGGTCAAGTAGCCTTCTAGGTGTTGGCGTAGCGGTTGTAATGTGTCAACGTGGCTACGGAGCCGCAGTTTGGGCACTTGTGCATGTGTCCTAGGCTTGTTTTTTTGCAGTTCGTGCAGTAGGTCTGCTTCAGGTTGTATGTGAAAAATTCTGTTTTCTTGTCAAGCAGCTGTTTTGTTACGGTCATCAGTCGGTCTGGCTGTGTAGGTGTAGTGTCGAGTTCGATGACGGTGAGGTTTCCGCCGGTTCTCAGGTTTTCCAGTTTTTCCTGAAGTGGGTCCTCGGTATCGTTTTGGATGATCACGTGTGCTATTGTGGTGTAGTATGGTTTGTCTCTGGTGCCTGCATACTTGATTTTTCCTATGCCGTGTCTTTCTGCGTCGACTGTGGCTAGGCGTTGGTTTGTTTCCGCGGCAGGTAATGTTGCTGGAAGGAGGCGTTTTCCGCGTTTTCTGCCGATTTTGTTTATGTACGTCGTTAAGGTTTGGGCGGTTTCTTCGATGAGGTTTTGGGTTTTGTCATCCGGTAGGGGGTTTCCTGTGAGGATTTCGGCAGCTTGTGTGATGCCTGTGAAGTTGACTATGCGCGCGGCGTTTTCTATGCGGTAGTATTGGTCGCCGTTTTCTTGTTGCGTTAGAAATGGAAGCTGCGTTTTGCTGTGTTGTTTGAGGGCGCGGTGTTTGATTTCTAGGGCCCGAGCCGCCATTTCGATTCTTTCTTTGAGGGTTTCGTGGAAGCGGTTTTTGTCTTTTTCTGCTTCTACAGCTGCGCGGGGAAGGTTGATCGTGACGGTGCCCAGGAGGCCTGTGCGGAGAGTGTCCGTTTCCCAGTCATTGTCTAGGTCGGCGTCGAGTTTGAAGCCGGTTGGCGTGTGAACGGTTTGTTTCTGTGTTTTGTCTGTGTGGTTGCTGAAGTACGGCGTGCCTGTTTCGGCTGCGAGTTTGTGAGCTTTTAAGAGCAGAGCTTGTGCGTGGGGGTCTGTTTGTGTTTCGGGGCGTATTTTGATTATGAGTCTAGGGTTGAGCAATGGCTTGCTCAGGCTTTGTTCTTCTATGACTTCGAGGATCTGGCTGGCGAGTAGCTGCGTTTCTTCCTTGTAGTCCGCGTATTTGCCTGCCGGTTTGGGTATGCGCGCTGTTTCTTTTCCTACGTGGTCAGGGGTTGATAGTTCTATGCTTAGTCCCGTGTCTACGTGCTGGGCCAGTGCGGTGATGAACTCGCGGAGCGCCTGCTTTGAGGCGACTGGGTCGACTCCGCGGGCGTAGGGTGCGAGGAAGATGTTGAAGTATTCGAGCGTTTGCATGTTTTCTGTTTCTTTTGCAGCGTGGATTAGCATGTTGAAGACAATCATGAGTGCGGTTGTGAGGTTTTGCGGAGGCGGCATGGCTGGTTTGGTTGGGTCCATGTTATCCAAGTTTAGGCCGTGCTGGAAGTAGTGGCGGACGTCATGGATGGTTTCTTCAGGTTTGAGGATCCATGTGTCCAGGTTGTGAATATGTATGGCACCGGAGAGGTGGGCGTCGGCAATGTCTCTTGGTAACGCATTGAGGAGAGTGTATTCTCTGAGGACGGTTTGGCCTGCGGTTTGTGTTATTGGTTGCTGGTTTTCGAGTTGAGTGGTTACATCGTGTACTGGTATGCCGAGGCGGGTGAGTTTGTGCCGGTATTCTTCGAGTCCTTTGTCTATGAGTATGGCGTTGACTATTTCTCTGACGAGCGGGGCCGTGAGATATTTAGTCTTGGCCTTGAGGAGTTGTTTTTCCGCTTCTTTGGCCACTTTTTGGGCTTCATCTGGAGGCATTCTGGCTTCGCGCATTAGTGCGTTAGCAATCTTGTTTGGGTCGAATTCTTCGATGGCGGCGCGGCTGCTGCGGATGAGGATGTTCTTGGGACGGAAGGCTTTCTTGTCTATCCGGTCTGCAGCTTCGACAACCATTTTTCCCAAGTCGGTGAGCAAGTATTTCTTCGCGTTAGAGTCGGCTTCGACGAGGTCAGCCTTGAGAAGGGATTTGAGGTGGTAGGCGAATCGGCCGGCGTCACGGTTCGCATTCAGTTTCAGGGCGCTGACGAGTTCCGTGTAGGTGAGGGGGCCTTTGTCGAAGAGGTGGTTTAGGATTTGAATGCGGAGCGGCGAGCCGACGGCTTTGAGAATTTTGATGCCGCGCGTACGTGACGGTGTGCTCACAGTTTGGTCTAGACCTCCTTCTGAAATGATGAATTTGTGATTGTGAAGGGTTTATGATTGTATGAGCCTGCTTATTTTACTGTTTCTAGTGATGTACTGTGCAGTACCAGCCGACGTGGACCCTGGGACCACTTTGTTTATGCATTGACCGCACGCTGGCGCGGTGTTGCCGTTCCAGCAGAATAGGGGTTCGAGTTGATAACTCAATCTTTCTTCTATTGAGTGGTCAAATCAAAGTCGGGGTCAGGCTGGTGGGATGTGAAAAATAGGGGGTGGAGTTTATTTTGTTATGTTTTCGAGTCGTTTGTTTATTTCGTTCCAGTTGACGATGTTCCAGAATGTTTCGACGAATTTTGCTCGGTCGTTCTTGTAGTCGATGTAGTATGCGTGTTCGAACACGTCTATGATCATCAGGATGCGGAACATTGGGTAGACGTTGGTGTTGTGTTTTTCTATTTGCATTATTATTGGTCTTTTGGTTTGCATGCAGTAGGTGAGTGCTGCCCAGCCGCTGCCTTCTACGCTGATGGCGGCTTGTGTGAATTCCTTCTTGAATCGGTCGAAGCTGCCGAATTCTTTTTCAACGGCGTCACCGAGGGTTCCGCCGGGTCTGCCGCCGCCCCTGCCTGCGGGTGCCATGTTTGCCCAGTATGCGGAGTGGAGAACGTGTCCGCCGATGTTGAATGAGAGTTCTTTCAAAGTTGATTTCATGTCTAGGTCCATGTTTTCTTTGCGTGCTTTGTCGAGTTTCTGGAGGATGTTGTTTGCGCCAGTGACGTATGCTTGGTGATGCTTGTCATGGTGTATGGTCAACTGTTCCTTGGACATGTGCGGTTCCAAGTCAGCATAGTCATACGGAAGTTTCGGCAAAACGTAGAGCTTAGTCTGTTCCATAACAGGTCATCTCTTTTCCGTAGTTTGATCACAAGTGGATTTTAGTCTTTCGCAGTTTCTCCATTTTCATCTGGAAGACTCCCCGACGAGAATCGATGCTTACCCTGAGTCTGCTTTTTTCACGTCGTTCCTCCTGCTGTTGGTGCCAGTGGTAGTCAGAAGGGTTAATATTCACACTTTTTCATCCTAGTCTGTGGTGGTATAGTTTGCCAATAGATCCTGATTTCCAGAAGAAACGGAAAGTCGCAGGAGAACATCAGGGACACAGCGTCTGGGGACCAGTTGAACCTCCCAAGAAGCTGGGCATACATGGCACCAACGTTGCTGTCGACTGGGACATCTGCACTGGCGACGGCATATGCATAGACGTCTGTCCTGTGGCCTTGTTCGACTGGGCAGACTCGCCAGGCCATCCGAATTCTGAGAAGAAATCTGACCCCGCCAGAGAAAAAGACTGCATAAAATGCTTGGCATGCGAGACTCAATGCCCAACTCAAGCGATCAAAATCAATTAGAAGGACAAGTGATTCGCTGGGTAGCCCATTCCATTTTCTTTGCTTTCAGGAATACCTGCCTGAGAAGAATAGGCTTTCAATCGCCCGTGCTTTGCCAGGACGTTCGATAGTTAGGGTTAGGTCGTTCGAGCCCAAACTTGGTTCTTGCTTTCGCAGGATTCTTCTACAGATTTGCCAGTGACTTCTCGTAGTCGACGACCCTGTGTTTTTTGCCCTTCAGGACGATCTTGTGGCCTTCCTTTTCTAGGAGTTTCCGTTGCTCTTCCGAGCCGCCAGGGTATTTCTCATTTATTACGCCGCCTACTTTGAGGGTGCGCCAATAAGGCGTGATGGTCTTCTGGCCGCTTTGCTTTTGTTCTTCAGCGGCGCGGGCCGCGATTGCGGCGAAAATGCCTGTCGTTATCGGGCAGCCGATAGTGGCCTTGTGCTTCTTTGCTAGGGCTGCTCGAATGTCGTTTATTGTCGTAAGTTTTCCCTCAGGCACTTTTCTCATGAACTCGTCAACTTCCTTTGGCGCAGGAATGATCAACGTGCCGGTTCCCCATTTTTTGCTCATTTTTCCTGTGATTTTCTCCACTCTGGGCAGGCCTTTGCTGTCTTCCAGTTTCTCACACCATGTTTTCTTCTTGGTCACTGCGGTTCTCCATAATTTCGTCTTGAACTACGCCTAATAAACCTTGGCGCTGGCGGATCATGAAGCTTAGTGGAAGCTTTTAATGCTGGATGTCTGAATCTGTGTTGTGGTGTGCGAGTTTGGTACTGCCAGTCAAGGTTTTCGAGATCAAAGAGAAAGTTGACCCTGCTTTAGCGCTTTGGAAGCTCAAAGACTTCCGAGAAGAGGAAGTCTACAAGCCTGAAAGCGGCAAAAGCCTGAAGCTGTTGACTCAAATCTTGGATCTAACGTCGAAAGGCAATTTGGTCACGGGGATTTTCAGCAAGGATTTTGTGAGAGAGAGTTTTTTCAGGCGAGAAGCGGTCGAGACGCCAGTCACCGAGGAGACTCCTTTTTGGATTACAGCCTCGGGCACGAAAGCGTTCCTGATCGTTTTGGCACCGTCTGTTCCCCGTGGCGTGAAAAAACTCTTGTCGAACTACGTGGCTAACAAGCTCAGCAAAGCACTTTTCATCAACCCTCAGGCGATTCTTGAAGTCCGAATCTCTCATGAGACGTTGAAACAGCTTCATGAGTCTAACCCTCAGGCAACGAAGTTGATCTGGTTTGACGACGTTGACATACCAGGGATAGAAAAACTGTGCCTAGCCGGACCTGACTTGGCTGACAGCACATCATACCGCGACTATCTTCAGCATGGCAAGATTTGGTACGTGGTCTTTGAGGACCACAAGCGCGGAATAGTTGTGGGGATCACGAGGAACTGTGTCGTAACATTGTTCAGCAAGAGCAGCGTCGACGAGCTCATAACGTACGTGACTGAAGATTTGCTTCAACTGTTAGAATAGCCGCGGCAGACTTGCGTCTGCGCGCTAGAAGGTCTCTGCGGCCAGAATCGTAACGGTCCCCTGCATAATCAGAGGCGCATGCTAATTATCCGAATGAGCATAATGAGCTAAGCGCGCGCTAAGAATCTTGCCTCGATTTTGACAGAAACTGCTCTACGAAGGATATTTGTTCAGAATCTAGGTTTCCAAACCAAACGTCGCTAGCGAGACCGATCACTACAGCTGGACGAACCCCAAAAACACCAAGCTTTTCTTCTGGCCAAGTCTTTCGCACGTGCATGCTTTCGACTTTCTCAAGTCAAACAAAGAGTATTGAATAGGAAAGTCCATAGAGAATTATGAAGAATACTCCTGCTTTCCTATCGAGTTTTTGCCTTACGGCAAGCACGAGCAAGACAGCAATTGAAGCGAGCAACGCATATAGGCCTGTCGTCTCAGCAAGTCTTGCAGAGACAGTTACTGGAAAGAACAGAGGTCCTATTCCTATTGAAAGGCCAGCGTCAACAATGCAGCTTCCTATGGCATCTCCTATGGCGATTCCATACTGTTTCCTTCGGACGGCTGTCAAGTCAACAGCTAGCTCAGGCAAGGATGTTCCGATGGCGACTACAAAAAAACTGATCAGATACTCAGGTATGTGTGCTTCCGCTGAAAGCGCAACCACTGAGTTGACCACAACATAAGCTCCTACTGCAACACCCACGTAGCCTACTATGGCGATGACAATGTGACGAAACAGCTTAGTGTCGCCTTGCGGCATTGCATATTCACTTTTCATAATGTTCCTGATGATTAACATGAGAAGTGGAAAGCTAGCCACCAAGAACACGGCATTAATTCTTGAAATGTATCCCTTTTCGACCATCGATATCGAAGCAATGAGTGCTAGTAATTCACATGACCCGATTACTACTATCTCGTTTCTCTTGACCCTGAATGCTCCGCCCAATAAGGCGACAAGTCCCAAGACTAAAGTTAGTTGAACGAGAACTGATCCGAATGAGTCTCCAACGTTGATGTCTCCGTGACCCATTGCTGAGGAAGTTATCGAATTCACGATTTCCGGCAAATCTGTGCCCAGAGACACCACGACAAGTCCTATCATAAGAGGGGAGATTCCCAACGTAGAAGCCATGCTTACTGAGTGCTTGACCGCCTTTTCGCTGGAATACGCTAGTAGAGCAACGCCACCGAGAAAAGCTGATACCAAAAGTAGGATATCAATGACCACTTGGACCACCGAACATCGTTCTACGGGTTGATAAATGGAAAAACAGTATGAACGTTGCAAGCCCAAGGCATGCGTTCAACTATAGCCCGCGTGTTTATGCCTGTACTTGTAGTTTTCACTCTCATTTTGTATCACTCAGTAATGGCAAGAGCGCACGAATTACACAAGGCTACTTCTTGTTCTTTGTGTACTTCTTTGGAAGTGCTTTCTTCTTTTTTTGCTTGTTCGGCATATCATGTCCTCCTCTGGTTTTTCGAATTTCTGCTGGTGCAACGTGCCACATTTAATATAAACTATTGCTTATAAATACTTCTATTGTGCTATATGAAATAAAGAATCACAATATACAAATAAGAATATTACAAGACCTATATTGATTGGGGTGCCCACAAGCATTATAAACATTCACCAAACTCATATGTTACACGGAGCTGTCCGCCTTGTCAGAAGAGATTACCGTATCAGGTGAAGACGCTTTGCGGGTTGCTGACGCCCTAAACTCAGCAAGCATGCGGGTTCTCCAATTGCTATTAAAAGAGCGTTTGGATATCTCAACAATAGCTGACCGACTAAGTCTTAGTCAGCCTTATGTCAGTGAGCAAATTCGCAAACTGCAAGAAACAAACTTGGTCCGAGTGAGCTATGAGCGCGGAAAGAGAGGAACAAGAAAAATCTGTGAACTGGCAGTTAGGAAAATCATTATAGAAATCAAGCCTTTGTGACATAGGCATATTTCAAAAACTTCTAGCCCGCGCTTGCTTAGAAAGTCTCTCACGTAGTTAGTGCGCGCTTTTGACGACCCAACGGTAACAGTCTGAGTCTTTGAAGCATTTTTGAGCGTGCGCAAGAAAGGAGAAGGATGCGCTATCGTTTCAAGGCAAGGCAGACCATTTGGCATATTGACTGAACGCGACGTGGCATGGAAGGTTGGTGGAGAATGGTTAGATCCGAAAAACGTGAAAATCGCCAAGGTAATGTCAACGCCCTTGATAGTAGTTGATCCGGATGCGGATCTGATAGAAGCAGCCAAGATCATAAAAAAGCATAGGATATCCATTTCAGGCTCTGATCTCACTTCGGTCATCGTAGTTTAGCTATGCTTCCAGTACAGCCATGAGTTCAGTCTGCGTATTGGAAATATCAAATCCTGTTCTTCACAAGACGTATGAGTCAGAAGAAAGAAAAATAAGCGGGCTTAACTGTCAGCATAGCTGTTGGGAGGAAATGGATATTGAAAGAAGAAGAGCCTGTGCTTAGAGTTAAGGATTTAATGGCGAGGAATAATAATAACCATTCAAGCCGAAGATAGTATAATAAAAGCGGCTAGTGTGATGGATGAGAACGGAGTGTCTTCCGTTGTTGTGAAGGAAGGAAATGAGTTCTCAGGGATGATTACTGAACGTAACATTATCAGTAGAGTTGTGTCCAAAGGGTTGGACCCTCAGAAGATAAAGGTCAGCGAGGTCATGAGCACTCCACTAATAACGATCAGCCCAGATGCTACGATTGAAGAGGCAGCTAGAAAGATGCGAGATAATAAGATACGAAGATTGCTGGTGGAGGAGAATCATCAGAAAATAGGGATTATTGCTGAGTCAGACATCGTACGTGTCGATCCTGAACTGCATTTTCTGATCAGAGAAAAAAGCAAACTGGAAGCGCAATTTCCAAGTCCGACCGAATCCCAAGAAGTAACCCTTTCCGGCTTCTGCCAAGATTGTGAAAACTATTCAGATGACCTGAGAAACGTTAATGGCAGATGGCTGTGCGAAGAGTGCAGAAGCTAGAGCGCGCGCGCAAAAAAGGTAAACTTTCGGTTGCATTAGGAACCCGCAGATCTTGATTAGCGCGCTGCCTTGTCCCGATATTGGTGTAAAATGGTTTTGATTCTTGTTTTCGGGTTTGGGGACAGTGTTGAAGTGTAAACATGTTTTTGGTCCTCTTTCGTGCCTTTAAGTTCCAAACGGGCTAGCTGCAGCCTCAACTGGTTATGCAAAACTGCTTTCTTTCAGACTCGTTGGAACCCATGAGCTGCCATCTTTCAACACGGCCAAAAGTTGCCCACCAAACAAGCCTAAATCAAACGCTAAAAGACAAAAGAAGACTTAAGACCATTTTTAACCATTTCAGGGACAAGCCAGCGCGCAGGTTGTAGGCGAAATAGAGCAAGATCGGCGACCCAAGGTCGGTAAGCACACGTTCAGTCATCGCGAGGAACCTTTGTTTTTTCTCAGCATCCAACAGGTCGTACCGACAACGATGATAGCCAGAGCGGAAGCCAAGTGCTCAACCGAGCAATAATCCGTCGTGAGCATCGACTCGATCTGAGCTGTTCGTAACGTGGGGACACCTGTCAATCCGCCCGTGCTTGCGTTCACCGGTTCCCACAATGACGTCCCTGTAGGCAGCGTTTGATCACTATGGAAGAAGAGCACTTGATTCGGACTTTCATACGAGTTCATCTGGTATCGAGCATCAACTCCGGCATAGAGTTTTCCTCCCCATCTCCAGTCTTGGTCAAGATAGGAGAGGTCTCCCTGGATGGACCAGGCTCTTTCGACGAGAGACCACTCACCCAGTCTAAACGTTCTTGGCTCCTGCACGAGTGCGCTCCAATGATCGTTTGCCATTTCTGTGGGACCGGTGATTCCGAACTGGAAGTAATGAACGTACCTGCTCATTGGAAACTGTCCAACAATTACGTTTCCTGCGTAGAATCTAGGTATGATGTTCTCGCAGTTCGGCAAGTTCGGGACGTGAACCGACGCGAACTCTATGCTCTGCGCATTAGCCCGGACCGAATAGTTGACTGTTTCGTTCTCATCCCATTCCATAATCAGAGTAAAAGGAGTTGCACGATCGACCGCCGACAGCTGCCAAGTTCGTGCGTATAACAATTCCTCACTGGGCATTACCAGAGGCATTGCTCCTTCCCTTGTTTGATGAAGACCAATATCAACAAAGAGACCTCCAGACGCGTCCAAAACGAGCATCATATAGAATCCATAGTCTACGTGGAGAAATCTCGTGTCCTGCGCCTGAACAAACATGCCTACCCCCAACCAGCTTCCAGCGGGAAAATAGCTAGAATCCGTCGAAGGGAAGCTCACTTCAACTGCAGTACCATTGATGGTTCCGTACTTCATCAGGTCTTCCGACGCGACGCAGCAACCAGCAACGTACGGCTGGTTTGAATTTAGCCTAGCGACATGGTGATTCTCTGACTCTGTCAGAGCATAGGAAGTGAAGCTATCCCCTCTAACGAAAGCAGTTGCGCTGGCAAGCGCCAGCAAACCAAGCAAAAAAGCAAAACGCAGGAACCTCAATGGCCTGTTCCCCATTACCACGGGTTTGCATTTTGCATAAAAGAGTTTCGTAAAGCTTAATTCAAGTTCGACCGAGCTTCTAGTATGAGTCTAATATGTCCAAAGTGTGGCAGAAAAGTGCCTGACGACTCGGTCTATTGTCCCTATTGTGCTCATGGACTTAAGCCTTCAGCAGCAACCCCGCAAGTTACCGCAGGAGGAATCCTCATGATAGTGACAGCAACAAGCTCTTTGATACTCCTAATACTGTCCATCAATGCCCTTGCCCAGATTTACAGCTGGATTCCTCGTCTTGTTGCTCAGAAATGGTTCATCTTTGGCCAATTGCTGACCGTCATATCTCTCGCCGCTTTCGTCTCTGCTGCCTCAGCCGCCATACTTACGATTGGAAGAAAAAACTACCGTTTGACAATGATCTCCGCATTCGTCTGCACCTTTTCGGGCCTTGCCACGTATGCTGTATCTATGATCATACCTGATTTCAATCCACTGAATTCGTTCGTCTACTACTTTCTGCCGTTGTTCGTTACTCCTTTGATAGGAACTCTCCTGATTCTTAGAAGAAAACAGGAATTCAAATAGCCAACAAGATTAGCGATTCTCAGGCAAATCCTTTCTTCCTATGCGCATGCCATTCGAAGGCTGTAATCGGGATATTCTTAGGCTCTAAATTCGAAAATAAGCCCTATTTTTAGATTTTTGATTTTTGGGTACGGTTTTGATTCACACTTCGTCCTTGCGCGTGCTTTCCAAGCATTCTCCTGCAAGCGCAGATTGATTCATGAGCAAAGCACGTCAAGACGCAGTTCAGTATTGCAGGTGGTTTCGGTAAGAGGTAGGCATAAAACTGATTCGTTGCAAAGTAAGGTTAGGAGGAACTCGATTGGGCAGGGTGGACGAGACCCGTTTCTTTTCTGAGTATTACAGTCGCCAGACTGTTTTGAAAGAATTCGGAAAGAAAGGACAAGAGAAGCTTGCCAAGTCGAAGGTTGCAGTTGTTGGCCTTGGCGGGTTAGGCACGGCTTCTTCTCTGTATCTGGCTCTTGCTGGTGTCGGGTATTTGCGGCTGATTGACCAAGACACGGTGGAGCTTGCTAACTTGCACAGGCAAATACTCTACACTCCGAAGGATTTGCATTACCCAAAGGCTGAAGTCTCGGCGGAAAGACTGAGCAAGACGAATCCTCTCATCAAGGTTGAAGCTGTTCCGGAGAACGTGAATTTGCAGAACGTTGAGCGGCTCCTTGCTGGCGTAGATTGCGTGGTGGACGGTCTGGACAACATGCAGAGTCGGTATCTGGTCAGTCGTGCATGCGTGAAGTTCAAGATTCCTTATGTTTTCGGTGCAGCCATCGGAACAGAAGGAAACCTAACGGTGTTTGATTCTCCTGAGACTCCTTGCTTGGAATGTGTTTTCCCTAATGTTCAGGATGATTACATGCAGGCGTGTGACACTCGAGGCGTACTGGGCGCCACACCCGGCATAATAGGTGCTATGCAAGCCATGGAAACGGTCAAGCTTCTCGCAAGGATGGGTACCCCGTTGAGGGGAAAACTGATGATATGCGATTTCAACGACATGTACTTCACCACGGTTGACATCTACAAGCGAAACGGCTGCTCATCATGCCAGGGCAAAAAACCCCTTTCATATGAGAAGGAGAAGCTTGTTTGGCTGTGCGGACGGAACATGGTCAACATAAACCCTGAAGAACCATGGACGATCAACTTTCAGGAAGCCTATAAACTCATAAGCTCACTTTTCAAGGTGCGACTAAGATCGCATTTTGCAGTGATATTCTCTTCAAAAGGTTCTGAAATAACGCTATTCAAGGATGGGCGCATGCTAATACGGAACGTTAAGGACGAAAAGTCGGCGTTAAAGCTTTATGACGAGGTCAAAAAGAAACTGAATCTGGGCTGACAAGCTATTTATTGAGGCTTCCAAAGATATGTAGCTTGCCGGGGTGGCCGAACCGTTCAGGCGGCGGCCTGCAGAGCCGCTGTATATGGGTTCAACTCCCATCCCCGGCTTTTCAGCATAAAACTCTGGTTCCGAGTGAACGCACGCGCGCGCGAAGCGCACGCTGAACGAACCTTTAAAAACATCATTTCCGTCTTCGGTGGCATGGCAGTCCCACTTGACCCCGTTGGCAATACGGTCCTCTCTCTTCAAATCGTAATTCTGTTCTTGTTGATACTGGGACTTCCGTTTGTTAAGAGGAAAGGTGAAAAGAAGAACCTTGTCAAACATGGCTATTTGACTAGTCTAGCTCTCGTATTGCACACGATAACCATCATAATCGTTATGGTTCCTTCCTTTTCCACTAACCTTGATTCTGTTGGAACCCTTTCCATTCTCCAATCATTAACTGTCTGGCTGCATGCCGCCACAGGTATTGCAGCAGAAATCTTGGGGATATTTATGGTTGCCTCGTGGGCATTCAAGCCCCTGCAGCAAATGACCTGTGCACGAAGGAAGTGGCTGATGATGCCGACTTTCATAATATGGACTGTTTCTCTCATTACCGGTGCTGTCATACATGTTGCTGCAATCATCTAGAAGCTCTCGCGCGCGCAATACTTACACAGGTAAAGCTACTATGAAGTGACCGATCAAGAATCCGGCAAGACCTGCGGTCAGCCCGATTGCCGCCATCTGCAAGCCGCTCCTCCATAGAGAGCCCACGGTGGTCTTCGCTTCATATGCCCCTATGAAAAAAAGGGCGGCGCCGCTGAAAATCACTGATGCTTCGGTTCCGGTGAGTATGTTTCTTCCAACGAAAAGGTATGGTATCAGAGGTATGAAAGACCCAAATATGGTTGAAGATCCGACGATTAAGGCACTGCGCCTCGCTTCAGACTTGTCAACAGGCGCAAGATCGAGTTCGTACGACATCATGAATTCGAGCATCGCCTTTGGGTTCCTAGCTATACTTTGCGTCAGATCTTCAAGTTCTTTCCCTTCATAGCCCCATCTTCTGAAGATCTGTCTCACCTCTTCCCGTTCGATTTCGGGGACATCTTTCATCTCTTGACGTTCTCTGTTCGCTTCCTTCAGATAGACTCGTCGTCTTGCCGCGGTGGAGGTGTAGGCGACAGCTCCCATCGAAATGGACTCGGCCCCAAGAGCGGCCAGAGCAGCAACGAAGAAAATTCGAATGTCGGTTGATGCCGCAGTCAACCCCAGGAGAATACCTAACACATTTACCAGACCATCCTGAGTTCCAAGGATGAAGTTGGAGAGGAGAGTGGGGCGCGAGTGTCTTTCACCTTTGATTTTGGTACGTGCGGTCTTTGTTGGATTTGTGTTTTCTGCATTCCTTCTAATGTTTTGCAGATATTCGCCGGCTGAATTCAATTGTGATCCCTTTAGTAGTTAGCTGACCAAGAATTACTTAAGAGAATGCCGTAAATTAGCGCGCGAAGGATCAATCACATTTTTTATAGCTCGTCTTCCATTAATCCTTAATACAAAATGAGGAGAGCAATGGTCAGGCGGTTTCTCTGAGTAGTCAAGATAGCCTAAATCAACAATCATTCTGGAGCCTTCCCGCTTCTGAACTTCTCGAACGCCTTGAAACGACACCGAAGGGTTTGACTGACGAAGAAGCTGGAAAACGACTCACGCTATATGGCGCCAATCTTCTGAAGCCGAAGAAAAGATTAGACGCACTTACGCTCCTGCTAACTCAATTCAAGAGTCCCCTTATCCTCATTCTCATCTTTGCAGGGGGGTTGTCATTCTTCCTCGGCGAGCCCGTGAATGCTGTCATCATCCTAGCGATAATCTTCATTAGCAGCTTCCTTGGCTTCTGGCAGGAACGAGGTGCAGCCAATGCCGTCGAAAAGCTGCTAGCGATCGTTCAAACCAAAGCGGCTGTACTTCGAGATGGAACTCAAAAGGAAATACCAGTCGAAGAAATTGTGCCAGGAGACGTCATCACCGTCAACGCTGGAGATCTAATACCTGGAGACTCCATAATTCTGGAATCAAAGGATCTCTTCGTAAACGAAGCATCTTTGACGGGAGAAACTTATCCGGCTGAGAAAACTGCTGGGATTCTGCCACCAGAAACATCGCTTAGTCAGCGGACGAATAGTCTTTTCATGGGAACTAACGTGGTCAGTGGAAGCGCACAGGCTGTGGTTGCAGGGACCGGTTCGAAAACGGAGTTCGGCAAAGTCTCGGAGCGACTAAAACTCAGGCCGCCAGAAACAGAGTTTGAACATGGAGTCCGACATTTCGGGTATCTCCTCATGGAAGTAACGCTGGTGCTGGTAGTCGCCACCTTCGCCATAAACGTGTATTTTGCGCGCCCAGTATTGGACTCCCTTCTTTTCTCCCTAGCACTCGCTGTAGGACTGACCCCGCAACTGCTGCCCGCCATTATCAGCATTAACCTGGCTCACGGAGCCAAGAAAATGGCAACTCAGAAAGTCATTGTTAAGCGACTCGCATCCATTGAAAACTTCGGCAGCATGAACGTTCTCTGCTCCGACAAGACCGGCACCCTCACGGAAGGCAAGATAGAAATACAGTCCGTCCTTGATTTTAACGGTAACCGAAGCGAAAAAGCGTTACTCTACGCTTTCCTTAACGCTTCTTACCAGACAGGATTCACCAACCCAATCGACGAAGCGATTCGCGCAAACCATCTTGACTTGTCAGGTTACCACAAGCTGGATGAGGTGCCGTACGATTTCATACGTAAAAGACTCAGCATCCTAGCGTCAAAGAACGATAAGAGTCTGATGGTAACCAAAGGTGCATTGCAGAATATGCTTGACGTGTGCACCCGAGTTGAAGCTTCTGAAGGAACAATCGTGCAAATCGCCGGGGTGCAAAAGCAGATCCAGCAACGCTTCGAAGAGTTCAGTAGCAAGGGTTTTCGCGTTCTGGGCATCGCTTACAGAGACATTGGATCTAATAAACTCATTACTAAAGATAGTGAAGTCGACATGACTTTCTTGGGATTCCTTGTTCTCTTTGATCCCGCCAAGCCTAGAATCGCAGAGACAATTGAAGAGCTGAAACATCTTGGCATTTCCCTAAAGATTGTAACCGGAGACAATCGATTGGTTGCGGCCAGCCTCAGTCAGCAGGTCGGGTTCTCAACTCCAAGAATTCTTGTAGGGTCGGATCTGCGTGGTTTGAGTGATGAAGCGTTGCTTGAGCAGGTGAATGAAGTTGATGTTTTCGCAGAGGTTGAGCCAAACCAGAAGGAACGGATCATTCTCGCTCTTAAGAAAGCTGGAAATGTGGTTGGATACTTGGGTGATGGAATCAACGATGCCTCTGCTCTCCATGCCGCCGATGTTGGTCTCTCGGTTGAGAGCGCTGTTGATGTTGCCAAAGAATCCGCTGACATTGTTCTTCTTGAAAAAAACTTGGGCGTGCTCGCAAATGGAGTGAAAGAGGGAAGGAAAACCTTTGCCAATACTCTCAAGTACGTGTTCATGGCAACGAGCGCCAACTTCGGAAACATGTTCAGCATGGCAGGAGCATCACTCTTTCTGTCATTTCTTCCCCTGCTTCCCAGACAGGTATTACTCACCAACCTGATGACTGATTTCCCCGAAACGACCATCAGCGCAGACGACGTGGATAGTGAAATGGTTGAACAGCCTCGTCGCTGGAATGTGAACTTTATCCGCAATTTCATGATAGTTTTCGGAATCCTAAGTTCGGTGTTTGATTATCTCGCCTTTGGAGTACTTCTTCTTGCCCTGAAAAGCCCGATGACACTATTTAGAACTGGCTGGTTCATAGAGTCGGTTATCTCCGCAAGCTTGATTGTGCTCGTTATTCGAAGCAGAAGACCTTTCTTCAAGAGTTCTCCAGGGAAGTATCTGTTGTTGACCACGGCAGCGATTGTTGGTGCCACACTCATCTTCCCCTTCACTCCGCTTGGCAGCCTATTCGGATTTGCTCAGCCATCCATCTTGATTCTTCTTTTGATGTTGATAATCGTGGTGCTCTACATCATCCTGGCGGAAGTGGCAAAAGGAATCTTTTACAAACGAGTAAGATTCTGAACCCAACCCCGTGAGAAGGCTGCCCCTTGAAAACGCGAGCGCTATTTTGCGATTCAAAGAGTTGTGGTGCGTTAGTGATCTTTGGATGCGGAATTATTGGGAACTAGTAATATCTCTTCAAAGGGTTTCGCTGATCTGTTGCTAATCTTACTTGGCGAGGAACCAGTATGCCTTGCCAGTCCGCTTTGACGGCCCTTTTTCTATGGCTTCCAATATTAACACTGTGAACATGAAGGGCATAAGACATTGCACGATCTTGGGGATTCTCGATCTGAAGCATCTGTTCTAAGCTTAGATGTTCGAAAACTCGACGGATTGGACGCAGAGAGTTGCCGTGGCAGGAGATAGCTACGTTGCCCTGGTTTTGCCGAAGCCACTCTTCAAGTTGCGCTAAGAAAGCCAGAGTGCGATTTTCAACCATTTTTAAGCTTTCTCCTTCTGGCGGTGGAAAATCGTAGCCCCGGTGAATTTGGGCGAACCACTCAGGCCTTTCCCTAGCAACCTTTCTCTTGCTTTTGCCCTGAAGCAAGCCATAGCAACGTTCGATAAGCCTGTCGTCCATGAAAACAGGGATGGCCGAATGCTTTTCAAGTATTATTTCAAGAGTTTTGCGAGCTCTTTTGAGATGCGAGGTGAGCGCATAGTCAATTTTCTCTCGCCTTAGTTGCTCTGCAATCTCTTGTGCTTGCGAAAGCCCTTTCAAAGTGAGTTCTGAGTCACGCCACCCCGAGAATATTCCACGGCTGTTATCAGTTGTTTCAGCATGCCTAAAGAAAAACAACTTGCAAATCATCAACCAATTCCTCCGTAGGCGCTAATGCAATCTTCTAATAGGACTTATCACTTTTCCTCAGTGTGAATACCTAGCCTTTGAATTATCCACGGAGTATGAGTAAGTGAAGAAGACCAAAATCATCTGTACGGTCGGTCCAGCTAGTCTTTCTCGAAGCACGCTTGAGAAGATGTACCGTGCGGGAATGAATGGGGTCAGAATAAACACGGCTTATGGGGCACTTGACCAGTACAGAGTCATGATTCGCAGTCTCCGAGAAGTGGCTGATATCCCAATAATCATCGATGTAAAAGGACCTGAAATAAGGCTCAAAACAAAAGGCAGGAGAACTGTCAACAAAGGCGACGTTCTTGAAGTAGGCAAAGACGGAAAAATAGGCTTCAACAACGACATCTATGACTATGTGGATGTCGGTGATAAGGTTCTTATTGACAATGGTAGGCTGAGAACGCAGGTCGTAGAAAAACAGGAAGATGTTTTGAAACTTCTTGCAACAACAGGCGGCGAAATAGATGACGGAAAAGGAGTCAACATCCCGAATAAGAAGCTCGCAGTTCCAACCCTCTCAAATAAAGATTTGGAAATGGTGGATTTGGCAATAGAAAATGATGTTGAGTTCATTGCTCTTTCATTTACTAGAAATGCCTTTGATGTGAATAACCTGAAGAAGAAGGCCAAGAGGTTCAAGGGCGCAATCATCGCCAAGATCGAAAATTCTGAAGGTGTTGACAAATTCAATGAGATCTTGGACGCTGCAGACGGGATCATGGTGGCAAGAGGCGACTTGGGCGTCGAAATAGAACCTGAGAAGGTTCCGCTCGTTCAGAAAGCAATAATCAGAAAATGCAATCAAAAAGGAAAGACCGTTATAACGGCAACAGAAATGCTTGAATCCATGACAAACCAGCCAACACCTACCAGAGCAGAAGTCAGCGATGTGGCCAACGCAATATTGGATGGAACAGAAGTAATAATGCTCTCAGGAGAGACAGCAGTAGGACGTTACCCCGTAGAATCTGTCTCGATGATGTCCAGAATAGCGAAAGAAACTGAAAAGGCAGTAGAAAGTCATATCGAAGACGAGGGATTCATCAATATCTCAGACACGATAAGCAAGGCAGTTCAAAGAATATGTCAAGAAATGCCCGTGGACAAAGTCGTAACCCTGACGAGGTCAGGCTACACAGCTCGAATGATCTCAAGATTCAAGATCCAGCAACCAATAATCGCCGTTACACCTAACAGACGCGCCAAAAGACAACTTGAACTGGCGTTTGGCGTCTACCCAGTGCACATTGATTACCTTAAAGAGGATGACCATATTCTGACAACTGCAAACAAGCTCCGTTCATTGGGCTTCATCCGCGACCAAGACACAATTCTTTTCACATTAGCCTCGAGAATCTCCAAGCCACATTCGAGCAATCTGATCGAGATACACAACATCAGAGAACTTAGCGCCCGCTAGAACGATCTCTTACACAGTTCCATGAATCATTAGGGAATAAGCAAATGATGACCCAACAAACCCTGTTCCGATTACAGCAATCTTTGGAGCATGGGAACATATGCTAGCTGACAAAAAACCACCTCATGGCAACTTCAAGCATTACCGCTGATTTTGGAGATAAATCTTTTGCTCGTGATATTCTGCTAGTGCACAAGTGCGGTAAGAGTAATTAGGCAAGAGACGCTAATTATTGACAAAACCGCGAATGTCATCGTTTTCAGGAGTGTGATTCTGTGAGTGTGAAAGACCCTGTGTGTGGAATGCCCTTAGATCCTGAAAAAACTGAGTTCAAAGTGGAGTTTTTGACTAAACAGTATTATTTTGACAGTGAGTATTGCATGCACAGCTTCATCGAAGGCCCTAAGATCGCCTATTTCTCCATGGAAATCGGCATAAAGAGTGATATGCCAACCTACAGCGGCGGACTAGGAGTTCTGGCAGGTGACGTGATTAGGACGAGCGCGGACTTGAGAATTCCATTGGTTGCAGTCACTTTGGTCAGCAAGAAGGGATATCTGAAACAGAAGATAACGCCGGACGGAAGGCAACTGGAATACCCAGAGGAGTGGGAACCTTCGAAGTTTATGAAATTGTTGCCAGCCACCGTGACAGTGAGGATTGGTGGAAGGGATGTCAAGGTTAGAGTCTGGGTTTATGATCAGGAGAGTCTGACAGGTGGAGTCGTTCCGGTTCTGTTTCTGACGACGGACGTTGAAGGAAACGCTCAGGAGGATAGAGAAATAACTGATTATCTTTATGGTGGCGACGAGTCATATCGACTGAAACAAGAGATAGTCTTGGGTATAGGCGGCATAAAAGCCCTTGAAGCCTTAAACATCAACGTCAAAAAATATCACATGAATGAGGGCCATTCCAGTCTTCTCACTCTCGAGCTATTGAGAAGAAATGAGATGGACGCTGATGAAGTGAAGACCCTGTGCGTTTTCACCACTCACACGCCTGTTGAGGCGGCATTCGACAAATTCTCTTATGATCTTGTTTCGGAAGTGCTTGAAACTGAAATGCCGCTAGAGGCGTTGAAGAGGTACGGTGGATCGGACCGATTGAACATGACGCTTCTGGCTTTGAACTTGAGCAAATACACTAACGGTGTGACAGAGGCGCACATGGAGTACTCGAGAAAGCTCTTTCCCGGGTACCACATACAAGAAATAACGAACGGCGTTCACTCCTACACGTGGACCTGCCAGTACTTTAGACAGCTTTTCGACTCGCATATTCGAGGATGGGCAAACGAGCCTGAACTTCTCGTAAGAGTTGACGCAATTCCAGATGCAGAATTGTGGGAAGCGCACATGAAAGCAAAACGGGATTTGCTCGACTTTGTTGAAGAGAGTGCAGGTGCGAGGATGAGTGTTGACACGTTGACTTTGGGCTTTGCCAGAAGAGCCACTGAGTACAAGAGAGCCACTATGATCTTTTCAGACCTGGATAAACTTGAGGAAGTGGAAAGACAGGGAAAGATTCAGCTGGTTTTCGCTGGAAAGGCGCACCCTAGAGACGAGATGGGTAAGAGACTTATCAAGGACATCTACGGGTACATTGACCGATTGAAGACTGAGGTTGAAATCGTCTATCTTGAAAACTATGATATGGAAATGGCGGGGAAACTGACTTCCGGGGTTGATGTTTGGCTGAATACGCCCTTGCCGCCGTATGAGGCTTCAGGGACAAGTGGGATGAAAGCAGCGCACAACGGCGTAGTAAACTTCAGCGTCCTAGACGGCTGGTGGATAGGAGGTTGTGTCGAAGGCCTCACAGGGTGGGCGATAGGTCCATCTCCTGATCAAGCGATAAGCGAAGAAGAAAGAAGAAAAAGAGAACTGGGAGACCTCTACAACAAACTGGAATACGTCATTATTCCTAGATTCTACCAGGAGCGCGACAGTTGGATAGGTATGATGAAGAACTCCATAGGAAAAGTTGCTTATTACTTCAACACTCACCGGATGATGCGGAGATACACAACAGATGCCTACCTGTGAACATGAGCGAGAAAAGAAAAGGACCTGCAACGCGCGCGCTAATGCGATCTGGCTTGAGAAAAGTATAGAAGTGCTTCTATCAGTAACTGCTTTGAAGGTAACCTAGTTGGTTGAGTTGATCGGTTCTTTCAAGAAATTCGCTATTATCCTAACCTTTCTGATAGTCTTGGGCTTTGGCACCGTCTATCTTTTTGACCTGTTTGTAGCCGCACCGATAAACCTGCTTGTCTTCTCAAGAGAAACCTTCCGAATCATCCTAATCGTCGGTTTTTGGCTGATAATACTGTTGTTCTTACGGCGCGCAAAGCCGTTTATGACTTCACGCATCGGAGCCCAGGCCGCCACACTTCTACAGTTTTCCATAGGAGCAATAGCAGTTCTGGTAATGGGCTTCGGGGTGTTGCACACGCTCGGAGTCTCACCAGAAAGCCTACTGGCAGGCGCAGGCATCGCCACCATCACCATCGGCTTGATTATATCTACCTTCGTGGGCGGAGTCTTTTCAGGCGCACTTGTTTTTACGACCCACAGTTTTAAGGTAGGTGATGTCGTTTTGGTAAACAATGTTCCAGGCCGAATATTAGACATGACCGCCCTGGTTACAAGAATAGGAACCGATGTGGGACAGATGTCGATCCCAAACAGTGCAATAGCATCAGGTGCAGTACTCTTGATTGCCGTCCACAAACACGAGGCCAAATCGTTCAGCAGACTCCCGTATGCCATTGGAGACAGGATAGTCAGCACGTACATGAATGAAGAAGGAGTTGTTCAAGAACTGACTCCGCTTCACACCGTCATTGCATTGGACTCTGGAAAAGAACTGACTTTCCTTAACAACAGCGTACTGTCGGGTGCAGTGGCCGTCGCAAAAATAGCCCAAACCAAAGGCGTACGACTCCCAACGAAAGAGAAAGCTGAACGCTAGCGGGCGCTATTGCCCAGCTTCTCAGCAGCATTCTTTCTTTGACCATTGAAGCTGTCGTGTGCAGTCTGTCATGAAGTCCCGAAAACCATTCCGCGCACGCTAAATGAGAAACAGCTGAAAAGCATGGTTTTTTGTAACAAAAACGTGTAACAAACGTGTAACAGGTCGGATTTTCCTAGATTTTCGCGCGCTTCAGGAACAGAAGGACCGCGGCATCAAAGGGTGGATTAAAGGCAAGAAATGAGCCTGTCTCATGGTGCAAGAAATAAAAGCACCTGAGCAGTTACAATTGCACATACGGGAATGCGTTGTGAGATGGCGGAAGAGTTTGAACGGTTGATTAGGCCGATAAGGAATGCTTCTGCACCAGGGACTTTAGCGGCATTGTGTCTAGCGGCGCTCACAGTCAGTGGGGATTTACCTTACGCCTTGAAATATGGTCTTTTGGCAGGGGCCATCATGTTTCTGTTGTCAGCATTTTTCGTATTCTTCTACAGCATTTACCCAACGAAGAAAAAGCTTTGGACCGTCACGGCCGTGACTTTTCTTTTGGGACTTCTCTCTCTAGTTTCGTCAGCAGTAGCTCTGCTGTTTACTGTTTGAATTATGCGTGCGCCTTGACTAAACATGAAAAAGGGGGTTCGCGCGCTAGAAGACTTAAATGTTGAATTTGTAAGTAGCTCTTATACAGATTGAAACGTCGATTGGAAGCATAGTATGGACAACACCGATTTCTTTTTGGGTTTTGCTGCTCATGCGCATACCAAGAATGAACTCGAAATCGATCAAGTGAAAGAGGAGGAGCTGAGGAGAGCGAACAGCCCAGAGGGAGCTCAGCAAATGGCAGAAATGGTTCTCGACAAGCTCGAAAAAGACATCTCAAAAAGGGGCTATAGACTTGATGATGTAAAACTATTGGTCCTGTATCTGAGTTACAGAGGAGAACCCAAAGAGAAGGATGCCATAATATGCAAATCGATTCTGCACTGCATAAAAGAGAGATTTGAAAAAGGTTCTGCTGCAAACCAACTCCGACTAATCGGACATACAACCGGTGGCGAATTGGAAAACGAAGACCTTGCGTTAAAGGAGATTTCAGGCATTGGTTACAATGGCTTGTCTCTTTTGGCTCTGGTTACAAACCTTCCAATAGGCGTGGGGCGAACTTGGGGTCTTCGAACGGCAAAGGAAGCGGGAGAGCAAGGAAGGGAGATGACCCGCGACGCATGGGTCGACTTTAGCCAACAAACCACAAGCAAAGAGCATCTTCACATGGGAAAAAGTCTGCTTGTGCTGACTCAGGGGTCGAAGGTTGACACCCCAGGTTACGAGCATTTCTTGGCAGAGGGAATCGCCAACTTCATGGGCAGCACCCGCGAGGCAAGAATAATGAACGTGATAGGCGGAAGCAGCGGTGATGGAGTCACCGCCAAGCTTTTTCATCAATTTTATGGAAGGCTCAAAGAGCATCCACAGTTTAAAGCTCTTGATGGAGAAGCCGTATGCGCTCTGATTCCCAACCTGTGCGA
>JBGQMW010000014.1:0-48815 GCA_041500785.1 Bathyarchaeia archaeon
CATTCACACCAGATCAGACAAGCACGGGCAACCTCCGCGGCTACTTCATCGAAGTCGACTATTCAGCACTACACACAAACTGGGTCATGGACAATGCGTACCCTCCAAAACTCACAGTCCAAGCTCAGACCCAAGGATCATAGCGCGCGCGGGGGAATTAAATAAATGGTTAAAAATGGGTATGAGTCCGTTTTTGCTTATTTGAGCCCGTAATGGACTTCTTTGATGAACGCGTTTTGACTGCGCTGAAAGACGGCAAACCCAGAAGCTTCACAGCGCTTTTGGGCGAAGTGGGTTCTAGCCATAACACTTTGCAGCAGCATCTTGACCGGCTGGATGATCGGGGCCTTGTTGCTAAGCAGAAAATGGCTTCAAACAGTCTGGGAAGACCCAAATTCGCCTACCATGTTCCATCCACAGCAGCAAAGCAGGTGACCGCTGCACTTCAAAACCCGCACGCGGCTCTCGTGGCCCTGCCGTTCAGTCGCTTGAGGCACGTTTGCAGGTTTGAGAAGGGCGGCTACTGCAAAGAAACAAAGAAGAACCGTGCGCCTCAAAACTGCCCCCAAACCAGAAAATAAGAATTATAACCATTTTACACCAATTATTTAATCCGCCCGCGCGCGCTGACTGAACTGTTATTTACTGTGTCAGCCCAATTACAGTGTACTGGATGTGGGTTGTGTGGATTCAAAGATTCTTTTTGAATACAGTCAGGTGCTTCGGGATCGATACTTGGAACAGCTTGCCAAGCTTCCTTGGGAAGAGGTAGTGAAAAGCCGCGGGGGGAGTTTTGATTCTTTGCGCGATATCTTCCTGCATACTGTCGACGCTGAAGATAGGCTTGTCAACTATGTGGTTCTTGGAAGAACAGAAGACTGGGTCTCACAGAGCCCTGATGAATTTCGTGACATGGATTCAATCAGCAAACGCGCAAGAGAGGTTGAATCAAAGACCAAGGCTTACGTGGCGGGATTGAACCCGTCAGAGCTTGAAAGGAAAGTTGAGATGCCTAGGAGAGGGATGCCCAGCGTTTCGGTCCGGGTCGAGGACGTTCTGGTTCATGCAGCGCTTGAAAACATACACCATTTTGGGGAACTGATTGCGCTCCTCTGGCAGATTGACGTGGAACCTCCTCACATGGGGTGGATAGGCTACCTACAAAGATAACGTACTCAAGACATGCTGACGTAAGCAATTGTAGTCCAATGAATCGTGCCCGCAAGGAAATAACAAAGTCCATAGGTAGAAAGATTTAGAGAAGAGGGGCGCTTGTTTGTTATTTTGAGCATGCAGGACGTTGATGAGGTGCACTTCTCTGAAGAGAAAAGTGTTGTTTGTGTGTAGCGGAAACATTGACAGAAGTCCGACTGCTGAAGCCCTGCTGAGAGGAAAAGAAGGCTTTGAGGTGAAGTCTGCTGGTACGTGGGCTGGTGCTCCAAAGGTCGTATCTAAGGAATTGATGGATTGGGCTGATGTGATTTTTGCGATGGAGGAGCATCATAAAGAAGCGCTGAAGCTGATTGATGTAAGGGCTGATGTGAAGATCGTTGTGTTGGGCATTGATGACCACTATGTGAAAGGCGATCCGGAACTGACAAGAATCCTAAAGGAAAGATTATCAAAGTATCTCGGCAAGATCTAATTCACGTAGTTCTGCAAAGAAAAGAGAAAAGGACCGAGTGCGAGTTCACGGTCGGCGGGCTTATCAGATTTTCCCATGAAGCATGTCCAGCAAGCGTCCCAAGACCTTCTCGCCGTCGGCGCGGAGGCCGTCGTGCTCGTATTCGCTGGTGACCCATAGCTTGATCCCACGAATGTTGCGGGCAGTTTCCTCTGAGAGCGTCCGCTCCACGTACATGTCGTTGTAATAAATGACTGCTGCACACGGGACACTGTTCGACAGCAAAACTGACTTATCATACAAGCGCGGCCAACCGTTGTACGTCGCCAGAATCTCCGCGGCTCCCTTCAACGGTCGAAGATACCTATACTCGTCAAACATCCATGGATACACCATCTCGCCTGTGAAGAGCATTGGCTTGTCATCTGTGACCTCAAACTCCGCATACTCCGACCGCACGCGCTCGGCTGACCAGTTGGAACCGGCCTCTTCACAGTAGATGGGTTCCTGCAGAATGGCGTAGATCGGGTTCGTCTCGAACCATAGGGAGTTCTCGAAACCCCGCAGGAAACCGTAACCGATCTCTCGGCCGGCCACCCCGCGCAGGAACGCCTTTTCAAGGAGATAGTGTACCCGTTCCAACCCGTAGCTCATTCCGAATACCAGACCGAGTTGCTGAAACCGTCGCGGGGACATCCGATCTCCGCCCGGCAGGTTCACCTCATGGGACTTCAAGTGACCGACGATTTCCTTCGCGAGTTCGACGTCACCCGGGTAACGCTCGTAGTAGAGCCTGTTTTTGTCTATCACACGTGGGTAAGTTCTCCGATAAACATCGTCGGGCGACCGGTTCAGCGGGGGCAACCCACCTGTTATCATCGCCTCTTTCAAGCCGTAGGGCGCGGCGGACAGATAATGCGTTATGCAGAAACCACCGTAGCTCTGTCCTAGCGCACTCCAACGCGTGTCCTTTCCGACCAGTTCGCGGCGAATCGATTCAGCATCCCGCACGACCGAATCCGCCCCAAAATTCTTCAGGTAATCAGCCTGTTCCCCCGGCGTGACAAACCGCGCCAACGTCTGATAATTGACCGGCGTGCTCCGACCTGTCCCCCGCTGGTCGAGCAACAAGACGCGATACTCCTGCAGCGCCCTCTTCAACCAACCACTCTTGTCCTCAGGACGCGGCGCCTCCATACCCGGACCGCCCTGAAAGAAAACAAGCCACGGCAGATCGCCCTTTTCCTTGTCAACAGGCACTACTTCCCGACCGAAGACGGTTATCATCTCACCGTGGGGTCGTGTGTAGTCCAGCGGCAGCGCAAATTCATGATCAGTCAACACAAGGCCCGGCAAATGGTGAACAGAAGTGCGCACGTTTGAACCTCCCTGAAGATCCCCTATGCCTTGGTTACAAGGCAAATACGTATTTAAGTCTGCACAAGTAGGTGCTAGCGCGCGCTTGCATTTCCCAATTCTTTGCGCAGAATTTTCCTTACGTTTTCCACCTGGAAGCCTAACCCCCGCAGCAGAGCAATCGAGGAGACGTTTTGTTCCGACGTTCCCAATATGACAGAGTTCATTCCTTTCTCGAACAGGAAATTCATTGCTCGAACGGTGAGGGCCGAGGCGAGGTGCTTGTTCCGAAATTCGGGAAGAGTCGCTGCTGGACCCAGGTAACCTCTGTTGAGGTGCAGATGTTTCATTGCGTCCGTGTCTGGCTTTGCCCCGACAGCCGACACTATTCTCCCGTTAGCCTCGGCGATCTGCACCCACTCCTCGGTGAACGATGGGTCTTCGGCTTTCCAGTTTTCAAGGTCTCCGCGCTGTAGCCTTTTCCATCCGAATCCTCTGTTCACAGCTTCAACAAATTGCTCTTCCTCATCAGCTCTCAGGCTTCGGAGTTTGATGTCTTCGTCAACCTTTGGGATTGGTCTCAGGCCGTCTAGTTTTGCGGACATTCGTTGAAAGCCTGGTCGCAACGTGTAGCCGCGTGTGACCCAATCGGCTATTCTTGGACTTCCTTCGTCAATCATTATCAGAACAGCGCTGATTTCGGCATTCTTTTCGAGGGCGTCTACGAGCATCTTTTCAATGGCTTTCTGATTTTGTCCCTTGCTTGCGGCGAGCCAAGTGACGTGTTCTTCCGAGTTCTCGTGAGAGTGAGTTCCGATGAGGCCTAGCACCTTGCCGTTCTCTTCTGCTACGAGAAGCCTGAGACGACGATTCCGGATTTCGGACTGCACTCTCTCTTCGTCGAATGGGATGAACTCATCGTCATCTCTGTACTCATCATTCAACAAACTGACGATGGCAGGCAGATGCTTCTTGGCGAATTCTGTAATCTGGACGGTCATGTTCTTTTCAGCAGAAGCAAGAAGCATCTATAAACTTTTTGTGTAGTACACGGTTTTGGTGCGTGCGCCTACTTTACAAGATGGTGTTATGGCGCCTCAGAATCAATTTAATGTCAAATCATCTTGGGAAAAAAGAACCGAACTTAAATCCCTTCATACTGACGTGATATCATCATAAGCGCCATGATTATTTCTACTTTCACCAGCCAAGTCTTATGAGAAACCGTTGAGTTAAAGCTCGCTACCCAAGGACGACAAGAAAAGTGAGATGTCTCTATTTTTTCTTGTTCGCTTGTTTGGCGCAGCCGTCACTGCAATACTTTTTCTTGTTATCGAACGTTGTGTAGACTTTTCCACAGACTGAACATTTCTTTTCCGTATTAATCCCTCTGATTATGTATTTCAATGCAGATATTTGAACCGTTGTGCAGGCAGAGAGAAATTCACCCAGCGCACGCTAGCTGTGCAGAGACACAAACTTCTTAATGGACCTGTCATAGGTCTTTTCGACTTCTCGTGTAAAGTAGCAAGCTGGAAGTTCTTTGTTAGCTCTATGATTTCTCAGACATTCACAACATCTGCCTTTCAAATCGCATGAATATGTGCATGAACAATCTTTCAAGTTGGCTCTAGCGTTTGGGCATTCACTCAATTTCCAGATTACCTCGCAGTACCTAACCTCATAGCCTTCAATATTTGCGTATCGCGCGCGCTTCAAAATCAAGATGTATTCTACGTCAGTGGAATAATGTAAAATGCTAGCTGATTTCGCCTCTACTTCTTCGCAAGGCATTGCTGAACAAAATATCATGTAGATGATCAATAGGCACTATTGTAGCTATGCCCATGTGTTGCGGTGTCACCAAACCAAATGGAGTCTCCTGAATAACGGGTTGTGTAGTACAGTAATACCCTGTCATTATCCCAAACAAACCATATCTCTCTTCTGTTGCGCGCACAAAAACAGGAGATCCGCTGTTTCCACCAAATGGAAAACACTCTGCTAAATGAAATCTAACACTCCCTTCCCGTGTCTCGAAATCTTCTGTGGATACGAGAGAAATTCTTCCAAATCTGACTATAGGGTTGTTGCGTCTTTGTTGTGGTATTTCTGGAGTAAAGCAAGGAAAGAACAACTCTTGACCCTCAACAATTCCATCTCTTTGTATTATTTCCTGAGTTACAAAAGCTGCAGTTGGTATTGTCTGAAAGTCATATCTGTCAGGCCTAGGGTATTGTTGAATGACGGCGATGTCAACGGCTGGATTTGAATGAACAGCCCACACTAGGTTCCCTTCTGTGTCAGATGTACCAACTTGGATAAATTCAACCCCGACTCGATCGCTACCTGGATTCCAATCTCTAAGATTTGCTCTGCAGAATATCTGTCTGTAATATGCCTCCGAATTAGATCTCAGCACGTGTTTTGCTGTCACAAGGTATATCCAAGATTGTCCTTCAACTTGCAGATGAGGGACAGCGACAAAAAAGCCTGTTCCCAAAGGATAGATAGAAGTCAGGCTTTGGCCACTGACTTCTCCTGAAAAAACATATGTTATAGTTTTCTTGAGTGCATCGACTCTTGAAATGGCAGACATCAACTAACCAAAACTAAAAAATCATATTCTCTTAAAAACATTCTTCTATTTTATTACAATTTTCCTAAAAGTCTTTCTTGGTAGTCTCTCCATTGAGTCTTAACGTATGGCCCGAGACTCTCCAAATCAGAGACACCTACAAAATTCCTTTTAACCAAAATTAAATTAGCGCGCGCGCTGACGGAAACTCTGGAACCACACCGCTTGCGTCAGTCTTTACTAGCCAAAAATCATCGAGGCCAGCGCCAAAAGACTCTGTCCTGCCGCGCGCCAGCTTGTTGCTAAATTCAGACTTTAACAGATTTTATTCGACAATTATCCTTCCGTCAAAACATCGAGACACATGACAAGAAAAAACCCAGACTCATTAAAATCTATTTTTGTCCGAATTTAGCAACGGCCTAGCGCGCTAACGAATCTTCCATCTATTAATGATTTCATGTTCCTTTCTCCCTTTAGAAGTTACCTGAAAACTACTCAGACGGGCATATTTGACTTGTGGAACCCTAATCCAGAAGAAAACTCCAACGAAAAAGAAGAGAAAAAGAGGGGAATTGCGCGGGAGAAATCTCCATTGGCCCAGGTACTACTTCAAACCAATGTGAATTTCCTCTAAACCTTGGCGTTTTTCTATTTCCTCTTTCTGAATAGCATGATATTTTCAGTCGTTGTGCAAATATATTCGAAACTGGCTTGAACCAGGTTCTCGGCTTCTTTAGTAGTTGTTGCTGTCGCAGTATGGTATTCGTCGCTTTCAAAAACTATCAGCTGCGTGTAGATCTGAGTAGCGCGCGCGGGTAAAGTCTTATCCAACCAACCAAAATTCTAGACCTGCAATTCCTCGTCTTCTTTCAGTGCCACAACCCTTGTTTTTGAGTTGGTTTCCACCTTCTCTTTGAAGTCACCAATGTCTTTTCCCTGAGTGTGCATCGGTATCACGATTTTGGGTTTTATAGCAAGAGAAGCCTCGGCAGCGTCGACATTGTCCATAGTGTACGTATCCCCACTGGGAAGCAACGCAACGTCTACCTGTCCAAGTTGCTTCATCTCAGGGACGAAATCCGTATCGCCAGCATGATAGATAGTCTTTCCTTCAGCTGTTATCAGATACCCGACACCGAGACCCTTTGGGTGCCAAGGATTTCCAGGAGACTTGAAACGCTTAAGGTTGTAGGCTTCAACAGCCGTCACGGCTATGTCTCCGATGATTGCCTGTTCTCCAGGTTTGAGTTTTCTGACAGCCCCGCCGATTTTCTTGAGGCAGGAAAGGAAAAGAGGAAAAGAAGCAATTATTACGGTGTCGACTTTGTGAGCTTTGTTGATTTTCAATGTGTCACAATGGTCAAAATGTGAATGAGTAACCAGAATCAAATCTGCTTTCTGATTGTATTCACCTTTGTAGGGGTCTATGTAAATCGTTTTCCCTTTAGTCTTGATTTGAAAGCTAGCATGCCCCAGCCACTTTATGACCACGGTCATTCTGACATCGCCTCTGTCGTCTAATCATCGCCGCTTTTCTTAATCATTATGGTGGTTGGGGTAAAGTTTTATCCAACCAACCAACCTTGGACGACGGATGACGGACGGACTGCGACGACCACAAACTACGACGACCACGAACCACGACGACGGACGACGGTTAGTGGGCGAGGGGAAAGGAGAACCGATCATAGGCTTCCAAAAAGAGGATTAACGGCTGTATACCCGATTCAGGATACATCTATGGACATTAATGGAACAGGAAGAATATGTCATAATCTACTATAGATAGATAGTATCGAAATCGAGTATACAGTCTCTAACCGTTCGTTAGAAGCCTATTGTTGTCCCATTGTCAACCAACCAACGCGCGCGCTCTAGCGTGCCTCACGCTCGGCCGCTCCATCCGAAAGTGTTATCTGTCTCTAACCCCCAATGTAATATTGAGGAGAACATTCTTGAAGAAGACAGTCACTTTGGCAGTTGCCTTAATCGTGCTGATGGGCACACTTATCGTGGGCGTCAGCTTTGACCGTACAGGTGCGCACGTTAACTCGAAACAGAGAGCTCAAACCAGCGCTGCGAGCACTGTATTCTTCGAGGACGATTTTGAAAACTACCCTGTAGGTTCCTTTCCCTCAAGCGGCGGGTGGGAACTTTGGTTCAACGGTGCAGGTGCCGAGTATCAGACGATCGTGGATAGCCTTTCATTTTCTCCCTCAAAATCTTTCCAGCTCTGGGGATACGACTTCTGGGCAGGTTTTGCAGCCAAACGGTTTTCGACAGACCTTTCGGAAGTGGGCTTCGAAGCCTATGTGAACGTTCCAGAGCTCATGAATAGCTCTAGGGATAGTGCCAGAATCAGTTTCACCAAATGGACATCGCCATGCACATCAACAGAGATTGGGCCGGTAGTTTTTCTGGGAGACGGGAGAATTGCTTCTGGCAACCAAGTACTTGGAACGTATGCGGCGGGCACTTGGTGCAAGGTGACATACATGCTGGACAGGCCCACTGCAACGTACAGCGTTTGGATTGATGACCAGCTTTGTGGAGAAAACCTCACCTTGACCACATCAGCCCCTCCTGCAACAAGCAACCCGGCTTACGAAATAGAAGCGTTCTCTCTGAGCCAGTGCTACAACCACGCCAGAGTCTACTTTGACAACGTGCGAATCTTCGGCGCGGGCACGCCTTCACCGCCACCCAACCCTCCACCAACACCGCCGCCCAACCCGCCGCCAACACCGCCACCTAATCCTCCGCCCACGCCTGTAGCATCTACCAACATGAGTATCGAGCCCGCCAATGTCTCAAATGTTGCTGTCGGGTCAACGTTCAAGGTCACGGTGAACGTTTACAATGTGACGGGTCTGTTTGCGTGGCAGACTCTCATTCAGTTCAACGCATCCGTGCTGAACTGCGCCGAACTCGTCTACCCCAGCGCAGGATACATCTTCGCCGCCAAGACTCAGATTCCTGTGTCTCCAATCATAGACAATGTCGCTGGAACCGCGGCAATAGGAGCATCGCTTATCGGAAGTGACAGTGCTTCCGGAGACGGAGTGCTGTGCGAAATAACGTTTGAAGTCATGGCAATCGGCGAAAGCTCCATAAGCTTTTCACAACCATACGGTGCCAATACATTCCTCCTAGCGGGAAACCTCGACGTCATTCCGGCCACACTGCAGAACAGCCTATTCTCGAACGACCCGCCGATTGGTGACGTAACCGGTGTCTATGGTGTTCCAGACGGCGTAGTGAACATGCGAGACGTGGGACTCGTTGCCTGCAACTTCCTCAAGTCGGTTCCGCCGGCAAGCCCGATTCTAAACCTCAACAATGACGGCATAATAGACATGTATGATATCAGCATAGTTGCCCACAATTTCCGACCCTAACCTTCCCTTCCTTTTTTTGAGCGCACACATCTATTTTCTTTTTCTGAACAGCATTGTCTCATTATGGCTGCAGACGAACTCGCGCGCGCTGGCGGTTAAAGGAGAAAAAGACACGCTTCGAGTTCGCGGGGGATTATGGGCGTGCGGTGCGTTGTTGTCTCTGGCTTGCAAAGTCCAGCATGCATGAGGGAGACGTGTTCAAGGAGTTAGTGGCTTTGCGTGAAGCCTACGTTTGCATGTCCTTAATTGAAGTGTTTGACGAGGCTGTGAAATCCCGAGTGTTGAAGAGGTTTTGAAGGAGTTGGCTGGGGCGCTCAAGGCGGCAAGGATGGCTAATCATGATAAGGTTGATGTTCAAGCGCGCGCGAACTCTGCCAAGCTAGTGGTCGATCTTTAGACTGTCTGCTTCATTGGTGATCCTGATTCGGCGATTGAGTAGTCATCTTGTTTCTTTATGGTGTAGATTACGTCTGCCACGTCTACGATTTCGGGATGGTGGGTTATTATGAGCATTTGAGGTATGATCCTGCCGCCTTCCCTGAAGAATGAGCTCAGAATATTCACCAGCTCTTTTCTTCTTTCTTCGTCCAGATGTGTTGTGGGCTCGTCCATTATGATGGTCTCAACTCTTCCTGATAGGACCTGCGCAATGGCTAGTCTAAGCGCGATGGCCAGAGCGACGCGTTCTCCGCCGCTTATCTGCTCAATCTGTTGTTCACCGCTGGGACCTATTACGGCAATGTTGTAATCATCGTCGATCTTGATGTCCGAATAGGCGAGATTGAACCTCTCAAAAAGATCCCGAGTAGACCTCTCAAGCAGAGGTCTCGCCCTGGCTCTTATCATCTTCTGGACGCCGTCTTTTCCATACGCGGTTCTAATCTTGTTTAAGAGCACTATGAAATTGTCAACGTGCCGCTTTTCCCGCTCTTTCTTCTTGAGAGCTTCAAGTCTCTTGTCATAATCTGCTATCTCATCATCAGCGGTTTTCTTCTTCTCCGTCTTCCCTGCAATTTCTTTTTCAAGCCCATTCCTCGAATTGACCTCAGCATCGAACGAATCCTGTTTTCTGGAATGCAGTTTTTCGTCATAGTTGAGCTTCGCGATGGACTCGAGTGTTCCAGCAAGCTCCAGCTCTTTATTTGACAACCCTTCTCTTGTGGTTGCCACTTTCTTCTCATATTCTGACTCACGTTTTGCTATTGAAATGTTCTGATCATATTCCTGCTTCTTCTGCCGAAGAGCTTCCAGTTCTCTTGAAGGCTCTTCAGGTTCGTAACCGAGATTAGAAACAGAGTCTTTCAACGACTGCGAGCCTTTTTCCAAGGCCTCCGTGATAGGTTTCATTTCAGCCATGACTTCTTCTCTAGGCTGCAACTCTGTAAGTTCACGTTTTGCAGAGTCAAACTTCCTGTAAGGCTCTTCAAGCCCGCCTATTTGGTTGCCAAGCTCCGTCAACTCGCCGTCCAATCTTTTGAGCACGTCAACATTCTTGTTGAGTTCTTCTGCCTCCAGTCTCTGTTTATTGAGCCTTTCCCTAGTTTCGTCGAGCTGACTGGCACATTCCTTGATCTGCTCAGGTTCTATCTTGTCCACTTTTTTCAGTTGCCCTTTAGTATGCTCCTTTCTCTGGATGATGGCTGTAAGTTCGTTTCTCGTCGTTTCAAGCTCTCCTTCAATCCGCTCTTTTTCAGAGGAGAATTTGCTTCCTAACTGAGCAATCTGGTCTGCTGTCAGGTCTGTTTCGCAAGTTGGGCACTTTTTCGCACCCGTTTCTGAAGGTCGGAGCCTGGAAAGATTGTCATCCAACTCCTTTTCTCGATGCTCGAACATCCCGATGCTTTTCTGGCACCTGTCAATTTTCCCGTCAAGCTCGCTTCCAGCGGCCTCAAGTTCGGCCCTTTTTTTATCCAGAAGGGTTTTGACGGTCTCAAGAGTCACTTGAGCTTCAAGTATCTCAGTGCATTTCTTCAGCTCTTTCTCCAGTGCCGCATTCTTCTTCTGCTCTTCTTTCTCCAGATCCTTGACTGTTTTCAGAGCTTTTTCAACAGCCTTATCAGAGCCCTCGTATTGTTTGCGTTCCTTGCTTTTTTCTTCTTGAAGAGCCTTCTTTTCACGGTAGAGTGCAGAGTCTTTCTCGTTTTCTTTCAAGACTCCCTCCAATCGGTCCAAGTTCCGCAGTTTTTCCTCGAGCACTTGCTGCTTCGCTTCTTGCTCGCGTTTCCTCACAATGCACTGCGAGTATTGCTCCAAAAAGGGCAGCTTACTGACTTCACCTTCTAGACTCTCTATTAGTTTCTTGGCTGCAGTGGCCTTGTCTAACTCGGTTTGTTCTGTCTTCAGTTTTTCCTTCTCACTTGCGACGGCTTTTTCAAGAATGCCTTTTTCTTTGTCGAGTCTATCGAATACCTTCTTGTCCTCTTTCAGCTGATTTAGGCTCGTTTGAAGAACGCTGATCTTTTCTTCGATTTTGCTCAGCTCTTTTCTTTTGGACCCAATGGACACCGCCAATTCGGTGGACGTGGTTAGGTGTCTCTGTCTTTCGTTTTCCAGCGTTGATCTCTGGTCCAGCTCCGTTTTCAGCACTATCTGCGTTTCGTGATATTCGTCAATGATATCCTTGATGTCGTGCCAAGCTTTCTCAAGATCTTCTACCCCGAGAAGCCTTGAAATAAGCTCTTTCCTGAAAGCAGGTTTGGCGGTGACAAGTTCTTCGATTTCGCCTTGTTGTACATAGATTGATTGAAAGAACATGCTTTTGTCCATAGCCAGCACTTTCTCGATTTCAGCAAGTACTGCGCTTCCGCCCTGTGCCAAAAGTGTCTTTGAACCGTTTTGAATGCGATACAGGTTGCCCTTGGCTGATTTCTCCCTCTCCATTGACCATTCTGCAGAGTATTTGATTCCGCCCTCAACAAACTCGACCGTAGCCCCGCATTTCTTTGCCGTGGAGTTGATTAGGTTCTCTTTTTTTCCGCGGTTGCTGTAATCGTTGAATAGTGCAAAGCTGATTGCGTCGAGTATCGAGGTTTTGCCTGCACCATTGGGTCCTACGACCACGTTTATGCCATAGCCAAGATCCAGCTCGGTATTCTTGTGAGAAACGAAATTGTCAAGCTTAATCTTGTTCAGTATCATCGAGCTTTCCAGCCTTCGAGACTTTACGGAAATACTCATCAGCCACGTCCTTGGCTCCAACAGTGTCGCCTTGCCTAAGATACTTAAACATCTCATTCGCCAGCTCTGCAACCTCTCTTTTCTTGAAGTAATCAGTCAGAACTTGGCTTACGTTGAAGGAGCCCGGCTTCAGTTCAGGCAACCTCATCTCACTCTCTTCTATGATTGTTGGCCTGAAAGTCAGAACCTTGCCCGTTAATGCTTCACTCAACGTTTGGTGAACAGCCTGTCGATCAACATCCTTTCCCTCTACGCGCACCTTAACGACTGGTAATTTCTGACACGCAGCCAAGCTTCCCACAAACTCTTCCAACTCCTCCTTCAAATGTGCATAGTTCAATGTGACATCCATCTGAGGTCTGATACGTTCAAGATTGACATTGGTTACTTGCGCTTCATGTTTGTCGACGTCCACAATGTAGAAACCTTTTCCCTTTTTCTTCCACTCAGCAATCTCGTCACTACGGATAATCTCCGAACTGCCAGGATACGCTAGTTCGCCTTGACCATGAGAAGCCTTGATTCTGGAATGAAGATGCCCCATAGCATAATAATCAAAGTTCTTCGGCACATCCGTCAATGCCAATTCACATGCCTCTTCGATGAAGAACTGATCTATTGCTTCATGAAGCACAAGAATGCTGCAATCGCATTTTGTTTTGAGGCTTCCAAGTTTCTTCAGTTCCTCTGCGAGAACAGCCCGGTACATTTGGCTTAGGTTCGAGATTCCTGCAACAAGAATTTCCTTGCCATCGACCATTACTGACTGATGCTCAGCCGTGCCCCCTGCACCAAGTATCTGAATCTGATCCTCAAAAAGCATGTGAGGTGGCATGCCTCGTATTTTGGGCTTATCATGGTCGCCAAGCACCGCAAAGAGCTTAACCTTTCCATCAAGCCTCTTCAGCAGCTTCTTGAACGCATAGTATGCTTGTGCGGTAGGCCTTGGTGAATCGAAGAGGTCACCGCTGTGAAGGACAATGTCGGCATGTTCTTCAATGATCTTTTCACCGATTTCTTCAAGAACATCGTAAATGTCTTTTTCTCTTTCTTCAAGATTATACTGTCTATGACCCAAATGCGTATCGGCCAGATGCGCTATTCTGACCACACTATTCCTCCTTCTTGAACGAATCCGTAAATCCTTTGATGTCCTCTCTCAAACGCTGACTCTCGTTATCCACGGTTTCTTCCTTTGCCTTCTTGACAGCGTCTTTCATTTTGCCCATGATGTCTATGTCGCTGCCGCCCTCTCGCGTTCTTCGTTTCTTTATTCTTGCCATCACGGGAGCACGAGTCATCTCACCTACGATCACGGCCTCGCCAGTGTTCAGTCCGGGCAAGTCGTTCAACAGACTTTCCCCAAGACGCTCTGAGCTCATAGCGATGGCATTTTGATCCTGAGGGTTAGTTATTCTCATGATAATCTGACTGTTGCATTGGCTCAGGGCGTCAGAATGTATCTTTGAAGGTCGCTGCGTTATTACGATAAGAAAGACGCCGAATTTTCTGCCTTCCGCTGCAATTTTCTTTATTATTGGACCCGAATAGGTTCTGCCCTCAGCCGGAATGAAACGGTGCGCTTCTTCCACGAAGACGAAAACTGGGTATTCAAATTCTCCGTCTGAAATCCTTTCATAGATATCCGAAAGAATTCTGGAGGCGATATAATCTGAAACTTCATCGTCAAGGCCTGAGAGATCCACCACCGACAAGTGCATCGGTCTCAGCATCTGATCAATACTCGTGGACGCGTTAGTGAAGACCTGCATTCTGGCCAAGCGCCTGACATATTTCACAGCGGATTTGGCGCCGCTGATGACTTTCGCATCGACATTCTGTTCCTTCCACTTACCGGCATTCTCAAGCTTCTCGATGAGATCATCTGGCTGAAAAGTGTCTTTTTCGCTTTTCAGCTCCTCTAGGGCTCTCCGTAACCCTGCCACGATGTTCGCGTAATGCTCGCTTATCCCTGAGATCAAGCATACTTCATCGACGTCAAGATCTGAGAAGCAGATCTCATAAGGCGTGATCTTCCCAACTTCGGCTTCACCATATCTTCCAGTACTTGCTGGATTTCGAAAAACAGTTATTCTGTCTGAAAGCTCGTTCCTTTTCCCATCAACGCTTCTCGACAAAAACACGTAGTCAGCGTGAGGATCCAACATCACGAGAGTGCCGCCCTTCCTCAGCAATTCATCTGCGATTATGCCGGCAAGGTAGGTTTTTCCTGAGCCCGTCTGAGCTATGAGCCCCAAATGCCTTCTGAAACCCCTGACCGATAGGCTGACAGGAACCTCATTGCGAGTGATTAGGCTCCCGATTTTGATTGCCTCTTCCGCAGGGTAAGAATAGAATTTCTCAAGCAACCCAGTCGGTGCAATATACACTGGCTTACCCGGCATGACTGCCTTTTTTGGCAGTTGCAAATCGCCCGTTTCGGTCAAATATCCGAGCACGCGAGCCTTTCCCCAGACTTTTCTGTCAGCCAATCCGGACTCGATTATCTTTTTGATTATCTCAAAGTCCAATTCCTTCGTCAAAGCCTGGCTAGCAGAAAGGACACGTTCAATCTGCGCCACGACTTCTACTTGTTTAGGTGTTCCGTCCACGTCTTCTTCTGAATAAGTCAGCAAATACTCCCAACGTGAGGGCATCTCACCAGGCTTGGAAGAAAAGAAGAATTCGTTGGAACTTGCTTCACCGACTATTACGCCGACTTCTTTAAGGGAACCTGACACGTCTATACCCTCTTCCACGAATTATCTTGCTATCAAACAGCTTTTCCATGTATGGAAAGTACAGTTCATCCACTACTCTCCTTTTCAATTTAACTCTTTCATCCACGTTCTTAAGCCACAGATTGTAAGCGTCCAACCCACAATAGCCGCTTACCATAATCTTCAACAGAGCCTGAAGATCAACATCAATTGGTTTAGGCCACCCAGTCTTGGATAGAGGCTGCTCCCAGCAAGGGACGTCGATTCTCATGGGCGAATCCCTAACGTCCATCAGAAGATGGAAAGAAACAAAACTAGGGAAACTCGGAATCTTCGAAATTGTCTCGGTTGCCCAGTCGACGAACTCAGCGCCTCTTTCTCTAACTGTGATCGGAAAATTGTTCATTACATACTTCTTTGGGTTCAAACTGAAGGGGCGCATTCTCTCGGCTGCCCTTGTCGAGGGTCCAAGCACCAACGGTTGAGTGTATCCTACGCTTTCAGCGAAGTTCATCACCAACTGATAATCCGGCCGAAACGATGCAAGCTCGGTCAAGACTAGCTCGATTGTCTCAAGCTTTGATCCATGCTTCTGTTCGAGTTTTCTGAATTTGCTGAAAGCGGTTTTTTCATTTTCCAGAACCTCGGGAAAAATAACAGTCAACCTCTGCTTGTCTCCAGCCTCGATGTCAGTTTTTTCGAGCTCTTCAACGAAAATCTGTTTGAGCAAAAAGTCACGGTAGAATGTTGCCCTACTTTCTTTGCTGACTCCAGCTATAAGTATGCCTTTCTTTCTGCAAAGGTCAAGCAATTCTGCGTAGGTTTCGAAGAATTCAAGGACAGCTGTTCTATCTTCCTCGATTCTTGTCTCAACCGGAACGTGCATGGCTCTTCCGTAAAGAGAACCGTCTATCAGAATCGCATTACATTCAAGACCGTTTTTTAAGGCATCAGTGGCTGCTTGGAATTCAAGCATTTCCATTTTTGTGCCGATGTAATAATGTGCTTCAAGAAGACCCGATTTTGTGAAGAAGACGTTTGTCTGCAGTTTCTTTTCTTCTTTGTCCTTGCAGACGGCCAGGGCTCTGATCACGTAGAAGATGCCACCCGTTGACATCAGATTCATGTACAAGCTTGAATCGACAGCTGTCACACCCAGCTCGCCGACGTTTGAAGCGTATTCCTCGACGTCTCCCAAGGGTCTCCATAAGGGTTCAAAATGCTTTCTAAAGGTGTCCCGCAACGGATTCGGTGTGCCTTTCAAAACCTTTTCTCTTAGAGTTTCCTTCTTGTCGCCGATTGATGAGGCAAACTCGTCAAGAAAATCTGGCATCCGCACCCCTCATTTCTATTGACAGATCATAGTATTAAAGGGAACTCGGAATTTCACAAAAGCCATTTCTGACGGGCAATGTTGCGGAATTGTCAATTCTCGCCGGAATTCATGTCAATAACAAAATCGATATCGATCGATGACTATGAAAAAGAGGTTCTGGGCAACTATGTCCTGCTTTATCAAGTTTCATTCTATTGCCAGTGATCTGTGAATATGAAAATAGAAGATAGATACACAACAATTACATAATTGCACAACACACTTCATCATGTTGCCAATTCCACCCCGGGCATTGCCGACCCGAGTAACTGCATTAATGAACTATGATGGTATGATTTTTTCTCTGTTCACTAGCTTACGAAGTTCTTTGGCAGAAAGGACTTCAATATCATACATGTGAGAAAAGCTTTTTGCCAGTTCCTTTGATTTCGATCCAACGTAAACCATAACATCGCCATCTCGCACCTTCTTGCGATCCATGTGAAAGTTGAAAAGCTGAGCCGCACCACCCTTATGATACGCACAAGCTGTAGCAGCATACCAGGGCTCCATGCGCCTTATCAACTTCACAAACCGTTTCTCATCCGCAACTGGCGCCGAACCCACGTCTGGCAATTCTCCTTCCTCTTCCTCCATTGGAGGAGGATTCGGCTGAAGTTTCTCCAATTCATCAACCAGAAGAAAGACAAGAGGGTGAGCCAAATAGGGTGTAAGGTCTATGGGATCGTCCGAGTACCACCGATACTTTGCCACGCTGCTTACATCAAGAAAATGCGTCTCCGTCTGGAAACCATAAGGTTCCCATACTTTCTGAAGAGACGTCGGTTCCAGCTTAAGCTTCTGAATGTACAATTTAGAATCAGTAAGATAAGCAATGATATCCGCAACCCTTATGTATGGATTGCACTCATCGCCATAAGGGAATATCCTGGGTTTTCCCATAAAACGTTGAGGCTGCGCTTGGCCCGCTTGGAACGTCGAGGCATGGTAGTGAAAGCTAACAGCGCGTACGCCTCAAAAATGCCCCCAAACCCCAAAAGAGGAATAGACACCATTTTTGACCATTTTAGGGACAAGCCAGCGCGCGCGTATGACTGCAGAATGCTTATCTCGCTGGTCACAATCATCCAAAACGTGATATCATTGAACAAGGAGGCGACAGAATAATGTCTGAAATGATTGCCTATTGTGGATTGGACTGCAACGAGTGTAAAGCGTTTAAAGCGACTCAAGCGAAAGACATTGAATGGAAAAAGCAGATAGCCAAACACTGGTCTGACCAAGGCGAGATTAAGTTCAAACCAGAAGACGTTGACTGTCACGGATGCAAGTCTGATATGCTTTCTGGTTTTTGCCGAAAACTCTGCAAGATAAAACCGTGCGCGGAAGAGAAGAAAGTCAAGACCTGTGCTCACTGCGACGATTATCCCTGTGAAAAACTGAAAGAGTATTTGTCAGACAACGACCCCGTCGCCACAAAAAATCTTGAGAAAATTCGAAAAATGCTCCGAATCTAGCAGGAAGCGCACTTCAATCGGATAGGATAAAACAGTCTGTCCTGAAAAAAGAGGTCTAACTAACCAGTTACTAGTATACTACTACTATTATCACAAGCACCCCTGTTGCCTGCCCCTGCCTGCGTCCTGCTACCACTTATCTGCGAGCAGGCACTCTACCTCTGAAGTCCCCAGTAATATTCATCGGGGGGGATAAAACTTTACCCCAACCAACCAACCAACCAAAAACGACGGTTGACAAGCAGTCTTTGGTTTTGCGGAAAAGTTATAGGTGAACCAGTGATAATGGAAATAGCCCAAGTTGACGAAAATGGAGTTGAGGATGGGACATGAAAATCGGCTCAATCGTTATAGATTGTAATGAGTTCGACAAGATGCTGGCGTTCTGGCAGGAAGCACTTCACTACGTCCCCAGAAACCCTGCGAAGGGCGGCTGGGTTGTTCTTCGTGACCCTGAAGAAAGAAATCCAAATATATCTTTGAATCAAGTCCCTGAGAAGCGTTCAGGTAGGAATAGGTTGCACCTTGATCTTTACACCGACAACAGAGAGGGAGAGGTGAAAAGATTGCTCAAAATCGGAGCGAAGCGTCATCGCCAGACGTATGACCCTGATGATGACTTCCGTGTGCTAGAGGATCCAGATGGCAACTTGTTCTGCGTTGTCCAGAAATAGCCGTTTGGGGTTTGGTTTGGATAAAACTTTACCCCAACCAACCAACTGCGCGTGCTTGCCCTAAGAACAAGAAAACCTCAATCGCCCATCTTGACTGGACGTTGGCTTATTGATGAAAATGTTCTAGAACATCCTCTACAGTAGTATGTGCTCTTTATGATTAGAGTGTGCACGTCAGCACTCGAAAGTGTCTGAAGAAGCTCCTCATTTTCAACAGCCACTTCGGTCTTGCCACAATGAGGGCAATTAGCACCTGATATGGTTGGACTTAAACCAGCGGTTACAGAAGTTCTAGGGGTCACCGTTTGCGGAGGCAGAGGTTCAATTGCCTCACCCTCTTCACTAGCAAGGATTTGAGCTAACATTGTTTGGGCTTCACCATTGAGGGAACAGATTTGCCCAGTATCTACAAGAGCGCCACACCAGACTCCCACGCTTGCGAATGTAACGGTGTAGTTTTGCCTCGTTGCTACTTTTAACCCATCACGTATTTGGGACCACATTTCAGTAATAGTCTGTTTCTTGAGCTGGCTATTTTCACTATTCTTCATCGTGACAAGTATTTTCCGATATCCCTCGAACCTAAGGAATTTTGGCAAGACCAAAGCTTTCTGTTCTTTTTCTGGCGAACTCAAGAGCTTCTTTCCCTCGTCAGACAAGACATAAGGCATCTTCTTTTTGTGGGGACATATCAAGTCGAAAGCTACACCAGAATTGAGTGCCCAATTCAATAGATTCTTTTCACTCGGCTTAGTGCCAAAACTCGTGCTAATATCACTGTATCTTGCCTGTCCACCACTATCGCTCAGAATTTTTATCGCCATCAAAATATCTTGAATAGAAACCACCATAGGAATGGGGAGATTTGCGGCGGATATTGGTCCTTTTGCCTTCTCTGCTTCTTCGTCAGAGGATTTTTCTGTCATGAAAACCCCAATATATATAGTGTAGGTATCAAATAACACTTTTGTTAATGGGGCGTTCACAAAATGGTGACCATAACAAAGACCAACCCCGACCTGTTTTTCTCTTTTATGACTGCGGTTTCCTCCTTTCAACCATGCACTCTCCCCAAAATTAGGCAAGGCTTGAAGAAGGCAATGGGTCCCGTGTATTCTGTTCAAAATTTCGCCACTCAGTATGGTTTTGTCACTTTCGACAAGAAGACCAGCGAGTTTTCTCTCTCGACAGAGGGAGAACGTCTTGTGCAGTATACGGGCAATTTGAGAAACAGATTTCTCATAGAGAACACAAAGTTGCAATGCTATGAACCGTTCGCATCTTTGCATCGTGAGCTATTGCATAAGAACCTAATGACAACAAAAGAAATAGGCGACTTCCTTGAAATCAAATTTCCTCAGAAGAGAAAATGGAATGCTGAAGACAAAACTGGCTACGCTGAGGCAATATCAGAATGGCTGGTCCTTCTGCAGGTAGCTAGACGAAACGAAGAAGGAATCGAGTTTTTAGGCGGCGAAGTAAAAACTGCTGGGATAATTTACTATCCAGATATGGGAAAGCTTGTGGATAGAGCAATCTATGATTTTCTCACAGAACAGTTTCACACGCCAAAAAACATAGTCGATGAACCATACGAACTATTAGAAAAGACCAACCATGAGAAAGACGACAACCAGAAGGGAGAATTGTTTGAATCTTTCATTGGTTGCGTTTTTCGGAGATTCGGCTTTAGTCCCCGTTTGAAAGATGGGACCAGAGAGAAATCCACAAACTTGACTTTGAAGAAAAGCGGCGGTGGTGACGTTGCATTATTTTGTCATTTTCCGATACAGAGCCAAAAAGAGATACTTCACGGATGTGCCGTTGCATGTGAAGGCAAAGCAACAGGAAATTTCGTTGGAAGTAAAGCAGTGGGGCAGGTTCGAAACCTCTCAAAGAAGATTAAGGAAGTCTATCCCCAGTACTTGATTCATCCGCTGATTCTATCGCAATCAACGTGTGGTTATGACGAGAGTGGAAGAAGAAATGCACCGCCAGAGGTCGTTCATATGACAGCAAAGTTGATTCTGAGTCTTCTGGATGTTCAGAGAAATAGGCTTGAAGAAGGATTGAGCCTGATAACACCCATACATGTGTTACTTCTGCTGGAGAATCTGACTAAACGTGAGATTCTCGAGCCAGACGAAAAAACAGTCATCGAAATCGTTGATAGCCTAGTTTAGGGGAGTTTTGTCCATCAGATTGTGGATGTGTGCGACTTTCTGACGGTTACCCAGTGTATTCAATGGAGGGCACTCAAGCCAGAAAATCTCTCGCATAACTGCTAGCAGCTTTTTCTTCAGTTCTCTGAGACATTTCCAAGCCATTAACATAAACGAGGTGATGGTACAACTCATGCAGTACCGTTCGCTTGTTCAATCCTCTTTTGGTGAAGTAAGCCACATTCTTGAAGTAGACAGCGCTATCCCCGTTGCCCACCTTCCTACCGTTGAGGATTATTCTCATTCTTCTTATCCCATGATACTTCGTTAGGAAGTTGACTGCTCTCTGGCAGCCCTCTAGTTCGTAGATTAAGAGAAATCTCTCACGTATATTCTCAGGAGGAACTCTAATTCGCATGTGGACACCTAGGGCAACTCGACTATTCTAGGATGCCACGTCGGTTTTTCATCTCTCAGATATTTAGCGAATAGCAGGGCTTCTTCGCTAATCAGAGTCTCGATTTCCTGATGTGCTCCTCTCCGTATTCGAGGGATAGCAACTTTCTTCTCAAAGTATTTGTTTAGACGATTGAGCAAGTCTCTGTTCTTCTCTTCGTTAAGATACTGTCTTTTTCCTTTTCTATTTGCAGAGCAGTCCTCTTCCTTCAGGACAAAATCCTTTGAGTCTACATTTCTGCAATACTCGACTACAAAATCGTCAATCAAATAACGGTAGCAGTCTTGAAAATCACAAACGAGCGAAGGCTCTCCCTTCTGCATTCCGTGAAGAAATCCGAGATAAGGTTCGAGTTTCGCTTTTATCAAGGCGATTTGAATTTTCCAGAAAAGAACCCGATATGCTAAATTCAGAATATTGTTCAAACCGTCGTAAGCTTTGAAGGTTCTTCTTCTCTCAGGTCGAAAAGACTCTCCGAACAACTGTAGGATTTGTCTGAAATACCGTTCTGAATATTTTCCCTCGTAGCTCATCAATTTGTTTCGAATCAATTTCAAGTCGCGTTCATCTAACGCTTTTACAGCTTGTGAATATCTGTACGAGTCGTGCCACTTCAAACCGTATTTCTTCAGCAACTGATTCTGTCCTTCAATCTTCGCGAGGGTAATTTCTTTCGCTATTTTTACCCCTTTGCCGCTGTTCAGAGCTTCGTACTGACAGACTCGCGTTCGCACGTGCGAATCGTCGCTTAAGCTTTTCAGAATTCCTACTGGATTTCCGCGTTGTGTCAAAATCAAACAGTCTATTTTCCAAAATGCGCAAGTTGTTAACGCTCCTGTAGAGACAAAGTTTCCACTACGAAATTGTACCTCTGCAATCTTGTTTTCGACGAGCGGGAAACTTCGTCGTTTTCCGAGTCTATCTCTAAGCACGAAACAGCCCTTTTCTCTGCCCAAATAAGAACCGAAGCTGTCTAGAGCGATTTTATCGGTTTTAGTCTTCATATTAGGCTTCTCCTACTATTAGGGGTAATTTTCGAGCTATTTATTACCCTATAGAAGATTCTTCTAGAAGAAAGTAACTTATCGATATTCCTTCTGGACTTATATACTAGATTACCCGCGGTCTACTAGAGGCTTAATTTATAGCGCCCTCGTCTACCCTCGAGTTTCTGTTAGGGTAGGGGTCGTGCGCAAAAAACCCTAGGTTTAAGGTCTTAGGTCGCCCCGAGACACTCTCGGAGAGGGGTGACTGTGGACCGTTTTTTGAGGTTCTGGAAAACAAAAATTCTCACAGAAGCTAGAGTGACAGACAGCACTTCTAAGGGGTAAAAAATAAAACAAAATTTACCTCGCCCTGAAGCAGTTTGTTTGCTGTTGAACTCTACTGACACACTGCTATTGAAAGGAATTCTAACACTCGAAAACAACCTAGCGGATGCTCTAAGCCTCACAAGCAAAAGGAGTTGATGTGAATGAAGAACACAGGATTGGTAGGCATAGAGCCGATTCAGGACCTAGTAGAATTGGCTTTGTGGACTGCGTATGTGAAGAAAGCCAGAATCGTTAGTTTGATGATAGTAGCAGAACCAGAAAGTGGAAAAACCGAGCTGCTGAAAAAATACAGGCGCAACGACGGCGTCCACGGGATGCGAAGGTTCACTGCTTTCGGAGTGTTGAACGACCTCAAAGAGGGAAGAATCAGTGTTCTGTTTGACCACCCAAAAATACTCGGACATCTAGTAGTGTATGACTTCGCGACCCTGTACTCGTTCAAAGCAAACACGGTAGACAGCACAATGGCTTTTCTTGACGCGTTGACAGAAGAAGGTCTGGAGCCAGAAAGCACCTACGCAATCAGCTTCAGTGATATAGAAGAATACAGAGGACTGAAAGGCGGAATAATCGCTGCAATCAACACTCAGGGCTTCTTCACTGCCAAAGGAAAGAGACGAATTAGAGCAAACCTGATGAAGGGCGGATTCTTCAGCAGAAACATCATAGTGTCCTACGCCATATCCGAGTCCCAAGTGAAAGAAATATTCGAAGGGATAATTGAAAAGAGATATGAAGCAGATGGGAACTACTGCAATCTCATTGCAGTTGGTTTTCCAAACAAGCGTGAATCCGTTGAAATATCAGGACGTCTAGCGAGAGAGCTTCTGAAGGTTGTCGAAGACATAAGGCAAGACCTCGAAACCGACTTGGGTCAGAGTGTACGGGGCATAAGGCTGTTCAAATCGCTCTTGTCGCTTGCCAAAGCAAGTGCATTGAGAGATGGACGATACGAAGTGAACTCTGACGACGTTGAGAGAGTCAGACACTTGTCTACTTGGATGAACATCCGAATGAACCGATTGCCACGGGACTATCCTTTTCCTTGGTAGGTGTTGAAAATGCGAAAAAAGACAAAGCAACAATTAGACTATCGCTGGGTTATTCTCGGTCCACCGCTGCCTCTTGAGAAAAGTAAAAGGAGAAGTGATTAGAGTGGACAGCATTCCTCGCTACGAATTCCACAAGATATTCCGACGGCTCAGCTATGATGTTGACTTGAAGGGAGCTCTAACACCAGAGGACATCGACAAGAGGCTAGAAAGGGCGCAGGAGAATTTCAGAGAAGAAGCTAGAGAAGCGCGAAGTGAGTCTGAAAGCAAGAGACTGTACAGTAAGGCTAAGGCTATTGAGAACCTGCAGAGCAAAGGTTTTGCTGAAGCAACAATCAAAGAAGCATTGAGGAACAGATACGGCATCGTCAACCTGACATTGCGTTTTGGCAGGAAAAAAGCCGAAGAAATGAAGTTGGCTCTTGAAAGGGCTAGGCTTCGTCGGGGTGGAAGACGATGAGAATCAAGTGGGACTCTAGCATACTGAACAGGCACTGCCTGTTCCTCTTTCAAACAATGAAAGTTCCTTCGACTCCAACAAAGGGAATCAGCAACCGAATACCCCACACTTGCCTCTTTGTTCCTTTTTTCGACTACGACAACATCACTGACGAAAGACTTGACGATGAACTAGTCTATCTACAGGAGCTGTTCCAACTGGGAGACCTGCATGTGGCGAAAACAAACGAGTTCGGGAGACACGTAATAGGACTTGACTGTTTGCTTCCTCGGGATTGCCTGAGCATTCTTGAAGCTTCCAGCTGCGATTGGATGTTCAAGAGGGCGATAAGAATCAACGAATATCGGACGTGGATACTCAGAGGCTGGGAAAAAGGAGAACGGGAGAGACCCGAATTCTTGAGGACGATAGAAAGTCCTTACAATGGAGAGAGACTGCAAAGCCAAGGTCATGCAATATTTTTGCAGACATTCTACGGAGTCAAAGTAAGACTAGTGAACCCTGACGGAAATACTGAAGTGGAAATACAAAGCTACAGCACAAGCTCGAAGGTGACTGTGAAAGACTTGGAAGAGGAGATGAAGAAGCACGGAAGGGAGTAGCAGCGTGGCAACTCCACGCTCTTTTTTCTGTTTCGTTCGGTCATTTCTTGTTGGTTGGGTCGAGATTCACTCAACCACAAAATATCAGCGCGAGCCACGAATCGGTTATGCAAAGTCTATTTAACGCCCTGCCATAACCTAGGAGTTATGGGCATTTCACCTCTACCTAGAAAAGCAAAGTTCGGCGACCACGTCGGTAAGGTCATAGACGAAGTGGGGATTCGGGACAATTCTGAAAGTGCTGACTTCCTATTTCTCATTCAACAAATCTGTTGGAAAGATGGAACTGAGAGCATAAGATTCGCGTATTACAAGAAGCCGCGTGGCAGTAGCAAAAGTAGTTGGAGATTCGCAAATAGAGCACCTAGCTTGGAACTGAAGCCTCTGAAAGAATTAATGAAAGAAGCACGTCGGAGAGATTGGTTCAGGATTTAGGTTTCACGTGGGTTGGCACGTGCCATAGATAGCGCCTGTGAAGGTCTAACGGGAAAAGGAAAAACCTAGAACGAGTGGACCGCTCCATAATTAAGCTCATCAATGATTTTGGCTAATGTTATGTTTTTATATTTGTTTCTGATTTCCCTTTCAATTTCGTCTAATCCTTTTCCAGTCTCTTTTTTGCGGTCATTTAGAGCGTCTCTGATTAGTTTTTGAGTTTCTTTTAGAAATTCTAAATACCCCTCAGGATTGTCGCGGATACGACTGTTCTTTTTCTTGTATTCTTTCCTGATATTGTTGTCCCACATAACAAAAATCTCTGGATTAAGAAGATGCAAAGTTTTTGAAATAGTAGTTGGGCTTCCCAAGTATGGTAGAGGGTCTAATTTTCCGTATATGTTTGTGATTGAATCTGAAATCTTGTCTTTTTCAAAGTCAATAGTTTGGAACCTCTCTTTTCTGAGGTTTCCAAAATCCTTCTCTGAACTTCGCAATCCATCGCCTAGACCTCTCCAGTCTAAACCTTCTCTACCAACGACTCTACCCATTCTCCCCCACTTGATGAGAAAAGGCTTCACTATTCCAATCAGGTGCTTGGTGTCGTTTAATTTGGTTAGGTCTTTGCGCAATTCCTGAAGGTCTGCAATTGCTTCAAAATAGATAGGCTCATTTTCGTAATGATATTTGTTGACCTTATCGATAAGGTCTTTGTACTTCAGTTTCATGGTTTCTTTGCGCTCCTCCTCTGAGGGCTTGGTACCCCCCAATTCATCAAGGCGAATGTGGTCTAAACAGGCGTGGTCAGCATTTTCTCCGAACATTCTCCTTGCTTCTAATGGTGTTTTGTAAGGATTATGTCTATACATTCTGTGGTCTGTACCCATCATATGACTGGGTTCGTCCATCCACCTGTGCAGTTCAGAAAATGATTTGCCATATCGCCTTCGACTTTCTTCACAATGCTCTTCATGATTAGGCATGTTAATTCAATTATTACCGTCAAATGCTTTGAATGTTTCCCTTTTCTTGCTCCTGCCTACTCATACCAGAACCTAGTATACACCCTGCTAGCCACCTCTTTTCCCCATACGTCAGTGGTTGGTTGGTTGGATAAAACTTTACCCCCAAAACCCAAACGGTCCCGCTCTAACATTCTTACGCTCACTCATTATACACTCACAGCGCGCGCTGCGTAGGATTAAAGCGTCCGCTAGACTTTCATGGAAGTATCAAAGAGAGCAATAGTATCAAGAAGCCTATCAGCAAAACGATTTTTCCAAATCTTCTGAGATCCTGTGCTTCAACTGGTATGTTGAACCTAAGCCACACGGTTTCGGACGGATCCTTGCCTAGCGTCTGTACTAGGCTCACCACTCCGATGAGAGCAATCGCACCGCCGATGAACGTGACGTAGCCGTTCATTACGTTCGTATAGTTTCTAATATGCCAGATTTATCAGTATCGCGCACCAGACGTCGCGCGCTTTCCCAATTGTAAACTGGAATGGCTAAAACAATCAAAATCAGTCCTATCGCAACGAGAATTATGGTTAGAGTTGAATCTGCATGGGACCCGAATACGTAAATGGAAACAGCACTAACGACAATGACTGCACCAATCAAAACAAGACCGCCAAAAATCGTCGGTGGATTTTTCGGTCTTGGAAATAACGGTCACTTTTGACCCTGAAACAATATTTAGTTGAACGATTCAAAAGACTTGGTTGGTTGGATAAAACTTTACCGCTACCATCTGTTACAGTGAAGCTTCTCCTGCACTGATATTGGTCTCTGCTTCACAAAATAGTCTTTTGGATATCCTATCGGAATCAGAGCTGCCACCTCATAATCAGCGGGTATGCTCAGCATCTTCTTCAGCGGCATTGTGTCGTTCGTTATGAAGGTCACGCCGTACAATCCTTCAGCAGCCATCGCCAACAGAATGTTTTCTATGCATGCCCAAACAGAAGCAAGATTGTTCAGGTCATAGAGCGTCTTGCATTCTTTGAAAGGTTTTCTCATTCTGAAGCAGACGATAAGCAGTTCTGGTGAGGTCAGCATCATCCTTTTTTGGACAGGCAGCGCAGCCAAATATGCTGGCTTTTCCCACTCTTCCATTTCTCTGGTTGCTTTTTTCAAGTCCTGCTCAGAAAAATCCTTGCCTTTGGCTGCGTCTATGACTCTCTCTCTTTGTCCAAAATCCTTCATCAGAATAAATTCCCATTCCCTGAGGTGATTGTGTGTTGGAGCCTTCAATCCTGCCGCGAGAACTCTCATGAGTTTTTCTTCCTCAACAGACTTGGACTGAAATTCCCTGACGGTTCTTCTCTTTTCAACAGCTTCATAGAAGTCCATGCTGACCCTCCTTTTGTCATTTGGTATCAATCAATTTCCTCCATATATTGATACTACCGTAAGAAAACGGCAATCCTTCAGGGCGACGGTCATAGCGCAACACTGGTCGATCGATTCTGCAATTGCCTAGAGAGACGGAAGTCAGTAGCAGCGTAGTTTGGTTGGTTGGATAAGACTTTACCCCAAGCAAAGAAAACGAACTTGGCTGCAGACAAAAATAGCTATTTCTTGTTTCTAGCCATAATCCAGTAATGTCTCTCTTTTCCTCTCTCAAGAACCTTGTCGAATATAACTTCAAAACCTGTATCCTTGACGAGCCGCAATGATTTCTCAGGACTATATTGACTCCAGAACATTTTGGTGCCATAATAATCCTCAGTTGCTTCCCATTCGTCTGGACCCATACAGGCAAGCATAATTCCATTGGGCTTCAGTATTCTATTGAAGCTCTTAAACAATAGAGAATGCTTCTCTCGTGGAACGTGGATAATGGAGTAGAAGGCTGTTAGACCGTCAAAGGAATTGTCTGCAAAGTCAAGTTTGGTCATATCCTTCCTGATGAATGATATTTGCGGCATATTCTTTCTTGCAAGTCTGAGCATGTTCTCAGAGAAATCTACGCCCACGACTTCAAATCCAGAGTCCACCAAGAATTTTGCCACGGGAATCCCAGCACCACAGCCAACGTCAAGGACCTTAGCATTCTTTGGCAACAAACTAGCAAATTCTTCCAGTTCTTTCACGTGATCAAATCCGTGTCGGTCAGCTTGATATTCTTCGGCGATTTTGTCATACCCTTTCTTAACCAAACTTTCTTTTTCAGTCATTTCCAAAACCTCTCCAGCACATTCTCTGTCCACATATTTTCGACTTCAATAGAACATAACCTTAATGCCTCTTGGAAAAACGTTCCTTTCACGATTCTGACTAGTTCCTTGGGTTCAGCTATGACTTTTCCGCAACTAAAGCGTATACTCGATTCCGATACTACCTATCTACCTACCCTATAATGACCTGCTTCTATTACCTGCACGTCACTACTGAATCCAGTATACACCTTGCTAAACCACCCCTTTTTCCCATATGTCAAGTAAAAGTTGGTTGGTTGGGTTGGGGTAAAGTTTTATCCCAAAACCCAAACCCCTTCAACTATGGAGATGCATTGGCGAGAAGAGCCTGTGCTACTCTTAGCCTCCTCACTTTCTCAACGTTAGCGCGCGTGTGCGCGGTTTTCATTCTTTTCAAAAATCGTTCTCTTCTTGCTCGCTTTTTTCTCGTTCGTTTCAAACAAATCTTCCTTCTTAGAAATAGGAACAACAAACAAGGATTATAACCTTCACCTAAATGCAAAGCCCAAAACCCCTTCTTTGCCACCTGAAACAATGGACTACTACGTCTTCTTCCTAGCGCGCTAAAACCTTATCCCTACCAGCCAACAATATCTGAATTTGTTGACTGAGATAGTCTTATTAGAGGCAGGCAGCAGAGCTGTCATTGGGGAAGACTATCTTGGGTATTGACCCTTTGGTCTTGATGGGCATTGTTCTGGTAATAGGCATAGTTCTGGCGGTTCTAGCCTTTGTTTTTTATCGGAGGAGTTTTGCCAGACGGGAAGCTACCCACTCGCCTCCACGACAACCCCCAAGGCCTCGATAGGCAGCGTCGTTAGTTGGATAAGGCTTTAGCCCTGAAGAGTTCCTGAAAAAACTAGGTGAACTAGCGCGCGCACCAAAAGTCTTAAAAAACATCATTTATGAATCATTAGGTTGGAGAAACATCTATGGTCTACTGCACAAAATGTGGAACCAAAAATCCCGACGACGCCAAGAACTGCACCCAATGCGGCGCTCCGTTATACACCGTAGGAGAAGCAGGGCAACAACGATACGAAGATGAGTGCGGAGGAAGACGCAGAACCGGCGAGCCGTACAGGCGAATGGAACATGAGTGCTTCGGCCTCCCAGGAGGAGGCGCAATCGTAGGTATCGCCATAGGCGCTATAATTCTGCTAGCAGGCGTCATATGGTTCATGCAGCAATCAGGCATGATTTCTTCGAAGGTTGACGTGTGGCCATTTGCAGCAATCATCTTCGGAATTCTAATAGTCATCGGCGCCCTATACGGGCTAAGTCGCAGACGCTAAGACGCTGATCTTTCTTTCAGTTCCACATGAGAAACCACAGATAAGACAGATTCTACGATGATCCGACTGTGAGATCATGACTCTGGTAAGAATCCACAGAACTATCAAGCCTGATACGTAGATGTCAACAAACACACTGCCGACAAGTTGATCAACTCCGATCAGCATGAAGGAACTTCCAAGAACAAACAGCAGGTTTGCGGCTGAACGGGTCCAGCTCTTAAACTTGAACTGTATCAATCCCGACGCGAGTCCCAGCTGCCCGACCAGGACAGCTGTAAAGCTGACAGATCCGGCGTTGAGTCCGAAAAAGAAATACAGGGCAGTCAGGATCATCGCGACGACACCTCCCATGAGCAATCCCGTGCACGCAGCACAATAGGAGTTTCCCTTGAACCGTATCGTGTGGGCTGAAAATCTTCCACAATCAGGATGATGCCCTTCTGAAGAAACAGGAAAATCTGTCTTGACATCCGAGTCCATCAACGATTTAACCATCTGCGTTTCGTGTGCCACCGAACACTTTCTAGGAGAAACGGCAACCAAACTTCCCCCAGCACATATCAGGAAAAAGATTGAACCGACAAACGGCTTTCGCCAGAAATTGTCCTGCATCGTCATAGGCGGGTAGACGACCATCAGCAGGATTACCAGTGATCCGAAGATCGAAGAAGCAATCATAAATCCCAAGGTAAGATTGAGGTTTGCACGTGTTTTCATGCAGGAGCGCCCATGAACAGACTTTTGAACTGCTCCACCAGCGACCTGCCGGCCATGTACCTGAAAACCCTTCTTTTCATCTTATTGCTCGAGAAGACTCCTTGAAGCTTCCTTTTCCATGGCCCGTAGAAGCTTCTGTAACATTCGTAGAGCTGTTCCTGGACTTCTACTCTTGACAACGTTTCGGTAGGCATGATAGCGTGAACCATGTCGTAGTGTGACCAGTTGAAGTCTTCGATCCACCCGTTTCGCTTTGCCTCTTCAAAGATCTCTGTTCCGGGAAACGGTGTCAAGGCGCTGAACATCACAAAATCAGGGTCCAACTCATTGGCGAACTGTCTCAGCTTTTCTGCAGACCTCGCGGTGTCCTTGCGTCCTCCTATTATGAACATCGCATGTGCAAAGATTCCATTCTCTTTGAGAAGTTTCACGGCCGTTCTGGCGTCCTCCGGTGTTATGCCTTTTTTGAATGCTTCGAGGGTTGACGGTTCAGTGTTCTCGATTCCCAGAAGGACCCATATGAGACCAGACTTTCGCAGTTTCGGCAGGACTTCCCTGTTTCTGATTATGTCATCACATCTAGCTTGCACAAACCACGTCTTCTCATCGGCTGTTCCATTCTTGATTATCTCCTCAGCCAGGTCGTTTGCACGCGTGCCCGCGCCGAAGTTGTCATCTGTCAACCAAACGAATTTGCTTCCAAAGTTTCTGTGGCAAAACTCCATTTCATCAGCGATGCGTTTAGGAGTTTTCAGTCTCCATTTTCCCTGCCAATGTCGCCACTGAGTGCAGAAAGAGCATTCATGGGAGCATCCTCTTGAGCCTTCGATCAAAGCGTATCTGCTGTCGCGTCCTGCCATCATGGTAAAATGGTACTTGTCCATCGTGTTCTTGACCAAATGGTAACCTGGGTACGGGAGCTGATCAAGGTTCTCAATCAAAGGTCTGGAAGGGTTGTGGATGATTTCTCCGTTGTGCCGAAAGGAGATGCCTTTGATTCTTGGAAGAGCATTTCCTTTGTCTTCTGGCTTGGTTACGATTTCGCAAAGAGTCTGTTCTCCTTCTCCACGCACGATCACGTCTATTACAGGATATTCCTTCAAACTTTCCTGTGCCGTTGCTGTAAAATGCTGGCCTCCCGTGACGGTGAGGATGTCTGGGTTCACCTTCTTGGCCGTTTCAAGCGTCCTAGCAACGACGTAGGTGTTGCAGGTTGCCAAAGAACTCGATGCAACGATGTCAGGATTAGAAGATTCAATTCGCTTTTCCATTCCCTTCCAATCCACTTGCTCAGCGTTGCAGTCGAGGATTTCAATATCCACGTTCTTAACTTCCTTTTCCAGATAAGCAGCCAGCTGGATGATTCCGTATGGCGGTGGCAGGTACTCACCCATCACAAAAAAGAAGTCTTTCGGCGGCTCGATGAACAGGATTCTCATGTTGATCCTTCCCAGCATGCGCTTGTCTGCGACGGTTCATCCTTCAAGCGTGCATGCCGATCTAGGATTGCAGCCAACCTCAATTCCGATCTCAAATGATTCAAGGACAATAAAAGCGTTGCTCGTCTGGGAATAGAGCGAGGGTTAAGCGCGCGAAGTCTCATATGCTATTTGGATTTGACGAGTATCTAATAGTAAACGCCATGAATAGACTTGCCTTTATCAAGTCTGCGAACACCTAAGCGCGCGCGGTTATCACGTGAGCGCGTTAAGAGAGGCTTTATCAGTTAGCAGCTTCATTGTTAGCTGAAACATCATCGTCACAGGGACCTGGAAAAGTGGTTGAGTCAGAAGCCTACTTAATGAGACAAAAAATTGCTTACTTCTCAATGGAAATTGGGCTGTCGAATAACATTCACACATACAACGGAGGTTTAGGGATTCTCGCAGGGGACACGATCAGATCAAGTGCAGATCTGAGAGTTCCTCTGGTGGGAATTACGTTGGTTAGCAAGAAAGGACATTTCAGGCAAGAGATAACCAGCGATGGAAAACAAGTAGAACATCCCGACCCGTGGGAACCCTCAGAACATATGCGGCTGCTTTCCACGGAGGTGAAAGTGCAAATTCAGAAAAGAGACGTGGCCGTCAAGCCCTGGCTTTACACGGTGAAGAGCCAAAAAGGCGGTGTTGTTTCCGTCTACTTTCTCGACACTGATCTAGAAGGGAACAATCCTCAGGATAGGGAGATTACTTCCTTTTTGTACGGCGGGGATGAAAGATACCGCCTCAAGCAAGAGATTGTTCTTGGAATCGGCGGCGTGAAAATACTGGACGCCTTGGGTTTAGGAGTTCGAAAGTACCACATGAACGAGGGCCATTCCAGTCTCCTCGCCCTCGAGTTGCTGCAAAAGAAGGGTATGGACATCGAGAAAGTTAGAAACCTATGCGTTTTCACCACGCATACCCCTGTCGAGGCAGGGCATGACACATTCTCCTACGATCTGGTTCGAGAAGTGCTAGGAGACCCCGTATCCCTCGATGTCCTAAAAAAACTCGGCGGGCAAGAAAGATTAAATATGACGCTGTTCGCCCTCAACCTAAGCAATTATTATAATGGTGTAGCCAAGAGACACCGAGACTCTTCAAGAGCGATGTTCCCAGGATATGAAATCCGCGCCATCACAAATGGAGTCCATTCGTACACTTGGACCTGCGAGAGCTTCAGGAACCTTTATGACAAATATTTTCCAGGATGGGCAAATGAACCTGATTTGCTTGTAAGAGCAGACGGGATTCTTGACGAAGATGTTTGGCGAGCCCATGAGGAAGGAAAGAAAGTGTTGATTGACTACGTCAACAATGTAACTAATGCAGGCATGGATTATCACATCTTGACGCTGGGATTTGCGCGAAGAGCAACCGGCTATAAAAGGACGGACTTATTGTTTTCAGACCTAGAAAAACTGAAAAGGGCAAATAGAAAAGGCAGAATCCAGTTGATCTTTGCTGGAAAATCCAATCCCAAGGATGATTCTGGCAGGAAACTGATCGAACAGATATTTGGCTACATGCAGAAGCTGAAAGAAGAGATAAAGATTGTTTATCTAGCTAACTATGACATGGACCTCGCGGCCAAATTAGTCTCAGGGGTTGATGTCTGGCTAAATACGCCTCTGCGGCCTTTAGAGGCTTCGGGAACGAGCGGAATGAAGGCGGCCCACAACGGGGTCATAAACTTCAGCGTTTTGGACGGCTGGTGGATCGAAGGTTGGATCGAGGGCGTTACAGGCTGGGCAATAGGACCACAACCGAACGAAAATATTTCGGCGGAAGAAGGCCGAAGGAGAGAGCTAGATGATCTCTACAATAAGCTAGAATACATAATTGTTCCGATGTTCTACAGCAGAAGAGGCGAGTGGATAAAAATGATGAAGAATTCAATCGGAAAAATCGCTTACCACTTTAACAGTCATAGAATGATGCAAAGATACGCAACAGAGGCCTACCTATAATTTCAATCGAGACTAAATCAAGAATCCAGAGCAAAAGATCGATATTTTTATCCTAGAAGCGATCGAACACCTACACTGGGGCTTTTGCCATGGATATAATTAATGCTCGATTAACAAATCATGAAGTTGAAGATTCCAGATAGTATTCAGGAAACAATTGCACAGAGAGATAGGGATTGATGCTCCTGATGACTGAGTCTGAGAACCGCCCACTAATTTAGTCGATCTTCTTGTTTAGCGCGCTAAGTGATTTGTTACGTTTGATGTTTCTCTCACATTCTGAAAAGTCTCGAGTTTTCTACTGTTACGTTTGAGAGTCGTGAAAAAAGGATTTGCGAAGTCAATGGAGCTTCAGCTCTGAGCTATGGAAGTCGCGCGCGAAACAGATAATAGCTTGGATCGGCAATAGGAGTTGCATAGAGTAGGGTAACGGTGAATACTCCGCTTTCCTTTGGTTTTCTCATTCTTGGTTTGGCCACTATCATAGGCGGGATCATATGGATTGCGCGTCTATCTAGTTCTGAAGAAGATGACAACAAAACAGTCAAGAATGGTGAAAGTTTGATCAGCGTTGGTTTTGGTGAGTACGACACCGAAGGTTTGGTGATATTTAGGGGAGTAGTAGCCATAATATTGGGAATGGTCTCCGTCGTGATCGGAATTCTTCTCTAGCGCACGCTTTCGGGCCACGCGAGCGCTTTTAGCCCACACTGCGAACCCGGCCAAACTATCATAGATTCTTTTCTGCTCACGAATCTGGGCAAGCGCGCGATGTCAAAAACTAAGGTCATCATGGGAAAGCTTAGGGAAGCATGCTAAGGTCTTCTGAGGGCTGTAAAGCCTTCTCATTTGACAGTTGAAAATTGAGAGAGGACGCGGAAGGAAAAAAACGAAAAGAAGGGCGCGCTTATGCTACCTATTGACAACATGTTCAGGCATTTTCACCCAGACTTTCTCACTTTCCTCTATGTGAGGCTGAATAGGAAGCGTTACAGTGAACGTGCTTCCCTTACCGATGGTGCTTCTTGCATATATCTTGCCACCGTGTGCCTCAACGAACCGTTTGCAAATAGACAGGCCAAAACCCATTCCTTTCGCTTTAGTGGTGAAAAGCGGTCTGTAGATATCCCTTAAAGTTTCCTCCGACATACCAACCCCTGTGTCTGAGAAAACAATTTCCAAATCACCGTTTGATTCTCTACTTTCTATTGTCAGTTTGCCGCCCTTGGGCATGGCGTCAATAGCGTTCTTGACCATGTTCACAAACACCCTCTTCATCTTGTCTGTATCAACTCTTATCTTCGGCTTGTCTCTTGCTAGATCTGCTACGCGAATTTTTCTAGGAATCTTGACAGCGGATAGAGCTTCCTTTACGATTAACCTGGGGTTGCTCTCATCCAAATCAAGCTTTATCTCTCTCGAGTATTCCAGAAGGTCGTTTATGATTTTGTTCGAATTTTCAATGTCTTTCCTGATGATCCTGAGCATTTCTTTCGATTTGTTGTCAATTTTCGAGCCGCATTTTGTCTGTAGGTAGTAGGTGGCGCCTGCGATGCCGGTTAACGGGTTGCGCAGGTCGTGGCCAATCATGGCCGCTAGCTCTCCTATGGCGGCAAGTCTTTCGGACTTGAGAAGTTGTTGCTGCATTTCCTTCAGCTGTTTGGTTCGCTCTTCTACCTTTTCCTCTAAGTGTTGCGCATATTCTCTGACTTGCTGTATCAGTCTTGCGTTTTCGACTGCTGTGGCAGCTTGATAGGCGAACAGTCCAAGAGGGGCAAGGGATTCTCTGGTTGGTCGTCGACCATCTTCAGGGTCATCCATACTCATTATGCCCACGACTTTGCCGTCGGGCAATCGCAACGGTATATACAGCAAATCATCAGGGTTCCAGTCAAGCGTCTCCTCCTTTAGCATCTTACTTGGGACTGCGTGCTTGAACTGTTCTTGAACAAGTGGGTCGCTCCATGGCAGATAGTAGAACTCGCCCAGGCGATACTGTTCAAACATAGAACTCAGGCGTCTACGTAATACTTCACCGGATGGCTGATGACCCCTCAGATGCTCTGATTCTTCCTTGGTCAATCCTGCTGCTACAACATCTGTTGTTTCCAGGTTTTCGTCCTTTAGAGTTATGACAGCTCTTCTCCATCCCTGCTCGCAAACGACTTCTAGAATGGTTTGCAGTCGCTTGTGTAGGTCTGTTGAGCTGAGCAGTACCGCAGAGCTTTTCATCAAACCCGACATCTTTTTGGATATGCTTCGATAGTTTCCTTCACTATCTCGCAAGGCTTTTTCCATTTGTTTGTGTTCGGTGATGTCTCTGAATATCCCCTGAAGCACTTTTTTACCTCTAAGCTCAATGAGATTCGCTTTTATTGCTACTTCCTTGATTTCGCCTTTTTTCGTCATGACCTGTGTTTCCAAAACCTGTCCTTCTCTTTCTTTGACGTGCTGCTTGAAAGTCCTGCTCATTCCTTCTTCAACGATTTCTTGCTGGGCATGGAGGATCCGCTGGTGTTTGCCGATCAGCTCCGTTTTGGCTCTGCCGACTAACTCCGTTGCCGCACGATTACAGTCTATTAAAATACCTGTTTCAGCATCGGCGACAAAGATAGCGTCCATTGCCTCCTCGAACAACTTTCTGTATTTTTCCTCAGATTCTTTAAAAGCTTCTTCTTTCAATAGGCTACTCTCGTAATCGACATGCAAAACTCTTATCGGCTTTCTCTCATTCAAGTCGTCTGCCACTTCTACTGAAGACTCTGCAGCATGTTCAGTCATCTAATCGTCTTCTCTGTTCGCTCATTCCTCGAGGAATATTTGCATTGAACGTTCGACGCTTGATAAAACGTTTATGAACACAGTATCACTATTCTCTATCATAGCATAGTGATGCCCATTCGATCATAGGACAAACCGGCGCGCGCGATACCATATCCTGAGTTTATATCCTTTGACAAATACTCTAAGTTAGATCAATCCAGAAAGGCAAGAGAGGAATAGAATGAAGAACAAACTCTTCGCAGCATTGCTAACTAGCATAGCTTTAGTCAGCATCATATCGCCAATAGTGAACGCGGACACATTGGTCAAGGAGGATTTTCTGCTTGAAAGCTTCTCAAAGACAGTTGACTTCATGGACTACGCAAGAGCTTACGCCACGCTTAATGGGTTGCAGGCTCCACCGAGCAGTCACCACGCATACCTGTATATGAATTACATCAACACAAGCGGGCTGCAACTATTCTATGCTGGATTGGACAACGTAACGTTCGGAGGACCAGAATCGTTCAGAATCCCCATGCAATCCTTCATCATGCACTACAAGACGAACAACCGCACGCGTGACGTGCTCTTGGCTTCAACCTTCCTTATGCTGTTGGCCTTCAATGAAACAAGCAGCTCAATCTACCCAGACTCCCCTGACATCCATGACACCCTTTGGGCGTCCTTCAGCATGGGCTTCGACCTGACCGCCCTGAACGCCACGCTTCCGATCCTCAACAGCAAAACAGAAACAATTCCACTAACATACTCAGATGACAAGCTTCAATGGTCATGGGGAATGAAGTACACAAACCTGACGGCACTCTGGTGGAGAACATGGATCGACCCCGTCAATCCGCATTTCGACAACAGCTGGCCAATCGCCATAACAGTGTACGATGAACTGACCTTCACATACAATCTCACCATTGACCCAACAGCCCACACCGCAACACTGACCGAAAACCACATAATCGGCAGAATGCGTGACCTCCTGCTCGGCGGGATACCATTACTGTGGGTGCACTACAACAGCACGGGAACGTACTGGCTGGGCGCGAGAATAGGTAGTGACACCATCTACAACTTCATCGAAAACAACCAAATCAAAATGAGCGTCGTAAACTTCCAATCATCGATCCTGGCTGACCGAAAAACCTACAGCACGACGTCAAATGGCCAAAACGTGACAGACACAGAAACCCCAGTAACAAACACCTCAATCAGCACCTACACTGACGACGGCGAGAAAATCAGCGACGCCAACTTCGGCGCAAAAAACACCTACAAACTCTTCAACTACACATCTGACCAAACGGAACAAAATTACACAATCAACCAAGCAACAGCCAGAACTGCCAAAGCAGCAGGCTTCGCAGGAAATGCCGGTCTCTTCGTGTACCACATGGGCCTGATGAAGTTTCTCCCACTCGTCGTTGCCCACATGTACCCAGGACTGTACACAAGAGCCCGAGAAACCATAACAAACATGAGCCGCGCCAATTACTTCTACATTATAGGCTACGGAAACTACAGCGGCTACCGAGTTGAACACGACCCGACCCTAACAGTTTACCTATCAACATCAACGACAGCCACGACTTCACCACTGAACGCAACAGGAATCATAATCGTCGGAACAGTCGCAGTAATAATCATAGTCGCTGCAGCCATGATACTACGCCGAAGAAGACCAAAAACCACACAGGAAACAAACGCGAAACAGCCACCGAGCTGAACTGCCCCCTACTCTTTTTCTACGCGGATCGATTTCTTACTAGTCTGATTCGGCCCTGACACAATCAACCCACAAAACGCAGAAGAAAGGAGAAGAACTGCGCGCGCTAGGCCGTTGCTAAATTCGGACAAAAATAGATTTTAATGAGTCTGGGTTCTTTCTTGTCATGTGTCTCGATGTTTTGACGGAAGGACAGTTGTCGAATAAAATCTGTTAAAGTCTGAATTTAGCAACAAGCTGGCGCGGTTCCCTAGATTCTACAATCTCTATTTTCACAATGGTTTTGAGGATCCATAGAAGTCTTTCATCAAAGTTGTCAACGTCACAGACGAAAACTGACGAGTTCGCATTGATCGTCTCTGCATATTCCCATTTTTCGTCCATTTTCAGATGTCCTAGGTTTGACTTTGTTCGTTCCTGACATAATCTAGAATGGCGTTCCTGAATTCTTGCGTTAGTTTGGCTACACCTGGTCTAGAATACGGAACGAGATCAACACTTCTACTGGCCAGTATTTCGTTTAGATCTTTTGATGCTCCAAACACATACATCCTAACACGAGAAGGAGAGTTTCTCAGATACTGCATTATGTTCGATTTTTCAAAGAACAGTTTCTTGAGATTGTCAGTTCCCAAAGAAACGATGATTAGGGTGTACCGTTTTTTCGCTAGAATATTCTGGGAAGATCCGACGTTCGTATCTCCCTTCTCACCTATCTTTTTCTGATTGAAGAAGATGCAATCTCTCGAAAAAGCCAGCAAATCGACTTTCCCAACAAGCTCTTCGATAGCCTTTCTTAGTCCGATAATTTGGTCAAATGCAGGTGCTTCAGGGTCATCTGCTATTATTAGAACCTTCACATGATCATATCCTGAACATGCTTCTCTAACATGTTGATTCTCTAGTATGCAGAGTATCCCATGATATTTGATTAAAAGGTTTCTAGCAGTGTCATCTCGGATTTCCGCAATTAACCCTAAAACCTTTCTCATCATAGTGCGGCTAATTGTCACATGGAGACTCTTCTACCGCGCGCTAACAGTAACAAATCGTGATTTCATCTGGTGAGCTTTCCTTAAATTCAGGCCGGTGCATAGTCTCAGCGGAGATACTATGGCAGAGCACATCTCTTCGGAAGGGGCGAAAGATCTCTTGGCGAAGGCGATTCAAACGATGGAAAATGACGTTGAGTACGCGGATGCCCTTTATGAAAGGGCCGAGGGTGTCTCGATAGTGAAAGACAACGTGGAGGAACGCGTTTCCACACCCGTAGCAACCCGCGGCCTCGTGCTGAGAGTTTACAGGCTGGGACAATGGAGAGAAGCGAGTACGCATGACCTCTCGCCTGCTCGCGCGGTGGAGTTGGCAAGAAAGCTGGCCAGTTTTGAGCCCTTGTCCAGAAATTCTGTGAAGCTCCAGGAGCTGAAGCCTTGGGAATTGGATGAAGAGTTGAGCGTCAAGATTAACCCGTCTGAAGTGGATGTTGAAGAGAAACTGGAACATCTCAGAGGATTCCATCGAGACGTCATAGGCAGAGACAAGAGGATCGTTAACGCGAGGGTTGCCTACTCTGACTTCATTTCGGAGAGGATCTTTGCCAACACTGAGGGCAGTGTGCTGCGGCAGGTTATTCCGAGGACAACTCTTTTCATAGTGCCGATTGCCAAAGAGGCTGGCAGAATGGATTATGACTATCTGTCCTGCGGGGGCACTTCAGGGTTTGAGCTCGTGAAAGATTTGAAAGAGCAGGCCGTGAAGGAAGTCGTTGACAGTTCAATCAGTCTCTTGGAGGCTTCCGCTCCTCCGTCAGGGCATTTCAAGGTTATTCTGGACCAGGGCATGACGGGCACGTTTGCACATGAATCTTTTGGACATGGTTGTGAAGCCGATCAGGTAGTTCGGAAAAGGTCTTATCTGCTGCCTCATTTTGGAACACGCATCGGTTTTGAGAAACTGAACATTTGTGACGATGGAACACTTCACGGCGGATTCGGCTCCTTCCTCTTCGACGATGAAGGGGTGAAGAGCAAGAAAAACTACATCTTGAAGAACGGGGTTCTTGACGGTTTCCTACATGAAAGATACTCGGCATCGGCGATGAGCACTGAGCCAACCGGAAACGGACGGAGAGAAAGCTTTCTGCGTAAACTATTTGTTCGCATGACAAACACGTACGTTGAACCGGGCGATTACAGTCTTGAAGAAATGGTGGAAGAAGTTGACAACGGAGTCATGCTCATGCACACCACTTCAGGAATGGAGGACCCGCTTGCAGGAGGCATGGAGTTGAAATGCAAGAAAGGCTACCTGATTGAAAAAGGGAAAATCGGTCGAGTCCTTTCATCTCTCACGCTAACCGAAAACGTTCCCCAATTCATTTCGTCGATAGACGCCGTTGGAAAAAGAGAACAGTTCGAATCTGAATCTGGAACATGTGGCAAGGGTTACGAGGATTTCGTGCCAGTTGGAGACGGCGGCGTTTACATTCGAGCTGAAGCAGTGGTGGGTCAAGGATGAGCGAAATAGATTCGATTCAGAAAACTCTGCAACAAGAAAACATTAGCCAATGGGATATCTACGTTGAGACCGCCGAGGAATACGAGGTTCAACTCCGCAACTTTGACGTTGAGACCGTGAGAGGGCCGATAACGAATTCGGGCTACGCCGTCAGGGTCATGGTGCCCAAGAACAAGAAGGTCGGCATTGGCATCGGAACGGGAAATTCCCTTCAACCCTCACAAGTCAAGAAATGTCTGGACACAGCGACTGTCGGAGCCAGAATCACCGAATTTCCAGGCTACGCAATTCCAAGACCCTCAAGATACCCCAATGTGAGAGTTGCTGACTCCAAGATCACCTCGACGCCGGAAGCAGTCGTGAACGAGAAGACAGAAGAACTGGTCTCACTTCTCGGAAAATCAAGAACGGTAACGCCAACGTTCGGGAAACTCCGAACATACAACCTTTCCACTATGATCGGTAACAGCGAAGGATTGCGGGCGGAGAAAAAAGAGACGTTCCTCTATGTTGAGCTGGCGTTGAAGGCCGAGCGGGAAGGCAAACTTGCAGAATATTGGCCCGTGATCTTCGTTAGAAGACTAGAGGACCTGAAACTGTCCGAACAGATACCCAACTGGACAAAACTTGCTGAAGACTCTTTAAGAGCGAAGGTGCCGAGAACGATGAAGGTACCGGTGATCTTCGCCCCCCAGATCCTTGGAAACATACTTCCCAACACCGTGGGCTTTCACTGTCTCGGATCCACCTTGTTCAGAGGAATGTCCAGACTCAAGAAAGGAGAAAAAGTGGGCCGCGAGGAACTCACCGTCCACGATGACGGAGTCTTCGATTACGCTCTTGGGTCGTCACCCTTCGACGACGAAGGAACCCCCCAAACAAGAACGACTCTCATCGAAAAAGGGATACACAAGAGCTTCCTCTACGATGCAATGTACGCGGCGGCTTCAAATCTTGATTCAACCGGAAACGGACAGAAGCTTCCAGCCTTTTCACTTGCCTTCACGAGAGCAGACCTCAAATATCCAATGCTGCCTTCCGTGCAACCGACAAACATCACGGTCGAACCCGGCGACATGAGCCTAGAAGAGATGATCGCCACAATGAAAGAAGGGATCTATCTGGAACAACTGTCCAGTTCTTCCTCGGATTCCGTCACGACATCTTTCGGATCAGAAATCAGAAATGCCTATCTCATCGAGAAAGGAGAATTGTCGACACCGCTCAAAGGCGGCCAGATAAACGGATTCCTGCTTGACAGCCAAGACGCAGAAGACCACAAAGCACCAGGCCTGCTCAACCAAATCTCAGGAATCTCCAGGAAAACCCTGATCGCAGGCAGATGCATAACCCCATACATCAGATTTGAAAACGTCCAGATCGTCGGAAAATAGCCCGCCAATACATCATCAAACGGTAAAGGAATGCGCACGCGGCGCGCTGGCTTGTCCCTAAAATGGCTTAGTGAAAGACGATCCATAAATAATGCGCGCTAAAAGAGAATCAAGTAGACTGCTTTCTTCTCCTACAGACTATGGCTGCGAGCAGTGCTGCCACAGCAAACATTGGCACAACGACGAATAAAGAGAACTCTGGAATAATCGGGTAATTGTCTTGGTCGTGCGAATCTATGAAGTACGGCGTGTCCCCCAAGCCTGAAGCATCTATCTCTGTGGCGTTTGGATATCGGGTCTGATAGTCACTCCAGAAGTTACCGCCCGATGGGAAGCCGTTGTCCCAAACATTTGGGGTGTTATCCGTGTACACTTGTTCTGTGTTGTTTCGGATTCTATTGTGGTAGATTTGGTTGTCTGGCGAGTCGTCGATCGATATGCCTATGGCGTTGAATGCGATGTCGTTTCCAAAGATGGCGTTGCTCGCACACTGACGATCTAAATCAACGCCGGTTCCGCTGTTCGTTACATTATTGTCAAGTACATCGTTCGATCCTGCGTGGTCGTACAGCCTGAGGCCGATCCAAACGCTTCCGTTTACATTGTTTTTCGAGACAGTGTTGTAACTGGCATAATTTACGAGCATTATTCCGTACGGGCTGCCAGACACGTTGTTTTCTGAAACGCTGTTGATGGAACCTTGGTCAACTGTGACGCCGTAGCCTCCTGTTATGTTGTTCTTTGATACCGTGTTGTAGGTTGACTGCTTCAACATTACTCCGTGCCCGCTGTTGGTTAAGCTGTTACCGGAAATCGTGTTGTTGTTCGATGAATCCTGAATCCAGACCCCACTGTTACTGTTGTCTTTTAAAGTGTTCCCAGAAAGCGTTATGTTGCCTGAGGATTCAATGACTTGAATGCCGTCTGAATGTCCCGATATGTTGTTTCGCGTTATTATGGTGTTGTTGGCGAGCCAGGAAAGCCTAATCCCTATGTAGAATGATATGATGTTCACGTTTCGTATCAGAACGTTGTTCGTGTTGTTCAAGAGCAGTCCAGTGCCTCCGGACGATCCTGGACCCTGCACAGTGTATCCCTGGCCGTCGAATGTCATGTTGTTTCTCTGGATTTTGATTGCGTTTCCGCTGCTTGTGATGTTTCCCGTCAAGGTGTAAAGGTCCCCGCTTCGCAGTATCGGCGCCGTAATCGGGTCGATGCTTCCATCAGCCTTGATGTAGATGGTATCGCTTGCTTTCACAATCCGTATGCTCAAAGTAGATACTGACACAAACAGAGACAACGTCAGACAGAGAACCAACAACAAGTTCAAATCAGTTCTATTCATTTAGAGTCACTAGCCACCCACTACTCCCCAGGCTAAGCTATTATGATTTATGATAGAAAAGCACCAGACTTGTGTGCCCGTCGGTCTCGTCGGAGTCAAGTTGCCAGTTTCTCGCTCGCGCGCGCGTTATGTAAGCATATATAGGGCTTGGTACGGTTCATATCACTTCAAGGAAAGAGAGTCTTATGCCGAAGAGTGAGATTCCTTGGGACCTTTCTGAGCTATTTCCGAGTACAACAGATCCCGCGGTTCATGAGGCGATTGACACAGCCAACAGAATGGCCAGGGACTTAGAGAGAAAATATCATGGAAGAATCAAGGATTTTTCAGCAAAAGAGCTCTTAACCTGCGTCAGAGAGTTTGAAACTTTTCTCGCGAAGTTGGAGGGTATCACCCTGTTCGCTGGGCTGTCGTTTGCGGCGAATATGACTTTGCCTGAGACGCAATCACTCTATGATGTTGTGAAAAAGGCAGAAGCGGAAATCGGGAAAACGTTGGCTTTCTTCGAACTTGAAGTAGGACAGCTTGTTCACGGCAATCGGAAGATTGTTTCAGACAAGATTCTGACTAGTTACAGGCACTTCTTGGAACGTCTCAGCAGAGAAGTTCCCCACCAACTCTCGGAAATTGAGGAACAACTCGTCATTGAGAAGGACCAATTTGGCATACGAGCATGGCAAGATCTTCAATCGAAATGGCTTAACACCAGAATGTTCGAAGTAAGAGTCGAGGGCAAGAAGAAAACTCTTTCATACGGAGAAGCCAACGGCCTGTTGCCGCATCCTGACCGTAGAACACGAGAGTCAGCCAACATTTCAATTTACAGGCAGCTTGGGGAGGACGAAGAGATTTTCTCAGCTGCGCTCCGGAGCATTTGCAACGATTGGGTAACAGTGTGCAAACGAAGAAAGCATGATTCTTTCATGCATGCAAGTTTCGTCGCCAACGACACTGACAAACACATAATTGACAATCTGCTCAAGGCCATCGAAAGCCACGTCAATCTGTACAGGCGATACCTCCGACTCAAAGCAAAAATGATGAAACTACCAAAATTGGGTTGCCATGACATAGTTGCACCTTTGCCGGAGGCGCCAAAAATGAAGGTGGGCTATGAAAAAGCGAAAAACTTGGTCATTGAAGCCTACAGCGCTTTTGACAAAGAGTATGCCTGCTCGGCAAAAGACATGTTTGACCGAAACCACTTGGACTCTTCGCCCAGATTCGGAAAACAGAACGGTGCGTGGTGCTCAAGCTGGTACAGCGGCAAAACAGCGTTTATTCTAAACAACTTCAATGGATCGTTAAATGACGTCTACACGATAGCCCATGAAATAGGTCACGCGACCCACGACTACTACTGGCAACAGAATCAAACAATACTGAACGGGAGAATACCCATGATCGTCGCGGAAACGGCATCGACATTCGGCGAACTGCTTTTGACAGACCTCCTTCTGACCAAATCAAAATCAGACAAAGAGAAACAGGCGATCATCTGCCATGTTCTCGACGAGGTAGGCATGGCGGCTTTCCAAGCGACTGCGCGAGTGTGGTTCGAGCAGAACCTTTACGAGGCGATTGAGAAAGGCAAATACTTGGGATACAAAACCATATGCAGGCTTTGGACGGCCGCAAGAAACAGGATATACGGAAATTCAGTGAGATGGTTCAAAGAGATGGACGCAGAATGGGCGATGAAGCCACATTATTACATACCTGACTTCAGATTCTACAACTACCCCTACGTTTACGGCCAGATGTTTGTCTACGCGCTGTATAATATGTATCGAAAAGAAGGCAAGAGATTTGTTCCGAAATTCAAAAAGATCTTGTCAGCGGGAAGTAGCATGTCTCCAATAGAGATCGGCCGAGTAGTCGGTGTTGACGTAGCCAAAGCAGACTTCTGGAACCTAGGCTTAGAACAACTCGAGCATTTCGTTCAAGAACTTGAGAAAACAGTCAAATAGGCTTAGGCAAAACAACTTGACTTCGCGCGCGAGTCTAGGCTGAAATAGCACTCAAAGTGGACACGTCTAGCGCGCGGGGATAACACAAGCAGTATCGCGCACACGCCCTCGTCAAGATGACACCCGTGGATTTATATTGTGTCCAGTTGATAAGGAACCAGTTCCTCGAGGTTCGCAACTGGATTCACCAAACTGTGAAAGTAGTGGGAGGTTCAGGAGAAAAGGAGAGTTTGTGGGTTGGCAAGACTGAAACCTGAAGGGTCTGATCACGACGGAGAAGTCATGACAATTGCCAAGTGTCCAGTTATCACGGCATCATTAGCGACTTCTGTTTATGACATAGTTCACATTATGGCCCAGGAAGGCTTCCGCCGAATACCTATCGTAGAACCGCGAACGAAGGCACTTCAGGGAATAGTCACAAGCACTGACATCGTAGACTATTTGGGAGGAGGAAAGAACTTTGAAATCATTGAACGGAAATTCGACGGTTCCTTCTTCAAAGCGATAAATGAACCCGTCAAGTCTATTATGCGACCAAACCCGCCCACAATCGAGAAGGCTGCCACCATAAGCAGCACGATTGAGCTTATGAAACAACACGGAGTAGGCGGTCTGCCAGTTGTGGACAGCGCGAACAGAGTACAGGCAATCGTCACGGAAAGAGACATGTTAAGCGTCTTCCAGGGAAAGGCCAGAGGAGTTAGTGTTGCAGCTTTGATGACAGAAAAAGTGGTCACTGCCGACAGCGGAATAACGATCATAGAAGCTGAGAAACAAATGGTGGAAAAGAGCTTTCGTCGCCTGCCTCTTGTTTCGCAGGGCAAACTCGTGGGGATAGTCACAGCTATGGATGTCGTTAGGTTTTTCGGATCGGGGGAAGTCTTTCAACACCTGCGCTCCGGAACCATACTCCAAGTTCTTCAAACTCCCGCACTCCAAATAGGGACGAAGAAACTGGTAACCATCCACCCTAACGCGAAGGTGGATGAAGCAACGAGAACCATGAAAGAAAAAAGCGTCGGGGCGTTACTTGTTGTAGATGATGATGAGAAGCTGGTCGGCATACTGACTGAACGTGACTTCTTCAAACTAGTCGGCAAACGAGCCGTTTCATGAAAGCGCGCACGAAAACTCTCATCCCAGCTAATCACGGTCAGAAAGACCCTCTTGGCACGTTTACGTTTGGGCTCATATCTTTCTTCTTCAGTTTCTCTGGAGTGCCCAATCTCTTCTCGTAGCTTCTTTGTTCTTTCTGGACTCGCAGAGTCAAAGAAATCTTACATTTCTTTCTTGTCTCTGATTTCCTCAATACGTTTTAGTCTGCTCTTTGGCACCACATAAATCGGATAGACTCTCCAAAACATTTTCATAGCAAAAGCCTTTCTGGTTTTCCCAGTTGACATTCAAAAGGGGCGAATGAAGTGGCTCCTAATAACAGATAACAACAGAACCATTGGGGATGTTTCAGATAGACTTGAGAAATGTGGATGCGACGTCAAGATAGACAGAATCACTGCTTTGAGCGAAAAAGGAATCCTGACCCAAAGGTAAGAGGCGGCAATTCGTATAGCCTTTTCATCAGGGTACTTCGATTATCCGAGGAGAATAAGCGGCTTAAAGCTGGCTAATAAGCTCGGTATCTCGATGTCGACTCTGTCCGAGATTATGAGAACAGCTCAACGTCGCATCTTTGCTGAATACCTTAAAACATAAAGAAAATCGAAATACCTCGTGCATACACTTCATTTGCGAATTGATTCATTCAAGTTCCGTTATGCATTTGGTTGGTTGGGGTAAAGTTTTATCCCTTCTTTGTCCAACACTCGTTTGTAGAAACTTCCTTAATGCGTGCCTGTACCACAGCGAGAATGACTGAGAATGACTATCAAATATGAAGACTCATATCTTGGACAAATCCGCAAACTCGTTGGTCAACGGAAACTCTTTGCCATAACGGCTAGAGCCATTGTCCAAGACGCAGCAGGGCGGGTTCTGTTTGTACGCCGTAAAGACAATAACAACTGGGTAATGCCAGCAGGCAGCATAGAACTTGGCGAGTCCATAATGGATTGTGTGAAACGTGAAGTCAAGGAGGAATCTGGGTTGGAGGTCGTTTCTGCTGTGCCCATTGCGATTTACTCAGAGCCCAGATTTTCTTTTGTTACCGCCTACGGCGACCCATACCAACCTCTCAGTATTGTTTTCTTGGTCAAGGAGTGGCGTGGACGATTGCAGGCTACAACAGATGAAACACTAGATGCCCGATTCTTCAGTCTGGACGAATTGCCTCCAAACTTGCCCGCAGTGTATCATGAAACGTTGGAGGACCTACTTCGATATGTCGGTCAGACAATCGTGAAGTAGGTTGGTTGGATAAAACTTTACCCTTGTGTGTTATACATATCGCAAGAAAAATCATTTGGTTGTGGTAATTTTGTCACCTTTTTCATTCAATCGCCTCTTCATCAATGCTACTGGCTTTCCATCACATTTAGGGCAATACCAGAATCTACCAATGACCATTCTCTTGGTCTTATCTTCCTTGCACTTGCCGCCGCATTTCAGGCAACGATGTGCCTTAATCAGCTTCCATTCTTTTGTTGTCTTCATTCTTTTTTCACCTCTTCTAGTTCGCAATTCTGGTTAGTTCTCGTGGTTCAGCTATAACTTTTCCGCAAAACATCGGCGCATACTCGATTCCGATACTGCCTATCTGCCTACCCTATAATGACTTGCTTCTACTATTACCTGTACGTCACTACAGAACCCAGTATACACCCTGCTAACCACCTGTTTTCCCCACGTGTCAAGTAAAAGTTGGTTGGTTTGGGCAAAGTTTTATCCAAACCCAAAACCGGCGACGAGTTCGCCTTTATTAGGATTTCAATCATGTCTCAAATGCGTCTCAAAACCGGCTCAATTTGGTATTATCACACGGCAACACGTGTCACGTATTCATGTAGTACATATTATTAAGCGCGTGCGCATGCGTAATAATGTTGGCGGGCAAGACAGAAGTAGTAGTCCGTCGTTTCTGCGTTTTCTGAAGGACTACTTTCAAGCGATCCGTTCTATCTTTTTTCGAATCGCATCAGGTGCAGGCGTGCGCTTTGCATGTTTGTCTTCTATCATGGAAATCTTTGGACTGTTTTTATACGAGCTTGAAGTATCCATCAGGGAGAAGAAGGCAATACCCAATGACACTCACCATAGATGATGCGGGTAGTGGAGATCTGCTTTTCGGCGTGGTCATAGCTGCCTTTCGTGATGAAACCCAAGAGTTCAAATATGATCTGATAGACGTGAAATTTTTCCAGTCCAGCCGTTTCCACAATAAAGAGTATCTCTTCCAATCTTCAAGGATTGTGTCCCAACTAATCGTTGGATTAAAAATACAGTCCGGGGAAGAAATCCACATTTGCAGGAGCTACATCTTTGATGAAGCTGTAGACGATTTGCGAAGGACCTACGGTGATGACCGAGTTCACAGAGTTGAAGTGACTGGTGAACCACAGAGACTTGC
>JBGQMW010000015.1:0-46265 GCA_041500785.1 Bathyarchaeia archaeon
TGACCCAGCCGTTTCAACAGAGGAAAGTCGTTTCACGACAACATTTCTCTCAGCCATCCTACGAGCAGTCAGAGCTAGCGAAAGAGAGACAGTCAGCTGGAAGCCCTCTGGTACTAGACATATCATCACGCCAATTGCGAACAGTATACTCGTGGCGAGGTTCAGTTTGACAAAAAACAGAGCTGCCGAAAAGAAGATTAGACTCACACCAATCGCCAACAGGAAATTCAGTCTAGCGGTGTAGTCTATATCCCTCTCAAGGGGGCTCATAGGTTCATGCCCTTCGCCGGATAAGGAAACAATTCTCCCGAACTCGGTATCCTTTGCTGTTGACAACACAACGCCTCTGGCGACTCCTGAAACCAGAGTGGTTCCAGCAAAGAGAATGTTGTGCACATCATAGGGCGTGCTTGTCTCCATCTCCGGAGACATCGTAGCAAATCGCCTTTGAGGCTCAGACTCTCCTGTCAATATCGAGTTGTCAACGGAAACCTCAAATGCACTGATTAACCGCAGGTCAGCTGGTACTCTATCTCCCTCCTCGAAAGCCAGAATATCTCCAGGAACAACATCGGTCACGTCAAGTTCCCTCATTTGACCGTCTCTGATGGCCTTTGTCTTGGTGGGGATGAGGCTTCTTATCACCTGCATAGCCTTCTCGGCCCTATACTCTTGAAAAAGGCTGAAGATTGTGTTTGAAACAACTACGACAAATATTGCAAGACCCATCTGAACTGAGGTTGGATCATTGGAGGTGAAGCCGCTTAGAAACGAGAGGAATGAAGCGACCAGCAGAAGAACGTTGAACATGTTCTTGAATTGTGAAATGATTTTTCTAGCCAAACTGGTCTTTTTCCCCTTAGGCAGGATGTTTAGACCAGTTTTCAGAAGACGGCGTTTCGCCTCTTCATCCGAAAGACCCTCAGATCCAGTTTGAAGTTCTTTGAAGAGATCTTCGATCTTGGCTAGAGCAGCTCTCCCATACGACATAAAGTTGTCTCCTAAGAAGGGTATTATTAGATTGGAGGGAGACCTAGTAGAGACATACGCTTAGCCTTATCACATTACTTTAGCCACAGTCACTCGCAAAAAGGACTTATTAATCTTTCGAAGCGCGCGCGAGCCAGGACCACTTTGTTCCTCCAGTCACTCCGCTGTTTTGCGGCGAACTTGCACAAAACACTTTTCTCAATCTCTCGCAAACCTAGGTATACCCGATTCACAGAATTAATCACAGTTTGTTCATGAAAAGAAGCTCAATTCACAAAGAACTGGTCTCTGTAACAGAGTCTCCAAAAAGCTCAAAAAAGACCATGAGTTTCATTGTCTTTTTGAAAATCAGAGAAAATCCGCTTTGTTACACGATTGTTACACTATTTTGTTACGTTTTCCCATCAAAAACCGCTGTTTCTCACTTAGCCCGCTGAAGCCTTATGCTGGGTCGCGCTACTTCGACCTGACCGTTACTTGTAGATTTGTAGGAAAAGGAAGAAGACAATGTTGATGTAAGCGACTGTGAAACTGATCAACGCCGACCTTTCTATTCTCAAACCTTTAGAAAGACTGGTGGCACAACTTAGGACTACAATAGTCCACAATTGGAAGAGAACAAGCAGAACAGGGACAATCATTCCACTTGTGTCAAAGCGAATGGTCTTCAACAGATACCAGAGACCTGAGAAAAGAATCATTGGAAGAAAAGCCACACTTGACCCAACAAGCAGAGACAAGTCCCCCCCTTTTCTTCCAAACACGAAAGTCGATAGAAGGTCGCACAAGCCAAAAAGAACCAGCCAGCTAACGATGAAAAAGACCGCTCCAAGAGATGGAGATATAGTCGTCTGACTATCTGGGAAAACGAGTACGAACCTGAGGTTCGCCCGAGTTGCCACCCAAGCACCGAAAGCAACGATGATTACCGCCAAGGGAATATGCAGAACAGGCTTGTCTGATACTGAAAGCAGGAGCGTTTTTGGATAGAATATCTCCGCGATTCCTGTCAAAGGCTTTGTAGTCAAGTTAGGCTGTTTTCCGCGTGCGCGGTTGGAAGAAAGCTGGTCGCTTGTTTCAATCATGAGCTTGTAAGCCTGTTTTCCTTGTCTAGTCAGAACATACTTATGTTGTTCATCTTGTGTGATGAGACCGTTGAGTGCATCTATGTGGTGGTAGAGAGCTCCGACGCTCATCCCAAGGTCTTCTCGCAGTTCTGTGAAGCCAGTTCTTCCTTCCGGACCAATCATTTCAATTATCCTTCTGCGATGTGGATTGCTCAGGACTTTGTACAAAGAAGACCCTTCTTCCCTTGGCTTTTCTCCATCCATCCAAATTGCCCCACAGCGCCGCAGATGAACACTAGCAGTTCGGTATTTTAAGAAGATTAATCTGTTGTTCTGTTTTTCCAGAAGATCACACTTCTGTTTTCCCAGAAAGACAATACTTTTAGACCTAAGTGTTCAATAATCCCACGGTGGGTTTTGAATGGAAATCGCACACAATAATGGAAGACGACGAATATACAAACTTTCCTTGGCAATAGTGATAATTCTGATGCTCAATGTTTTCGGAGTATCTTCTCTCGTCAGATCAAGCGTTCCAGATGTTTCGGCCACAGTCACCGACACAAACATAAAGTATTCATTAGGCATGAAAGGAAATCAGATCCTATACAACAACGGCTTCTGGTATCTTTTCTACTTCAACGGTTCCAACACCGTGTGCAGCGATGGCGCCATACTTTACAGAGTCTCAGCAGACGGCGGGAATTGGAGTGACCCAAGAATCGCCGTTGATAACCTGTACGTTTCAGCATACTTCAGCGTTTACACTTTCAATGATACAGTTGTCGTGGCCTATTCAACAATGCCACCTGAAGACTCATTCTTCAACAGCGTCGTATTGACGCGAAAGGGAACTTTCTCATCACTTGGCGTCACTTGGAACGACCCGATGATGCTTTTCGGCGGTCCTGAAATCGGGCGGACCGTGGGATCGATCTGGGGTGATTATTGCTTCGGGCAGCATTGGTTGGCGGTTGAGTTTCTGGAAGGGGGCGGTAGCTACAATTGCGAGATTTTTTCCACAGTTGATTTCACAAGTTGGAGCCTCAGCAAGTATTGGCACACATGGACAGGCGGTTATGTTTTTACTATCACTCTGAAATACGTCGAAAACAGCAGGTTGATGGCTCTTTACGGCAGTTGGGGAAGCACGGAGTTCAATTACATGTTCTTCGACGGTTCAACTTGGAGCGAAGAAACTGCAACAGAGGGTGCTTCATTGTCCTCAGCGTGTTACAAGGCACAGTGCGAAGTCGTCGTAAAAGGAACGTTATACATGCTCTATTCCACTTGGGACTACATAACAGCCTTAAGACTCGCTGTCTACAATGGCAGCTGGTACTTCTCCGACTTTCTGCCTGAGACCAGATACTGGGGAGGTGACAGCTCTGCTGCTCTTGACAATGAAACGGGAACAGCCTATTTCTTCTACGTCGATGCATTCACAAACGAGGTGCTGTCAGCTTACTCTGCAAATCTTGTCGATTGGACAAAGAACGTAAAGGTCGCGGAAATCCAGTTTGATTCCCCAAGATATACCAGAACGACAAGAATTTCTGAAGGAAAAATAGCAGTTGCCTGGTCAGAGGGAGAAACTAGACCTTTTCACGTTGAGTTCGTGACAGTCGCCACTCCAACATCAACAACTCCTGACCTAGAGAGTCCGGCGCTGACTTTTTCCACTGATTCTTCTCCTGCCTTCATCGGTTACAAATTTAGAATGGATGGTTCGCTGACTGATGCAAATGGTACTGGAATTTCAGGCGCCGATTTAGCACTATCATATTCGGTTACTGACGGAGAGACGTGGAATGTAATAACCTCAGTTGCAACTGTGGACGGTGGCCAATACATTGCGGAATGGATGCCTGCCGCAACGGGCAACTACCTGCTTCGCCTCAGTTATGACGGAAACGCAACGATAGGTCTGCGCGGTACAGCGGTCTATTCAACACTTGCAGTCATACCAGCAGAGGAAAACTGCGTGTTCTCTGTTGTTTCAAACTCAACCATTTCCGACCTGACTTTCAACTCGACAGACGAAACCCTAAGCTTCATGGTCAGTGGTCCATCAGGAACAACCGGCTATTCAGAGGTAATAATAGGAAAAGCGCTAGTCGACGACATCAATGAGTTGAATGTGAGTCTTGACAAGAACCCTGCAAACTACTCTGTTACCTCAACGGACACGACGTATACGGTTCATCTAACCTACAGTCACAGCACGCACAAGATCGCTATAACACTGGGAGCAGCACCCTTCAACCAACCTTCCCTAACAACGCCATTAAGCCTCGGAATACTGGCAGTTATCCTAGCAATTGCGACAGCAAAGATTATTCTCAAGAAGAGTCCCAAATTGGACACCGCGAGTAGCGCGCGCGTAGAGGGATTCTGTGTATTTCTGGACCGCTAGAAGTGATCTAACGCACTCATGTAGAATCTGTTATCATAGGCTTTTTTGAATGAAGCATGAGATGTTAGTTCTTTGACCATAAGGACGCCGTGTCCACTGTTGAGAACCGTGAAGCCTCTGTCTGCATAAGCTTCGCGTAGAGTGGGGTCCAACACGTCTCTTCCGTAAATCACGTTTTGCGCTTTGTCTTCAACTATCCTGATGAGCTTATTCATTTCTTTCTTGTCGTGGGCCACGAGCTCTCGTATTCTGACTTGTTTCTTGTCCTTCTTGAATATGACGTAGCCTTTTTCGGTTGTGATGCATTCTTTGGCTGCGATTTCGTGAATCTTGGCGAGCATTTTCATGTATGTCTCGTCCCGAGCTACAAAGCCTATCTTGTTGTTGACATACTCTCGGTAGATTTCGAGCATCATAGTCAAGTTCAGCTTGGAGGCTTTTTCACGCTTCGCGGTCTTTTGTTTTTTCGGTTTCTCTTTGACTTTGTATACTCCGGGAAATGACGTGACATCGAAGTAGTCCAGTTTCTTATACAAACCGTGTGCTACGATGGTCGGGCTTGTTGTGAGAAAGGAAAAACGATAGTCTTTTTCCAGGAAGTGTTCGTGGGCTCGGTTCAACAGCGCGGTGCAGATGCCTTTTCTTGTGTGCCCAGGCAAGGTGGCAACACCGTAGATGCCTCCCACTCTTTCCGCTTTATTACCAACAGTTTTTGTAGCCAAATCCATAACGCCGACGTATGCTACCGTTTTGTCTTCGGTGACGGCACAGAATCCTACGCCGCTGTCTCTGAGTCTTGGGTCTGCTTTGATGTTCTTGTTAAATTCCAAGGGGTCGAATGGCCAGCCAAAAGCTTGCTCCATTAAGGGGAGCAGAGATTCCTTCTGGTCTAGCTGCTGGTAAGTCAGAATTCTCATTTTTGCTTCAACCGTATCTAAGAATAGTCTTGTAGCGCTGATGTAACAGATAAGAATTTAGTCTTGTCAACCTTCGCGCAGGCGTTGGTAGCCGCTGAGGGTTAGGGCTATCAAGGCTATTTCGAGTATCCAGACTCTTGTTCCATTATACTTCGCGTGCGCTAGCGGCTCGCGCGCGTGCAGACTAGAAACTGATTCGGAGAATGATTTTGCAGATAACACACTGAAGAATCTGTGAAAACGCTTTTGAGAGAACCTGTAAACAGAGAGTTAGGAACAGGTCAAGCTCATTCCGCTGAAAACCGTTGATTTTCCGATAAAAATGACCAGAACCGTTTCCTAACTTCTTGGAACAAGTTGGAACAAGCATTCCCTGAAACAGTCCATCCTATTTCCATAAAAGAAGCTCATTTCTTCGAGAACAGGTGTCAGGAAATAAAATTGAAAAAACGCTAAAAAAGATGTTGGGTTCATTGTCTTTCTGGAAATAAGATAGAAACCTGAATTGTGACCTATTGTTACCTCAAAATTGTTACCTTTTCCCATCAAAAACCGTTGTTTGTTGTATAGCGCGCGCTCGCAAGATAAACAGAAATTAACACAAAGAAATCGATTTAGCAACAGGCTGGCGCGCGCTAAGTTGCCGTCTTGGCTGAAGAACCATGAGAACCCCTTCTAGGTTGTCTTCGGCAAAAAGATGGGCGCGCGTCCAAACTAGGCTTGGCGGAGCACTCTCTCGACGAAGTGCTTGGACATTGAGGCTGGGGTCATGCCAGTTTCTTCTTCTATCTTGGTCAGGATTTCTTGCCACAGTTCTTTCAGTGTACTCAGCCTTCGGTTAAGATCTTTCACAGAAAGCGAGTTTGTGCGTAAGGCTTCTTTCACAAGTCGGTTGTAGTCGTTTGGCAACCATCTCAGACTGTAAGAGTAGAAAATCTTCCACTTCGGCGGAGGCACGAACTCTTTGTTCAAAGCATAGACAATGCTGACGAGCAAGTCGAGGCCATAGTTTACACAGTAATGAGCTGACACCAGGTCTCCCCTTTCAACCCAGGCCTCAGCTATCGTGCTGATGTCCGCTCTAGATGGACAACAATACCACTTCAGGTATTCGCCGCAAACTACGATTCGCCTGATCCAGAAACTTTGGTGAACCTTGGTCTTCTCTTTCAGCAACCGTCTGATCTCTCCTTGAGGGTCAAAAGCAACCTGCATGTGAGACAAGTCCCACTTGTGTATCTCACTCAGTTTTCGCTTTCTAAAATCCTCAAGAAAATAGACTTCAAGGTCAACATCAACGCCGAAGCATTTCTGCGCTTCAGAACCAAGCTTAAAGATTCTGTCTCGCAAAACTGGACTCTTCTCGCGTAGAAATACCAAGATGTCAACGTCTGAGTATTTGTCCGTGAAGCATCTTTCCAACCCGCCAGCAAAAGCGATACCGGCGACGCCATCGTGTTTGGCGATCTTTAGGGCAAGCTGTTCAGCAATCTGACGGAACCTTTCAACCAAGTTCTGCCCTTTTAGATTCATCACGGCTTATGCTCCAAGACAACAGCAACGCTACCTGTCAAAACACACGCGGCGCCGTCTTATCAATTCTTCTGACCACACTGCAAGCACGGGGACTGTCTACAAGAAGGTCTGAACGTTCGCCAGCAGCATTCCAGATGCCGACATCATCAAAAGACTCAGAGTAAACGTTTAACTCTTCAGCCATAACCATTATCTTTGTCTTTTCTTATGGGAGAAAGGTGGAAGGAGAGGACCGTGAAAACAAGTCATCGCTGCAGCATGGTTTGCCTTCTTTTTCTTGTGACCCTCATCTTGCCTGTCTTCTGTTCTCCCCAAAATATTCTCAGAGCCTCAACGTCGGGTTCCGTCTTCTCAATCAAGGGGCCCGATGGGAAAAATGTTCAAGCATCTTTTTCCTCAATACAGCAAGCGATTAACGACGCAGCAAACGGGTCCACAATCCAAGTGCCATCAGGCACGTATTATGAGCGCATCCTCATAAACAAGACAATCAATCTTGTTGGAGAAAACGTGTCTTCAACGATAATCGACGGCGGAAATGCGGGTACTGTTGTGCAAATCGAGGCCAGCAATGTCAATATCAGCAATTTTACAATACAGAACAGCGGATGGGGCTGGACCAACAACGGAATCTACGTACACAATGCTGACAGAGTCAAAATCGAGAACAACATCTTTCCAGTGAACTGTCACAACATACGACTCAACTATTCGATGGGAACACAAATCATAGGAAACATCATAGAAGGAAACGGCTACGGAATCCGACTAGTCAATTCAGACAACTGTATGATAACAGACAACAAAGTATCTAATTGTATCGGAGGAGTGCACCTTGAACTCGCAAACAACTGCACAGTGAAAAGAAATGTTTTCACAAAGAACAATCAGGGAATCCGTCTTTACTCTCCCTGCACATACAATACACTGACAGAAAACATCGTTCTCAACAATACCTATGACGGTATGATAGATGACACAATGAATGGCAACTCAACATTTCAAGGAAACACACTGTTCCATAACGACTTCATAAACAACACATACCCGTTCATACTCAAGGGTGTCGGATTCACTTGGTACGCAAACTACCCTCTGGGCGGAAACTACTGGGACAGACATGACGTGCCAGACCAAAAGAGAGGGCCATACCAAAACGAGACTGGAAGCGACGGAATAGTAGACACTGCATACGTCATCGACAGCTCTAACGTCGACCTCTATCCGCTTGTCAAACCATTTAATTCTCTTCCCGTTCACAACTTGAATACTGGAAAAGGATATGCTACAGTCCAGGAAGCAATTGATGCGCCTGAAACACTGGACGGACACAACCTATCCGTGGATGGAGGAGAATACCACGAAAGAATCAACGTGTACAAAGCTATCTCCATCATAGGAGAAGGTGTCGTCACCACGATCATAGATGGCGACAATATTGGAACAGTTCTATCAGTGGCAGTCGACAATGTGACAATTATGGGTTTTACTGTACGAAACAGTGGCTCATACTACCCGCCATACGGAATGGACTGCGGGATACTTCTGAACAATACTTCCCATTGCACAATAGCAAACAACTCGGTTACTGAGAACCGCGTTGGAATATACCTTTTCTATGCCGCCAACAATACTGTTTCAGGCAATGCCATATATTCTAACGATGAAGATGGGCTTTGGCTGTATTATTCAGGCAACAATACTATTACTCACAACGACATTTCAGACAATCACTTCAACTTCGGAGTTTTCGGCAGCTACACGTCTGATTTCCACAACACAGTAGACCAGACCAACACCGTTAACAAAAGACCGATACAGTACATGATAAACGCAGAAGACAGGGTCATCGATAGCCACACAGATGCAGGCACAGTGTATCTGATCAACTGTCTCAACATCACCCTGAAAGATCTGAACCTAACAAACAACGGTTGCGGTGTGTTCTGCTACAACACAACAGGCTCCACAATCGAGAACGTGACAACGTCGGAAAACAACTACGGAATATACATACAAGAATCAACAAAAAACACAGTAGCAAACAGCCTCTGTTCAGATAATTGGGTGAACATCTGTCTTGAGGGGGCATCAGAAAATCGAGTGAAGAACAATACTGCAATAAATGGCGAAAAGGGAATCTCCCTATACGAAGCTAACAACAACACATTAGAAGGCAACACGATCCAAAATGCTCTCTACGGCATAAGACTGTTCTCCTCCAACTTCAACAGAATCTATCACAACAACCTAATCAAAAACACCGAGCAAGTAGACTTGATTCACTCCTTCGAAAACAGCTGGGACAACGGGTTTGAGGGAAACTACTGGAACGACTACAATGGAACCGATTCTGACAGAGATGGCATAGGCGACTTTCCACTGACGTTTGATTCTGCAAACACTGATCACTATCCTTTGCTCGGCGTATTCCACAGTTTCAGCATACTGAATCAACAAACCCTCGGCTTAGTTGACGTGATCACCAACTCAACTTTCATTGGCCTAGAATATGAAGAGTCCACACACACTTTGAAGTTGTCAGTCAACAATTCTGACAGTGCAGTTGAATTCTTCAGAGTCTGCGTCCCCCATACTCTTGTTCAACCTGAACTCACAATTGTCATCGACAGCGGACAAGCGGAACCCCTCTACGTCAACTATTCACTCTACGACAATGGGATTTCAAGATGGATATACTTTAGCTACGAAACCTCTGCCCATGAGATACTGATAGTTCCCGAATCTTGGCCTATTCTCCTATTCCTCCTCTCAACTTCGATAGCAGTCAGTTTCTTGGCAAAAAACAAGTCAAATCTGAAAACAAGCAGAATCGCCGCAAGAGGCGCGACTGCCAAGCATCATAAGTCTAAAACGAACAATGGTCGCTGAGAAGCATATAGAACTCTGTTCCAAAAATCTTTTAACTCTGAAACTGCAACAATATCTTACTGAATTAAACAGGGAGAAAGGTAAAAATGAAAAAGTACGTTAGACTAGATGCTGTATCGCTGACCTTATCAATACTAATGTTGACAAGTTCAATCATGATTCTGACCCCAACAACGGCCCTCGCTGCGCCAAACACGATGAGTTTTACTACGGGCAACAAGATCAGTTTTGGAAGCACTGTTGAAATGACTTCATGGTCCGGCGTCTCAATGACTTTTGGCACGAACATAACCATACAATTCCTGGACCCTGACGGAGACATGATGCTTGCGCCATGCGACTGGATCCAGATAATATTCCCGCTAGGCTATATTCTGCCACCCTGCACTTGGTGGGAAGTAATTGACCCCGCAGGTGAACTCCTCGGAGAATTCCATGCTGATGTTTCCTATCCAGGAGAATTCCACATTGACATGGTACTGGACTCACACGGCGTCCCGGGAGTGATTTTCCTCCAGTTTCCGCCACCATATACCGCCGTAATGAAGATCGACACAATAATGCCCTGCAGATACTACACAGTTCATACTCCGGCCCACTGGTATCCACCCGCATGCAGTTGGTGGGAAATAATCGACCCTGAAACACATAAAGCCACGGGATACGAGTTCCACGTCGATTGGAATAATGTAAGCTGCGAGTTCCACGTAGATGACATAACTCCAGGACCATACCATCCGCCTTTCCCGGTCTACGAGATAGAAGCCAGGCAGAAAATCACAGAAATCGAACCGTGCGACTGGTTCACAATACTTGACCCGATAGGCTTCAGTCCTGCAGTCTGCACTTGGTGGGAGGTACTAACTCCAGAAGGTGGACCAGCAGGAATAGAGTTTCACGTCGACAATACACAGCAGGGAAACGGAATGTACCATGTTGACACAGTGCTGCCAGGTTCACCTGCTCTAATACCGTGGGGACCAACATACACTTTCCAGGCCAGAAAGAAAGTAAACGTGTTGCAGCAATGCGAATGGTACAAGGTCAATAGCCTGACGATTATACCCCAACCTGGCACTTGGTGGAGAATAATACACCCAGACATAGGCGACGTAGAATTCCATGTGGACATCTCATATCCAAATGGCACATTCCATGTTGACATAGTGCTTCCATATACAACCTTTAACCCACCGCTGTTCGAACTGACCGCTGAACAAAAGTTCACAGGCATATCCCCCTGTGACTGGTTCACAGTTCTGACACCGCCAGGCTTCCTTCCGAACCCGTGCTCATGGTGGAAGATAAAGAACCCAGTCGAATGGGCAGGAGTAAAGTTCCACGTAGACTCCAACGACGGAATCAGCAAATTCCACATAGACTCTGCAGACCAGTTACCACCTGGACCCGCCATTCCTCCATGGAACGTCACTGCCGAAGAGTATGACCCATGGTACTACAAACCCGCATACATCGACTATGCTCCGAGTGGAATGCCCGACTTTGACGAGCGACAATGGGGAACCTACAACTGGAGTTACGGCGGCGCATGGAGCCACTGCGGACCTTTGGCGGTCGCTAACTCGCTATGGTGGCTTGACTCAGAGTTCGAGTCCAACCCGATTCCACCTCCAACAATCAACGACCACTTCTCATTGGTCAGTGCGTTCGGAGCATGGGACGATCATGATTCGCGCAACGTTGTACCTCTGGTCGAGAAACTGGCCCGGTTTATGGACACAGATGGAAGACTAACAGGTCAACTACATAAAGGGACAAGCGCTGCTGACATGCAGGCTGGACTGACTCACTATCTTTCCTGGTCAGGAGTCAACCCGCAAGGAGATGCTAACGGAGACGGCTATGTGAATCAGACAGACATGAACCTAGTAAACTTGGCACTTGGAAGCGTTCCTGGAGCCCCAAACTGGAACTTGGCAGCAGACCTGGACCAAAATAACATAGTAAACGCTGCTGATCTACTCATCGTTTCTAATAACATGGGCAAGACGGGTAAGTTCTATGAACATACTGTCAATCAGCCTGAATTCAGCTACATAGAGCAGGAAGTTGAAAAATGCCAAGACGTTGTTCTCTCTATCGGTTACTATGTCTGGACAGGCAGCATGTGGTATAGAGAAGACGGCCACTTCGTCACAGTCGCCGGCGTCAACAACCAAACCGTCCAAGTAGCGATCAGCGACCCGATCCGAGACGCGTTCGAAAAAGGCCTGATCCCAGAAGGCCGCATTCCAATTCCACATCCACACATGCCACCCGAACCACCATACACCACACACAACAATGCAGCATACGTCTCACAAGACATATACTCTGTCGTACCAGTCCCACCAGTCCCTCCGGGCCTCCCCGGAAAATGGGCACTCGCAAACTTCCCACCAGAAGGACTACCGTTCCTTGCAGTGATAGAAGATGCTGTCATAACGTCCCCTCTAGGCATACATGACATCGCAGTGACCAACCTCACAACATGCAAAGACGGGTGCACACCGATGCGTGTAGTCTGCCAGAACTACACCGCCCACGTCAACGTGACAGTGGCGAACATAGGCAATTTCACCGAGAACTTCAACGTGACCGCCTACGCAAATACAACAGTAATAGGAACCCAGAGCATCGCAGGCTTGGCCGCTGGAAACCAGACAATCGTGCATTTCGTCTGGAACAGTTCAGGATACGCTCTCGGCAACTATACACTCAGTGCATATGCCACGCCTGTAACAGGCGAAACAAGCATCATGGACAACACGTACGTTGATGGAATAGTCAAGGTCACAAGAGTCGGAGACATAAACGGCGATGATAAAAGGGATATGAAAGACGTAGGCCCTGCAGCCAGAGGCTTCATGACTACGCCAGGAGTGCCCTTCTACAACCCCAACGCAGACCTTGTTGATGACCACAAGATAGACATGAAAGACATTGGAACAATAGCTCGATACTGCTTCATCCCATAAAGACAGATTCCTCTCCCCCCTTTTTCTAGCACATAACAGATTCGAGCGCACAGACCATGACTTGTAGATGCGGTTGCCGGGATTTGAACCCGGGTCGTCGGCGTGGGAGGCCGATGTCCTAGCCAGGCTAGACTACAACCGCAAATCAACAGCAGTATGAAAGCAAACTGTTGAACCTATTCAAAAAGCTTGTCTATGTGTGTCTTTTGAGAGAAACAGAGTGCGGTCTTCTGGACCGAAAACTGTTCGATGAACCACTACAACTTATTTAGGTTTAACGACTCTTAATCTAAAGACATGCCAAAGAGATTTACTTACGCTCAAGCAGGTATTAACAGAGATTTGAGGGCTGAATCCAAGCAAGCATTGAAATCTCTGGAGAACACGTACGTTTTCAGTCGATACGGCAAGATCGTTGAGCTGCCTTTCGGTAATGTTTTTCCATTCCACGATTTTTACCTAGACTTCGTCATCGAAGGAGTAGGCACAAAGGTGTTTCTTGCTCAGCTTGCTGGCAAGTATGACACTATAGCGATCGACGGAATTGCCATGGCCGTCAATGACGTCATACGTTCTGGAGCAAGACCTTTTGCCATTTCGGACAACATTCATGAACAACTTTCAGACCCTGCTCTGATCAGGGAATGGATGAAGGGCGTTGTAAGAGGCGCTGCGGATTCAGAGTGTATCGTGCCAAGCGGCGAAATAGGCGATGTTGTGGACCTCATAAAAGGAATTGTTGAAGGAAAAGGCTTCGACATGGTTTTCGCTTCAATAGGAGAAGTTGCCAAGGAAAGCATCATTTCGGGCAAAAACGTTAGCCCCAGCGACGCTATCATTGGGCTGCGGAGCTCAGGCCTTCACAGCAACGGCGTGTCTCTTGCAAGAAGGATTCTGTTCAAACGGTGGGGCGGAAAATATGAACCCGAAGCTGTCCCTGAAGGACTGGAACGCGAAGTAGTTCTCGAGGCTCTGGAACCAACCAGAATCTACGTCAAACCTCTTCTGAAGATAGCAGAAGAAATCAGTGTCAAAGCAGCGGTGCACATTACAGGCGACGCATATTTGAAATTCAACAGACTAGCCAAATTCTCAAAAGGCATAGGCTTCGAATTCGACAACTTCAATCCACAGCCAATCTTCACCCTGATACAGGCAACGGCAAAACAGCTCGGGGGCGCGATAACCGACGAGGAAATGTTCAAGACCTTCAACATGGGATGGGGTTTCGCGGTGATAGTGGACAAGGCGTCTGCTGAGAGGGCGATAGACGTTCTGGAAAAGGAGGGAGTCCCTGCTCAGGAGATTGGTCACGTTGCAGGGCGGGCGGGAGTCAAGATTCTGTACAGGGGCAAGAAAATCATGCTTGGGTAATGTTTGCTTTGATGGTGATGAAAGCGTTTAAATCTTTTTGAATTCAAATCTAGCCTATGAAATATCGCTTAAGAATTGAAGTCTGCCTGAAACCTGGGCACAGTGACCCAGAGGGCGAAACCACCGCGGGCTTGTTGAAGGAGCTTGGTTACAGAGTTGATTCTGTCAACATGAGCAAGGTTTACAGTATAGTCCTTGAGGCTGCGTCACGAAGGGAGGCTGGGGCGAAAGCTGAGGAGATGTGTAAGCGACTTCTGGCGAACCCTACTAAAGACGACTATGCGATTGTTGTTGAGGCAGAAAGATGAGGGCAAGCGCCTACACGCAGAGAAAAACGTCTTTCCCGCTCTTCGAAGTAAACGTTCTCGAGGCTGATGATCGCGAGCTTCTGGAGATGAGCCGTGAACTCGGAGTCGCCTTGAACCTGCAGGAGATGAAGAGCGTCAGAGACTATTTCAGGAAAAGAGGGAGGAACCCGACGGATGTGGAGCTTCAAACGATCGGGCAAACTTGGTCGGAGCATTGTTTTCACAAGACCTTCAAAGACAAGATAAGGTTTGACGGGAAAGAAATTGACGGACTCTTCAAGACATACATTGCGAAGGCTGTGGAGAAGATTAAGCCGCGATGGTGTTTCTCCGTTTTTGAAGACAACGCGGGTATAGTCAAGTTTGACAAGGGCTACGGCATAGCGGTGAAGGTTGAAACGCACAATCATCCGTCTGCTGTGGAGCCGTTTGGCGGGGCGGCCACGGGAACAGGCGGCGTCATCCGAGACATTCTGGGCGTGTGGGCAGACCCGATTGCGTGCACGGATGTTTTGGGGTTTGGTCCACTTGATTTTGACTATGAGAAACTTCCGGCGGGCGTTAAGCATCCGAAGTACGTGTACATGGGCGTCGTGGCGGGCATCGGAAGCTACGGGAATAACATGGGGATTCCAACGGTGAATGGAGCCATCTATTTTGATGAGAGTTACACGGGGAACGTTGTGGTTTACTGCGGGTGCGTCGGACTGCTTCCGCTTGGGAAGTTCAGAAAAGACGCGAAAGCCGGTGACGTGATTGTCCTCGCTGGCGGAAAGACGGGTCGTGATGGTATTCACGGTGTGACTTTTGCATCTGCGGAGTTGACGGAGAAGTCTGAGGAGGTTTCGCGGCCCGCGGTGCAGATTGCCAACCCGATTGAGGAGGAGAAGCTGAAACGGGCGATTGTTCAGGTCCGGGATCTCGGCTTGGCTTCGGGGATAACGGACTTGGGCGGGGGAGGCTTGTCCTCAGCTGTCGGCGAGACGGCAAAGAAGTACGGTTGCGGAGCCACGGTTGAGCTTGACAAGGTGCCGTTGAAGTATGCTGGGCTGGCTCCGTGGGAGATTTATGTTTCAGAGTCTCAGGAAAGAATGCTGCTAGCAGTGCCTCCTGCAAACGTTGAACGGGTTCTGGAAATCCTCGGCGGGGAGGATGTTGAAGCGACGGCCGTTGGCAGGTTGACTTCGGACGGGCTGTTGAGCCTCAGCTTTGAAGGCGAACGAGTTGCGGAGATGGATATTTCATTTCTTTTCATGCCGCCCGAGATCACGAGAACCGCGAAATGCCCGAGGGTGGACGATGCGGAGCCGGAGTTGCCAGAGCCGGAGGATCTGACTGACGTGCTTTTGCGCGTGCTAAGTTCGCCTAACGTTGCGAGCAAGGAGAGTGTCGTCAGATCTTATGATCATGAGGTGAAGGGTAACACGGTGCTTAAGCCGTTGCAGGGCGAGTTTGGCGGGCCGAATGATGCGGCTGTGTTGAAGCCGTTGGATAATTCTTGGAAGGGCCTTGCGGTTTCGTGTGGGATGAATCCGAGTTTTGGAAGGATTGATGCTTACTGGATGGCTGCTTCAGCGATTGATGAAGCGGTAAGGAATAACGTTGCTGTTGGCGGAAGAAGAATCGCGTTGCTGGACAATTTCACGTGGGGCAACCCTGAGAGGCCTGAAAGGCTGGGCAGCCTAGTACGGGCTTGTGAAGCGTGCTATGATTTTGCCGTTGCGTTTGGCACGCCGTTCATCTCCGGGAAAGACAGCTTGTACAACGAGTCTCCGCTTGGACCCGTGACGCCGACACTTCTCATCACGGCCTTAGGACTTGTGCCGGATGTTCGTTCAACGGTTTCTATGGATGTTAAGGCTCCGGGCGATTCTATCTACGTTGTTGGGGAAACTTTTCCCGAGCTAGGCGGCTCGGAATATTACAAGCTTAAAGGGTTTCTGGGGAAGTCGGTTCCTAAAGTGCGTGGTGGTCGGGCTAAGAAGGGATTTAGAGCGGTTACTAGGGCGATTGATTGTGGGCTGGTTAAGGCTTGTCATGACTTGTCTGAGGGCGGTTTGGCCGTGGCTGCGGCGGAGATGGCTTTTGCTGGTGGTTACGGCTTGGAGCTGGATTTGCGTAAGGTTCCGGGGAAAGGTTTGGGGCGCGATGATTTTGTCTTGTTTTCAGAGTCAAACAGTCGGTTTCTGGTGGAGGTTTCAGAGAGGGCGAGGCACGAGTTTGAGGCTTTGATGAAGGGCATGTTCTGCGCTGAGGTTGGCAGGGTTACAAAGTCTTCTCGGCTGTGCGTTAGGGGTTTGGCTGGCGGGGTGGTTGTGGATGCTTCGCTTTCTGATTTGTTGAGGAGTTGGAAGTGGACGTTGAGCGGTGGGGTGTGAGCTTTGAAGCGTGGAGAGATTAGGGTTTGTGTTTTGCGTGTGGGTGGGACAAACTGTGATGCGGAGACGAGGCGTTCGTTCGCGGCGCTGGGCGTGCGTGCTGAGGTTGTGCATGTGAATGAGATTGTGAGGAAAAGGAGTCTTTTGGAGTATGATGTGCTGGTTTTTCCTGGGGGTTTTTCTTATGGAGATTATGTTCGGGCGGGGGCTATTTGGGCGAAGTGGATTTTGGCGAAGCTGGGCAGGGAGTTGAAGGCTTTTATGGATGAGGGCCGCCCGATTCTGGGGATCTGCAACGGTTTTCAAGTGCTTGTTGAGACGGGCTTGCTTCCGGGCTTTGAAGGAATAAGCGCGTATCCTGAGGCGGGTTTGGCAACGAATTTTCCGCCCGGATACAACTGCCGCTGGATAAGCCTAAAACATGAAAACAACGGCAAATGCGTGTTCACCCAGAAAATTCCGAAAGGAAAAGTTTTGCATGTGCCGGTTGCACACAGCGAAGGCAGGTTTCTGTTTCCGAAAGAGAAGGAGAAGCAGTATTTGGAGAAGCTTCGCGAGAATGATCAGCTGGTTTTCCGATATTGCCGCAAAGAAGGCGAGTACGCTGAAGGCAAATTTCCTTCAAATCCAAATGGTTCTTTCCACGATATTGCAGGCATATGCAACGCGGAAGGAACAGTGTTCGGGTTGATGCCACATCCTGAAAGAGCATTCTACTGGTGGCAACAAGCCGACTGGACAAGGCGGGACAAGATGCCGGAACACGGCGATGGAAAACTGATTTTTGAAAGCTTGATTAGTCATTTGGAGAAAGCCTAGTCAAGAATTTTTCCCACGGTTCAGAGGTTTGCGGGAGCAGTCGGTCATGTGATGACTGATTTCCGCTCTTGATTCTGCTTTCACAGACTTATTCTTCTAGGAAAAACATGAAATGGCAGATATGCAAAAAATTGAACATTGGTTAGGAGATATTCCTAGCCCCATGACCCGTAAAAACTATCGGTCTGGAATAGCGAGTTTTGAAAAATACTTTGGCAAGCCAATTGAAGAACTGCTGAAACTGAATGATGAAGAACCAGGGCATGAAATCAACAAATACTATTCTTGGCTAGCGCGCGCTTAGATAGTCGGTCATAGAACTGACTTCTATCAGTCCTTACAAGCCAGTTTTTGATTTGGCGGAAAAGTTATAGGTGAACTGAAGCAATCTTGGTGCGTTTGGGCTACCTTCCGTTCACGCTACTGTTTTTCCGAGCAAGTTTTTAGAAATTATGTGACCGTGACAATTGAAGACTCGGGCAATGTGTCTTTCTTCAAGTATGTTCTTGTCGTAGAGGCACAGTGCACAAAGGTCAGGAGCAAGTTGTCTGTCTAACAATTCCTCGTATCTTAATAACTCTTCACTTTTTCCATTGCTGATGAAGACCGCTGTTTCGCCAGCGGCATGCACTCCCGTAAATCCAGCCTTTTTCTTCTCGTGAATAAGCGTCTGCCAATTCGTTACGATTGTTTTGGCTTTGGCTCTTCCTTTTCTGAGGTACCATTCACTAGCAGACATGATTGTAAATGCTTCCTTGGGCAGTCTGTCAAGGTCTATGCCGTACTCTTGGATTTCTCGAATTTCAGAATCCAGTTTATCTTCGGAGACAATATATACAGTCGCCTCACCGCTTGATAATCCAGCTTTTAGGAAGGGAAACGATATTTGGCGTTTGAAATCGTCATTATCATAGAAGGCGACAGCATGGTCTCCAATTGTCAGGCGTTCGGCATATCTCGATGCTTCCTTTCCTCTTGAAGTCAGAAAGCGAAAATCACGAATCACCACAGATAATAACTTTCCTTTATCCGTTAGGCGATATTTCTTTGTTGTAGGCTCAAGTTCAACGAATTTGCTCAGCGTTCTGAGATGATAACCAAATCTGCCATGATTACCATCATCACCAACCTTGTTCATCAGTTCCGTAAACCCCAAGTTCCCATCATGTAAACAGTCTATGATTTTCCTATTCACAGGATGCGACATTGCTCTTTGAATATCATAATCCCAATTGTTGTTTCCTTGCACTCGCAGTCAGCACTAATTATGACTCATGCCAGTCACTTATCCGTTTGGTGAAGAGTGTTTCACCTATGGAGAAAGAGAAAGGCAAGAACAAATAGAAGAATTCTCTATCAGTCCTTCTAAGCCAGTTTGACCCATCTAGTCATAGAAGAAAACGGTCATGTGAAGACGGACTTCGGGAGATATCCCACTTCTTTGGCACATGGAGATTTGCAATGTGATAATGGCTCGTGGCACACACTGAATCAATGTTGTGCCAATTGATTCTCTGTCAAATCCTTGAGTGTGGGAAGCCCTGCTCTAGCTCCCATTTTTGTTGTGCATCTGGATGCCACAAAATTCCCTATTCTTCCACATTCCTCAAGACTCTTATGCTTAATCAAGCCGTAGAGGAATCCTGCACAAAAAGCATCCCCGGCACCGGTCGTGTCTACCACACTCACCTTGAACGCTTCTACGTTGCGGCTTTGTCTCCCATCAGTCACATAGCATCCTCTGCTGCCCAGCTTGACTGCAACAACCTTCACACCCTTCTTAAGCATGGCTTCGGCGCCCCTTCTATAATCGGCCATGCCTGTCAGAAGTTCAAGTTCACCCTCATTTGGCATCAAAACAGAAGTCCTCTCAACAATCGATCCCAATGCAGCTAATCCTTTCCTCGCATACAATGCACCAGGATCAAAGCTCACCATGACGTCTTCAGGAATCGTTTCAACAATTCTCTTTTGTGTCTGAAAGGATTCTTCTCCCACAAAAGAGGTCAAGTGAAGAAACATGGTTTGAGACACGTATTTTCTGTTTTTCTCATTAAATTCTACTTGATCGTTTGCGCCAGGGTCAATGTACAGCGCCCGTTCACCTTTTTCGTCCACGAAGCCCATGACTGTGCCGCTTCTGCCCTGCTTCGCGACTGCTACGCCTTTTGTGTCGACGCTTTCTTTGCGGAATTCTTCAAGCAGAATCTTTCCTTCTCTATCCTCAGCAACTTTTCCGACAAAACCCACTTTGCAGCCGAGTCTTGCCAAACCTACAACAGTGTTTGCCGCTGAACCGCCGGAGGTCTCAGCAAAACCTGTTATGAAGCTCTCTTCTTCCTTGGCGGCTATCCTGTTTACCTTGAAAAGCTTGTCCACATTGAGCGCGCCGAATCCCACAACATCAAATCTGCTCATTGGAACAGCTCACGCAGATGAATTTTGTACTCGCCCAATTTCCCTTCAAAATTTCCAGCCGAGACTCTCACCACACCGTCAACAGTCAGGCTTGCTTCAATACCAACCTTCATGGCATCCTTAACCGCCCGCATCGAAACGCCGCTGATCACTATTTCAGGAATGTAGTTGATTCCATCAGGAACCAACGACTCTCTGCCCAACTTCTCTCTCAGCGAAGGACAATACGGATGATTGGTCGTGGGTCCAATCAGCGGAAACTTGGTTTCAGTCTTGGACCCAGCCGAACAAACGTCAAAGGGCGTTATCACGCCTTCAACCTTTCCTATGGCTTCCAGCGCCGCCTTGCCCGCTTCCCTCACCGCCTTTTTCGTCCTGCACATCATCCAAAAATTGCCGCCAGAAACCCCCCGAGCATAACCGACATAGCGCTCGATAAGAAAATCAGGCACCATAACCGGAACAACAATCATGCAGCGACCGTAAAGCTGCTTCTCCCACTCAAATCCATCCCCGCAGTGCCCGACCCTTTCCATCATGTCCATTCTTCCCTCAGGCTTCACAGACAAGGCGTCAAAGACCGACGTGAAAGGCTTCACAAGAATGTCCTGTCGAATCCGATAAGAAAGCTCCTTCTCAAACCGTTCAACCACACTCTCCAGTGGTTTTCCCTTTTCCAGGCCTTTCCATAATTGCAGCATCGCTCCTCTTCGCTTGTCCGGCGTTTCCTTCCCGCTTAACCATTTCTCAACTCCTCCTTCAAGTCTGCCTATGACCGCCGAAGGCGTAGCCGTGGCATCCTCAGCCGCTTTCCTCAACGTTTCCTCGTCGTCCGCAGTCACCATGATTCGAACGTACAAGCCGTCAAAAGCCTCAGCAAATGTGTCCTCGATCAAATCCTTCCTAACCATTCAACCCAACCTGCCTTAGTGCCAAGTAATTCTGTAGTGTCTTGTATTATTGTTTGTGGGTTTGTTTGGGTTGTAGCTGTTTGTTTTGGGTCTGCTTTTGTGTTTTGGTTTTGCACTTTCTCACCTCTGTTCCTCTATGTATTACACATTGGTTCATTTTTATCGTGGTCTTTTGACGAGGAGACAATATGCCTTTTCATCGTCCATGAGTGGTGACCCTGAATCGAGGGGAGAGATGAAGAGAAATGCTTATGTCTCCGAGGAATTTGGGAGGGCAAAGAGCATGGCTAACTCTGGCATTGTCTTGGGGACATGGTTAGCCACTTGTTTGCTTCTTTGTTTTACGGTGTTGTAATGTTGATGCGCGCGCACAGTCTAGTTAGTTTATTAGAGGCTAACGATAATTTGTTTTGTAGGGCGAATCAAGAATGAAATATGTTTGGGTCACTAATCTTTCAATGGTTCTTCCTTTGCGCGCGCTCGTTGGCAGTGACAGTTCGCCTAATTGGTGTGAAGCGCCTAGCTGTAGCTATCGCAATTACGGTAGCTATGATTATTGGTTTTTCACCATAGTGGGCGCGAAGTGTGGTTCTCTAACTCGGTATTCTTATAAGCAGAAATGTCGATAATGAAACAGGAAACTTGATTGGCGATGCAAATGGTCAAAGTCACATTTCAACCTTGGGAAGAAATCATCGTCCATGAAACAATAAAACGAGACTTGAAGGATTTGGTCAAGCTGAAAACTTTAGGCTTCAAGAGTGGACAGATTGCGGAGGTTTTTCTTTGGGCAGAAGGAGTTGTTTTTGTGCGGACTGCAATGCCTCCTACCGACGATGTAGTGAGAGACCAATTGAAAGGAGTGATTCACTATTCATCAGTAGAATATGCTAAAATGCCAAAATACAGAAAGGTCATAGCGTCTGGAGGCATAACAATTCCAGTAGTAGATGTGAGCGGCACTTCTACGTTAAGAGACGTGGCGAGAGCGCTCAAGAAACAACTTTGACATCATTAAACAGGTACTTGGTTTGCAGTCCTGACTCTCGTGTCTAACAACAGAAATGCAATGTCTAATTTATCTAATTCATTCTTGAGTATCTTGACACATAGAGTTTGAACGCTTCTTTTCTTGTCGTAACTCAACTGAGGAGAGAGGGGGTTATCTGGTAGGAATATTGCTCGCACATCATGTGATGTTACGCATTCTTGAAGGGGTCTATACGACGTAGGTTTGTACGATATTTCATAATCGATTGCTCCATAGTGGATTGCACGTCTGCGGAAACGTTTTATTTCTTTATACCACTTGTTTCGTTTCATACGAACTAGATGTTGAGTTATCGGCTCATTTTGTCTTGCAGGGTCATTCGTCAATTCTCCAACAATATAGTCAAAAGCAATATTTGCAGGTGTTCGGGGAGGAGCGAAGTATATGAGATTTATGATATGTGCGAAAATATCAAGTGTACTCGTTAGACTTTCAAAGAAACCATCCAACTCCAAAGAGAGATTTATCGCCTGAATAGGTGGAACAAGGGCTGAGGTGGGGATAGTACCCGCTGCGTTAGATGCGGAACCAGTTGCGACATAAGGTGGCACGTTCGGTGTCGTTGGGGGTGTGATATTCCATTTCTTTATTGCAAGCATGCCCTCTAAATGTGTTTTGCTGTGATGTAGTTTCAACCTTACAGAGGTACAATAGCGAGGAATCGGTGATGCGTCTCTAGAGACCCTTTGGTTACATCCTAGATTATTGAAAGTTGCTAAGAAAAGGTCAATGTTGCCAAACTGATGATATGGATTGAATATTGCAATCACCGATATCTTGGTGAAATTCTTCTGTCTTCTATTATCAGTTCAATTCTTTAAGACTTCGCTACATGCGCGATCATAAGAACCATACCTCTGTGCCCTACTACTTCAGATATAGCCTCAGCACGTACTCATCTGATAGACTCAGGTCTAGATCTGCTTCCACTACCCGAACTCAGGGGGGTTTGGGGGCAAAGTCCTATCCTTAGATGATAGACGCGTGTGGTCTTGAGAGTGTCGATTTGCTGGTGTATCGTCTGGAACGCGCGAGTGAGCCGAACGGCTCACGAGTTATGTAGTTCGTGTAGCACGCGCGTGATAATTGACGACGACCGACGCGCACTGTGAAAGGCTTTTATTTAAGTGAACTGATGGATATTCAAAGGGGTTCCCAAGAATGCCAGGCAAGTATGAATGGAAAGAGACAAGAGGTACAAGTACTAAGAGGAGTGACGCATTGGTTATCAATTGCTCTAGGGGAGAAGAGGTGCTTGAGAAGCTAGGAATGAGACGGGACACTACTGTCGGTGCGTTGTATGACAGGTACAACGTTACTTCTTGGAATAAGGTTCTCGAAATCGTTCTTAAGTAAATCCTCGAAGAAACGATTTTCGCACGCGCAGTTCACGAGCTAGATTTGCTTGGTTTGAAAAAGATGGGTTGTCTGCATTTTCTGAATATTTTTAGTTCCATTAGCGCACGCTCTTATGTTCAAGACCCAAAGAACTATATTTCGACGTGCCTTTTTTCTTTAAGGAGATACCTTGGCAAATCCACTAGCAAAAGTGGTTGGGGGATTTACAGGTGGTTTAGTAGCTGGAATACTCGGTTATGCCATCGATATTATGTTTGGAGCAATATTTGAAGCATTCAAGGTTTTCAATTCTCTATTGGTCTTTTATGGTATTGTTTTTTCTGTGATTTCATTTCTTGTGGGACTGGCGGAAGCTTACTACGCTGGACTCTCCTTCTCAATTGGCGTAGTTGCAGCGGGCTTTTTGCTGAACGATTCTGTGACAATTTTGTCGGGCTTGATCTCCATTGCAGGAGTCGTGGTTAGTGTACTCATGAAACCGAAAAGGGCGCACTAGTTGTTGCTTTTGGTTTTTGTAGGTTGGAGCGCGAGACGAAGGTGAGCGCGACATTGTCGATCAATCTAACGAAGCTACTTGCCAAACGATTAATAGCTCTAAGCGCTGAGTAGTAAGAAGAAATTGAATGCGAATTAATCGATGGGCGATTCTAATAGTAATAACTGGAATTGCCTTGATAATTATTCATGGCTTCTGGAGTGATGTTTTCAAAGTTGATTATTTTACTGTTATAATTCTGGTGATTATATGTATTCCTTACTTTTCCCAATTCCTCAAAAGAGCAAAAGTTGCTGGTGCTGAGTTTGAGTTCAGAGATGAAATTGAAAGTACTAAGAAAGTTGTTGAAGAATCGATAGAGAAATCAAAGTCAAAAAATAAGGGTCAAATGAAACCTTTACCTTTTGAAACCTTCAATGTGAGCACGGCTAAAGAAGTTGTTGATACAGACCATATATTGGCATTAGCTTCTTTGCGAATTGAGATAGAGAAAAAATCAAGATTAGCTGCTAAATTCTTTAAACTGGGCGGTGCTAAGAATAGGCTTTCCGAAATTATTGATGCTCTACTGTCAAAAGGAATATTATCCTCTGAACAGGTTTCTGCGTTGCGAAAAATAATTGACATGTGCAATAAAGCAGTACACGGAGTTGATGTATCAAAAAGAGAGGCTAAGGACATCATTAATTTAATGGAAGAACTAAATCAGAGCTTCTCAATCGGTTATTCCATAGATTTCACAAAGAATAGAGATTACAAAAAACATGGTTTGGAATGCGAGTGGGAACATTGTATAGAGTTCATGCCACTTGAAAGTGTTAGAACAGAAAAATCTTGTCCTATTTTCGGACATAACTGTCCAGAGGGCTTACACAAGGCTTCTGAATGTAAACCTAGGGCATTGAAATCAATCGCCAAAACGATAAAGAGTTATGGTGAGTACCCAAGAAATAAGGAAAGAAAAAAGGAATAGGTTATTTCGCTATTTGCGTTTTCGGTATAGTCTGATTCCGTCTATTTCTTGGATGTATTCGAATCCTGCTTCGATTAGTACTGTTGCTTCTTTGACGTTGTTGGCTGTTTTGCATGTCCATTGGTCGTTTTCTGTTAGGAAGAGTGCGTTTTCTATGTTGATGTATATCCTGGTGTTGTTGATGTTTTTGTGTCCTAGAATGGTTTTTACGTGGATGATGTCTTTGGTTTTGTGGTATTCCATTGTTGCTTTCCAGTGTCGGAATGTGTGAAACGTTATTCTGAGTATTCTTTCGTTTTGTAATTTCTTTGCGGTGGTTTGTCGTTGTGCTGAAAAGTTTGTTCTTAGTTGGTCTGTGTGTGTTCCGAAGATTGTTTCTCTGTTTTGTGGCATTTGGTTTATCATGTCTATTAGTTTGGTGCTGATGGGTAGGATTCGGGGGTTGCTTCCTTTGGTTGGTGTGATGTTGAGGGTTTTCTGTTCTGTTGATAGGTCTATCCAGTGAAGTTTTGCTGCTTCTGAGATTCGGATGCCTGTTTCTTTTAGTGTTTGGAGTAGTGTTGCGGTGTGTTTTGCGCATGATGCGATTAGTTGGTCTATTTCGGTTTCTGTTGGTATGAAGGGTAGTCTGGTTTCGGGTTTTATGTGTGGGCGTTTCCATGTTTTGCCTGTGAATCTTAGGAGGGCTTCGTACATTTCTGCGTGTTTTCTTTGTGTTAGTTTGTTCCATTGTTGGTGGCTTATGATTGTTGTTTTGGTTGCTTCTGTGTCTTGGAGGTCGGTCATTGTTGCTAATTGTTTTAGTGTGCGTATGCGTGATATGATTGTGGTTTCGGCTAGCCCGTTTTTTTTCATGTCTATTGCGAAGTTGATTAGGTCTTGGGTGGTTTTTGTTGTGGAGTGGGCAGGTTGAGTGGAATCGTGGGCGGGTTCAACCCAACCTGCCTACTGCCTCGCCCCTCACCCTATTCCTGAACCTGCTACTCTCTAACGCCAGAGCTTCCATATTCCGGTCCGTGACTATTTTGACTTTAGGCAACTTACCAGAATACACCCTGAAAAGACGTTCAACCAAACCTCGATTAACGCTGCTTGTTCCCAACGTTTCTCTGTTCCAACCCTCCACCAAATCCAACACTTCTGGTTTTCCAAACCTAAGAAACACGTCAGCAACGACAGCTGTCACAATGCTGTCTTCAGACAAAACTGCAATCTCTGCGTTTCTCACGGCATACTGGTTGCCGTTGAAAGACACGGTTAACCCGCCTTCTCTCTCTACAAGCTTGAAAGCCTCATCATCCGTTATGCTGTCGCCCACGTACATGACATCCGCCACCGCAACACCACTCCTGTGAACCATGTTCTCTATGGCTCCAGCCTTCTCGCCGCCGCCCACTGGGTTGACCTCACAATAAACTCTGCCAATCTCCATCTCCGCAATTCTCTTCCAGAAAATCTCATCAAGCCGCCTCACCGTTTCCCGATCTTCTTTTGGCAGATCATCCAGCGATTCAGCGTCAGGCGGAATCTCAAACACGGGCATCTGCACGATTTCCTTTGCAATCTGCTTCAATTCCTCTCTCTCATCTTCTCGAATGCCGTACTTGTCCAAGCAGACTCTCGTACAGTACGCATTCTCAAAAGGAAACTCTAACACTTCGCACAAGGCTTTCAAATAGTGCTCGTAACTTGCACTCACAATGAACGCGGGAGCCAGACTCCTAACGTATTGCAGCGTGTCCTTAATGCCTGGGATGCACACGAAGTGTTCAGACGAGAATTCCCGCATTTTCCCGTCTGTAACGCCATACGCTTTGAGAAAGGGCAGAATAAGCTTCAGCGTGTCGCCGGCTTCATACCCAGATTTCTTCACTACTTCCGCCAGCACGTCGTCGTACCTGCTCACAACCGTGAACAGTCTGTTCCCATCGGGAACGAAGCGTGACATTACTTCGAAGGCGTTGTCATTCTTTGAAATCGGTCCTTCACAGTCTGAAACGAAAACCCTTTTCACCGATTGCCCCTCAACTCTTCCATATGTGCGCTGCTTCTTCTGATATGCTGTCCTGAGGCTATGTCTGTTCTGTTCCAGAGCCCCCCGCCTCGAATGGCTTCTATGCCCTCCAGAGATGTCTTTCTGGCTTCCTCTATGCTGTCGCCCACACCGACCACGCATACTGCTCTGGACTTGAGCGCGTACGTTGCTCCAGCCCGCTGCTTCATGGACCCTGGATACACACGCATGTCCAGACCATGCTTTTTGCTCAACTCGTACGCTCTTGTCAAATCCACGGGCTCGCCGTCTTCTTTCCTGTTAACAAGGTTTGGGACTGTGTCAGCGTATCCACCGTAGTTCAGCGGCACTTTATAGGTGACCACCGTCGCAGCCTTTCTGACTTCCAACCGGGTCAGGTTTCCCTCCAGCATTCTGAAGCATACGTCCACAAAATCGTCCTTCAATATCGGCAGGATATTGATGATTTCCGGGTCTCCAGGCCTGCTGTTGTTCTCCAGAATCTTGACACCGTCTTTCGTATGCATGAAAGCCAAGTACAACGGGACACCCCGCAGCGCTGACGGCTCATTTCCCTTCCACTTCTCAAAGATTCTGTCGGCAACCTCAAGCTCCTTTTCCCTGTCTGCACTGTTCAAGAAGGGCAAGATGTCTCCTGCGTCCTTGTAAGAGCCCATGCCGCCTGTGTTCGGGCCCTTGTCATCGTCAAATGCACGTTTGTAGTCTCTAGTGTCCGGCAGGGGCAGCAAGTGTTTTCCATCGCAGAAAGCCTGAAAACTTGATTCTTCGCCTTCAACCTTCTCCTCAATGATCACCGTGCCGTGCTCGTAGTTCGAGAGAAAATGCTCAAAAAGCTGTTCCCGCTTGGTGAAATGGTCTCCCCACACGCCCACGCCCTTTCCCGCCGCTGGCCTGTCAGGCTTCACAACCGCATTGTCTTCCAGTTCATCAAGCCAACCATAAACGGCCTTCCTGACGCTTGTCACGCTTCTGTATTTTTCAGGGTCAAAGATCTTGAAGCGCGGGTTAGCTTCAGGCACGATCTCCTCAAACAACAGCCGCTGCTGAACCTTGCTCTCTTCTATCGCGTACTCTTTCGTTGGACAGATCATCGGTATGCCCGTTCGTTTTTCAACAACATCCCGCACGCCCTCAATTATCGGCCTTTCAGGACCAACTATGCCGAACCTGATCCTGTCCTTGTTCGCTTCAGCAAACTTGCATATTCCGTCAACGTTCAAATCTGGAATAACTACGTGTTTGACTGCTCTCTTAAGGTTGAATGGGTTGAGCTGCTTGTCTGCAACGTAAATCTCTGTCTCGTACTTCCGGCTGCGGGAAAAAACATCAACCATGGCTGCTTCTCTTGACCCGTATGAAACGACGAGTATCCCGACTTTCTCCATTTCTGCCCCACCGAATCCAGGAATGAACTTGAAGGCTATTTTGTTTTACTACTATGCTTTCGGGAGCGCTTCTTCCATTTCGTACAGTCTTCCCGTTTCCTCGTGGCCTTCCAGGAACCTCTTCTTCATCTCATCAGCTATCTTCTGCGCTAGCGGCGTCGGATACCTGCCCGTCACGCACGCCGTGCACAGTTGGTTTTCAGTGAAGCCAGTTGCTTCTATTAGGCCTTCGAGTGATTGGAAGCACACAGTGTCTGCGCCTATGATCTGTGCAATTTCCTCGGGGCTGTGTTTGGAGCCGATGAGCTGGCCGTACGTTGCCATGTCTATGCCGTACAGACATGGGCCGATTATTCGTGGAAACGTTACGAACACGTGAACTTTTTCGGCGCCCATCCTGCGCAGCTTCTCGACTATGACTTTTGTCGTGTCTCCTCTGACTATGCTGTCTTCAGTTACGATGATTCTTTTTCCACGAACTTTAGAGGCTAGTATGTTGACTTTTCTGTCTAGGGTGAAAGGTCGTTCCTTGCTTAACAGGAGGAAGGCTCTCTCGGTGACATACCTGTGTCTTCTGGAAGCTCTCTCCCATCTCACCCCTGAAGCTTCATGAACACCTAGAGCGGAGTCGTCGCCTGTTTCAGGAACGGACAGAATTATGTCCGCATTTTTTGCCACGTCAGGATTCTCGTGGACAAGATTCCTGCCGAAATCTTCACGCACCTCGTAAACATATTTGCCGTCAAAATACGAGTCTGGCCTGGCAAAATACGCGAACTCAAATGCGCAGAATGCTTTCCTTTCCCCGTTTACGAGCTTCTGTCTTCTGAAGCCATCTTTCGCAACCGTCACAAGTTCGCCAGGCTCCAGTTCAAAGTCTCTCTCAAACTCGTTTATGTCCAAGCTGACGGTCTCTGACGAAAAAGCGTAGGTTCCGCTCTCTGTATGGTGACCCGCACACAACGGTCTTATCCCGTGCGGGTCTTTGAAAGCGAAGGACTCACCGTTCTGAGTTATGCACGCCACAGAGAAGGCTCCATCGACTTCTAGCATGCATTTCTTGACTGCTGAGGCTTGGTCTTTCTCTTTAAGCATTTCAATCAGAAGCTTGTGACAGATCAAGTCCGCATCGCTTTCGTACGAAAACCCTGGGAACTTTCGGCTGATCTCTTTCTTGAGCTGAAACGTGTTCACTACGTTGCCGTTGAAGGACACGGCCAGTTTCAAGCCGTTCTTGGAAGCAGTCACTGGCTGTGTTCCTTTTATCAGAGACCGCTCATCACACTTTCCGGAGGTCGTGTACCTGACGTTCCCTATGCCCGTGTTTCCTGGCAGTCTTCCAAACCATTCTTGGATTGCGCTTGTCTTGATTTTAGGTACTAGGTCTAGGCTCCGATGAACGTGGAACTTTCCGTTGCTGAATGTCAAGAAACCGTGCGATTGGTGTCCTCTGTGATTCTGAGCTCTCATGCCCCAATAGATATAGGGGAAAACGGGCCTGCCCCCGAAGCTTGTAGCAGCGAATACGCCGCATGCTATCTTTAACTCGTCTCCCATGCTTGGACAATTGCTTATCTGCTATTTATCAGGTTTTAGGACATTTTTAACTAAAAACTATGCTGACTTTTACAGAAAGAATGCTAAATCTTCTTCGTTTATTTTCTTTATTGAGCTTGCATGTCTACGGTGTCAGTCGGAATTTGTCTCTTGGGTAAAGTGTGACTTCTCTTATGTTCTTCTTGCCAGTTAGCATCATCGTCAATCTTTCCATCCCGATGGCCCAACCTGCATGAGGCGGCATTCCATAATCGAAAGTCTGAAGATGATGCTTGAAAGATTCCGGGTTCAAACTTTTCTCTTTCAAACGTTCCATGAGAAGTTCTTTGGAAGCGATTCTTGTTCCGCCTGACACGAGTTCAATCCAACGCCACATCAGGTCGAACCCTTCGGAGATCTCTGGGTTTTCGTCACGCGGTTTTATGTAGAAGGCTTTGGACTTCGTTGGCCAGTCCACGATGAAGTAGAAATGTGGGTGAATCTTGCCAATCTTTCTGAATGCCGGTGTAGGTATGTCCTCTCCCCACGGGATCTTGACATCTTCACCTTTTAGATCCTCTAGAATCTGCGAATAGGTGAAACGTTTGAACGGAATTTCAGGAATCTTGATCCTGTGTTCAAGAGTTGCTAATTCTTTCTGGCATTTTTCACTGACGCTTCTGCAGACGTGCTGTATCACTTGCTCAAGCAGCTGCATTACATCTTCAGCATTTGCAAAGGCTTCTTCAACGTCAATCGAGACGAACTCGCTCAAGTGGCGGCGCGTATGTGATTCCTCGGCTCTGAAGAACGGTCCGATTTCGAAGACTTTCTCAAGGCTCATGACAAGTTCTTCTTTGTACAATTGTGGGCTCTGGGCAAGGTAGGCTTTTCTGTCAAAATAGTTCACTGGGAAAAGTTCAGCTCCACCCTCAGTGGCTGAGGCAATAATGCGTGGTGTATGCACTTCCAAGAATCCTTTGTCAAACAAGTAACTTCGAATTGCTTCGACTGCCGTGTGCTGGATCTTGAACACTGCTATGTTCTTTTCTTTGCACAAGTCTAGAGCACGTGCGTCCAAGCATACTTCAATGTTCGCGAAAGTCTTGTCGCATATATCTATCGGCAATGTTGCTGCCGTGTTGAAGATCCTTATCTCCTTCGGCAGGACTTCGATGCCCCTGGGCGTCTTGTCAGTCTTCTTCACTACGCCCTTCACGCCTATGCTGTACCGCCTCTGCAGAACGTCAGTCTTCGAAAGCACTTCGGCCGCTGCTTTCTTCCGCAGGACGGTGATTTGAGCTGTTCCTTCTCTATCCTGCAATATGATGAATCTTAATGCCCCTAAATCCCGGACTTCTTGAACCCAACCGAAGAGAGTAACCTCTTGACCATCCATTTCAGGCTTGATTTCAGCAGAATAATTCGTCCTGTGCCAATCGCCGACAGGGTCTACCTTCATAGTTTCACCACCGACTGGATCAGTCTGCAAACTCCACCCGCAAAGTCATGTTGCGGACTATTCTGGCAATCTCTTTTAAGTCGTTTGCGTCAAACGATGAGCGCATTCCATGTCTTCTCTTCAAGATGACTCGAGTCTCTGTGCTTCCATCAGGTAGCCAAATGGTGTTGATAGTCATGATGCCCACGGGCGCAAACAGATCCTCCAAAAACTTTCTGTCGTCCACACCGTGCTCCAGAACCCTTACGTTCTTGCCCGTTTCATCAACTATGGCTTTCATTATTCTGCCGCCGTACCCTAGCAGTCGGGGCACATCGCCAGGGCCTACAACTATTGCTAAAGTTCTGTCTGTTTCTATGGTCTTGTGAAAATAGACGTTCTGAAGTGAAGGGTACTTCTCCTCCAGACTGAGCAGCACGTGGGCGACTTTCAGGTCTAACGCGCTCACTTCTCCAGATTTTACTTTAGTTGAACATTTTTGGCACAGTATGCCGCTTTTTAGACAGAAGCTGCAAAGATCCATCTTCAACTACAAACTTGCCCTCCGCGAACAAAGGAGGGGCGGTGGAGCATTGCAGGCTTGTGGGGAAACGTTTTCAACGTTCAAGCCAAATCTCGATTGCGCTAACGTTTGAAGGCGGGCCACCCTCTTCTCTGGGTGCCATCTGTTGTGTTCCGACGTCGATCTTTTTGATCTTCACGCCCGGTAGGAATCTGCGTCTGACGACTTCGACGACGTCAACTGCTCGACTTATTGATCTCCCTCGTGCCTTGACGCTTACTTCTTTCGTTCCGCTGTGAAAGAGGGTTATGCATGCCAGTACGTAGTTCATTACTGGCTTGTTTCCGACCAACACTGCACTGCTTTCTGGCATTTATGCCGCCTCACTCCTAGTTTAGGTTTTTTTTGTAGGCTCGTTAACCTTCATTCTCCGTAGATAAATAGATATCGGTTTCAACCAATAGTTGGAGGAAGCCTTAGTATTGAAAGAATCACTGTTGTCGCATCGGTTGTGTATGCTAAATGCTTATATGAGCCATACTATTGTAAAGATTCTGCTTAACAAATTATATGGTTGTTGTCTGGAAATTGGAGGTACTTACGCGACGTTCGCTCCAACTGTTGCGGATGCTTCATGAGACAGGCAAATCCACAAGCACGTACACTCTGCATTTGAAGCAGGATGAGCTGGCAAGCAAGCTTGACATAAGTAGGCAAGCGCTGAACGTTCATCTGAGGAAGCTAAGAGACCTCAGCTACATACGCACTGGCAGAGGTTTCATAGATGTGACGGAAAAAGGGCTCACTGCTCTTGGAATATCCTTAACCTCGGCCTTCATACTCATCAAGGTTTCACCGCTCAGAAGGAGCCACGTTTACGATAAAATCAGGGAACTTTCCGTCCAAAAAGCTTTTCGAATCGCAGGAGATGCAGATGTACTTGTGATGGTTGAGAGAGAAAAACTTGACGAAGCATTGAAAAGGCTATCTTCTATTGATGGTATACAAGACACAAAATCCTACATTGCAATAGAAACTTTGAGATAAGGGAGAACTGCTTGATGAAACTCTTCGAGTACGAAGCAAAAAACATCCTGTCAAAATATGGAATCTCAATTCCCCAAGGCGGACTGGCGTCAACCACTAAACAAGCCTGCGAAGTGGCTGCCAAACTGAAGCTTCCTGTTGCCGTGAAGGCGCAGGTGCTCGTGGCAGGTAGAGGAAAGGCCGGCGGGATTCTTTTCGTCGATTCTGTCGAAGAAGTGGAGAAAACAGCTGGTAAAGTTTTGAGCATGCGAATAAAGGGTATCCCCGTGAAGAGCGTATGGATAGAGGAACGAATACAGATAAAGAAAGAGCTCTACTTCGGCATAACGACGGACAGATTCAATCAGGAGTACGTTACAATCGCTTCAGGGGTAGGGGGGATGGAGATCGAAGAAGTTGCCTCCAAAACTCCCGAAAAGGTTGTTAAGAGTCTGATCGACCCTCATCTTGGGCTTCCCGCATTTCAGACCCGGCAGATCGCTAGAAAAATTGGCTATTCTGGACCGCAAATCTCTGAACTTGGCAGAATATTCGAGAAGTCGTATGCCGTATGCGTTGATCATGACGCAGAGCTTATCGAAATGAACCCTCTGGTAGAAACGTCTGACGGAAAGTTCATGGCTGCAGACGCGCGCATAATAATTGACGACAACGCCCTGTTCCGTCATCCAGAATACAAGAAGAAGCTGCTAGAAGGAGAGGGCGACCTTGACCCCCAAGAACTCGAGGCCATGAAAAACGACTTAGCATACGTAAAACTAGATGGTAACATAGGCGTAATAGGCAACGGCGCAGGCCTAGTAATGGCAACACTAGATACGATTCAATATTATGGTGGAAAACCGGCAAACTTTCTTGATGTCGGGGGAGGAGCCCCGTCGGAAAGGACGGCCTTAGCTCTGAAAATAGTGCTCTCAGACCGAAAGGTGAAAGCACTGTTCATAAACATACTTGGCGGGATCACACGGTGCGACGAAGTTGCAAAGGGTATACTGGAAGCAAAACAGAAAGTTGGGGTCACGAAACCCATGGTAATCCGGCTAGTAGGCACAAATGAAGAGGAAGGAAAGAGAATACTAACGAACGCAGGCATCCGCGTGCTTGAAAGCATGGAAGAAGCAGCCCAGCGAGCTGTCCAAATCGCCGAAGAAGGAGGCAACTGACTTGGGAATACTAGTCGACAAGAAAACCCGGGCAATAGTCCAAAACATAACAGGTTCACAGGGAAGTTTCCACACCAAGTTGATGCTGGATTATGGTACCGCCATAGTCGCAGGCGTAACACCTGGAAAAGGCGGGGCCGTCTTCAACGGGGTTCCCGTTTTTGACACTGTCGAAGAAGCTAAGGCGAAGTACTCACCAAACGCATCCATAATCTTCGTGCCCGCCCCATTTGCTGCAGACGCAGCACTGGAAGCTATGGCGAACGGAATTAAGACAATAGTAATCATAACAGAGCATATTCCCGTGAAAGATGCCATTAACGTCATGGCATACGCTAGACAAGTCGCCGCCACGGTCATCGGTCCTAACACTCCGGGCATAATAACCCCTGGCGCATGCAAACTTGGGATAATGCCCTCACACATCTTTGAGTCTGGCAGCATCGGCCTCGTCTCGCGAAGCGGAACCCTGACTTACGAGATAGCTGCCGGCCTGTCGAAAAGAAAGCTGGGACAGTCGACCTGCTTAGGACTTGGGGGAGACCCAATAACAGGGCTCAATTTCATAGACGCGCTGAACCTGTTTGAGGCAGACTTGCAGACGAAGGCGGTAGTCCTGATAGGAGAAATCGGCGGGAACCTTGAAGAGCTTGCAGCTCAACACATCATAGCCAGAAAATACTCAAAACCTGTAGTGGCCTTCATAGCTGGGCGTTCAGCTCCGCCTGGGAAGCGCATGGGACACGCAGGGGCAATAGTCATGGGTAAGGCTGGCACAGCGGAAAACAAGATCGAAGCGTTCAGAAGGGCAGGCGTGGAAGTCGCTGAAAAACCAGGCGATGTCGCAGAGATACTGACAAGACAGCTGGAATCTAGGAAAAAGCTTCTGTCTTGAAGCTGCAAAAAGTATATTTGAGACTGGCTCATCTGAGTCTTAGCCAATTAGAGAGAGGCTGTACAGATGCCGATATTGGATCCGTGGAAGAAGGCTTTGGCACAGAAACATCGACTTTACCTGAAGATCTGCAGGCACTGTGGTGCACGGAATGCTGCGACTGCTGTGAAATGCAGGAAATGCCATACCAAGACCTTACGCTGGAAGAAGAGAGAAATAGTGAAGTAGTCTTTTACCTAGACGTCAAAAGGGTTTTGGACAACGTTTCATGGTTAAAAGCCGTGTTTGCGCAGCCGTTCTTTATCAGAGGAACACTCTGCCCACAAATGCCCATTGATTCTAGCAATCCCACTCCTGCTTTCACTTCTTCGCCGCAGGCTACGCCCACAACTCCATCATAGTTCTTCGATTTCAAAATCTTAGGTATACATGATCCGCCGGGCACAATGTACACGTCATACTCCTTCTCAGCGAATAGAACGGCCTCTCCGACTGGGCAGTCGTTAGAACAGTGGGCACAAACATACGTGGGGACAGTAGGATCAAAGGATGCTTTGCACCGGTTATCCATATATTTCCTTGAGCAATGAGGCAGGAACAAAGCTCTTCTTTCGGTTTTCACAAACCTTTCTCTTTCTATCAGGTTCACAGCCTGCATGTCGATGAGGTCTTGAAGCAGAGTAATCGTGTCAGACAAGTTGAGGCCTGTTGCTTCTTGTATCTTGAATTTCTTGATGACACGCTGCAAAGTTCTTCCGACCCTCTTATGCACGGCTCCTTGGTATCCAATCTTGGCAATTTCGGCGAAGAAGAAGCGGGGGATCTTCGAAAGGTCGAATGTGAACTTGTACGGCATAACCTAGGTAAGAGCATAGACAAACCTTTAAGATTAACTGTCTATTATAGTAAAACGAATCCAAATTGCCAAGGAGCAGAGGAGGCACACTCGAACATGTTTGGTAAAAAGGATAAAAAAAACATGGCCAAACCGAAGACTTTGACTGGACTTGAGCAGTTGTGCGTAGATGACAAGGAAACATATGAAGCGCTGCTTCCAGTTATGTTTTTGGACCCACGTAAAATCGAAACGACGACAAAGCAGGCTGCTGACAACGCGAAGAGGTTTGAGAAAGAAGAAGACTCTGTGGGTGCTCGATTGTGGTACGAAATAGCTGGAGGACTATCGCTGTACGAGGGAAACGCGAAGAAAGTGGGAGAGTATTATGGCTCTGCGGAAAGAGTCACAGGGACGAAATACTTGATCCTGAAAAACTCCGAAAAAGCTGTAGCGAAAGCTCATGAATACTACAGCAAGTACTTGACTGATGCTGCCGGCGCGGCTAAGGCATAAGCTTTTTTGCAGGCTAGAGGCTTACCCAGTTCATTTCACTTCTTCTTCGTGTCCTAAAAGGTCTCGCAGAGATTTCGCGTCGTTTCTCAACATGCCTACTTCGTTTTCGAGGGCAGTGACCCTTGCTTCAGCGCCCATTCTCAGCTTTTCTATTTCAACCATCAGGTTGGCGCGTTCAGTCTCTAGCGTTTTTATCTTCTCACGCAGGTTGATCAGAGTCTGCATAAGTTCCCCTTTGATGCTTTTGATCTTTTCAGCCATGTTCTTAACATTTGCTGTCTCCGCAGTTTTCGTTCTGACCATGACAGCAGCTCTAAATCGCACTTCGCATTTTGGGCATTCGAATATGCCGGCGAGTCTAGGTTCTTCACCTTCTTTCAGCGGTCTTCTTGAAGGAATCGCCCAAGTCTTGACCGGTGCCTCAACGGCAGTCCCACATCTAGGACAGTTAACCAATCAGTTCACCTTCCTCATCTAATTATTAGATGTCTAGTCTAAAATGTGTTTTGCAGAAGTGTCTGCGGGGCTCATCTTATCCTGGAAAAGGTGTGTGTGGGGTTGAGAAAAAGAAAGAAGGGATGCTAGAGCGTCATTTGGAAGGTTAATCGCTCTACGAGTTCCTTGTAGCGGTTCCTAATTGTGACTTCGGTAACCTGAGCGATTTCAGCTATTTCTCTTTGTGTTTTTCTCTCGCCTGTCAGTACTGAAGCAATATAGCTTGCTGCAGCAGCTATGCCTGTTGGTCCGCGGCCTGAAGTGAGCTTGAGTTCTTTGGCAGATGCTAGGATTTTGTGAGCTATTTCCTCAACTTTTCCCTGCATCGTCAACTGGTTTGAAAATTTTGTTACGTACTGGCTTGGTTTAACCGGCGGGATTGAATAGTTTAGTTCTTTTATGAGAAAACGGTAGCTTCGGCCGACTTCTTTTTTGTTCATAGTCGACGCTTGTGCTATTTCTTCCAGCGTTCTGGCAAGGCCGCACTGTCTGCAGGCTAAGTATATAGCAGCTGCGGTCACTCCTTGTATTGACCTTCCTCGTATGAGCCGTTCTTTCACGGCTTTTCGGTAGATGACTGAGGCTGTTTCAAGGATGCTTTTGGGAAGGTTCAGGTTGTTGGCGATCTTTGTGATTTCAGAAAGCGCGAAAGCCAAGTTTCTTTCTGTCGCATCTGAAACTCTTATGCGGCGCTGCCATTTTCTTAGTCGATACACTTGAGCTTTCTGGCCTGGTGACAAGCTTTTTCCGTAAATGTCTCTGTCGTGCCAATCGATCATTGTCGATAAGCCTTTGTCATGAATGGTGTAGGTCAATGGTGCACCGACTCTTGTTCTCTTGCTTCTCTGTTCATCGTCGAAAGCTCTCCACTCTGGTCCTCTGTCAGTCATTTTTGCCGCAAGCACAAATCCGCAGTTCATGCATACGAGTTCAGCGCATTCATAGTCACGCATAATCCTTGTGCTTCCACATTCAGGGCAGCATTGGATCTTGGCAGGCTCACGACTTTGCGCTAGCGACGAGGCATCTGAGCCTGCGTGTACTCCTTCATTATCATCCATGCTCATTTTTACTCCTTTCTCCTCTTTGAGGGGATTGCATACAGCATCCTGTTAATGTATTTCTCGGCGTTTTGAATGACAGGCCTTACCGCTGCGTACGGTGAGGACACAGGGCCAAGTATATCAAAGACTCTTCCGATTGACTTCAGGTTTTCATCAACAACCGTTTCGCCAATTCTAGGCATGTTCTCAAGCTTTACTATGATGTTGCGGGTTGGGCTCATGTGAAGTATTAGGCCTAGTCTCTGCAAATCTAGAATTCCCCTCACGAAAAGTGAGATGGTTCAGCTGAGCAGCCTATTTAAACTTTTCTGCAGTCAAATCTCGAGTCTTGCACGTCCGTTTCAGCAAATAGGCTTGCTTCAACTGATTTTCAGCGTAGATTTCCTTCTTTTCGCCTTTTTGAAGCATCATGTCTATGAAAACAAAGCAAACAAGATCGATGTGGAAGTTGGCTGAACATGTTCCCATTCCATGCGAAGTGTCGAGTATTCCACTTTTTTCGTGTTCTGCGAGTTTCGACTTTGCGCTTTCTTTCTCCGACTTCTGTTCCAATGAGGTCGAAACCTTCATAAAGAGGGATTGTTGATTAGACTGTACATTTGAAGGGTGAGGCCTATGTCTAAACCGTTCTATGTGAAATTTGAGGTTTCGAAGGAGTTGGCAGATGCCGCCTATGAGGCCCTGCAAATAGCTGCGAAATCAGGCGTAGTTAGAAAAGGTACGAATGAGTCGACCAAAGCAATTGAAAGGGCTCAAGCAAAGCTTGTGGTGATAGCTGAGGATGTTCAGCCACCAGAAGTCGTGGCTCACTTGCCGTTGCTTTGTGAGGAAAGGAAGATTCCATACATGTTTGTTCCTAACAAAGAAAAGATAGGTAGTGCCATAGGAATCGATGTTCCAGCCGGCGCAGCTTGCATAGTGAAGGAAGGCGACGCCGCGGGGCTTGTCAAGGAAATAATCGGAAAAGTGGAACAGGCTAAACAGGGAGCTAAGTGATGAGCAAAGAGCAGGACAAAGAGCTGAGCAAAGAGGCAAAGGCGTCTGAAGGTGTTGGGCTCACGCCGGCGGAAGTGATACAGATAGTCGTCCGCACAGGTGCCACAGGCGAGATTTCACAGGTGAAAGTGCGCATCTTGGAAGGCAGAGACAAAGGGCGAATTATAGCGCGAAACGTCAAAGGACCCGTGCGTCCTCAAGACCTTTTGATGCTCAGAGAGACTGAGAGAGAAGCAAGAAAAGTGGGTAGAAGAAGATAGCCAAGATTGTCTAGAGAGTGAGTTCATGCCGAAGCCTAGGAAATGCTCATTCTGCGGCAACGACTTTGCAGCTGGCACGGGAATGATGTATGTCAAGAATGACGGCACAATCTTGTGGTTCTGTTCGAGCAAATGCAGGAAAAGTTCTCTTTTTCTTAGGAGGGATCCTCGCAAGCTCAAATGGACAACCTATTTCGGCAAAGAAGAAAGAGGCAAAGCCTGATTATCTCGGGCTTCTTCAAGGTTTCTAAGCGGCTTGGTTCCGCATATTCGTGTTGTGTGAAAGCCAGATTTGGTAGCGGGGAGTAGATTTGAACTACTGATCTCTGGGTTATGAGCCCAGCGGGTTAATCCTGGCTACCCCACCCCGCTGCTTCGGATTAACCTCCTTTTCAACCGATTACACGCTTGAGAGATTAACCTCGGTATATTTCGAGGGCATAGGCATTAAAGGTTTCTGGTTAGAAGAGAATAGTCTTGACAAACCGTTGCTTCATCTTCGGATCTATGCAGAATAGGCGTTCGTGCGCACTATTTGAATGTGCGTCTCTTGCTTCATAGTCTGTAATCTTCTGGAACCATGCAACGCCTACGTTTTCTTCGAGAGACGAACAGAAAGATCATATACGACGCTGAGAGAACCGGTATGATCAGAGTATTTTCAGTTGCGTAGGATGGAAATGTATCTATCTCGCGCTTTGGTATTCAGTTTCTAATCTGCAGGGCGCGTGCGCTGGAATTTCATACTTGGATTCTGAATGTCACTATATGCTTGTTTGCAAAGAAGACAAACTCGGAGATTGACTTCATCTCAAGATCTTTAGGAGTCCTTCCTTCTCTTCGCAGTGGAGGTTCAGTGAAGTCTGTAGTTTTCTTTTCCGTTTTGGTTTGTTCTGGAGATTATTATGGTGAACTTGGCTCCTTTGCCTGGCATGCCTGTTTCTTGTATGGTCCAGCCGTACACTTCGCATATTCGTTTTATCATGAATAAGCCGTAGCCTGTGCCTTTTCCTGAAGAGAAGCCTCCTCTAAAGAGGCTGCTTCGCATGTTGTCGGGTATGCCCAAGCCGTCATCTTCGTAAACGAGTTCAAGCTGGTCCGCGTTCAACGTATTGTATTGTATTTTGATCTGTTGTATCTTTTCGCCGTACTTCAACGAGTTGTCAATCAGATTGTAGAAGAGCTGTCTCAGCAGCGAATCAGCCAAAACGGTTAATCCTCCGCATTCATTCACTATTTTTACGCCTTTCAAGCCCGAGAAGAGCGACACTGCCCCGTCAACAGCCTCACCAACATCTATGTTGACTAATTGTTCGGTACCCAGGTTCTCATAGATTCTTGCAAACTCGAAAATCTTTTCCACCAGCCGAACTGCTGTTTCCATGTCGTTCAGCTGTTCCAACGCTTTCGGATCCTCAGCCAGCTTTCGCCTCAGCAGATAGGCGTTTCCAGTTAAAGCGGAGAGCTTGTTTCGCACGTCATGCCTCGTCAGGCCACCGACGACATGCAGCTTCTCATTCGTGACCGCAAGTTTCATGTTCGTTTCTTTCAAACGCTCTCCTGTGTTTTTCAGTTCTGTGATGTCTGTAGTCATCAGTATAACGCTGACAGTCTTCTTATCATCTTTTACAGGAACTATTTTTGTCTTAAACCATATAGTGCCTGTTTTTGGAATGTTTGAAGAAACCACATAGTCAAGTGGTACTCCCGTTTCGAAGGTTTTTTTAAGAGAACTCCTCAGCGTATCATGTTGTTCTCTTGGCACGTATTCATAAACGGTCTTTCCAATTGTCTCCTCCTGAGTGTAAGGTGGTATGGTTCTATTGATGTATTGAATTATGCCTTCGCTGTCTACAATCATGACAATGTCATTGGTGTTCTCTGTCAGAGACGTCCATTTTTGCTTCGCATCCTTCAATGCATCTTCCAACGCTTTGCGTTCAGTGATGTCTTGTCCTTGAGCTATCGTAGCCACTATGTTGCCGTCTTTATCTTGAATATTCGCTGAGTTCCAAAGCGCAATCCTCGTTTCCTTTTCTTTGCATAGAATAGGCACTTCAACAGACTCCCAATTCTCGCCTCGCGTAGCCCTCTCAATAGTTTGCAAGATCCCTGTTTTCTGCAAAGGCGGAAACAGAACGTCGATGTTTCTTCCAAGCATGGACTCCTTCTTGTAGCCCGTAAGAGCCTCAAAAGCATTATTAAACAAGGTAATCTTTTGCTCATTGTCCCAAACTATGATTGGCGCATTAGCATGATTCAGCAAATTATCAAGATAATCTTTCGTCTCCCTCAACGCTTCTTCAGCCTTCTTGCGTTCAGTAATGTCCTTGTACAAAACCATGTCACCTAAATGCTGGCCTTGGAGCACGATCGGGGCAGAGGACAGGGCCACAGGAATCAGAGAACCTTTCTTGTTGTTCCTAACAGTCTCATAATAGAGGTATTTTTCCTTGCCTTTCTGAGCTAGCATTATTGCTTCTTTCTTTCTATCCTCTGGCACTATAAAGTCGTCGAGGAATTTTCCTTTGACTTCATCAAACGAGTACCCGAAAAGCATGGTGAAACGCGGATTAACGTCCAAGACCCTTTCGTTCTGGTCTACATACACTGCCGCATCGGGATTGCTCATGAACAGCTGTTCAAACTTTTGTTGACTCTCTTGAACCTGTTTTTCTGCGTTCTTTCGTTCAGTAACATCTCTCATGATCACCTGAGCGCCAACAGGCTTGCCATCCTTAATCAATAGCCCAGGATGCACTTCGGCCCATCGACCTATTCCATCCTTCCGAACATAAAGAAACTCAACCGGAGAAGGCGATTCTCCTTTCATCAGAGACATGAACATGCTCTGAAATTTCGGAATGTCCTCCGCCTGATTGGATTTCAACTCCGTGAATGGTTTGCCAACGATTCCTTCTTCAGAGTCTTGGCCTACTAACGTCAAGAAACTGCGGTTGACAGATGTGACTATGCCTTCTGTGTTCACAGATACTATGCCGTCGGGAGCCAGCTCAACCAGACTTCTATATTTTTCCTCAGATTCTTTCAACTTGTCTTCTGCGTTCTTGCGTTCAGTGACGTCTCTAAAGAAGCCTACCAAGTATTCCTGGATTCCAATTCTTATGGATTTAGAATTAACATCGCAACAAACTACTTTTTCATCTTTTCTCAGAACAGGAATATCCTTCGAAAGAGTTATTATCCCCTGCATTTGCTTAGCAATATTGTCAAGTACATAAGGCAAATCTTTCTTAGGAATAATGTCGCTTACACCTAATTTGAGCAATTCTTCTAATGAATAGCCTGTTATTTCACAAATTCTGGGATTAGCAAAAGCGAATCTTTTTGTCTTAACATCGGCAGCAATAATACCATCAGTTGCTCCCTCAAAGATAGCCCTAAATCTTTCTTCGCTCTCCTTCAGCGCCTTTTCTGCTTTCTTGCGTTCAGTGATGTCTAAGAAAGATGCCATCATGCAGAGGGGTTTACCAGTTTCGTCCTTAACAAGGCTTGCGGATAGCTGTGCCTCGAATGTTGAGCCATCTTTTTTCTTTGCGGCTAGTTCCCCGACCCAGCCTACTCCATCATTCAGCGCTTTCACTATTTCGACGGCCTTCTCTTCAGACAACCAAAATTCTGCGGCTGGTCGCCCCAGAACCTCCTTATCGTTCGCGTATCCCCAGGTTCTAAGAAAAGAATTATTCACGTAGGATAGATTGCCTTCAAGGTCAGCAAAAGCAACAGCGCCAATTGACGAAGCCAAAGCGGCATCCTTAAGCCTAATCTCTTGCTCCGCTTTCTTGCGTTCAGTGATGTCTCTTATCACACTCACAAAGCCTGTAGGGTTGCCAGCGGCATTCTTGAGGATGCTTCCAGATATTTCTGCTAGGTAGGTTTCTCCATTCTTTTTTAAGGCAGTGTACTCTACGTTCCTCATTGTTCCCAGTTCACTTATTTTCTTTAGGCTTTCCAAGGATGCAATGCGGTCTTTTTCGCTTACGAATTCGAGAGCGTTCCTGCCAACAACGTCCTCTTTAGATGAATATCCTCCTAGCCTCAGCGCTGCTTCATTACAATCAACGACGGTTCCTTTCATGTCATTAACCATTATAGCATCTGGAGAAGAGGCCAGTATGGCTCTCAACTTCTCTTCTTCATGCAATCTTCCCTTTTCCGTCCTCTTTTTCTCCGTGATTAGATGTATGCCGTGCGCTAGTTCGCCATAGACTGTTTCGGGTTGACCCATCTTGTCAAAGTATCCGTCCGCACCAAGATTCAATGCCCTGATGGCCATTTCTTCCCTGCCTTTTCCCGTAAAAACAACAAACGGAACACTGTTTCCTTTCTCTCGTAGTTCTTCGAGAAACTGTAAACCATCTTTGCCTGGCATTTGATAATCAGAAACAACAGCATCATAAGCCGTTTTCTCCAATTTTTCCAAGGCTTCGTTAACTGAAGACGCGACATCTACTTCAAATTCGCCCTGCATTTCTAAGCATTGTTTCGCAACCTTCAGAAATGCCTGGTCATCATCAACGTGCAACACTCGTATCGGACGCTCTGGAACAGTGTTTGAAACGATTCTGTGTGCAGATTGAACAGATTCAATCATAGTGAAGGCTTCCTTGTGAACATGAGTGCACAGTCTTCGATTCCAAGAGGGTACGCGAGTTCTATAAACACTTGTGGTTTGAACATATGAATCATTAGTGAATCGTATTCGGAATCTGAATTTCAAATCTTAGTAATCTGATTCTAGTTTTCATAAACGACTTATGTTCGGGCGGTGAACCATCTGGTTAAAGCTGAAAAATGTAGGGATCTGTCATGAGTCTTAAGCTTGAGAACACCCCCCCTGTTTCGGTGAAATGGACAGAAAGTAAGCCGAGAAAAAAAGCTGACGCTGTTTCTAAGCGATCGCCGTTGCCAGAAGAGTCGACTGAATCGAAGAAGGCTCCATTGGGAATCGTTGAACTTGACGAGATCCTGCATGGAGGTTTGCCAGCGCGTAGCCTTATCCTATTATCGGGGAACGCAGGAAGTGGCAAGACTATTCTTTCGACGCAGTTCCTCTATAACGGCGCTGTGAAGTACGGTGAGAAGGGAGTCTATGTTTCGTTTGCCGAGAACAGGGACGAATACTACAGGAACATGCTTTCTCTCGGGATGGACCTGAGGAGTTTGGAGAGAAAAGGACTCTTCAAGTTCATGGACATGGTGACGATGCGCGGCGAGGATGCTCTGAAAATCATTACGGAAAAGATCGTGAAAACAACCAGCGAGCTGAAGGCGAAGAGACTTGTAGTCGACCCAATGAGCGCCCTTCTTCAAGGTATGAGCGCTGCCGAGGCGCGCACGTTCCTTCACACAGTCTTAGGCAAGGTGACAAAAAGCCTTGGTGTTACAACGATGGCAATCGGTGAAATCCCCTACGGTGAAGGCAATACAGGATGGGGCGTGGAAGAATTCGTCGCAGACGGCATCATTCTTCTGACCCACTTGGGAAAAGTGGCCTCAGAAAAGAGAGAACTCGTCATCGCCAAGATGAGAGGAACTCCCTTAGACCGCGCTAGCTTCGAATATCTGATCGACAAAAAATATGACGGAGTGGGCTTGGTCATTCTGCCGAAGAGAGTAGAAATGCCAGATGCTTCGGAGAAGAAACTCCCCACTGGCGTGGAGGGATTGGACAAAATGGTGCATGGCGGTGTCTTTAAAGGGTCAGTAACTTTGATTGAGGGTGCAACCGGCATTGGCAAAACGACATTGTGTCTGCAATTCTTGGCCGCCAATGCCCTGAAAGGGACGAAAGCTTTATACATCTCATACGAAGAGCCGGTTGGCCAGATCAAGAGGAGTATGGCAAGCATAGGCTTGGACCCGCAGAAGCTGGGTGACAAGTTCGTCATTGACTATTACGTGCCTGAGACGCTCACTCCTCTTCACTACTACGCGCTTCTCAGGGAAATGTTGGATCTCCACTCACCCTCAGTCATTGTCTTGGATTCCATCACAGCAATGCAGCGTCTGTTATCAAGGCAAGACTTCATCTTCTTCTTGCGCTATCTTCAGCTCATCTGCAAGCAGAGAGGGCTAACAGTACTTTTAACATCAACCTACGGAACCATCGAAGCAAACAAGGCAACTGAAATTTCGACCCTGGCAGACAACATCATTATTATGCGCTATTTTGAAATCAAAGATACAATGGAAAGGGAAATAGTAATACTGAAGACTCGAGGCTCTGCACACGAAAAGAAAGCAGTGTCCTTCGAAATCACTGGAAGCGGAATGAATGTTCAAACCTGACTTGGCTGATCCTTGTGAGCAAAGAGAAATCATTAGTCAAGAAGACGGGGCAAAAGATTGTCGAAGACAACATGGGCGGGGCGAAACTGGAAACGAAGCCAGAACACAAGCGCTCCCATGTTTCCCTCTCTGGAACAGTGCAGAAAATGTTCAGTGCGGCAACAACCGAGAGTATGGGTTCGACGTTTCAAGCGATAATAATATCTTTTCAGTTGAAACAGAAATTCGGCAAAGACCCGTACGATGTGCTACTAGACGATCCCGAAACCTTCTACAACGGCTTAAGAGAGATTTTAGGAGCTGGCGCAGACACAGTTCTGAGTCTGGTCGGCACGCTCTTGTCAAAACGTTACGGCGTCAGCCACTCTGCCGAGGAATTCTTGGCACTTTTCACCAGAAGTGATAGCCAGTCCAAACACGAGCTCAAAGAACTCTTCAGAAGGATAGCCGGTCCATGAAGAGAAGAAGCCGCTAAAGCAGCCTGAAATGAGCCCCTAAACATATCGCGCGCGAAGTGATTTGGTAGGCTCTTATGTTGTTAGAATGTGGTTCTAAGATTTTACTGCCTACCAAAATTCTTGTGAAACATAACCGCGTCATAGTAGTAGTGAGTTCTCAGAAGACTCTCAGACTCCTCTAAGACCAAAAGAAAAGAGAGGCTCAGTGCTCGCGGCTCTTTTTGATAGCGCGGGCATGATCAAGCCGAAGTTTTGAAGCCCCAAGATCCAAAACCTGTAGGCCGAGCCTCTTCTAGACTTCGAAAATTATTAAAGCACTATTACGCATATCATACCTTCTGGGAACATAAATGCCGAAAAAAGAAAAACCGTTAACTAAGAAAGAGCGAGACGAGAAAAGGAAGAAACATAAGGAAAAGCA
>JBGQMW010000016.1:0-40590 GCA_041500785.1 Bathyarchaeia archaeon
CATGATGTTGCTGTGACGGGGTTGTCCGTGTCGGATGATCATCCGAAACAGGGTCAGAACGTAACGATGACCGTGGGCGTTAAGAACAACGGGACGCTTCCTGAAACGTTCAGCGTTCAAGTCACAAATGACACGATCGTTATCGGTACACAGACGGTGACGGCGCTTGCATCTGGCGCGAGTACAACTCTGACTTTCGTATGGAACTCTTCAGCCGCGACGATAGGTGCGCACACGATAACTGCAACCGCAACAGGCGTTCCATCAGACTCCAATCCAGCAAATGACGCTGCAAGCAAAACAGTGACTGTTGAATCCCCCTCTCCCACAGGGTCCAGTACAGACGTCAACGGTGACCGCGAAGTCGATATGAAGGATGTTGGTGCCGTGGGAGTAGCATTTGGCACCCAAGAAGGCGATCCACGATGGAATCCAGCGGCAGATGTCAACGGAGACACCATTGTCAACTTAATGGATGTTGCTCTGGTCTGCCAGGACTTTGGAAAAATCCTGTAGCTTCCAACCCTTTTTTTAGCAAGCGTTTTGTCCATAGTATTGAACGATTTGTAGTCCGAAAAAGGCAAATAAGGGCTTCTGGTGAAACATATGGGTTCAGGTAGACCAGATTGATTCGTGACTCAAACATGTCAGAAAACATGGGACAAAGCCTTTCAGGCATATTCAGTCCAATTACGGGATCATGGTATGAATCTCTCGAAACCCCCGAGAAATTTCAGAAGCAAACACTTCTGAAACTCTTGAACGCGTATGAGAAAACTACCTATGGAGAAAGGCATCAGGCACGGGAGGTTTCAGAGATCGCGGACTTCCGAGCCAGCTTTCCAATATTGAAATATCGAGACCTTTTTCCTTTTCTTGATGAAATATCGAAAGGGAACTATTCCGCATTTCTCTCTGAACCATTATCCTGCTGGGTGATGACGCGGGGTTCAATGGGACCCGCGAAAGTGTTGCCTGCCACAAAGACACATCTTGAACAGATTTTTACGTGCGGAGCGAGAGCACTGATAAATCATGTAGCGAGAACCAATGATTTTGGTCTTCTGGATGGTCGAATTCTCAACCTGAACTTTCCATCAAGTGTCCATACAACAACTTCAAACGGAAAGATCGCAACGTACGGGTATAGCTCGGGCACCTACGCCAGACTCAACCCAGCATTAGGCAAAGTCGGCCTTATTCCTCGGCAAGAAGACATAGACACCCTTGGCTCAGGAATGTCCCGCCGCGATTGGGAAAACAGGTTTGAACTGGCATATCAGCAGTCGCTCAACCAAAAAGTTACAGCAGCAATTGGAGTAACTCCAGTAATACTCTCATACGGAGCGTATGTGAAGAAGAAACACGGCAAGAAACCCAGAGATCTATGGAGCTTTCGAGCGCTGTTCTGTACGAGTGTCAGGAAGATACAGTTCAAGTACGCACCCATGCTAAGAAAATGCTTCGGCAACATCCCAGTCGTCGAAATCTACAGCGCCACTGAAGGAGTCTTCGCCCAACAGCTCGACCAATTGCCCTATGTTACTCCAAACTACGACACCTACCTGTTCGAAGTTCAGACCAACAAAGGAACGAAGATGCTGCATGAACTCAAGCGCGGAGAATGGGGAAGGCTCATCGTATCCACATGTATGTTCCCGAGGTACGCCATAGGAGACCTTATCGAATCAGCCGGCAACAACTACTACAGGGTCATAGGCCGAGAAAAAAAGCTGACACTACTTGAACATCAACTGTACAGAACATTCTTCGGCTGGATGCTCTAGGTTTTTGGATGTCTTCTAGCTGCCATGGTGAAACCGTACGCTGCTCCGACTATTATTAGAATCCCGACAAGCACAATGAAAAAAGCCCAAATGACTCTACTGTCGTACATTTTCGTAATCTCAAGATAAGCCGCCGTTCCTATGAATATCAGAATGAGGCCACCGATCAACGGACCTAGGAATCCATACTCATGTTTCTCACGCTTCTCTGTCTTCTCATGTTTCTCGCCTTTTTCCGCCTTTTCATCCCTGCGATACGCAGTCCTTGCTTCAACGCTGCCCTGCTGTCCTTTCAACGGAGCTCCACATTTCGGGCAAAAAGTCATCTCTTCATCAATCTTACTACCGCACTTGGGACAATATGACATAAACCCCACCTGAAGTGTTCATCATCTTTATTCGGAATACCAAGTATTTAAAATATGCTCAAAAGCTCAATCAAGAAATATTATATATCCCCGCAGACAGAATAGGCTTACGAGGTAGACAGAGTGAGTAGCAGTTCAGGAGGATTCCCACGCAGACACAAGGAAAGCGTGCTGAGCGTGGTCTCAGTAGGGTTCTTCTTAATCCTAGTTGGCATGCTCTTCGTCCTCAACCCCGACCTTCCCCAAAAAATCATCGAGTTTGCACGGCCTGAGAGTTTTGAACTCAGAACGGTCACTTCCAGCTGGAACGTCTCCCTGCCAATTCCCCTGCACCCACGGGATCACCTCCTGATATATCAAACAGTCGAGCAATTCTGCATAGTATGGGCAGTCTTCCACGTAGCGATCCTTGCTTTAAGATTCATCTTCGACTCAAAAGAGCGTAGGATGGCAGAAGGACTTGGAGATACAGTTTTCTGGTTTGGTGCAGCTTATCTTGTCCAGACGCTACTCGTGGACAATACGAAGTGGTTTGAATTCTGGGCAGGCATACTCACGCTTATCGGAGTTTCGTTGATCGCAAGAGGCGTGTTTCTCGCTGCTGCATGGAAGACTCACAGGGTCTGAAGAACAGGGCTGCAGCAATTGTCGAAAAAGGACAGCGGTGACCGCGATGCCGATAGAATACGTGCAAGCTCCAGATGTTAAGAAGTTGGCTGATGAGGTCGCAGAGAACCTCAGCCTATATCACGTTGTTCCCCAATTTGTCTACTGCGTAAGGAGCAGAGGATCCACTTCAAGACGAACAATAGCCAGGATTCACGGGTTCGGCAAGATCTGGCAAGAAACTCTCCACCTTCCTGCTTCATACGTTATTGAAGTGATTTCCGAAAGATATGACAAGCTAACCGAGGAAGATAGGGAAAAGACCATCATACACGAACTCTTACATATACCTGCAGGGTTCGCGGGCGGATTTCGGCCTCACAAGGGCTACATCGACCGCGAGACCGTCGACAAGATGCACAGAACCTTCAAAAAACAGAGAACAGCAATGAAGCCAGGCTTTTAAGGAGCACGCCCAATGAAAAAGAGAATTCCAGTGTGATCAGTCGAAAAAACTTCAAGCATAAAGAGTAATGGGATGGACAAAAACACCAAATGAAGTACTGCATGAAGAGTCTCAAGCACAACGGCGTCTATGTTCCAGTATACTATTGTTGGGGCTTATCCGTCAGGATTCAGGTTCAAACCCTGAAGCTGAGCCCCAAAAGTGAGCAGATGGCAGTAGCTTGGGTGAGAAAGAAACTCTCTCTCACTTCTCCGCCTGACAAAGTCTACTACACGAATTTCCTTGCAGGTTTCTTGGAAACGCTGATAGCTGAGAATCCTTGTTTGAAATCCCTCGTCGGCTTCAAGACTGAGCACATGGACAAGCTTGAGAAGGACAACGATGCGTGGTTGGTCGATGGAAAATTCATAGACGACACCGACGTAGATTTCGGCGAAGTGACCAAGAGTGTGGTCGCTGAGCAGCAGAAGAAGTTGAGCATGTCTATTGAAGAGAAGAAGAAACTTGCAGCGGAGAGAAAGGTTCGTAGAGAGGCGTTACGTGAGAGATACGGTTACGCTTTTGTTGATGATAAGAAACTGGAGATTTCAAACTGGACAGCGGAGCCCTCATGCGTTTTCGCAGGACGCGGAGACCATCCTAGGCGGGGAAAATGGAAACAAGGACCAGCGGAAGAAGACATCATCCTTAACCTTTCCCCAGACAGTCCCAGACCTTCTGGAAAATGGAAAGAGGTGGTTTGGGAACCTGACAAAATGTACGTTGCCAAATGGGAAGACAAGCTCACAGGCAAGATGAAGTATGTCTGGTTTTCTGATTCTGCCTTTTTAAAGCAGGAAAATGAGCGGGAAAAATTCAAGAAAGCCGAGCGTCTTGACAAGAGGATTTCCAAAGTAGAAGCTTATGTCATGAAGAATCTAGGCTCGAAGGATCCTGAAACAAGGAAAATTGCGACTGTCTGTTGGCTCATTCTAGGGATCAACATCAGGGTAGGTGACGAAAAGGACCCTGACGAGGCGGACACAGTCGGCGCGATAACCCTGCGACCTGAACACATCAAGATTGATGGAAACGTGTTGAACTTCGACTTTCTAGGCAAAGATTGCGTTAGATGGGTAAAACAGGTAGAGGCCCCACTGGTCGTTGTCCAGAACATTTCCGAGTTTTCGAAGCGCAGTGAGGGGTATCTTTTTGAGGGGATAAATTCCCGAAGAGTATCACGTTTTCTTTCGCAGAATATGGAAGGTTTAACAGCCAAAGTCTTCAGGACTTGGCGGTGTACCCAGACAGTTCGCAGAAGCCTTGACAATTGTGGTGCCAAGAAGGAAGACGCCGACTTCGTAAAGCAGTATTGTGCAAGAATGGCGAACCTTGAAGCAGCCAAAATCGCAAACCACAAACGCAAGATTCCACCGAATTTCGAGGAGAGACTTGCCAAGAAAGAAGGTAAGCTCAGAGAGTTGGAAGAAACGCTGAAAGAAAAGAAGAAAGAGGGAGCAAAGACCGAGGCTTGTCGGAAAAGGCTTGAAAAAGCGAAGCTTGATGTCTTTCTGACAAGAGAAACAAGAGAATACAACCTTGGGACTTCTCTCAAGTCTTACATCGACCCATTTGCATACGTAAGATGGGCATCAAGAATCGATTTCTCACTGGAGAAGTTCTACCCTCTGACACTGAGAAAAAAATTCAGTTGGGCTCTGAGGAAAGCGTGCTAGTTTAGGCTGGCTGTATTCTTCTCTGCTCTTTCCTCTTTAGGCAGAATGTGGATTTCAAAATGATAAGATTCAATAGTTTTGTTTATGCATTGTTTGCCTGATACAGATGCAGACGAAACCGATTTCTACGTATCCGAAGATTGTCGACGTCTACAAGCAACGTTTCGACAGAATGGCTGAACAGGTTTGCATCCTTGAACTTGTGGACTATACGAAGAACGTTCTGCATGATCCCATAGAAGGTCTGAATTGGCAGCAGTTGCTTGAATGGGAACATCGTCACTTGAAATATACGAATGGAGAACTGTCGAAGCCAAGGGCTGAAATGCCTGTAGAAATAATACTTCAATCCAGAGGGAGATGTGGTGAATTTGCTTTGCTTTATAATGGTCTACTGCTAGCCAATTCCTACGTGTGTCGGTTGATAGTCGATTGCTCCACGCTTACAAATAAGTCTAAGAAATCTGCGGGCGATCATGTATGGAACGAGATTCTTGTCCAGACCATGTGGTTGCATATAGACCCGACCGAGAAAAGAATCGACCGGAAGGCAATGTATTGCTCTGAATGGAACAAGGACATCAACTTGGTTTACGCAATTTCCAGAGACAGGATAATTGACGTGACAGAGTCATATCACAGTTGTCAATGACAGAAGGCTTTCTTCCAAGCTTTTCGTGAGTGTGCCTCAAATTTACACTCCACACTGTGCGTGTGCTAAAGAGAAGAAAATGGGGGGAACAGGGCGTCTTTGGTTTGTACAGCCTTAGCGAGGATTCCATGCCTGAAACATTTTGCCAAAGTTTGCGGCTACTGCCACTATGTCTTTTATATCGATTTTTCTGTCGTTGTTCATATCACACCTGAAAACCCATCTGGGATCTACTGGCGGTCCATACGATGAACCGAAGCTTCTTGCAGCGGTGGATATGTCTTTGATGTCGACTTTTCCGTTGTAGTCAATGTCTGCTGGCAGACAGCGCGCGCAGAAAAGCAAACCTGCGCATAATCAGACGCCGCACCGTCAGCACTACGGATTACTACTGCGCGCGCGAGACATCATTTTCCTCTTCGCTCACACGCCTCTCATCCCAGACTTCAACCTAGAAAAAGAACAAGACGAGCTCCGACAAATAGAACGAACACTCGTAATCAAGAAAGGCTGCAAAACAAACTCGGAAAGATATGTCATAATCGCAACAAAAGAAGTGGAGGCGTGTAAGCGCGCGCTTCAGAAGTTGCAAAGCTCAGAACCACTGCCAACGGCTGTTTAGCCTTTCTTGGTCCAGCTTTCGCCAAAGAAGGTGGAGTGGACGGGCCGGGATTTGAACCCGGGACCTCCACGATGCCAACGTGGCGATCATGCCAGGCTGATCTACCCGCCCATTGTTGTGTTTCCTGAAACTTTACCTACAGATTGGCTATAAGTGTTTCTCGTTGTTCTGCTTCGTCAGCCGTAATGCACGAACTGGGTCACGATGTTATCGAACATTTTAGGCTTTGTCGAAAGCTCTTCCCATAGGTTCTTGTCGCCATAAGCTTCCAGTCTGCTTAGGACATTGTCGATCAGTTTTCTTGGAAATACGTCATTGGTTTCGTAGAGCTGTCTTTGTTTTCTGAGGTTCGCAGCAGACTCTGAACAAGAGCGCGGCAAGACTCCAAGCTTCCGAGACTTGTCGACCGAGTGCTCAACGTGGAGGTCTTGAGCGATTCTGACTGTTTCTTTAGAATTGCTTAACCCGTGTTCTGCCGCTAGGGCTAGCCCTGCTAGGAGAATGTGAGCATTCGCGAAAGCATCTGGAGCTCGGTACTCGAAAGTTTCTCTGCAGCTTTCTGCATTTGGCGGGTTTTTGAAGTCCCACCATAGTGGTATGCGTATCAACGATAGACGGTTTCTGGCGCTCCAGCAGATGTGCATAGGTGATTCTTTGCGTGCGATGAAGCGCAGGTATGATGCAGGTGTTGGGTTTCCGAAGGCTGAGAGGCTCGGTGCAAATTTCAGTATTCCGCCAATCATGGCCAGAGCTTCTTTGCTGAGGTTCCTGTCTTGGTTGGCTATGATGTTCTTTCCTTTCCTTGTAGCGCACATGTGCACGTGCATTCCAGTTCCGGCGTGTGACAGATCGATCTTAGGTATGAACGAGACACTGACGCCGTGTCGTGAGCAGATGTTGCGGACTGTCCATTTTGCCAACCCAATCGTTTCAGCCATCTGCGACAGAGTCTGAGGGATGAACTCTATTTCGTGCTGTTCCAATAGCATGTTCCTCTTTTTCAACATGTATCCTACTTCGCCATGTCCGTATTTCGTCTGGATTCCCATCATCTCAAGTGTCGCAAGAGTTTCGTTTTGGACATCTTCAAACTGTGCGAAAGGGGACGATGCGTGATAGTTCCTGTCAGGTTCCGCTGGAAAGAGCGGTCGTGTCTGCTGTGGAGCTATTATGTAGAATTCAAGTTCGGCAAAAGCTTTTAGAACGATGCCTTTTGAGGAGCAAAGGTTTTCTTCTGCTTTTCTCAAAACACTGCTTGGAGCAACCTCAAGGAGCTCTCCGTTCTCATCTAGGTAGTCGCAGACAATGCTCAGTGTGGGCAACATCGCAAAAGGGTCCAGGAAAGCTCTTTGAGTTTTCGGCTGTAAGTAAATATCACTTTTACGGGGGTCTATCGATGAGAACAGGCTTGAGCCGTCAGCTCTTTCACCAGAGTCTAGAATCTCAGCGACCCTGTCCTTGTTGGTTGCTGAAAAACTCAGTGTTCTGAGTCTTCCGTCTTCAGGGATGTGGCAAAGGTTCAGTATCCTTATGTTGTTGTCTGAGATGAACTGGAGAATCTCTTCTTTTCCTGGAAAACCGAGCATTCCCTGCATATTGTATAACCTCTGACCCGCGCCTATCCTTTTCGGAAACCGATATTTTAACACTACCATGACAATTGTTGTCATCCTGCGTTGGTAGTCTCTGCAGAAAAGACTTCTCTTGGTTTCAGGAAGCATGTTACTTGATTTCGTATCTGAAAATTCTGCTTTTCAGTTTGGAGGCCATGAGCTGAAGCACTGCAATGTTGAGCAGGAACAGTATGGCGACTACTTGTATGATCAGCATTCCGTTGAGGCCGCTGAACCGTGTAACTGAATCTCCGAACCATGTGGCGAGGTTGGGTAGTGCTTCCCAAGTGTATGGGAGTGCTACGGATGTAGTGATGAAGAAAATGGCCAGTCCAAAGTAGTAGTTGCACATTTTTGGAGCCAATCTCTGGACAACTTTGAGGACTTTGAGGTCGCCTTTCGCGAAGTCTGACTTTTTCTGCACGGCTTTGATGAAGGTTCTGGCAGTTGTGTACACTTCTGGTGCTTCTTCGATGACGATGATGTTCAGGCCGATGATTGTTATGAATACTGTAAACAGCAAGCCGTTCGTCAGCATGCTCCAAACGGCCATCACTGCGGCCAAGGCAGTCACCATGCCCACGAAGGGAAGCAGCCCTAGGAACCGGTGAATGACTTTCTTCTGTGCGGGGTAGGGGTCGAAGACGACGAATGTGTGACTGAAAACCGTGACCGAAAGGTCTCTGGGAAGACTGTTCAGAGTCTTGGACCTTCGTCTGAATAAGATTGATATGACAAGTGCTGTGATGCCCATGGCAAACAGAGTTATGGACGAGTAGTAGATGTAGGCTTCTGTCAAGGATGCTCCCTTTTTGCTGTCTTAGATAGGATTCGTCTTGACTATTAATGTTTGTCGCAGCAGTTTTTAGCGAAGGGATCGTAGAAATGCTTCCTGTGCAAGTGGGTGAGTTTGGAGTATTGGTTTAGTCCCATTTTTTGAGTTTTATCATTTTTCTGTAGTTTCTGAGGTCGGCAGCCACATTTTTCAGTAGGCGGAGTTCTTCCATCGTTTTCTGGAATTTGTCTGTTTCTTCATAGATCTTTCGGAGGACAGAGCTTTTCTTTGTCATAGTGTTTGGTCCTTATGTTTTTGGTGTGGGTGGGGGTTTCATTGTTTTTTGGTTAACTACGTAGCCAATTTCCGTTATTGAGGAGAAAGGAGAAGGCTTCGAAAACGGAAAAAACGTCTTTTGGCTGTTCGTAGTTGGCCTTCAACCTTGACCCCCTTTGTACCCACTGCGTCTTAAGACTTAAGATAAGAGTCTGATATAAAAAGATTACTGAATAGACGTATCTGACAAACAGTGAAGTGTGTCTAGCCTATGGCTAGGATGCCTTCAAGTATTTTCTTGTCTGACACGTTCAATTGCTTGGAGAGCCATGATTTGAGGAGCGGTGGATACTTGGGCATTTCACCACTGTAGGTTATGATTTGGTTGTCTTTGACGGCGTCGACTTGGAAGGTTTTTTCGGGTTCGCGGTACATGAAGGAAAGTGTCTGAGCTTGCGATGCAAGGTTCTCGAAATCTTCCCATTGTTTGCATCGCAGAATCACTGGCGGTCCGCGTGTCTCTCTGGGTTGCACGGTTTCAGTTCTCGTTTCCTGCGTTGTCTGTGATGGTTGCTGCGTTGCTTGTGCTTCATGCGGGTTTGAAAGGTACGTGATGAGGTTTGTAATTTCACTCTGTAATGTAGAGAGGCGGCCTTCTACTTTTTCAACTTTCCCGGTTAGTTCACCTGTGTCGCCTATTCTTTCTGTGATCGTGCCCAACTCGTTGATAAGGCGGTCCAAGTCTTTTTCATGTTCTTTGAGGACGCTTACGATGAAGTCTAGCGCTTCAAGGGCCTCGTCCTTTGACGGTATTCTCTTGGACATCTATGTTTCTCCCTTTGCTTGTTCAGGCTACTACATAATGGATATTGATAGATAAACGTAGCGAATCCTCAAAGCGTATCCATGTGAATAGCTACTCGTACGTATTGTGAATAATATGTCCAAATGGCGACGTCTCCTGCACAATCCCCTCTTTTTCTAGAAGAGAGCGCGCCAAAGATGCGCAATCGTTTCAACAATAGAACGAGGGCGCATGCTGAAATGATCATTAATTGGAATAGCACGCGTGCAACAGAAGCATCAGAACACCTTAGTCTACACACAACTTGTAGAGTTCAAGAATGACGGGTTAACCTTCAAAGCAGCAACAACCATGCAGCAAGCCTGCAGCCCAGCAAAAGGAGAGTTAGAATACGTAACCGCCTTGGACAGCAAGAAAATCTCATTCAAGATGCTGGATTTAGAGCAGAGCACACGATCAGCTTAACCCCCCTAAGACAGGCCTCTAGAATATTATGGCATAACCGTTGAACCATCCACAAGGCTTCCAAACAGACACGTTTTACTCAAAGCAAGCAGAAGAGTTGAACAAGAGTGAAGCTTTCCTTTTGAACCCTGTCAGCGGTAGCAAAATAAAAGGGTATTTCGGGAGATGTATCCATTAGGAGCCAAGTGCATATCCTGTCAGTTCGTCTTGCTTCTTGCCTTCTCGTATGCGTTGTTGTATCTCTGTAGCGCGCGTCCAGTCTAGTGCTCTGATAATCTCCTCCCTGCTGCTTCCCAACGAAAAATTCAGCACAGGCGACCCCGGCTGGGTTCACACTTCATATGACAACTTCACTTCCACTACAACTTTGAATTGGATTGAACCCGAAGACCTTGGAAACCATGTCAAGGTGGCGGCCTGTCGATAAGCCGCATAGCAGCTTCAATACTGGTTGACATCAACAGTGACGGTATCGTGGGCATGAAGAACATCGGTTACGTGGCCAGAAGATTCGGCGTCAACGCCACGAATCCTCTGTGGGACCCAAATGCTGATGTCGTAACCGATGGCAAAATTGATATGAAAGACATAGGCACAGTAGCCGGATATTTTGGAGAAAAAGACCACTAACCCTCTGTCTTTTGCGGTTAATCATGTTGGTAAGATTCTCTCTGGAAAGTTGGGCTTTTATACACGGGAGATGCTAGTAGTTGCAGCCATTGACGCGGAACTCGGCAACAAGACACGCTATGCGATACTGTCTACAGGATGGCAAGTTGGTCGTTGACAGTTCTGTGTCGTAGTCACAAAATGGTAGAGCCTTGCCAGAAATGAGCATTGGAGAATGCGTATGTCTGCACATGAAAAATCCTGCGGAGCTGTCGTCTTCAGGAAGAACAAGGAAACAGAATATCTGCTTCTGCACTACGAAGCAGGTCACTGGGACTACGTCAAGGGACAAGTCGAGCCCAGCGAGACAGAGAAGAACACGGTGTTGAGAGAGTTGAAGGAGGAAACAGGTATTGAAGATGCCCATTTTATTGAAGGTTTTAGAGAAGAAATAAGTTACTTCTACAGAAGAGGAGGCAAAACCATACTCAAGAAAGTCATATTTTTCCTGCTTGAAACCCGGCAAATCGAAGTGAGACTCTCTTACGAGCACATCGGCTACGAGTGGCTCACTTTTCAGAAAGCTATGGAAAGACTAACATTTTCAAACGCAAGGAAAGTGCTCACGAGAGCGCACGATTTTCTGAAGGCTCACGGCTTAGACCCTCAAGTCTAGAGCGACACGTTTTTCAGTCAATCCTGCGGAATCGTTCCAATTGCATCCTTTGTAATCTTGACGGAATTCTCGAAATCTTCTCTTGCCTTGGCGTCCAGCCTAAGTTCCAGGATCTTTTCTACACCATTCTTTCCCAGAATGCACGGCACTCCTATTGACACGCCTGAAAACCCGTACTCGCCCTGCAATATTGTCGAAGCGCTCATTACTCTTTTTCTGTCTCTCATCACCGCGTCAGCCATTATCCTGATGACTTCTCCAGGCGCGTAGACGGTAGAACCCTTAAGCTTTATGACCTCGGACCCAGAAAATTTCGTCAAGTCCACGACTTTTTCAATCTGCTCCTTCCTCATTAAGTCTGCAATCGGTATGCCTGAAACCGAGGCAAAACCTACTAGCGGAACCATCGAGTCTCCATGCTCTCCAATAACCAGAGCTCGCGTGTCTTCTCTCGAAACACCCAGCTCCTGCGCAATGTAAGACCTGAAACGCAGTGTGTCAAGAATGTTCCCCATCCCGAAAACCCTGTTCCTCTCAAACCCTGACTCCTTGAAAGCCACATAAGTCATAACGTCAACAGGATTGGTCACCATCATAAGCCTGCAATCAGGCGCATACGTGACAACTTCTCTGACCACAGACTTGACAATCTTTGCGTTCTTGCCGATCAGGTCAATGCGGCTCATCCCAGGTTTTCTTGCTTCGCCTGCGGTGACAATCACAAGCTGAGAACCTTTCATCTCGCTGAAGTCACTCGTGCCCCTAATATTTCCGTCAAACTCGATCGCAGGAGCAGCCTGCATCATGTCAAGCGCTTCACCTTTAGCCTGATTCTCAAAAACATCAATCAAAACAATGTCGCTGATCCTGGCTCCCAGGATACTGAATGCCGCGGAACTGCCAACCCTTCCAGCACCAACAATCGCAATCATGATACCCGAATAGAATTCGGCTTGAAATAAACCTAACTGAAGATCCCCCTTCTGTCTGGATGATGGCTAGCTGAAGGTTTATTTGGAACAAAAGCATTGATTGTGTTTCACGGAAAAAGCCCTGGTAGTATAGTCCGGTCTAGTATATGCGGCTGTCGCCCGCAGGACCCGGGTCCGAATCCCGGCCAGGGCGCCACTTCTTCACTGCTGATTCTTAAGGCAGTATCATGTTCACCGGAAACCACGCGTCACGAATTGACCAAAAACTCCTCACGAAAGGTCATTGAAACAGAAAGGCAAATCAGATATCAGAAGCAGAATGCTCTCAGTCTCAATTTGCCTTTTCTTTTTCTTCAACGATCTTCTTGAGCTTCTTCTCCATCTTCAGCTCGTAGACATGCTCCTTGACTGGCGGGGGCAGGCCTTCTCTTTCAAACAGCAGATTTGGACGCACGATCCGTTTCTCGCCGAGTTTCACCTTCACTTTTTCGCCGTTTACTACGTCTTCGAATGCCTCTAAAGCTTCAACAACCCAGTTTCCGCGGCTTTCAGACAAAACCTTGACTTTGTGCTTACCCTTGTAGAATCGTACCTCTGCACTCATAGAGTCCCACAACACAATTCTCATGCCCCAACAGTTATAAAACAAACGCTTCTTCACTGAGCGAACACAGCCTCATGACAACGCAAGTTTGCAACTCTGGTTCTTCAAACTGAAGCCCAAGACATACTTGAATAATTCAGTGGGGCAGAGGGTAATCTGTGACAGAACGAGGGCAGGACCTGCGGATCTTCATGCTCTCATCAAAGCAGAGTGATGCCCAGAAAACATAAGAACCCCTTCCTTCCATGATTCAATACGATGAGTTTTGAGCTTTTCACAGACACGACCTGACAACAAGTATTCAGACACATGGCTACACAACATTCTGAAACACAGGGGCCTCAACCAAGAACAAAGCTTGACCGTTACTGCGAGAGACTCAAGAAGCGGCTTGTGCGTCATCTGCAAAGGTTCAAGGCTTCTCTGTGGCAAGCTGCGTTGCCCGATAATGGTGAAAGTCAACTACTACTTGAAAAGCATCCCGCTGATGGACAGCGAGGATATCGAAGGGGCTTCACCGCCCAGCGTGTTCATCGGCAGAATCGGTTACCCAAACGTGTATGCCGGACCACTCGTGCCGCCAGTGCAGGGCGACACGAGCATGTACGACTTGCCTGAGCTTTGGTTCGGAAGATCCATGGACGAGATCGTTGCTTTCCGGTCGATGCTCGTCCGCGGCAAACAGAGGGTTCACGTGCAGAAATTCAGCGAAGCAGGAGCAGTAATTGACAAAACACGCGAGCTTGCTCTTGCCGTGAAGCCTGTTGACGTCGAAATGTTGCTCACCAAGAAGCCTCATGGCAACATCTTCATGAGCGACGAAGTACAACCCTTCGGCCCTTCAGCGCCTATCCGAGATCTGCGGATGGGCACCACAGCCTGGGACCACCACATAGAAAACGTGTACAGCGACACAGACCTCAAAGCGGTTCCTGCAGTGGTCGAGCTCTACGGCAAAGGTGTTTTCGAAACGAAGATCCAGCGTGCCTTCAGCGTCGGAGCCTTCGGCACGGAAAAAAACCGCCGATTTGTGCCTACTAGGTGGAGCATAACCGCGGTGGACGACATAATCTCAAAATACCTCATGGAAAAAGTCCGGCAGTTCCCAGAAATCAACGAGTACCGAATCTACGAAAGCCGTTACCTGGACAACATATTCGAAGTGCTCATGATTCCGCGCCAATGGAGCTACGAGGCCATCGAAGCATGGTACCCGGGCACCGTGTGGAACCCCAACGGGAAACAAGTCGTCATGTTTGGAGACTGGGAAGGCTACGAAAAGCGGACCACATATGCCCAGATCGGCGGATGCTACTACGCTGCACGCCTCGCAGTCAGTGAACTGCTCGTGAAAGAGCAACGTCAGGCCACAGTCATCGTCCTACGCGAAGCCCACCCAGGATACATAATGCCCGTCGGAGTCTGGCAAGTCAGAGAAAACGTGAAGAACGCCATGCGTCAAAAACCGTTACTGTACAACACGCTGAACGAGGCGCTGCAAAGAATCGCAAACCAATTCCGCATCCCACTTGAAAGCTGGGTCCGAGAAAGTCACCTGATACGAAACACTCTGTTCCAGCGTAGAATCACTGACTTTCTTCATACACCAACAGCATTGCAGCAGTAGGTCCTGTGTTCCTGTCAGCCTGTTGTTCTGCGGGCAAGCCACTTGGACAATTCTGACCTGATAGCCAATTCGTCTCCGAGTCTGAGCTCTTTTGCTTCCTTTTCTGCCTCAACGTTTCTGTTATGCTCATCAACCCGTCTGTTGGTCGCAAGAACGATCCGTTCCAGCCAGTTCAGCTTCTCCTGCAGGTTATTGAGCGTCGTCACAAGCTTCAGCTGGTCTCCCACAGCGAGAACTTTTCTGTCCCAGAAGTCTAAACTGGACCACAGTTCAAGATCAAACAGAGTCTGCCAAGCATAAGACGGGTGCCCGTCCAACGGCAAACTAATCACGTACGCACCCGGCCTAAAAGGGTCATTGCGGATGTCAACATGGTCAAGGTTTATGGGATGTTTGATGTTGATTTTCTTAGCGAATTCTGCCAACTTTCATTCCCAACTGTTATATCGAACCAATCAAAAATTAAAGTTTACGCTTCCGACAAACCTTGGTTCAACCGTTATTCCTTGTATAGGGCTGCCATCCTCTGGTACTTGTCCATCGCATCAGTCACCATAGCTTTTGTTTCTTCAACGTTCTTCCATTCTCTAAACTTCACCCACTTGTGAGGCTCCAACCTCTTGTAGGTCTCAAAGAACTCCTGGATCTCTCTGAGCCTGTGCGGGTGCACATCGGAAATGTCGCGGTAACCATCAAACCTCGCGTCGCTCACCGGAACCGAAAGTATCTTGACATCCTTCCCCTTCTCATCCTCCACTATCAACGCTCCGATAACCCTTACCTTAACTACGCACCCAACTTCCAGCGGCTGATAACTCAGCACCATTATGTCAAGAGGGTCATCATCGTCAGCCCAAGTCTGCGGAACAAAACCATACTCAACGGGGAAAACCACAGAAGAAGGAATTACCCTGTCCAAAACAAACGATTCCCAATCCGACCTGTATTCATACTTATCCCTTGAACCGCTAATAACCTCAATAACCATGTTCAACAATATCGGCGGTTTGTCGCCAACAGGAAGGTCCTTCCAAACATTCATGCAAACCCCACTCTCACGGCAAGAGCTGAACCAATCTTATTTAGGTTTCCTCGAAAACCTAGTCGCTGGACCCGAAACGTAAACTATCTGTCATAGCGCGCGCTAACTGTGTTTTTCTCCCATGATTGTACTACGCGTGTACATAATCTTTAAATTTCTGCATTGGCATACTATTAATTGTGATAGTGTATCATGCGAGACAATACGCCTGATTCGCCTGATTCACCTGATATTCGTTGGGATGTCTTGAAGTCTATGCTAGATGATTTTCCGCAACTCCGTGATCGCGCCGAGCAATATCTTCTGCAAAAGAGGGATCCAACGCAAACCAGTCCAACTGACCCTGCAGATCCAGGGGTTAAGAAACTGTTCCAGAAAGCAGTACATGACTACCGCCGAGAGCGTTCACGAAAGTAGAATCCATTACTTGTGCCTAGCACGCGCTATTGTAGGTACCCTGCGCATATTTTGTTCGTATCCCAGAACATTTTCCTGTTTGTGTAGGGGACTTCTGGAACTATGAACTGCAGCTTTGGCGAGTGTTCTCTCGAAAATAGCTAGTCTCTTGCTAGCATCGTCTCTTCAGCGCGCGCTTCCTCCGTAGGTCCCGTTCCACTGCACAATGGAAGGCTCAGTCTTGACCGTTTGACTGTTTAGCGACGCAACTGGAGTAACAGATAGAAACATCGCCAAGATTACACCTGTTCTTTTCATAGCCCATCCCGCCATCAGCAATTGACTATCTATCTACCTGATAGAACACTTACATGATTATCCCGAAAGCTCTGACTTTTCCTCTGCAAACAAAAAAAGGGAATTGTGCGGGTGACTTCGCCACTACATTCAAGTTTCCTTGAAAAACTCTGCCAGTTTCTTGGTCTCAGCCTTGGAAAGTGTCTCTGCACACTTCTTAGGGTCCAAATGTCTGAATTCTAACCCAAGTGAGGCAAGTATTCTCTGAACGTCCTTCGCAATGTCGGGAGCTGCCAACACCCCTCGGACCTCCCGGTCAGCCTTTTTCCTGATGGCTTTAACGTATCCTGCCAATTGGATCGCTGCGTCTTTTCCCGCTGTCTTCCTTTTGACTTCCACAACAACAAGCTTTCCATGTCTGTCAATTCCGTAAACGTCAACAAACCCCGGCTCAACCTTCTTCTCGTAACTTATCACTCTGAACCCGTCTTCCAGCAACTCTGGCTTAAGCAACAGTGCCCTGTGCATGTCCTCTTCACTAGCATACAACGAAAAATCTCCAGAGTCAACCAACTTCAACGAGGAAATCAAGCAAACCTCATCAAATAGCACCGCAACTGACTCAGCTGGTTTGCGCCTTACGGCTCGGACTTCCAGCACATTGTCTTTTGCGTGGACGTGAAAAACGGTGTCCCCTCCAGGCATCCAGTTAACCGGTTCATAGCCTGTCCCACGATGAACCAGAACAGACCCGTCAGCCTTCGCCATAAGAATGCGCTCCCCCTTCTCAAGCTTCGATGATGCTCTCCCAACATAACGCACCCAGCATCTGCCGACCACAATCAGCGTCCTATGCTGAGACAAAGCCTCTTTCACAACAGTCTCGGCTTCTGTGACTTTTGGGTTGACAAGCACAGTCCAGGATTCAGACTTGACCAAATCTGGTTCGCCAATAGGTTTAGAAGATTTGTCCACACATAAGACTTCCCAAGGATACCGATGAACCGCTGGACTAAGAAGAGGCGAATAATGCACCGCTACGACCTTACAGCCAACATCTATGACATGCGCTACGAGGAAGAACAGACTGCAAAAATCGAAGCAGCATTGAAAAAACTAATAATCAAACCCTGCAGCTTAGCCCTAGACATAGGATGCGGAACCGGTCTACTGTTTCAAAACATAGCCAAGTCAGCAGGAGTCATCGGGCTTGACATTTCCAAGAAAACCCTAGCGCATGCAAAGAAACGTGCTGAAAGATTCAGGAACGTGCATCTTGTCTTGGCTGATGCAGACTTCATGCCCTTCAATAACGGTCTCTTCGACAATGTCTATGCTTTCACAGTCATACAGAACATGCCAAACCCGGAAGACACATTGGACGAAATGAGAAGAGTGGCCAAACCAGGCTCGATCATCGTGGTCTCCGGGTTGAAGAAATGCTTTCCGCGAGAATCGTTCATCTCGCTGCTGCAGACTGCAGGCTTCGACCTTATGGAGCTTAAAGATGAGCACACCCTGCAGTGCTTTGTCGCCGTCTGCAAGCGATTTGCTCCTTAGAATCCCGCGATGAATAGACCAAACCTTATATGAAAGCGAACGCAAGCCTCTTTCAACAGGGCTCCAAGCCGCCAAACCTGGTGATTATAGATGCCGTTGAGAACTTTGAAAGAGGAAACGGCTGACAGTTTAGTGCTACAATGGGTTCTACATGTGCAGAACTACAAGCTCGCATTGGACAAGAACCGGTGCGTAGGCTGTCAAATCTGCAGCCTAGCCTGTCCGAAAGAAGCGATCACACTTCAGGAACAGCCAAGAATCAAAGGACAGAAGGCCCGAAAAGCAAAAGTTGACGTGGATTTGTCCAAATGCAACTTCTGCGGCATATGCGACATAACCTGTCCTTACGGTGCTATAAAGATCAGTATGAATGGCAAACATGCCCTTCCTGTTGTTGAGAAAGAAAGCTTCCCTGAACTTATACGAGACATACGAGCCGACGAAAGTAAGGCGGACCCTGAATGCTCAAAGGTCCAAGACCCTTGTCCCCTAGGCCTAATCAACATAACATCAGACGCAGCATCAGGAAAAGTCAAGGTCAAAGTCGACAAGGAACATTGCCCCTGCTGCACAGTCTGTGAAGTCAAACTTCCAGGCATGATGCATGTGCGGAAGATGCTTAACGGAAAGATCAACATTCGCACAGAGAAGTGCCCAGACGGCTGCAAGGACTGCCTAGACGTTTGCCCCATCACAGGTGCACTCTACATTTCCGAATCAGACGAGAAGGTGCGACCTAACGAATCTTTCTGCGTCTACTGCGGAGCCTGCAAAGTGGTCTGCCCAGTTGACGAAGCGTTTGAGTTCAAACGCACTCACATTAACCATACTCCTATTCATTCTGGAGCTTGGAACAAAACTCTGGAAAGACTCACGTCGCCGGTTGAAATGACAAAAGAGCTGAAGACTAAGGGTTCAGCCAAGGCGAGAGAGTCTGTGCGAAAGAGAGTTGGATTGAAGGTAGACCAGATTTGCCCAAGAAAGTAATCCAGAAAAAGATCGTGACCAAACAGAGAAAAGCTAGACAGCCCGCCAAGGAACCCCGGATAGGAGTCTTCATCTGTCAATGCGGCACGAACATCTCCTCAGTAATCAACGTTGATGAATTGACGAAATATGCCCAGAAACTGTCTAACGTTGTATATGCTGAAAACATGAATTATCCATGCAGTAGCCAAGGCCAAGATGAGATAGCAGCTTCAATAAAGAAAAACAAGCTTGACCGCGTCATCGTAGCCGGTTGCTCACCTCGACTCTACGAGCCGACATTCCAACGCTGCGTGTCAAAGGCCGACCTGAACCCGTGGCTGTTCGAAATGGCAAATATTCGAGAATTCTCGTCATACTGTCACAAGGCAAAGCCCGAGGAAGCCACTGAAAAGGCAAAAGACACGTTGCGTATGGCCGTTGCCAAAGCAAGACTGCTCGAACCGCTTAAGCCCGTCGAGCTGCCTGTGACAAAAAGCGTAATGGTCGTTGGCGGCGGGATCGCCGGCATCAACGCTGCACTCGACTTGGCTGACATGGGCTTCAAGGTGTACATGGTTGAAAAAACTGAGACAATCGGAGGGTACATGGCGCTCCTTGACAAAACGTTCCCGACGCTCGACTGCAGCATATGCATCGAAGGACCAAAAATGGTCGACGTAAGCAGACATCCAAACATCCAAATAATCTCCTACGCCGACGTCCTGAAAGTCGATGGATACGTAGGCAACTTCAGAGTGAAAGTCAGAAAGAACCCAAGGTACGTCATAGCTGAGAACTGCACAGGCTGCGGCGAATGCAGAGACGCATGCCCGATCGAGTATCCGAACTATGCTGACATGAACCTCGGAGTCAGAAAAGCCATTTCGCCACCGTTCGGCCAGGCTGTTCCTCTTACACACACTATCAACAGAGACTACTGCATCGAATGCTACAAGTGCGTTGACGCCTGCGGTGCCAGACAAGCGATTAACTTTGACCAAAAGCCAGAGGACGTGGAACTCGACGTCGGAGCAATAATTGTCTCCATAGGCTACGACATGTACGACCCGCAAGACCTAGAATGGACCGGATACGGAAAATACCTCAATGTCTTCACAGCGCTAGAGTTCGAGCGACTCATACTCGCAGCTGGACCCACAGGCGGCAAAGTCGTCCGCGCCTCAGACGGACAGAAACCCCACTCAGTAGCCTTCATTCAATGCGTTGGCTCACGCGACATCAACAAGTACGAATACTGCTCAAGCTTCTGCTGCATGTACACACTCAAACACGCGGTAATGCTCAAAGAAAAGTACAGAGACGCGATAGACGTGTATGTCTTCTACAATGACATGAGGAGCAACTTCAAAGGCTACGAAGAATTCTTCAACAGAGCCCAAAAAGGCGGAGTCAAATTCATCAGAGTCAAACTTGAAAACCGCAGAATAACCGAAGACTCCGCAACAAACAACCTTACAGTGACCGCCGAAACAGAAGACGATAAACCCGTCTCAGCTAACGTGGAAATGGTCGTACTCGCAAACGCGGCAATACCTCATCACACAGCACAAGAGTTCGCCAAAATTCTGAAAATACCACTCAATAAAGATGGCTTTTTCGTGGAATGTCAACCAAAAATACGACCCACAGACACTGAAGTGCCAGGAATATTTCTCGCAGGCGCCTGCCAAGGCCTGAAAGACATTCCTTACAGCGTTGCACATGGCAGTGCAGCGGCGGCTCAAGCAGCAGCTGTTCTAGGCAAGGGAACATGGGTTGTGGAGCCGCTCGTCGCAAAAGTCAACGAGGACCTATGCAGCGGCTGCAGAATCTGCGAATCAGCATGCGGTTACAACGCTATAAGTTTCGAGAAGGTCGGCGATAGGAACGTGGCCGAAGTTGCTGAAGGTTTGTGTCGCGGCTGCGGGATATGCAGTTCTGCCTGCCCCATGGACGCGATAACAATGCCCCACTATTCTGACAAACAGATCGTCGCCCAAGTCCAAGCAGCAATGGAGAAGGTTGAGAAAGCATGAGTCAAAGTGCAACTCAGACAATCTCCAAAACAGAAGAGCCCCGCATAGGCGTCTTCGTCTGCTACTGCGGCCTCAACATCGCCGGCACCGTGGACGTGGAAGACGTGGCAGAATACGCGCGGAAGCTGCCCGATGTCGTGTACGTCAAAACAAACCGTTACACGTGCGCTGACCCAGGTCAAGAAGAAATCAGAAAAGGCGTAAGAGAACACAACCTTAACCGCGTCGTCGTTGCCGCTTGCTCGCCGAGGATGCATGAGCCTACTTTCCGAAGGACAGTTTCGGAAGCTGGGCTGAACCCGTTCCTGTACGAAATGGCAAACATTCGCGAATTCTCATCATGGTGCCATCAGAGTACACCCAAAGAGGCGACGGAAAAAGCCAAAGAAATCGTGAAAATGGCAGTTGCCAAAGTGCGACTCCTCGAACCGTTAGACGTTATCGAAGTTCCAGTCACAAATAGAGCCCTTGTTGTGGGCGCCGGGGTTGCGGGTGCAAGCGCGGCTCTGGACTTGGCCGAGATGGGATACCAGGTCTACCTTGTCGATCGAGCCGAGATCATAGGAGGTCACATGGCTCAACTGGGCAAAACCTTCCCAGTCTTCGAGTGTTCAAACTGCCCGCAGCAGATGCACTGCCCCAGATTCTCGTGCGTTGCTACAAGAATAGGCGCCGTGGCCGTTCACCCGAACGTGAAGATGCTTGCCTACTCTGACGTCACACACGTTGAGGGCGTGATCGGCAGCTACAAGGCCAAGGTGGTCCGGAAACCAAGGTACGTCGACGAGGCAAAGTGCATAAGCTGCGGCAAATGCGCCGAAGTATGCCCTGTCCAAGTGCCCAACGAGTTCGACGCAGGCACGAAAACGCGTAGAGCCATATACCTGCCCTTCCCCAACGCTACACCGTCGACTTACACGATCGACAAGAGCACCTGTCTTTGCTTCAAGGACGGCAGTTGCCGCAAATGTCAAGAAGCATGTCCCGTGGGCGCTGTGGATTTTGAACAGAAACCACAGGAAGAGAAACTCGAGGTCGGCTGCATCGTAGTGGCCACTGGGTACGATATTTACGAGCCTTACGACTTGGCTCAGTACGGCTACGGAAAACACAAAGACGTCATCACAGCCTTGCAGCTTGAACGGATCATAGACTCTGAAACCCAGGTTTTAGGCGAGCTCTGGAAGCCCTCAGACCGCAAGATGCCCAGAAGCATGACTTACATCCAGTGCGTCGGCTCCAGAGACCTTACCAAGTTCGAGTACTGTTCAGGCTTCTGTTGCATGCTCACTCTGAAGAGCGCCGTGTTCCTCAAAGAAAAGTACGGCGACAAACTGGACATCAACGTCATATTCAACGACATGCGTGCCAACAGAAAGGGCTACGAGGAACTCTACAGAAAAGCGCAAGAACTCGGAGTCAAATTCCTCCGGACAAAGCTGACAAACAGGAAAGTCGAGCAAGACCCGGAGACAAAGAAGCTGGCAGTCTACGCTGAGAAGGAAAACGGCGCACCCGTCAAAGTAGAAAGCGACATGGTGGTCCTAGCCACAGCAGCGATCCCGAGCAAGGGGTCAGAAGAGGTCGCCAGGGTCTTCAACATCAGCCGCGGCGGTGACGGCTACTTCATGGAAAGCCACCCGAAACTGAAGCCCATAGACACGCCGGCGGACGGTGTTTTCGTCGCAGGAGGCTGTCAAGGACCCAAAGACGTGCCCTACAGCGTTTCCCAGGGAATGGGCACAGCAGCGCGTGCAGCCACGATTCTGTCAAAGCCCAGGTGGACGATCCAGCCTATCGTAGCAGTGGTTCATCCTGAGAAATGCCGAAACACCAAAGTCAAGTGCGGCATATGCGCCAAGGCATGCCCGTATGGCGCGATAAGGGCTCCAGAGGGCCAGGTTGCAGAAGCGATAAGCGCAATGTGCCACGGCTGCGGAACATGCGTCGCAGAGTGTCCAGCAGACGCGATAACCCAGAAACATTTCACAGACGCGCAGATCATATCCCAGATAAGAGCAGCCTTGGAAACAGACCCTGAAAGCAAGATACTGGGCTTCCTGTGCAACTGGTGCAGTTACGCGGGCGCAGACTTGGCTGGAACCAGCAGGTTTGAGTACCCGCCCACCGTACGCCCGATACGTGTGATGTGCTCCGGAAGAGTGGACCGAGACTTTGTCTTGGAAGCCTTCAGACTCGGCGCCGGAATGGTTCTGGTAGGAGCATGCCACTTGCCTTATGACTGCCACTACATCAGCGGCAACTACAAGATGAAAGCCAGAATGGACGCCTTGGCTCCTATGCTGCAGAAGTTGGGCATGAGCCCAGAACGACTGCGCGTTGAGTACGTATCAGCGGCAGAAGGCATAAAGTTCGCGGAAGTCGTGAAAGAAATAACTGCACAAATGGACGCCCTTGGAAAGGAAAAGATCAGGGCAGAAAACGCCAAGATGAGGCCGATCCTTGAGAACATGCTGAAACGGAAAGAACAGAAAAACTGACCCCGAATCGTGGCCAAGGCCTGAGCCACCCGAGTTTTCAGAAATCGTTCCAGTTCCGCAAGACTTCGAAGATGATTTTCCTCTTTGCCAATGCGCTAGGTTAATATATAATCTGGAATGTTTAGACCTACTGACCATAGAGGGCTAAGTATGTTCGGGTATGCAGGTCGAATTCTTCTCATAGATCTATCAACTGGGAAAACCACCGTTGAACCCCTGAACGAAGAATACGCCAAAAAATACATCGGCGGCATAGGCCTCGGAATGAGGCTTTACCTAGACCATTCAAAAGCCGGAGTGGACCCCTTCAGCCCCGACAACCCGCTCATTCTGACCACAGGCCCAATATCCGGCACAATGTGGCCGACAGGCGGAAACGGCCATACATTCGTTTCAAAATCACCCCAAACGTTCGGCGTGGGCGAATCCAAAGCCCACGGCTCATTCGGAACCGAGATGAAACGCGCAGGCTACGACGCCATTATCATCAAAGGCAAAGCCGAGAAACCAGTGTACCTTTGGGTTGACGACGATTCAATCCAGCTCGTGGACGCTTCAGCCCTGATGGGCAAGTCGCCGGGCGAAACAGAAGACGCGATAAGAGAAGAATTGGGCGACTACTACATACGAGTCGCTGCGATCGGCATAGCTGGTGAGAAACTCTCCAGAATAGCCTGCATAATAAACGACAAAACGCGAGCCGCTGGAAGAACAGGCCTCGGCGCCGTCATGGGTTCAAAAAACCTCAAAGCCATAGCCATGCGCGGAACAAGAGACGTTGCAGTGGCCAAAACAGACGAATTCATGGAGTACGTGAAAGAGTTCCACGAGAGAATGAAAGGTCCAGCAACACAGAAATACCGTGCACTGGGCACGCCTGAAAACATTCTGGTCCACAATTCGCTGTCATGCATGCCCACACGAAATTATCGTAACAGCCGATTCGAAGGAGCAGAGAAAGTAAGCGGAGAAGTCCTCAACGAGAAGTACGTGGCAAAAATCATCGGCTGCAGCTCATGCGCGATGAGATGCGAGCACGAAGTCGTCGTTCCAGAAGGACCGTACAAGAACACGATGACAAGAATGGAGTACGAATCGCTCTGGGCGCTCGGACCCTACTGCGGAGTCGACAGATTGGACGCAATAATCAAAGCCATGGACCTCTGCAACTACTACGGCGTTGACTCGATCAGCACAGGCGTGATCGCCGGGTTTGCGATGGACTGCTACGAAACTGGAATACTCACACAGCAGGACACAGGCGGAATCGACGCGAAGTTCGGCAACGCCGAAGCCATGGTTCAGCTGGTGGAAAAGATTGGAAAACGAGAAGGAATAGGCGAAGTCCTGGCTGACGGCGTCAAATTTGCCGCTGAAAAGATCGGCAAAGGTTCAGACAGGCTTGCCCTGCACATTAAAGGCGTCGAAGTCACGGGGTACGACCTCAGATGCCTCAAAACCGCCGCGCTCGGGTTCGCAGTGTCGTTCCGCGGGGCAGACCACAACAGGCACGGCGCTTACGCTTTTGACGTGAAAGGAAAAGTCAACAGGCTGATAGCAGAGAAGGGCCGAGGCAAACTCGTGCGAGACATGGAGGACGTTTACAACCTTATCGACTCGTTCATCGTATGCAAATTCTCAAGAGGCACGTACTACAAGGAACTGCCAGACATGGCCAAGCTTTACACGCTCGTAACAGGCTACGAAATCACACCTGAAGAACTGAAGAAGGCAGGCGAAAGAATCCAGAACGTTGCCAGACTCTTCAACATACGCGAAGGCCTAGGCAGAAAAGACGACAACCTGCCATACAAGGTAATGCACGAACCAATCCCCGATGAAGGTCCCTCGAAAGGCGCCTTTGTAACACAGGCAGAACTGGACCTGCTTCTGGACGACTACTACGAATCGCGCGGATGGACAAAAGAAGGCATTCCAACAAAAGAGAAACTGAAAGAACTCGGCATGGAAGAACTAATGCACATCATCGAACCCAAGGTAGGTGCATGAGCGTGGTAAAGAACATTCACGAAAGAAAATTCGTCTCCGCCGACCCTGACAAGTGCGTCGGCTGCCAAATCTGCGAGTACATCTGCTCCATGAGCACTGAAAAAGCCTTCAACCCGCTCAAATCACGCATAAGAGTCGTAAGGATAAACCAGCTCATCAACATGCCCGTAACCTGCAGGCTCTGCGAAAACCCACCGTGCGTTGCAGCTTGCCCCAGAGACGCGTTGACACAGTCAGAAGAAACAGGCGTCATATCCGTTGACAAGGACAAGTGCAACGGCTGCGGCTGGTGTATAGAGGCCTGCGACTACGGAGCCATAATGGTGCATCCAGACAAGAAAGTCGTGTTCATCTGCGACCTGTGCAAAGACAAGGGCGAACCGCAATGCGTCAAATGGTGCCCCGAAGAAGCCCTAGACATGGTGACAAGCGACACGCTAGCACAAAAAGCAAGAATAACAGCGGTCAAAAAGCTTTTCCAGGAAGCAATGACCAAAACCGAGAAGCCGTAACGGCTGAAGCAGACTCACGGACAAAATCTTAATTCCCTTTTTGTAACTTGATTTGGCGTCGGGACCGCAGCAAAGCCTTCTTCAAAAACCTAGGACCATGCGGTTGTCAATCAGCATTTTTAACCCAACAATTATCAGTAAGACTGCAAAGATCCTTCTAAGGTTCTTGCCTGAGACTCTCCTAGACGTGTAAGCCCCAACTTGAGCTCCGAAGATGCTGCCGACCGCTATGAGCAAAGCATATCCCATGTCTATGTGACTTTCCACGTAGTACTTAGGTACGGCTGCGATTGAAGTAAAGACCATCGTGAACATTGACGTTGCTGTTGCGATGTGAATCGGCATGTCCATAGCAAACATCATTATGGGTACCACCAGTACTCCTCCGCCGATCCCGAGGAGTCCCGAAGCCAGTCCGCCGAAGAAGCTTAATCCCGCGCCTAACGCGATTGTCTTTTGAGACTTGAGTATCTCTGCGTCTGATTTGATGTGTGCTTGTCTTGGGCTTTCCTGCGGTGCTGATGATTTCGACCTGAGCTTGCCAAGGTCAACCATTATGCGTGCGGCCATGAATATCAGGAAGAACCCAAAAATGAAAGCCAACGTGTGCGATTCCAGAACGTTGGCCAGAAAAGCACCTGCAACCGCGCCGGGGACAGTCGTTACTGCAAGGACTAGACCTGTTTTGAAGTATATCCTCTTCTGTCTCCAGTAGTTTGTGGTTGCCGCTATTGCAGTGAAGATTATTGCGGTCAGACTCGTTCCCGTAGCGAGTTGCGTAGGACTGAAACTGTATATGATTATCAATATCGGGACGAAGAAGGTGCCGCCGCCTATTCCTACCATTGAAGCTGCAATCCCCACGAGAAAGCCGAATATCGGCAGGAGTATTTCCCACATGGTCCGTCACGTTAAGCTTTGGTTCTTGTGCAAGCTCCGTTTTGCAGAGTAGTACACCGCGCCAGCTATTAAACCTGCAAGACCGACGACCCATGCTTGAGGCGACAGAAAAAGAATGACGATCAAAAGGGCAACGCAAGTAATTGCTCCCACGGCTGGGACAACCTGCGGATACTTTCTGTCATTCTCTTTGAGCCTTAGGGCCGAGATGTTCGAAGATGCATAGTAGAACAGCATCGCAAAAGTGCTTATGGCAACGACGCTTGAAAGATCGATGAAAAGCACGAGCAGGGCCATCATGATTCCTGAGAACCATACGGAATAATAAGGCGTGTTGTGTTTTTCGTGGACCTTACTCAGAGCAAGAGGCAAGTCATTTCCTCTCGCCATGGCATAAGCCATGCGCGATACTCCCATGATCGACGTGAGCAAAACGCTTGCAGTCGCCAGCAGTCCTCCTAGAGAAATCAGTTCCACGGCGAACGGGCTTCCAGTCTTGCCCATTGCATCTGCCAAGGGAGACTTTGAACTAGACAGGTTCGCAGCACCAGTCAACCCCAAAGCGACCGCTCCAACTGCGATGTAGAATATGGTCGAAATCACCAAGGACAAAATCACCGCCCTGGGAACGTTGCGTCTCGCATCCTTCACTTCTTCAGCGACCACCGCAACACGCGCGAAGCCGCCATACGCGAAGAAAATGTAGAACACCCCGAACAACATTCCGGGCTGAAAAGGCGAGAAGGGCACAAAATTCGACGAGTTTGCATACAGCACCCCGAAAACACAGAAGAACGCCAAAATCAGCAGCTTCGCAGTCACAAGCAAGTTGTTCAGGAAAACCGATTGCCGGACGCCATAATAATTCAACGCCGAAAAACCGATACACAGCACGGCGGCAACCCACGGCGGCGGGATTCCCGGCAGCAAGTACGTGAAATAGTAAGCAAAGCCAAGTGAGACGGCAGCCCCAGCGAAAACGTTGCTGAGTATCCACATCCATCCTGAAAGAAACCCGGCGAAAGGTGAAATCAGCACTCGTCCGAACTCGTAAACGCTTCCTTCCTCTGGAAAACGTGCCGCGAGCTCAGCAATGCTCAGAGCAGAGAACAACGCTATGAAAGCCGCTATAAGCATGGAAACCACGAGAGCCGAACCCGCCTGGCCCGCTGCGATGCCGGTTACGACGAAGATGCCTGCCCCGACGATAGCACCAACACTTATCGCGACAGCATCAAACAAACTCAAAGAAGGCTTAAGCCTAGTTTGCTCAGCATCCTTTTTCATTGCCCACCCGTCAGGAACATGTTCTGAAGGCACTCTGCTATTTAATCTTAAAGAACAGCTGCTGGAGCTAGTGGGTCTTTTTCCTGTTTTCCTTGTCGTCCCAAAACTCGCGTGTTCGCAAATACTGAATCTTAGCCTTCAGCAGGTCCATGTAGAACTCATCTTCTTTAGGGTGCATCTTGCCCAGGATTCTTGAGGCCGTTTCCGGACCGACACCTTTGACCTCTAACGCCACAACTGCCTGCTTACCATAGCTCAGAACGAGGTCCGCCATACGTCGTGCATTCGTTAATTCTTTCAGGTGTTCCTCGACTAACTCTTTTCCTTCTTGTCTTTTCTGCAAAATCTCCTGCACGTGTCCGGCATCCTGGCTGAAATATAAGGGCGCAAGAAGCTTTGAGCCGCATTTGCCGCACACTGGCTGCTCAGGCAGGCTTCGTATCTTTTCTTCGCCTATCCACTTGCCGCAAGAAATGCACAACAGCCTGGCAGTCCTCGCGTCTATCGCTCGCTTCATCCTGTCAATATTGTTGAGCAACAGGTCTTCAGGAGCCATCAGCTCTGAAATGTCAGAGAACTTTGAGAGAATGTGAAACGCCAACGGTGAAGACTTTTCTACGCTGAAGTGGCTGCTGACTTCGACCGTGCCTTTTGCGACTGCATGCATTGTTTGCTTGACTTTTTTTATGTCGACTTTCTCAACCATTGCTTCGCGGAGTGTCTCGTCAAAAATGGGAGTGTGTGCAAATCTGCTTGGCAGTTGGCTTAGCCGTTCATAGCTTATCGTCTTGCCGCGCGGCAGAGCTCCAAACCTTTCGGCCACAGACTTCATCTTGTAGGAAAAGGGAAACTTGGTCTCCAAATACTCCTGAAACAACTTTTCTGCTTCTTTGCCGTTGATACCGAACATGGTCAAAGACAGTTTCTCGACTTCTTGTCGGGTCAGCTTCCTCGGCGTTTCAATGAGTATGCAGTAACCATCGTTCCACCAGCCTACGATGACTTCCCTGTCAGAAAGCAAAGCGTCAAAAATGCAGCCTAGCGTGCGGTTGACTGTCTCGCCGAAACAAGCATGCACTATCAAATACTTGTCAAAACCCTCAACGACAACGCGTTTGTCCGTGGGCAGAGGAACGCCCTGCTTGACATGTGCGTCAATCTCTTGAACCGTGGCCAACAGGGCTGTTTTGTCAGCGGACATCTTCCTGGCAAGCTTCTCCGCGGCGACCTCTACATTTCCAGTCTTCCTCAGCTCTTCCGCGACCATTTCGCGCAGTCTACCCGTTTCCTGTGCCAACTCAACTGGAACAGGCAACATCTCTCCGTCCCAGCCTGGAACAGCAGCCAGCGGATCCTCGCTGGGCACAACGTAAACCGTGCCAGTTTCCGTTTCAATCTGCACGATCCGCCAGACGTTCCCCCTTAAGATGATGTTCAAGCCCACACGAGCTTTCAAAGCCATGAACTCATCGCCCAACGTGCCGATTTTCCTGTCAGAAATCACGTTCACCAACGGGTACCTTACCTCGTCTGGAATCATCGACAAATTCTCGTAGTAGTAGCTTCTCGTCCTCCGAGCTTTCCTCAAAACCTTGCCCTCTTGGTCAACCCTTAGCTCCCTCAACCGCTCTAAAAAACATATCACGTTCCAATACGCCCGTTTTGAAAGGTTTCGAAACGGGTAAGCTCGCCTCAACAAAGCCAATACTTCATCAGGCTCTCTGTCTCCGGTATCCATCAGCGTGCCGACGACCTGATGAGCCAAAACATCCAAAGCATTCTCATGAATCAAAACTGGTTCAAGCCTATTCGCCGAAGCATGCCTTACAGCCGCAATAGATTCCAACGTGTCGTCTGAATAGGCTGTGATTATGACACCTTTTGACAGCAATTCTAACCGGTGACCGCTCCGTCCAACTCGCTGGATCAGACTGTCAACGTGCCGCGGTGAAAGGTACTGAATAACCAAATCCACGTTGCCAATGTCAATGCCCAGCTCCAGCGTGCTCGTGCACACGATGGCTTTCAGAACGCCTGACTTGAACTCGTCCTCAGTTCGAACTCGTTCTTCTTTGGAAAGCGAGCCGTGATGCACAGCAACGTCTTTTCTGCCAAGCTGACTCAGTCTATATCCCAGCATCTCAGCCATGGTTCTGCTGTTCACGAAGATCAGCGTCGATTTGTGAGTGTCAACGAGCTCAACGATCCGCCTTAAACGCGCTGCAGCTTCGGGCGAAGTGTTAAGCTTAGCAGCACAATCATAATCCGAATCTGTTGGAACTGGGTTCTCAACCTGATACTCGTGGCCTTTGGCAAAAGAAGCTTGAACAACCTTAATTCTCCTGTTTGCTCCCGCGATAAATCGGGCTACCTCATCAACGTTGCCGACAGTTGCAGACAAGCCTATTCTCTGAAATTCGCTGCCGACTAGCTCGCCAAGTCTTTCCAATGCCACGGCAAACTGAACTCCCCGTTTGCTTCCTGCCAATTCATGAACCTCGTCCACGACGACGCATTGAACATGGTTCAGGTTCTGTCTCATTCGCGAGCCCGGCAGAATGGCCTGCAACGTCTCAGGCGTGGTTACCAGCATATCTGGGGGAAAAACAGCCTGCTTCCTCCTAAGCTTCAACTCGGTGTCACCGTGTCTAACCTCGACTGAAATGCCAAGTTTAGTAGCCCAGAAACTCATGCGCTTGAGCAAGTCACGGTTCAAAGCTCTCAAAGGCGTAACATAGATGATGGATATCCCTTTCCTGCTGTCCTGCTGGACCAGTCTTGAGAAAAGTGGAAGCAAAACAGCTTCTGTCTTGCCGCTTCCAGTAGGCGCCACAAGCAGCAGGTTTTCACCTGTCAAGACGGTTGGCACTCCAAGCTTCTGCGGCAGGGTAGGTTCTGCAAAACCCAGTTCAGCTAGGGCTCCTCGAACGGGCCTAGCAAGCAGTTCGAAAACGCTTTTTGAATGCTCATCAATGTGTTCTGGCAACACAGAAACATACCTGCAAAGGGAAGGTTTATCCTTTTAGCCTGGTGCTTTTGAAAAGGAAAGCCTCAGCGTCGCCTCTTCATGATATCCGATTGACACCTTCTCCTTGAACTTGCCCTTAGATAGGATCTTGCGGAATTCGTCCGTCAGCACTTCTTTCCTTGAACAGAAGGCAACCTCGTTATGGTTGTTTGTCCATGCAGTCAACCCTCTGGTCTTTCCTCTGTGGAGAAAGTGCAATGACGTGTTCTCTTCGCCTACCTGAAGCATGCTGATAGTGCTCGAGCCCTGCAAACGGTTTAAGAGTTCAGATAACGCCTTGTCGGTGTCTCCTGTCTCATTTAACAGTTCCTCAAAATAGTGAGGAATGATTTCAGAATCGATGAGCTGCACCCTTTCAGATTCAAAAACGTGCTTGTTTCCGAGCTCGGCTCGAAGCTTCTCGTAGTTCTCTACTTTGCCGTTATGTGCAGAAACAATGGTCAGGCATGGGTCAAACTGCACGACGTAGGGTTGAGCAGTCTCCTTGAAACTTGCGCTGGCCATGAACTCTGGGCTTGGCATACGCACGTGACCAATCAGGACGGAACACTCGCCAATCCTGGAATTCCATGCATGGGCTAGACTGGCTGCTGGGGAACCGTTGACTTTTCCTACCTTCTCGGAAATCACGCTTCCATCATCAAGAAGGATAGCCAATCCGGCGCCAAATCCGCCCAAAGGATTTGATTCGTTAGGATATTGGTGGACTTCTAGCCTTGAAAGAATTTTGAAGACCATGTCGATAGGCACTTTTTTTGAAAGCATGAAACCTAATATCCCACACATTTCGAATCCTCAATGCGTCGTTTCGATCTTGAACCTAATACAGCCTAACTATTTTTACCTGATCTGCCCCGTGAATAACCGCGCGCGCTAGACGATTTTGTGATCGAGTATTGCAGAACTGTGGACTCAAAGGATTTTGTCCTAAAGGAAGAGGACTGCTCTGCAAATAGAAAAGAAAAAAGGCAGTATCTCAATGAGAAGAAAAACAGAGACTTGCTCAATCGTCTAAACAAATACTTTGAGAAGAAAGTCACTATCCCTCGAATACGGCGAGGAGCACATCAGGAAATCAAAACCCTGATTAGCGAAGAAGCACGCTAAGTAATGGGAGACTATAGCTCCGCCAGTTTCTTTATGTAAGTAATATACTCTGGACACAATTCAGCCATTGCATACGAACGTCCGTTATCATCAGAGTAGCTAGCAAGTTTCTTATCACATCCAACAACGCTTATCATAGCACCAACTCTTAGCCAATCACACTTTTCCACTTCTCCGCTAACCTCGTTTAAGGTCCCCTTTCTACTTACAAACTCCAAAGGCTGTATTAATAGCCGTCTTTTTGCTTCTTTGAATCCATTGATTATGTTGGAGTAAGTTAACAACTCCATCAACAATGCAAGGTCAACGTGTGATGGGGACCAAGTTAACCACGCGCCTTTTGTTTCAACATCATTAAGAAAATCGTCTCCTCCCACAAATGTAAACAAGGTTAAATGATTCTTCTCAGGTGTAGAATTAACCCTCAGGTTCGTTCTGCTAAAGTCGTCATAAAAATGAAAAACTACCAAAAATGTCTTGGTTTCCTCTTTCCACCGCCACTCAACAAACACAGGCATATTTTCCTCTCCAATGGGCTTGTTGTTAAACCATACTATCAGCAAGCACCCGTTATATAGTGTTAACCAAGCGCGCGCGTTGAAGCGAACTATGTATCAAATGAGGATTCCAGTTGAAAGACTGTGCAAAGAATGCGGAGCAAAGTTTTCCACGGTTTATAGAAACCAGCAATATTGTTCCCTTCATAAGCGTGGAATGAGAAAAATCAGTCATTGTCTCAACTGTGGCAAAGAATTGCCGTTCACCCAGCACGGCAGATTACAATTCTGTTCTGGAGATTGCCACATCAAATGGATAATTAGTCAAGATAAAAAGAGGTTAGAAAAATGAAATGTTCAAACTTTAGAAGACGTTTTCGGTCATTCTAGCGCGCGCCCAATAAGCCACTTTGATCTCTCTACTCTTAGAGCCTCAAAGACATCTAACCTAGAATATCAGACTTCGGGAGACATCCCCGAATAGGTTTCGCCCTATACTCACATGGAGAGTAAGCGCGCGCGCGAGGGTCAGACTGGCTCATAAAGAATATTTCGAAAGCGTAGAACAGAAAAACTTGGCTCAGGAAGTTCTATTCACTAGTATCCGTCTGTAAACCTGTTCTAAGCGCGCGCGACTGTTCTACAAAATCGAAGACTTACATTGCAACATTACAAAGCAACATCACAATAGATGAAAAAAAACAAGTGGGAGGTAGGACAAACGTGGCTGTCTAGAAGGCGAAGCCGTTGTTCGCGATCACCTGCTTGTACCAGTAGTAACTCTTCTTTGGGGTCCGCTTCTGGGTCTGATAGTCGGTGTGGACGAGCCCGAAACGCGGGCTGTAGCCGTAATCCCACTCGAAGTTATCGATGAACGACCACACGGAATATCCTTTGACCGTTGCCCCGTCCTTGATGGCTCGATACACAGAGATGAGATGATCACGAATGAAAACTATCCGATCGTCGTCTTGGACGCTGCCTTCCTTCGTCACGTTATCTTCGAAGGCAACCCCGTTCTCGGTGACGTAAAGCGTTGGGTTACCATAACCCTTGTGCAAGCGCATCAGCACCTCGTACAACCCGTCCGGATAGATTTCCCAGCCCGTCGCTGTCGTGGGCGTCCTCTTCTCAACCCTCCTAGCCTCAGTCACAGGGTCTGAAGGGTCATGAGTTGCAAGCTTACGCGTGTAATAGTTCACGCCCAAAAAGTTCAGGGGCTGCTTGATCAAGTCCAAATCCTGCTGATCAGGTTTCAACCCCATCTTTCGTGCCAGAGGAGGATACGCTCCCTTAAACAGCGGATCAATGTACCAGCGATTCCACCACTCATCAAGATTGTCAGCGGCCTTCCGGTCCTTCTCAGCATCACTGATCGGATGATACGCGGTAAGGTCTATGACTGTGCCTATCTGGAAGTTCCGGTCAACATCCCGCAAGGCTTGAACGGCCTTTCCTTGAGCTAGCTGTAAATTGTGCGAGACTTTAAGGTATAATTCCGGGTTTTTCGTGCCCGGTGCGAAGAGCGCGCAGAATTTGGGCTCGTTAAGGATTACCCACCGCCGGACCTTGTCCCCTAACTCGCGACCCATAAGCTCAGCGTAATCTGCAAAATACCGGATGATATTCCGGTTTGCCCATCCTCCTTCATCCTGCAGAGCCTGAGGCAGGTCATAATGGTACAGACAAACCCAAGGGTCGATTCCGCTCCTCAAGAGCTCATCTACCAGGCTCTTGTAGAAGTTGAGACCAGTCTTGTTGACAACACCTTTTCCCTTAGGAAGCACACGGGACCAGGATACCGAGAACCGATAAGTCTGCACACCCAACTCTTTCATCAAAGCTACGTCTTCTTTATAGCGGTGATAATGATCGCACGCCACATCTCCCGTATCGCCATTCTTGATGTTTCCCGCAGCGTGAGAAAAGCGATCCCAAATCGATTCCCCCTTTCCATCCTCGTTCCAAGCACCCTCAATCTGATAAGCAGAAGTCGCTACACCCCACAGAAAACCATCTGGAAAAAAGATTCCACTCGTAGACGCAGGCATAAGGTTACGCTTATTTTCTCTTGATATTTATTGTTTCCCATGCTTGAGTTCCTGAAACATTATATTTTGGATTCCGAACTTAGCTGGGCTTAGTTATGAAGGCAGTGTATCTACCCTGGCTGCACATGCATCAGCCGATGATAATCTCTGAGAATAGCAAGATCGTAGGCAACCTGGAGAAAATGTCAAGGTTTGGGTTTGGGATAAAACTTAACCTTCTCTTTCTTGAACCCTATGTGTCTCTGTCTCTCTCTGTAGCGCGCGCTAGGGAAAATGCACTACTTTCTGGGGTTGTTATGATGGTGAGAATGCACAACTATCAAAGACTTCCCACGAAACTCTCTGATCCGTATAGCCTTTTGTATAGATAGCCAACAACTATTCCAAGAGCGAGAACCCTTGGCACGTTCATTCCTGTGTCGATCAAAAGGTAGACATAGGCATTGCTTAGGTTAACAAAAGTTGAAAGGACTTCGATAACGACTAAGGCAACAAAGCTGAGTATCACGGATTTTAGAATTGGATTCTTTGTTGGAATCTTATCAAAAAAACGAAGCAAGAAATAGCTGACGCAGCACGCTATAATCAGACCACCAACCAAAGCTTCAACAAGAGCCATTGGAAGAGAAGAAATTGAAAAGGCAGCCATATACTCCGCTGCGATGGGAGACAGGGAAATTGCGAAGTCAACTATCCAGAAGGCTACGCCTCCCGCTACAGTCAGTTTGAACAGCTTCTTATAGAACTCGTGTGAAGTCTGTCGGTTACTTCGACCTGTGGCTCGGGTTTCCATGGTTGTTTAACTATCCACTTGAGCAGACTTGGAAGCAATTACGGCTGGATTGGATCCTTTCTACAGCCTTTTGTATAGATAGCCAATAACTATTCCAAGAGCGAGAATCCTTAGTACGTTAAACAATGCGCCCATGAGGAAGACATACAAGACATCACTCGCTTGAAAACTTGAGGGAACTTCGAGTAGGATTGTGACAATGATTAGGGCGATGAGGCTTAGTATTACGGATTTTAGAATTGGATTCTTTGTTGGAATCTTATCAAAAAAACGAAGCAAGAAATAGCTGACAAAGAATCCGATAATCAGGCCGCCAATTAAAGATTCAACAATCATTGGAAGATAAGAAATTGAAAGAGCAGCTCTATACTCGGCAGCGATGGGAGTCCGGGAAATTGCGAAGTTAGTTACCCAGAAGGCTAATCCTCCCACGATAGCCAGTATTACCACTTTTCTCCAGATTTCTTTTGATTGGGTCATCTTTTTGTCTCCTTCCTTTTCACTTATAGTAGTCATTTTATTTTTGTTCCTTAACACCTTTAATTAAAAGCCACAAACTAAGAGAAATTTCTGCAATAAAACTAATAATCAAACATGGGTAAGATATTATTTCGTATCCCGGTAATAGGAAACGCTGACAAACATATGTCAGAAGACCAAAACAATCAGCGATCAACAATATGCCCAAGATTTTAGGAAGAAAGCGCGATTTGAAGACTAGATAACCCAGAGGAAAGAGCCAGACGCCATAGGGTATCTGGGCGATAACAGACCCATTCTTATATGAATTGATAAATAACATCGCTTGCGCTTGTAGCTGATCTGGCTGGAATACTTTCAGATAATCAGCTCCGCTCAAAAGCAGCAGGCTGGAGAATAGATTAAGCGTACTAAGACACCATATAACAAAACCACCCAGGTTTAATAATAGGAACAGTAAAGCCATGTTTTTGTTAACCGGTTTTAATAGTACGTATAAAGCCCAGGCTGCCAAAAGGAAAAACACAACTGAGAATAGACTAATTACAAGACCGACACGAAATGACGATTCATGGGCAATTATAGTATTGAGCGTTGCTGGGGCATCCACGAATACAAAGTTACCAAAAAAATTTGCGATGAGCGAAGTTATAAAATACATGAAATAGAGGAAACCTGCGAGTCTTGCGGTCTTGCGTGGTGATAGATCTGCGATCTTCTGGCTGATAGAATTTTCTCCTTCAATAGGCATTATAATGCACGATCTTTATATCTACGCTACTTAAGGGTTATATGTTTGTCCCAAGCCTGGCAATCGCAAAACAGATGAACCTGGCAAACCCGCCTTCTTCCAAGGTTGCCTTGTCAGGTTCTGTTATTATGTCCCACAGTTATGACGACATTTCCCTTTTTGTGTCCCAATTCAACATACCGGTGGGCCTCGACAATCTGTTCCAACGGATAGCGCCTATCAATGACCGGTCTTATCTTACCTGCTTCAACGAGTTCTTTGAGGTAAATTAGATTTTCAATCTTGGGAGTTGCTGTCCCCCCTATTATTTTCTTGCTGCTTGTTATTGAAGCCCATCGCATTCGAACACTTAGTGCGGGCGTAGCGACAGTTTGAAGATAGATTCCTTCATTCTTCAGTGATCTCATACAGCCTGAAAACGAACTCTTGCCTACCGCATCAAAAATAACATCAAAGGTCTCACCGCCTTTAGTAAAATCCTCTTTAGTGTAATCAATTACCTTATCGGCTCCCAAAGATTTCACCATTTCTAAATTTGTGGTACTGCATACGCCGGTAACTTCTGCCCCAAAGTACTTGGCAAGCTGAACCGCAAAAGTACCTACACTTCCAGAAGCGCCATAGATAAGAACTCTTTGTCCGCTCTGGATATTTCCTTGTCTCAGAAAATGCAAGGCCGTATTGCCCCCAAAAGGAATGGCGGCGGCTTCCTCAAAGGTCACATTTGCCGGTTTGATTGCCAAACACCCATTTTCAGGCATGCACAGATACTCTGCATAAGCACCAACATTGTGTCCGAGATATGCAAAAATCGGGTCACCTTTCTTAAACAGTTTTACATCTTTGCCTACTGCTTCAATCTCTCCGGCTAACTCAGACCCGAGTATGGGTTTTTTTGGTTTTCTAAGACCAAGCGCTATTCGAGCGATGAGCCAAAAAGAGAGAGGAACCGTGAAACTTCGCATTCTAATGTCCCCTGCTGTTACTGTTGTCGCATATGATTTTACCAGTACTTCATTATCTTTGGGAGTGGGTTTTTCTATCTCCTTGATCTGAAGGACCTCTGGCGGTCCGTATTTTGTGCATACAATCGCTTTCATGAGTTTCCTTCAAGATGACTTTGATCGTGGCTTTGTTAAGCATTGTTGTTAAGCTTAACAATTATGACAACTTTTCCTTTGACACGTCCTTCACCAAGATACTGAAGCGCTTCAGGAACCTCAATTAACGAATACCGCTTATCAATAAATGGGACGATTTTGCCGGCTTCACAAAGCTCCGTTATATGAACCAGATCTTTTAGATTTGGTTGAACCGCCAGGATTTGTATTTTCTTGCCTGATGTTCTTCTAATCCATGGTCCCAGGAGCAAAATCTGGAAAAGTCTAGATACAGAACCTCCGACAGCAAAATAGCTTCCATTGGGCCTTAGCGCCCGCTTGTAGGCGAAAACAGAACGATTCGCAATAATATCAAGTATCAGATCATACTGCTGTCCATTTTTGGTAAAGTCTTCCCGGGTGTAATCAATGACATGGTCTGCGCCAAGCGAGTGCACGAAGTCCAGCTTGCCGGTGTTATCCACTCCAGTCACATCAGCCCCGTATAACTTGGCAAGCTGCACTGCGAACATACCAGCGCCGCCGCCAGCCCCATTAATCAAAACCTTTTGCCCCGGCTGTACCTGTCCTTTATTGCGAATCCCCTGCAAAGCAATCACTGCACCTTGCGGGATAGCCGCTGCTTCTTCAAATGTCATCTTGGCTGGTTTTAGCGCCAAGGTTTTCTCAAGAGCGCAGGCATACTCAGCAAAACCACCCAAACGCATCGAGACGTCCCCAAAGACCTCATCCCCCGTTTGAAATCGCAAGACGTTTCTGCCAACCATTTCAACTCGCCCGGCTATATCCGATCCGAGTATCTGGTGCCGTGGTCTTAGAAGACCCCCAAAGCGGGCATACAACGGTGAGCCTGTCAATCCCTCCCAGTCAGATCTATTAACGGATACCGCCTGAACCTTAATCAGTACTTCATTATCCTTGGGAGTAGGTCTCTCTACCTCTTTGAGTTGAAGAACATCAGAAGAACCGTATTTTGTGTGGACAACCGCTTTCATTTTCACACATGCTAATCACTTTTAAGGTATATAAAAATCCTGATTTGGTATAAGAGACCGAAGTTACGTATATCGAACATAGCGCGCGCCTATGGCTCAGTTTTCTTTAAGCGAGAAGTAACGGATACTGCTCAAAAAAAGAGGGAATTGCGGGAGAAGTCTGCACTCCCTCACACTAAAAACAACGTTAATAATACTCGCTCAGTATCATGATAGATGGGGGAGATAACATGGCGAACTTCCAAAGAAAGCCATGTTATATCAATGTTGAACGGGTTTACTCCCGTATTCCCGACGGACATAGATATCGCCAATTAGAAACATGGTCACGGTTGCTTAAGGGGACTGATGGAGCAGTCTTCTATTGCCCTTTTCTTGCTCCTGAGTCACTATTGTGTCTGTAATGGGGTTCTCCTCAACCAAGATACTATTCTGTCTGCCAATTGACTCCTGACATTGGTGAATGAGTGGTCTGTGTCAAAGATTTCTATTTGCAGTTGCTTGGCACCATGCCTCTGCAATGCTCGGAACAGAGGCAATATGTGATTTTCTATGTCCGCTTCCTGGTCACGCCACGCACCGATTATCAGAATATCTTTGCAAGACAGTGCCTGAGCATGCTTCACCAAATCGTATTTGTCTACATGTGCAAGCATCTCAGCAAAAAGTTCTCTAGCTTTGGGGGCTCTGAAACCTGAATCTGATAAGTCTTGGTCTACCTTTTTTTCAAGCCCTCGCATGAATTCATCACTAGCTCTTCCCAGTACACTGAGGTTGCCCCCAGCAAGGTCGACTACTCTTTTCACGGCGGCGTCATTCAATGAGCCCAGTAACGCCATGCCGCCACCATAACTGTATCCTATGATGGTAATGAGTGAGGGGTCAACGTTGAACTCTTGGACAGCAGAACTGGATTTCACGTAGCGTATGGTCGAGGTTACATCCTCTAGGGCGTTTGCATCCCTGTATAGTCCTTCGCTTTCCCAAGTGCCACGATAATTAAAGGCAAGGGCATTGAATCCTTCTTTCATCAATCTCTCGCCAAGTCCAAGCACGTCTGTGTTGTTTCCAGGAAAGCCATGACAAAGGATGACTGTTGGCAATGGTTCAACTCCAGAGGCTTGATAGAAGATTGCGTGGATATTTGCACCTTTGCTCTCAAATGTTACTGGAACTGGCTTTTTCATCTGCCATCACACAACCATATATCTCAAAATGGTTCTTAAAGACTCGTAGAAGAGTTACACGCCAAATCCTACCAGCCACACAATAATCCCTTTTCGGTTCAAATATGACTTTTCCGCCAAGCGTTGTCTTGGTTAGGTTGGGAAGTTTTAGCGCGCGCGCTAAGACATTAATCTCCTTTTTCTCTTAAATACCTAACCATACTACACATAACCGAAAGGGTGAATGGATTGAGCGAATGTGTACATGTCTTTGATGAATACCGCGTGGTAGGCAAGACACACTATGGACACTGCTCCAAATGTAAGGTTTGGATAAGCCACGAAGGCGCGCGCTAATCTTCTTTTTGTTATGGGATTATTTGGGCGTCTGCGCAACCGCTGATTAGATTTGTTATTTTTATTTTTAGGTGTTCGTTGGGTTTTGCGTTGCTGATGAAGATTGGAAAGCCTTTGATTCTGGCGATGCCTCCCC
>JBGQMW010000017.1:0-40144 GCA_041500785.1 Bathyarchaeia archaeon
ACGTCTCGCAGACTCTCGACTAGCGTGCCAAACTGTGAAGAGCGCATCACAAAACACGACATTTCTGCAAATCGTCGATTTCCACGAAATCCCTTCAAAACACGATTAGTTTCATTGCGGTTCAATGGCGCAGGGTGTAGCATGTGTCAAAAGCGCGCGCGTATGTTGGTTGGGGAAGACGCGATTATTTTCTTAGCGGACGATTCGCCAGTCAGTTTTGAGCCTCCCCTTTTTAATGCTGAGTCATCCCAGAGCTTCGTGAATTTTTCAAAGGCGGTGCGGGTTAAGCCTAGTCTGATGTCCCAGTATCGTCTGAAGTCGGGTCGTTCAATTCCCGTGAGAAAGGCTTTCTTCGTGAAGAAGTCTGCGCCACGATAGGTTGCTCCTCCCACGATAAAGTTGCCGTACTGCAGGTCAGGGTCAATCCGCAATGCATCAGGGATAAGTGGGAAGGGAATGTCCTCGACCATGACCATTTTGCTAATCATTTTTCTTGGGTCTTTAAAATTGCGTAGCCACATCCACCTGACATAGTTGTAGTGGCCTTTTATTTCTCCGATCCGATTGTAGCAGATAATGTCGCGCGCGCGCGCGCGCGCAAGACGGAGCATACTCCGTAATCCAAACCAGCGACGGAGGCTATGCACTAGGAGGCTTGACAGGTTCCTACGGCGCCGGCAGCTATGACGCCTTTCTAGTTAAAACCGACTCCTCAGGAAACAGTGTGATGCCACAGTCGTCACCATTCTCCATCCCATATTCCACCGTAGTGATCGTGTTGATTATAGTGGTCACAATAATAGCGGTGGTAGTCATAGCCCGCAGCAGGCGTTCCAGATCCGATACAAGCAGTGGTCAACAGTATCCACCTCCAAGTCCTGAAGTGAAACCGCCGTAAGAGACGCGCTCGGCGCAACCAAGTTGACAACAGGTTCTCTAGTAGGATAACATGATTCAAGCCTCGGCGTTGTGGAATCCTTATTTTCCTGCTAGCTTAACATACCTGTAAGGGCTGTTCAACATGTCCAACCGTGTCTTCCTCGTGACCGGAACGCCGTCCGTCGGAAAAACCGTTACGGCACGTCTGTTCACGTCCAAACTCGATGCATTGTAAGTGCGCGCTAGGCCTTCGGACCGTGGCTTGCAGAGCGCTAAACTTCCCTCCACCGTGCCTTGGTTTTTGCAACCATAAGGAGTATGACTGTTACAGCTATTAGGACACTCCAATCGAGAACTATCGTCGCAAGTGGTAGTGACAGATACCCAGCAGCACTCTGAGCTAACTCTGCTGCGTACGTGGTAGGGGAGAGGTAGGCCAAGTATCTGAACGGAAGCGGGATGTAGGTAATGGGATAGTAAACAGGCGGTATCGTTGAGAAAAGCGTCGAAAGAAGCCGTGTGAACGCAAAGCTCTGGACTATGTCGCTGGAAAACGTTGAGAGTGTGTAGCCAACCGCCATTGAAGCAAAAAACATGAGGAGAAGCACTGTGATGAACTCTAGGACTCCAACGACGCTCAGTGCCAGAAAGTAGTGTGCTAGCAGGGCGAGTACGGTTAGCGCGGGAATGGAGTAGACGATCTCTGAGATGGCGATTCCAATCATGTAGGTCAGCCAAGTGGTTGGAGAACTGACCACCATGTCTTGGAGCTTGAAATCGTTCTTCAGGTGCGAAAGGTCGGCTTGTAGGGACATGCCGCTCGAGAACATGCTCATTATGAACCCGCCTTCCACGGCCTCTCCTATGAGGCTACCGCGGCTTACGAACACTATGAGGACTAGGAAGGAGAGGGGGGACAGAACCGTGTTGATGAGGACAATCGGGTAGTTCCTCATTTCATATAGGGCGTTGACGAGTATCGCGGCCAGAATCTGGCTGAACCTACTCCTCTTCTGCATCGCGCTCTTCTTGAGTGTCAACTCCTTTGCCTCCTTCTCGATTCACAAGATAGAAGAATATGTCGTCCAGCGATACCGGATTGATGGTAAACTTGAACCCGCCCTTGGAGAGTTCTCTTGAAATTCTGAAGGCCTCTTCTTCTGTCGTGAGTATTCTGATATAGCCATCCCTTCCAGTTACTATCTCGCCCTTCAAAAGCGTAAGAAAATTAGGCGCCGGTTTTGAGAGCAGCTTCATGCTGTAGTTGTAATTTATGCTTTGTCTCAGATCCTCGAGGGTTCCGATGCGGATTAGTTTGCCGTGATCCAGGATGCCGATCGTATCAGCCAGCTGTTCCGCTTCTTCGAGATAATGTGTAGTAAGAAATGTGAAGCGGTCGTTTCCAATATCTTTGAGAATCTCCCAGAACTCTCTTCTTGAGATCGGGTCGAGTCCCGTTGTCGGCTCGTCTAAAAAGAGTATTTCGGCTTCTGAAGAGAGGACGGTCGCAACCAAAACCTTTCTCTTCATTCCTCCTGAGAGCATGCGATTCAAAGTATTGCGGTATCTGCTGAGTCCGAACTTTTCAAGCGATTCGTAGGCCCTCTTTTTTGCTTCAACGTAGTCGAGCCCTCGCCAAAGAAGATATGATAGTACTGTTTGCATAGGCGTCATCCACGGTATTGGTCTCGCTTCTTGGGGTACTATGGCGATTTTTTCTCTGAGCCTATGGGGCTCCTTTACGACATCTATACCGTTTATAGTGGCGCTTCCGGATGTTGGTTCAAGCTCGGTTGCAAGGATACGTACGAGTGTGGTCTTTCCAGAACCGTTTCGGCCAATTAGCACGAATACACCACGGGTGGGAATAGAGAAGCTTGAGGAATCAAGCGCCTTGGTTTTGCTTTTGCCGTAGACCTTGGTTAGATGATCACATATAATTAACTGAGAACTCTCTTCCATCCTCTCACCCAACACGATTGTTGAATTTTTGGGGGGCGCTGTTAACTCTTTCGGTTCGCGTGCGCCTCAACGACAAGAAAACCTCAACGACCCTCGAAACCTCAAGTCAAAAGACTTAACAGCATCGAAGCAAAGATAAGTAAAGATAGGATTACTGTTTCTTTGAAAAAGCGATGGGCAAGAACAAGACACTTTGGATGGGGAAATGAGATGCCAAAATGTCCGACGTGCGGAACTGAAAACGAAGAAGGAAACACGCTCTGCAAGCAATGCAGAACCAGATTGAGCGGATTAACCCAAGATCAGGCTGTGCCTGATAATCAAGCAACGCCTCAAAACCAAACGGCGCCCAAAATCCAAACGGGATCCAGCTTAGAGGACGACGTCAAGAACGCCGTTGTCAAGAGGTTTGATGGGATAAAGAATAAGGACGAAGCTGCAGTTAAAGCGCTCATGGATGAGGGCTATGACAAATTTGACGACTGGGCCCCCTATCAAAGGCAGGAGGGCGCGCAAGCCTTGGAGAACGAGTTCTCGGCATTCAAGGTTCTCTCCAACTACACCTATGAACTGAAAGATTCTAAAGTCAATGTTCTCGGGGACTTTGCCATCGCCACTTTCACCGTGCATTACCAAGGGACTATGAGAAACGAACAGTTCAACGTGGCTTCACGTGTTACAACTGTCCTAAGAAAGCAAGATTCAGCATGGAAAGTTGTTCACGAGCACTTTTCCAGATTTCCAGAAGAAAGACAACAACAGCAACAACGACAATTCGGACGCCCCAGAGCAAGATTCCCAGTCTAGCCCAGACCATAAGCTTTTCGAGCCCAACTAATCAAAAACCGTTTCTCTTGACAGTGGCACACCCACGTGGCCCGTTGAAGTTTTTCTCCACTCTGTCTAAGAGTGCGTTAGCTGTTAGAGAACGGTAGGACATGATATTGAATAGTTTTGATGTGCCGGTCGCATGTGAGTCGTGTGTTTGACCAACCGGATCCTTCGGTGGAAAGATTTTGAATCTGGTTCAAAAACGCCTGAACAACACTTTCTCGTATGGGTGCTGAATAGGAGTGAATGAAGCCACTATCAGATACGGAGTTAAACAGCTGGAGGAAAAAGGCGTAATATGAACATTCCCCGCTCTGCTGGGTCCGGCGAAGATAGGATTCTCTTAGACTTTGATGGGGTGGGCTCTGGGATGAAAAAGTGGGATTAGAATCTTCGTATTGGTTGTTACTTAGAAAAACGTGTGCTTCATCGGTCGGTTACGCCAGTTCTTGTAAGGCTTTCAGTCGTTTGACTATGTTGGGGTGCGTCGAGAAAATCTCTAGAATGCGATCGGCCGTTGTTAGCTTCTTTGCCAACATGTCTTGGACTAGTTTTTGGCTGTCTGCAGCTGACATCGCGGATAATTCGGCAGAGTCAACTTTTGCGCGGTCAGGGTCGGTGATGAACAACGCCTTGAATGCACCCATGTTCTTTGTTTGCTGTTTCGTCCTGCCCGTCCGACCCATGTTCTTGGTTGCGTTGACTATTTTTGCCAGTCCTGTCGAGAGTTTCTGTGATCCCCCGTCGACGATTGATGCGCTGTGTCTGTCAGCGTAGTATTCGCGTACCCTGCTGAGGTTGAGTATGAACAGGTTCATTATCCATGAAAAAGCCATGAAGACTATGCCTAGTGCTGCGCCGCTGCTTTGATTCTGTTGGTTTCCTCCGTACATGCCCGAAAGCATGAGGGAGAAGCCTATGTAGTAGGCCACAGCGGGCAGGAGTGAAACGAACATCATGAGCTGCACGTCTCTGTGTCTGAGGTGTCCAAGTTCGTGTCCGATGACGGCTTCAACCTCACCCTGGTCAAGCGTTTTCATGAGTCCGCTTGTGACGGCTATGCGGGTTCCAGCTATTGGTGACCCGTAAGCAAACGCGTTTGGCAGTGGGATTTGTGCAAGCATTAACTTCGGTGTGCCTATGTTGCTCTTTTTGCTGAGGTCGTTAACGACCTTGTGAAGCTTGGGTTCCTCAGTCGGAGACATTGCACGGACGTGGTAGAGAGCGTCGATGATGTAGGGCGAGATGAGCCATTGGACAACGTTGAACACTCCGACCAGGATGCCCAGCGTCAAGAAATCAAAAGTTCCTGTCAGGCTCAGAATGACCGTGAAAAACAGTGTTGACAGACTTACTATTAGGGCAAGCGTTCCAGCCATGGACAGACGAAGCTTCCAAATATTCATTATTTATTGCACCGACAAGCCTGCATCGACGAGTCCTTGCTAATAAGGATTTTTCAGAATCTACGCCAAATACTAACTGCTCATTTCTGCTTGATGATTCGCTTGGGTAGCGCGGGCGGATTAAATAATTCCTGATTCATGTCGGGAGAATTCGATCTGATTCTGTTGGAACCATTAGGCCCTGAAGAAGCAATCTGTGAAATGCAGCCTACTGCAAATCTATATTTAGTCGGCCCGCGCGCTTTACGTTTTTGGTTACGTACGTGTGTAAAACCCGCCACACGCGCACGAGCGCGTCATTCCAAGAATTTAGAATAACCTTCCCTGGTCTCTCGTGTAAATGCCTAACCAATCAACATGACTCGCAAGGGATAGATACCTCATTTGAGAATAAGTTCTGATATTATCGAGAAGCACAGCAACAAAAGCTTTGGTCTCTTCATTATATTCATCAACCATTTTTAGGGATCCCTCGGATACTACTACATTTAACCAAGAGAATTTGTCCACCAAACACACGCCAAGCAGAGGCTTAGCGTTTTCCATCATCCACATGAGAATATCCTTGTGACTTGCACCTTCAAAGAGTCCCCTATCATAAAATCCCACAAGGCTGTAGAAAGGCCGCATTTTATCATAATCATGATATATACTGCAAGCGGGATTGTATACAATCTCGTATAAGGTCTGCGCTGATTTTGCATATTTCTTGATAGTATCTTTGTCGATCCAGCTTCTAACCTGAATGACACCTAACACACATTCAGCGGGATAGACACCCACTTTTTGTTCTTCAATAAATGGAGGCAATATTCTATTATCGTAGACGATAATGTCGATTTCTTCGCTCTGTTCTCCCTTCTGATTAATGATCACTCCTGTTCCTGTGCCAAATTGGTTAGTGAGGAACTTTGACAGAATCTTTGACGTGAAAAGCTCTCTCAATCGGCCTTTTTCTGAACTGTGACCAAGATTCTTGATTGCTTTCGCTTCAGCTATAAAACCCTTAATGATTGCACTTGTATGCTGTTTGATTAGGCTACGATTCGTCTCAGACCTTTTCTGTCTTTTTGTCATAAATCAATTCACGGCCGCGTTACAGCAGGGATATAATTGCTGAAGGGTCGTATAAACAGTGAGCGCGCGCCTCAATATTTCAAGGACTTCGTCTACGCGCGCTCTGCGCATATTCATTGCAAGTTTCAACTATTTTAAACTTGTTCCAGAGGAGCATTTGACACATAAACCTAGTGTGGACCATTTTATCCTATTATAGACAATACCTGTACATATTTGGTCTAACTAGGCTTAAATTGAGCTTTAAACATAAACTATTGGTATGAGGTCGAGCATCCTGCGCAAGCAAAAGACTGTCGGTGAGAGAAACTTTTCGTTGTCAGATTTGCAGCTGCAGGTTCTGAAAACTGTCAAACATTATGCACGATTGACTGTGAGGCAATTGTACTATGTATTAACTAGCAGGCTCGGTTTTCTGGCTTCCCACAAGTTCTACAAAATCCTGGATTACCATCTGACCAAAATGCGAAGGCTCGACCCCCGATTGAACGCCAAGTTTGTCGATCCAACCCGGCGCTTTGTTGCAGCCCCAAGACCATACAATGAAGTGGAACTGTGGGTCGAAAAAGAGACGATCAGAACTCTGCTGGAAAAATTGGCCTCAAAATATAGGCTCTCGATCCAGGTTCTTCGGGGATTCGCCCCGTTAAGCATGTTTCGCAAAGCCCTGAGGAGAGCTAGTGAACGCGGAGTCAAAAAGATCCTCTATATTGGCGATTTCGACGCGAGCGGTTTATTAATTGACAAGATTGCGCAGAAAGAAATGCAAACGAACATGATCAGAATCGCGTTGACATTGGAACAGACCCGTAAATATAGGCTGCCCTCATTGCCCGTGAACATGAAGGATTCGCGAGCAGCCGAGTACGCGCGCGCGCTCAACTTCATGCGAAGAAGAAAACAGTTAGCGCGCACACTCGCAAACCCAAGAATACAAAAAGTGACGTTTCACAGTTTCAGACATTTCTACGCAAGCATGCTATATTTCAAGACCAAAAACATCCTCTACGTTAAACAACAGCTCGGACACCGCTGCATAGAAAACACGATGGTCTACACGCAGCTGATCAACTTTGAAAGCGACGAGTGGCACGTGGCACACGCAAAAACTCTGGACGAAGAGGACAAGCTGGTTCAAGCCGGTTTCGAGTTTGTAAGATATGATGAAAGGGAAAACGTTGCGATCTACAGGAAACGAAAGTAAAAGGAAAAAGCCTAGGTTTGATCTATTTCGTCACTGGTTTGAAGTAGTATCGAGGCCACTGTGGCCACAGTTGTGTAGCTGTGCATGTTCCAAAATCGACTGCAAGCTCCATTCCCACTTTTATCTCCTCAAGCGGTACTCCTCTTATTATGCCTGGCAACTTCAAGCCGTCTTTGAGTTCGACGATGCCCGTCGCGTACGGCGCCATGGACTGAAACTGTGTTGGGGCAATATGGATTATCGTGTAAGTGAGCAGTTTTCCGTTAGTCGGAATTTCGACCCACTTGAAGTCGTTGGAGAAACAGTTGCTGCACAAGGGTCTTGGTGGAAGATGTGTTTTTCCGCATTTCAGGCACTTCGCACCTAAGAGTTTTCCCTGGTTGATGTTCTTGTAGAACTGCTCTATCGTGAAGGGTGCTTGCTCGCTCATTCTCAGTCTCTCCTGTAGATGTGGACTGTGGCTGTTGCTCCTGACCCGCCTACGTTGTGCGTTAAGGCGATTTCGGCGTCTTTCACCTGTCGCTTTTCAGCTTGCCCAGTCAGCTGCAGGTATGCCTCGTAGGCTTGAGCTGTTCCTGTTGCTCCCACCGGATGTCCTTTGGCTTTCAGTCCACCGCTCGTGTTCACAGGAATTCTGCCGCCGAGCTTCGTTTCGCCCTTTTCAACGAGACTTCCGCCTTGGCCTGGCTTACAGAAGCCTAAGTCTTCATAAGCTATCAGTTCAGCTATTGTGAAGCAGTCGTGGACTTCTGCCACGTCGATGTCTTCGGGTTTGACGTGTGCCATTTCATAAGCTTTCTGTGCAGCTATCTTCGCGGCTGCCAGCGAGGTAAAGCTCTCTCTTTCATAAAGTCCAATCGTGTCGCTGGCTTGACCGCTTCCGACGATCTGAACCGGCGTGTCCGTGAATTTCTTTGCCAGCTCAGGCTTGGTCAGAATCAAGCAGCTCGCACCGTCTGTGATTAAAGAGCAGTCGAACAACTTCAGTGGCCAAGCGACGGTTCGTGCCGTCAGCGCAGCTTCGAGAGTTATTTCTTTTTGCATGTGCGCCTTCGGGTTGAGGCTTCCATGATAATGGTTCTTCACGCCGATCAGGGCAAGATGACGCTCAGTCGTGCCATACTGATGCATGTGAGCCGTGGCCATCAGAGCATATAACCCTGGAAAAGTCATCCCGTGCCACTGTTCAAACGGATAATCCGACGCCATAGCCAAATATTCCGTGACGTCTGCCGTGGCTCTATGAGTCATCTTTTCTGCACCGCCGACCATCACGACATCGCTCAGTCCTGAACGGACGGCGCAGATTGCCGTTCTCAAAGCAGCACCGGATGATGCACAGGCAGCCTCCGTTCTTGTGGCAGGAACATGGCCGAGCCCAGCCCAGTCTGCCATCGTTGCTCCAGTGTGCCCCTGATGCTCAAACGATTCACCCATATGACCCACGTACAACGCTTCAATGTCCTTCTTCGGGTCAAGCTTCGGACACCGGTCAAAAGCTTCTTTGGCCGCTTCCGCAAAAAGCTCTCTCGCATAAAGTCCTTCACGTTTGCCGAACTTTGACAGGCCAACAGAGACTATTGAAACCAGAGGTTTTCCGTTCAACAGTGAACGTCTCCTTACATTAGTAGAGCTTATCTAGAAAGCTAACGAAAGCAGAAACGACTATTAAAGTTTCTTTAGGTGTTCTTGGCTTTTCCTTCGTCAAAAGTGTGATGCAAGAAGCCTAGAAAGGTTGGAGTTTGGCTTTTGAAAAAGCCAAGGGACTATTTCTTGTTGCCGAATGTCTTTTTGACCCAGGCGCGTGTTTTTTCCATGTCTTCTCTGAAGCGTTTGAGCTCTTCCGGTGTTCTCTTTGGAGCTACTGGTTCTTCTGCGGGTGTTGCGTAGACGTCGAGTAGGTCGCCTTTCGGCTGCTTGGAAATGTTAATGTTGACTTTCAAGCCTATGTTCACTTTTTCAGGATCAATGTCTCTCATGGTCATGGGTAAGCATGTGTTTGTGCCGTCTATTCTGACCATTGCGCCGACAAGCGGTTGCAGGTGCGCCATTGAAGGCCAAGCGATGACCATGATCGTGTATGAGTGAACCTCTCCTTTCTTGGGCAGTTCGACCCATTCGGTTTCATGAAGCCTGCACTTCGGGTTGAAGCAGTGTACTCTCGGCGGGCAGTAGACGAGTCCGCATTTGGGGCATTTTGTTCCGTACAGTTTTCCGTCCAAAATTCCTATGAAGAACTTGGAGACTTTGCCGTAACTGTGGTGGAACAAGCTGCCGTGAGGTCTGTGAACGATCAGAAACTTCTCTGGGCTAAGCTCATTCAGTGTTGGTCCGTCGTTCATCTCTACTATTTTCCAGCCTTCAGGCGTCCATCCGCCTTTGTGTTCCCAGTCTTCCCACAGTTTCTCGTCGATCTTCTTTTCTTTCAGTGTCTTTTCTGGTCCAGGTTGTTTCATGTTTCTACACCTCCAAGACTACCGCGCCTGCTTGACATCCTGTGCCGCCGTGTCCGTGGATGAAAGCTTTCTTCGGTTTGCTAAGTTGTCTTTTTGGCGCGCCCCATTTTTTCGCGATCTGATTGCTCAATTGCCAGTAACTGTCTACAACCTGCGCGACTGAAGTTGATCCTACAGCATGTCCTTGGGCCGTCAAAGCTCCGCTCAGCTGACATGGGAGTTCTCCGTGTGGCTGTATCACGCCGTCACGAACAAGCTTCTTACCTTCTCCTCTCTTGCAGAAATCAAAGTCCTCAAGTCCTGCAAGCACAACTCCGGCGTAAGGGTCAAATATTTCGACGAAGCTTATCTCTTTCCTCGGGTTCTTTATTTCAGCATCCTTGTAAGCCATCCTCGCGGACACTCTGAGCGACCCGAAGTTCTGCAGGTCTGGGTATGGTGACATCGGCTTGGGAACATGTTTGGGCCAAATTTTCTCGTCTTCAGGGTACAAACCTTTCCATGCGGGGTTGTCAGGTCTATCTCCTGCTCTCATCGTGTCGCTGCCGAAGCCCACACCGCTGATCCACACGGGATTGTCGGTCAACTTGTTCGTCAATTCTTCATTAGCCAAGAGCAACGCGGAGGCCCCTTCACTTGTCATTGCACATTCGTACAGACGATAAGGCCAAGAAATCAAACGTGACTTGTACACGTCATCCACTGTAATCTTGGAGAAACCATGTTGAGCCGGCCACTGCGCATAGGGGTTCTCAAGCGAATTGTTGTGGTTCAAAACCGCAACCTCGGCCAAGTCCTCCTCTGTGTCCCCATAGACATGCATTCTTCTTGCTTCCATCGTGGCATAGAAAGCATTGTACGTGAAGCCTGACACGAAGTCCCAGTCAGTGTCTCCAGCGATGGCTATGGCTTCGTTGACTTTCTGTATCGGGAGCTCATTCATTTTTTCCCAGCCCACGACGAGAACCGCAGGGAACATGCCTGACCGCACCCATAATACTGCATTGATGATCGCGTCTATCGGAGTTGCTCCTCCTGACTCAACCCTATACGAGGGAACACCGCTCAAGCCCAGGTAGTCGTTTATTATCCAGTGCATGCACTGCTGCTGCTCGAGAATGTCACTGAAGTACGAGTAACAGCAGGCGTAGCCTTTTCTCATGAAATCGCCGAGTTCAAGTTCTGGAACGTCATCAAGTATCATTTTGACTGCTTCTGCACACATTTCCTCTTGAAGAGTATGCCTCGGATTGTCGAACCTTGAAATGCCGCCTGCGACTATTCCGACTTTCTTCAATTTTCCACCTCAATTTTCAAGATGTAGTTAGTGGATTCCAAGCAGTATAATATTCTTACGGAAGCAGCCAAAGCTCACCCACATTGAAAAACTCACAAAGAGCTAAAGGTCCAGCAAAGAAAGTTGGGAACCTTTTATAACCTTCTCCAGAATCCTTTCAGCTATGCACATCGTTCAACTCTCAACTGCCTTGCCAAAAGACGAGTACTCAACTGATGAACTGTTGAAAGCCTTCCCTTGCAAGCTTCCTGACGGAGTGAAACAAAACGTACTCAATCTGGGAGTCTCAACCCGGCGTCTCATCAGACAGTGTAATTCTTCAGAATCGGAAAAAGTGATGGATGAAAAACCCTTCCTCGACCTCTGCAAGGAAGCTTGCCAGACCGCTATGCGAGAGGCAGGACTATCAGCCAAGAACATCGGCTGTTTGATTGCTGCATACGACGCAAACCCCTTTCTCACCCCCGGCCTTAGCCAGCTCCTGGTTCCGAAGCTCGGACTAGACTCGTACGTTAGGCATGTTAACGCGCAAGGGATTGCAAGCACAGCCTTCATCAAGACTCTAGAGCTTGCTGGGAACTACCTAGCTGTGCATCCTGAAGACAACGTTCTGGTCTGCGTATCAGGCGTCAGTTCCTACTGGTTCCAGAACCAAGTCCAAGGGTTAACCGAAGTCAGGGAAATCGGCAAGATCAACGAGATAACGGACAAGGCAAGAAGAGAACTGGAGCTGAGAAAATGGGTGGCGACCATGCAGTATTTCTTGTTCGGCGACGGTGTTGCCGCAGCCGTGGTGGCCAAAAGTGACAAAGGAATGAGAGTTGACAGGATCACCGAAGTAACGAACGTTGAAGAGAAAGACTACCTCGCCGGCTACGCTAGACTCGCATGCCTTGGCGAACCGTTCAAGTTCGGCTTTCGTTCACATCTTGACAGGGAAATCCCGAAACTCGGAGTCAAATACACAGGGCTAGCCCTTGAGAGGCTGTTCGGCAAAGACGTTGCGAAAATGAAAGATGTAAGAAAGTGGGCAATACACACGGGCAGCGAAAAAATACTTGACGCCCTAGCTGAACACCATGGAATAGGCCGCGAAAAACTGAGAGAATCGCATGAAGTGCTCAATGAGCACGGGAACCTAGCTGGAGCAAGCTTGCCTTTCATCTTCGAAAAAATTGTTTCAAGCACCACTTTCTCAAAGGGAGACACAATTCTCATGCTTGGCTACGGATGGGGATTCTCGGCTTCCGCTTGTCTACTGGAATCTCGATAGAAGCATCAACGATAGACCCAGCCTTGTCTTCACCTGTTTTACAGGTTCGTGGGGGATAACGTGCGCGCTGCCTTTCTTCACAGCATCAATGAGCTTGTTCAGTTCGCTCTTAATGTTCCTTCAGAGTTGTTCTACGCGCCCGCACGCGTGGCTAACAACAGATTCTATGAACGAAGTCTTGGCTTCGGTGTAAGCGTCGCGGTCTGCACCATGCTTGGCAGCCAATTCCTTCTTCAAACGACAATACTGCTGAGCCACTTCGGGATGAGTGCGGAGGTAATCCCGGAACAGTATGTGCCGTTTCCAGAAATTGCTGGTTCGTTCAACCATGTGCAAATGAAAATGCTGATTCGGAATGTCAGAAGGTCCCCTATGGAAAAATCGTCTTTCTGGAATTGATGCTTCATATTCGGCAACATATTTGTAACCGATGTTTTTGAGCGGTTCAATGCACTCTTCGGCATCAGGAAGGCTGCAGACTCCCACTATGATGTCGACTATCGGTTTAGCACCCAAACCAGGAACAGCGGTGCTCCCAACGTGTTCTATGGCCACAATTCTGCTTCCTATAATCTTCAAGATTTGGGCTTTCTCCTGTTCGTACAATGCCGGCCATCTTGCATCATAATCCACAACCACGATGGATTTCTTCACGAAACCATCACGCTCAGACTACATACGGTTCAAGTGACCCATCAGTACATAAAACTTGTTTCGCATCAACGTTCTGCTCCGTTTCCATGAAAAAAGCAGTGAGCGCATGAAACATGAGGTTCGACGTTTTTGGACCGATAAGAAAATACCTATTTAGGGTAAACGCTGATATGTTAGCATCAGACCATTCACGTTTGACAGAGGTGCCTGAAGAGCATGTTTGATGAGAAGAGAATAAGAGAAATCAGGAAAGAACGCGAAAGATGGGAGCAGACAACTCTTCCGAAGTGGATGAACCAGTCAGATGAAAGAAAGAAGGAGTTCCACAACACTTCTAACATGCATGTTAAGCGACTCTACACGCCTGAGGACATGGAGAGAATGGATTACTTAAATGACCTCGGGTTTCCGGGGGAGTACCCGTTCATTCGAGGCGTACACGCAACCATGTACCGTGGTCGCCTCTGGACGATGAGGCAGTTCTCAGGCTTCGGAACGGCCAAACAGACAAACGAGCGTTTCAAGTATCTCCTGAAAGAAGGCGAAACGGGCTTAAGCATCGCCTTCGACTATCCAACGATAATGGGCTATGATTCAGACCATCCCATGGGAAAGGGTGAAGTGGGTACTTGCGGCGTGGCCGTCGCATCGCTGAGGGACATGGAAATCCTCCTGAGCGGCATACCCCTAGACAAGGTCACAACGTCGATGACGATAAACGGGCCTGCGGCCATGCTGCTGGCCATGTACGTTGCAGTGGGCGACCAGCAAGGCGTTCCCCGTGAGAAGCTCGGTGGAACAACACAGAACGACAACCTGAAAGAATACTTCGCACAGAAGCTCTGCATCTACCCTCCCAAACCCTCCGTCAGACTGACCACGGACATAATAGAATACTGCGCAAGGCACTTGCCAAAGTGGAACCCGATAAGCATAAGCGGGTATCACATAAGAGAAGCAGGCGCCAACGCCGTACAAGAACTGGCTTTCACAATCTACGATGGAATAACCTACGTAGAATCGACTATGGAAAGAGGGTTGAAAGTTGACGATTTCGCCCATCGCTTATCGTTCTTCTTTGCTTCCCACAATGACTTCTTCGAAGAAATAGCAAAGTTCAGAGCGGCCCGCCGACTGTGGGCAAAACTCATGAAAGAACGCTTCCATACTAAGAACCCCCGGTCAATGTGGATGCGTATGCACGTCCAAACTTCAGGATGCACACTTACGGCTCAGCAGCCTTTGAACAACATCACGCGCACAACAATTCAGGCATTGGCCGCAGTACTAGGCGGAACCCAATCGTTGCACACGAACAGTTTCGACGAAGCCCTGGCTCTGCCAAGCGAAGAAGCTGTGAGAGTCGCCCTCAGGACACAGCAGATAGTAGCCCATGAAAGCGGAGCAACAAACACGATAGACCCCGTGGCAGGCTCATACTACCTTGAAACGTTGACAAACGAAATGGAACAAAAAGCTATGGACTACATACAAAAGGTGGACGACATGGGCGGAGCCATAGTAGCCATCGAGAAAGGCTTCTTCCAGAAAGAAATTGCTGACAGCGCATACAAGTACCAGCGGGAAATAGACGAGAAGAAACGAACGATAGTAGGCGTAAATGACTACCAAATCGAAGGAAGAGAATCGCATATAGAGCTTCTGAGAGTCGACCCGAAAGCAGAAGAGGAACAACTGCTTGGACTGCAGAAACTCAGGAGAGAAAGGAACAGCAAGAAGGTCGAAGAAACCCTGAACAAGCTGCAGCATTCAGCAGAAAAGAAGGCGAACCTCATGCCCATGATCATCGACGCAGTAAAAGCCTACGCGACGCTGGGCGAAATCTGCGAAGTATTACGCAAGGTTTATGGAGAATACAAGGAGCTAATTGTGATCTGAGAGGATCAAAAAATGCAGAGCAAAAGAAAAATCAGAGTGTTAATCGCAAAACCCGGCCTAGACAGCCATGACAGAGGAGCAAAAGTTGTGGCCAGAGCACTGAGAGACGCTGGAATGGAAGTAATCTACACAGGACTCAGACAAACACCTGAACAGATCGCTGAAACAGCCCTCCAGGAAGACGTAGACGTGATCGGCCTCAGCATACTCTCGGGAGCACACAAAACCCTCTTCCCAAGAATCATGGGACTCCTCAAGAAACAAGACCTCACAGACGTGATGGTTTTCGCTGGAGGAATCGTTCCAGAAGAAGACATAGACGAAATGAAGAAACTCGGGATAAAAGAAATCTTCGGCCCTGGAACAACCACGGACGCCATCATACAGTATGTCCGCGACAACCTGCCGAAGAAAGATCAGTAGTCACGATGTGCAGCATCGTTGAACAAAACCGAAGAAATAGTCAACGGCGTGCTTGCGGGAAACAAAAGAAGCATAGCCAAAGCCATAACAGCCATTGAAAACTGCACTAACCAAGGCCAGGAGCTTATCACAAAGCTTTTTCCCTACACCGGAAAAGCTCACGTCATCGGCTTGACAGGTGCAGGCGGAGCAGGAAAAAGCACACTCATAGAAAAGATCGTGCGAGAATACAGGAGCAGGGGCAAGACCGTGGGCGTCGTCGCTGTAGACCCAACAAGCCCGTTCTCAGGCGGCGCATTTCTCGGCGACAGGATCCGAATGGCGGAACTCAGCACTGACGAAGGCGTCTTCATACGAAGCATGGCAACCCGAAACTATGCAGGAGGAATAGCAAGAGCAACAAAGGACGCCGTGAAAGTGCTTGACGCGGCAGGAAAAAACATAGTAATAGTAGAAACCGTGGGCGCTGGACAGTCAGAAGTAGAAATAATCAAAGTCGCCCAGACAATAATCGTGGTCCACGCACCTGGACTCGGCGACGAAATCCAAGCCATAAAAGCGGGAATAATGGAAATAGCAGACATTTTCGTCGTCAACAAAGCAGACCGAGAAGACGCCGACAAAGCCGTCATAGACATCCAATCCAACCTGCAACTGAGCAATAAGCAGACCGCTTGGAAACCGCCTGTGCTCAAAACCACAGCCATAACAGGCGAAGGAGTACGGGGACTTGTCGACAAGACAGAAGAGCACCGATACTTCCTAGAAGGTAACACTGAATGCAGAACAGCCCTGCTCAAGAACAGGGCAGAAGCAGAACTTGTCGAGGCCATAAAGGAGAAAGTCGCTGACACGCTTATCGATGAGCTGAGAAGAAAAGGAAAGCTGGACGAACTTCTGCAGAGAATACTTGAAAAGAAGGTAGACCCAACTTCAGCAGCGGAAAAAGTCCTTAAGGAGACACTCAAAAATGGCGGAACTTAAGAAAGGACTCGTACAAGTTTACACCGGCAACGGAAAAGGCAAAACTTCCGCAGCCTTCGGTCTTGCATTAAGAGCCGTCGGAAGAGGCCTGAAAGTTTACATGATACAATTCATAAAAGGCGGGTTCGACTATGGCGAACTTTTCACCGTGAAAAACTTGCCGAACTTCACGCTGAAAGCTTTCGGAAGAGGAAAATTTGTAACCTCAAAACCTCCCCAGAAAGAAGACGTAGACCTCGCTCAGGAAGCATTGCACCTCGCAGAAAGGATAGTCCAGAGTGGAAACTACAACATCGTAATTCTGGATGAGATAAATGTTGCTTTAGACTTGAACTTGATAAGCCTCGAAGACGTTTTGAAACTGATAAAAAGTAAGCCTCCCAGCCTCGAGTTAGTGTTGACAGGACGAAACGCACATGAAGAGGTAATCAAAGCGGCAGATTTGGTCACTGAAATGAAAGAGATTAAGCATCCCTTCAACAAAGGAATGGAAGCCAGAAAGGGAATTGAATACTAGTTTTGCCGGGAAGGTTGAAATGCGCAAGAACGAGACTCCGGGTGAATCTGGCAAATTCTCTGACCTGCTCAAAACATCATGGGTGAAGTCTGCCATAAAGGCAGGCGTAGTATTCACGGTGGTAGGCTTGGTCGTCCTGTTTACCATGAAGTTCACGAACATTGGCAACTCAAAATTGTTCGCAGACACGAAAACCTTCGTACTGCAAAACGGATTGCTGGGCATCTTCTTCATAACAATACTCGCCGGAACCCTCTTGCCCATGGGAAGCCCAGGACTAGTCGTCGCAGCAGCTCTCTTCGGCCTCCCGAAAATACCTCTCATCATCGTCGCAACAACAGGCTTCACAATCGGCCTCCTCGTCAACTATGCATTGGCATATTATCTAGGAAGACCTTATGTTACAAAGAGGCTTTCAGCACAAAGAATCGAAGAAATAGCACGCACATGGAGCAAATGGGGATGGATACTCTACACGATATTCGGATTGATCCCTGTCCTGCCGGTGGAAATACTCTCATTCGTCTACGGCCTTTTCAAAACACGCCTAGACATGTTCGTCATCCTAAGCTTTATCCCAAGACTGATCGTTTTCACATTGATGGCATATTTCGGCGAGTACATGGGAAGCTGGATGGGAATCAGCTGAACATGACAATCATTCCAGACTGAGACGGAGGTTCAGGAACATCCGGTCTCAGACTCACCGGCTTTCTTCTCTTCAACATGACAACCGAAACTGCTGCAGACACAGCCGCCGCAGCCGCCACCGCTACTATCACGTACTGGATGACTGTCCAATCTGAGCTTGTCTGTTTCAGATCTGCACTTGTCTGTTTCAAACCACTTATGTCAGCCTGAACCTGTCCGATCCTTGGAACCATAATGGTTGCGGTCTGGTCATTTATCGATGTGACAGTACCGTTGACTGTTCCGAGAAGTGTTTGGATCGTGGCCGTTGTGCCGTTTATCGCAGTCACTTCAAGCTTTATCGTATGCAAGTCAGTCTGAATCGTGCCGAGCGTCGAATTCAATGCGACAACGTTTCCCGAAAAACTGGAGAGAGACGCGTTGATTTCGTCAAACTGCACTTGCACCAGACCCAGGTCTGTTCTAATTGTTCCCACAGTGCCGTTCAAGCCGACCAGCAAAGCGTTCCAGCCTGAAAGAGTTGGACTCACTAAGAAGGATTTGAACGAAGCTCCCTTCGACGCTATGTTCTCCGTCTCATAAGTGGCAGTGACTATAAGAGCGTAAGAGCCAGGTTCAGCTTCGCTCGGTAGGGAATATGAACTTTTATAGAGACCTGTCGCAATCAGCTGCAGTGTCAACGTGCTTTTGGTTCCATCAGGTTCGTACAACAAAGTCTCTGTTATCGTGGCGTTGACAGGCTGACCCTTAAAGGTTGCTTGAGCATAGAACGTCACGATTTCTCCGCTGAAATGAACCGAGCCACAGTCCAGCTGAAGACCCAGCGGAGCAACATCAACAACCGTGAAGTTTGCTTTTCCAATCACATAAACATCGTATGCTTTCACGACTTGCGTTCCTGCAACTGAAACAGGCACGTTGAAAGTGAAAGTGAAGTTCCCAGAAGATTCTGTCATGGCAGAACCAATGTACAGGTCATTGAAAGTCACTGCAACTATGCTCAACGCCGTGAAATCCCTGCCGCTGACGTTCAGCAACGCACCTACAGGTCCGCTTGACTGGTTCAGCTTGATCAGAAAGTGCACGCTGATCATGGCTGAAACGACGTTATCATCAGTCACCGTCTCTCCTGGCACCGGGTGCACGTAGAAAGTGACATTGTACACGCCCTCCTCTTGAGGAGTCCACCGGAGAGTAACGTTCGACGATGAGCCGCTCGGCAACGGTCCGACCGCGGAAAAGTCCGTGGCAACTCCGTCCACAAGAAGGTCGACGAGCACGCTGCTTTCATGGCTCAGACCGAAATTCAGCACAGTGACGCTGAATACGGCTGTGTCTCCGGGCTGAACGGACCTTGGTTTCTCGTAGCCAGACAGAACAACATCATGTTCCGCTGGAACTTCCGACACGGCTTTGTACGCATTGATTCTCCCATACCCGTAGAACGGGTCGAAACCGGCAGAACCTAAATCGTCTGCTGAACGCCTCAACTGTTCTCTAACCCAATTCCGTGATGCATCAGGGAACCTGCTCCATACAAGCGCCGCAACGGCTGAAACATGCGGGCACGCCATCGAAGTACCACTTAGATAACCGTAGTTCATGAAAAGATACGTAGGCATAGTTGAAAAGACATCTACTCCTGGAGCTGAAACCTCGATCCAATCGCCCCAGTTCGAGAAACTCGCTGGGTCATCAAACTCGTCTGTTGCAGCGACAGAAACGACTTCAGGATATGCCGCAGGATAAAAGGGAACGCTGGAGCCTGCGTTGCCAGCCGCTGCGACGACTAAGACATCATTTTCATATGCATACTGAACTGCGTCATGGATCAGCCAACTGTCTGAATCGCTGCCCCAACTGTTACTGAGAATTTTCGCGCCTTGGTCAACAGCATGGACCATAGCTTTTGCCAGGTCAACATCCTCGCCCCAACCTGTCGAGTTCAAAGCCTTCTCGGCCATGACATGAACCTGCGCCAAGCCTGCAATGCCTACTGCATTGTTCAGCGTCGCAGCGATTATTCCAGCAACATGAGTCCCATGGCCGTTATCATCGAGAGGAGTACTGCTGTTGTGAATCCAGTCATAACCCAACGGTACATAGTTGCCCACAAGGTCAGGATGGTAATAGTCAATTCCCGTGTCGATGACCGCAACGAGAAGAGACGAGTTCCCAGTCGTCACGTCCCAAGCGAGATTAGCCTCTATCTTAGCCGGACCCCACTGGTAGAAATAGTACGGGTCGTTTGGGATGAACTGAGTTTCAAACTTCATCGTGGGCTCAACATATCTCACCAGCCCTCTGGCAACTGCAACTTTCTGAACAAAGGAAAAACTGCTCCCTGGAACCTCGGCGACCAACGCGATCACTTCGCCCCCAGCTGAAACCGTGTCCACGACTTTTCCGCCTATCTGCGTAACCAAACCTGTCAGATCACTGCACGCCTCTGGACGCCCCCTGCTGACGCCCAAGACAATCCTTGACGCGACACCATCAAAGCAAAAGCCAGGGCAAGCCCCGATGATCGAAGACCAAGACAAACCAGAAGAGTCCGCATTGCCCAGAACATTTCCAACGCATGAAAAAACAGCGATAGCTACTAGAACAAGAACCACAAAACGCTTCAACATGATCTTCATTCCCAGGAAATCTGACATGAATTGTGATCATCCTTCCAAATATAAGACTTTGGAAAAAGACACACGATTCCTCGATGTTGAGCCACCTCCCGCCTTTTCCTCCGGCTTGACATCACTGCAGACATCCCTTCTATGCTCTGACCATTCCATAGGCATAGAGCTGTCATCGCAACAGTGTGAGGTCAAACCGGACAAGAAGCGTTGAGACACTGTACTCTTGCCAAGCGCGCGCTGAGGACAAATGACCTTCTTCTTGTTATGAAAATGCTTGGTCATCGAAACATACAGAACACGCTTCGATACGTTCAGCTGTCAGATTTTGGAAGCGACGAATACCATTCTGCAACAGCCAAAACGGTGGAGGAAGCAAGAGAACTGATGGAATCAGGGTTCACATTTGTATGCGACATGGAAAGCGTCAGACTGTTCAGCAAGAGGAAATGAAAACATGCTTAATTGCTGTAAACCTGGCATAATTGTTTTAATAATAGACTTTGGCCTCTATTAATGCCACTTAAGAGGCAGAAAAGTCCATGCTCATTCAAGAGGTAATCCTAGAGAACTTTATGAGCTACGAGTATGCCAGGGTACCTTTTAGGTCAGGGGTCAACGTCATCTGTGGGCCCAACGGGTCGGGCAAATCATCACTCCTTCTCGCCATCTCGGTGGCGCTCGGACAAACATACACCGAACGGTCCAAGAAGCTTAGCGACTTGATTCGATGGGGAAAAGAGCAGGGCCGCGTCACCATAGTCTTGGACAACGCAAAAAGGGGCAAGAACAGGCCCGTGCCAAAGTTCAACAAGGACCAGCTTTTCTTGACCCGAGTGCTCCGAAAGGATGGAAACTACTGGTTCGAGCTTGAAAACCGTGCCGTGACCAAGCAAGATGTTGAGAGACTCCTAGGCAGATTGGGCGTTGACCCGGACAATATCCTGATCATAATGCACCAGAACATGGTTGAACAGTTCACGGTCCTGTCCGTGCAGGAAAAGCTGCGTATAGTCGAAGCCGCAGTCGGGCTTGAACCATACCGTGAAAACGTGCTGCAGGCTCAGAGAAAGCTCGGGAAACTGTTGAGCCAAGAAGACTCCATGAGCAAGCTGCTCGAATCCGCTGAACAGACCTTGCATTACTGGAGAGAACAGTACGACAAATACCAAGAAAAGAAACAGCTTCAGACAAAAAGAAGATTTCTGGAAAGAGAAATGGCCTGGGCCGAAGTCACGAAAAAGGAACAAATCGTCAAACGTCTGGAGACTGAACGGAAAAACGAAAAAGATAACCTTGCAAGGATTGAAGAAGAAACAAAATCGTCAAAGCACAACCTGGAAAGCCAACAGGACGAAAACGAGAAACTCAGAAAAGAATGGAAATCACTTTTCACAGAACGCCTCAACATGGAACACCAGAAAGCCGCAAACGAATCAACAGTCTCGCTCTGCCAACAACTGCTAGAAGAAACCAGAATCCTGGAAGACGCGCCAGTTTCTCTGTCAAGCACGTCAGCGAAGGCAGGCTCACAGTTCAAGCTCTTGCGAACACAGAACGTGAAAGAACTCATCCAAAACTCGCAAGAAGAGCTGTCGAAACTGAGCCTCGGAATACGGGAAAACGAGACAGGAACCAAAGCCCATGAAGATTCTGTTGAAAAAGCAAGCAACCAGCTCATCGAAGTCCGCATAAAACTGGCCCTGCTACAGTACCGTACAGAAACCGCCTTGGCCATCTTGAAAAAGTCTGAAAGAGAGCTTAACGAAGCGAAAGCCCGCGTTGAAGAGGCAACAGGAAAAGCCGAACAAGTCGGCGGCAGAATCGCCGTGGTTAAGGAAGCAGCTGACATTCTGGACGAAATTCGCCTCACAGACGGCCATCTGGCAGCGCTCGCAGACGTTTCAGAGGATATTGAACGCATGTACGAATCCTACTCAAAACTTTACCTTGAGCTTAAACAGAAGGCCCAGCTTGTCACCGAAAACCGTGAAAAAACGCTGGAAGAAGTCAAAACTAGGATGCAGTCATGGCGCATGGTGATGCAAACCCTGCTTGACCGAGCGAACCTTGAATATCAAAAGATGCTCATGCAAGCTCAAGCCGTCGGCGAGGTCAGACTCGCCAACCCGCAGGACATAGAATCTGCGGGCCTTGAGATTCTCGTGGGCTTCAAAGGCGGCAGACCCGTTCCGCTCGATGCCTATACGCAGAGCGGCGGCGAAAGAACAACAGCCACCATGAGCTTCCTACTCGCTTTGCAGCAGCACGTTCGCTCACCGTTCCGTGCGGTGGATGAGTATGACATCCACATGGACCCCAAGAACCGTGAATTGATCGCCCAGATGCTCATCTCCGCAGTGAACGATTCAAACGCTCAGTACGTCGTCATCACTCCGAGCCAGATAACCTTCGCAAAAGAAGACGTAAACATCATCACTGTACAGAACGTAGAAGGCAAATCCATCGTCAGGGAGGTCGTGTGATGCAGTCAAAAAAGGAGCATGAGAATCTTGGAAGAGAAAAACTGCAACGCATCATCGACACCTGCAAGTCCGTTGAGGACCGTGCACTCGACCCCTTCCTCGTAGACATCAAAGGAAACATTAACGCGCTCAAAGAATACTTCCCGGAATGGAGAATCCCTGAAGACCTGTGCCTGGACGCTGAAACCGTGCACCACCTCGCCTCTGTCACCAGACTCCAGAGCGAATGGGTCAAACACCGCTCAACATCCCTGTACACTGACCCCTTTCTTCTTGAAGACAAGATCAGACGCATGACGAAAGCAGATATCGTAGAAACGTTCGCCAAGGTCTGGCGCCCGACGATCGAGCTCGAACAGATCTCACTGCGCAGCATAACCGAGGCCATTGAATACTGGGATAGCCTGCTGCCCATGAAAGAAAGATGGAAGGAATTTCCCCTTGGAGAGAACGAGACGGGCGCCTCAACCAGAGAAGAACTCATCAGCCAAAGAATCCTGAGAGACAGATCCTTCTCAGAAGAACTCGAAACTTTCTGGCAACAACTCAAGAAAAGCACGGCGGAAAAAGGTGAGAACGGCAAAATCCACTACTGGGACTTCGTAGGCGCAGACACGTACAACGAAACGGTGCAAAAAGCGTTCATGGCAAGCTTCCTGATCACCTACGGCTACGCCACGCTGGAAATCCACCCGTTAGAAGAGGAAGTATTCATAGTTCCATACCAAAAGCCCGCGCCCAATACGGGCAGCAAACAACTAGTCTCCATCCCCATAGCCGTTTCAGCTGAAGACTGGCAAAAATGGAAAAAAGGAGAACTCCAATGAGCAAAAGAAAAGCCTACTACGCCAGCAAACTGAAGCGCGCAACTCATCTCCTCTTCTACAAGAGACACAAGAAACCCGGAGTCAAAGGATGGGAACTCCGCAAAGCCCTCGGCTCAGACTACCCCAAAGTCCTGAAACTTCTGGATGATTACCTCAAGATGCTTGACCTACAAGTCAAGACTGTGTTCGAAGAAGAAAGGACTGTTGAAAAACCCACACTGGAACAACTCGACAAAGCACGATTCCTTATCACGCTACGGGGAGAAATAACGCCTAAAGAAGCAAAAATGATAGGCTGGCGCGTGGACGACCTTGCCGGACTCGCAATAGCCATTAGCTACATCATATCAAAAAGAGGAAAAGCCCCGCGAAAAGAAGTAGAGGACATCCTAAGGGATAAACTTCCAGGATGGAAAGTCGGCCTCAACGTCGACAGGTACATCAGGTACGGCTACCTGACACAAGACGAAAACGAACAACTGTATCTGGACTGGAGAACACGCGCCGAAGTGGATCAAAACGCACTCGTTGACCTGGTCCTGTCCCACGAAAAAGCCTAATTCTTTGCCCGAGACAGTTCATGTGACCAAACATGAGGTTCTGCAGCCGATGCGGCTCACGCATGATAAGAACTAAACAAGGCTACGAATGCACAAAATGCGGGACGATAACCCAGGACACTTCTGAAACGCAGCAAGAACCCCGAAGCAAAAAGTCTCTAACCTACATCTACGTCTCCGACGAGAAAAAGGAAAACCTCGTGAAGGTCACTCAGGAATGCGCAAAATGCGGAAACAGAGAAGCATACCGCTGGTTCACAGCAATATCAGGAGAACATGCAGGCATCAACAGAGAAACCACGATAGAACACTACAAATGCACAAGATGCTCCCAAACTTGGACAAAAACCTCTTGAAAACGTGCGCTGCCGAATAATGATACATTGATAAAAAATTAGACCGAGGTGGCGCTTCCAGAAGGCCACAATTCATTTTCGTATCTTGTGATAAGCATAAGCCACTGCAACAATCACCATTAAGGCAGCAAGAATCAACAATGGGTTACCGATGAACTTGTCCACGAATGAATCATCTGCGAAAACAGCATTGCTCAATCCACAGAAGGCAAACAGTAGAAATGCTGACAAAGACAAGATGCGCCTTTTCATGGCAAGACCTTCTCCAATTCGGCTACGTTATGCTGACGTTCTGTATTTGAAAGTATCTCTTCGCGAGAAACCGCAAACGTTCAGCGTTCCTTCCGTTCTTGCCTATGGCCACGCCCTTGTCCTTCGGGTTAACCGCTACGACGGCAATTGTCTTTCCGTCAGGGCGCTCAGTTATACGCACTTCGCTCACGGTCGCCGGCCTTAAAGCATTCTTTATGAACTGTGAAGGCTCTTCAGCATACTCGATTATCTCATGCTTCTTCCCAGTCATTCTTTCCAAAGTGTGAATGTTCCTGCCGCCCTTTCCTATGGCCACACCCACTTGTCCTTCACTCACAACATACAGCACGCGGCCTTGCTCCTCATCGATAATGCAATCCTTAACGTTCGCGCTTGTTATGCTCTCGAATAAAGCAATGTACCGCATCTCGGTGCTGGTGAACTTTATGCCGCTTGTCATTCATTTCCTCCGCTGGATTCTTCAGGTTCACTAGATTCCGTGAGCTTCAAAATTTCAGAGTCGCCAGGTTCTCTTATACTTAACGCTGAAACACTGAAAGGTTTTCCGCAAGCAGCCGCAAGATCCAACGACGAACCCTTGTAAGTTATCACAGGAAGCTTGGAAAGCTTCGAATAGCGCTCTATATCGTCACGGGTTTCTCTGGGACAATTCGCTGCCAGGATAATCAGCTTGGCTTTTCCAGTTTGAGCGTTCTGTACGGCCGAACTGGAGCCGAAAGACACTTTGCCCGTCTTCACAGCCGTCAATACTGCTTTGTCTATGTCTATCATTTTTTCTCAGCCTTCTTTTCAAAGGTGGACATGTACAACTCTACTAGTCCCGTGCCAATAGGAATGGACTGCCCTACTATTACGTTTTCGGTCACGCCTGCCAACGGGTCACTTTCTCCCCTGACAGCCGCCTCAACAATGTTTGGAACAGTAATCTCAAATGCTGCTCTGGCTAAAACGCTGGACTTCTTGCCACTGATACCGTGCCTGCCAATCTGCTGCACTTCGCCCGTAGAAGTCATCATGTCAGCAACGAGCATCACATGTCTCGTGTCAACATCCAAGCCCTGCTCCTCCAGAACACCTTTGGCTTCATTCACCAACGCGTTCCTAGAAGCCTCCACACCCAGTGTCTTTGCTATCTCATGAACATTGTTCGTCGTCGTCCTAGAAGTGTCGACGCCGCGAACCTCCAGAACCTTAGACAAGTTCGAACCATCGGTGTTTATCACCCACTCACCATGCTCTTCAGTGACCAGCACACGTTTTATGCCTGGCACACCCTTAACATGGAACGAGGAAATCTTGCCCAGCAGCTTTCTTATAGTCTCAACTTTCTTTGGCTGAATCCTGATGCTGTTCCCCTTCATTTTCACAGTGGCGTTCGGCAGCTGAAGCCTCTCCTTCACTTCCTGCATAGTCACTTCACGGTCTTCCATCATCATCTTGCTAAGTTCAACAACTATCTCATCCTGCACCGGATCAATCAAGATAGCTTGAGCAATATTCTCCAACGTCGTATAAATCACGCCCCTAGCAATCTTCACCGCTGCCTCCCTACTCGTCTTATACTCCTCAGTAAGATAGATCGTCATAACAGGCGTAGACGGAATTCTCCTAGCGTCCACGATCTCAATCAGCCTGGGCAACCCCAGAGTAACGTTCTGTTCTTTGACACCTGCGTAGTGGAACGTCCTGAGCGTCATCTGCGTGCCAGGCTCACCGATCGACTGAGCGGAAACGATGCCCACAGCCTCACCCGGCTCCATCAGAGCATGCTTATAATGCTCAACCGTCAGGTTAACTGCCTTGTCAACACTTGCTTCACTTAGCTTGTGCTTCGTCAGACTCTGACGAAGTTGTTCCACAAGAATGGGAGTAAGCTTGTCTTTGACCTCAGTTAGATGTTCCTTAAGGTATTCTTCGGATGCGGGTCTTCCCTTTTCCTTCGCTATTCTGATCTGGTCAACCAGACGACTCACGTTAACGGCTTTTCCATGGTCACTCTTAGCAGGGTCAACCCCGTCTTCGCCGTACTGGAACTGAATGATGTCCCCAGCCGAATTGCGCACCGTGTTGTCATACTCCAAGCGAACGTGCTCAAGCGCGTTGATCAGTCTCCTCTGCATGTAACCGCTCTGCTGCGTACGGACCGCGGTGTCAACCAGTCCTTCTCTGCCACCCATTGCATGGAAGAAAAACTCGACAACGTCAAGGCCGCTCTGATAAGACGAATAGACGAACCCTCGTGCCTTAGGACGCTGGTCTCCGGCTTTGAAATGCGGCAACGCACGGTCAACGTAACCACGCAGGATTCTTTTTCCACGAACTGCTTGTTGCCCAACGCACGCGCTGATCTGACCGATGTTGAGGCTTGAACCTCTAGCACCGGTTCTTGTCATCACAATTCCCGAATTCTCTAGAGTGAAGTCTTCGTCAGCAATTTTGCCAGATTCATCTCTTGCCTTCGCCAGCTCATTCATAACGTAGATCTCGAAAGAATCCTCAAGCGTCTGCCCTGGAAGCCTAGGTAAAGTGCCCTTGCGGTAGCTTTCAATCAGCTCCTCTACTTTCTTCTCGATTCTTTCCATAGTCTTATGGATTCTATCCTCAGCTCTCGGCGACAGAACCAATTCGTCATAAGAATACGAGAACCCCCGCATAGAGATGTAAAGCTTTAGCATCCTCGTTATCTTGTTCAGAAACTCGCGGCCGGCCTGAGCACCATAATCCTTGATGATCCTGTGAAGCAGGCTTTCAGACTGTTCAGCGCCGATCGAACGTCTGTCGATGACTCCGCTTGTCAGTTCTCCATTCTTCACGACAACGTAAGCGTCGAATTTGCACTCTTCTTCCAAGCATTTCGCACAGCCTTGGCAGATGTTTGCCTTCAACACGTAGTTCAAGTCCTTCGGGAGGAAAATGCTGAAAATCTGCTTTCCAGTCCACAACGGTTGCGGGTGCTTGACTTTCGGTTCAGGCAATGGTCCTTCGTACTTGGCTCCGAGCAGAAGCTTGTTGACTTCGTTCCTAGTCAAGTAGTTTCTTGTTCTCGTGAAGAGGTAAGCAGAGGTTATGAAATCTCTTATCGCGCCAATAATGGGACCGCCGAACCTGGGTGACAGAATCTGGTCTTGCACTTGCATAAGCAGCAAAGCTTCTGCGCGAGCTTCCTCACTTTGAGGCACGTGCAGGTTCATTTCATCACCGTCGAAGTCAGCGTTGTACGGTGGACACACGCACAGGTGAAGTCTGAAAGTCTTGTACGGTAAAACGCGCACGTGATGCGCCATGATAGACATACGGTGAAGCGAAGGCTGACGGTTGAAGATCGCGATGTCACCGTTTCTGAGGTGACGTTCAACAACAAAACCTATTTCCACAGCTTCAGCTATCTTTTCTCGATCCACAACGAACTCGAGCCTGATCCGTTTCCCGTCAGGCCTGATGATGTAAAGAGCTCCGGGATACTTCTCAGGGCCATTGCCCACTAGCTTCTTCATCTCCTCAATGTTCCATTCTGTGATCTTCTCAGGGACAGAAAGCCGCATGGCAATCTCAAGCGGGACTCCAACCTCGTTAATGTCAAGATTAGGGTCCGGAGAAACTACCGTGCGTGCAGAAAAGTCGACCCTCTTCCCTGAAAGGTTGCTCCTGAATCGGCCTTCCTTACCTTTCAACCGTTGAGAAAGAGTCTTCAAAGCCCTTCCACTGCGATGCCGTGCAGGCGGTATTCCTGAAGCTTCATTGTTGAAGTATGTAGTCACATGATACTGCAAAAGCTCCGACAAATCCTGGATGATCAGTGTTGGAGCTCCTGCATCCATGTTCTCCTTAAGCCGCTGGTTAATCCTGATTATGTCCACCAGCTTGTGAGTCAAATCGTCCTCCGAACGAATGCCAGATTCCAACGTGATTGAAGGACGAACATACACCGGCGGAACAGGCAGAACCTGCAGGACCATCCACTCTGGACGCGCAGTCACCGGGTTGAAACCTAATAGCTGTAGGTCATCATTCGTTATCCGCTCCAACCTTTCCCGAACCATGCTCGGAGTCAAAAGTTCAGAACCGCTTTCAGGAATCTGGTCGCTGAACTTGGTAGGCTTCTCAAAAGTGATCTTAAACTGCGGAGCAGCGCAGTGAGGACACTGTTTCCTCTTCGTCTCCTGCACGATCGCCTTGTAAACATCATCCGGCACGACCCCCAGTAGCTCCTTGGTCTTCTCAATTTTGACTTCAACCTTTTTTATCGTCTCGTCCGGAAGCAAAATACGTCCACAGTTGCGGCAGGTTGACTTAAGCAGCTCGAAGATAATCTTTGTGAACTCAATGTGAATTATTGGAACTGCAAGCTCGATATGGCCAAAATGCCCTGGGCAGCGAATGGCTGTGTTACCGCATGTCCTGCATCGTTGCCTCGGCTCAAGAGTTCCAAGCCTGCCATCCATAAGTCCCGTAGTGATCGACGCCCCATCTTCATCGTAGGTGTCCGGCGTCTGGACCTCCACAACCGAAATCTTCCTCACGTCATGAGGAGAAAACACTCCGAAGTGGATCTCGTCAACAACTTTCTGAATTATCTCTTCCGTCGCCATATCACGCTTTCTCCTTGAGTTTCAGTTTGGGCGAAATACACAGGCTCATCAATTCCTGAAACAGAAGCTTGAACGCATAGGACACTACTACGGGCGAAATCTTGGCTTTGTCTTCGCAGAGCTTGCACACGTACTTCCTCTGCTTCATGTCGAGGTAGGCTATGTGGCCGCAGGTCTCACAGATGTAAAGCGTATACTTGTCAGATTCCTCAAGCAACCTATCGCGCAGAAGCATGGTAGCACCATGTCCGATCAAGCAGTCCCTTTCCATCTCCCCGAACCTCAATCCACCGCCTCTTGCCCTTCCTTCAGTAGGTTGCCTTGTCAACATTTGCACCTGACCCCGTGCCCTAGCGTGGATCTTGTCTGCAACCATATGATGCAGCTTCTGGTAGTGTATCACTCCGACGTAAACGTCAGCCACTAACTTTTGGCCTGTTATACCGTTGTAGAAAACGTCACTTCCCGTGTGACTGAAACCAAGGCTGACTAGCGATTTTCGCAATTCCTGCGGAGTCTCATTTGAGAAAGGTGTCCCGTCAACAGGCTTGCCCCGTGCAGAAGCCACTTTGCCTGCTAACGATTCTATGAACTGTCCCACGGTCATCCTTGAAGGAATTGCATGAGGGTTGACTATCACGTCTGGAACTATGCCGTCTTCAGTAAAGGGCATGTCCTCCTGGGGAACAATCAGACCGATAACACCCTTCTGCCCGTGACGTGACGCGAACTTGTCTCCTAGCTCTGGAATTCTCTGGTCACGCACCCTGACTTTTACAAGCTTGCTTCCTTCGCCTGATTCAGTTATGAATATGGCATCAACTATTCCCGTCTCTGAAGGGCGCATGTCAACCGAAGTGTCACGCATTGACGGTCCTTTTACCTCGAACTCTTTGTATTCCTCAAGGAAACGCGGAGGACTGATCCTGCCGATCAGCACATCTCCACCGGCAACTCCTGATTCCAAGCCGACTATTCCGTCAGGTTCCAGAAGACGATAGTACTGTTCTCCTCTGAAGCCACGCGTACCTGCTTCAGGCAACGTGAACTTGTCCTTGAGACCGCCTAGATACTGGCGACATTCTCCCTCGTAGATGCGGAAGAAGGTTGAACGGCCTAAGCCCCTCTCGATAGAGGCCTTGTTGAAAACCAGAGCGTCTTCCATGTTGTAGCCTTCAAAAGACAGCACCGCGACCACATAGTTCTGGCCTGAAGGCCTTAGCTTGTAACCCATAGTTGCCATCAAGGCTGTCTCAGCGAGCGGAACTTGCGGATAATGCAGCATGTGCGAGCGAGAATCGACGCGCTGCTGGAAGTTTGTGGCATAGATGCCCAATGCCTGCTTCGCCATCGCTGCCTGGTATGAATTGCGCGGAGACTGATTATGCTCCGCATAGGGTATCGTCGATGCGCAGATGCCGAGAATCGTGTAGGTGGCAATCTCCAAGTGTGTGCGTTCAGGAGACACCTCTTCAGGGTTGAGAGCAACGTAAGCGTTCTCTTCCTCCTCAGCGTCCAAGTACTCGATTATGCCATTCTTGATGAGGTCTTCCCATGCCCATTCGCCGGAACCAAGTTTTTCAACATGTTCTCTCTGAAGCCTAGGTACTCCGTTGTCAACTATTATCAGCGGCCGCCTGACTCTTCCTTCATCACAGTTAACGTAGAATTCTTCCTTCTCTTTCTCTGTTTTTGAAAAGGAGGTTATGTTGACCTCGGTCGAGATCTCGCCTCTTCTTCTTCTGTCCCTGAATTCCCGCGCCAGCTCCTTTGGGGAATCGCAGTATCCGATGATGTTGCCGTCGACGAACACTTTTGCTCCTGAAAGCCTCAGGGTCTCACTTGCTTCAAATACTGGAGCAACGCCGCTGCTGAACAACAGCTGCTTGATTCTCTCGGCGTTTACGCCCACGGAGATGCAGGCGGACAATGCCAGGTTCTTTACCAATCCACAGTTTGAACCTTCAGGCGTTTCGTTCGGGCAGAGACGTCCCCAATGGGTCGCGTGCAAGTCTCTGGCTTCGAAGTTCGGTTGGCTTCTGCTCAGAGGCGACTGCAGCCTGCGTAAGTGGCTCAGCGTTGATATGTGGTTCGTCCTGTCCAGCAGTTGGGTTATGCCGACTCTTCCTCTTCCCCAGTTTCCGGTGGCTAGCGCGTGCTGGAATCTTTCCGTGATTATGCCTGGCCGCACGGCGGCTGAAACGGTGATTATCGGTCCTTTCACGCCGATGCGTTCTAGCTGGTATTTTATGTCACGAGTAAGGTTCCTGAAGGCTACTCGGAAAAGGTCTGCAAGCAGTGGACCCGCAAGTCTTAGGCGTTTGTTCTTGAAATGGTCCTTGTCGTCTATCTTTCTCCTGTCCAGCTGCAGTTCAATGGCTCTGGATGCCATTTCGCCCAGAAACAGAGCTTTGTCTTTCCTGTTTTGGTTTGTCCTGCCGATGTGCGGCAAAAAGTTCTTGTCTATCGCGGTCTCGGCCTTCTGCGTACGGTATTCTTCTACTTGACCATGGGCAACACGATTGCCAACGAACAATATCGCGTCTTTCGCCGTGTCTACTCCCAAGGCTTTCTCGAAGGAAGATTCCAACGAGCTTTGAATCTCTTTGTCAAGCGATATCGCTTCAGCGATTTCTTTGTCAGACTCCAATCCCAGAGCTCGCATTAGAACTATGAAAGGAACCTCAGAAGGTACACCTGGTATCGAAACGTATAGGGCTCCATCAGACTTGATCTTCAGCTCGATTCTTGCCCTGAAACCCACGGTTGTTGAGAATATCTTGGTCTGATAAACTGGGGTTGCACCCTTTTCGTCGATGTCGACGATTATGCGGTTCGGCGCCAAGTCTTCCATGGCTACTATTACGCGTTCTGAACCGTTGACCACAAAATAGCCGCCTGGATCGTCAGCGTCTTCTCCGCAGCCAATCAGTTCCTCTCTTGAAAGTTGTGAAAGAAAGCAGAGTTTAGATTTCAGCATCACAGGTATGTTTCCGATATAAACAAGCTCCGTGTCCTGTTCCCTACCGTCTATGACGGGAGTCATTTCTAACGCTACTGGAGCGGCATACGTGAGGTTTCGAAGCCTCGCCTCTAAAGGATAGAACTCGTGTTTCGTGCCGTCGACTTCTGTAGCGTAAGGTCCAGTTATTCTCGTCTGAGGGTCGATGATCCAGATTTGGCCCAGTTTCACCTTGTACGGGTTCTCAGGAACCTCAATGGTGATCTCGCCTATTTCGTCTATGACTTCCTGAAGTCCCCTGTCTATGAACTCGTTGAAGGAGTCCAGATGCTGCCTTACGAGGCCCTTGTCCTTGAAGAATGCATTCAGCAGAAGACGTTTATCATCTTTCGAAATTTCAGCCAATTTCACACGACCCCCGCGTTCTTTCTTTTGAATCTAAATTAGTGCGATTGTTCAGTGCGGGTTTGTTCAAATCTTCAATTTCCTCCAATTGTTGGGTCATTCCGACTTGAAAAATGGTCACCAATATTAAAGGCTAGAAACGTAACTACATAGCTCTCTAATAAACTTTTTTGTACATCACCGGCTTTTTTCTTCCATGGACAACTTGCGCAAAATCTATCGGGGGCTTGTTCGGAAAGTATTTGTTGGCAAGTGGGAGAAATAGGAGGGGGGTAAAATTGCAGAAGCGGATGATGTCTCTGGTTGTCTATCTCATCTTGGACGGTAAGACAGAAAGGGCCCTGGATTTGTTATCGGAACAGTTCAACGTCAGCGTGCCAACGATAAAGGTAGGCTTACCTAAAGGACGGAGAAGCACTACGTTAGGATGCTACAGCTCGAAAGACAGGACGATTTCGGTGTTGGACAGTGACACTTTGAAAGACCCCTTCATAGTTTTGCACGAGTTCTATCATCATCTTAGAACCACTGCGGATGCAAAGCATAAAGGAAGTGAGAAGTACGCGGATGAGTTTGCCAAACAATTCATTGAGGCATTCAAGGCAGACGTGAAGGAAGAGGTGGGAAATGATTAATAAGAAAGGCTTGGAAGTCTTACGTTGGGCAGCGGTAACCAAGCCAGGTCAAAGGTGAAGGACTCAAGATCGGTTTTGTTGGCTTGAAAGCCTCTATGAGCCATCCTTTCCCGTAGGGGTTCGCCGGTTCAAATCCGGCCCGCTGCACCTCTGTTTCTGGTTCTCTGCTGATGACGTGAGGGTGCATGTGAAAACGGTCCGGGAGGACGTATTCTTGTTTAACATCAAAGCGATAACGTTTATTAAGACTTACTATATTATAGTAGGAGCTTGAGTGGAAGGGATCATGAGAAAAGAAATAACCCGAAACTCAAAACCGAGTAGGGAAGACTTAGAGATTGAGATCATCACGAATGATCTCTTGATATGCGAAAATCTGATTCACAAGAGGCAAGATTGACAATTCTGTAGCCATTACGTCTTTCCATTGTTTATGAGACCCTCGTGTTGGTGGAAAGAGAGGCAGTGTACAGGAAGCTTTCTGGTTTCTGAGACGACTGCGGATAATCAGGCGGAAAGTCCGGCAGAGACAGATTTGGCTGGTGTGCTACACCGTCAGATGTTTCCCCGTCAATCAGTTTTTTGGGGATATGCTGGACAAACGACGACCAGTCGTTTTGAGTTCGAACAGTGACGCTTTGACAGTGGTTCTGCTGTTGAGAAAAAGAGTGGAGAAAAAGGAAGGCGGGAACAAATGCATATATCTGTCTCTGCGGTAGAACGCATTGCACTCCCGTGTTCAGGGCGAAACTATGAGTCTTGTCGACAAGATTGCCAAGCTCAAGAAGGAAAAGAACGCAGTGATATTGGCCCACAATTACCAGCGGCCTGAGATTCAGGATATCGCTGATTATGTGGGCGACAGCATTGAGTTGAGCAGGAAGGCTATGGAAGAGGATGCTGAGCTGATAGTTTTTTCGGCTGTTGATTTTATGGCGGAGTCTGCGGCTATCTTGAATCCGGGCAAGAAGGTTTTGCTGCCAAGCCTCGGGGCGCGTTGTCCGATGGCGCAGATGCTTACCGTAGAAGAGATCAAAAGGTGGAAAGTGCGATACCCGCAGGTTCCTGTGGTGTTATATGTGAACACTTTGGGGGCAGCTAAGGCGCATTGTAACATATGCTGTACTTCGGCTAACGCTGTGGAAGTCGTCGAGTCCCTGGATTCTGGCACGGTGCTTTTCGGGCCTGACCGCAATCTGGCGGAGTACGTTCAGAGGAAAACAGGCAAGACCGTGATCCCGATTCCTGAACGGGGATTCTGTCCCACACACCTGCTTTTTCAGCCTGAAGACATCCAGGTTCTTAAGGCTCAATATCCGAGGGCGATGGTGATGGCACATCCTGAATGCAGTTTTGAGGTGCAGAGAGTGTCTGATTTCGTTGGTAGCACATCCCAGATGTGCAGATATGCGAAGCAGAGCAGCGCTGAAACCTTTATTGTTGGTAGCGAGGAAGGTATTCTGCACCGTCTGAGAAAGGAAAACCCTGAGAAAAGGTTTGTGTTGGGCTATGACGGTGCCGTCTGTCCAAATATGAAGCTGAACACTCTTGACAGAATTTACATGTCCCTCAAGGAAGAGCGGCATGCGGTTGTTGTTCCTGAATCCGTTGCAAGACAAGCCCGAAAAGCCCTGCTGAGAATGTTCAAAGTTGCTTGAAGCTACGCGAAAGGTGCTTCGGCACAATTGACAGGTGATCCCTGGAATATCATTATGCTGTGGGTGCTTCAAGCTAAGATATCAGGTTTGTGAAGAAGCGAACTGAAAACGCAGCCTTGACTCACTGCATGGGTAAGGACCAAAGGACCGCTTTCAGACTACTTCTTGTGGGATTTCAGATTTTCTGGAAGCTGCAGGAAACTTGAAAGTCAGGTTTGAGGAAGCTTCTGCTGGCAGAGCAGCTGGAAGAGTCGGTTGCTTTGTTGTGCGTCGATTCGAATATTAAGGCGGTCTGTGCTTCCACGCTTGGCAGAGAAGCAGAGCTGCTTTTTGGCGATTGCTGCGGGTATGTTGAATGTGATGAGTTTATTGAGAGCTTGTTTGATGTCTGAAGAACCTGGATGTGTTTGTTCGGAAGAATGGCAGCTGTAATAGTGGGTTCGAAGAGTGCTTGCGGAAAGGTTTAGGCTTTGCGGTGTTCTCTTAGGCGAAGTAGAAGGTAATGGTATGAGTGATGAGCGCGAACGGTTTATATCAGAGGAAAGCGAACTGAAGCGTATCAGGGAAAAGAAACTGGCTGAGCTTAGGGAGAGGAAAGCGGAGATGCCTGGTGGACCTGTTCATTTGACTGATGCGAGTTTTAATGAGACGGTGAAGAAGCATTCTGTGTCTTTGGTGGATTTTTGGGCTTCATGGTGTGGCCCGTGCTTGTCGTTGGCGCCGACGATTGAAGAGTTGGCCAAGGAGTACGGGGGAAAGGTTTTTGTTGGGAAGCTTAATGTTGATGAGAACCCGAAGACTGCTGAATGTTTTCAGGTTTACAGCATACCGACTGTGGTTATTATGAAGAACGGTCAGGAAGCTGACAGAATAGTCGGCTGCGCTCAGAAAAAGATTATCGTGGCTACGCTGGAAAAGCATTTGGGATAGGATTGAAATGGACATTTCAGAGAGTCGAATGATAGCGGCACTGCTTCTTCTTCTCGGCGTTTCATGCCTGATCGTAGGATTGTACACGGGCCAGTTTGATGAGCTAGTTAAGATTCTGAAAAGTGTTTTCCCCTAGTTTGCTCTTGTGAAGGTTGAGCTTGAAGAAATGATCACGTGCGTTATGTGAGATTAGGTGGAAGTATGTGTCCTCCGATTGTTCAGAGTAGAGATGGAGAGATGGATGCAACGTTGCAGGCTGCAAATTTGATGATGGTTGCGGCAAGGACGGCGCCGAAGACTGCAGGTGTGGACGACGTATTAACGTTGATTGTTTATGGTCCTGAAAAGAATGCAGTCGCGGAGAGGATGGAAAGAATCTCAGACGAGCGGAAGATTGAGGAGTTCAGGCGGGACGCGAAAAATGTTAGGGATTCTGCGGCGGTGGTTCTTGTCGGCGTCAGGGGTGGGAAGAGTCTGGGTTTGAACTGTGGAGGTTGTGGTTACGGTGGTTGCGTGGAGTTTGACGCTGGTGAGAAGAGGTCGGGCAGGGATTTTGTTAGTCCCAATTGTGTTTTCAAGGTGTTGGATCTTGGGATTGCTCTTGGTTCGGCGGTGAAGACTGCGGGTCTCTTGAATGTTGACAGCAGGATGATGTACAGGGTAGGGACGGCATCTTTGATGCTCGGGCTGATGTCTGAGGCGACGGTTGCGATTGGAATTCCGGTTTCGGTTAATGGGAAGAGTATCTATTTTGATAGGCCGTTGAAAGTGTAGGCACTCACTGTTGTCTTTTGCCGTCTTATCTGTGCCCTCGATTCTCCGAAGAAAGAGGTATCCCTCAACAAGGGTCTTGGTAATATCTCCCGAAAATCCTACATGTGTTTTTCCTTGATCTGTCTCAGGAATGAGAAAAATTGGGTAAGGAAAATGCCTTCCCCTGAAGGAAGGCTCTGCCTGATTTTCCATGAATACAGGGCCATGCCAACTTTCCCCGTTTAATATCCCGAAAAAGGATTTTCATGTCTCTCATAGATGTTCGTTGTTTGCGACGCTGAAGCCACATGTCCAAGGCGAAAAGACCATGCGGAGAGCGTGCTTGGATGGCTTGCCGGTCCGATTCTAGCTCAGAAGAGCCAGTCAATTTCCTAGTCGCCCATAGGTGCATCCTTAGAAACTGCGTGATAGGAATGAGATAGGAGTAGTGTAGACGGAAAAGGAGTTTCTTCTCCGGATATTTGGTGTGACGTTCAAAAGTGTGTTTTGTGGTGAGCACAAGGAAGGGAAGAGAATACTAATGGGAGAAAGGAGAATATGAATATGCTCCCTTCCTTGCGCTTAAGTCTAAGTGGAATTGTCAGTGTTAAAAGCTTTGCGGCGGAATCGTTTCAGAGGTGGACAGGTCGGGCCGTTGGCGATGTAATCGAATTGTTCTTGCAGCGGTTTTGGTCGTAGACCGTTTTTTTTGTTGTCGCCGGGTCAGATTCATGAGAAAAGGTGAAAGGTCCTGGGATGGCTGTGGAGCGTATAGATATCCGAGGTTCATCACAATAGCGCAGGATTGGTTACTATGGTTCGTGCTCATAGAAGTGCCTGGCCACTAAGGCTATGTCGAACATGTTTATTATGCCGTCGTCGTTGATGTCAAAGTTCGGGTTGTAGTCAGTGCTAGGAGATTTAGCCATGAATAGTCTTGCAACGTTTCCGACGTCCCACATGTCCACCTTGCCGTCAGGTCGACCTGCGGGGCCAGTGATGTCACCCAATATTGAAACCAGAATGTTTCCATCATAGAGTACGTTATTCTCCACGTTTGACTCATCTGGCACGGCATCAGCTTCCGCGTGGACAGTGTAGTTGCCTGTGGCAAGCCCAGTAGTGTTCCAGACGAAAGTAACAACTGCAGAATCGCCAATATTCAAAGTCACGTTTTCCGTTCCAACAAGAAGCTGTCCCGCTGATGAATTCACGTAAGCGTGTATGCTGACGGTTTCGGTATAGTTTCCAAGGTTCTCGACTGTGATGAACAATGTGGCAGTGTAGCCTCTGCAGACAGTCGGAATCGGCAAGCATCCATGCTTTGAACTGGTAACATTCGCAATGGCCACGTCATGCACTTCCGCACCAAATTCAGTAAAGGTTGCAGTAACAACCTTGTCGCTGTTCATGGTGAGTGTCACGGGATTAGCGTTTCCAGTCTGGTCGCCGCTCCAACTGGAGAACAGCCAGCCCGGTTGAGCCGTGGCATTGAGCGTGACGTTGGTTCCATGAGTGTATGTTGCCAAGTCAGGGTTCTTCCCAACAGAACCAGACCCAACAACATCCACCGTCAAAGTATGCGGGTTCGGAGTAAACGTAGCAGTAACAACCTTGTTACCAGTCATATTCACAGTAACCGGGCTAACCGTGCCTGAAGCGTCACCAGTCCAATTAGCAAAACTCCAACCAACAACAGCAGAAGCCGTCAAAGAAACATTAGTACCCCAAACATACGTAACCTGATCAGGACTCTTGCTAACAGAACCACTACCAACAACGTTCACCGTCAAAGTATACTGGTTCGGAGTAAACGTAGCATTAACAACCTTGTTGCCAGTCATATTGACAGTAACAGGGTTAACTGTGCCAGAAGCGTCACCACTCCAACCACTAAACGACCAACCAACAGCAGGATTAGCAGTCAAGGAAACATTAGTACCCCAAACATACGTAACCTGATCAGGACTCCTAACAACCGAGCCCGAACCACTCACATTAACAGTCAAAGTGTACTGGTTCTGAACAAACGTAGCAGTAACCGCCTTGTTACCAGTCATATTCACAGTGATCGGGTTAGCTGTTCCAGAAACATCACCACTCCAACCACCAAAACTCCAACCAACACCAGCAACAGCAGTCAAACTAACATTAGTACCCCAAACATACGTAGTCTGATTAGGACTTTTACTGACCGAACCACTACCAACGACGTTAACCGTTAGAGTATATTGGTTCTGAGTAAACGTGGCATTAACCACTTTATTACCGTCAATAACGATCGTTGTTGGATTGACAGAGCCAGACAATGCTCCACTCCAATGATCAAAGCTCCAGCCAACCGTAGAAACAGCAGTCAACTGAACAACATCACCATAATAGTACGGACCAGAACTGTTGCGGTTCACAACACCATTCCCAACCACATTAACCGTCAAAGTATACTGGTTCTGAACAAACGTAGCATTGACAACCTTGTTACCGGTCATATTCACAACAACAGGACTAACCGAGCCCGAAACATCACCACCCCAACCAGCAAACGACCAACCAACAACAGGAACAGCCGTCAAGGAAACATTAGTACCCCAAACATACGTAACCTGATCAGGACTCCTAACAACCGAGCCCGAACCACTCACATTAACAGTCAAAGTGTACTGATCCTGAGTAAACGCAGCAGTAACAGACATGTTGCCAGTCATAACCAGCGAGACAGGGTTAGAAAAGCCAGACAATGCTCCACCCCAATGATCAAAGCTCCAGCCGACCGTTGGGACAGCCGCCAACAGAACAATGTCACCGTAGAGGTATGGTCCGCTGTTGTTCAAAGTTACCGAGCCACTGCCAACATTGGACACCATCAAAGTGTACTGATCCTGAGTAAACGCAGCAGTAACAGACATGTTGCCAGTCATGTTTGCAGTAATCGGGTTAACAGTTCCAGAAACATCACCACCCCAACCACCAAACGACCAACCAACACCAGCAACAGCAGTCAACAATACCACATCGCCATAATGATAAGGCCCACTGTTGTTCCTGCCGACAGAACCGCTGCCATCCACTGAAGTCGTCAGAGTATACACGTTTTGAGTGAACATCACCGTAACAGACCTGTTACCAGTCACGTTAATGGTAATCGGATTAACAGTGCCAGAAGCATCACCACCCCAACCACCAAAACTCCAACCAACAACAGGAACAGCCGTCAAAGAAACATTAGTACCCCAAACATACGTAACCTGATCAGGACTCTTAACAACCGAGCCCGAACCACTCACATTAACAGTCAAAGTGTACTGATCCTGAGTAAACGCAGCAGTAACCGCCTTGTTGCCAGTCATATTCACAACAACAGGACTAACCGAGCCCGAAACATCACCACCCCAACCAGCAAACGACCAACCAACAACAGGAACAGCAGTCAAAGAAACATTAGTACCCCAAACATACGTAACCTGATCAGGACTCTTAACAACCGAGCCCGAACCACTCACATTAACAGTCAAAGTGTACTGATCCTGAGTAAACGCAGCAGTAACAGACATGTTGCCAGTCATA
>JBGQMW010000018.1:0-37375 GCA_041500785.1 Bathyarchaeia archaeon
AAACATTCGAATTCTTAGCGTACGTTGCGCGGCAAGACGTAACGTTGCCGCCTCTCCTCGTTGATTACCTAAAATGGGACCGCTACACGAAAGAAGAGATCAAAGCCCACCTTCACGCATTGGACAGCGCATGCATCAAAGTCCGCGTTTAAATCCTGACTTCACAGTCACCATAAACTTCTGCTTAGCTAGGCAAATATTGTTTGCAGCTATGGAGAGCTTGTTTCGAACGTCACGTCTTGTCCTTGGTCAGCTCGCTCGTGACATTGAGAACTTTCGACTTTCCTAGCGTTTTATCGTTTTCTGCAGGTCGTTTGTGTTCTATGGTGCCTTGCAATGTTGTTTGGAGAAAATCTTTGTCCCTAATACGAATACGCGTCGCAGTCAAACTACCCTTATATAAGGTGCCGTCTTTGCGTTTCAATCGCACCGAAAAATCAACTACGGTAGCATGTCGTCTGAGGTCTTCAATTAACTCCTTCATCTGTTTAGGATTTGCGCATAACTCGGTTAGGTTGATCTTTTCAAGCTCTCCTTTGGAGTATCTAGTAAGGGTTCGCATAGCTCTATTGGTGTCAACCACGACTCCGTCGAGAGATAATATGCCAATACCAATGGGACTCTGTTCAAAGAGAAGCCGATAGCGTTCCTCACTTTCTCGCAAAGCTTCTTCTGCTTTTCTAATTTTCACAGCTTGGCATATACCATGCGCTAGTTCGCCATAGACTGTTTCTGGCTCACCTAGCTTGTTGAAGTATCCATCGGCACCAAAGTTCAATGCTTTGATAGCTAATTCTTCTCTGCCTTTTCCAGTAAATATAATAAAAGGAATCTTGTCACCTTCCTGTCTCAGTTCTTTGAAAAACTGTAAACCGTCTTTTCCAGGCATCATATAGTCTGAAACAATCACATCGTATGCTTTCATCTTCATCTTACCTTTGGCTACATCAACAGAAGAAGCAGTCTCCACCACGAAGTTGCCGTGCAATTCCAAACATTGTCTCGCGACCTTCAAAAAACCGGTGTCATCATCAACATGCAAGACCTGTATCACATCTACTTTAGTTGATGCCTTCATGGCAGATTTTTCTCTTGAATCTAGCCGCACGACTATCTGACTCCTAATCATAACACGAGCGTATGGTCACCAGCGCGCGCTTCGGGTCCAGCATGTTTCTAAGCGCCATTGAGAATGTGTTTGGCTTTGCAGGGATTTCTTGAAAGGCGCATCCTTTCTTTTCCAAATAGTCGTAGATGATACCTGTGTTTGTATCTCCGAAAATGTATCTGATATTTTTGTCAACGACCCGCAATAGTAAGCCATCGAATTTGTCCAATCTCTGTGCCTCTTTCTGATAAATGAGACTTCCTACAAGCGCCACTTGTTTATTTTACTTTCGGCAATTATTTTTCGATTTTGTGACCAATTGTAAAATCGTGTGTCTCTCTTCACTACGCATGAACTTTCTTATTGGAAAAAAACAACAAGAATTTTGACTAAATGTAAAAGGAGGCGATCTAATGAAACTGAAAGCTCTGGCACTGGTCCTATTGGTTTTTTCTGCAATGTTCGCAACCTGTTTCGCAGTTATGGTGACACGCTCTCAAGCAACTGAACAGAAAACTGACGTCATCGCTTCTCCTTCATTGGTTCTTGTAGATAATGGAACAATAGTCACGCCCAATGGACCTATTGATACACCTGGCGGGCCTACATAAGTAATAAGAACAGAAGCGGATAGAATCTAGAGCAGAACTGGTACAGAACGAAGGAGAATGCTATGCACAAAGAGCTAACAACTCTTGACATCAAAATCTTGCGCGCAATGTGGGAGATTGGTCCAAGAAACCTTTCAAGAGTCGCACGAACTGTGGGGATCCATCGCCGAACATTAGAGTCACGAATAGAACACATGAAGTCTGATTCCCAATTTTTTCTGAGAATGCACACCTCGGTGTACCACACAAACATTGGTTTGAGAAAGGCTGTTGTTTTCCTCGAAGCCAATCCGGGTATGGAGCAACTTCTTTTCGATTGCCTACCTGTCAATCAGTTTTGGCTTTATGTTTGCCGATCGTACGGAATGGGTGAAGGTTGCACAGCAGTCTATGCAGTGCCAATAGAGCATTGCCACGAATTTGAAGAGTTCATATACGAGTTGAGACGCTTAGAAGTGGCCAGAAACGTTCACATTTATTGGTCCACATGCTTTCAGGGTGGACGGATAACCCTGAACTGGTTTGACAATAACTTGGGTAGATGGGTGTTTTCCTGGGATGATTGGATAAACGAAGTTCAAACACAGAAGACCGATCTGCCCTACACATTGGTAGAGTCCATGTCTTATCTCAACCGTGCAGATGAAATTGACATTAAGATGCTTGAAAAGCTAGAAGAAGATGCAACCAGAAGCTTGACTGAGGTAGCAAGGGGCCTCGGCATTAGTCGTCAACTGGCACGCTTTCACTATAAAGAGCATCTGTTGGGAAGAAACCTTGTCGAGGGTTATGAAGTCTTCGTCATGCGCTACGGCAACTCTCCTTCGGTCATGGTCTACTTTGCGATAACCTTCCACACCCACGAAACATTCGCCAAATTTGCGAGATCTCTTCTTGACAAATTTTTCGTTCTCACAATGGGAAAAAACCTTGGAGAAAACTGTCTCATAGTGGAGGTCTTTCTTCCGCCTGAAGAGTTCAGAAGATTCATTGAAATCCTGTCAACCCTGACAAGAATGAAGCTCGTGAAAGGTTACAATTATGCAATACAAGACTTGAGGATAAGATGCCGACAAACAATTTCACCTCCACTCTTCAAGGAAGACTCGTGGGTTTACGACCACAAGATCTTCATAGAGGCGGTGCGGCAGAAAGTCTCAAATTCCTTTCAAGGAGAATAGCATGCGCTTTGCCTACCTTTTTTCTTTCAAAAACCTTGGCGCGCGCACTAATACTTGGAATAACAAATTGAAGGAACGCCAGTCAGGCAAGTCTTTTCTGAACGCTCGATTTTCTTCAACCATCGCTAAACCATACCCCAATATTGAAAGTGCGTACGGAGTTAGAACACAGTACTTGAATATTCTCTAGAGTGCTATCCTCCGAGTTTCCGTCTTTATGTGAAAAGTTTCTCCTACGAGTGAAATCGCCCAAGCATTACCGCTTTTTGAAACATTGACCTCCTTGGCGATGGTTTATCACGCGAGCACAGCCCATTGCGGAGAGAATTTTCGGTAGCTGTCTGTGAAATGAAGTTCTCCGAGTTTCAAGACAAAATCAAGCAGCATCATGCGGCGGTTTTCGCATGGTGACCGTGGTTTCTATCTCTTCCACCATTTTCTTCTCCAGCGCTCATAATACAATGCGCCCATAGCAAACAAAACAGCCATGGCAATCAGACTGGGGAGAAAAAGGTCCCGCGATAACGGATTGTTAGCGTACAAAAGATAAAAGAACAATGCGGTAGGACTGATTCCAATCAAAAACAGGACTAGAAGGAATTTGTACCACAATCCCATGTGGTTTTCGCCAGATTTTCTCTATGTGTAGCGCGCTAATCCTCGTTCTACCAGTATTCATTATAGCAACAATGTTGACAGCCGCAGTCTACAGAAGAAAACATTCTGTATAGCTATATGCATACCCATTTTCTACCTTTCTCATGCATGAACGAGTAGACTTTGCGCCAAGTGCGCTGTATAATATTACCACTAAGAAACGTCGAGCTCTCGGGTGAATAGCCAAAGTGCAAGTAAAACGTAGCCTTTTCAATCGCAATTAAGCTAGTCCTTGCTCACAAATTGGGGGTATGCAGGAAAAAGTTTGAACGAGAGTTTGAAGCTTTCCCGAAACTACGGGGCCAAACGCTTTTGCCAGTAAACATGTCTAATTTCTAGCCCCCACTCACAATGGCTCAGAATAAGTCTGTCTAGTCAAAATAAGTTCATAACGCGGGTGAATTCCAAGTGCGGGGGGTGGGATTCGAACCCACGGAGGCCTTCGCCAGAGGATCTTAAGTCCTCCCCCTTGTCTTAGGCTGTTTCTGGCCCTGCCTATTTAGACCTGGCTCGGGTACCCCCGCCTTGGCATAAGTGTTGAAACTGGCGGGTTGTTTAAGTTTTCTGCAGCATCTTCCAATTATCTAGGCCCTGGTATTCTGATGGAAACGATTCTGGGGGTTCTGGGCCCTATTCTTTTGATCTGTATGAGCTCAGCGCGATGAAAACTGACATGATCTCGACTCTTCCTATAGTCATTGCTGTTATCATCAGCCATTTGTAACCGAGCGGCATAGTGACAGTTGTGGCGCCCATGGAGATTCCGTTTGTTGTCAGGGCTGGGCCTACTTCGTAGAGTGCGTCTGTGAATGATACTCCCATGGTTGTAAATATGATTGAGAAAACAACTAGCGTGGCGACGAAAAGGAGGACTGAGACCACTGCTGAAAGGTATTCAATGTTGTTCGAAGCTGTTTGGCCGGTCTGTTCTGTGATCACTTTTTCCTTCACAAGTGTGCCTCGTATGCTCCGTTTTACAGCTCTTGCGAATGAGACTAGTCTGGAGACGCGAATGCCTCCGGCCATTGAAAAAGTGCAGCCGCCTATCAGCATAAGCACGATGAAGATGGATCTGATTGTATCATTGAATGCTGCAATGTTGATGTAGTCGTATCCTGTTGAGGATGTCATGCTTACAACATGGAAGAGTGAGTCTAAAGGTTCTGTCTTTGCCAAGAAGAAAATGAGTGCCGTTCCAACCGCGATCATGAGCAAGTATAGAGCGATCTCCAGTGAGAATGCTTTCTTGAGTCTAAGCGTGAACAGGTGATAGTTGAAGGTGAAGTTCACTGAGCCGACGAGCATCAAGGCTATCATGCATATTTTCGGAACAATCGCTAGGTATTGTTGAAACTGTTGAATTGAAGGTTGGAACCCGCCTGTGATCGTGTCGATGGCAAAAGTACCCGTTTTGGTCAGATCCTGGAATCCGAGGAAGTAGAAGATAGCTGTGAAAGCGAGTATGTAGACGCCGTAGATTATGAAGACGGAAAAAAACAACCTCTTCAGATTACTTCCAACTGATTCGATGCCTAGTGCATTGCCCAAGTTGTTGAGCGATTTTCTTGAGTGGAAGAAGGCGAGAAGCAGGAACACTATGCCGACGCCTCCCATCAGTTCAGTCAAACTGCGATATACCAGCAAAGACTTTGGGAGTGTGTCACTGTTCTGTATGAAACTGAAACCTGTTGTTGTAAACCCTGAAACGCTTTCGAAACAGCCGTTTGTGAACTTGTCGATCGGGGTTGGACTGTTGAATGGATCTTGATAGACGTACGGTATTGCCCCTATAAGCGGCAATATGATGAAAGCAGCCAGAACCAGAACACTCGCAGACTTGAAGTCAAGGTCTTTTCTCTCACACAAAGCGTTCATGAAGAACCCGCAGGCGAGGAAACCTACGCATGCCAGAAAAAGTGGAACTAACTGCTGCGTCTCATTGAGATACAACCCAATCAAAATCGGTACGGTAGTCAACACGCCCGCGATCTGCAGCAAGAAACCCAAGTTTGCAAAAATGCGACTACGCATCGCGATTCATCATTTCCTAGTTTCAAGACTAGCTAAAAAGTTTATGGGATTCCAGTCACTACAGATATACAGCAAGCAAACCAACCAACAAGGGCTAATATACAGAAAAGCCTAATTTGAGCTTGAGCAAGAATTGAACATGTGGGCGAGTAGCTCAGGACGGATAGAGCACCAGCCTCCTAAACATAGATTTAACATAGATTGGTCAACATACAAGGATTTCTTACACAAAAAATATGGACGTCAATATGCTGTTGCTCAATATAGCAATGCTTTGAAGTACCTTGATTGCCTTGATAATCCTTCTAGGATTGTACCTTTGCACCCTTCCACTAGGTCTGGCGTCATGAAAGCTTTGATTTGTCTAACGAAATATCTTGGTTCCTATTTGGAGTTCAAGGAGAAACTCAGGCAACATGGTGTGAAGTGGGCTAGACCTGATTCTTTCGAATGTTTCTTGAGAATAATGAATAACAATCACAGTGATCTAATAGAATGGTACAACAAGGTCTATGCTGTCTTGGATGAGAATGAGAAGCTTTACCTGAAATTCTTGCTGCTTTCAGGTCTGAGAAAGAGAGAAGGAATCCAGTCTTTTAACCTCATAATTGATCTTGCTAGAACTGGCAGACTTGCCGATTATTATAATGAAGATCTCTCAATGCTTGAACACTACAAATACAAGCAGTTCCTCAGAAACACCAAGAATGCTTACATCACCATAATGCCCAAGGATTTTGTGATGCAAATAGCCAATAGCAAACCTGTTTCATATTCTGCAATACACTGCTGCTTGTACAGAAAGCATCTAAGACTGAGATTGAAGGAACTCAGATCTTACTACGTCTCAGTCATGGTAAGACACAACATAATCAGTGAAGAAGTAGACATACTTCAAGGAAGAGTACCAAAATCCGTCTTTGCCAGACACTATCTGAAAGAAAATCCAACAGAACTCAGAGACAGAACACTAAAAGCAATCACAGAACTAGAACAAACACTAAACTAGATTCACGAAGAAAATCGAAACAGTCCCCCCCTCTTTTTCTCTATGCACAGAGTGATCGTACTTCGATGAAAAACTTCTAAAGGGTCTTTGAAATCTTGATTATCAGCGTTGTCTTTTAGTTCTCTTTTTCATTCTTCAGGTGATCTGCGAGGTGTTTTAGAGAGAGTGGTCGCACAACGTCTTTGCTTTTCAAGTTTATTATGAAAGATTCGAGATCCATGATCCCTGTCCATTCATTTCGCATCTCTTGTGAAAACTTGGAATAGTCGGAGTAGCTTCTGTGAATTGAGATTGATATTCTGTCATAGCCTAACCCGATGCCAGAAGCACCAAAGATGATTTCTGGATGTCTTTCTGCGAAGTCTTTGGCTTTTTGGAGATTGATTTCTGGATGCTTCTGGTAGTTTCGCTTTCCAAATGCTACAGCGATTATTTCGAAACCCAGCTTAGTCATATCTGGAATTGCACTGTAGTCTATGAGCCCTTGTTTCTCAAGCCTCACTCTTGTTCTTGAGACAGTTGGTTGAGAGACTCCAAGTGCCTTAGCAAGCTCCCTGTCGCTTCTCCTACTATTCTTTACAAGTTCAGAAATCAGTCTAAGTTCAATGTCCTTCAACCCATTTCCTCCAATTCCTCAATCAAACATCTAGCTAGAACCCAATTCACTTAAGAAACCTTCTAAAAACAAGGACTCGGAGACAGAACACTGAAAGCAATCAAACAACTGGAAAAGACAATACAGCAAACAACGAACTGAAACCAAGATCTCCACCTTCTATCTGTATCTACGACACCCAGAACTACGATGAAAAACTTCTATGGAGTCCCTGAAATCTTCATAGAAAACTTAGGCATTTGGTACAAGTTTCTTTTCTCTTTTCTGCATTTCGTTGTACACGTACTCAAAATTCTCAAATACTCTCTGGTCGTGAAATTGTTCCCTGTTTCCTTCTATAATAGGCTTCATTCTTTCATACATATGTTTTAAGGGTACGCTGAATAGGGCATTTACTAGATTGATGTCTATCAGTTTCTTCTGTAGAAGCACGCCTATTCCTTCAAAGAACGTAGCACATTGGGCATAGTCTCCTAAGCCACGTTTCTTCACGTATTCATCGTAGTTTTTGAATTCGATAGATTCTATTCTTGTCCAAGCATCCTGAAACTCCTTGCTGCCAAAAGTTGAATATAGTCTCATGACAAGGTCTGTCTGTCTCATCTTGCTCTGATGTCGAATCTGAAAAATGTAATAGACAGCTGCAAGAAACACACCAGCAGAAGCAATAGCAATAGAAACAGTCTGTACATCAACCATTTCAAACACTCTTCTGCTCCAGTTTCTGTTCTATTTTCTTCAGTTCACTGCAAAGATATTCAGCATATTCGCCATGTTTTGGAGCATTGTACCTCTTTCTGCTGCCTTCAAGTACAGGCTTTATCTTTTCCCATGTGGCACTAACTTGTCCGTAGGTAAGGGGGATCAGTTCAATATCTATAAGCCCCTTTTTCATAAGTCTGCCAAGTTGGTCAAAGAACACAAAGATTTCGTTTAACTCAACAAATCCATATTTTTCCAAGTAGTCACCATAGTTTAGGGCTTCCCTGCTTTGGACTTTCTGCCAAGCCTCCAGCCAATCCTTGCTGACCATGATTGAGTAAAGTCTTGTGAGAAGGTCTGTCTGCCTTATCTTGGTTTGATGCCTGACTTGAAAAACATAGTAGATAGCAGCCAGCACAACACTTGCAGAAGCAACAGCTATAGAAACCGTTTGAATGTCAACCATTCTTCACACCTTTTTGTTGGACCTGATTTTCTCTCTTCTGCATTTCGTTGTAGAGGTATTCAGCATTGACAAGAATAGGATAGTTGGATTTTTTCCTCATCCCTTCTACGAGAGGTTTGATTTTCTCCCACAAATCAGGAATATCTCCGCTCCAGAATTCAAAAATCAGGTCTACATCTACAAGTCTTCTTCTTGCCAGAATGCCTAGGGCGTCAAGATAGTTAGCAACCGCTAGGACCGCTGTCTGCTCTGGTTTCTCAGAGTGTATCTTACCATACTTCTTCACAAAGTCGTCGTAACCAGTAAACTCCAGGTTCAGAGTTCTTACAGCTGCTGCCTGTAGTTCACTGCTACTTATACTGAGCCACGGTGATATTCTGACGAGAAGGTCTGTTTGTCTAATTTTGTTTTGTTGTTGGATCTGAAGATTCTGATGCCGTATTTGGAGACTGTAATAGATAGCTGCTGCCACTACACTTGCAGACGCAATGGCTACCGATATCGTCTGTACATCAACCATTCTTAACACCCTTCTGTTCTCTTTTTTTCATTTCATTGTAGAGGTATTCGAATCCTTCGGCAATTCTTGGATCGTTTCGAAGCTTTCTGCCATATTCCAATGCAGGCTTCAACTTCTCCCATGTTCTTGTGACATGTCCATGAAGCAGTTTCTCGACTAGATTGATGTCGACAAGTCTCATTTGCAGAAGGATACCTATTTCGTCGAAGAACGAGTATACCTGGTTTATTTCAGCCATTCGATGTTCTGTCCGCATTTTGATGAGACCATCAGTCTCCAAACTATCGACTTTGTCCCAAGCCTCCAGCCAATCCTTGCCCTGCCAAATTGAACACAATCTCACTAGAAGGTCTGTTTGTCTAAGCCTAGTCGAATGTCTAATTTGAAAAATGTAATAGATTGCTGCTAGAAACACACCAGCAGAAGCAATAGCTATTGATACTGTCTGAATATCAACTATGCTTGACACCTAGAAGACAAGATTAGGTCAATTAGTATTAAAGACTACATCACGAAGAGAACATCAGATAGAAATGAAGCTCAATCATAGCTCTATATGTTAGTAATAGCCAGTATCTTTCTACTTCTTCTCAGTTCTCGTTAGTATCTTTGGTTCTTTCCATTCTTCTCTGACTATGCTGTATAGGCAGTCTTCTGTCCATTTTCCTCTCCAGAAGAACGCATTCCTCATTATGCCTTCTCTTTTGAATCCAGCTTTCTCCAAAACCCTCTGAGAAGCAAGATTTCTAATGTCTGTGCAAGCCTGAATACGCATAGACTCTCTAGAAAGAAACAAGTAGTCCACCATAATCTCCACAGCTTCTGTGCAGTAGCCCTTGCCTCTTTCACTTGGAACCAAAGAATAACCAATCTCCAGCAGTTTGCTTCCAGTTCCCATATGCAGGACGTGAAAATGAGCTATGAAACCGATTTTGCTTCCGTCTTTCTTCTCTACGAAGAAAAGCTGAAACTCAGACGGATTGTCAAGCATTTTCTCTACTTCCGTTTTGGACATCTGATGCAGAGGATTGTATTCGCCAAAAACCTCAGGCTTGTTGACCCACTCTGTAAATAATGGCACATCCTCTTTCTCCATTACCCTCAAGTTTACATTCTTGCCTTCAAGCAATTGTCAACACCATACCTGTGTCTTCTTGTATCAGTTCTTATGACTTGTGGAAGAATCTCCAAGCATGGCCTAACCATACTTCGATGAAAAACTTCTAGGGAGTACTTGAACTCTTTCAAGGAATCATGTAAGTTGGTTTTTGTTCTCTTTTCTGAGTTTCATTGTGGACAAAAACTGTTATTAGTTCACTGTCAGAAAACTAGTACCGTACATGAACTTCAATGCGATTCTCCTGGCTATCATTACTTGCTTCTCAACATTGTTAGGTGGAACCTTTGCATCAAGACATAGGAAAGACATTGGACTCCTAGGAGCCTTTGCAGCTGGCGTATTGATTACCACTTCCTTGCTTGACTTACTGCCACAAACTTTCAGACTTGCCACATCTGTCAATGTGCCTCTTGAAGATGTAATGGCTCTGACAGTTGTCGGATTCCTTTTCCTCTACATCATTTCTAGGATTATTACTTCTCATGTTTTGAACAAAGATGGTGAATACATCGAAGTTAAGCATCCTTTAGGTGGACTTTTCGCAACATCACAGCTTTCGGCACACAGCTTCATCGATGGCTTGGCAATTGGATTTGGTTTTCAAGCCGATATCCATGTAGGAATCATCATAGCAATTGCAGTCATATGCCACGACTTTACTGACGGACTTAGTACCGTTGCGGTAATGTTGAACTCTGGCAACTCATTGAAGAATTCCATAAGGATGCTGCTCTTGGATGCCATAGCTCCAGTTCTGGGAGCAGTTGTCGCACTCTTCATTACAATACAACAATATTACATGGTCCTCCTTCTGCCCTTCTTTGCAGGAGGGTTTCTGTACTTAGGAGCTAGCGACCTCCTGCCACAAGCCAATGAGAAGAATCCTCAAACACTCACAGTAATCTCATGTATAACAGGATTCGTACTGATATTTGCACTGACGTTCATATTGACCAATGTGTTGAATATCTAACCCCAATTCTTCCTCTATATGTTAACAACAGACAGAATCTCGACTGTCAATAGTACATTAGTTATGCCAAAGACTATAAGGTGTAAACTTCGAGTAACATAGAATCATAGAGCATTAAGAGCTGGAGAAAGACAATTGGGCAAGAAAGACAAGAAAAAGGGAACACCTCCTAGCTCCTACAATACTATGCCTTACTACTTTCCAACAGAACAAGTTGATATTGTGAACAAGATACATTCGAGGAAAAGGAAAAAGAAATAACATCATCGACTTCTATCTCTCGAAGCCACAAACATTCTAAGGAGTCCTTAGAAAGAAAAGTTCACTTACAGAGTTTGCCTGTCCTTGTCAGGTTTTCTCTTGAACATGTTCCTTCTTCAGGAGTTCTGCCAGATGCTTGAATGTAAGGTTTCTGAGCATGCTGTCGCTGACTAGGCTTATCACAAATGAATCTGTCACTGTCATGATTTCTTTCCATTCTTCACTGACTTCCTTTTTGAAATTGCTATAATCAGCGTAGTCCTTGTGAACTGAAATGGCTACTCTATCCGAGCCTAAACCCATTCCAGAGGAAACAAATATGAGGTTTGGATGTCTTTCAGTGAATTCCTTGGCTTTCTGTGTTTCCAACTCTGGATATTGCGGATGTGCAGCCCTGTTCCCAAAAGTAATTGCCAGGATCTCAAAACCTAGCTTCTTCACGTCGGGAACTGCTGTATAGTCAAGTAACCCTTCTTTCTCCAGTTCTCTTCTTCTTCTTGTGACAGTAGGCTGAGAAGTACCCAGCATCTTAGCCACCTGCCTATCACTCAACCTGGAATTCTTGATCAACTCAGAAACAATCGCATAGTCAATAGACTTCAACTTGTTCATAGAATCCCTTCCACTCTAATCTTCATTGGAGTATGCTAATGTTAGTTTAAAGTTTTCTTTGTCAAAAACAAGCAAGAATGGAGCATGATACGTCAATAACAGATGGAATCTCTAGACTTCTAGGAGTCCTATTAATCGTCGTTAAGTGCTTGGTCTTTAGTCAGACTGAACTATTTGTTGAGGAGTTGTGTTTTTCCTTCTTCCATTTTCTTTGCTCCAGACTTCATCATGTACAGTCCTATCAGAATGAAGACAACAGGACCTGCAATTGGTGGAACCAGATATCTCCAACTCCAGTCACCTAGTGGCGTTGCTATGACAGTATACCAAAGTACTGTAAAGAGACTGATTGAAGACAGACCCAGAATGACTAAGCCAATCCAGAATATTCTAGTCTTTTCACCTTCAAACATAGCTTCTCATCTATTACTATGATGCTCGGAATATAAAAGATAGTAACACCCTCTCATACATAGACACAATGACATAACACAATACCTCTAGGGTATAGAATACGTTAAGTGTTAATGACAGACAGAATCTAACTCTAGACTTCTAGGGCCCCTCTGAAATCTTCATAGAAGACTTAAGCATTTGGTGCAGGTTTTTGTTCTCTTTTCTTCAGCTCATTGTGGAGGTACTCAAACCATTTGCCTGCTTCTGGCTGATTGAACTCTTTTCTCATGCCTTGTATGATGGGTTCAGCTTTCTTCCATACCATTTCAACCCTGTATGTGAAAACGTCTCTAACTAAGCCAGCATCAATGAACCCTCTATACAGAAGGATGCCCACTTGATTGAAGAAATTGTCAATAGTGATGAGGGCCTTAACCTCTGGACTCTCACTTAATATTGGACCATATTTGTTCGCAAAGTCTTTGTAATCCTTGAATTCCAATGCTAAGAATTTCATTAAGCCATCCAAGGAGTCTTTGCTAATGAAAGCTGAGTAGAGTCTAATCACAAGGTCTGTCTGTCTCATCTTGTTTTGCTGTTGAATCATCAGCGCGCGCGCAATCAATTCACCAATCCAGCTAGTTACTTTCGGTTCACCTATAGCTTTTCCCTATGTGCGTGCGCGCGCTATACACTCGATGGGGTCTTCATCGAACATCAAAATTGACTGTTCCCAAGCTTCTTCCTGCCCACTCTACTCCCGAAGGTGTAATAGTGGCAATGTCTAGCCCGTTTCCACATGTTCTGCCGACTCTTCTGTAGCCTCGTAGGAACTTTTGAAGATAGATTGTCGTCGAAACCAGAAGCTCAGCAAGACTTACAGTTTCCTTCAGACTAAGTGTTTCATAGTCCAAGGCATAATTCAGACCTCTGAAAGCAGGTATTGAAAGAAGCATGCTTTGAACAATCGCGTTGTCACCATTGAATAAACTGATATAGGGAACGTAATCTTCGGATCCAGTATGAGGAACTCTTCTTCCTTCCACGTTGTGAAACGCCACATTCGATTCTTCGTTAGTAAAGCCATTCGTGGTATGCCAATCAACGTGAAAGACATGCCTTATCTTTGGTCGATTTTCCAAATATCCTGCGACGTGAATACCCATGTTTCTCTGGGGAGTATGACGTTGAAGATGTTGTAGAAGCTGTTCAGAAAAAGTGTCAACATTCAATGGTTGTTCAGCTTCCAACATTCTCGTTTTAACAGTCATCAAATGCTCTCTCATCGGGCGATCTTGCGGAGTTGCCAAACCCCAGTATGAGCGCGCGCGCGCGCGCTTACGATAACACCTGCGATCAATGAGCATGTTATTATTGGTTTCTTGTTTTCCTTTACCCATCCAACAAAATGCTTCAACCCTGTCTTGATTTTACTACTCTGTCTCCCGATCTGCTTCATCAACTTGCGAACTTCTATCTCTAAATTTCGCCTTTCCTTGGTAAGAGCATCCTTGAAGGACACTCGGAGAGAACCCCTATTGATTTCCAGTTCCTTCAGTTGTTCCAGTATTCTGACAAGCGAACCATCCTTTTTCAGTTCTTCTCCAAACACGCTCAAAAACTGTCGGTTGTCCCTGTCTACTAGGATCTTTTTGCTGACATCCCAATCTGTCTGCCAAGGTTCTTCGTCTGAAACGCCTGACAACAGATCAAAGATCGCGTTCCACAAACTCGAGATCTGTCTTTTGCAGAACTCTGGATCCTCCCAACCCAACTGGGCACCAGACTTCAGCAAATGGCTGTATGCGTGCTCCATTGAAGATCGGATCTTCAAGAGATCTTCGGTTTCCACAACAACTCCAGATACGCTTAGTCCAATAGGTTCAATTGCCAATTCGACTCCTCACTACGCAACTGAGTGACATAGAAAGGGATTTGAATCTTGTTGTCTCCCGCCCAGCCATATCTGGCTATTCTGAGTACTTGCGGTATGCTTCGCTCACCAGGTCAGGTAATTGCTTTTCTCCTTAGTTCTCAACGACTTTAGCACGCGCTAAGTTATATCCAACCAACCAAAAAAACGTGCGCATAAGCCTTATAGTCGTAGGAAGCCTAGATAGCACAAAGTAGCGAAGAGATATCAATGAAAAAGGCAATGCTTTGTATGACAATTTCCCTGATCCTACTATCTACCTGGGTGTTTGTGCCTTTTGGAAAAGCTTTCACTGGTGACGTTCTTTCAGCTTGGGCCTCAACGGTTCCAAACATCGATGGCGTTACTAACCCTAACGAATGGAATGATGCCGCGAAGGTTACATTTACTTTGGTTTCGCAATCTCTCGAGTCGCATTCCGCTACAATCTACGAAAAAAACGATGAAACGTACATATATCTTGCAGTAAGAGTCGTTGGTGATGACTTCAACACTGGTGACGGCGTGTTTTTCTATTTTGATAGTGATCATGATGGTGGAATTGAGAATGGCGATGACTGGTTGTACGTGTTGGCTTGGACAGGTGGGCTGGGCCATGCAGAAGACGGTTATTACAACGCCAGTATGTCCACTCTAAGTTCCGATGAAGGCGATGGAGGAACAAAGGATATCGTTGGAGGTGCATCACACACAAACGTTAGTGGTATAGGCGACTACACTTTTGAACTCAGACACCCATTGAACAGCTCGGACGATGCACACGACTTCAGCCTTAAGCCTAACGATACCATTGGCTTCAAGATAGAATTTGATGACGCCTATTCAGGCGGTGCACAATCTTCGCCATGGCCTGGGCTCGGCCAATTTGCAGAAGTGCACATTGAAGCGCGTCCGGCCGACACAACAGCTCCAAGAATGGGTTTGCCTTCTCAGAATCCACCGAGAGAAAACGTTCAGCCATATCAAAACGTGACCATTTCAGCAAACGCAACGGATGCCGAAACGGGAATGAAGAACGTTACCTTGACCTGTTCTTTCGACAACGGAACCTCATGGGAATCACCTCAAACCATGAGGCTCAACTTCTCGACAAATCTCTACGAGGCAATAATACCGGGTCAACCTGCTCAAACGTGGATCAGATTCAAGATAGTCGCCTATGACAATGCAGGAAACCATGCCACGATCGACGGAACAGAACCCTATTGCGTCTATCAGGTTCTGCCAGAGTTCGCCACGATTCTGATTCTCCCGCTATTCACCACAATGACTCTGTTGGCAATGATACTCAAGAGAAAGAAAACGACTAGGCAACGGCTTTGAACGTTAGAAAGCACGAGGTTTCTGTTCCCTTGCGAGCATGTCAAGCCATCCAGCGCGCGCATTGTTGAGGGGCAAGTTTTCTATTCTTTTTTACCCCTCGTAAGATCTGTCTTAGTTCGTTATGAGGGGTAAGCTTTTGAGTGAATTTTACCCCTCATACTATAAACTCACTATCCTATCCGTATCCTGTTACAGTGGTATCCAGCTGTATCCTGAAGCGGCTATAGGTTCCAGCCGTCCATTGGAAGCCTATGATTATTTGTCGTCGTACGTCGTGGTCGTCGTGGTTCGTGGTCGTCGTCGTTCGTGGTCGTCCGTCCGTCGTCGTCCATGGTTGGTTGGGGTAAAGTTTTATCCTACAGCACGCACGCACACTCGCACTCTTTCTCGGACTCTTGGTCACTCACTCACCCACACACACGGACGGACACTCTCTCACACGATGAAGAGGGCCACGGACCAGGGACCACGGGAGGGAGAGAAGACACACAAAGGACAAGGAGTGAGGGTGGGTAAAAGAATAGTGAACGCCCATTTTGCGGAAAAGTTATAGCTGAACCGAAAGAACTAGCAACGAAGGTGTCAATGGTGGTTGACATACTTTTGTTGCAGACAGTTTCCATTGCCATTGCGGTTGTAATGCTGTACATTTAGTTAGGCAATGGAATACGGGGTTCATTTGCGGGGCTTGCTACAACAAATTGACCCAAAACGGAAGAATTAACCCATATCCGTGACAAAGGTTCTGAAACATGGACTCAAGACTACATAAAATTATTAGGGCTAAAAATGAATTAGTTTGCTGATGTTTGTATCCGAGTTTCAGGAGATAGTTGCTGGTCTCCAGCGCATAGAACGCAACTTACTCCATCTTCAAAAACTCCAGAAAATCAGAAGTATCCTTAAGATTGTAGGTATCGGCTTTTTTATATACAAAAACATTGACTCCGAGATAGACAGTAACAAAAGAGAAAGGCAAATTCTCTTAGAAAATTCGGTTCAAAAGACATCAGAGTATTTGGAATACTTTAGAAACGAATCTAAGTTCATTCTTGAATCCAACAACTATCTTGCCAAAGACGATGAAACTCGTCTGTTAAGTCTCTTAAATGAATTTGACCGTGATGTCAGATACCTAATCGCACAACCCGATATTGTTGCCCAAATCTCTAATTCTCTTGGTGCAATCGCTGAAATAAGAAAGTTTGTAACGAACTACAACTCTGAATTTGAGGCGAAAAAGCTAAGAGCCGAATTGCTGGCACACAAAGACGAAGTTTTGCAGGCAGTAACAGAATTTGACTCTCTTTTTTTCGGGAACTACTATTTCTCAAAGAAGGAATTTCACGACTGGAAGAATAAATGGCTCCAGCTTAAAGGCGAAACTGAAAAATGCGTTAGGAAGGTAGGGTCAGATTCGGGGTTTAAGGATGAACTAAACAGATTTCTTAATGCCTACCAAAGCGGAGAAGACTGGCTGAAAAACCGCAACAAGGAATTTGTTGAAAAAGAAGCTCTGAAATACAAGGATTTCTTTGAAAAGGTCGAGTCTGACCCGTTAACAAGTGAGCAAAAAAAGGCAATACTTGTAGACGAAGCCAATATCTTGGTTGTAGCTGGAGCAGGAACAGGAAAAACTTCAACCGTATTGGGAAAAGCAGGCTATTTGCTCAAGAAAGGTCTTGCCAAACCAAACGAGATTCTGTTGTTGTCCTTTAACAAAGATGTTAAGTTAGAATTGGAGAAAAGAATTAAGAAATCTAAAATGCCTGCCGAACTTGAACCGAAAACATATCATAGCTTCGGTCTGCGAGTAATTGCCCATGCGACCAAAACAACTCCCGCCCTTTTCACTTTGGCGGAAGACAAAACCAAGTTTATTGAAAGAGTCTTTGGATTCATAATAGAAAGAATGAAAGACCCCTCTTTTGCGAGAATGATAAACGAATATTTCCTATATCATTTAATACCTTACAAGAGTGAGTTTGAGTTTGAGTCTTTTGGAGATTACATCAGATATCTGAAGCAGTATGACCTTAGGTCGTTAAAAGGGGATAAGGTAAAAAGTTTTGAAGAATGCTACATCGCGAACTTTCTATATGTAAATGGAATAGATTATCTCTACGAAGCCGATTATGAAAAAAGAACAGCAACCGAAAATCACCGTCAATACAAACCCGATTTCTATTTGCCAAAGTACAAAATTTACATTGAGCATTTCGGAATAAACCGTGAAAGAAAACCTGCACCCTACATTTCAGAAAGAGAATACACTCGCCAAATGAAATGGAAAAAAGAAACTCATGAGCTAAACAAAACAACATTGATTCAAACTTTTAGTTACGAACAAAAAGAAGGCGTGTTGCTTTCAAATCTTGAAATGAAACTGCGAGAAAAAGGCGTTACTCTTTCGCCTATCCCAGCAGACCAAATATTCACACAACTCAACAGTATGGGCAAAACAAGACAACTACCAGAATTACTGTGCAACTTTCTCAATCTCTATAAAGAAAGTGGCAAAAGCATTCAACAAATACAAAGCGAAGTAGACCCCGAAGACACAAGAACCAGGGCATTCCTCAAAATCTTCTCCGCAGTTTATGATGATTATACTTCATGCAAAGCAGAGGAAATTGATTTTAGTGACATGCTAAATGATGCAGCCAAATACATTAATGAAGGGAAATACGTTTCAAACTTCAAGTATATTCTTGTTGACGAATTCCAAGATATTTCCCGCAGTAGGTATCTCTTTCTCAAAGCCCTTGCTGACCAAAACACATCAAAACTCTTTTGTGTCGGTGACGATTGGCAATCAATTTACAGATTTACTGGAAGCGACATCTCGTTAATGGTGGATTTCCAGAAGAAGTTTGAGTTTGGCGAGACACTATTTTTGCAGGAGACTTTCAGATTTGACGACAAAATGTGCGACTTCTCTTCGCGATTCATTCTTCAAAATCCCCTTCAAATTAAGAAGAACATCACAAGCAGAACGCTGAAGACAAAACCTGCTATTAGTGTCATTAGGGAGAAAACTGCAGTCGCACTAAAAGACATAATATTCAATCTTTCAAAGAACAGCGAACATACGGAGACTGTATTTGTTGTTGGAAGATACAATCATCTTGAGCAGGAATATCTCGGTAATTTTCCAAGAAGGGTAGGCTTCCTCAGAATTGAGTATACCACAGCCCACAGCTCTAAGGGTTTAGAAGCTGAATATGTAGTAATACTGGGACTGAATGGTGGAAAACTTGGTTTCCCTTGCCAGATTACTGATGACCCAATCCTTAATTTGGTCTTGGCAAGAAAAGAAGAATTTCCAAATGCTGAAGAAAGAAGACTCTTCTATGTCGCGGTGACAAGGGCAAAGAAACATGTTTTTCTAATAGATGACCCTGATTTCAATAGTTCTTCCTTCACAATTGAAGTATTGAACGGAAACTATGAAGTTGAGTCAATCGGTCAACTTCCGAAAACTGACTTATGCCCAGTTTGTGGAACAGGAGAGTTGGTTCAAAAACAAAGCGCACACGGTCTTTTCTATTCATGTAGCAATTATCCCTATTGTGATTACATTCCCAAGCAATGCCCTGAATGTGGAGTTGGCTTTCTTCATAAGGGAAAATATGTCTACAAATGTTCAAACAAGGGCTGCTCGTTTAGGGCTGATATCTGTCCAGTCTGTGATGATGGGTATTTAGTAAAGAGAACAAGCAGAAAGCGCGCGGGCTTCTTTTTTGGCTGCACTAATTATCCTAATTGTAGATATATCAAGCGACCAGACACTTCCAGAGGATATATACGGTAGTTATCGAGATAGCATAAACTTCAATTTCTTCCTAAGCAACTGCGCAAATGGGTAGTGGCTTCGGTTAGCGTTTTCAAATGCATAGAAGGCGGGGGAGTGAATTTGGTTGTTTTGTGGTTGTAAGGCTCAATTCTGCCTTGTTTTCTATCGCACAATCAGCCTAACAAATCTTGCGCGCGCGTGCCTTCTTATGTCAAGTAGAGGAATATCGAATTGGTATTGTTTTGACCAGGGCTAAGGAATTTGCAGTTGATAAAAAGATAAGGGCCTTGAACGTCCAAACCTACCGTTCTTCGAATCTCATCGGAAATCGAGAATGTAGCAGCATATGGCAGAAGGAAAACATCCGATCGGGTAAGATTTGACAGTCCAAATGACACGCCCCAGTCCGTTCGGATGTCTCCTTGCACTCCTTGGTAGTATATCCAAATTTTGCGATATTCTGAGACATTCAGTGAGTAGAAAGGAAAGGGTGGCTCGACTGAAATCTGAGTGCTATTTAGGAGCGCTACTGTTTTTGGTGCACGTTCATCATATTTTGACTGAAGAGTGTTGATGTCAGCTTGAAGCCTGGTGATTGTTGAATATGAAAGTATGCTGACGGTCGCTACGGAAGACACTAGTAACACTGAAAGAATGAACAGGAAGATATTGATAGCAGCTGATCCCTTGGTTTCATGAGCTTGTTCCATCTGAACACCATGGATAACATGTGCAATTATCGAGATATGCCTTTGGATGTGTGCGCGCGCTGAGTGTGTGTGAGTGAGTAAGAGAGTAAGAGTGATAGCGCGCACTAGTGCTCAACCGTCAGAGTCTCATCCAAGAAAGAGAAGCCTTCGCCAAGAATTGTCTATCGTTTCGGCAATCAGAATGAAAACATCAGAGAATTCTTGAAAAACAGGAAGCTAATCTTGAAAATCAGCACAGAATACGTTGAGAAAGCATGATTTTTGACGGTTTTCACGGTCATTTTTGATGGTACGTATGCTCTCAAAACCCTCTCAAAACACGCTATAAGCACGCTTAAGAAAATGCCTGTGCGGAATAGCGCGCAGAACAGTTAAGACTTACTCTTTGCATAGTAGTTCAAGAGTAGTTGTCTTGGAAAAAGAAGGAAAAGCCAAGATGTTTCTTTCTCGTCGCAAGAAGATTGCTTTGGTCACCTTGACATTAGTGATTCTTGCTTCATTGGAGGTTTATGCTCATACATACGTACAGGTACACAGTCTTACAGTGGTCACTGAAAATGATGCAATGGATTCTTTTGCGTATGGGCAAATCACAGGAACGTACGTCTTTTCTAGTGCAGGTTGCCGATGGCTTGTAGTTTGGACAGCTGAGGAAGCATCTACGTCAATGAATGATGGGTTTATCTCCATTTTCAAAGTGGAACAAAACAGAAGCCTGTTTACACTAAACACCGACTTAGTGATCGTGAGGTTAGAGCCAAAATCTAACCACACGGGATGGTTTTTTGCAGAGTTGGACGAGTTCCTGTATGAAAGCAACCGAACAGATGCTAGGATCGCATACTACTTTGGTGAGATAGGCTCCTATCAGATTGACTTCGGACTCGTAGTTCGGGTATATGAACAAACACTTTTAGCAACATTGCCTAGAGAAGAAATCAGAATTCCCTTAGAAACTACGATCTATTACGGACCACCGTAGCGATTGACGTTTTGCAGACTTTCATGCTCCAAGGGGGTTTGGGGGTAAAGTTATATCCTCGTATGTTAGAAAGCAAGAAAGTTGTTTTTGATTGTGAAGAAGAAAGCGTTATTTGGGTTTTTTGAATAGCATTGTTCCGTCTGGTGTCGTCAATTGATAGATAAAGTCTGTTGCGAGAAGCTGTTTAGCTCGTTCTTTGTCTGTCGTTCCTTCGACTATCCATTCTCCGTTGAAGTCCGAGTAGATGCAGGTATTTCTGAGTGGTGTTTAGTTTGTGTCCCATAATTATCCGTACTGTTTCGGCGTTTTGAAATCTTCGTAGTAACTTGGTGCAGTATGCGTGTCGCAGGTCGTAGAGTCGGATTATTTTGATTGTCGGATCGTGGAGTTTGTTCGCCAAGTTATTTCGGAATTTTCGATAGTGTTCTCCAAATCTTCTTGCGTCGCCTGTGAATAGTATATCATCGCCTTCGAGCTTGTTGTTAGTAATGCAAGTTTGGAGTCGGGTTACTAGTTCCGCTGTGATTGGCAGCGGCGGTCCTGCATTGCATTTCTTGGTGCTGCGGTTGGTTATCGTCTTCTGGTCTGGATGGATGTCTTTGACCTGTAATCCTTTTTCGCCTTGTATTTCGATTGGCCTGAGTCCTTTCTGGGCGATTATGTCTAATTTTAGTGACAGTTCTCTAGGTGCTGCTGCGATGAGCATTGATATTTTCTCGTTGGTTGGTGGTTGTATGCTGACTGGTTCTGGTGTATAGATTGGTTTTTCCCATTGGATTTTGTAGAATTTGCAGTAGTGATTGTAAGCGTCGCATAGTTTGGATTTGTAGTTGTTTGTTGCGGGTCTTTTGTTTTGTTTTTGGTATCGTGCGATTGCGAGTTCTACGGCTTGTGGGTTGTTGAGGTCTGCGCGTATGGCTAATGCTTTTAGGGCTTTAGCTATGGCTATTAGTGTGTTTTTGCTTCTGCCTTTTCCTTCGAGGTGTAGTAGAAGGTTTTGTATATTTGGTATTTGTTTGTAGTAAGTGGCTGGTAGTGGGGGCGAGTAGCTCAGGACGGATAGAGCACCAGCCTCCTAAGTTGGGGGTCGTGGGTTCAAATCCCACCCCGCCCGCCACAGAAACCCGGCCCGGGCTCATAGACTCTCTTTTGAGGGTTCACTTCTCTTTTCGAAAGACTTTGTTGTGTTCATAGTCGCAGACGAATTCGAGTCCTGCTTCTATGAGCTGGCAGTCTTCCTGTTCTGAGTGGGCTAGAGCTCTTTAGCTTTGCAGTGAGACTTGGAAAGAGAAGACGAATGGCCTTCCAATGGTAGATTACAGTTCTCGAAGGATTGATGGGTCGCCTCGCCAACATGCTGAGTCGATCAATCTGAATGACTTTGAGAAATTCTTGGAGGAGACTAGACCTTTTGATTTTGACGTAATGCTCTATAGATGAAGGAGAAGGAAAGGAGTGCAATTAGAGTTCTGGATGTTGCCAGACATGATCTGCGTGTTCGGAAGGTGTTGGAAAACGTCAAGGGTGGGGGCAGTTACACAACTGCCGATATACCTACGTAGGAGGCACTGCTTTTTCCGCGTTTGAAGTGCGAATAGGATGAGGATTGAATGGTCAATTGTGTTAGAAAGGTGCAAAGATTCCGATGAAAACCAGCCAAGCTAGGATTGTTTTCGCTACGAAGCTGAGTATTATGTAGACTCGTTCGCCGTATAGATAGTCCTTCCAGCGTCCGACACCCTTGTACTGTAAGACCATGTTGAGGGCAAAGATGTTGAACACGACGAAGTAGATGAGGAATATCGAGTACACAAATGCCGGTGGATTAAGGCCTGTGGACATGACAGCCGCGATGAAGTAGGCGTATAGCACAATCCAAGGGACTCCACCTGAAATGCATCCTAACAGAAAGGCGGACCACGAGGTTTTCTCAGTCTTCTGATTTACGATTTCCATTAGGTATCCAAACATTATCATCATTGCGTTCAGCACAAAAATCATCACTAGCGACCAGAAGTCCCAGACACCCACGAACGTTGAGATGAGTACTATCATTATCGAGCTTGAGAAAGCGTACTCATACCAACGATATGGGTTCATCCCTTTCTTCAGATTCTCAACATACTTGTTGTTTTTTGGGTATGCGATCATGAAGTGCGCCAGAGCCGATATTAGTGGGAAGGAGGCGACAATCACACCCAAGTAACTCGCAGTGAAGAGGACCTGCGGGTTCGGATATGGAGGTCCCAGAAATCTCACTGGGGGTCCGAGATCGACGTTTATCTTCAGGTAGAAGGTGTATATTGTTCGATCCCATTTCAGAAGAGTTCCTAGAGAGAGCATCAGTATTCCTTGTATTAGATGCAATGCGCCTGCGCCAAAGTTGAAATGCTTCAAATAGCTGAATGAAATAGGCGATTTGGCTATTATTTCCTGTCTTTCTTTGAAGTTCATAGAATTACGTGCAGTCAAAAAGGGTTAATATGCTTTTCGCGCATTTCTTATGCTCGTGTTTCTAAGGCCGGGGCAGTCAGCGCGCACCAGGGTTTTTGTCTGGTTCTCAAATCTGAAGCGCGCGCGCCAGCAAGATGACCGGACAAGTGGCTGAAACCATTACAAGAACCTTGAAGGAGGACGGGGTTGATGTCGATTCTTTTTACGTTAAGGACGTTGACGTGGCAACGATCAAGAATTAGGACTGTTTGATTGCTGGTGCTCCAACGATGGCCCGCGCGCAAGCAAACTGTGTTGGATAAAGTGACAGACGGGTTCCGTTGTTTCTAGCCTAGTCCGAGCTCCTTTGCTATGCGTTTGCCAAGTTCGGGATCAGCCTTTTTGAGGCTTGCCACCATAAGCTGTTGAATTGGCTTGTTTGCTTTTCCAAGAGAGTCAGCCATATTATCAACCAAGTGGTCCTGATCCACTTTGCCTAGTGAACGGTAGCGTTCGCCTGCCTGCTGGAAGTCGTTGGTCAAGCTTATCTTCTGGCGCACCACTCTCCCCTTGATATTGCAGTCCTCAGTTGGCGTGGCTGGTGCCTCGCATGGGATTCCATCCGCCAAGGTGTTGGGCTCGTAGTTGACTGTTCCGCCACCATAAGGCGCGTACTGCATGGCGCCATCGCGCTGGTTGTTGTTGACGGGTACCTGCGGCCGATTGGTCGGAAGTTGCAAGTAGTTGGGGCCAAGTCGATGCCGCTGGGTATCTGCGTATGAGAAGATTCTTCCCTGCAGAAGCTTGTCAGCAGAGAACTCGATTCCAGGAATTATCGAGGCTGGACAAAAAGCGGCCTGCTCGACCTCGACAAAGTAGTTTTCTGGATTGCGGTTCAACACCATCTTACCCACTGGCATAAGCGGGAACTTATCCTCTGGCCAAGTCTTCGTAGCATCCAGTGGGTCGAAGCCCTGCTTCATCTCATCAGCAACTTCCATAACTTGGACAAATAGTTCATAATCTACCATCTTGCCCGAGGCTATGGCTTCATACAAGTCTCGGGTGGCGATGTCTGGGTCTTCCCCCGCAAGGCGAGTAGCTTCGTGGCGGTCTATCGTTTCGACTCCTGCCTTCGGCTTCCAGTGATACTTCACATATACTGCTTTGCCTTCCGCGTTCACCCACTTGTAAGTGTTGACGCCGAAACCTTCCATTTTCCTGTAGCTCTTGACTGTTCCCCTGTCGGAAAAGAGCCAAGTAATCATGTGAGTCGATTCGGGAGTCAACGAGATAAAATCCCAAAAGCGACTGTTTGCCGACGAACTTGTTGGAATGTTTGTGTCAGGAGCAGGCTTGAAGGCATGGACCATATCAGGAAATTTGATGGCATCACGAATAAAGAAGACCGGAAGATTGTTCCCAACCAGATCGTAGTTCCCATCTTCGGTGTAGAATTTAACGGCAAAACCCCTGGGATCGCGTGCCGTATCTGCAGATCCTCTTGCGCCAACAACTGTAGAGAAACGCACAAAAACAGAAGTCTTCGTCTTCGGGTCTTGAAGGAATTTCGCGCAAGTATACTTTGCCATGCTCTTGCAGACTTGGAAGTAGCCATGAGCTCCGGCACCTTTGGCGTGAACCACGCGTTCAGGGATGCGTTCACGATCAAAATGTGCGAGCTTCTCGATCAAATGCACGTCTTGCAGCAACACAGGTCCTCGTTCGCCGACGGTAAGTGAATTCTGGTTGTCGGAGACAGGTACGCCCTGATTTGTTGTGAGGTGTTTTGCTTTCATAAATCGTCATGTCTCCTTCTCGGTACACTAGGTTCTTGATTCCAAGATTTATTTAAGAATTGTTATTATCTAATAACCTGTATGAAAGACGTTCAGAAATCCGACGCTGCGGCAATAGAGGCTCTCCGCAGGAAAGGATACAAGGCTACTCCACAGAGGATAGCGATTTGTCGGTTTGCACTTCATAGTAGAGATCATCCGACCGCACGGGGAATCTACAACGAAGTTAAGAGGGTGCATCCAACAGTCAGCCTTGCAACAGTCTACAAGACCCTTCAGCTTTTCAAAGAATTGGACCTGATCCAGGAATTGAACTTTCCCAAAGGCCAGGCAAGATTCGATTCCCACATGAAACCCCATATAAACTTGGTTTGCTTACAATGCGGCAACATTAAGGATTTAGACGATCCTACCACAAGGGAAATAGTTGAGAGGGTTGCCACCACAACAAAATTCACCGCGACAGGACAACGTCTAGATGTATATGGCATTTGCCGAAAGTGCGGCGGCACTAAGATCGTCGCCCCATCTGCTGACAAGAAGCACACTTAGAAATAAGCAGACAAACGCGCACTTTGAAGCAGATGGCTTAGAGTGGGGATTTTGAAGAGAGTCATCAAGATTCTTGGACAGGCATGCGTCTGAATTGTTCGAAGTGGAAGAGTGCACGTCACTGAAAAAAGAGGATTGGCGGGAGATATCTCCACAGGTACGGAGTGCAAATCTCACCCCGCCCGCTATAGACGAACCCGGTCAGGTCTTAGAAAATTTCTTTTTAGGGTTTGCTTGGGTGTTTGCTGACAACTGTTTTGTGACTTCCCTGTAAATCCATTGACGACTGTTCTGTGAGCGAACTGCCAATACACTGACAACGTTTCATTGTCGGCACAATTCGAGCAACGTTTAAAGGTATGTTTAAACATACTCATTGGCGTGGTCCATTTTGGTTAAGACAATAACTATTCGAGAAGAAGTATACAGAAAACTGCTGACTGTCAAGAAGAAGGATGAAAGCTTCAGTGAGCTATTTGACAGGCTTGTAGAGAGTAAGGATCCATTAGAAACGCTATCGAAGCTCAGGGCGAGTGTAGAGTTCAGAAAGAAGAAAGAGATGCTTTCAGAGATATACTCTTCCAGGGCTGAACGAAGATGATCGCGATAGACACAGATGTGTTGATTGAGATACTGGACAAGAAATCAGAAAAGGGTGACGAAGCTCTCAAGCAGATCCTTCAAAGCGAAGAAGAAATATGCACAACTGTCGTCAACATACACGAAATACTCTACGGCCTCCACAAGTATGGGCAACCAGTCAAGGAGATTCTGCTGCTACCCGTTTTGAACTATATGAAAAAGGATGCAGTCTCCTCTAGCAAAATAGAGCTTGAAGCAGAAGAAAGAGGCAATTCCATACGCAGAACCGATGCCATGATAGCCGCGATAACTATAAACAACGGGGCAGCCCTCTACACCTTCGACTTGAAACACTTCAGCCCTCTTAAAGCTCTCGGACTCAAACTCTTCCCATAAAATACTCTGTCTGAAACACACATCTGTCGTTTAGCGCTAAGCAAGAACTACCCGATTTTGCTTGATAAGGTGAGTGTTCGCCACTATTGCGCGCGCGGTATAAACAAGCGACCGTATTCATTTCTTCAGTCTCAGCCCATATGCCACTCAGAACATGTGTGTCGTTTCTTTCCAGAATTCTCTTGCTGCAAATGCTACCATTGATCTGGATGTTGATATTTGATGAGAGGCGTATTTTCTTTTGCGTGTGTGACTTCTGCAGATATCCGGAGATACTCGTTCGTTTTCTCGGTCAGAAGCCTTGATATCATCTCCAGCAACTCTGTTGTCTCAAAGGGTTTCAATACGTATCCATCGGCCCTTTCGTTGACGGCCCTCATGGCGCTTTCAATTGAGGGATGGCCCGTAATGATTATCCTGATCATCTTGGGCTGCATCTGTCTCAGTCTATTAAGCAGTTCAGTACCTTTCATATCCGGGAGTTCGATATCGATGAGGGCAACCTCAAATGGTGATTTCTCACAGGCTTTGACTGCTTTCTTGCCATTTTCTACGGATTCAACCAGGTATCCCTCATCGTTAAGGACCAAAGACAGCATGTTCCTGACTCCGGTGTCATCATCAACAATGAGGATACTAGTTAGCAGAAGGGCCACCTCATCTTTCCATGGTATACTTAGCTTGCGCTATCTCATATTCTCACGTAAGCAGGATAATTCTCTTGTGAAGTGAAAATAAGGACCAGACCTACCTTCGTTCCCGTCAACCCTAGCGGGCGCTAAAAACCTGCCGCGTCCCAGTTTAGGAAGAAACGTTGGCTTTGTGGCAGCGAAAAACGCACAGGTTGATCTTGGATTGAGGATAAAATTAATCTTTGAGTTCCGCTGACCTGCGTAGAAAGGTGGCAAGTTTGGCTGGGGAAGACCTTAACAATCTTTGGGTTTTGATATCCGGAGTTTTTGTCTTTATTATGACGATATCGGTTGGTCTTTTGGAGATAGGTGAACTTGGTGAGGATCATAAGAGGAGTTTGTTGAAGACAATCATTATGACGTGTTCAGCGTTTTTCTTTATGGGTTTGCTGGGTTTCAACGTTGCCTTTGCTCCAACGCTGAACGGCGTGATAGGGAACCCGACGTACAACGGGATTTTTTTGGGAGGGTTTTCGTCGAATCCTTTCGGCGTGTTAAATGGTGTTTGGTGGTCTATGGCCTCGAACTACTTCAATACCGGCATTACGCTGCCCGTGTATTTCTTTTTTGAGGTTGCCTTCGCCTCGGTGACCCTTGCGCTAGTCGGCGTCGTTGCGCTGCGAAAGATGAAGCTGTCGGCGTTTTTCATATTCTCCATAGTATATTTCTTGCTTATCTGGAATTTGCCCGCAGCATGGATTTGGAACCCTACAGGTTGGTTCTACCTGCAAGGAGTGAGAGACTTCGCTGGCGGACTGGTCGTTCATGGTGCCGCAGGCGCGGCAGGACTTGGGATAGTGCTCCAAATCTGGAGGGAGGAGAAGAAGAAGGGGTTCAGTAAGAGCCCTCAAGTCCCATTGAACCCGAGCCCTGGCTGGCTCACAATATCCATACTCTTGTTGTGGCTGGGTTGGTTTGGTTTCAACCCTGGCAGCACGTTGGCCTGGAACGTTTCGGCCCAGATAGTCGCTGTCTCAACGTTCCTCGCAGCTTCATCGGCCTTCTTGTCAACGATGTTTTTCAAATACTTGATGGTGAGAGAGAACCCAGGCTTAATCTACGCGGTGAACGGTATACTCATGGGTTTGATTATAATGACTCCTCTGGCAGGTTTTGTAAGTCCTGCGAGTGCAGTAGTACTCGGGCTCATCGGTGGTCCACTTTTCTTGGCCGGTGAGAAATTGTTCTCAAGAGCAAAATGGTTCTCCGATCCAGTTGGACTCTTTCCTGGCCACATGCTCGGAGGCATATTTGGATTCGCCATGATAGCGTTTTTCACGCAACAATCTTTCGCTGCAGCTGCTGGAAGTGCTAACCTGCCTAATGGAATGTTGTTTGGAGGAGGTACAGCGGCGGTTCAACAGCTCGGATGGCAAATGTTGGCTACCTTAGCTGTTATGGTGACCGTTTTTGTGTTGTCCTTCATCACAACGTGGTTCATAAGCCTCGGTCTTCACGGGATCACAAGAGACTACAAGAAAGAAGCTGATCAGCAGCACTAAAGATGAAACAAAATCGCGCGCTTGCAGAGTCTCCAATGCGACCTAGGTCTCTGTATCTTGAGTGGGCGCGTGCTAGTAGTGATACACAGCGTTCACTTCAAGTATTTCTCATAAACTTTCCTGCGCACGCGTTTTCCGAAGTTCACTTTGTTCTGATTTTTCTTAGGGTGGCTATGAGAAGGAGTAGGGGCAGGATGAAGAGGTACCAGATGATTGCCGCCACTATCAGCACATTGAGCATCAGATAGAGGAAAATTGATTCGGAACCCTTAACGGACCTGATTGCAGCAAACAGTGCGCCAGACAGTGCTGCACCAAGGAGAAGCGATCTTCCACGCAACCAAGATTCGGCGTCGTCCAAAATCGGAGTAAGCGGTTGAATTTTTTCAAGCAACGGAACCTTTCCGTTAAGCGGCGGCGGAGAAAGCGTGCGCGCTGGCTTGTCCCTATAATGGTTAAAAAGGGTGGTTATTCTTCTTTTGTCTATTGGCGTTTGATTTGGGCTTGTTTGGTGAGCAACTCTTGACCGAGTTGAAAAAGGGCAACTCACGGGGTTCCAACGAATCTGAAGGAAAGCAGAGTCTTTCCATAAACCGTTTGAGGCTGCATCCAGCCCGTTTGAAGCGTCACGGCATGCAACAGGGCTAAAAAAGGATATTCACACCAAAACTGTCCCCAAACCAGAAAATAAGAATTAAAACCATTTAAGACCAAATTCGGGACAAGGCAGCGCGCTGAACCCACACGGTTTTATGAAATCGCGCGTTACATTGTCGTTATTGTAAATAGGAACGTTGGGAACGCATAAGATATAGGCGAAAATGGTGATGTAGACATGTTTGTGGTTGAATCTGAAGTTTTTTAGATCCATCTTGTTTTGATTTCTTTGATGGCTTGAAAATGAGGGTCATCTGAGAGGCACGTTGCTTTCAAATGTGATGCTGTAGCTGCTATCATACTGTCGGCCATCGGGAGCTTGTACTTGTGTCTATATTCAGCGGAGCTTTTTGCGATTTCTGCGTCTATCTTCACTATCTTGAAGTCTTTCTCCAGTAACGTCGTTCTCAACACTGCAGATTCGCGTCCCTCTCGCGCAAGTGTAAGCTGATAGACTTCGTGGATCGCGATGGCTGAGACATATTTTTCCCGGCTTCTCATTTCTTCTTTAGTTCTTTGAAGCACCTTCTCGTCCTTTGAGTAGTAGTGTTCAATGAAGAATCTAGTGTCGTAAACCGTTCGGGACATCTTCTTCCCTGAGCTTATCCAGGAGTCTCTTCATTTCTTTGGAGGTTGCATACTGGGATCCAGAACCAGCAAGATCCAGCGTCGATTTCTTGGGCTTGAATAGTATCCCCTCTTCGGTTTCGATGACCTGAAGCCTTGTTCCTTCTTCAATTTTGTACTTCTGCCGGAGTCGCACGGGAATTGTGGTCTGACCTTTCCTAGTTACTACAACCTCATTTTCCAACTTTGTCACTGTAGTACCTTCTATCAGCAATACATATAACTCTTCCTACCAAGCACGTGCCTCAGAGTCTGAGGTATCTTCAAATAAAAAATGAAGAAAGGTGAGCTGCGGGAAACTTCGCTACTTGGTTGTGGGTTCAAATCCCGCCCCGCCCGCCTACAATAGACCCCGCGTGTGCCTACCGTTGAAGGTGAGAGGCTAGTCCTCTTCCCATTTGGTTATCAAAGAGCCGACGATAATGGATAGTACTCCTAGGCCCGTTATCACTGCAGTGTTGAGGATTGCTTGTTGCGGTTGGCCGAAGATCATGGCGGCTCTGAGTCCTTCGCTTACGTAGGTGAGGGGGAGCACTTGTGCGATTGTTTGTAAGAATTGGGGCATTTGGCTGATTGGGAAGAATGTGCCTGAGAGGAACATCATTGGGAAGGTTATGGCGTTTGCGGCGGCGTCTGCACCGTCTGGGTCTTTGACGAATCTTGCGATGATCATTCCCAAACCCGTGAACATCAGCGAAGCCATTGCCACCATGAATATTGAGATTGGGTCTAGGGCAATTTTCATGTTGAACAACACTATGCCTAACAGTATCATCACTGCCATGCCCAGGTAGGATATGAGGATATTGTAGATTGTTCTGGAAAGTATCCATTCGTAACGTTTCAATGGTGTAGTTGCGAGTTTGTGGAAGACACCATCCTGCTTGAATCTGGCACTTGTCGCGACGGCGGTGAAAATACTTGTGGTCATGGCGGTCATCCCGATGACTCCTGGCAGGAAGAAGTCGATGTAGCCGAACCGTTTTGGAGCTATGGTCAGGTCTTCAATGCTCAAGTATTGTACGCCTCTTGAAAGTTCAAAGTTGAATTTGTCGATTATGCTCGTTACGATGCTGCGAACCACGGTCGCGGATGACGTGGACTGGTCATAGACGAAGGTGACGTTTGCGGTGGTGGTACCATTGGTAAGGAGTGCCATGTTAGCGCTGTCGTTGAATCCTGAATGAATGACTAGTAAGCTGCTGAGCCTGTTTGTTATTGCATAGTCTGTGGCGTTGATTGAAGAGTCCAACACTTGCACGTTGAAAGCATTCGTCAGGTTCAGAACTGACATGATAGTGGTGGACCAGTAGGTCGCTTTTCCATTTGTCTGGTCCTGGTTTTGCACGTACAGATCGTATTTCGTTGAAGATTGACTGAAGATTGCTCCGAATAGCAGTATCAGGACGCATGGAAAGGCTAAGGTCCAAAAAATAGTGCTCTTGTTTCGAATAAATGTTTTGATGCTGGCTTTTAGGTCAAGTACGACGTGACTCATGCGTTGTCTTCCTCCTCCAACGATTCGCCTGTGAGGTTAAGAAAAACATCTTCGAGACTCGATCGTTTCAACTGCAATTCCTGGTAGGACGTGTTGGAACTGCTCAGAGTCTGCAGGATCTCTGAGACTGCCACGGCATGGTTCAAATGGACGGTAACGTCGCCCGTCGTCTTGTCGTAGTTTGCTTTTACGCCGAGTTTCTCAATGACTGGAACTGCTTTGGGATCGATCTTTTTCAAGATGAGCAAATTTTTCTTGCCATATTCAGAGACGAGTTTATCGGTGGCGTCTAATGCGACAATCTTGCCGCCATAGATTATTCCAACGCGGTCCGCAAGAACCTCCGCTTCTTCCATGTAGTGAGTTGTCAAAAACACGGTTTTTCCTTGTTTGTGAAAACCGTCTATCAGATGCCAGACTCCGTGCCGAGCTTTCGGGTCCAGCCCTGCTGAGGGTTCATCTAGAAAAATGAGTTCAGGATCGTTGACCAAAGCAACCGCAATTCCCAGTCGCTGTCTCAAGCCTCCTGACAAGTGTTTGAACAGGGCGTTCTTCTTGTCCTCCAAGTCAACCGACTTGATCAAGCCGTCGACATCCGGATGACTGTTGAACATTCCGGCGAAATACTGAATTGTCTCTTTGACCGTGAGCCTTTCGTACGTGTAGAAGTCCTGCGGCAAAACACCAGTTTTTCTTTTTATGCTTTCTCGGTCTTTTGAGACATCATATCCAAGCACGTATGCCTTTCCGCTAGTGGGTTTCCGCAAACATTCAAGCATTTCCACTGTCGTTGTCTTGCCCGCACCGTTTGGACCAAGAAAAGCAAAAATCTCACCACGCTTGACCGTGAAAGAAACGTTGTCAACTGCAGTCAATTCACCATACCGTTTGGTTAGTCCATCTACCCGGATGGCAACGTCATCGTTCAACTCTATCCCTCGCATGATGTTGGCAACTCGTCCGAAACCTTGTCCCGCCGATTTATACTTTCCTTCAGTTTGGCAGCAAAACTCTGATGCATGTCACACGTTTTCTCCGGCGATTCTCTCACGCGTTTTCGATTGTTCCATGCAGACATTCGCGCTTCATTTTTTCCTTTCTAGTGCGCGCCCGTAGTTAGGTGTCCTGCGCAGTAGTGACCAATATGGTAATCATGATTCTCTACCAAGAAGGCTTCGAACCGAAGAGTATTTGTGAGAAAAAACGCGCGCAAACGTCGAGCTGTAAAAAAAGCTTCCCAAAAGGATTCCTCAAATTCAAACCGCCCCGCGCTAGTCTTGACACAGATCATTGGCTTTCCACAACACACAAGAGTTCCCTTTCCCGCTTCCAAAACCTTGATTTTGTTTCCGCAGATCTTGCACAGATATATTTCCTCAATTTTTGTCACAGTCTCACCTTCATGCTCGTTTCCATGAGTCACATATTCAAAACTTCAATAACATTCATCTGAGAGTTTAAATATTGCGCAGTCTTGCCTGTTCTCTCAAATCAGGCGAGAAGAACAAACAAAACAATCGAGAATCTGAAAAGCGCATTTGCGCGCGCCTTGTTTCAAACGAACACACACCGCGCGCTGCTAGACATATTTCGAGATCTGCAATTATTCTTATAGAGAATACGTCTAGAACATACTTCTAGAAGATACATCCAGCACGTGTCAAAGGCCTTTTTGTGCTCTTCACATGTGACAACAGGCCATAGTTACGTTCCCATATATCTTAGCTCTCTGATCTTGTGAGTTATGTGTCGTGCTTTGTGGAGAACGGCCGCCCACTTTTCTGGCATCATACGCTCGCAAGATTCACAGTAATACATGTTCATTGTAATCAGTCCATCAGGCTTGAGAGTATCGACACTAAAGCAGTAGATCACGAGGAATAAAAGGCGAATTTTGGAGACACGAATATGTCGAAAACGGACTTACGCGCGCATGCTTGTTGAGACTGTGTGAGAAGTCAAATCTAGCTCAAGAACTTGCGTCTTGTACGTATAGAATACGTCTTAGAGTCCAACTTTAATCATAAAACGCGCGCGCAGACAATTCTTCCCTAATCTTACCAGCCGAGATCTGCTGCAGAATCTTCCAAAAAACATAAGAATTGAAGCGTAGCCATAACTTTAGCGAAATTCAGACAAGGGAATTCATCGTGAGGAAACTTGTGTTTGCCTTATTCGGCTCATTCTTGCTGCTGATTCTGGCATCTATGCAAATGGGAGCAGTTAGGATGGCCTTCGCGGACTTTCCTCCAGTCCATCAGGGCGACTTGGTGCTTTCTGGCAATGATGTATTCATCATTGATGGGAGGTTTGACATTAACGGAAGCATAGTAGTGGAGGGAAACGCTACATTGTTCCTGAGAAATGCAGAGCTGATTTTTATGTTGACCGAGAATGGGGCGTTCAATATGAGTTTGCGTAATCCGGAAAATGGCAATCCTCGCTTGATAATTGAAAATACGTCAATTAGCTCCGGGAGCAGCTTCTATGTGGATTTGTACCTCTACTCGAACAGCTCAGCGCAAGTAGATGAGTTGTTGACGAGTCTGTTTGTGGACGTAATCATGTATCAAGGCTCCTCGTTAACCTTGACAGATTCCACTGCTAACTATTTTGTCACTTACCAAGATTCCAAGCTGGTCGCTTCAAACTCAACTATGAATAGCGTCAGCGGATTGGACAACAGTCAGATACTTGCTGTGAACACTACAATCGGAGTCCTAAGCGCAGAGGACAACGCTCACGTCAGCCTGTCCAATTGCACAGTTTCTGCCCAGATTGGAACCGTAGATGTGAACTGTTCAATCATTGAACTCAAACCATGTCTGACTGACAGCTGGAACATGTTCACTAACTGTTCTGTAACAGGCAACGTCTTTCCCAATGTCACATTTACCGACACCCAAGTCAACAGCTGGGGCTTCTTCTTCTGGGGCAACTCCAACGTTTCGATAATCAGATCAGACATAGAATTCGTAAGACTCCTCAACTCCTCCTCCAGCACAATACACGAGGCCAGAATGTTCTGGATATACTCGTACAGTAGCTCCACAATCATCGCCTATGATTCAAGCCTCAATTGGGCTTTTTCTTATGACAATTCCAAAATCTGGCTTGTTAACACAACAATGGTCCTTCCCACCACGAGCAATCAGTCCCACGTCTACTCCAGTTGGTATCTCGACGTGCACGTTGTAGACGTATTAGGCCAAGATGTTCCTAACGCGACTGTCACGGCAACTTTCCCTAACTACACTCTGGCAGAAACAGAAAGGACAAAATCCGACGGCTGGGCAAGGTTGACGTTGACGGAGAAAACTTGGGACTCCACGGGAAAACACCCTGTCGGCAACTACTCCATCGAAGCGATGTATGAAACCCATGTCAAGAACACAACAGTGGACCTGAAAGAAAGCCAGAAACTCACTCTAACATTAGACTTCACGGTTCCAGAATTGTCCTCATTCCTCACTCTGACACTGTTCATGACAATGACGCTAATAGCCGTCACAGTCCACAGGCACAAACGTGGAACGCGGTCAAGAATAGAAGCGAAAAAGAGCCTTGCGCGCGGGCTCGGGAGAATGGTGCATGGTCGGAGGAATTGTAACCCTGGCAACAACTATGCCTATTAATATCTCATCAAAAAGAGCCAGTGGGAGGAAATTCAAGAATGAGTGAAAAAGAACTTGAAACCACAATAAGAGACGCTGTCAAACTTCACGGTCACCTGGGGCCATTTCTCGTTATAGGCGTCAGAATGGGAACAGTTGCCAAACGAATCCTTGCCTCCTCCGGAAACAAAGACAGCTTATCGCGAGTAATGGTCAAAGTTCCATTGCGGACGCCCTATTCTTGCATTCTTGACGGAATACAAATCACCACGAAATGCACAATCGGAAACCAGAGACTGAAAGTGGAAGACTCGCCAGAAGAAATAACCGCAGAGTTTCAAGCACAGGACGCAAACAACACTCTAATATTGTCAACGAACCCAAGAATAATCGGCGAAATAGAGAACGCATTTTCAAGGGGCACAACCAACGAAGAGCTAGCGGAGAGAATAGCTTCTGCGGCCGAGGAACAGCTTTTTGAGCTAAAGAGAAGATAGATTCCACTGTGCACTGTCTTGAGTAGCACGTAGAAGGCATTTCTAGGAAATGCTTATTATTCGTTCACCTTCAGTATCAGAAAGCAGTTTGCGTGGCTTCTGTATGAACGAATATGACATCATAATAGTAGGCACTGGTTCAGCCATGAACATAGCCAACGTTGCGGCGCGCGCGTATTGGTGAGGAGATTGTGTGAAAACTCTGCTCGGTTTCAGAAAATTGGTAGCTTTATGATTATAAGTTGGGCTCCAGGACCTATTTTATAGATACAAGCCGCAGTTTCTTAAGCTGAATTTTGGTTTTCACACGGTCTCTGAGCATATGCTAGGTTGACAGAGCAGTTGCCGAAAACACGGCTGATCTGAACAGGGAGAGAGGAAAGTATAAATTGAAGTTATACTTGTGTACAACTCGTGGTAGGAATGCTCAGAGAAGAAATGAAAATAGGTCCCAAGGGCCAGGTTGTGATTCCGAAAGCCTTCAGGAAGTGCTTGGGCTTGCAGCCGGGAAACAAGGTCATATTCAAGTTGACAGGAGAAGGGTTGCTGTTGGAAAAACCGAGAGCGGATGCTGTTGCTGTTTTCAAGGAGATAGCAACGTCCGGAAAATCTGTCAGGGTTAAACCCCATGAGTACGTTGAACAGTTAGAAGAAAGATACGGATGATATACTTAGACGCCAACGTCTTCCTCAGCGCAATACTAAACCGGGAAGACGAAGGAGAAAAAGCCAGAGACCTCCTCCAAAAATTGCAGAAAGCCGAAATAGTGGCGGCCACTTCCGCGCTGAGCTTTGACGAAGTGTTCTGGATAGTAAGAAAACACCGCGGCTTCATCAGCGCATTGAAAGCGGCCAAGACACTACTGGAAATCCCTAACCTGACATTCTTGGAGGTCAACGACCAAACACTCTGGTCCGCCTACAACCTGGCCGAAAAGTACAGACTTGACCCCAGAGACGCCATCCACGTCGCCTGCGCTTTAGACCACGCAATATTCACGATAATCTCTGAAGACGAACACTTCGACAAAGTCAAAGAGATCAAAAGAACAAGAACGCTGGACTTTCAACCCTAGACTGCAAAAACCCTAAACGGGCTAGTGGATAGAAAGGCAAGCTGGAGGTCTTATGCTTCTTCTAGGAGATCGATCGATCTCACCTGCCAAACGATACAAGAACTGTATTTGCGTGCAACACAAAGGTCTTCTAACACTTGCACAGCATATTCTCAGAAAGCTTCCCCTCAAATTGATTGAATGCCTTTATGCGCGTGCGCGTGGGCTGATTAAATAATTGTCTTAGGTTTGCAGTAGGCTACATTTGACAGATTGCTGTCTCAGGGGCCTAATGGTTCCAACAGAATGAGAACGAGTTCTCCCGACATGAATCAGGAATTATCAAATTCGCCCGCGCGTCCGCCAGAAGATTAGGCGACTTGGACTAGATGTAGTAGAACAAGATCGTAGCGTTTGTTCTACTACTTCCAAGTTGATTCTGCCTAGGGAACTTCCAAGCATTG
>JBGQMW010000019.1:0-35700 GCA_041500785.1 Bathyarchaeia archaeon
AGCACCGTCTCAGCAAAGGATAAGTCGACCTTGCCGAACAAGGTCTCAAGAGTCTCGTATCTCTTCATTTATCACCCTAAAAAAGAGGTACGGGACTCAACCTATTACACTTCAGCCAATTTCGGAACACACATGCGCGCTGCCTTGTCCCGGAATTGGTGTAAAATGGTCATAATTCTTATTTTCTGGTTTGGGGACAGCTTTGATGTGAGTATCCATTTTTAGCCCTGTTGCATGGCGTGAAGCTCCAAACGGGCTAGATGCAGCCTTAACAGCTTATGAAGAAATCTACTTCCACACATTACGACACTGGAAGGCAACATTGGAATATGCAAAAACAAGAGACGTCATTCATGTCATGCAAGTCCTGGGCCATCGTAACATAAAGAACGCACTGATCTACACGCAGCTTGTCAAAATGGAGGTAGAAGACAATTTCTATTCAGCTACAGCTAAGACTGCAATAAGAAGCAAAAGACTTGGTGGAATCAGGGTTTGAGTATGTTTGCACAACGCCGGAAATGGTTATGGTTTTTCGTAAGAGGAAATAGCGTGGCAAAACTGATTCAAAATATCCCGAAAATATCTCAAAAAGGTTATATTAGGCTGATGCTATCTTGACATGTTTGCGGGTGCAATGTGATGCAAGGTGACCGCCAAATTCAATACTAATTCTCAGAAAGGTTCCACGACAGAGTATCGCCCGCTTGAACTTGAACAAGAAATACGCAGGTTTTGGCAGACAAATGACACGCAGCGAAAGCTGGCGGTGCTGAGGGAAAACAAGAATCAAGGCGTTCTAGGCTATGTTGAGGGGCCGCCAACTCTTAACGGGATACCGCACATAGGTCATGCACGGGGACGCGTGATGAAGGACCTGCGGTACAGATGGAAAACTATGCAAGGTTACTATGTACCGTTCTGGTCAGGATGGGACTGCCAAGGGTTGCCAGTTGAGCTGGAAGTCGAGAGACAGCTTGGGGTCAAGAACAAGCGGGAACTGTTAGAACAAGTAGGCATGGAAAGATTTATTCAAGAATGCAAGAGAACAATCGATAAGTACCATAAAGAATGGGTCGAAGCGGACAAGAAACTTGCTGTATTCATAGACCAAGACAAAGCCTATTGGACATACAAGGACGAGTACATAGAAAAAGAGTGGCAGATCCTGAAAAAAGCATGGGACCAAGGCCTTCTTGAAGAAGGCCACTACGTAGTAGCGTATTGTCCAAGCTGCCAAACAAGCCTCAGCAGCGCAGAGGTAGGCTACGAAGGTTCATATCAGCAAGTTGAAGATCCGAGTCTGCACTTCAAATTCAAAGTCAACAGCAAAAACGAGTATTTCCTTGTCTGGACCACCATGCCATTCACACTTATCACCGACACGATGCTGGCCGCGCGCCCTGAAGCCGAATACGCCAAGGTGAAAGTCGGAGACGAAACATGGATTCTTGTACGGACACGTGTGGACGCTGTCATGCAAGAGATCGGCGTCGAAAAATACGAGATAGTGGAAACAGTCTCCGGCAAGAGCCTTGAAGGCACGAAGTACGACTATCCGTTCAAGGACATAGTCCCAAGACAGGAAGAACTGGAGAAGAGTCACCCAATCGTGCACACGGTTGTCTGCGAGGACTTCGTAGATGTGGAAACAGCCACAGGAATCGTGCATTTGGCCCCTGGAAACGGTGAAGAAGATTTCTTCGCTGCTATGAAACGCAACGTACCTATCTTTGTTCCTTTTGACGACGAAGTCAAATTCACACGCGACGGCGGAATCTTCTGCGGTAAATTCGCGCGGGACACCGATAAAATTGTCGTTGAGGAGCTACGCAAAAGGGGACTTCTTGTCAAAGTCAAGACCGTGAGACATGAATATCCAACCTGCTGGCGGTCTCATCACAAGCTTGTGTGGCTGGCTAGGAAGGAATACTTCTTGAGAACTGACAAGGTAAACGACAAGATATTGCAGGCTGCCGAGAAAGTCAAGTACTACTATGAAAGCCCAAAAAACCGTTTCATCGCCTGCCTAAAGGAAGGCAAGCCGTGGTGCGTGTCCAGAGAACGCGTCTGGGGAGCACCATTGCCCGTGTGGAAGTGTGAGAAGTGCGGGTTCAAGACCGCTGTGGCAAGCAAGGCAGAACTGTTGGAGAAAGCCGTGGAAAAGCCTGAAGGGCATTTTGAGCTTCACAAACCATGGGTTGATCAAGTACTACTCAAGTGTGAGAAATGTGGACACATGATGCGCAGGGAAGACTTTGTCTTGGACACTTGGCACAACAGCGGAGCGTCATTCTACGCCCGGTTCACAGAAGAGCAGTACAGAAAGTATGTGCCTGTTGATTTCCTGACGGAAGCAATAGATCAGACAAGAGGATGGGCTAACAGGCTGCTTCAGGAATACGTGATATTCACGGGGAAGGCTGAATCACCCTTCAAAGCGTTCCTATTCCAGGGTCTAACGCAGGACGCCAGGGGCAGAAAAATGAGCAAGAGTTTGGGCAACGTTATAGATGCTAACAAAACGCTTGACGGCTACTCGGCGGACGTTTGCAGGTTCTATCTGTTGAGAAAATGTTCTCCGATAGATGCTAACGATTTTGATACGCAAGAGTTGGGGCGTCGAACATACCAGATCCTTTCCACACTTTACCATCTGAACAGGTTCTTTGCCCAGAACGCTGAATTCGACAACTTTGACGCAAAGAAGCACACGCTGGAGTGGGCGAAGAAAGAGAATCTCGCGAGCCCAGACCTTTGGCTCCTCTCGAAACTGCAAGAGACTGTTGAAGCTTACACGGAGAAACTGGATGCATGCGAGTTCAACCAAGCCTTGGGAACGCTTGAGGACTTCGTCATAGAGGACTTGAGCAGGCTGTACGTGCCGATGGTGAGGAAAGAGCTTTGGACCGACGACCCTTCAACACTCGACAGACGATGGGCAGTGTATGCTACGCTATGGCATGTCCTCAAAACCGTTACGTTACTGTTTAATCCTGTTACGCCGCACTTGAGCGAGGCATTGTACCAGAACGTCTTCAGAAAACTGGACGACAGACTTCCAGCCTCGGTGAACTTCGAAGAATGGCCTCAACCAGACACAAAGCTTCGAAACAAACATGTGGAAGAGAATTTCCAAACATTGTTCAAATGCGTCTCACTTGTGTATTCAGCCAGACAGAACGGCAAGCTGAAGAGAAGGTGGCCTCTTAGCAGGATGGCTGTTGTTGCACCTGAGAACGTTGTCAATGCTTTGAAGAACGTTGAAGCCTTGTTCCTTGAGCTTGCGAACGTCAAGAGCACAGAATATGCTCAAGTTCCTGAGCATGCGGTGAATGAAGGATGGGTTTCAGCTACTGAAGACAACGTTCAAGTGTTCCTGGATACTCAGCGGGACGAAAGTTTGCTCGGCGAAGGCCTCATGAGAGATTTGGCAAGAAGGGTTCAGGCGCTCAGAAAGGAACTGGGCTACATGCCGACAGACATGCTGGAAGAGGTTAACATAGCTGAACTTGACGACGAGAACATGAGACTGCTGCGACCGTACGTCAGAGAAATGGAGGAGCTTGTCCGCACCAAGAAAATCAACCTGAGCAACAACAGAGACAAGAGCAGTTTAGAATGGCATGAGTCACAGCTGGACGACAAGAAAGTCTACATCTCAATACCTGCACAGCGTGCAAAGTGAAGGCTCTAACCTGTTCAGGTCTTATCTAGTCTTCATGCAGCATAGAGCGCGCATCATTCCTCGGATGGAGGTCCGCCGCACTTCACAGCTCGGGAACGACGTAGCCTTCTGTTGCGCAGGCTAAACATCCAGAAGATGATGAGTGCTAAAAGCGCAGAAAAGACCGCAAGACTACCTATCAGAACAAACGGCGAAAGCAAAGGTTCAACCATTGTTGCTCTCTTCCGCTTCACTATTACACTCAAGCATTACTTTAACCCTACTCTCCAAGCTTCGCGATTGTTGGATCAGCGCTGTCTTTTAATGCCATGTTACGGACTGAACATGCGGAGATGGGAGAGAAGGGAAACCCAGTCGCCTTCACCACTCAAAAACACGGGTCAAGTATCAAGGCCTTGGACGGCGCAACAAAAGGCAAAATGAAGGCAACTGGACTTTCCTAAGAAATGGAGAGAAGACTTATGAGACAGAAAACGTTAGTACACTTTCAGAACGGAGAGTTCAAGATTCTCGAGAACGAGATGTTCATCCATCTGACAATATATGACATTCCGACAAGCCTACTGAAAGACTTCATGGAAAGAGTCGTGAGACCCTGCTACCCAGAGGGTATTAGTCCAGCGATCAAAGACCTTATGTGGAAAGCCGTGCAAAAACGCAAGGAAAAGCAGGTTTCCCTAGAATTTCAACAGCAGCAGTCTTGATTTGCTCCCTCAACCTGAGACCTTGGGCATTTTGTCTTGCTCAACGCGCGCGGCTCAGGTTCAACTATGTTTGAGAGGCACGTGCAACATTCTTAACCAAGCAGCTCAGAGATTCGGAAATAGACTTCTTGCCAGACCGTGTCAGCGGAAGCTTGTTTGTGAAGAACTGTCTTTAACCTGCACTGACCGGCGATTTGAAAGAAAGAACCTTGAAGGCTCTGACTGATTTGTTGGAGAGAACCGCAAACACTTCATGAAAAGCAGAAGACCTTCAAGCGCGCCCCGAACGAACATAAACCACGTACTTGAAAAGGCGAAAGCAAGTCTATCTTCTGACCATGACTTAATGCTTAAAAAGTCAAAGACGTATTTAGGAACGTGGTAATCATGACTGAAAAGAGTAGAGCTAGAGCTGGATCGAAGGACAAGCAACGCTTGAAAGCGATTGAGATAAGGCTCGTTTCGGAGCTCATGAAGAACAGTAGAAGAAGCGACAGGGAACTGGCAAGAATTCTCGGAGTCTCCCAACCGACAGTGAGCAGAACGGTCAGCCGACTGGAGAAACAAGGAATTATCAAAGAATACACGATGATTCCCGACTTCAAGAAGCTCGGATACAACATCTTAGGGTTTACAATGACCAAGCTGAACGAACCGCTCAGCACCAGTGAATTCATGGGATCAATGGAGAATGTGCAGAAGATCGAGAAAGAAAACCCTCATGCTCCCTTGATTGCTGTAAGCGGAATGGGGCTTGGGAAGGACAGGCTATTCGCCTCTTTCTACAAAGACTACTCGGCCTACACGAAAGCAATGGAGCTCACAAGGCAAATTCCACACACGAACATGGACAGCATCGAAAGTTTCCTAGTGGATCTCGGAGACATGACTAACTACAGGCTTCTGAGCCTATCAACAATAGCCCAGCATCTTCTAGAAACTCTGAACAGAGAAGAAAAATAACATGAACGGGAATAAATTCTCCGGCCAAAATCACTCAAGCAAAAGTGTCCAAAAACGCTCGAGTCAAAACCCAGAGAAAACAAGCCAAGAAAACAATGGGAAATAACAATCTCACCAAACATCTTGGCTGAATCAAGAAACAGAACCCTCAAGACAAGTTGAATCTGCGAACAAGCTCTCGCAAGCATCCTAGACCACATCAAGCCAACAAACGAATCCGAAAGCTCTAAATCTTTTGGTGAAGCTTTTCTTCCGAGAAAAGGTTCTGGGCCGATAGTTCAGCCTGGCATGAACGCCGCATTCGCAATGCGGAAGTCGCGGGTTCAAATCCCGCTCGGTCCACCTCAAATTTTATTCTGTTTGGATTTGTTTATATATGAGAATACACACTTGGTTCATGGTGATTGGATGAACGTGGCTCGCTGGGCTAAGTTGCTTGAGGATGACGAGTTTAGGCGTTGGCACGAAAACCTGGCTAGGGGGAGCCATGCGACCGCTGTGGAGAGAGCTCGAGTTCTTTACAGGTTTTTGAATGTTCATGGCATGACTGCACGTGCTTTGGTGGATTTGGCCAAACAGGATAGGCGAGGGGTTGAGGATTTGCTCTCGGATTTTGTCGATAAGCTCCTGAAAGAGGGGAAATCTCCTGGCTATGTTGAGAACTATTTGAAAGCTGTGAAGAGTTGGTTGGAGTATAACGAGATTAGACTGGTTAGAAGAATAAAGATCGGTAACCGCGGAGCCACGCCTACCCTGGATGATGAGAGGGTTCCAACAGCGGAGGAGTTGAGAACGATACTCTGCTATGCGGGCGAGAGGGCGAAGTGTTCAATAGGTTTCATAGCTTTTGCGGGTTTGATGCCGGAGGTTCTTGGAACTGAAAGAGGCGTTGATGGGCTGCGAGTTGGAGATTTGCCTGAAATGAAGATAGAGAAGGACCGTGTCTTTTTCGCCAAGATTCCACCAATGGTTATTGTTAAGGCGAACCTTAGCAAAATCAAAAAGAGATATTTCACTTTCTTGGCGAGTGAGGGCTGCGACTATCTTCAAGCTTACTTGGAGAAGAGGCTGGCATTGGGCGAGGAGCTCAGTTGTGAGTCGCCAGTAATAGCTGTGGCTCCTGGCTATGAGGAAATGGGAAAGAGCCCTACGAACAGAGGCTCAAAGTTCATTACAACAAAGAACGTTACCAGAGAAATCCGTGAATCCATAAGACCGAGGTTCAAGTGGCGCCCCTATGTTCTGAGGGCTTACTTTGACACGCAGCTTCTGGTTGCTGAAAACCACGGCAAGATAAGTCATGCCTACAGGCAATTCTTCATGGGTCACAAAGGCGATATGGAAGCCAGATACACGACGAACAAGGGCAGATTGCCTGAGGGAGTCATAGAAGACATGAGGGCATCATTCAAAAACTGTGAGGGCTACGTTTCGACAAGGCCACAAAGTAGAGAAGAGGATCCAGAACTGACTACGATTAGGACTATGGTTGAAAGCGGCGTGCTTGATCTCTCAAAAGCGAATGTGAGGGGATACCTTCTGAAGAAGCTGGGAATCGAAGACATGAAAGTGAAGGTTGCAAAAATGAAGAAGGACGGCCTAGCCGAAGAAGAGGCCATATCGAAGGCAATATTGGGAAAACTGGGAATAGAACCCGTGAAAGTAAACGTGTCTAGACCAAAAAGCAACCAAGACCCGAAAAAGATAGTGGATGAACAGGAGCTTAATCGTTACTTAGCTGACGGTTGGGATGTTCAGACTCTTCTTCCTTCGGGAAAGATCCTAATAAAGAAGGACGAAGACTAGAAAAACTCTGCGTTGTCGTAGCGCGTATGTGGGTTTCTAAAATAGTTAAGAATGACCTCAAGTCCATTTTTGCATATGTTGGTTCATTATGCATTTGTTTGATGAGCGTATTTTGGCCATGCTTAAGGAACAAGAACCATTTCACACTAATTTCGGAACAGGCATGTGCCCATCGAAGATTCGTCCATAAGTCATAAGAACTGAAGCAGAAGATGTCATACAATGATGCAAGTTGAGAGATACTGAGAGACTTGAAAAGTATTGGCACAGATTGGCCCTAACCGTTCCCAAAACCAAGGACGTGAAAGGAGCAGTGATTGCCTGTTACCCTGAGCTCCCCTTACCTCCATGCAATCATGCTGCAGACATCAATGTCAACGAGGATGAAGTTGAAAATCTACTGAACACAGTGATCAAACATGTTCGATCAAGAGGTTCTAGTCTTGTTCGTTTTCGAATTACCCCATTGACTCGTCCAAGAACGTTCAGTTCGTTTCTTGAGTCCCATGGGTTTGACAAGGAAGCAGAGGATTCAATAATGGTGTTCAAGGGAAAAGGGCTGGAAGATAAACGGAGTCCTGGTGTAGAAGTGAGAGAGATATCAGAAAATGAAGTAGATATTGGGAACAGGCTTGACTTCACAATTTTCGAATTTCCAATTGAGTGGAAGAAGGACTTTGACAAAGTCATACTCAGCTGGATGCGGAAAGGAGGAAGATTCTATGTGGCCTATGTTGACGAAAAACCTGTAGGAACCAGTTTCTTGCTCTCCTTCATGAAAACGGGTGGGATATTCAATGTTGGAACATTGAAGGAATACAGAAAAAGAGGCATCGGAACAGCCTTGACAGTTCATGTAATAAATGAATCGCTCAAAGAGGGAAACGCCCTTCACACATTGCAGACAACAAAGGGAGGCAACGCAGAACGACTCTACAAGGAGATCGGATTTGTGACTGATCACACAGCTTCCTGGTTTATCAAGAAGCTTGGAGGCACCAAACATATAACACAGAACTTGCCCCTCCATGCTCCTCTGATTTCTGATTTCTAAACAAGAAAAAACATTAGAACTTCCATTTCTTAGCGTGCGCGGGTGGGAACTGGTTAAGGAACTAAAAAGCGGAAAAATAGTCATAAGAAGAGAACTGCAGTTGGAAAGTCCTACTTAGAGCGCGCGCGACAAGAGGGCTATGGGTAGTGTTCCATGAAGTGTCTTGCAACTGTGGCTATGTCTATCATATTGATAATTCCGTCGCTGTTGATGTCAGCGTTCGAGTCCCACAGTGGATCGTCTGGATGACACATGAACCGTCTTGCAACGTAGCCGATGTCTTTCATGTTTACTATGCCGTCTACGTTTATGTCGCCAATGAGGGAAACATGAACCACTGCGCTATGATAGGACAACGGAATTTCGTTAAGACCGGCATTGAGAACAAACGAATCAGCCAGCTCAAGACTTAGCGTTGCTTCGTTCGTGATGGTAATCGCTTGAAACTCGATCCAGCAGAGACTGCCACTTCCTGCGGGGCGCGTATCAGTAGTACCCTGTATTATCTCCAAACAATAGGCAACCCCATTCTCAATGTAGAGCCCGGAATTAGTAGTGGCATACCCTTTGAAGAAGTCGCTCGTTCCGCTGGGACCTGTGAGGCCAGAGCGTGATATGCTGAGATGTGCTGGGTCAAATCTCAATGCAATCTGCCACACGGTGCTTGATTGACTCACATTCGCCCAGACCGTAACATTGAATCCCTCTTCAAATTCGATATAGCTAACGTTCAAGATTGAAGGTTCAATCCACATAGCGTCTGCCGGGTAAGAGTTGGCCATATCAAGAAGCATGATTGCTGTCGCGGCTCCAAAGCGATTGTTTAGGCGTCGATTGCTCTCTGAATATGAAACACTCAATGGCACAGCTGCAGATAACGCTATGGCAACGCAGGAACAGAGAACCGTAAGATGTGTAAGGAATCTATTCATGCCTTTGCATACCGGATGATGCCGATTCATTCTCTTCTTCAGTTCTTTTGTAGTCATGTTCCCATTTCCTTCCATATTTAAGTGCCCGGAGTCCAGGTCGCCGAGGTTTTGAGGAAGTAGTTGCCTCTGACGAAGCTGGCATAATCACGCGCATCTATCTTTCTGTCGTTGTTTAAGTCGCATCGGAAGACCCACCGGCTGCTCATTGGTGGACCGTAACGTGAGAAGCACGCTTTTGCCCCCATACTGGCGTCCTTGATGTCGATTTTGCCGTCATAGTTGAGGTCGTAGGGCAGATTGTTTGAGACTGGGCCTGTTACTGTGTCCATTTGCGCGTGCGGCGTGTAGTACCACTTCCAAGTGTTCGCAACATAATTGCCTTTGTAGATCGGGTTGTAGTACCAGCCTACAATCCAGCTGAGCTCGAAGTGGCGACCAGTTTCCTGAGCCACTACTACGCTCGGGCAATCGTCAATGGCCAGCTGCTGGATCTGACTGTATATTGTGGCTCTTGCCTGGTCGTCCGATGTCCTGATGCCCAGGTCGATCAGAGCGTCCATTGTTGGGTTGCTGTAGCCTTGTGCGCTCGCATAAGCTCCGTCTGTGCAATAAAATGTGAAAGCAAAGTCATGTGCGTCTGGGTAGTCTGCCAAAAATTGCATCACGTAAGCTGTCAACCATCCTCGGTTACGTGCAAACAGATACGCAGACCCTGTTGCCGAGGTGATCTGTACATGGAATCTGGGGTTGAGACTCTGGATGTTCGTTGTGAGGTCATTGCAGAGCATTTGTGTCGCCAAATCGCCGGACGTGTAGACTAGCTCTATCCTGAACCCCGTCTCCCACAACCCCGGCCACATATGGAACAACTCTGCGGCTTTTGTGAGATTCGTTGTGTACTTGGAAATTGCCGGGTTGTAATATGGCAGGCCAGGGATGATTGCTGTCGCGGGTTGTGTGGCTTCACCCAGATAGGCCCATTGAATCAGGTTGGCATAGTTGATGCAGTTTGAGAACGCTTTGCGTATGTAGATGCCATAGGTGGGGTTGCCGAAGAAGTCTCTCGGGATGCCGTTCTCGTTTAGGACGCCGTAGTCGTTTATCGGGCCGTAAGGTGACTCTGGATCGATGTCAAAGTTGTAGAACAAAGCATCCACACCCATGCTTGGCAATGGAAACATGCATCTGACATTCGGTTGGCCAAGCATCTCGCCAATGTATTGTCGGGGTACAGCACAGTAGTCAACGTCTCCGTTGAGGAACATTGTTTTCCTTGTTGTCCATAAGTAGGCCCATGTTACCTTGAAGTGGTCGATGTAGCCTGCCGGCCTAGAACCACCTGAAGCTGGCCATCCAATACCATAGTTTGGTGCAGGACCGCTGCCCCAGCCGCGCCAATAGTTCGTGAACCTGTTTGCGTCCCAGTACTTCGATACTCTGTCCAAGTTTGCCAGTATGAACGGTCCTGAGCCCATCAAGACTGGGACTGGGTCGTCAAACGGAGCGACTGGTGGGTTGCAGTAATCTATCCAACCGGTGTAGTCGCCCCATGTTCCGTCCCAGTTAACGCGGCCAAGACTGTTTGCCCAGGCTTTGCAGTAGATGCTTGATGATGGGCTGCTCAGAATCTGTATGAACGGAGCATATGCGCCTGGGAAAGCCAAGTTGAACCACACGTGCGTGTTGTTGGACTCTACGGCGTGATCAATGCATTTCCCAACGTAGACGGCATCTGCCTGAACGTTTTCTGGGTCATACTCAATACCGTTTACAAGGTTGCGCGAGGCACCGTTCAGCAGTGGCTCATAGAACATCCATTGCGGACCACCATTCGGGTCAATGACCATTCCACGCTCAAAACAGTATTCAACATCTTCGGGTGTCACCGTGCCGAATGCCGGGTTGTGCCATTGGACGCCTGTCCTAATCCTGAAATAGTACGTGTATGCCCATTCAAGGCCAGTGTCAGGGTCGGGAGTCGGCGGAATGTTCTGAACGATAGTCCATTCTGTGGCCAACTGTGGCAAATAGCGGTCCATGCGTTCTCCGTCGAAGAACACGAGTGTATCATAGCAGTTCATGAGAAGCTCGCCGCTAGCCGTATCGTAGCAGAAGGCAGGGTCGACTGTGCTGGGGTCGTTCCCTTCAGTCGTCGCCTCAATAATCTCCATCGGTCTATTGATTGGTGGAGGTGCCGCGTGTGACAGCTGAGCAGAAAACGACAGCAACAGAAGAGTCGCAGTGAACACTACAAGAATCATATTTGGTTTCATGCATTTTGACACGGTTTTTTTACGTTCTCTATTCTCCATTGGTTTTACCTTCCTTTTCTCCCTTCCAGAAGAACTAGTAGAAATATAGAGCAGTTGGTTAATCTGGTTTGTGGAACTTTGTTTCAGAGGTAAACTGCATCTTGTAAGTAAAGAAGGGCACGGGAAAAAAAGAGGAAATGCGGGAGACTTCGCCACTTGGGGGCTGGGTTCAGATTCCACTTCGGGCTTTCAAACTGCTCGACCCTTCTTTAAGGGGGTTTAGTGTCCGAGATGCCCCACGTTTACGCTCAAACCTAAGCAACAGCGCACGCGCTATCCTCTATTAATGAAAAAAGGGGGGAAGTGTTATGGGTCTGTTTCCATAAAGTGTCTTGCTGTTATGCCTATGTCTATCATGTCTATCTTGCCGTCGTTGTTGATGTCAGCGTTCGAGTCCCACAGGGGGTCGCCTGGATAGCACATGAAACGTCTGGCAACGTAGCTGATGTCTCTCATGTCTATTCTACCGTCACCGTTAATGTCGCCAGTCATTGTGACCGTTACGTTGCAGTTCGTGTAGTTGTAGGATGTTGTTTGCATGGGCCATCCCGTTGCGAGCGTGCTTGTTGAAATGTCTAGTGTTGTTTGTCCTTTGGCAAGGCCTTTGAAGGTGAATATGACGAGTGTTGTGTTGCCCGTGAATGATGTGTCCTTTTCTAGCCAGAAGGAGACGGCGGTGCAGTTTTGGCTGCCGATCACTTTGCTGTACGCTGCGCTACTTGTGCTGGTCCAGCCAGGCACTGGTATGACTTCATATGTTGTAAGTGTCAGTATGATGGGGTCGAAGAGTATCCGTATCTCGTACCCTGAGAAGTTTGTTGCACTGTTTATGGCTACCGTGATATTCACGTTGTAATTGATTGACACGTTCTGTTTGGAAGGTTGCGCGACGAGACCGATGACTCCTCCATGCAATGGGTTTGGCGTACCAGTTCCCAAGTACTTGGGAATGAATCCCATGTCTTTCACGTCGATTTTTCTGTCGTTGTTGAAGTCGAATCGGAAGACCCAATTGGAGCTCATGGGTGGACCGTAGACTGCTCCAAAGGCGTGAGCTACTGGGTAACTCAGATCAAGGAAGTTGATTACTCCATCGTAGTTTACGTCTGCTGGCAGGTTGTTGCTTGTGGGTTGAGGAGGCGTTGAGTTGTATTGGCTGTGTGGTGGGTAGTATTGTTTCCACAGCGGATAGGCGTATATGCCTTGATAGGTCGACGTGGCGGGATACAACATGTTGCAGTACCAGTCTGTTACCCAGTCTCTTTCGAAGTGGCGACCGATTGCATAATCTAATGCGACTGATGGGCAATCGTCGATTACGAGTTGCTGGATGTCACTGTAGATTGCCGCTCTGGCCGGACCATCTGGTGTCATGATACCTGCGTCAATCAAGGCGTCCATTGTTGGGTTGCTGTAGAGTTGAGCTGCCGCGAGCGTTCCAAGCGTGTGATAGAACGTGTAAGCCATGCTATGAGCGTCTGGAAAGTCAGCTTGCCATCCGCCCACGAATGCTGGAAGTTGATGTTTGACCATCGCTGCCTCGTATTGTCTTGAGTCAACATCTACTACTGTGATATGGAATAGCAGATTCAGACTTTCAACGTTCGATTCTATCATTTCGCAGGCGGCTCTTCTGGCAAGGTCGCCCATGTCGCATACGAGTGTTAAAGCAAAGCCCGTGTTCCAAATGCCCGGCCACATCTGGAAGTACTCCGTGGCCTTTGTCAGGTTCATGGTGTACTTCGGGATTGAAGCATCGTAGTATGGCAGGCTGGGGATGAAGGCGGTTGGGGGTTGCATTGCTTCGCCCAGGTAGGCTGTGTTTATGAAGGTATCGAAGTCAATGCAGTTTGAGAATGCCTTCCTCATGTAGATGCCATAGGTTGCGTTGCCGAAAAAGTCTCGCGGGATACCGTTCTCGCCGATGACGCCATAGTCATAGATCGTACCATATGGCGTTGCTGGGTCCACGTCGAATGTGAAGAACATTGCATCCACTGCCAGTGAGGGCAATGGAAAGATACATCGTATGCCATCGAGCGGGTAGTTCGGCGGCGCATAGGGCGGAGTTGAGCTCTTATACAGCTCAGCAATGTTTGCTCTTGGAACATCGCAGAAATCAACTTCACCGTTCAGGAACATGACTGATCTTGCGTTCCAATCGTATGCCCAAGTGAGGTTAAATCGGTCAACGTAACCTGCTGGTCTGGTGCCTGCCAACGCGGGCCAATCGGCTGGCCAGCCTCTCCAGTAGTCAACGTTTCTCTCTATACTCCAGTATTGGCTTGGGTAGTCGAGAGTTGCAAGTTTGTAGGGGCCTGTTCCCATCATCACAGGGTACGGGAGGTCTAGTGGGCTGGCTATTGGGGCGTGGTAGGTTATCCATTCAGTATGGTCGCCGCCATACGTCCAGTTTCCGCTCCAGTCGATTCGACCGAGTGTAGCGACTACGTAGTCGTTTATCCATTGTCTACTTAGAATGCTTGAACATATGTGGCAAAGAACCTGCATGAACGGCGCGTACGCGCCTGGAAAGGCAAGGTTAAACCATACGTGCGTAATGTTTGATTCGACAGCACTGTCAATCATCTTGCCGATGGCCGCGACGTCGTGGGGATCGCTCAGGTCGCCGAGGTCACTGGCCCTGTATGAATTTAGAAGAGGCTGGTACAACATCCACGTCGGTCCACCATCTCTGTCTTGAACCATGGCTCTTTCTATGCTATACTCGACGTCTTGTGGCGTCAACACTGTTGAGTTGTCATGAAACTTGACGTTTTGTCTTACTGCAAACGTGTATCTGAAGTACCATGGCAGGCCTTCCGGATTTGTGGTCCCTGTAATGTTTTGAAGTGTCCAAGACGTGGCGATCTGCGGCATGTACATATCCACGTGTTCCCCGTTGTAGAAGATCAATGGTTCATACACATTGAAGATCAGTTGTTTGCTGGCTTGCTCGTTGCACCACGCAGGGTCAACAGTGACCGGCGCCCAACCTTGTGCGACTGCGGACAACAACGTGTCGGGCTGTGTAATAGGAGGATAAGCGAAAACGTCGATGAGTAGTGAAAGCGCAAGTGCGGATAGACAAAGTGAAGTGACTATTGATCTGACTTTGTTCATTCCTGTAGTTTCTCCTTTCTCCATTTTTCTGGTTCATTTGAGCCTTAAACGGCAGGTAGTTTCCCACCTGCTCACCAATCCTTAAAACTGTAGACATTCTCTGGATTCGATCAAGCAGTATAACACTCAGGTGTCTCGCGATTTAAGGCTTATGGAACAATCTTTCCTGCGCCGCGCGCCATCAATAAAGACAAGTGACATCAAACAACGCAGCTTTCTCAAACTACAACTCCTATTGTCCTTTGATGATTGACAAGTAACATTCCACATTTTCTAAGACTTAAATCTTTTAGAAAGTTCCATTTCTGAGAATAGAAAAAAAAGGAATGATGCGGGAGATTTCGCCCTTCAGGATGCCAATAACCTTTTTGAATTGAAGATACGGGCAGTTTAGCATCTATGGGTTGGTTTCTGGAATTGAAAGTAGTCCGCAACACTGGCCATCGCAGCATTTTCAGAACCGGTTCGATAAAAGATCCCGCGTAGTGGGAGTTGAAAGCCAAAACCCACTGGACATTTCGCACCTTTGCACTTTGTGGGTTCATAGCGCGCTAACGTGTTCCTGAATTCCTTTTTTTGGGTGAAGTAGGATTGAGTTGCGTATGTTTCTTCAAGGGGTTGTGTCATCAAGAAAGAAGTATGAGAATACTTCGCAAACGATCTTGGGAACAGGCACGCGCGCCACAAACTACTAAATGCGGATCTTGCGTCCGTCAAAGTCGTGCTTTGAAAAGCCAAACTCCGTCTTGACTTTTTCCAGTTTCTTTGCGGTGAAGACTGGTCCATCCCTGCACACACGGTATCTGCCGATCGTGCAGCTTCCACACAGGCCCATTGCACATCGCATTAAGCGTTCCAAACTCACTTCAAGCCTCGTTCCGTGCTTCTCGCACATCTCGAAGACTTTCAGAAGCATCCGTTCAGGCCCGCAAGCATACACCATGTCAGGCTCTTCTTCGCGCAGTATCTGTTCAACTGGTTGGGTGCACAAGCCTGTGATACCGCATGTTCCGTCTTCTGTAGACATGAGTAGCCGCAGTTTGTTCCTGTTGAATTCGCGTTCTATCTCTTCCCTGAACATGAGTTCATTCCCAGTCTTTGCCCCCAGCACAAGTATGATCTTCGCCTTGTTCACGAGCGTCCTAGCAAGAAACAACATAGGAACCGTGCCCGTGCCTCCTGCCACCATCAAGACCTTTCCTTCTGATAATGAAAACGAGTTTCCGAAAGGACCTCGTATTCCTATGAGATCGCCAACTTTCTTCTCGTGCAGCGCCTGCGTCGCATCGCCCACTTTCCTGACAGCGACTCTCACGATGCCGTCAGCGTTGCCACCTAGAATGCTGAAAGGTATTTCATCCACGCCAGGAATCCACAACATCAGAAACTGTCCAGGCTTGGCCTTCGCGCACAGTCCATCCTTGAACGAGATAGTTTTCACTGTCGGGCTTTCAACCTTCACATTAAGAATCGGCGTAGTCCTTAACCAGTTAGCTTCGATGCGCCAGACCGACAATGTCCTTCACCCTTCTGCACCCTTTTCTCTCCAGAAAACTGCTTACTCCGTGCGAGATCGCCCTGAAGACGGCTGTTCCTTCTATGGCTATCGCCGTACCAACCTGCACCGCAGTGGCTCCTGCAAGAAGATACTCCACCGCGTCCTGCCAGTTCGTGACGCCTCCGCATCCTATTATCGGAACCTTGACCCGCTCATACAAGTCGTACACACTTCTCAGCCCAATAGGCTTCACGGCGGGTCCAGATAGACCTCCCGCTTTATTGCATAGAATCGGCATCTTCGTTTCAACATCTATCGCAATAGCCCTCACAGTGTTGGTCGCCGTCAACCCGTCAGCTCCAGCCTTCACAGCTGCTTCTCCAATCTCAACGACACTCGTCACGTTTGGAGACAGCTTGACAAACACTGGAACCTTCACAGCGGCTTTCACTTTTTGCACAACATTCGCGAGAATTCGGGGGTTTTGACCAATTTCCAAACCCGTTTCCTTCACATGAGGACACGAAACATTCAGTTCCACAGCATCAGCACCAGCATCTGCAGCTTTCCCTGCCACCTCAGCATATTCTTCTGCGGAAAAACCGTAGATGCTCACCACAAAGGGCACGTTCAAGACCTGTTTAGCATGATGAATCTCGCCGACAAATCTGCTTATCCCCGGGTTAGGAAGACCCATAGCATTGATCAAACCACCGCTCACTTGAACGACAGTGGGATTTGCGTAGCCTCTGCGCGGTTTCAGGCCGATGGATTTTGAAACGATAGCGCCTGCGCCATTCTTCTCGACTGTCTCCATCGTGTCAGCGGTGTACCCCAGAATTCCAGAAGCCAACATCGTAGGGTTATCCAACCGCAAGCCCGCAAGGTCAACGCAGAGAGAATTAGGCCTCAAACTTTCCAGCACCCTCGACAACTCAATAAAGTCTTTTCAGCTTATATTAAATTCCCCTGCAAATCGCATTGACGACTGGTCGAACACGATTCTCCCTCAACTGGCAATTACAGGACGTAGTCACAGCAGCACAAGAATGCCCAAAAATACAACGCACAATCGGCTGTTCAAGATTACGTGTCACGTAAGTCTTTATTAGGGGTTAGGTGGGGATAGTATGCTGAGGCTCAAGAATGAAAGCTACGATAATCGGAAGCTCTTTCGGCATACTTGTTCTTAGCGACGAAAGCAAGCTTGCCGGCTACGTGTTGTACCCAAAGAAGCCGGATGCAGCCGCAAAAGCCCTGATGAAGTTCGATGCCGGCAAAGTCACGGAAGAGCTCAGCTCATTGATCAAGCAGCTGAACGAAAAGGATTATGACGTTTTCGTTTTAGAGAACGCAGACCTTGCCAGAGAAGTCGCCGAACGGTTGAAGGTTAAGACCGAGTTCTCCAAATCCACTCGCGCCGGTGAACTCGTGCGCTCTGACCCCGAAAAATTCGCAGTGAAAGCCGGCTTCGTTCGCGACGCGGATGAATTCAACATTTGGATGCGGAACGTGGCCATGGAAACCACGAAGCTGCGTGTCAAAGGCGCTGTTGAGAAAAGAGATATGGTCGTTGCCCAAGCCATCCAAACCCTTGACGAATTGGACAAGACCATCAACATGCTCATGGCACGAGTAAGGGAATGGTACGGAACACACTTCCCTGAACTTGACAGGCTTCTGGAAAAGCATGAAACGTACGCGCGCCTCGTAGTAGACCTCGGAAGCAAAGACAACTTCACGCTCGAAAACCTTGAGAAAGAAGACGTCCCAAAAGCCAAAGCAGAAGGAATATCTAAAGTCGCAGAGAAATCAATGGGCGCCGACCTGGAAGAGGTAGACTTGACACAGATTCAATCACTCTGCAAAAACCTGCTCATCATGTACCAGTTGCGTGAGAGTCTGGAGAAATACTTGGACTCAACGATGGAAGAAGTCGCACCTAACACCAAATGCCTCCTCGGTTCTCTTCTGGGAGCACGATTAATAGCCGCCGGGGGAGGACTGATGAACCTGGCAAAGCGACCTGCAAGTACCATCCAAGTCTTGGGCGCTGAAAAAGCACTGTTCCGTTCGCTCAAAACGGGCGCAAGACCTCCTAAGCATGGAATGATCTTCCAGCATACGCTGCTGCATGACGCAAAAAGATGGCAAAGGGGCAAGATCGCAAGAGCCCTCGCGGGAAAAGTAGCAATAGCAACTAGAGCAGACGCTTTCGGAGGAAGACACATAGGCGACGAACTTGAGGCAGCCTTGGACAAGAGAATTGCGGAAATCCGCCAGAAATACGACCAACCGCCTCCACTGCCACCCCCGAAGCCCCAGCCTGAAAGACCTCGAAAGGAATTTTCCAGACATGACAACAAGTGGAGAAAACACAGACGTGAACGTTAAAGCCAGGCCGCACCCAGAATTCGAGGAAATATACCAAGCAACTCTTGAAGATGGCGCACAGAGACTGGCCACGAAAAACTTGGCGCCTGGAAGGAACGTCTACGGTGAAAGACTCATACACTACGGAGGCGTCGAATACAGGGTCTGGGACGCTTTCAGAAGCAAACTGGCAGGCGCAATCTTGAAAGGACTCAAGACCGTGCCTATAAAGCCTACACACAAGGTATTGTATCTCGGTGCAGCTTCAGGAACCACGCCTAGCCACGTCTCAGACATAGTAGGCGAAAAAGGACACGTGTACTGCGTAGAATTCGCGTCAAGGTCAATCCGAGACCTTGTCGACAACGTCTGCGAATACAGATTCAACATGTCGCCAATACTTGAAGACGCACGTTTTCCAGAAAAGTATCGAATGTTCATCCAGGGGAAAGCCGATGACATCTACTGCGATATAGCGCAGCCCGAACAGGCCAAAGTGTTAGCAGACAATGCAGACGTGTTTTTGGCAAAGTCCGGCTGGGTTATCCTTGCCGTCAAAGCCCAGAGCATCGATGTCACAAGAGATCCATCTGACGTGTACAGAAGCGAAATGCGCGTTCTGGAAAAACGCGGTTTCAGGATAGAGGAAATCGTGAACCTTGAACCCTACGACAAAGCCCACGCCATGATAGTAGCACAGAGATGACACCGTTCGAGAAAACAAGCATTGTTTATATTCCACAATGCAATGCATGATTTCTAGTGACGGTTTTATGACTATGGGGGAGGGAGACACTCGTGAAGCCCCAGAACTTATCTTGATGAAGTCGGGTTTCACTGTCTCTGAACGCTGCAGTTCACGCCCCAGCTGCTTCCACTTTGCCGCAAGAAAAGGTCACACCTTGATTTTCGTAAGGTCGCAGCCTGACATAAACAGCCTTTCCGCACAGGACCTGCACGAGCTGAGGGCAATATCAGAAAACCTCTCCGCAACTCCTCTTCTAATCTGCGAACAAACAAGAGGAAAACCGCTAGAAAACGACACAGTGTACACACGGCATGGCGTGGTGGCAGTAACCTCTGAAACATTCGGAAGTGTCCTAGTCCATGGTCAATTCCCTCTTGTTCAGGCCAGTCCAGGCGGATACTATGTTGAGATTGACAGCCGGGCCTTGAGGTGGAGAAGACAAGAACGTGGCTTGTCAGTAGGTGAAGTAGCCGACATGGTCGGTATTTCGCGGAGAACAATCTACGGATATGAACGTGGAATGGCCAAGGCATCCGTTCCAGCAGCGTACAACATGATAAGGGCCCTTGGAATTCCCGTTGCCAAACAGGTTAACATACTTGAAACATCAGAAGAACCGCAAAAACCTTGCCTCTTTAACACCGCGAAGAGAATGTTTTCAAGGAACAGGCTCCTGCAAAAGATCGTGAGCAGGTTTGCCAAGTGCCAGATCACAACGGTCAAACGGGCACCTTTCGACTTTGTTATACTCGCCCCTGACAGCAAACGAATACTCGGCGGCATCGCAAGCTCCAAGGAGCCTGAGCTTAACCGACGAGTAGCCGAGATCCTCAGCATAAGCAAACTTGTTAACGCCCATCCAGTGTTGATAACCGAAGGCGAGCAGCAGCGAAAAAAAGACATACCCTGCGTCAGCGAGGAGGAAGTCGCCCAGATGAACGGCCCTGAAGACTTGATCGCCAGAGTCACATGAGCTTAATCTGCCTATTGCCCTTCTCGCTTCTGACTTTCTTGGCTGGTTTCCACGACCTTCTGACGCACTCGGGATAATCACCCAACTTCACGCAGAGCTTGAGAAAATCGATCGTCTTCTCATCTGAAGGATACCCTGACCCAACATCGCCATACTTCTTAGCCAGCTCGGAAATTTCGCTGTCTCTTTCCACTTTTGCGATTATCGATGCCGCCGAAACAACAGGATAGTTCCTGTCAGCCTTGTGCTCCGAAACGATGTCCACTTTTAAAGACATACACTCCAGAATATCACGTTTGAAGCGTCTTTCCAGCACATCTGCAGCGTCAACATAAGCCTTGTCCGGTTTCAACACATCAAGCACTCGGGCCATGACTTGGGCCTCCAAATAATTCAGTTTGTGGAGTTTTCTGCCGCCGAGAACCACAGCATCGATTTCCTGAGGCGACAACTTCGTCACATGACAGTCTTGGCAGACCTTCCTAATCTCGACGGCAAGCGCTTCGCGCCTGCTCGGAGTCAGGAGTTTCGAATCCTTAACTCCCAAATCCCTCAAAACAGGCAAATCTTCATGCTTGATCAAGACTCCCGCTATCACCAACGGGCCGATGACTGAGCCGCGGCCCGCTTCGTCAACGCCTGCAACCAATGCTTTACCTTGCTCTCTTTGTCCGCCGTCGGTTGTCACTTTGTTTCCCGCTCCAATCTAGTTGCAGTGAGGCATTCTAAGGCCTTTCCCGCAATTGTCCCCGGCAAGTTTTCTCTGCTTTCCCATGAGACCATGAACGTGTCCGCGTCCTGTCTTGCCTTCATCATCTTCAAGAGCCTGTCTTCAGCTTTCCAGTGAACGGTACTGATAACAGGTTTTCGTCCTTCAACAGCATTTTTCACTTCTATCCTGAACTTCTCCGAGAAAAGCTCCATCGGGCCGACCTCATCCACCGCCACGATGTCACATTCCTCATTGGCTTTCTGCACAGCTTCCACCCCAACACTATCAAGATCCCCCAAGTTGACACGGTATTTGCCCACTTTCGGACCATATTTCTGGTTTATGTGAGCAAGCCAGCCTGTTTTCCCTGTGCACAAGTCCGTAACTTCGAAGCCCACACGTGTTCCACATGAACGGACTTCACGGCTCACCATGCCGCCAACACTGAAACCTCTAGCTTTCAACGCGTCCACCGTTTTGAGTAGGACAGTGGTCTTTCCGACTCCGGGACTGCCCATCACTAGCAAAACACGTTTGTTCAAAGGCTTCACAGCTAGACCAGAAGTCTAATATTGCCCATAAAAGACTTTTCCATAACTGTACCCAAGGAACATACAAAGCATGCGCTACGTAGACTTCAAACCTGATTTTCCAACTGAAACAATCTCAGAAGGCAAGGTGAAGGTTGTCGTTCCAAAACTCAAGGCCTACAAGAAGCTGCCCTGTGACTATGCACCTTCAAAGGCTCCTGTTTTCTATAATCCGGTTATGGAGTTGAATCGTGACCTCGCAGTTCTAGCTTTGCAGGCTCACAAGAAGCTAACGGATCATGAACTGCGAATCTGCGAGCCCTTGACAGCCTCAGGATTGAGAGGCATACGTTTTGCAGCTGAAGTTGAAGGCCTAGAAATGGTTGTGATGGGTGACATCAACGAGCGAGCCTTTAAACTCGCGCAGCACAATATCGCGTTAAACAAGCTAGCAGGCAAGGTTGAAGTGAAAAACGAAGAGGCCAACTACCTTTTGAGTTCGTACAGTGCACCTCAGAAACGGTTCGATTGCGTGGACATTGACCCTTTTGGTTCACCTGTACACTTTCTAGACTCTGCAATCCGAGCCTTACGTGACGGCGGGCTTCTTGCCGTTACTGCAACGGATATGGCTCCTCTGTGCGGTGTTCACCCTCGAGCATGCATCAGGAAATATGGCGGGAAACCTTTGCGTGCCGAGTACTGTCATGAGCTTGCTGTGAGATTAGTCGCGGGAAGTATGGCGACTGCCGCAGCAAAGCACGACATGGGTATCCGCATTGTTTTTGCCCATCAAGCAGAACACTACGTTAGAGTGTACAGCACTGTGAAACACGGTGCAAAAAATGCTGACGAAAGCCTCCAGAACATGGGATACGTGCTACACTGCTACATATGCTTTCACAGGGAAACAATCGAAGGACTGTACCCTCTTCGCATCAATGATAAATGTGGTGAATGCGGTTCAAAGCTAAACCTTGGAGGACCTATGTGGGTCGGCAAGCTCTTCGATCCGCACTTCTGCGGGCTGATGAAAGACGACGTAAGCCGCCGTAAGCTCAAGCTCGGTAAACGCATCGAGAAAATGCTGGACTTAGCGGAAGGCGAAGCCGACGCTCCATTATCATATTTCGTCATCGACAAGCTGTGTGAGGCGATGAGCCTTCCGGTTCCTTCGGTGAAAGATGTCGCTCAAGCTGTAGAGCGTGAGGGTTTTGAAGCCTGTTTGACTATTTTTCACACCCGAGGGATGAAGTCCAACATGCCTGTCTCGAAGATGAAAGAGGTTGTTTCCATATTGGCAGGTAGGGCTAACAACGGACAGAATTGATGAATAGAAGAATTGGGTTATTCTAAGGCGAAAGCGCGTTTCATGTGGCGATTTATTCAAGATCTTGGCGTTTTGTCCGTTCCTTCTGCGATTCTTCGCTTACGGCGGAGGTGGTGGTGGCGCGAACGGCTGAGGCGAAGTCGATGGTGCCGTCTGTTTGGGTTTAAGGTAGTAGGCGACCAGCAAAAGTGCGGCTGCCACAAACCCTACGTAGACTCCTGCACCATACTGTATCCATGCAGAGCCTGCACTATCATACATTACCCCACCAGCCCAACATATTATCCCGAATATTCCTGCAACAAGAGCTATCTTCCGCTTCAAGATCGACAATATGCTCAGAACAAGCGCTATCGGCCACAGAATCACGAGTAACAACAACCCTAATGTACCAACGGGATAAGAGGCAAAACTGCCACTCCAATCTTCAGATCCCACGTACTGGTACTCATACACTATGCCCAGCGCTCCTGAGGCGACAAAAATAGGTAGAAACCCTGAGACCGCAAACATTATTGTGCCTATGAGAGCCATGATTCTCCAGTAATAGTTCAATCCTTTCACCAGAATAGAGGTATATTCTCTGCTCCAATTGTTTTTAAGGTTTGCCATGAAGCGCACGTGGTGCAAGCGTATACCCACCGAAGACTACGCGCGCGCATCCCAAGTCCACAGTTGCTAGGCCATTTGACATGTTTGGGACATGTCGACGACCGACATATACGTGCAATTGCAAATCGGTTTATATTGAGATTTGCGATTCTTTTCCTTGGCGAGATGCAATGTACAGAAGAAAGTGGATGTCAAGCAAGGATTTTTGCGCACTCGCGGACATTCTGTGGAAGGGCAATGCATTCGTCAGATACCAGAACCCCGATGGTTGGATCGTTCGGTGACGGACCCTTCTGCTATTCTTAACAATTGAAACACATCTTCTTGAATCCTACCTCAAAAAGCCCCTTCACATGGAATTCATGCTCTGGAGTTTTCTCATTACCTCAAGTCTCTGCTAGATGCACGGTCTCTGGAGTGTTGGACGATATTCCCAGAAACATGCTTTTGTCAAGTGCATGCCTTTGAACGATTAAACGTTGAGATTGATACTTGTAGCCGCATCTGCATCTGAAGCCTGAGAACTCGTTCGTATGCGAGTTCGTTATCGGGTCCATCTTCGAGAGCGGCGTGTCGCATCCTGACTGCTGCTTGTGAATCTTCCAGAGAAGGACCAGCTCGTCCAATGTTAGGGCTTGCGGTCGTTTGGCTTTTGTTACGAACCAAACACTGTATGCGCCGAAGACAAACCAAAGTGCCCACATCAAGAAATCGGTCATTTTCACCGATGCACCGCCATTAGTCGCTGAAGCTATGCTCCCTGCCTTATTTAACATGTGTGAAGAACGAAAACAGATATCAAATCGTGACTCAGAGTCTGTCTGGATCGCACAAAGCGAGGAATGTGAAACCCAACGCATGCCGGAAGAGAAAAAGTGAGGAAAACTGCGCGAGTTCAGAGCTGCGGAGAATACGCGGCGCGGGAAGGCTAGATTCTAGCAGGCAGCAAGACTGAATTGTCACTTACGAGGATTGTTGTTGATGTTTCTTTCAGTTCTTTGATGCGGTTCTCAACCGCTCTGCAGATGCATGTTCTGATTTCATTACTGTTTGACGGAGGCATTCTTTCCAGTTTTTGGGCAAGCTTTTTGTCGCCGAGGATTTTCTGGACCCAACTTTGGAAGTCGTTTCTCTGAACGTGGAACACTAGACTCTCTGACTTGGCAGACCTAACCTTGTCCAGAAAGTCGGAGAGGTTTCTGGCAACTTCGCCCGTTGGTTTTCCAACGTCTTCATAGAAGTAGAAGGCTTCTTGATCCTTAACAGTTCGCAGTATCGTCACAGCTTCTGCGTTGACTTCAGGGTTTTGCCTGTTTCCCACTTTGGCTTTCATCTTGTTCCTTGAAAGCGCAGTTTGTTTCATTTCGAGTTCACACTCAGAAGCATCCTTGCTTCTTAAGACTTAATAAATGTTATTAGCGAAGTGTAGAACTCCAGAACACAATCGTTTCTCATACGGAAAAACTTGAAACCAAGCAGACGCGTGCAGACTGTGAGGGTGACGACAATGGCTGGCGCCCTAGACAATGTAGTAGTCAATGACTTTCCGCATGCTTTTCGGTGCCGCCTGTTTTGAGGCAAGCTGTTTCAGCATTCTTATCATCTGAGGCTGAAAGCGTGCAATGTCTGTTAGGGTTACTATGCCCACAAGCTTGTTTGCATCAACTACGGCCAGCTTCTTTATCTTATTTTGAAACATCAATTTCATAGCTTCTTCCAAATCCGTGCTTGGCTCAACAACAACCAATGGAGTGGTCATGATCTCCTTTACTTTAGTATTCATAACATCCTTTGCTCCTGCAATAACCCTTCTCAAAAAGTCCCTTTCCGTAACTATGCCCATAGCCTTTCCTCTTTCCAGCACTATGAGGCTTCCTATCTGAAATTCGTTCATAATGTCGACAGCCTCTTTGACCGTGGAGTTTTCATCCACAGTGATTACTTCCCTCACCATTACGTCTCTGACTTTCAAGGGTAGTGAGTCTTCTCTCTGTTCCTCTTCGTTCTGATCTGACAACAAAACCACTCATCTAATTGTTCACAATCGGTGTATATAGATTCTATTCTCAGCTTGCGGCAAACGATAGCTAACAAGACTGCAGTCTTGGAAGAAGTGGTTTATTAGTGCACGCTAAGGCATTAACCTGTTCAGGAAGCAAAAATAACATGCGAGCCCATGCTGAAAAACGCATAAATCGCGAAAAAACCGCATAACCTAAATGAGCGGAGCTGCAATCTGTTTCCAGCTATCTTGAGGATTTGAGGATGCTGTGAAACTCAAGGTTCTCGTAACTTCAGCGTGGCCTTACCTAAGCGTGACTCCACACCTGGGCAACCTCGTCGGCTCACTGCTTTCTGCCGACGTTTTCGCCCGATATTGCAGATTGAGAAGTGAAGATGTGGTCATGGTAAGCGGGTCAGACGAGCATGGAACGCCTATTGAGGTTGAAGCCATCAGACTCGGAGTTTCTCCCAAAGAACTGGCCGATAAGAACCATGCCATGCTTCTTGGACTGCTTGAAAAGTGGGGCATAACCTTTGACAACTTCACCCGAACCGAAAGCCCAACGCACAAACAGTTCGTGAAAGAACATCTCACAAAAATTTATGACAACGGCTACATATTCACCAAAAAAACAGAAATGCTCTACTGCGAAAAATGCAAACGTTACCTGCCAGACCGGTTTGTTGAAGGAAAATGCCCCTATTGCGGATACGAGCACGCCAGAGGAGACCAATGCGAAGCCTGCGGCAGACTGCTCGAAACAACTCTTCTGCTGGAGCCGTACTGTGCAATCTGCAAGAGCAAACCTGTAGTCAAGGAGACTGAGCATTGGTACTTTGACCTGCCAAAATTCTCTGACCGGATAAGAGCATGCCTTGAGCAGAACAAAAGGTTACCTGCAAACGCACGAAACTTCAGCCTGAACCTTATCAAAGAAGGACTGAAACCCAGAGCCGTCACACGAGACGTGAGCTGGGGAATCCCCGCGCCATTTCCAGGCGCTGAAGGAAAAACAATCTACGTATGGGTCGAAGCAGTCCTGGGCTACGTGTCAGCGACCATCGAATACTTCAAAAACCATGATAACCCAGAGGCGTGGAAAGACTACTGGTTTAACAAAGAAGCTCGCACCTTGTACTTCATAGGTAAAGACAACATACCCTTCCACACCATAATCCTTCCCGCATTGCTCATGGCTTCACATGAAGACTACAACCTACCGTGGAACGTTGCTGCAACAGAATTCCTACAGTTCAAGGGCGAAAAAGCTTCGAAAAGCAAGAAAATCGGCATATGGATGCACGAAGCATTGGAGCTGTTCCCGGCAGACTACTGGCGTTACTATCTCATAGCAACGAGGCCTGAAACCAAAGACTCCAACTTCTCATGGGGAATATTCATAGAAAAAATCAACGCAGACCTCAACGACACGTTCGGGAACTTCATCCACCGGACACTAACTTTCATCACCACCCAGTTCAATAGTGAAATACCAGCGTCTCAGCCGCTTGACTCTGATTCGCAGGCAATCCTGAAGAGTTTGGAAGAGAAAGTGGAAACTGTCGCCAAACAACTCGAAGACTGCGAGCTCCAGTCGGCAATCACAACCGTAATAGGCATAGCCCGAACCGGAAACCAGTATCTGAACGAGAAAGAACCATGGAAACTAATCAAAACCGACAGGACAAATGCTGCTAGCATCTTCCACGTTGCAGCGCAGTACGTAAAGGCCCTGGCAATAGTTTCCGCGCCGTTCATTCCGTTTTCCGCGGAAGAAATCTGGAAGACCCTTAATCTATCTGGTAGCGTCCATGAACAATGGAAGGAAGCTCTGACGCCCCTTCCGACCAACCACAAGATAGGGAACCCAAAGCCTCTGTTCAGGAAGATAGACTCAGATGAAAAAGAACTTGAAGAAAGACTCCAGAAGGTTCGAAAGGCACTGGCAGCTGCGTCCTAGCTTCAGGCCGAGGCCGTGACAGTTTGCCCTTGAAAATAGACCTACATGTCCATTCATGCTACTCTGCAGACTCGACAATAACCGGCCGAGAACTAGTATATTACGCCCAGAAGACTGGCCTCGACGGCGTTGCAGTAACAGACCACCACAATCTGGACGGAGCCGCCAAGATCGCTGAGGAAACAGGTTTTTTCATAATTCCAGGCATGGAAATAGAAAGCCTTCAAGGACACGTCATCGCGCTTAACATACAAGAACCCATCCCCAGCAAACTGAATGTCAACGAAACCATAGAGAGAATCCATGCAGCAAACGGCATCGCAGTAGCCTGCCATCCCACTGGCTTACTGAAAAGCGGCCTGGGCAACCGCACACCCTCAAGGGTAGACGCTGTCGAAGTCATCAACTCATCAGCTCTCCCGTTCCGTAATTCCGTGAAAAAGAACGAAACGATTGCTCAACGTTTAGGAAAACCTCGAGTGGCGGGCAGTGACGCCCACTACGGCCCTGAGATAGGCTGCGCTTACACGCTGATTCAGGCAGAACCAGACGCGAACGAGGTTGTCAAGGCCATAGTCAAAGGCCTATGCCAGCCCTTTGGAAAAGCAATTCCAATCAGTTTCAGGTTACAGAAGATAGTTGCGCGAAAGAAGTAGACGCTAGAAAAGAAGGGGTTTTTTAGAAGTTCTCCATCTGGTAGAGGTCCAAGTCTATTCCCAAAGTTTTCTCCTGTTCAGCACGTGGTTCCATGTTGTAGAGGTGGGGCGCTATTTTCGCCAAGCTACTCAGAGCGTGCGGTCTGCCAACACCCGTCATTACAAGCGTGACTTTGAGCTTGCCCACTTGCTGAGGATTCACTCTTGCCCCCCAGATAACATGTGCGTTGCAGTCCATCATTTGGGTGACTATTTCCCCAACGTGGTTTACCTCTTCAAGGGTCATGTGATCGTCGCCCGTGACGTGAATCAAGGCTCCTTTGGCTCCAGCGAAGCCAACGTCTAACAACGGTGTGCTTAACGCGCTTCGCACTGCTTCCTCTGCTCGGTTCGGAGCATCGGATTCGCCGACGCCCACAACCGCAAGTCCGCCTTTGTGTACAACTGTTTTGAAGTCTGCGACATTCATGTTAATCATGCTTGGTGTCGAAATCGTTTCGATGATGCCTCTTATCACGTTGGCCAGGACCTGGTCTGCCACTCTGAAGGCCTCAGTTATCGGCAGTTGTGGAACCAGCTGCATGAGTCTGTTATCGTCGATAACGACAACAGTATCACATTGCCTGCGCATTTCTGTCATAGCCTTGGAAGCAAGTTGAGTGCGACTCTTTTCCATTTTGAACGGCATAGTGATGACACCGACGGTTAGTGCACCTTTTCTCCTCGCAATCTCTGCGATTACTGGCACTGCACCTGTTCCAGTGCCGCCGCCCAGACCCGCAGTTATGAAAACGATATCTACATTCGCAAGCAAGTTTTCAATCAGCTTCCGAGACTCTTCAATCGCTGCCCTGCCCAGCCTAGGGTTTCCGCCGACACCTAAACCCTTTGTTAACTTCTCGCCTATCAAGATCTTGTGATTAGCCTTCGAAGCCTGCAAGTGAACAGCATCCGTGTTTACGGCAACACACTCTGCAGAAGCTATGCCTGCCTCCATTAGCCTAGTGACAGTATTGCTGCCTGCTCCTCCAACGCCGATCACGACAACGTGACAGCAACCAGACCGCCCGGGATCCAGCCCCGTAACGCTCCATGTGTACTTCACTGCATCTTCTTTAGGTTCCATTCTAGCCACCAGCGTTTTTCCTCCAAACTTCCTCGCTGATCATATCCCGTATAGCTACTCGTATGGCTTCAGCCCTGTTCGGGTAGAACTTCTCACCTACGAGCTGGTCCAACGCCTTGAGATAGGTCTCAGGCAGATATAGAGTTATTAACTTCAATCATCTCCCTCCAAGTAAACAAAGGACCAGCCTTTCTCTGTTATACTTCTAAGCAATATGCTGTAAATATGCTACAAATATGTTGAGCCATATCCTTTTAAATTTTGCCTTCATACACTTTCACGTTTGTGTTAAATCCCTGAGCTCGCGACCTTCATGTTTTTATTCCTTAGTGTAGCATTTAGCGTGTTGCGATGGAAGAATATGCGGGTTTTCATCAGGAGTTTCGGATGTTCCACAAACATGGCTGACGGCGAAGTGCTTGCCGGCTGTCTAGCCCGTGCTGGGTATGAACTCGTTCGTTCTGTATCTTCTGCGGATGTCGTGATCTACAACACGTGTGCGGTTAAAGGCCCGACCGAGAATCGCATGATTGAAGCGTTGAAGCAGGTTTCAAAATCGAAGAAGCTGATTGTTGCTGGGTGTCTGTCGTCTGTCAACCCTGAAAGGCTGAGGCGCGAGGTCAAGTTCGATGGAGTCGCCGGACCGGCAGCGGGTCAAAGCATCGTAGATCTTGTGGGCCGTGTTTTGAAGGGTGAGAAAACGAATAACCTCGAGTCGGTCCCGCACGATTTGCCGGAGCTTACTCTGCCGCGTGTGCCTGGAAATCCAGTTGTTAGCATTATTCCCGTAAGCTATGGGTGTTTAGGCTCGTGTGCGTATTGTTGCGTCGTTTTTGCGAGAGGGCCTTTGAGGAGCCACGGCGTTATGGACATCGTTGACAGGGCAAAAGAGGACTTCAGCTTGGGGTTCCGGGAGTTATGGCTGACTTCGCAGGATGTTGCTTGTTACGGACGAGACAAGGGTACGAACCTTGTTGAATTGCTTAAGGCTTTATGCGCGGTGGATGGTGATTTCAGAGTCCGTGTGGGTATGATGACCCCTAACATGGCTATGGACATGCTCGAAGATTTACTGGAGGCTTTTGAGGATGAGCACATCTTCAAGTTCGTGCATTTGCCAGTTCAGAGTGGCGATGACAATGTTCTGAAGTCGATGCGCCGTTTCTATTCTGTGGAAGAATTCAGAAAAGTTGTTGATGCTTTCAGACGCCGTTTCCCAACGTTGACATTGGCGACTGACGTGATCTGCGGTTTTCCAGGAGAAAGCGATGCGGCCTTCAATAAGACTCTGCAGTTGATAGAGCAAGTTGAACCGGACATCGTGAATGTATCCAAATTTTTTGCTAGGCCGAAGACCCCTGCTGCAGAGATGAGAGAACATTTTGTGCCGCTGGCAGAAATCAAGAAGCGAAGCACCGCGGCGGCTGCATTGGCCCAGAAAGTCGCTTTTGAGAATAATCAACGGTGGGTGGGTTGGAAGGGCTGCATCTTGGTGGATGAAGAAGGTAAGGTTCCAGGGTCTTGGGTAGGCCGGAATTTTGCATACAAACCCGTCACAATCAAGGCCGTAGAGAACATGAGGGGAAAAAACTTGTCGGTGAGCGTTGAAAAGGCTTTCCAGACTTATCTTGAAGGCAGCCAAGCTTGACAAACTATTTATGCAATTCCAGCCTAACTATGCGTTGGGGACAATTTCGTGAGCGAAGAAGAGCTTGTTGAAATTGGACGAATAACACACTTCTTCTCGAAGATAAATGTGGCAGTGATCGAACTGAAGGCACCTTTGAAGGTCGGGGACACCATAGTGATCAAGGGGCCGACGACCGATTCTCAACAAGTCGTCGACTCAATGCAGATTGAACACCAAAATGTTCAAACAGCACTGGCAGGACAGAGCATAGGCATGAAAGTCGCGCAGCGCGTCAGAGAAACAGATGCTGTTTTCAAGAAGCGTTAGCACTTCTCCTTTTTCCCGCCAATTGTCAAATGCGTTTCCGTAGAGTTAAGCTCAACTCATTTCCCTGACGGAGCTGTTGCCATTTTTTCTGTTTCCTATCACGAAGTCGATTACCAGCAACGCGCGCAACGCAAGGCTGTTCTTTCTAGAGCACTAGAAGGCTTCGGATATATTGCGGATTTGGAAGGAATCTTTTTGTTCAGAACCTGGAGATGTTCATGACGGAGAAGGCGAGAATAGATTGTCAGAAGAGACAGCTAGGAGCATAGAGCAACAAGCACTTGGAATTTTCAGCAAATCTTTCTCAAAGCGTCACGAGTTCTGGAGCAAGAAGGATATTCTGCTGATAGCCCTCCAAACACTGCCGAAACAAGTCAAGAAGAAAAATAGACAGGACAACCTTCTGAAAATGAGACGCGAATTCCTAGAGAAGCTAGTCGAAGAGTCCTAGACACGATTACCGTCTTCTAGGGGCCTCCCGAGTATCAAGACCAGCTTGCCATTAGATTATTTGCCAGTCGAACAGTACCTTGTGTGCGCGTTCTCGATAGGAAACAGCAGATAAAGGAAAGAGGGAGATTGTGCGGAGGAATTGAATGTAGAAGCCTTCAGTGTAGATTGGAGATTATCTTGTTGTCCATGTTCTGCATGAACGATTCCTCGAGTTCAATCCCATAATGCTCTGCCAAAACAAACACTGTGTACATGAGGTCTGAAAGTTCAGTCGCAAGTATTTCCTTGGTTTTGGCTTTCTCAGGTGGCTTAGATTCTTCCAACCCTTTGACTGCAGAAGCAACCTCACCTGCTTCCTCGAGCAGAGCAGTAATCATCGCAGAAGCGGTCCAATTCTCATTCCGCTCAGACCCAAGCAGGCCTCCAATCTTCATGAACGTCTTCCAACTCAAATGCTGAGCATCACGCAATGCAATCGACATGTGTATCACAGGTACCGGATTAGGAAAGCATGTGCGAATAACAATTCCCGAAGCAACATGCCGCTTGCTGAAACCTCAAAGAGCAGCCCAGAACAGCCGCTTCAAGTATGGTTAAACCCCAGAACCGGAAGAACACCCCCTCAAAACGGACTAGAACCATAACAGCTTGAAACGGCAAAGAAAGAAGACGGCGGGTCAGCAGAAAATTCTTTGAGTGGTCAATTGAAAACGTTCGTCAACAGAAAAAACCAACGCTCTGCATGGCAGCATCTTTCATGGGATGATTTCGCATCCGTTATACCTCAGATATTCAAAATCTCCGAGGCTAACCTTTCCTTTGTCAATGAGCTTCCAAATTCTAGGAACCTGCTCAGAAACCGCCTCCACCAGTTTTCTCACCGTGTCGCAGACCATGCTGTAAGCCTCCGGATCCCAACGTTTGGTCAAAACAGCGTACAGACAACGACCTCCACAAACCCCCAGGATGTCACATTCTGAACACGGTTTTCCCACAAAAACCTTTCCCAGTCTAAGAGGGTCAACGTCACAAACATGTCCCAAGTAGCAGTTCTTCATTCCCCACATCGTCGGACATGGAATGATATAGCCGTCCGTCTGAACAGCATAGTTTATCCATCCCCCACCGCAACGCAGAAGACTATTCTTTTCGCCAAACAAGACCGAATGCGCAACGCCTAACAGTGGGTAAAGTTTCAGGACAACACCCTTCTTCTCCATCCTTGAAACCCAAAACTTCGCAAGCTTCCTAACACCCGGGTTATAGTTTTCTGTACTCCATCGCTTGAAGTCCCGCTTTGAAAAATCATTCTTCCAAAACCCCGCGTTCAGCTGCCAATGCACAGACGAAAACGGAAATTCACCTTCCAACAGCCATCGAACCTGCTTGTAAATGTCAGTCTGCTCCATCACAGTCATGCGGGCGATAAGTTCCCCCCTAAAACCATTACGTCTGATCAGTCTCAGATTATCAGTAACCCTCCTGTACGTCCCCTTCCCCCTGTAGTAATCCGTCAAAGCCTCGTCCCCGTCCAGCGAAACGAGCACCGTGTGAAGACGGTTCATATATCCAGCGTCGAGCCGGTCAAGAAGCAGCCCGTTCGTCTGAATCATAAAATGCTTGGCCTTAGCCGTGTCCATAATCTGTCTTATGCTATCGATGCACAGCAAGGGTTCTCCACCGTAGAAAGTCAGCACGCAATACGGGTCACGCTCGCATAGCTTCTTCAGGCAACCCACATCATAACTCAATCTTGTCGGCAAGGAATAGTCAACGTCGAAACCCGAGAAATCCTCATCAACATCCTCCATCGCCTCGCCAAAACAGTAACGGCACTCAGAATTGCATTCGGTTGTCACTATGACGTGAAAGTACATTATTTTCCCAAATGAAGAAGGGAGCTCTGATTCTTAAGCGTATTTTTCCGACTTTCTGGGCTTCTCGACCCACCGTCTGAGCTCCATGTCCCTGTTTTTCTTATCACACAGAGTTTGAGGAGTATACAATAACGATGAAACGTCCAATCATGAAAAAGAGAGCCACTTGCGAATAAGGAGAAGAAACATGACTATCTGAATATATGGCTTAGTGAGCATTCCTGAATAGCTGAGAACATAATAGGGCATTGCTCGAATCATACAACGTTTTTTCTTTTCGTGCATCGGCAGCTACTCTCCACACGCAAATAGAAAGAAGGTCACTGCAGATATTCCAATGATATCGTCGACCGCCGCGTAGCGAATGCTTCTTTTTGTTTCTGGTGGTTACAACCCTTCTTCCTCTTTGAACCAGGTTAGTTAGTGATAAATATGCTAGCAGACTATTGTTGGAAGTGGTGTTCGAGTTGGCTAACAAGGCGGAGATCGTGTTTTTGGCAATGTTTGTGCTGATAGTTTCGGTCCAGACAGCAAAGGCGTCAGGCTCTGGCATGGCTTCATTCACGTATGGATACCTTTGGGGCTTGCTTGAATTTCCAGAGGAGGTTCACCCGGCTGAGATGGTCACATGCAATCTCACCGTCGGAGCCTACATTGGTGTTGATATCTACAACCTTACGCTAGGGATTTCAGGTCTGGTGGGCCAAAACTGGCAGGTGCTTCGCGTTGAACAGATTCTGTCACGTCACCTTTCGCAGGGAGAGAACATTTCTATTCCAGTTATGGCTATTCTTCCACAGAGCACGTCGGCGAGTCTGTACTACATTGTTGAAGCTTCCACGGACAAGGGTTTCGGCAAGACAGCTTTCTACGCAACCTATGTGAGGTCTTCCACCTACGCCGAGCTCTCAGAAGCGTACAGTGAGCTTCAGATCAACAGCAGCGAATTGCAGCAGGACTACAGTCAACTCTTTGGAAGCTATGACAATCTGAATCTTACTTTTCAGTCCCTTACAGGCCAGTACAGCAACCTACAGACAGCATATAGATCACTGAACTCCAGTTATGGCTCTTTAAACGTAAGCGGCAGCTCTCTGAGGTCCGATTACAATTCGCTCCAACAGAATTATGAGTACATAAAAGAGAAATATGACTCTTCATTCGCAGAACTGGGCATCGTCAGAAATTTGATGTTCGGCTTTGGTATTGCAACTGTAATTCTGGCGGCGACAACTCTGTATTTCAGAAAAAAGGGCCCCGTACATCGTGCTTCGCAAAGAAACTGCAGTCAAACCTGATAATTAGCAACAGATTTAGCAGCAAGCATTCCAGATAGCATGTTCGTGCTAGCGCGCGCAAGGGTGGAAAGCATGGTTAGTAAGGTCAAAGGGCAGAAAATCGGCAAAAACCAACGGAAGGTCTTGGATATCTTGGAGAAGTATCAAGAACTGACAGCACGAGACATAGCGGAGATTCTATGGGCGAGGGATATACGTTACAAGACGGCAGAATACAGCTCAGTTCACCGGAGCCTTAGGACTCTTCATGGAAGAGGCTTGGTGGAAAAAGCCGGCGGCCAAGTGAAGTGGCGCAAGACAAAGAAGATTCGATAAACGTGCGCTAGAGCATGCTTGGGTTAGTGTGTGCTATCGCATTTAAGTGCGCGCGCTAATCATGTTTGAATTGCACGGGATTTGTCAATCTGATTCGAATACGGTTATTATCGGCTGGCGCGAGCTTTTCTGTTTTTTGTCAGGTTTTTAGGATAACGAGCGCGACGTGAAGCGTTTGCGAGGATTTTTATCGTATAGCTTTTCCGTTTACTAGTTTCTCGAGTGCCTCGGCGATTGGCGATTTTGGCGATAGGTGAAGCGATGATTTGATTTCGCTTATGAACCTACACCTATTTCCATCAATTCTCTTGGATGCCTTAGCATTCTTAGAGGACTTTGGAAGGCCCCTGCCAGGCACCCGCAATTGGAACAGTCCGCATTGTTTGCAAAACATCTTCTGTTCCATGAAACATCAAAATGTAGTGCTTCATCGCCCCAGTGGCATGGACCCCTATGGTCTGGATGTTCATACCATTTTATCATCGTTTTGCTCAAGAGAAAATCTTTTGGGTATAATGTCTTCATTCGCCTCAGTTCTTTCATTACAGTTCTTCTCTCTTCTTTTCTCACAACCATGGGAAGACTAGCATCGGTTTCACCTGCGCATATGTTACACACTACACCCGTGAAACCATTCTCTTTTCCGATTCTTATAACATCCTCAAGCTCTTTGCAATTACCCATCGTTATTGTCA
>JBGQMW010000020.1:0-33037 GCA_041500785.1 Bathyarchaeia archaeon
AACATGGCAAGGTCTTGGACGCCTTTGATTTCAACTCTGTTCCCTCCCTCGATCGAAAGATTGATGTCCTGCCGTGCTGAACCGATTCCCCTTCTGCCAGTTCGGCTGATTCTTAGCACTCTGCCTATCTGCCTGGCAAGCTCGATGAGCTCCTTTGGCGATTCCACATCCCTGTGGTCAGTAATCACTTCAGTAAGCGGAACGCCAAGACGGTCAAGATTAAAGTAGACCGTCCTGTCCGCCGTGTCGCACCAATTCACTCTGCGAGCAGCATCTTCTTCGACGTGAACGTTACTGATCCGTACCTTCTTGCCGTGGACAGGCACCCAGCCGTCCCTGCCAACAATGAAAGTCCGCTGAAAACCCGTGGTGATCGAACCGTCAAGATACTGCTTTCTATTCACCACGACCTCCTCGGCCAGTGCTGAACAGTTGAAATAGAGAGCAAGAAGGAAGCCCTTTCTGATCGCCTCCATGTCAGGTGGGAAGGGAGGGGTTTCATCCATTTCATAAGTGCATGTGTTTCTCTCGCAAGCGTAATAGATAACCTTGTAACCCTTCTCAAACTCGACGAGCATGCCAGGGTCGAAATCGCCCATCTCACCTAGAACTGGCCTGAAGTAACGATAAAAAGTGTAGTCCAGGTTTTCAGGGTTTTCCTCTAACGTCGGCGGACAGCGGCAAAAAAGCTTACTAGCAGAGCGAATCTGATGGTGAACCTCCAGCCCTGCACGGAACCCGAGTCTCTCAAAATCAACATTTCCAGGGTCTAACATCGGCTTATTCTGTCTTCGAGGGCAATTAAAAAGCTTCTTTGCAGTTCCCTGTGTTTGGACCATAACCCATAGAAGGCTCTGACCGTCAGGGCAAGAGTTTCCGCAGAATCCGTGTGATATGTAAAGCTGAAGCGTCTACTTGGCGAGTTAATCCTTCTCCGAAATCTGTCTTTTCTGGCTGCATCAAAAGCAAGCCGATTCTCGCTTTTGCAGTCTTCGCAAGGTATTCGCAGAATATTCTTAATGGAAGTGTATGCGTTGAAAAGGCTGGTATGTTTGCCAGTTTCTCAGTCTCTACCAACCGCGATTCTCCGGGCTTAAGTTCCAAGATTGCTGCATCGATCAAGAGAATATGCGAGGGATCGAAATCGGTTATCTGTTGAATGAAGCTTTCTGGCACCGTTTCGCATTCGATCAGGCATACTTTTTTCGAGACCTTTCCCCGCAGTTCTTGGGCTATTCTAACGCCAACAAAATCGTCCATACGTATTGGATTGCCGATTCCGGCTACTACGACCTTCTTGGCGCCGTCAAGCCACTTTTCCAGCTCACGTTCTAGATTGTACTTCGTACTGGCCACTCAAAATCGCCAGCAAAAAATTCAAGAAAGGGGAAGTATAGAACTCATCGTCGCAGCGTTCTGACAAGTGTTTTCTTGCTGTCATAGATGTTGAGTGTCAAGGGCATCTGTCCAACCGCATAATGCGTGGCACATCCGAAGCAGGGGTCATATGCTCTGAAAGCCATTTCCACCTTGTTAAGTACACCTTGATCTACTTTGCCACCGTGGATCAAGCCTTTGGCAGCATCGCGTACAGACATGCAGATCGCAGGATAGTTGTTGGTTGTAGCGACGATCATGTTGACGTCTTTGATCAGGGCGTCCTTGTCAAGTGTGTAGTGATGGAACAATGTGCCTCTAGCTGCTTCGACAACGCCTACACCTTCGCCTGGCTCACCTGGTTTAGCCCGCACGTTTGTGCTCGTGATTTCTGGGTCTTCTGATAGTTCTAGTGCTCGTTCGGTAGCGTACAGCAGCTCGATCAGCCGTGCCCAATGGAACGCCAGTGTGCCGTGCACGGGTTTGCCGCCCAGCGTCTTGTACATGTCTTCGTGTTCAGCCTGAGCCAAGGGCGTTGCCATTCCGCTGGAAGCGTTCAATCTGCCTAAAGGTCCTACTCGGTAAATGCCGCTGTCTGGTCCATACACCATACCCTTGTACCCGATCTTCTTCAGGTACGGGAACTTTGAATAGGTCCACGGTTCAACATGTTCGCTCATGTGATCAAGGTAATCTTTGGGTTCAAACTTCAAGAACTCCTTGCCGTCCGGGTCGACAACACGGATTTTGCCGTCGTAGAAGTTGACCTTATTGTTCTCGTCGACAAGACCCATGTAATAAGTCTTCATCGTGTAAGCGTCGCTCTTGATCATTTCGATGTATTTGCTGTTTCCCAATACTATGTCGTGGAAGATTTTCAACGTCAGCTTGGCGAAGTCCAGACTTGAGGCAGCCATTTTTTTGATTTCTTGTCGGTTCTCCTCGCTTAAAGGTTTGGAGATTCCGCCGGGCAGTCCGCATACCGGATGTGTTGCCTTCCCACCGAGAATCTCGGTTATCTTCTGACCATAAGCTCTGTGCTTTATGACCTCTTTGGCAACGTCCATGCCCGCCTTCTCGATCACGCCTAGTATGTTTCGCTTCTCTGGAGGAGCATCTGGACCCACGATAAAGTCTGGGCCCCCCAAATAGTAGAAGTGCAACGTGTGATCATAAATGATGTATCCGGCGTACATGAGTTCTCTCAGTTTCTTCGCTGCGGATGGAGGTTCCACGTTGAAAGCAGCGTCCAAAGCCTTCGTGGCTGCAAAATGGTGAGCCACTGGACAGACTCCGCAGATTCTCGTCGTCAGAATGGGCATGAGCTCGGCTCTTCTACCAACACAGAATTTTTCGAAACCTCTCAGTTCAGGGATCTTCAAGTAAGCGTTTTCCACTTCGCCCGCATCGTTCAGGAATATAGATATGTTTCCGTGACCCTCAAGTCTCGTAATAGGGTCAATGATGATTTCCTTCATTCTTTCATCACCTTTCTCCTAAGAATCGAAGATGGCAAAGAGTACATGTAAAACGTCCCCACTGGGTCCTTGATCTGGCCCATGAGCTTTTCAACATCCTCTTGACTGTAGTGCTCCTGCTCACCCTCCAACCCCAGTATCGACGCTAGAGCACCTATCATGGCAGCGCCCTGCTCTGGCGAATTCGGACATGGACCACCACAGCCCGTGCAAGGCATGTCAACAGTCAAGCACTGTGCACCGCAGCCGCTGCGTGTGGCTGGACCAATACAGATAATACCCTGCTCAAGCAAGCAGCGTTCCGGTTCAGGAACTTTCTCATGAACACGATAGATCTTGCTGATACGCTTGTTCTCCTTCTTCCGCGGACATTCGTCGCACACAGATTTCAAAGGTGCCAACACAGAGCCTTTCGGCGGCAACTCATTCTTCGCGATAGCGTCAACGGCGTTCAATATCAACTTTACAGGTGGCGGACAGCCTGGCAAATAGTAATCCACATCAACCGTCTGGTCTAGAGTCTTCACTGTATCATAGAATTCTGGAAGCTTCAAAATGCCTTCCTTTGCTCGGAAAGATGTTTGAGGAACAGTTCCTGTCGGGTTCGAGATCGATTTGCTCTGCAAGTACACCTTCTCGAAGATTTCCTTGCGGTCGTGCAGATTCGCTAACCCTGGTATGCATCCCTCTTGTGCGCAGGAACCGAAGGCCACCAGTGTCTTGGCTTTCCGTCTTAGTAGCTTGGCCATGTGCTCCTGTTCTTCGCTTCTGACGGAACCGTTGAAGAAGCAGATGTCAATGTACTTGTCAGGCATTGCCTCGACGTCTTTGTACTTGACGTCCAAAGCTACTGGCCAGAACACGATGTCGGCAATGTTCACAACATCAAGGATTTTTTCGTTTATGTCCAATACAGCGATTTCGCATCCACCGCAACTTGCGGCCCAATAGAAGGCTAACTTCAGCTTTTCTTTGGCCATTTATTTTTCACCTTCACACGCTTGCTTCATGAATTTGGAGGTATCGACACGGAGTTCGCTGAAGCCGAGTTCTTCAGGCTTCATGCCCATTGCCAAACCGAGTAGTTGTGGGTAGTGTAACACTGGAATGCCGTACTTTTCGTTGAACATTTTCTCGATACGCAGTTCGTTCGTGTCGTACATTATGTGGCAGAACGGACATATAGTTATCATGGCCTGCGCGTTCACGTCTTTGATGTGGTTGAGCTTTTCTCTCGCAAGTTGCAGTGCAATTTTATCGTTGACGCCTACGCTTGGCGCACCGCAACACTCGGTTTCATCCATGTAATCCAGGCAGGTTGCACCTGTCATCTCAATCAGTGTCTTGAGTGACTTCGGGTCTTCTGGATCATCAAAACCGATGAATTTCTTGGGCCTCAGAATGTGGCAGCCGTTGTGTTCCGCAACTTTAAGCAGTGTGAGAGGCTTGATGACAGAGTTCTTTATCTTCTCCAGTCCGACATCTTCAATTAACACTTGCATAAAATGCTTAGCATTAACCGACCCTTTGAACTCCAGCCCTGCTTCTTTCAAGTGACAGTTTATCTCGTCGTGCAAAGCTTTGTCTTCGTTTAGCATCTTGTTGACCTTCTTCAACGTTCCAGCACAGCCTGGACACAGGGTTATGATGTCTAAGCCTTTCTGTTCCGCCAAGGCGAGGTTTCGCGCTGCCAAGATCAGCATTGTCTCGTGACTGACTGGATCCAACGGCAGGCCACAGCAATTGAACTCCGGCATTTCGACAAGCTCGACACCCAGCTTTCCAAGAACTTTCCGCGCCGAGATCTCAAATGCAGCAACACGATAAGGAATTGCGCACCCAAGGAACATTAGATACTTGAGCTTCGCCATCTTTACTCACCCTTTTTCTCCATGTGCTTCAAGATGTGCACCTGATGAAGACTTTTCCTTATACTTTCAGGGTTACCCTTTGGCAATAGTGGGAGTCCCGAGGTTTCCCTCTTCTTGAGTCTAAGCTCTGGGATCTTGTAGGCATAACCTGATTCAAGTATGCTCGCGCACTGTTCTTTGAATACTTGCGGGATGTGACCGTGCTCTGCCGCAAGGTTCCTCAGCACACGAATGACACTGGCAACCTCAACATCCTGTGGACAACGATCAGTGCAAGTGAAGCATGAAGCACAGAGCCACAACGTGTCGCTGCTTAGCACCCGATTCTTCAGGCCAAGCTGAGTTAAGCGGATTATCTGCCGCGGCCTGTATGTGTCGCTGAACTTCGCGATTGGACAGTCTGACGTGCAAGTTCCGCATTGGTAACATCGCATCAGCTTCTCTCCGCCGTGCATCTTCGAAATCTCATACTTGAACTTCGAGTCAATCTCCGACGGTTTTATCGTCTTCTGCTCAGTCTCAGTCATTAGACCTTATCCTCCGGAATCTTCGCTTGGTTCGGACCAAGCTCTTTTATCTGATGAACCATGTCGCGCACAACAGCTGCGAACTTGTCTCCCTCGCTCGCTGAAATCCATTCCAGTCGAACACGTTCTGGTTCGATTCCAAACCCCTCAAGAACCTTCTGGGTGAGGTTTATCCTTCTCATCGCCTTGAAGTTGCCGCTAATGTAGTGACAGTCCGATGGCAAGTGGCATCCTGCAACAAGCACTCCGTCAGCCCCGTCTTTGAAGGCTTCAAGAATGAAAGCGGGGTCGATTCTGCCGCTACACATTACGCGTATGATTCTGATATTTGGCGGATACTGGATTCTGCTAACACCTGCCAAATCTGCACCCGCGTAAGCGCACCAGTTACAGAGAAAGCCTATTATCTTTGGTTCAAACCCGTTTTTCTTGCTCATGCTCTCGCCTCACACAAAGCGGCTTCGATTTGAGCCAGCACCTCGTCGGTTGTGAAGTGACCCATCGTGATTGCTTTGGTCGGACATGCAGCGCCACATGCTCCACAGCCCTTGCACAAGGCTTCAACCACATGCGCAATGGGCTTACCTTCCTTGTCTTTCATTTCAACTGCAAGGTATGGACAGAGATATTCACAGATTCTACAACCACTACATAAATCTTCGGACACGTTTGCGATAATTCCTTCCATCTCAATCGTCTTTTTCGAAAGTATCGTGGCAGCCCTCGCAGCAGCCGCGCAAGCTTGAGCGATACTTTCGTCAATGTACTTCGGCGAATGAGCCATGCCACAAAGGAACACACCCTCCGTCGCAAAGTCCACAGGCCTGAGCTTCATGTGCGCCTCCAAGAAGAAACCATCCTTCGTCAGGGGCACCTTAAGCATCTCTGCAACATGTTTGTTGTCAGGATTAGGAACAGTAGCTGCACTCAGAACCAGAAGATCTGGCTCAACTTCAAATCTCTCTCCTATCACTGGCTCCCAGAAAGTTACCCTGAGTTGCCCGTTGCAGTTTACAACTTGCGGTTGTCTCTCGTCATCGTAGTTCACAAAAAGAACACCCTTGGTTGCAGCTTCACGATAATAGTCTTCCTTGAAACCGTAAGCTCTCATGTCCTTGTACAGAACGTAAACCTCGCTTTCAGGAGCCACTTCTTTAATTTTCAACGCGTTCTTGATGGCTTGTCCACAGCATATTCTTGCGCAGTTTGGTCTTTCCTCGTTTCTGGCACCGACGCACTGTATCATGACGACACTTTTTCCTTTGAACTTGCCATCTGCAAGTTTCTCTTCAAGCTCATGCTGCGTCACGACTCTCTTGTCTTTGCCGTAAAGATATTCGGTAGGCCTGTATTCAGTCGCACCAGTAGCGACGATCACTGTGCCGTGTTCGATTTCCTTCTCCTTGCCATCCTGTTGCCTTATTTTGGATTTGAAGTTGCCGACAAAACCGTAAATATCAACGACTTCCGCTCCCAAATAAACATGTATCTTACCGTTTTTCTGAACGGCCCTTACTAAGGCATCAAGCTTTGCCTTCGGGTCATCACCCTTTCCCAGCAAGTAGCGAATAGTCCGCAGGTGCCCGCCTAAATCTTTCTCTCTCTCGACGAGGTGAACCTCAAACCCTTGTTCTGCAAGTTCACAAGCTGCCGTCATGCCGGAGACGCCGCCGCCCAAAATCAGGCAGACAGGTATGACGTTTATGAGCGGCTTTTCCAGGGATTTTAGGAGCTGGGCTTTTGCAACAACTGATCTCACCAAATCTTTGGCTTTTTTCGTTGCTTCCTTCGGCTCATGCATGTGTACCCAGCTGCACTGGTCGCGGATGTTCGTCATCTCGAAAAGGTAAGGATTCAACCCAGACTCTTGAACTGTCTCCTTGAACAGAGACTCATGGGTCCTTGGCGTGCATGAGGCCACGATAACACGGTTTAGCTTGTTCTGAACTATTTTGTCCCTGATAAGCTTCTGCGTGTCTTGAGAACATGTGTAAAGGTTTGCTTCAGCATAGACCACGTGGGGCAGGGTTTTTGCATACCCCACAACTTCAGGAACGTTCACTACGCCGCCGATGTTGATTCCACAGTGGCAAACAAAAACGCCTATTCGCGGTTCCTCTTGGCTCACGTCCCTTTCAGGCGGGTACTCTTTTACTGTAATCTGAGTGCCTCTTTCAGAAGCGATTATGCTCATTGCTTTCGCTGCTGCGCCGCTCGCTTGTGCAACGCTTTCTGGAATATCCTTTGGAGCTGAGAAGGCGCCGCATACGAGTATGCCAGATTTTGACGTTTCCATAGGAGAGAAGGCTTCTGTTTCGCAGAAATTGTATTTGTTGAGTTTTATTCCCAGATTCTTTGCGAGTTTTTCTACGTTTTTGGGAGGCTGCATCCCGGTCGACAGAATCACCATATCAAATTCTTCTGTCTTAGGCGTCTCATCTTCAACGTAGTGAACAAATAGGTTGCCTGTCTTCGGGTCTTCAGTGACGCCTGCGACCCTTGACCTTACAAACTGTATGCCCCATTCTCCCTGAGCACGCTCGTAGTACGCGTCGAACTCCTTTCCGTAGGAGCGCATGTCCATGAAAAAGATTTTGGCGTCCAGTTTCAAAGGAGTGTGCTCTTTAGCTATTACTGCTTCCTTCATGCCGTACATGCAGCACGCAGCGGAGCAGTAGTTGTTGCCAAGCTGGAAATCTCTCGAACCAACGCATTGAATAAACGCGATTTTCTTTGGGATCTCGCCGTCTGAGGGTCTTAATACCAGACCTCCGTAGGGTCCTGAAGCACTCAATATGCGCTCAAATTCTATGCTTGTTACAACATTAGAGAAACGTCCATAACCATATTCGGTTTTCAACCTCGCATCGAAAGATTCGAAACCTGGCGCAAGGATTATCGAACCAACCTTCAGCTTGACTTCACTGTCATCTTGATCATATTGGATTGCATGCGCCTTGCAGATTTCTTGGCATGTTCCACATCCGATGCACTTCTCGCGGTCGATCATGTACTTCAGTGGGACTGCCTGCGGGTACTTGACATAGACGGCGCTTCGATTGGCCAGTCTCTCATTGAACGAGTCTAAGACCACAATAGGGCACTTTTGTGCGCAATCACCGCAACCCGTGCACTTGTCTTCCAGTATGTAGCGACTTTTCCTTCGAAGCTTTACTTCGAAACTTCCAGCTTCTCCTTCTAGACCCGCCACTTCGGAGTTCGTAAGAATAATGATGTTCGGATGCCTTCCAGTTGCCACCAGCTTAGGCGATAGGATGCACATTGAACAGTCGTTCGTTGGAAATGTCTTGTCAAGCTGCGCCATCACTCCTCCTATGCTCGGTGACTGATCGATCAGGTAGACTTTGAAACCAGAATCAGCCAAGTCTAATGATGCTTGAATTCCGGCTACTCCACCTCCGACGACAAGAACCGCGCCCACTTTCTTGCCTGCCATTCATTCAACCTCCAAGGCTCTGTAGAACGGTGTCGTGCCTTCAACGTGATCCAGCGTGATAATGTTTCTTCTCCGCATGTCCACTATTTCTTTCAGTACGTCCGACGGCTTCATCTGAACAGCCTCAGCCAAGCTCTTAACTGACAAAGGCTTTGACCTTGTGAGCAGGCTTATCTTGTGCTGAGCGAACTCGTCCGCTACTGCCGCCTCGAGCAGCGCGTCAAGTTCTTCCTGCGGAATTTTCTCGGCGTAGACGTTGCATTTCTCCGTCAGTTCCCGTTCCCTTCCAACCAACACCCTCAGTCTGAAGTCTCCCGCAGCGTTCTTTGCCGCATGAATGTTTTCAAGGATTTTCCTATTGTCTGGGTTTTGACGTGCAACAGGCGAAGGTCCAAGCTTCCTGACTTGCTCCGTGAATTCAGTCATGATCTGAGCAAATCTTTGACCCTCAGATGCTGACACCCATTCCAGCCTCAGGCGCTCTGGTTCGAGACCTGTGAGCGCTATCAGTTTCTTGAGCATCTTGATCTTTCTCTCTTCGTACAGGTTTCCTTCCATATAGTGGCAATCGCCGGGGTGGCAACCTGTCACGATGACTCCGTCAGCGCCGTTTGCAAACATTTCCAGAATGATGACTGGGTCTACTCTTCCACTGCACATTACGCGGATGACTCTGACGTTTGGCGGGTACTGGATTCTGCTTACGCCTGCCATGTCGGCGCCTGCGTAGCTGCACCAGTTGCAAAGAAAGCCGATGATTTTTGGTTCAAACTTGGTCATGAACCAGGCCTCCTCAAAACGACGACCCCCTGAGCTATAAGCTGATTGTCCGTGAACTGCCGCATAGTCATAGCTCTCATCGGGCAACTTGCCGCACAGGTACCACAGCCCTTGCACAAAACCTCATTCACCTTTGCCAGGTCTTTTTCGTCTTTTGAGATGGCGCCGTATGGGCAGATGGTTATGCACAAACCGCATCCTACACATTTGGTCTCGTCAATGTGGCACACCGTGCCTTCAGCCTCGAGTGTTTTGCTGGAAAGCACGATTGCAGCTCTGGCTGCGGCACCGCATGCTTGTGAGATGCTCTCGTCAATGTATTTTGGCCAGTGTGCCATTCCGCACAGAAAGATGCCGTCTGTTGCGAAGTCGAGAGGACGGAGTTTCATGTGTGCCTCGAGAAAGAAACCGTCCCTTGACAAGGGAACTTTGAGCATCTTGGCCAATTTCTCGCTGTCAGGGTTCGGCACTGTCGCAGCGCTGAGCACTAGCATTTCTGCTTCTATCGGAACCCATTCTTTCAAGACTGGTTCCCAAGCAGTCACGAACAACTTTCCGTTTTCTACAGCTACCTTGGGCTTGTGTTCATCGTCATAAGCTATGAATATGACGCCCGCGTTTGAGGCTTCGCGGTAGCGGTCTTCTTTGAAACCGTAAGCTCTCATGTCCTTGTAGAGGACGTAGACTTCGGTTTCAGGGCTTTTCTCCTTGATCTTCAACGCGTTCTTGATGGCCTGTCCGCAGCAAATTCTTGAACAGTTGGGTCTCGTTTCATTTCTTGCTCCGACGCATTGAATCATGACGACGTTCTTGGCTTCAAACTTTCCTTTGCTCAGTGTTTCTTCAAGTTCTCGTTGGGTCTTGACGCGGAGGTCTTGCCCGTAAAGGTATTCAGTAGGCTTGTATTCAGAAGCGCCGGTTGCCACGATGGTTATGCCGTGTTCTATTTGCTCTTCTTTTCCGCCAGTTTTGATTGTTGTTTTGAAGTTGCCGACATATCCTTCGATGCCGACGATTTCTGCGGCCATGTGAACGTGAATCTTCTTGTTCTTGTCGATTTTCATGAGAAGTGATTTCAGCAACGTTTGCGGGTTCTCGGTTCCCAAGGTGTATTTGATTTTGTTAAGATGTCCGCCGAGCTTGCTCTCCCTTTCTATTAAGTGGACCTCGAAGCCTTGCTCGGCCACTTCGATGGCGGCGGTCATTCCTGAGACTCCTCCTCCTATGACTAAGCCGACAGAGGTAACATTCGTCAACGGTTTTCTCAACGGGCTCAGCAGGCTTGCTTTGGCGACCATGGATTCAACGAGGTCTTTGGCCTTTTCCGTTGCTCGTTCATGATCATGCATGTGAACCCAGCTGCACTGGTCGCGGATGTTTGCCATCTCGAAAAGGTAGGGGTTGAGGCCTGCGTCTTGGCAGGTGGCTCTGAAGAGAGGCTCATGAGTGCGTGGTGTGCAGGCTGCTACCACGACGCGGTTGAGTTTCAACTCCTTGATTTTGTCTCGCATCTTGACCTGAGTGTCCTGCGAGCAAGTGTAAAGGTTGTTCTCAGCGTAGACCACGTTTGGAAGCTTCTTGGCGTACTCCACGACTTCTGGAACGTTAACAACCGCGGCGATGTTTACTCCGCAGTGGCAGATGAAGACGCCTATGCGCGGTTCTTCTTCGCTCACGTCCCTTTCAGGCGGGTATTCCTTCACAGTTACGAGCTTTCCTCTTTCGGATGCGATAAGGCTTGTCGCTTTGGCCGCTGCCGCGCTGGCTTCGGCGACACTTTCAGGAATGTCCTTCGGCGCAGCGAAAGCACCGCACGCGTAGATGCCTGATTTTGAGGTTTCGATTGGAAAGAAAGCGTCTGTCTTGCAAAACTTATACTTGTTGAGTTCGATCCCTAAGACCTTTGCGAGTCTTTCCACGTCCTTGGGTGGACGCATGCCGACCGAAAGCATAACCATGTCGAACTCTTCAGTCTTCGGTTCCTCGTCTTCAACGTAGTGGACCATGAGGTTGCTGGTCTTGGGGTTTTCTGCAACGCTTGCCACTCGTGATCTTACGAATCGTACGCCGTATTCATGCTCGGCGCGGTCGCGATAAGCGTCAAATTCCTTTCCATAGGCTCGCATATCCATGTAGAAGATCGTTGCATCAAGCTTTGTGGGAGTGTGCTCCTTGGCTATTACTGCCTCCTTCATCGCGTACATACAGCACGCAGCTGAACAGTAATTGTTGCCCAGCTGGGCATCACGCGAGCCTACACATTGAACAAAGGCGATTTTCCGTGGAATCCTGCCGTCCGATGGACGCATGATCTTCCCTTCAAACGGGCCTGAAGCGTTCATTATCCGCTCGAACTCAATACTTGAAACAACGTTTGGAAAGCGTCCATAACCATATTCGCTCTTCAAATGTGGATCGAATTCTTCGAATCCCGGCGCCAATATTATGGCTCCAACATTTAACTTGACAGTCTCGGGCTGCTGACTAAAGTCTACAGCCTTGGCAGGGCACACTTTCTCGCAGAGGCGACACTTGATGCAGGCTTCTTCGTCGATTGCGTATTTGAGCGGCACAGCCTGCGGGAAGGGAACGTATATGGCTTTTCTTACGCCTATGTTTTCGTCGAACTTGTTGGGAACTTCAGAAGGACAGTTCTGTGCGCATATCCCGCAACCCGTACATTTCTCCATGTTCACAAGACGTGGACGTTTCAAGATTGTCACTTCAAAATTCCCAGCTTCGCCCTTGACTTCGCTGAGACTAGAATTTGTTATCAACTGAATGTTTGGATGACGACCAGCAGTGACAAGCTTCGGCGCCAAGATACACATGGAGCAATCATTCGTAGGAAACGTCTTGTCTAGCTGCGCCATGGTTCCGCCGATGCTCGTTGACTCATCCAGAAGGTACGTCTTGAATCCCGAGTCCGCCACATCTAAAGAAGCTTGAATACCAGCCACACCGCCACCGACCACTAAGACGGCTCCGACTTTCTCGGTCATTTTTCTTCGTCCACCTGGGGTGTCAAAAACTTCCCATATGAAAACCTGCTTATTAAGATGGTGCAGCACTTCATGCAGAACCGATGCTATTCAAACCTTCTCAGCTTCGACTGGTTTAAGCCTCTAGCGCGCAAGTCTGTTCCTAAATTCGTTTGTGAGACAGCTCGTGGGTTTGAATTTGCTTTGTCTATGGACGGCAACGTGTCTCAGATACGTCAACCATCATTTAGAAGCTCGATCCACTCTATCATACTGAAAAAAGGGAATTTAGGAACACGCATGCGCGCTATATGGTTCAGGGGAGCTTAAGGTGAAGACACTGAAAATCTCGGATGCGGCTCATGCAAAGTCAACTTCGACTGTTGGACGGCTGATGGCGGAGAACGGAAAGATGAAGACGTACTCTAACGCGATAGAAGACCCATTGAGCAAGTGTGTAATGTTGTCGCCGGAACTTCTTGATGAGGGGGGATTTCATCAAAGAGAACTCTCATCTGGGTTATGCCACCGAAGAAGAGGTCATACAAGATGAAATACGTTCTAGGCTGAAGTCTAAAGAGAAGCACACTACTCACGATCCCAAGGAAGGAAGAACCAAACCGTGATGCAACTGGATCCGCGTTATTTCTGTTTCTTGAAGTTGTCTGCAAACCTGTTGTAATAGTCTACCCCTTCAAAAGCCGGAACATAATTCAGTTGACGTTCTAAGCCACAGCCGCACACTACAATGACCTGCTTGTTCTTCTTGTCCACTTCGATTCGTAATTTTTCCATCCCGCACTTCGGACAGGAATGTGGCCCGTACAACAGCTTCTTGCGTTTGCTCCTTATGGCATCAGCAACGTATTCGGGAGTTTGATATCTTGTGTTTCGAGGCGACAATACTGAAACCTCGATTATGTCTGGGCCTGTTTGTCCATTCAGATATGTCTCATGGATAAGTCTCTTGCGGTAACAAGACTTGTCTGAAGAGAGAGTGCGCATCGGAGCCCAAGCAAAGCAATTATAGTTCGTCCCAGCAATCAGAACGCATGGAATACCCAGAGTTTCAACGCAAAATTGCGCAGATAAAAAAGATGGGCTATGTTCAGACTCACCGCAAAGGCGACACAGGAATTGGCAAGACTCTTGAAGACCTTCTGGGCATCACAGAGAACAATATTGCCGGGCCAGACTTCGCTACTTATGAGTTGAAGGCAAGTAGGAAGGAATCAGTTTCTATGCTGACCCTGTTTACGAAGGCTCCCTTGCCTGCAAGCGCTAACAAAAGACTCTTGGAAGTATTCGGCTATGCCCAGAGAAAAGTGCCTCGAGATTACAGACAACTGTCTTTGGCTGGCAAAGGAGTTGACAAACCCAAGATTCCTGTCGAGGATAAGGAACTCCATGTGACGGTAGATGCGCTGAAACCGAACAGCGTTGGCTTAAAGCTGGGAGTCAGGGAAAAGAAGCTGTTCATTGAAAACGACAAAGGTGTTGAGGCATATTGGGATAATGACACTCTAAGGGAGTCATTTGAGAGGAAATATCACAAATTGGTTTACGTCTTGGCAGATCACAAGATAGAGAGTGGCAAAGAGCATTTTTGGTTCAATGAGGCCTTGCTTCTAGACGGCTTTAGCTTTGAAAGATTTTCAGAACTTGTGGTGGAAGGCAGGTTGAAAGTGGATATCAGAATAGGCCATTATCCTGACGGGCGACTTCACGATCATGGAACTGGCTTCAGAATCTTGCCGAAGTATTTGCCTCAATGCTTCAAGACTATTGATCGGATACTCTAGAATCTCGGCTTGGCGGTTTCCAGAAGTCCAGAATGTACTCCATTGTGGCGCCAAGAGAGATGAAGTTGTTTGGCCAGCCGAAGATCCCAACTTTGTTCACGAGATCCCTCTTGTCCCAGATGAACGTGTTTCTGAACTCGAACCCTGCCTTCTGCAGTGCTTCTATGACGTAGATGTGGGTGACGTATCTCTTGTTTTCCCACCAGACATCGTTTATGTTGATTATGCAGTGAGTTCTTGGCTTCATGAGTGGCAATATGCCTGAATATGTCTCCGTGAGAGCGTCGGCGTATTCTTCGTGATCCATTGTTCCCAAATCGCGTTTATCATTTGAGTATTGCTGAACTTTGAGGTACTGGCCGTTGTCTCTCAGGTTTCCTCTTATGCTTTTGTTTAGTCTTGGACGGTTTAGCATATTAGCATAAGGTGGAGAAGTTATGCAGAGGGACACTGTGTTCTCTTCCAAATATGCAGGGATGTTTCGTGCTTCGTCAACGATCGCAAGTTGTCGGGTGTCAGACTCCAATGTTGTTTGGGCAAGTCGTTTCTTGGCTATTTCTATGTATTCCTCTTTCAGATCAAAGCCGACCGCATTTCGGCCGAGGTCCTTGGCTGCGACAAGCGTTGTTCCAATTCCGACAAATGGGTCTAGAACTAGTTCGCCCTTGTGTGTAAGCAGCTTGATGAAGTGCGCCGGGAGAGAGATGGGAAAAACGGCAGGATGCACGTTCTTGTCTCTGATGTCTCTGCCTCCGTAGTAGAATGTTTGGATTGTGACCATGCCTTTGACCCATTCTTTTGCAGTTCCGCAGCTAATGCGGTTATCAGGGCAACTGCAGGTCTTCTTGTACCCAACCTTCGAAGACTCTCTGGTTTCCAGTATGTTAGTCAACTCTTCTCACCGATGTTGCTTTCCACTATTTCGACAAGTCTATGAATGACGTCTTCGTAAGTCTCACCCTTAACGCCCAGCTTCTTTAGCTTGTCTCTTAGCTCTGTGGATATTCTGACGGTGGTCATGCCCTTGGCCATCCTGACCCTTTGACAATTATACTTGTTATGCGTTCTTATAGTTTGCCGATGAACCGTGAAAGAGCACGCGCCCACTGAACATAGTGCAGAAAGTGTGGGGTTATACATACTTTGCGATTCGTTTGGCAGATGGAACTTTCTTCTATAGGCATGTGCAGAAAACTCTTTATTGAACATTGAGTGTGCAACCTAGTGAGAAGGAGGCTGAGGCTTTGAAGAAGCGCTATGGCTTCTGTTCTTCGTTGGTAATGATTTTCGGGGTATCCACATTTGTTGTGTTGGCAGGGTTTGCTGCGGTTCTCTACGTGTTTCCAGCAATGACATACACTCGTCTACCTCCTTCTGAGCAGCCTAACATGATTCGGAACGGCGGATTTGAGGACGGAATGGCATCTTGGACAATTGGACATGATGGAACGCCAATCCTTGAGGTTAGCACTGAGCACGTTCACAACGGAAAATACGCCCTCAAAATAGCAGCCTCTATGCAGGATGCTGCCTTCGTTTACCAGTTTGTCAATTTTTCAAGCAGTTCATACGTGTTCGAGTTCTGGATGTACAGAACTTCGGAAGACAGTGAAGGCTATGTCCAGCTGGTTCAGGAGCACCCGTGGGTAGACGGGGCGGGTTGGGCACCTATTGCCTCGGACTTTAGTGCAAGCAGCAAAGGTTCCTCGGTCACCGCATGGCACACCATCAAGGGTTGGCAGCCGCCTCAAACGCGACTGGAGCTGAGCTACATAATGAGTCCGAACATCTGGCACAAAGTGCGCTTTGTAGCAGATGGTGCCTCAGAAACCCAAAACCTCTACATTGACGAGGCTCTAATCACAACGATAATATCCAATTCTGGAAGCACCTTCAACCCAGAAGCAGTATTTATCGGAGATGTTTCCACAACAACTTTCTACGGCACCTTCTACTTCGACGACTTCAGCCTAACAAGGAACAATCTACTAAGCTAAGGCAGACTCGCGCGCGATCAACAGGTTTTGCATTGGGGCTTCCATGAAATGCACAATCTTAATAGCCCGCTTTCAGGATAGTTTGAAAGCAACAAGAGGAGACTATGTTTGGGCTCATTCGATGACAACTTCATGCACGAAGTGGCGAACACGCCAAGGGGAAGAGGGGTCCTAGCTTGCATACAGTGCGGAAGATGCACGAGCAGTTGCCCAGTCTCCAGAGTTGTGCCGCAACATAATCCGAGAAAACTGATGGAGATGATAATTCTTGGCCTCCGCACGGACACCTTGAACGGCCCTCTTCCATGGTACTGTCTCTCCTGTTTCACGTGCCTCGACAGATGCCCTCAGGGAGGCGATGTTGGCGAAACCACGTTCGCGATAAGAAACCTTGCTGTGAGGCAAGGAAACGTCCCAGATGGAATCCTCGTTCAAGCCAAGAGCCTATACGAAAACGGACGAGTTGTAGTCCCAAGCAAGATGGCAATGATTCAGAGGGAAAAACACGGCTTGGGCAAGGAGCCTTCGGTGGACATCAAAGCAGTCCAGAAGATACTGAAGAAAACCTGCTTTGACAAACTGGCCAAAAGGAGTTCATGAAGCAGATGAAGTATGCATTCTTCTTGGGCTGCTTGATACCTGCCAGAGAGCCGCAGTACGAAAACTCTGTGAGGAAGATTGCCCCTGAATTCGGCATAGAGCTTGTCGAGATGGACAGCGCAAACTGCTGCGCGCCATTCAGCATACAATCTGTGGACCATGCGAGCTGGCTGGCTTTGGCTGCACGAAACCTCTGCTTAGCCGAGGAAATGGGGCTCAACATAATTACTCTATGTAACGACTGTTACGAGTCGCTGCTGATGGCAGACACTATTCTGAAAGAGGACAGGGAAACCAGAGAAAAAGTGAACGGCATCCTTTCAGAGGTAGGTCTACAGTTCAAGGGGAAGACCAAAGTGAAGATATTCAGTGACGTGCTGTACGAAGACGTTGGCATACAGCGAGTGAAGAACTGCATAAAGAGACCTTTCAACGGTCTCAACGTCGCAGTCCAGCCTGGCTGCCACTTGACGAAGCCCAAGAGGATACATTTTGAACAGCAGCTTGGCACAGCGGCACTCGACGAGCTTGTCGAGGCAACTGGTGCAAAGTCTGTTCCGTACGAGCGGAAGGAGGCTTGCTGCGGTGGCCCTCTCCGTGGCATCAACGATGACGTTGCCCTGCAAGTCGCCAAGCAAAAACTTGACTCGATGAAGCTTGCAGGGGCAAATTCCATAGTGACCGTTTGCCCCTTTTGTTTCATCGAAATGGACATGGGGCAAGTAGAGATCAAGAGACACGCAAATGAGGTGTACGATCTGCCCGTGTTAAACCTCGCCGAGTTGCTTCGGTTGGCCATAGGAATGGATCTTGAAGACTGGGAGATCAAAGCTCACAGGATACCAATAATGAACGTACTGAAAATGACGGAGACGAGGTAAGATGCAAAAGTCAGTTATGGTTGTCGGGGGTGGCATCGCAGGAATACAGGCATCTCTAGACCTGGCAAACAGAGGATTCAGAGTCTACCTAATCGAGAAGAACCCAAGCATCGGCGGAAGAATGGCACAGCTGGACAAAACGTTTCCTACAATGGACTGTTCCATGTGTATCTTAGCGCCAAAAATGATAGAATGCGCACACCACCCCAACGTTGAGTTGATGACCTACTCAGAAGTTAAGAAGGTGGAGGGATCCGTGGGCAACTTCAAAGCGAAGATTCTCAGGAAGCCCCGCTACGTGGATGAGAAGAAATGCACTGGATGCGGAATATGCTCGGAAAACTGTCCCATAGAAGCCTCGAACGAATTCGACGAAAACATCGGAGTGAGAAAGGCGATTTACATTTCGTTCCCTCAGGCTATCCCAAGAGTCGCGGTCATAGACAAGGAAACCTGCGTTGAATGCGGTCTCTGCAACAAGGTTTGTCCCTCAGGAGCTGTTAACAGGCAACAGGAATCTGAGGAGGTGGACTTGAACGTCGGAGCAGTAGTCGTTGCCTCTGGCTTCGACCTTTTCGACCCTTCAAATATCCCCCAATATGGATACAAGCGTTTCAAAAATGTCATATCGGCAATGGAGCTTGAGAGACTCCTATCTGCGTCAGGGCCGACTGGCGGGCATTTAATCAGGTCTTCAGATGGGAAGATTCCTCGGCACATAGCTTTCATCCAGTGTGTCGGTTCGCGCGACAGAAGAGAATGGATACGGCACCCGTATTGTTCAAGCATCTGCTGCAAATATGCGGTGAAGGATGCGGTGCTCATAAAAGAGCATGAAAGCGACTCGCTTGTGACCATCTTTTACATTGACATGAGAGCTTTTGGCAGAGGATTTCAGGAGTTCGTGAACAGGGCCAAATCCGAGTTCGGAATACAGTTCATCCGAAGCAATCCGGGCGAAATCTCCGAAGATCCGAACACAAACAACCTTGTTATCTGGTATGAAGATCCGATCACTAGAACTGCGACGAACCAGAGCTATGACATGGTTGTCTTGTGCCCAGCACTGATTCCCAGCAGAGGTATGCCTGAGCTCGCCGATGCGTTGGGCGTTGAGCTTGACAAATACGGGTTCGTGAAAATGCAGGATACTGTCAGAAAGCCGTTGGATACGAACATTCCAGGAATCTTCGGCTGCGGATATTGTTTAGGTCCAAAAACAGGCGACATCCCAGACTCTATAACTCAGGGGAGCGCCGCAGCCGGGCGCGTAGCTGAAGCCTTGGCGAATGTGGAGGAGCAGTAGATGGCGGAGAAAACTCGTGTGGGCGTTTTCGTGTGCAGTTGCGGAACAAACATCGGCGGCGTTGTCGACGTTTCTGCTGTGACAGAGTATGCCAAGTCTATCCCGCGTGTGATTCACGCAGAACACAATCTCTACACGTGTTCGGAGGCTGGACTTACTTCAATCAAGGAATCGATAAAAGCGCACAACTTGAACCGTGTCGTTGTGGCTTCGTGTACACCACGAACCCACGAGCCTCTGTTTAGAAAAGCATGCGAGGAAGCTGGACTGAACCAATATCTTTTCGAAATGGCAAACATCCGCGAACATGACAGTTGGGTGCATCCGCATGAGAAGAAGAAGGCAACAGAAAAAGCCAAAGACATCGTACGGATGGCTGTAGGCAAAGCTGTCTTGCTCGAGCCTCAGACTGAGCCAGAAGTTGAGGTCAAGGGTTCAGCCCTCGTCATCGGAGGCGGAGTCGCGGGAATGACGGCAGCGCTGTCTATGGCAAGCCAGGGCTTCAAGATATATCTGATCGAGAAAGAAGCAGAGTTGGGCGGGCAAACCCGAAAGCTGTTCAAACTGTACCCAACGTTGGCAAACGCTTCAGAAGTTGTTGAACCAATGATAGAGGCAGTGAAAACCAACTGTAACATTGAGTTGGCCACTTCTACGACCTTGAAGGACATTTTCGGCTATGTGGGCAACTTCAAGGCCGTGACAGCAGGTCCCAACGGAGACAAGGAAATCGATGTGGGCACTATAGTCGTGGCTCCGGGCTCTTCAAACTACACGCCTCCGAAGGGACTGCACGAGTACGGAGTCAATGAACATGTCATAACGCAGAGGGAGCTAGACCAGAAGTTGAAGAACGGCGAGATCGGCCTAGCAGAAAGGATAGTAATGATTCAGTGTGTGGGCGCCAGAAAGGGCGAGATCAGGCCATCAGAATTTGAAGCATTTCCAAAGTCGGACACAGCTGAACTTCTGAGAAAAATCCTCAAAGCCAGAAAGGAGGAAGGATGGCCATACTGTTCCAGGATATGCTGCATGAACGCGATAAAGAACGCCATTCTCATAAAGGAGACTTCCCCCAAGACTGACGTCGTCGTAATGTTCGGCGACCTGCGCGTCTACAAGGAGTACGAAGATTTCTACAGGCGAGCAAGGGACATGGAAGTACGATTCATCAGACACATTGAAGAAGCACGACCCGAAATCACGCAGACGCCACAAGGCAAGCTGCAGGTTTCTGCTTACGATGCACTGTCAGGGATGGAAGTGACCTTCGCGGCGGACTGGGTTGTGCTTTCGACCCCGCTGATTCCGAGCAAGGACGAGATTATGCTGGCAAGAATGCTCAAGATCCCAATAGGAACAGACGGATTCGTGATGGAAGCACACTTGAAGCTTCGGCCAGTTGACACAAATGTCGATGGAGTGTTCATCGCCGGCACCGTTTCTGGGCCTAAGGACGTTTCGGAAAGTATAATCTCAGGCGAAGCAGCGGCCGCTAGGGCATCGATACTCATGGGCAACGGCAAAGTCAAGACAGAAGCGATAACCGCTGTAGTCGATGAAAGCCAATGCATCGGATGCGGCTTGTGCGAGGAGATATGTCCGTACGGAGCGCCCAAGATCGAAGACGGAAAATCAAAGATACGAGAAATACTCTGCAGAGGCTGCGGCTCTTGTGCAGCGGAGTGCCCGAAGAGAGCGATAACGATGCATCATTACGGTGATCATCAGATACTTGCGCAGGTGAGGGCTCTACTGGTGCCCAGCATTGCACAGGAGGACTGACATGAATGGTCAAAGACGCTTTTGCAGACGAGACAATGGCTGAGAAAGGGTTTGAGCCACTAATCGTAGCCTATTGCTGCAACTGGTGCAGCTACGCAGGCGCCGACCTAGCTGGAACAAGCCGTTTTGAGTATCCGACGAACATCAGAATCGTGCGCATAATGTGCACAGGGAGAATGGATCCGACTCTTGTGTTCGAGACTCTGCGGATGGGTGCTGACGGAGTCCTAATTGCGGGCTGCCACCCTGGAGATTGCCACTACCAGAAGGGCAACTTCATGATGGAGAAGAGGTTCGACTACTTGAAGAAAGCCGTGAAGAGCATGGGCCTAGAACCCGAGCGTGTGAGGCTGGAATGGATTTCCGCGAGTGAAGGCGGCAAGTGGTCGGCTTTAGCGAGAGAGATGATACAGGAGATAAGACGGTTAGGCCCAAATCCCTTCAAGAGCGGAGCTGACCCGAAGAAGACGGATGCAATGATTGATGCTTTCAAGGCGCAGAGACTTCGGTGGGTTGTCGGAAGATCGCAGATCAAAGTGGAAATCGAGGAAGAAAAGTACCGTCGGACTGTCGATTCGATTATGAGTGCTGAGGTTGAGCGGCACATGATAACACGGGCTCTTAGGGAGAATGGACCGCTTACGACTGGAGAACTTGCCAAATTGACGGCTCTTCGCCCGAGCACAATCGTGCAGCACCTTGTGACTCTCAGGAAGGACGGCAAGGTAGGCGAAGCAGGAGAAAAAGATGACCAGTACACTTACAAGCTGACAACGTAAACCGCAATCACTTTTTCTCGTCGAGTTTCTCGATGCATTCAATGTGCACTTCGCCGGGGAAATCGTGGTCATAGAAGTAGATTCTGCCACTTTCGACGTCAATTTCGGCCCGATCGTGGACGGTGGCCCTATTCAACAGATTCTGGAAGTCTTCATTACTGCTGATCAGAAACTTACTAACGGGCTTCTCTTTCGAGTCGAAGGGCTTCTCGCAAATTTCACACAGCAGTTCCACTACCCGGATCAGCTCGAAGCTTCTGCCATTCAGGTCTTCAAACGGTACTTCCAACAGGCTTTTCCTCAAATGGCTCGCCGCCTTAGCTATCGGTTCTAGGGTGTATATCTGCCTGTCGAGACTCTCTGCCTCGCGTGCAGGTTAAACAATGTGTTGTCCCACGTCGCAGTTGCGTTTATCAGCGAAACTGCTTGCTTTTTGCAAAGGTCCCCATTGTCTTGTGTCTAGAAAAGATTAATAGCTTGGGGTTAACATAAACAATATCTATACAAAACTATAGAGTGGAAAGCGATGTCGGTGCCTAAGTCATGGGAAAACATCTGCTGCAGATGCGAAGGCGATATCAGGGTCAATTTGCATCCAGGGAAGCGTGCTTGCCATGTAAGTTGTGGATCATGCCTGTATCCGGATGATTGGTCTCATTGCGCTTCATGCGAGATCGTCGGACACTGTGCCTACGCTTTGGACTATCTGAAGAGTCTCATGCCAAACGGCATCAAGAAGGGATGCTACTTCAAAGAACAGCTCACTGGAGAGGAGTCGTTGTACCACATTCTGCAGTTTGCCAATGCCAACCAGCAACTTGTCGACAATAGAGGCGAAAAAAGACATATTGAAGAACTGAGAAAAGCCAATGCCAGAAGCCCTTGCCTGCACGACAAACCCTAGAAGCCAAACGGATCAACACCAACAGTGCACTGCATGAACGCGTAATGGCCTTTTCCACATGATCCTGAATCCAGACTACGGACTCTCCGCACTGGTTGATATTATCAACCATCAGTCAACATTGGATCTGAGTCTCGCCACGCAATCGTCTTAAATACGGGTTTGCTGTGCTTCGTTTTCTCGAGGAATTATCTGCATGAGCAACAAAGCTCCAGTTGACCCCAAAAAGACTAGAGAGATGCAGGAACGCACGAAAGAAAGAAACAGCATTCTCCAAGCGATAAAAAGCCATGGCCCAGCCACCATTGAAGAGCTGTCGAAGACGACGGGTTTAGAGAAAACAACCCTTGTGAAACATCTGATTGCCCTGAAACAGTTTGGCAAAGTTTCGATTGTTGGTCAGCGGAACAACGAGTTCATTTACGGTTTGCCGAGCGGAAGCGAACAAAGTTGTGGCTAGCCCTTTAGTTGACTAGCACCAGTGGGGCTTCTGCTTCTTTGCGCGCGCTAAGTCACTTGTTACATTTCATATACTTGCCAACATTGCTCTAGGTGGTCTCAACTTTCAACTTGATGCAAAACAAGTCGTCAAAGAAAGCTCGCTTTTGAAACCCATAACGTCTCGATAGAAGCGATGGCACTCGTCAAATCTGCTCACTAGAAGCCTCACGTAATCGCGCGCGGGCCGATTAAATAATTGTCTTAGATTTGCAGTAGGCTACATTTCATAGATTGCTGTCTCAGGGGCCTAATTGTGTCAACAGGATGAGAACGAGTTCTCCGGACCTAAATCAGGAATTATTTAATTCGCCCGCGCGCGCTCAAAGCCTCTTCAATGCTTGGAAGTTCCTTAGGCAGGATCAACTTGGAAGTAGTAGAACAAACGCTACGATCTTGGTCTACTACTTCTAGTCCAAGTCGCCCAATCTTCTGGCGGACCGCCTCACCAGGTTTTCCCAGTCTCTCCGCAATAGTCTCAAGCGGATGCCCAGCAGTAACCAGCTGCTTAAGCGCCAATTCTTCTTCGATACTCCAAGGCTTACCTTTCGGCACTGTATTCCTCCTTTAACGTGAAGAACACTTGACGGTTTCTTCTTTAGCGCACGCGTGTTTCTTGAGCTGTTGAGGTTGCTTGCGCTTCGATCACGTGCGCGAACTTACCGATTTTGCCGGCTAGAATCGTCCGCGATGCCTAGGTCGCCGACGATTCTTGAGGCTTCTGCATCTGACTTGTTTGCTCCACAATTTGTCTCGTGACTTGTCCAGGAACATTAGTGGACAACTCTTCTAGCTTTGCGATATCAGGGCATACTTTTTCTTCTTCTCTCAAGTCAAGTGTGGCTGTTGCGGTGCCGTCGTCCAGGTACTTTACAGAAAAACCCATCTTCTTCATCAGGTTGATGGCCCTGCGGTTGTCAGGCAACATAATAGCGTAGAGCTTCTCGACTTTCATGTCTTTGCAGATTTCAATTACGTAGTCGACCATTTTCGTGCCCAAGCCGAAGTGTTGATACTTGTCCGATACTATGAATGCAATCTCGCCAGATTTGCCTTCAGGCTCAAGACTGACTCTTACAACGCCCAAGATTTTTCTTTGACCATCTTCAGTTAACTCGGGAACAATGGCTATTTCCCTGTCGTAGTCAATGTTTGTGTAGCGAATCCTTGTTTCATGAGGCGTGTCCTTTATCACTTGGAAGAAGCGATAGCGTATCGATTCCTCTGAGAAGCTTCTGAACATCTCCAGCCACAAAGGCTCGTCTTCAGGTTTGATCGGTCGCAGTAGCACGGTTCTGCCATCACGGAGCTTCCACGTGGTTTCATACTTTCTCGGGTAAGGTGTTATCACCAAATGCCTGTGGGGTTCGACCCTTTCGAACACTTTCTTCCTGTCGATCACAATACGGGCGTCAAAAGCGAAAGCCTCACTCTCGTTTATGAATAGAGGATTTATGTCAACTTCCTTCAACTGTGGAAAGTCAACGAGCATCTGACTGAAAACGACCATGATCTCATCTAGCAGCTTCAGGTTGGCCGGGGGCACGTTCCGGTAGCCTTTCAGAAGCTGGTAGACTTTGGTCTCTTCCATTATCCTCCTAACCAAGGTCTGGTTAAGTGGTGGAAGGCCGATCGAGAAGTCCTTGAAGAGTTCTACTCCTACTCCGCCCATTCCGAAGAGGATTACCGGTCCGAACAGAGGGTCGGTTTTAGAGCCGAGTATGACCTCGTAGCCCTGCTTCTTTACCATGCGTTGTATAGTGACTCCAAGTATCTCGGCACCAGGGTCGTATTCTCTGGCTCGTTGAATTATGCGCTCGAATGCCTCTCGAACTTGGACCTCGCTATTTATGTCGAGAACAACGCCTCCGGCCTCAGTCTTGTGTACGATCTGTGGAGAAAGGATCTTCAACACGACCGGATAACCCATCCGTTGAGCTACGTTGACCGCTTCATCTGCGCTCCTTGCAACTTCGGTCTTTACGACAGGAAAGTTGTAGTATTCGAGGAAGGTTTTGGCCTCAACTTCGTTGAGAATCTCCCTGTTCTCCATAGCCACGTTCTTCAGTATGACCATCAACGGACGTTTTGGAGGAGCAACATCAACAGGCAATTCCTCGGGAGTTTCATATAGAAGTTCAAGGTTGCTCTTGTACTGGCACATGTACATGTAAGTCTTGACTGCCTGTTCAGGAGTTGAATATGTTGGGATGCTGTTCTCGTTGAAGATCCTATTCGCTTCCTCAACAGCTCCATAACCCATGAAACTCGTCAGAATGGTCTTGTTCTGATATGCTTGGCTCTTGACAATCTCCACAATACTTTGGGCGACCTCGACGGGTTGACCTACGGCCTGCGCGGTGTAGATTATGATTAGACCGTCAATATTCTCGTCCTTCAGGCAGGTTTCAACAACCATCCTATAGCGGTCGGCTTTTGCGTCTCCAAGAATGTCGATTGGGTTGCCGTGACTCCAGAAATGAGGCAGTGCGTTGTTCAGTGTTTCCATGGTCTGGGGACTTAGGTGAGCAATCTTGCCACCGCGTGAAATCACGGCGTCTGTTGCCATGACGCCTGGACCGCCAGCGTTCGTGACGATCGCGAGATGTGGACCGCGGGGAAGCGGCTGGGTTCCCAAAACCTCCGCACAGTTGAACAGGTCTGCTATCTCATCGACTCGCACGATGCCAGCCCGTTTGAAAGCTTTGTCGTAAATCATGTCTTCGCCAGTCAGCGATCCCGTATGTGACGCAGCTGCCTGCGCACTCTCGCTGAACTTGCCTGCTTTGACAACGATGATGGGTTTGGTTCGGGCGAAATGTCTAGCAGCGCTCATGAATTTTCTAGCATCACTCAAACCCTCAATGTACATGAGTATACTTCTGGTCTTTGGGTCAGTTCCGAAAAAGTCTATCAAATCGCCGAAGTCAACATCGATCATAGAACCGATGGAGACAAAGTTGCTGAAACCGATATTCTCATGTATAGCCCAATCCAAGATCGCTGAACCCAGCGCACCACTTTGGCTAATGAAAGCAATCTTGCCTGGCTTGGGCGTCTTGTGCAAGAATGTAGCGTTAAGATTGTTGCTTGGTCGGATAATGCCCAGGCAATTTGGCCCGATAATTCTGAGTCCATACTTGTTTTTGATTTCAAGTATTCTCGCTTCTAACGCCTTGCCTTCAGGACCTATCTCTTTGAAGCCCGCACTGATTACAACGACACCGAGTATACCAGCTTTGCCGCACTGCTCAACAACGTCAGGAACAGTTCTAGCAGGCGTTGCAATCACGGCAAGGTCAACAGGTTCACCTATCTGCTCCACGCTAGGATAGGCTTTGTAACCTAGGATTTCGGTCTTGCGAATGTTGACAGGGTAGATCTTTCCGTCAAACCTCAAGTCAACGAGATTCTTCATCAAGGCATATCCAACAGTGCCTTCCTCATCAGAAGCCCCCACAACGGCTACGCTCTTGGGGTTGAAGATCTTGTCAAGGTTCAATGTGACCAAAGCAGATAACCTACCTGAAAGAGGGTTCAAACTGAAACACTGATTAAAGCTTTACGACCTGAAAATTCAACTTTACCCTGACGAAAATCTGACTCTGGAAGCGATATTTGTGGCTCTGCTGCAAAAAGGACGAAGAGAAGAGTTATATTTTCCTGCTTTCGCTCTGATTCTGAGGAAACCTCGTGAAAATCAAACCGAACAAGACGTTGGACTGTTTAGGCTTGTACTGCCCTGAACCGGTTTTCAAGACAAGAATGGAATTGGATGAACTAGACATTGGCGAAGTTTTGGAAGTCATTGCAGATGACCCTGCTGCCGAGGAAGATATCCGAAGTCTAGTGAAGAATCTTGGTCAGGAGCTCGTAGAAGTCAGAAAAGACGGAAATGCGGTTCATTTATTAGTGAAGAAGGTCAAGTAGCAGATAAGGCGATCTTTATGAGTGGCAACAAGAAGAAGATCCTGTATGTTCAGATGAGCGGCGTTGACAACCCAGAACGTGCATACGCACCGTTTATTCTGGCAACGACGGCAGCTATGATGAACATTGACGCTACAGTATACTTTCTCATCAAAGGGGTTACTCTGGTTAAGAAAGGAGAAGCAGAGAAAATAAAGATGGGCAGTTTTCCATCGCTCAAGGAAGTAATGGACCAAGCAGTGAAGGCGGGAGTGAAACTGACCGTGTGTGAGCAAAGCTGTGGCCTTCTTGGAATTCCCCGAGGAGATTTCACTAAGGATGCCAAGATAGTTGGAGCTGCAACGCTCAATGACCTAGTGTTAACCGCTGATGCCGTTCTGTGCTTCTGAGCGTGCCTGTTCAATGTCTGAGAAACGCAGAATCTACATGGACCATGCTGCGGGCAAGCCGGTAGATCCAAGAGTTGTAGAGGCTATGCTGCCCCACATGAGAGACGCATGTGGCAACCCTTCGGCGTTACATGCATTCGGACAAGACGCAAAGCATGCTCTTGAAACGTCAAGGATGAAGGTTGCCGAACTGATCAACGCAGAGAAAAAAGAATCCGTCATTTTCACTTCAGGCGCCACTGAAAGCAACAACCTCGCAATCAAAGGTGTAGCCGGCAGATACAAAGACAAAGGAAAACGCGTCCTGACCTCAAGCATTGAACACATATCAGTTGTAAATCCCGTTAAGTACTTGATCACCCGAGGATTTGAAACTCTCTTCCTGCCCGTGGACCAGTACGGTTTCCTGAAACAGGAAACACTGGAAAAAGAATTGATAGACACGACAATCCTAGTGACAATTGTATATGCGAACAGTGAGATAGGAACAATTCAGCATATCAAGGAAATAAGCAGAATAGTTCACAGCAAGAATGCCATTTTGCACGTTGACGCAACCGCAGCATGCGCACAGGTTCCGATAGACGTACAACGCGACGGCATAGACCTACTCACGATTTCCAGCAACGACATGTACGGCCCCAGAGGGGTAGGCGCACTCTACGTGAAAGAAGGCATACGGGTGGAACCGATGTTTCACGGCGGCGGCCAAGAGCGAGGCTTGAGATCTGGAACCGAAAACGTAGCAGGCATAGTAGGGTTCGGAAAGGCTGCAGAAATAGCCGAGAAGGAGATGCAGACAGAAAGCAAAAGGCTTGCAGAGCTCAGAAACAGAATGGTCGACGGCCTGCTCAAGCCAGTTCCATACTCTTTTCTTAACGGACACTCAACTGAACGACTACCGGACAACGTGTCCGTCCGGTACAGCTTCATCGAAGGCGAATCCATGCTCCTAAGCCTTGACTTGGAAGGAGTGTATGCGTCCTCGGGTTCGGCCTGCACAGCGAAAACACTTGAACCTTCACATGTTCTGCTTGCCATCGGACTAAAGCATGAAGAAGCACATGGCTCACTGATGTTTACGCTTGGCAGACAAAACACTATCGAAGACGTAGATTACGTGGCGAGTTTGATGCCCAGCATAGTCAAGAGGTTAAGAATGATGTCCCCATTAACTCCTAAGGAGTTGAAAATGTAATGTACAGCGAAAAAGTCATGGACCATTTCAAGAATCCCCGCAATGTTGGCGAGATTCCCGACGCAGATGGAGTGGGCACGGTAGGAAACCCAGTCTGCGGAGACCTGATGACCATCTACATCAAAGTGAAAGACAATCGTTTGACAGACATAAAATTCAAAACTTTCGGCTGCGGCTCTGCCATCGCGACCAGCAGCATGATAACCGAATTGGCCAAGGGAAAAACACTGGAAGAAGCCCTGAAAATCACTCGCGCAAACGTTGCCGACTCACTCGGTGGACTTCCCCCAGTCAAAATGCACTGTTCAAACCTCGCTGCAGACGCTCTCCATGCGGCCATTGAAGATTACAACAAAAAACAGAAATGCGAAGAAGGAAAGAAAGAATGAAAAAAGAATTCGTAAAATGCGAATACTGCAAGGCAGAAATCACAACGGAAACATGCCAATTAGCGGCGCATCACACGACAATCAACGGAAAAGAATACACATTCTGCTGCCAGAAATGCGCCCAACGATTTCAAAAAAGAAAGACCAAGTAGAAGCACCTCAACTAACATGCAAAGCAAAAGAGAACTTGTCGAAAAACCCAGCCCACAGCAGAGTCCCTATTTCTTAGATTCAGCAACATGGAATCACTGGAACTATGACAGAAGAAAGGCTCAGCTCATGAAATGATTTAAATAATATCAGGAACAAGATCCTAGCCTTGGCAAGAGCAGGTGAAAAGTTGGACAAGTATGAGTGCACAATTTGTGGCTACGTCTACGACCCAGAAGTTGGCGACCCAGAACATGGCATAAAACCTGGAACAGCATTCGAAAACCTACCCGAAGACTGGCTTTGCCCTGTCTGCGGCGCACCGAAAGACCAATTCGTCAAGAAAGAATGACAAGAATCCATTCCGAAGCACCAAGACTAGCGCGCATTTCAATTTGTTACACTTAATGGTTCGTTCAACCTTCTCAAAACTGCTCAAAACCACAATTTTCCATTGTTTGCTCGTCAAAAGAATTTCGCGAGGTCAGTATGACTCTTCTTATTTAGTGAGGATAGATAGAGACTTGACTTTCAAAGTGCGCGCACGTGACTTCTAGACTGATTAGACAACTCTTCCCACTGCGAGAAAGGTCATGCCCATAGCGAATGCGCCTGGATGTTCTAGCATGAGCTGAACTTCATGCATTGCCTCTTCATAGTCTTTTACCGTTGTCGCACCTTCTCTTATCATAGTGTCTTTGTCCTGTTCTGCGATTTGAATGGGGACCGAAACAAGCATTTTCAGCGCATCCGGATCATGTTGAGTGGCATACGCTGGGAGAAGATAGATGTTGACAGACTCTAGGCCAGCCTCTGAAAATAACGAAAAAAGCTTTCTGCCAACGTAACGATCGATTCCCCTAGTTCTTGCAAATCGGCCAAGCCTGGACAACAAATCAAAAAATCTAGGTGCCTCAGGAAAAGTGAGTATTGCGCCATCGTCAACGTCCGACGCTGCAACAATTCCGCCCTTCTTGGTGACTCTCTTGAATTCGGCAATAGTCTTCACCGGACTTCTCACATGCATGAGCACTAGTCTGCAATATGACAAATCGAACATCCCATCATCATAAGTCAGACCGTCAATGTTGCCCAACTCGAACTTCGCGTTCTTTATACCTTCGCTAAGCGCTGTCTTCTTCGCTTCGCTGATGAAAAGGGGGTCAAGGTCGATGCCGTACGCTTCTTCTGGATGGACTTTCAACGCCATTTTCCTGGTAACAGCTCCGGTTCCACATCCAGCATCAAGAACCTTCATGTTCGGCTTCAGGTCCAAAATCTGGAGTTCCTTCTCGATTATCTTTTCAAACGCTTTGGCCTGTGCTTCCAGCCTCATTGCTTCTTCAGGTTTGCCAGCATAGACATATTCACGCGGCCTAACACTCACAGATAATCCCTGAGACAAAGATACCCTCAGTGGACATAAAAGACTACTCACGCGTTAGACGTGCTTCTTGAGCAGTAGAAGAAGTGGGAGTCGCGGGAGACGCGTGCGGTGCAGACTCCATACAACTACAACCGTGTTCCGTTGAATGCTACAGAATGAATTCGAGTGGTCTTACATTTCGGCAACATCAACGTAGATTTTCCTTTCTCCAGAATGTGGAACCCTCTCTTGTTTGAGAGGCTTGGTTAAAACATGCAACTTCATTCTAGTTTGAAATCTGAACTGCCTAAGGACCGTAGCCATTGGGCATGACGGGTCTATCGTCACATGAATGAAGTTGATCTTGTTCTCGAGAGCAATGTTGACTGTTTTCTTCAGCAGCTCCGTCATGCTTTCAGGTCTCTTGTAAGCTACAGTTGCCAAGTTGTAGCTCAGAAGTGGCTCACCAGGCTTGGGGATGTAGGGCATTCTCGTGAATAGGCCAATCAGTCTTATCAGACTTGTCTGGGCTTTCAGCCTCCAGTTCAGTTTCTCCACGATGTATTTCCTGATTTTATCGTACTCCCAGATTCCCAAACAGGCTTCAAGCTCACCATTGTCTTCAAGAACAAGGATGTTGTGAAAGTCAAAGTGTGGTATCCTCCCGAGATACTCCACAAAGTCCTTGGGTTGGAAAGGAGCAAAGAAGTCGTAGCCACGGTACATCTCGTTGATCAAATCTGTCACATCGTCAACGTCAGCTTCTTCCATGCATCTTATGTTTCCCTCGGCAGCTATTGTCTGCCTCTTGTACGGCATCAAAGAAATCGTCATGCAGTCTTTCACTTTCTCGAATCCCATCTTGGAAAACAAGCTTATCGAGGGAATGTTATCCTCGATTATGTCCAGATGCAGCAGATCGACATCGTTCTCCAGTGCAATGTGCTCGATGTGTCCTTGCAATTTCTCTGCAATTCCTTTTCGTCTATGAAGAGGGTCAACGACGAAACCGTATTCGTAGGCGGTTTTGATTTGTGTGCCTTCAACATAGGTATCGTTGACCGCAAAGGCCGCAGACCCAACTATGATGTCATTCTCGACTGCCACAAAAACGTGCCAATCTTTGAATGGTCTAGAGCGAGCAAAATAGTCTGGTGAACTGTCGACACCAAGAACTAGGTTGGTGCCCCCAGGACATTTCTTTTGAAGTTCATTAAGAGCGTCGTTGTCGCGCTCAGCGGCCTCTCTGATCAATGTCATAATCTACCCTGCCTCTGACTCCTACCACGTAAGTCAGAGAGCATATTTAGCGTTGATGTTTCCACGCGCCTTGGTAAGCAGAAAAAAGGGGGGTTGCGGGAGATTTCGCCACTCTTGACGGAAATTGCTGGCCTGATTAGGATCTGCGGGTTCCTGATGCAGACAAAGGTCTACCTATTCTGGAAAGGGTGCACCCTACCAAACGCATTTTCTGCTTCGATACGATACTCTCCAGAATCGGGCGCGTAAAACTACTGGACTTTCTTGTGTCTGCACAAAAAAAGGAGGGAGGGTGTCTTGGTTGTTTAGCGGCGTCCGCGGACTGTTACTCTTACGCTCGCGGTGTGGCTTAGAGTGCCGCTTGTGCCTGTTACAGTGACGGTGTATGTTCCGGTTCTGGTGTTGCTTGATACTGTTATTGTCAGTGTGGATTTTCCCGAGGTTGAAATCGAGACCGGGCTAAGACCGGCGGCTAACCCCGCTGAAGCACTTGCTGATAACGTAACTGTGCCCGTGAAGCCGTTGAGAGCTGTTATTGTTATAGTCGAGGTTCCGGAGGATCCGCTTCTGATTGTCAACGATGCCGGTGACGCTGAAATGGAGAAGTCTGGGGAGGTAACTTGCACAGTTAGGCTTATGGTATGGCTTAACGACCCGCTTGTGCCTGTCACCGTGACCGAGTATGCACCACTGCTGGCGCTGTTCGGCACATTTATGTTCAGTGTTGATTGGCCCGACGTTGAAATTAACGTTTGACTGAGATCGGCTGTCCAACCAGTCGGAGCAGTCGTTGAAAGCGTTACTGTGTCCGAAAATCCGTTGAGGAACGTTATTGTTATAGTCGAGGTTCCGGAGGATCCGCTTCTGATTGTCAACGTGGCAGGTAACGCTGACAGTGAGAAGTCTGGGGTGACCGAGGCTGTGAAGCTCGTGGTGACTGGGCTGCCTAAGCCTGTCACCAAGTCATAGCTTGGGCCTGCTGAGTATCCGTTTGACCCGCTTGTGATGTCTCTGAAGTATGACGCATAAGCTGAGGATGCCGCGTCCTGATAGAAGTTGTTGTTATTCGCTGAAAGCCCAAGAGCTTGGATTGCTGCCCACTGTGGGGCTCCTGCGCTCGTACCGCCCACCACCCACCAGCCTGACGAACCCTGGTAAGGTGTGCTGTCATACACTAGAACGCCCGTGTTTGGATCTGCGTCGTAGGAGACGTCTGGCACGGCACGTCTGGCGGTTGTGACGCCGTAGTTTGTTTGATACGTTGGCTTGGCCTCGTATCGGCTCACGCCGCCTCCGCTTCCGCTCCACGCCGTCTCCGAAGTCACCGCTCCG
>JBGQMW010000021.1:0-30439 GCA_041500785.1 Bathyarchaeia archaeon
CATTCACACCAGATCAGACAAGCACGGGCAACCTCCGCGGCTACTTCATCGAAGTCGACTATTCAGCACTACACACAAACTGGGTCATGGACAATGCGTACCCTCCAAAACTCACAGTCCAAGCTCAGACCCAAGGATCATCCAACCCGCAAGCCTAAGCAGTTGACCTACAGGGAAGAGAGAAACCTCGACCGAGACTTGACACGCAACCCGAAACTTTTTTTGCGAGCTCATATATTCAGAATCGAGGTCAAATGCGCAAGAGCATCTCGAACATACTGAAATACACCCAACTAGTCGACTTCGAAAACGACGAATTCACGTCAAAAGCCACCAGCGACGCCGAGGAATCAAGCCAACTCGTAGAAGCAGGATCCGAATACGTCTGCCTAACACCCGACGAGACAATGCTCTTTCGCAAACGCAAATAATCACTAAAAAATCTTTTAGCAGTGGGCCGGGCCGGATTTGAACCGGCGACCTTTCGGTTATCAGCCGAACGCTCCAGCCAAGCTGAGCTACCGGCCCGCGTTGGTGCCATTAGTATACGTCACCGGCTATTTTTAAGGATTTTCGGAACGCTTTTAATCAATATGCTTCTTATTCTCTTTTGGGGCCCGTAGCCCAGTCTGGATTAAGGCGCCGGCCTTCGGAGCCGAAGAACGGGGGTTCAAATCCCCTCGGGCCCGCTATGCCTATTCGTCGGAAGTCCCCTAGCAATCCTTTTCTAGTCGCCGAAATGTCTAGCTACATGGTTTGGTTCTTTCAGGTTGATTTTTGTCATCAAGGTTGAAATCAAGTGTGCAGTCCGGAGGTGCTCAACTTTCCCTATTCTGGAATTCCAATATTGCGGAATTCAAGTCCAACCGTCAATTCTGTCGTCGCCACGAACATCAAAAGGTTGCACATCGCCTAACGCGCGGAGAGTCGCATATGCAAGATGCGAAACGAACGTTTGTGACTTGCCACGAAGCCTGCGCTGCCCCTAGTATTTTTTTCCGAAATTCTTTGCTACTAGCCCGATGTCGCGCATGTCGACCTTTCCGTCGGGAACAAGAGGCACCGTGCCTGTGATGTCTGCACTGGGGTTCCACTTGGGATCGCCTGGTGAAGTGCCGAAGGCTTTGGCTACAGTGGCAATGTCTTTCATGTCAACCTTCAGGTCACGGTTGATGTCGCATGGGTTCCAGTAAATATACATTAAAGGATACCTGTCAACATTGTTCTCATCTATTATATACGGAGTGTCGCCGAAAAAATCATTGTTTGCATCACTGCCGTTGTAGTCGCTCCAATAGTTGCCTCCCGAAGGATAGCCGTTGTCCCATGAGTTTGTTGAGTCGTAGATGTTGGTTTGGTTTGTGTTGTCGATGAATTTGTTGTGGAAGACCGTATTGTTCGAAGAACCCTCCAACCTCATTCCGTACTGGCTATTTCCTGCTATTATGTTTTGAGATATGATGTTGTATGAAGATCCAACGATCCAGATGCCTGCAAGATTGTTGGTCGTCAAATTATTGCCCTTTATGTTGTTGTTGTCGGCATATGCCCAACAGCTGATTCCATAATCGTTGCCTTCGACCATGTTTCCCAAGATGTTGTTGTAGGTTGAATATGCGTCGAGCAGAATGCCTGATTCGAATGCTTTGATGTTCATGTTTTTGATTGTTACGTTGTAGATTGCCAAAAGATATATTCCGTTGGATGATGGGGAATTTGTCCCTTGAAGCGTGTATCCTGCTCCGTCCAGTATCGTATCGTTCCTTTCGATTATGATGCCGTTTGTGTCACTGTTGATGTTGCCAGTGAGGGTGTATAAGTTACCATTTCTCTGGATTGGCGCACTTATGGGAAAGACAGAGCCGTCCGCTTGTATGTATATGGTGGTAATTGCCCTTGCCGTTTGAATACAAGGAAACAACGCCATTATGCTGAAAACCAGTAGGCTAAGGACTGAGACAAGTTTTTTCCTATGAATCTTTCCTTCCTCCTCTGAGACAATATGTTCATAGGAGGCGTATATCTACGTTTTCCTAAACATAATTGGGAAGTAGTTTCCCGAAATCGAAACCCCAAGCTATGGTTCTACTTTCGTACTTGGCGAGCGCAAACGCTATTTCGCACGCTTTCGTTTTTTCAGAAGCTCTTTCATTATCAGCGGGGCATTGTACTTGACGAATTTTTGAATACTAGTTCTCACGTCTCGTTCGATGATTGTGTGAACGGCGCCGTCTACAAGTATCATGACTGGATATTGTTTGAAGTAGGGGTGGGCGAGAGTGTCCACAATCCTGTTAAGTTGTCCCTTGGAGGGTTTCTTTCGTTTCTTCATTTGTTATCACTTCACTACAAAAAGGAAGGAAGGAAGGAAGGATTGTGCGATCGTGACCACCTTTACGTTGTCGCTGCCGCAGGTGGGTCGACAAGACTTATCAGCTCTTGTATGGTCTTCTTGTCTTTGCCTAATAGTTCCAAGCCTGTCTTGAGTTCGACCTCAGCTTGTTTCGCCAGTTCTGCGCGTTGTTCGGCACTCATATTTCTGTAGGTCCTCCGAAGTTCGCTGATCTTCTGACCTACGAGTCTGCTTCGTTCCCATGGATCCGATTTGCCTTCGAAAGCCAGAAGAAAGTCAGAGTCTTGGAGACCTTTTGTGAGATGCACCATCCACGCTTCATATCCGCTGCGACCCATTAGGCTGCCGAGGAACCAGTTTCTTTCCTTTGCTGAGATTCCTGAGAGCCAGCGCCAACTGGCCCAGCCCGCGGTGAGCTTGTCGATCCCCCTGCTAGCTTTCGGATTTGTTCTGTTGTGTTCGCCCATTTAGGATTCACCTCCCTTGGTGTTCTCGATGCTCTCGAGTTCGTTTTTCTTGCGAGGGACAAATAGCTCTTCAAACTGTTTACTTAGGTCAGTGTCTTCGTGGACTACTGGGCAGGCTGCTATTGCTGTTTCTGGGTCAATTCTTGTTCTCCAGACCTTGCTTTTATCGTGAGGCATCTTCCGAAAGATTTCGAGTAATTTCTGAGCGGTTTCTTTGGTTGCACAAGCTTCTGGAGATGGAATCCACCCGAACTCGCCATTTTCGAGAACATATACGTTGGCAGGTACGCCGTTCATCCTATAGACTGATTGTTTTTCTGCTTTCTTTTCTACATCCAATCTAAACATCTCCGAGTATGGATGCGTCGCATAAGTGAGCGTAGACCTTGGAATAATCGTCCTCAGAGTAAGCTGAAGAGACTTCGTCGAATGATGCTGGAGGCGTATAAACTGTGGCATAATCTGACATTGGATTTGTTCCGTAGACATCGGCATACGACTTTAACTCTCGAAGCATCCTTTGAATCTCTGGGCTCAAGAAGCCGAGCGTTTGGTAAAAATTGTCATAGGCCGAAGCCAACCTATTGTAGAGGATGAGGATGCTGTTCCATGCGTATGTCTGCTTAAGTGTCGGCAGAATGGACCATGGGAGATATTTAGCTACTCTGAATCCTTTTGCCCTTCCTCCGCCTGTAACGAGCTGCAACGGGTAGAGTATGGGCTTCATGTCAGTGTTGAACTTCTTGGTTGGATAGCGGAAGCCGCAGATCGGACACGTTATCGCGAACCATTCCTTTGTCATCTTTCACGCATCGCTCACCTATGTTGATGGAATAGGTTAAATCTTTTTATACTACTTTAACTAACTAACGTTATGGATTTTACTAACGAACGATGATGTCGGATGGAGCACGCAAAGCTTATTGAACTGTTGGGCAAACGGTGGAATATGCTCAGAATCTTGTCAAGGAAAGAGCATTATGTGTCAGAACTTGCGCGGATCCTCAAGAGCAATAAGCCCCAGACTTCTGTTACTCTCAGGGAACTTGAACGAGAGAATCTGGTTGAGTTGGCGAGTAGAAAGCCCCAGAGACTAAAGTATTACAGAGCAACGGACTATGCGCAAAAACTGATGGATGCGATTGACGAAGTAACTGCAGAGAAAACCTCAGGAAAACTCGAGGAGTGGAGGATTGACGAGTTGGTCAGCGTAGTGAAGGACGACAAGCTAGCTGAGAATGTGCGAGTGACTTACTCCGAAGCGCTCAGCGAGGTTTGTACTAGTCATCTTGCCGAGGCTATTCAGATAGACGAGGTTCGTAGACTTCTGGAGGAAGTTGCTAAGGAACCCTATAAGTCTCCAGTCAATAAACCTATGGCTCGACGCATGCACTACATATTGTCTCTCATCCCTGCATCCAAAGAAAATGAAGAGTGGGTTGTGAAGAAGCTTTATCCAATATTCTTGCAAAATACTAAAAGCAAAGACGAAAGAGTCAGAACTTGGGCAGTTGCTAAAATCATGCGAGTAGCTCAACTGAACAACCAGGTCAGGGCAGATACGATCAGAGAGCTGCTTAAGATTTGGTTTTCGAAGGATTTTGATCCAAGTTCACAACCTGGACTGGAAATCAGACAAGAGCTGTCAGTTCTTGCCTCAAAAGCCTTGTTCAAGGAACTCAGGAAAAAGGCGACAGTGGAAGACCCGAAAACAAGAGTCAAAGCCGAGACTTTGCTGAAGACGCTTAGAGATTGTTTACTGCAAAATGAAAGTGAATCTAACGCCGAAAAACAGGTACTTGTTGTATGACTAGCGCGCGCGAGAGGTGTCTCTAACGTGTTTCGGAACAAAGTCACAGAACCAAGTTATATCTGATTTCAGAATGAGCCATCATGTTGGACAAAAAAAATGGGGGAAGCTGATTTTCTCTACGTGGCGTGCTGTTCTATGGGCAGAAGAATCTGAATTGCGGAGTCTTTGTCACTTGGAAGGTGTAGTCGGTGTCTCCTAGAGATATTGTTGGGCTGATGACTAGGATGGCGTATCCTGGATTTTTCGCGAACGCTATGCCCATGCCTTTCTGTGATGCGTCAGTAAGGCACATGTCATATGGGATGTAAGTGGTTTTTCCATTGCAGACTATTGCCTGTACAACTGTAACTTGATAGTGTGCTTTTTCTGGGAGCAGTGATAATGTCACTGGTTTTCCGCTCACGATCGCACTGTTTATCCACCAGCCTTCGTAGGTGGATCCCCAGTCAGTCATATAGCGGAAGCGTATCATGACATTTTTCCCTGCGTAGGCTGATAGGTCAAAGGTCATAGTAGTCCAACCAGGTAGTCCAACCCAGAATTCTGGGTTGTAGTCTGTCAGTCCTGGGAGGTTCGCGACAATGTAGTAGCGAGCGTTTACTTCATGGTCGGATGTCGTGTTTTCGTTTGAAAGTGATGTCCATGTTTTTCCGTTGTTAGTAGATACTTGTACGAAGCCGAAGTCCCAGAAGGATTCTATTCCGTATCTTGTCACGATCGTCAGCGTTGGGTCTGATGACTTCACTTTCGCACTTCCTACGATGCTGGTGTCTTGCAGGTCAACACCGTCTCCGGACCACCAGCCGTCAGATGTCATTGTCCATCCTGGAGGAACCGCAGCGTTGTCGTCGCCGTCGAAGTATATGTAGCCAAGTTGCTTCCAGTTTGTGAATTTGATGTAGTCTGAGCCGTAAGCTCCCAGTCTAGATACGCCTGTATCATGGCCATTCAGTGCGGTCGTGTTTCCGAAGCTTGTGCCCGTCGTCTGAGGTACGGGCATACCATTGACTCCATACTGTCTTACAGGTATTATCGCAGGGTCGTTAAGGTTAATGCTCTTGTAGTTGTATTTGTCGCATCCTGGAAAGTCGGCGCGTATCAGGTTTGCGAGTCTCCAGTCGCGGTAGACATCGTCAAAAGTGTCCCTGTATCCGAAATGCTTCAGCGCGGCATTTATGCCGTAGATCCCTCCGATGCCAGAAGTCACAAAGTATTTGACGAACGGTGCGCCGCCGTAGTGGTCGCTCAAGTATGTTGTCCACAAGGCAACCTGACCGTAGTCAGCGAGTATGTCATAGTCGCCTAGATCACCCCACACTGTGAGTGAATTGTCTGGTGCATAGAAGTAGTAGTTGAAGTAGTTTGTCTCGATTCCATAGCCACACATAAGTTCTGCGTACATGCTGCAACCTTCGTTCATGAAAGTCTCGTCTCCGGGGTTCTGGTCATTGTGGATATTGTGCTGGAATTCGTGTGCAACTGTTGACTCGTACACATACGGGCGAGTTACTGTTCTGCCTGGGTACCAAGAGTACCCCATCGGACCGAGTCTTCCTGAGTAGTTCCAGTTGTCGACGTGAATCATGTTTCGATCGTAGTAGTCAGCGCTAGTGTAGTCTGGGCTAAAGAACCCGGCGACATAGCTCGGATAGGTCGGGTCGTAGAAGTTGTCGTCGAGGATGTTGAAGATCTTTATTATGACTCTTTGTGGGTTGTCCGTCGGAATCCAGGTATAACGGTCTGGATACGGGGCGTATACGTACTGGAAATAGTTTTTTGTTCCGTCTCTGTCTGCTGGAGCTCCGAAATTGTTCACGTCTGTGGGATATATCACATTGTTGAACTCATCTGCGATGTACTGGCACATTGCATCCGTAACGTTCCAGTCTTGAGGGTTGGCGTTTCTCGGGTCACTGTATGTAGCATTGTGGTAATACATTAACAGCTGATCATCAGCAACCCAAACCTCAACATTCCCCGAAAGGGCTCTAAGAGTCATATACGCATAGTTTGTCGTTGAACCGTAGATTGAACGACCAACTGCTCTAAGATACCAATCCCAAGCCCTGTAGCCAACTGCAGGCGGGTCTACCGAGCTAAGAACAGCGCTAGCTGCCGCGGCGGCGGCATCGTCTCCAGATGTAATCGTGGGCATTGGGACCTGGCCAGCCAAGCCGCTCTGCCAGTCTACTGCTTCATAGTCAGGTAAAGCAGGTTGCGCTGCGCGGGCGATGTTAGCAGGCAATGCGGTTAGCATCGAAGCTACTAGAGCTACAATTATCACTATTGCGAATAGTTTTTTCATTTTCCTTTTCTCCTCTATGTTTCGCGTACAGTAGTCTACTTTTCCAAATAAGAGCTTTTTGGAACTTAGTTCTATAACATGAAAGTCAGATCGCAGGTGTAACTCCCATGGATATCCGGTACACATGACATGGGTGGGAGGGGGATCCGGAAATAGTCTATATACTAACTCTCTTGTGTGCCAAGGAAAGGACAATCTTTTTGTAGCAAGATGGAACTAGCAGTACGTGAGAAACATACTATGAAGGTGACAATCGTCTTTGCTCTGGTACTACTTTGTTTTGCACTTGTCATGAGTTCCACATGCTTAGAATGGAGCATTGAGCCACAGTGCGTTGGAGGCCAGGTGAACTCTCGAAGCCAGGGGAGCCTGACCGCTGTGGGTAACTCGTCCACAAGTGACAACGTGGAAAGCGAGCTTGGCAGGCAAGCAGGATTGTCTGCAGATCAGTCTGATGGATGCTCAAACTCGAATGAAACCGTGTCCGATGGGCTTGTTGCCGAAACCCCTGTGAATGGAGACACGTCAGATGTCCCAGGAAACAGAGTTGCGCCTTCTGATGCATCCCCTCCTGATGGTCGTATCTACCTTGGTGGAGAACCTCCCTTCGCGTACACTCCAACATATTCGCCGAAACAGAAAGGACTACCGACAATACCCTTGACCCCAGACGACTAGTTTCTGTCTTCAACTAGATGATTCTATGATGTCTTTTTCATTATTGATTTTTGGCTAGTTTGGAATTGCCAGTGTTTGTATGAATAGAAGCAACTTCTAGCGCGCGCAGAGCCTATCACAACAGCTTCGCAAACAACACAAACCAAGCCTCCTCTACATGGGAAGGTTTGTTCTACTCTAACGCGTGGGATGATGGCTATCCGTCTGGTGGGAACTATTGGAGCGACTACATAGATAACGACACTCATTCAGGAGTGTTTCAGAATGAAACTGGAAGCGACGGAATAGGCGATGCTCCATACGTCATCGATGCGATAAATACTGACTATTATCCACTTACGAAGCTCTACGGTGGTCCCGTGGACGTTGGTCTCGTAGATCTTGCAGTTTCTCCACCGGTCATCATGCAGGGAGTCGACGTGAACGTTAGCTGTGAGGCAATAAACTATGGAGCTGAACCAGCTGTTTTCAATACTACTTTTGACGCAAACGGAACCGTAGTCTTTTCCTTCACAGACGTTCATCTAGAAAGCAGAGGCATGACCGTCTTGGGCTTCGTGTGGAACACTTCTGGCGCTGACGTGGGTAACTACACAGTAGTCGTGCGGCTGAGTGCTCTTGAGAATGAAAGCGACCTGAACGACAACACTCGCAGCGTGTGGGCGCTCGTTTCAAGCCTTGTCGGAGACATAAACGGTGACGGCAAAGTTGACATGAAGGACATAGGCTACACTGCCAGACGTTTCATGTGCATTCCAGGGGACCCATTGTGGGACCCTGTCGCGGACTTGAATAATGACGGCAGAATAAACATGACAGACATTGGCACGGTCCACAGACATTTCGGAGAACACTACCCTTAAGACTTTCGCATGCGCGGGCTAAGAATGTTGTAAGAATGGTAAAATGTAACAAGTCGAAATGCGCGCTATTTTCAGAAAATGGATTCTTTGCTCAACCATTCAGGGAACCACCTGTATTTTTCCAGAGGCAATGCTTTTCTCAGTCCAACGTAAGTGGCTTTGACAAGGTCGATTGCTCCTTTTCCTCCACGGTACAGTTTGACTAATCCTTCTGCTTCAAGAACCTGCAAAGTTTCCGCGAGTTTCAGCTCATCAGGTTCAGAAAGCTTTTCTTTCATGTCTTCTCTTGTCATGTACAAGCCTGGGTTGACAACGTAGTCTTCGGCTAGGATTTTCAAGACGTTTTCTTGAGTGATGATGCGTTTTGTTTCAGGTTCCGTCGTGGACACTGGAACTCTAAGCTCCGAGTGTATTTTTCGGCGCAGCATCTTCAGGTCTTTGTTCATTGCTTTCAATCCGCCTCTGAAGATGACTAGTTTCATGATCTGGTTTGTTCCTGCACCGATCTGGTTAACCTTTGCATCTCTGAGGTACGCTTCAACGGGGTAGAAACGCGTCCATCCGTCTCCTCCCATCACCTGTATGGCGTCACTTATCAGTTTTTCATAGGTGTCAGACACAAGCATCTTTGCAGTTGAGGCTTCAACCATCGCGTCTTCATGCTCGTCCAGAAGGTGAGCCGCGTGATAGACCAGCAGACGACAGTTGTATAGTCCCGAGAACATTTCTGCGAGTTTTGCTTGGTTCGTAGGCAAGTCTATCGTTGGCCTGTCAAACTGGAGTCTGCGTTGGGAATAGGCGACTGCGTTGCGTATCGCTTCCCGCATCGGTCCAAGCATGCCTGCTGAATAGACGACGCGTTCAAAGTTCAAGCCTGCCATCATGACCTTCCAACCTGTCCCTTCTCCTCCGATGCAATTGCTTGCCGGAACCTTCACTTCGTCGAAGTCCAATGTTCCGTTGGGCAGCCCGGTCCATCCTGAGAGTTCGTTAATCTTTTCAACAGAAAAGCCAGGTGTTCCCTTCTCAACTAGAAAAGCAGTCAGATGTTGGTATTTGGCCTTGTCTTCCTTCTTTTCACTGGACCGGGCATATACAACGTATAAGTCAGCCAAACCTGCGTTCGTTATGAAACGTTTCTTGCCGTTGACAATGTATGTGTCTCCTTCTTTTCTTGCCGTTGTTTCGATTCCTGCTGCATCTGAACCTGCAAAAGGTTCCGTTATGCAAACGGCTCCAACAACCTGTCCCTTCGCTATCTTGGGCAGCCATATGCGCTTCTGTTCTTCCGTTCCAAAGGTGAGTATTTGCTCGACACCACCGAACATGGAAACAGCATAAGCTTCAGAAAGGGCCGAACAGACTCTGCTAAGTTCTTCAGTCACGATACTTGCGCCAGTCACGCCTGAGTCCAGACCGCCATATTTATCAGGGATCACGACTCCGAACCATCCTCTACTGGCCACTTCCTTCAACAGACTCAACGGGAACTTTCTCGTCCACAGCGTCTCCTCGCCCATAGGAAGACTTCTGTCGGCGAATATTCTTGCCTCTTCCATCAAGTTCTTCTGTTTGTCAGTCCACCACTGGAAAGGTTCCATATGCCAACACCACACGTACTATCCGCTACGATGCTATGCGATTTTAAAGTTTCGCAAAGATGAGACCACAATAGTGTGAGTCCACGCCTCCTGACGCGCGAGCGGTGTGCGAGTCTGTTGCGGCTTGAGCGAGCATGTCAAGTCTTATATGAGTGACGCCGAGAATAGTGATGTGTCTTGCTCAAGCTGCTGCAGGAAAGGTGGGTCTGATGAGAAAGACGATATTCAAGAAACTTGAGGCACAGGGTCTCATAGCAAACTACAATCACCTAAGAAAGAACCTGCCTCCGAAACTTCCTGACAGGGTTTTTGTCTGGGACGAAACGTTGATGGAAGGCGTGCAATCACCCGCTGTTTTCCTGACATACGTTGAGAAAGTCAAGCTTGCCAAGATGATGGATGAGATGGGAGTATCCATAATAACTGTTGGTTATCCGGCGCTTTCTGAGGAAGAGAAGAGTAGCGTTAGAAAGATAGCCAATGAGGGATTCCAGCAGGCGAGCCTAGCTGCCTTGTCTGGCATGAGCCGAAGTGACATAGACTCGTGTCTTGAATGTGGCATAAGAGAAATTCAGGTCTTTACTCCGTTCAACGGCCTTCACCTTCAATACAACCTGAAAGCTACAAAGGCGCAGACCCTGAAAGCCACTGTGGACTGCATAGAGTATGCAAAGAAGCACGGAGTGAAAGTTGATTTCGTGTTGGAGGACGGCTCAAGAACACCCCTGCCAGATATTCTGCAGATCTTTGAAGCCGCAGTCAAGTCTGGAGCAGACAGACTCGTAGTCTCAGACACCGTGGGCTTCCTGAGGCCTTTATCTATGCGATATCTGATTTCACACATAAGGGACGGCCTGTCAGAACTAGTCAAAAAAGAGGTTTCCCTTTCTGTTCATTGTCACAACGACTTCGGGCTCGCTACCGCAAACACGTTAGCAGCTGTCGAAGAAGGAGTTTCCTACGTGCACACTTGCGTGGTCGGGTTTGGTGAAAGGTCAGGCTGTGCACCCCTGGAAGAAGTGTGCACTGCTCTTGAACTACTCTATGAGATTGACACGGGAACGGAACTGGACAAGCTGCACAGGCTTTCGCAACTGGCTGAGAAAACTTTTGCACTGCCCATTCAGTTTCACAAGCCGATGATAGGTGAAAACGCTTTTGCATACGAACAGGAAGGACACGTTCAAGCAATGCTGGCAAACCCAATGACATACGAGCCGTTTCCGCCTGAAATTATAGGAAGAGAAACAACCCTCTATTTCGGAAAACACACGGGCAAGAAATTGGTCGAAACCCGTCTAAACCAAGCGGGGATAAGAGCCACGCCAGCGCAGATAGATGAGATCGTGAAGAGAATCAGGGGAACGCATGAAAGCTTGGACAAGGGCGAGGCCCAGATGACCTTCTACCAAATCAAGAAGCTAATGAAGGACCTGCGCAAGGGACTGACAGAAGAAGAATTCTGGAGAATGGTCGAACAGATTACCCGACAGAAACCCAAGCTTCAAACAGGTGAAACGAAACCTATTTAATCTTTGGAATATAGATGCCGTCAGGGTCGATAGCTCTCAGAAGCCTAAGCTCTTCATGATTCGGACAGTTCGTGGATGGAACCTTGCTGGGCACGATGAGTTCGAACTCGGTGCTTTCTATGACTTGTTGGGCTGAGACTCCCGGATGCACCGTTGCAAGCCTCATGCATTTTGTTTCGGGGTCAAAGTCCATCTGACACAAGTTTGTGACAACGAGTGACGGTCCTCCTCCAAGTAGCCCTGCCTTTTCTCTTGCGCCTGGCCCTGTGAGAAAGCCTGGGCTCGTCAAGTAATCCAGCTTGTTAACCATCTTTCTTTTTTCATGGGTCATTATGACAACTATCCGCTTGGCGGATGATATTATGTCGTTTCCGCCTCCACTTCCGGGCAACCTTACGGCTGGTTTCGCGAAGGGACCTATGTATGTTGTATTGATGTTTCCATACTTGTCGATCTGTGCGGCACCGACGAAACCTACGTCAACGTGTCCTCCTTGAAGCATAAGCCCAAGGGTTTCAATCAGACCTATGGCCCCCGAGGCCCGGTACCCAAGTCTGGAGTCCGCTATTGACAGTGCTATGTCTTTGGCGTTGGAATCTATGAAACCTGCTTCAAAGACTATTTTTGCACCTGGGGCGTGTGTTCTCTTTGCGAGGAGAGCAGCAACCATAGGTAGACCTGTGCCGATGAAGACCACGTCACCGTTCTGTATTGCACGTGAACCGCAGACTGCCATCAGTTCTAGAGTCGAGAATTCTTCTGGGCTTGCGTCTTCCTTTTTCACTGTATTTCCCCTTCAATACGCGAAAGGTCTCTTAACCTTGAGCTTCAAGAGTTTTTCCAACCCGAGTTTCTTCAGAAATTCCATGTGACCGGCTACGCCTGTTATATACTCTTCACAATATTTCTGCCATCCTTCTTCCGTCTTGCACTGCTCGTAATATTTGCGGACATGCTCCATGTCATAGTCATAGTAATTATACACCATCATTGGATACGATCCCCAAGGACACTCAACAACATGAGTGACGTAGATGTTCGGAATAACCGTTTGGTCTGGTTGGCTGCGAATGAACTCCGAGTCAACGATCTCTTCAGCCATCACTATCACTTTCTTTCCTGCCCGCGCACCTTCAACATCTTCGCCCTTTATGCCGTCTATCTGCACGTTTCCTTCCATGTCAACTCGTGATGCATGTACAATGCTGAAGTCCGGCCGCACGGATGGAACAAGAACGACTTTTTCTCCTGTAAATGGGCAGCTGATGACTTCGGCCTTCTTCGGTCTGAACCGCGTCTTTGCGAGGAGGTCTGTTCCTAGCATGCTTTTCAACGGCATAAACGGTACTCCCAACGCACCTCCAAGGAACCGTAAGGCCATGGCCAAGTTGGTGTAATCCTCGATCTCAATGGCGCCTTCTCGGATTCTGCGTTGAATGTTAGGAACCAATCCTATGCCTTCTATCGCGAAGAACGCCAATTCGAAGCGTGAAACCACTTTCGCGCCGGACAGTATGTCAATGTCAATTTCTGAACCGCAAGTATAGATCGTTAGGTTGCGCTTGTGTTGCCTGACGAGTTCGTGTGCAAAAGCCATTGGCGGACGTTGGAAACCAAATCCTCCCCAGAATAGATGTGCTCCGTCTGGAACAAGCTTGACAGCCTCCTCGAGGGTTATTCTCTTGTCTTCTATGGGTGCCTCAACCAACCAAACCCGCTCCGTTTAGATGTGCATTAATGCGCATCTTACACATAGATATTTCTACTCATCACAATGCGCGTCTCAAAAACACTCTCAGCTCAGACTTATTTGTTCCCATATTTTCTCTGATTCCTCCCACGTCAATTTGGTCGGATAGTTGTAGACGGGGCCAGTAGGTCTTTCATTATAATAAGGACGATTACAGTCTGGGCATCCAGAAGTACGAAACGCCTCTCCGCCACTGACTATTTTCTCAAGTGCATTCTTGCTGATCCCGAAGTCGGAAATGCGACCTTGCACGAAACGCATGTTTTCGAACATGCATGCCTTAGACAAGATAAGCGATCTGGCAATCTGCATCCGCCGGTACTGCTGAAGAGACGGTTGCCTCATATCCTGCATTTTTGTGCCGCGAACCGGAGTGAAGGCGAACAGTGCAGGCAAAACGCCGGTATCAACACATGTGTGTATGACCTTAACCATTTCTTTCTCGGTTTCGCCTAGTCCTACGATCAGATGTGTGCTGACATTTCCTTCTCCGAAAATGTGTACAGCTTCCTTAAGCATCTGGAACTGTTTTCTCCAGCGATAGGGTCCCCCAGCTCTTTGACCCTTGATGCGGTCAAAAATGTCTTCAGTGGCAGCATCAAGCGGTATGCCGATTCTCTGGACTCCCGCCTCGGCCAGCCGCCAAAGATCACCCATCCCGGAAGGTTGACATGAGACAGAGATCGGCACATTGCTTAGGCTGCGTATTTGTGTCACAATCAAAGCAAGATGTTCGAAAACATCGGGGTAGTTCAAAGCTTGAATGCATACGCGCCTGATTTTCTTCTTGCCAAAGTTTTCGCACATGGCTTCCAAGACTACTTTCGTTTGAAAGACCGGCCATGTAATCCTAGAAAGCATGTTCGACGAACTGTGGCTTTCTCTTGCTTGGGGGCAGAAACTGCAGTTTGCGTTGCACTTGTTCGCATTGTATGTCATTAGATACGCGGTAGTGGGGAGTGTTTGGAGCCTTCCAGTTGTCAACCCGAGCACTATTGCAGTTCCCAGAGAGACGCGGAGCTGTTGAGGCGTTCCGATCGGCATTCTAGTATCTGTGTGGGTTTTCATTGATTCTCGGTGTGTGAGAAGAAGCGAAACACCTTTTTATCCTTGTTGAAGTCTTCAAGAATTCCTCGTGTTCTATGATTGTCCACTGGGTTCTGCTTGTGCGCGTTTTGACAAGTACACCAATGAACCTAGAAAAACCGCAGTTCCGGCTGCGATGATGTACAGCATATTCTGACTGCTGTTGGCATTTTCAGATTGGGTATTTAGAAGGCTATTATAAGAGGATTTCAGACTGTCGTATGCTTGTTTCAGTTGGTCGTAGCTGTTCCAGAGGCGGCTGTAATTGTTCAAGAGAGCGTTGTACGTGTCATTTTGCCAGCCAATTTCGGCCTGAAGTTGTAGGTACTTGTCAAGCATCTGGCTTAAGAGATAGAGCGTTGTCGATGAGATTATTGAGACCGTACGGTTGCTGTGTGGATACGAGAAATACGCGGACGAACAGGTTGAATCTGAACTGCTCAGATTCTTTGGAATGATCTCTTCCTCACCGACCAGCACAAGAGTCGGGTAGACCATCAGCGCATCTGGGATTCCTATTCTGCAGAAAAAGCCATCCTCTTCCCGCCCTATCACATTGAAGCGGATTATCCTGTTGCCTGTTTCGGCCCCCATCTCAAACATGAAGTCAGTAACCGTTGCATTGCCAATAATGTCAATCTGAAACAATTCTGCGTGAAGAAGAAGGTAGTAGTCAGAAAATGGTCCCATCAGCGGTTTCCGGTCTAGGTTATACTGGTCTATGCGGTACGGTATGTCTCCGACGCCATCGGTATTGGCGTCTGTTCCGTTATAGTCACTCCAATAGTTGCCTTCATCTTTGAAAACCCAAGAATTGGGGAAGACTGTAGCCGGAGGTTGAGAATCTACTTGAGGCTTGTTGTTCAGGTTGTTGAAGTAGAATATGTTGTTGATACTAGCATGTGCTAGCAGGATGCCACAGATATTGGAAAATATCGAGTTTCTCGTGACAGTGTTGTTGGCTGATGTGGATAGCGCGATTCCATCCCAGTTACCCGAAATAACGTTTCCTGTGACTAGGTTGTTGCTTGAGGTGTAGAGTCCCAGACCGTCGTAGTTGTTGAGTATCGAATTGTTGGAAATGACGTTGTTGCTTGAAGTGTCAATGCGTACTCCGTCATAGGCGGAGGAGGATACAGTATTCCCAGATATCCTGTTGTTGCTTGACAGGTATATCCGTATTCCATAGGAGTTGTCCGTTGCAACGTTGTTTGAGATAGTGTTGTTGCTCGATGTCTGTACTCCCACTCCGTCGAAGCTGTCGGTCAACCTGTTGTCTGTGATACAGTTGCCTTTGGCGTGTTCTATTCGGATGGCGCTGCCACTGGAGATTCCACTGTTTCTAATGTGAAATCCTCTCACAGTCACGTTGTCAGCGAGAATTGAGATCACATTCGAAAACTGGCGACCGTCTATTATTGTCACATCTCTGCCCTCGCCAATCAGCGAGAGATTGCTCTTGTAGATGAAAAGATTCTCATAGTAGGTGCCGTTCACGACAAATATAGTCTGTCCAGATGAGGCATTGTCAATAGCTTCCTGTATGGTTTTGTAGAACCCAGGTCCTTCCCTGCTAGGATCCACAATTAAGTCGCCATCCTGCGCTTTCACTACAGCCTTGAACCTTGTCGTTGACGATAAGAGCAAAATGCAAACGACTATGAACAGAGTTAGGTTCTTTCCTGTCAACACTATCGCTTTCCTTTCAATTGTTGAATGAAAACACTACGCATCAACAGATTTCACACCTTTCATCTTTCCCAGAACTCTCCCGAGAGCAACTGCTGCAACAGCCGCAGTGCAAAGAGCTGGAATGAAAACGAGTGAGATTATGGCTGACTGGCTCAGGCTCCACAAGACTCCTCCGTATGATGCAAGCAATGCCGCTGCCAGTGCGACGATCCTAACGACGCTCATGTACCGAGCGTTGAGCGAAGGGCCCAATTGCTTTATGGCTGACTGTAATGTCTCCTGCGACTGCTTGATCTGTTGTTCAGCTGCAAGAATTACGGTGTTGTTCTCAGCATCTTGAAACTTGAAGCTCAGTAGCATGTACCTCTGCAGTTCCCAAGGTCTCTTCTTTGGAAGAATCCTCACCACGTTACTTTTCTCCATCTTCTTGAGTATGGTCTGGATTTTTCGGACGACCTGCATATCCTCCGTCTCCTTGTCTCCGGACATTTTCCTAATTATGTCCTTAACATCAGGAAACGTTAGGCCTAACTGCATTTCCCCAATCGCCTTGGCAAGTGTGAACTGATACTCACCTTCTCTCAATCTTAGCTTGGCATTCTTAAGGTCCGAACTCAGGGCCTCTTGAAGAGATCTAATCTCATTCAGCGTGAACTTGCGTTGCGACACCCCACATTCCTCTTCAATAGTTTCAGTTGAACGGAACATAAAAGCTCTTCGCATTCAGAATGAACCTTTTCAATTCTTTCAACAGTGCCGCATCCTGAAAATTCTCTTTTCAACTTGTTCAACAGAAAACACCTCTATGTTGTTCAACTTGCATTAGGATTGTTGAGGGATGCACTGTGGCGAATTGTGTAAGCCAATTTCAAATGATGCCGGGTCCAATGCAGAAGAGGTACCGGAACACCTTTGAAATCTTTGCCATGATGATTGAGGCGGTCAAAGAGAACAACGGCAACGGAGCACCCAGGTTCTCGATCATGAGAAATACGAGCATAAATTCAGCCCAGCTGAAAAGGTATTTGAGTTCTCTAGCCGAAATGGGCTTCGTTGAAGTCGACAACGCGGAGAACAGAAGGGTATATAAGGCAACGAATAAAGGACTTGACTTCCTCAAACAGTACAACATCCTGCAGAGAATGATGTTCGGAGCATAGCGTCTCTAAGAATCAACGGTTGCAGAGAAGAAACACGCTCAGCGACGTAGATGTGGTCATAGCGCGCGCGGAAGAAATGTCCAAAACGTCGCTTGTACTGTTGCCATGCAAGGAAGATTCACTTCACAAAGGCTCTTTTTTCAAAGTCGCGTTGTTTTCAACGCATGTTTACTGCTATAGATTTGTGATTCACAAACGATTTATCCGCAGCACGATAGAAACACACGACTGGATGCATATGTATGCATAGGTCAAAGCTTGAATCATACGAAGTCATTCTGGGTGCCCTTGCGAAGAAGCCTCTGAGTGTAGACCATCTAGCCTACAGAACAGGCATGGACTGCACCGTCTTGAGCAGGTACTTAAGTTTCCTAGTGGCCAATGGAGTCGTTGAAGAGCGGACTTTCGGTGAGAAAACGTTCTTTGCCATAACCGAGAGAGGAGTTACGGTGTTCAGGACGCTTGATTTCCAGAAATATCTAAAGAAATTTTCAAAGACCCTAATGGCCGTAGATGAGACAATGCAGGACATACCCGTGATTCTTCGACGCAGGCAAAAACCGCCTGAATAGGTTTCGGACGAAAAGTATTAACGAGATGACTGAGCATCCCTTCTAGAGGTAAATGAAGGAATTCTCTCCAGAGACTGTCTGGCACATGAATGATCGGGATCTCCTGTCTGTCTTGAACAGCGAGGGGCTCCTTCGCGAGACAAGAAAGATCAATTTCTACGCGCCAAGCTTCATGTACTACCGCACAGCGCACTACTGTTCTTCCACGATGGACTTTCCGACAATTTCAGTCACTGGAAAAGGTTGTTCACTGAAGTGCAGGCACTGCGGTGGACTAGTTCTTGAGACGATGTATCATGCAACGACGCCGGAGGACTTGCTGCATCTGTGTGAGAGTATTAAGGCCAAAGGCGGGCTTGGATGTTTGATTAGTGGTGGATGCTTGCCGGATGGCTCGGTGCCGCTTGGGGAGTTCGCGGAGACACTTGGAAGAGTGAAAAAGCTGGGGCTTACAGTTTTCGTGCATTCCGGTATCGTCGACCTTGCTACTGCCAAAGCTTTGAAAAACGCTGGAATTGATGCGGCGCTCATAGACATAATCGGTTCAGACGAGACCATACAAGAGATTTACAATCTAAATGTGCGTGTTGAAGACTACGCCCGGTCTTTGAAGATCCTAAGACAAACTGAGATCGTGACTGTGCCCCATGTGATTGTGGGGCTTCACGGCGGTAAACTTCGTGGAGAGTTCAACGCTTTGCGGATTATTAAAGAGCATGACCCCTCTGCAGTTGTCATCATCGCGTTTACACCGATACGTGGAACAGAAATGGAGCATATAGATCCTCCGAAGCCCTTGGATATAGCCAGAGTGGTCGCCACGGCGAGGCTGATGTTTCCCCGTGTGCCCTTGGTTTTAGGCTGCATGCGGCCTAAGAGTAACCATAGAGAGGAGACGGACATTCTCGCAGTAAGAGCAGGCGTGAACGCCATAGCTTTTCCAACAGAAGGTGCGGTCAAGTTCGCTGAAGACAATGGGTACTGCGTGACTTTTTCTTCCCTGTGCTGTTCACAAATACATGCGGACATAATTCATGCCTAGTCCTTGAACCTGCTGACGACATATTGCGTGTGTGGGCGTCGTGAGTGGGGCAGAGAATTCGGTGGAGACTCGGATCAGGATTGATTTCTGGACTCGAAGCTGAGTGAATGGATGCAGTGCGCTCTAACCGTAGAGATTCGAAGAGACTTGGTCTTCGTAGATTGTTGATTCATGTTTTCGAAGGTCTTCGAAGTGAATCCTTTTTCACGTGGTCAACGGTCAGGTTCCATGGTGTGATGCTGTGTCGCGCTTTCCTTGAACATCGTGTATCCGAGGAGCGTTGACCATGCGGATGCTGAAAATGCTGAGAGTGTTTCTGGGATGGCAACGTGAGGGACGTACCGTATTGAGAATTGAGCGATCCATACTGCAGCTGCGAATGCTGCGGCGAGGATAGTGAATGTTCCTCTTCTGGCCTTTCCAATGAGGAGGAAACTGCCGCCGACTAGCAACATTGCGATTGGGCAGAGTGTGAAGAATGCGAGAGAGGCGTAGAAGTGCATGGGTCTTGCATTCTCTGAAAAGATCCCGATTGCAGTCAAGGCGGCAGCGTCGAGTATGAATACTATTGCGCCAATTTTCCCAAGCGTTTTCTTTTCTAGGAGCCCGAATAGTCCGAGTCCAAACATGCCGGTTAGAATTCCTCCCAGGATGAGGCCTGTGTTGAAAAGGGTCGATGTTGCGCCTTCGACTATGCCTAGGTCGCTTAGTGCATTGTCCGTCCAACTGAACTGCGGACAAAGGAGTATCGCGAGAAATATGCAGATGAAAGCTTCTATTGGTGCAGCTATCCCGCATGAACCGAAGATCTTCAGCCACAAGGGTTTTCCATGGGTCACTGGAGAGCACCGACTCAATGTTTGATTGCAGGAGTATTTTTGGTTTGTCTTTTGGCGAATGTGGTTCCCGAGTCAGGCTTTTATCTGGCTTCCTTTTCTTCTAGCACAAAAGACTGAACACCTGCGGGTAACGTGATGGAGAAACCCTTCTGGATACTCTGCATAACTCACATGCTGGTTGAAGTGAACCTTCTGATACAGATCGCTCTGATTCCTGTGATCATCACTGAGTTCAAGCTCGGTTTGCTTGAGGCGTCATTAGTTGCTACTGTTCCCAGCTTGGTGCAGTTGGTGATGAATATTCCAGCCGGCTACTTTGCAGAAAGATTCAGTCCCGAAGCTTGCTGTTTGCGAGTATGATGATCGAAGGCCTCTCAGGACTGCTGGCAAGCCAAACAGACAGTTTTTGGACGTTGATACTGGCCATTGCTCTTCTGAAAATCTCCTCTCCCTTGTATCATATCTTTGGATTGAGCCAGGTGAGCAGGATCGTGAAGCCGGAAAGGATGAACAAGGCGATGGGTTTCCATAACGCTCTGGGGAGCTTCGGTTCAGCTGCAGGAGTGGTGAGCCTCTCAGTTTTTCTGGGAACTTTGGGTTGGAGGTGGACGTATTTCTTCTGGGCGTTTCCCATTCTGATTTGGGGAATTGTGTTGCTGAAGTCCAAGAACCTTGGTGAAGGGCGTTTTGAGAAGAAAGATCGCAAAGATAGAGATGGTCTACGCGGACTCTCCTTTGTTGTTTCTTCCAGTTTTCTCGTTTTTCTAGTCGCTATTGCTGTCAGGGAAGTGGGAGCAACCGGAAGCTCCACTTTCATGACTACGTACTTCGTTAGGGCTAGGAGTCTGGCTGAATCGACGGCCAGTTTGATTTACGGGCTTGGACCTTTTGTGGGCATAGCAGGGTCTCTGTTCGGTGGCTATTTTGGAGAAAGAACAGGAATGAGGAGGGCTTTCAATTGGATGGTTGTGGGGTGCACAGTTTCCCTGCTGATGATGTTTTTCGCATCACAACTCTATGTTCTTGTCGCCCTCTATGTTTTGTACGCTTTCTTCGGCAGTGGTATGTGGTCGTCGATGAATGCGCTTGTTGCAGACATAGTTCCGGCGAAGAACATGGGGATGGGTTTCAGTATTTACTTCCTCACGGATGGCATAACGACTTCCATCGCACCCATACTGGTAGCAGCAGTTATCGAAGTTTCTGAGGCTTCAATTATTCTTCCTTTCAGCGCGTTCTTCATGTTTCTGACTCTGATAGTGTTCCACTTTGTTCCCCCATCAAGAAATTAGCTCATCGAGCTCAGGATGACCCGTTGAAGCTGCATGGTGTCGTCTCTGCAGTGTTCGCTTTGAAGGCATATTCAGAGTCTTTTGCTGTCTTCAGGGTTTTGTGGGATGAAGATTCTGAGTCTTTGGAGTGAATGCATCTTGTCTTTGTCTCCTATCTTTGCTTCTTCCACAGCTTGTTTCAGGATTTCGATGGATTTGTCCATTGCTTTTCTGTCCACGGGAAAAGGCACGCCGTCCTTGCCGCCGTATGCATATGAATATTTGACTGGGTCCTTCCAGCTTGGTTTTTCGCCGTATATGATTTCCGCGACTAGTGCGAGGCCTCTTACGGTGGCTGGTCCGACACCCTTGACTGCTAGAAGCTCTTCGTAGTTCTTTGGCTGAAAATCGTAAAGTTCTTTTATGGTTTTCCAGTTTATGCTCATGGGCATATGTATGAAGTCTATTGGGTGTTGTCCAAAGTTGCGTTCTGAAACTGTTGGCATCCATTGGCTGAGGGTCTTTTGGCTGTTGGGAAGGAGTGAGGTGAGCGCGTTTGCCAGTCGGTTGGGGCTTTCGCTGACGATGTCGACTGAAGCTTTTCTGCAACCTTCGCTCTGTTTGGCAGTCATGTCTAGTGCTTCTTCCCTTTCTACGTTACAGGCAATCGCGTTGTGTGGCTCAACTACGAAGCTTTTGACATTGTCTGAGAGCCAGTGGTACCGTCGCGCGGTTCTGTCCAGTGCGCACATGCCTTGCTGAACAACTGCCCATTTTCTGTCTTTAGTCAGGAAAAAAGTGTGGTGGTAGAGTTGGTATCCGGTTTGGACTGCCGTATTGTCTACTTTTGCGCTCATTCTGCTGGCGTATTGGATCGTCTTGATTGTGCTGTCGGAAAATCCGAATTTCTCCCCGTTGATCATTATTTCTTCTGGTGTTCTTCTGGAGGCTTTGCCTTTGCCGCCGCAAACGACGATGCCGTGTTCTTCTGGAATGATGGCCTTTTTCAGGATCCCCGTGACGACGGTCGTTACGCCAGATGAGTGCCAGTCATAGCCCAAGACGCAGCCCAAGGCTTGAAACCAAAAAGGGTCAGAAACGCGCTTAAGAAACTCGTCGGGGCCGTATTCGTCAACCATTATGTTTGCTATTTCCCGGGCGAGTTTTTGCATGCGAACGACGAGATACAGTGGCGCTCTGCCATAGTGAAGTGGCAGTTTTGCTATGCCGGTTCTTTGCACGACAACACATCTTGGGGTTAGGAAGGAAAAAGTAATTAGCTTTTTTGTTTGAGCAGATGTCCTTCCCTGTCGATTTCGCCCTTGCGGATTCGAGTTGTGGATATTGCAGAATGGTTTTCAGAGGGGACCATGTCGATGATTATGATCTCAAGTTGGGGCAGATCCTTCTCTTTTCTTTTTTCGTTGATGCGTCTGGCTGTCGGTTCTGTTTCTCTGCTTACGACCAATGCTTCGATAGGATTTTTCGAAAGCAGAACTCCGCCGAAAGCATCATTGATTGGGATAATCTGTGTTCTTTTCAGCAGTTCTTTCTCTTTCAAGAAGTTTCTCAGTTCTTTCACTCGCTGGTCGTAGCGGGCAGTTACGTGGGGTTTCTCGAGTTTTCCGACAAACGCGTCGGAAGTCATGCCTATTATCACGTGCTCTCCAGCTTCGAAGGCTTTCATGAGCAACGCGCGGTGTCCCTTGTGAAGCTCATCGAACGTGCCGCCGACGCCGACAGTCTTGAACTTTTTCTGCATAGCTTTCACTCTTGACGCGTCTGATCTGCATACTCGACTATTTTGGCTTGATTTTGCTGTTAATGACATCCAGTATTTTCTTTGCGACTTCCCGCTTTCTGGCCAGATGCACGTGCACTATGCTCTTCTTTTTGTCTAGGATGAATACTTCGTTTGTGTCATTTCCAAATTCGGTTCCTTTCTTGCCTACGTCGTTGGCGACGATGAGGTCTGCGTTGGTTTCTATGAGTCTCTGGTATGCGCTTTCTATGAGTTGCTTTTGGGGTATTTTGTATTCCGCACGAAAAGCTACTAGGAAAGTTCGAGGGCTGACTTCTTTCACGCTTTCAATGATTTTTACGGTTGGTTTCAACTTCAAGTTAAGCGAATCAAGTTTATGTGTCGAGACTTTGTACGTGTAAGGTTTTTCAGGTGTCCAGTCGGCGGCTGCGGCAACGGCTATGGTCACGTCGTGTTTCTTCGATTTCAGCTCGGACACGACTGCTTCGTACATTTGTCTTGTCGTTTCAACCAAGATCACGTTTGCTCTTGACGGAGCCGCTGCGGAGCCTGACCCGTAGATGAGTGTGACTTCTGCTCCTCGGCTCAACGCTTCCTCCGCAATTGCGACGCCCATTTTCCCAGAGCTCTTGTTGGTCAAGACGCGGACGGGGTCTATATGCTCGATAGTTGCGCCTGCAGTGACTAGCACTTTCAATCCTGCAAAATCCTGTTTGATTGTGAACCTGCAGATGATAGCGTCTACGATTTCCTTGGTTTCAGCGATCTTCGCCTTTGTCTCTTCAATTCTTGGGCCTATGAATTGGACTCCTAGGCCTTTTAATTCAGTCATGTTCTCAGCTAGCAATGGATGGTTGTACATGGACTCATGCATTGCAGGGACAATGATTATGGGACATTTTGAACCCAAAGCCGTTGAGGCTACGGATGTCACTGTTGTATCATCTATTCCGCAGGCAATTTTGCTTATCGTATTCGCTGTGGCAGGTGCCACTAAGACTAGATCAGCTTTTAGAGAGTGCTCTCCGACTAGGGCTACATGTTCAATCTTTCCAGTTAGCTCTGTTGTGACAGTGTTTCCAGTTGCCCATTCCATCAGGTATGGACGGATGATTTTCTGGGACATCGGTGACATCACAGCGAAGATTTCGGCGCCATGGCGCATCAAAGCGCGGGCGATTTCTGGGGTTTGGACTGCTGCAACGCTGCCAGTTATGCAGAGGACTATGCGTTTCCCTTTCAGTTCTTTTCCTTCTGTTCCCATGATGTTTTTCGAAGGATGCGTTGACAACTCTAATCCTCCATTCTAACCTCTTAATTCATCTGCTATCCTGTTTAAATCTTCTAGGAATTGTCTGATGTGTCTTTCTTGAATGTGGGGCATGATTACGGTTCTAATGTGATTTGGAAACAGGGAGACTGCCCATTCTCTGAGCCTCAGTTCCTCAGTTATTCGCCGAACGTCAAATGTGTTAGACTCTATCCCAATAACGTTCATTGTCGGTGGAGACACCGTGCTAAGACCTTTGATTTTTTGAATCTCTTTTGCGAGTTTCAGAGTCACATGCATGCAGTTCTTGATGATTCTTCTGTAGCCTTCTCTTCCCAAATGCTTCATGACTGCCCAGACTGCAATGACTGAGGCGCCTGAGCGTGTTCCGACGAGAGTGGCTTGTTCAGTCTCTCCGCCCGACAGGTATGGGATATCCCAAGACACGGTCTTTCTAAGTTTTTCATTTCGGTACAGTATTCCGCCGGCTGGAATGGCCGCCAACCCCATTTTGTGCGGGTCGACGGTGATGGAGCAAACCCCAGGGAATGTAAAGTCAAAACCTGGCACCTTGTATCCTAAATCCTTAAGGAAGGGGACTACGAATCCTCCGAAAGCCGCGTCCACATGAAGGTACAGGTTCTCTTCCAAGGCAAGTTCGGACAACTCGTCTATAGGGTCGACGACGCCTAACCCGGTTGTTCCCGCTATACCCACAATTGCCACAGTTCTTGGGTTTACTGCTTTTCTGACGGCTGCCATGTCAACTTGGAATCTTTCGTTCAGCCCGGCTTTTACGATTTTCATGCTTAGCAAGTCTGCGGCTTTTTCGAAGGAAAAATGGGCCGATGCGGGGACGATTACTTTGCAGTCGGTTTTTCCTGAAAGTTTCTTGGCGGTCCATAGAGCGAGAAGGTTTGCCTCTGTTCCTCCCGTGACTATGTGACCTGATGCTTCTGAGTTTGAGAGGAGATTGCCAAGCATGTTTATTGTTTCTCTCTCAAGTTCGGCAACGGCCGGAAAGAGTCCTGAGTCGCCTAGGTTCGTTTCGAGAAAGCGACTGTACACTTTTCTCGCCAGTGGATGAGGATTGGTGCACATGGATCCGATGATTCTTCCGGATTCATACGTGAAATCTTTTCTGAATCTTGATTCAAGCTCTTCTAGAAGTTTTTCTTCAGACAGGCCCTTTTTGTTCATTCTTCAATCGCGCTCTTGTATGGCTTAATGGTATGTGTGTTCTTCGTCTGGATATTTGCCAGCGGCGACTTCTTCTGTGAACGTTGTTACGGCGTCCTTTATTGTCTTGTTCAGGTTGGCGTATGTCTTCACGTATTTTGGTTTGAAGCTTTCGTCGTAGCCAAGCATGTCGTTTATCACTAGGACCTGTCCGTCGCAGTGTTTTCCAGCTCCGATGCCGATCGTGGGCGCTTTCACGGTCTCGGTTATTGTTCTTGCCAGGATTTCCGGAATGCACTCTAAGACTATGGAAAACACGCCGAGTCTGTCCAATTCTTGAGCATCTTGCAGAATCTGCTGGGCTTCTTCAGGTTTCTTCCCCTTCACGCGGTAGGCTTGTGCCCTTTGAGGGAGCATTCCCACGTGGCCCACCACAGGAATTGCCTTTTCTATCAGAGCCTCTATGGCCTCGGTTTTTTTTCCCTCGATCTTGACTCCGTGTGCTCCTGCTTCGAGGAATCTCTGCGCATTTGTCAGGCAGTCTTGTACTGTGTTGCAGGTGTTTATGGGCATGTCTCCGATGATGGGCGTGTTCTTTGCTCCTCTTGCTACGGCTTTGACGTGATAGATCATGTCTGCCATCGTGACGCTTCTTGTGTCGCTGTAGCCTTGTATGACCATTCCTGAACTGTCGCCGACGAGAATCAAATCTATGCCGACTTGATCAAGTATTTTTGCTGTTTGAAAGTCGTAGGCTGTTAACATTATGATTTTTTCTCTGCCCTTTTTCTGCCTGATGTTTTCATGGAAGTCCATTTGTTTCCTCCAGGAACCGTATGAAATCGACGAGTGTCTCGTTCACTGGTGTCGGAACACCGTGTTTTCGGCCCAGTTCAACTATCTTTCCGTTTAGGAAGTCAATCTCGGTTCTTTTTCGCTTCATTATGTCTTGGCACATGGAAGAGAAATTCGTGTAGGTGAGGATTTCTCTGTCAATTCTTTGTTCCAGGTCTTTTGGAAAGATGATTCCTTCGGCTTTTCCAACTTGGACGCATTCTCTGATGACTTGGTGCCTCACGGTTGCCAGCGATTCGGTGCCGATTTCACGGTTTCTAACACGGAAAATCGCCGTCAACGGGTTCGTCACGTTGTTAGCGACAACTTTTCTCCATATTTCCTGTTCTATCTTTTTGGAAAGGTTTGTTTTCAGGTTGCTCGCATTCATGGTTTGCGCGATTTTCCTTGCAGCGGCGGTGTGCTCGATTGTTGTTTCGCCTTTCCAGTACATTACTAGTCCAGGCTTGAAGAACTCGGCTGCCATGGTAGTTATTCCTCTCAGGACTTGGACCTTGCTGCCGACCACGTGTTTGACGTCCTCTTCATTTCCAAGACCGTTCTGCAAGATGAGGATGACGGTGTCTTTCTTGAGGAGTTTACATATTCTTCTTGCGGCCTTTTCTGAGTCATGTGCCTTTGTGGTAAGGAAAATCAGCGTTCGCTCAGGTATTTCCCGGATCTTGGTGTCGGCATGCACGCGAAAAGTAGCGTTCACGTCGCCGCAGATCGATAAGCCATTCGAGTTCACAGTGTCAACGTGAGTTCTGTTGCCTATCAAGGTTGCATCGTTCTTCTCGGATAGTAAACCGCCGAGAACGCTTCCTATGGCGCCGGCGCCCAAGATGAAAATCTTGTAGGACTCCACTTCACTGATCCCCGCGTTTGGCATGCGCCGTTTTTTCTGCTGTGGTTGAAAGGTTCTGTCTGATGAGGATTAGAGACTCGGCCAGGTTCTTTTTGTTGTTGAAGTTGTGCAAGATTTTTTTGAGTTCTTTCTGAGTGTGTCTCTTCAGTTTTCTGGTGGTTTGAATGAGCTTCGGTGCTGCTCTGACGATGTTGTCGACTATCGTGATAGTCGCCTTCTGCGATGTCCGTGATAGAGGGTTGAGGTCTATCGCTATTACTTTTTTGTTCATTTTGACGAGGGCTTCTGTTCTGTCTCCGTCTTCGAGGGGTACCATGACGACGTCAGCTTTGAGTATTCCTCTTGGGTCGACGCGGCGTCTTTCGCTGTTTAACTCTTCAATTGTTGCAGATGCGTTTTCGCCTACTCCTAGGACATTGTGGGCACCGGCTTTTGTCAGCAGTTCTTTGACGGCAGTTTCTCTTTCAGGGGTTCTGTAGAAAAGGTTGACTTCAATTTTTGCGTTCGTGGCTTCTGCCAGTTTTACGATTTCTTTAGCAACCAGCGCCGCAGTGTTTCCGTTGACTGATATGACTGGGGTTTCTGCTGTTAGAAGCGCGGCCGCAGCTGCCTCTAATGCGTGCAGTGCGGGTTTGGTTGTGTTTTCTCCTAGTAGGTAGTCGAAGGCTTCTCCTCGGCCGTGCGCGATAAGGCCTGCTTCGGCGACGGTTCCATCCAGGTAGTGCTCGATGAGTTTTTCTCGCACTTGCAGGGATTTTGCTCGGGGGTGGTCAGGAGGAATCTTGGTCATTGCAGAAGTCGCGCTCCTTTTTCGTCGATTTTGCTGATGAACGTTTGACCGTTTGGGCAATGCTCATGAAAGACTTGCAGAAAAAGTTTGACCTTTTCTTCTTCGGTTACGGTGAATATGGATTCTCCGAACATTGGCATGCTGCAAACGATTCCGGTTTGGTCCATTGCGTTCAGGGCGCTTCTCACTTTTTCCGTTATTAGACCTACGTGCTCGGCGAATTGTCTGGAGAACTTCATGAAGTTGGTGACGGTGGGTTTGGTGGCCAGTTCATTGGTCAGCTTGCCGCCGAACCTGTTTATGCGGGTACGAGTCGCTTTGTCTGTCAAGAATTTTCTTGTGGAGAGTGGTCCGAAGGCGAGGCATGCGACCACGGTTTTTTCTGAGGTCGGCAGACGTCTTATTTCGCCGACTCCGGGGGCGCCAGGCTTGACTCTGATTTCGAGTCCGCCGAACATTTCGGCGATCACTGTTCCGAGCCCTGTTTTGCATTCGACTTCGGCGATGTGTGCGATCTGGGCCGCTTCGGTTCTTGACATTCTGAGGTTGAAAGTCTCGTTGAGGGCGAGTGTCAGACTCAGGGCGGCGGCGCCGCTTGTGCCGAATCCGGCTCCTATTGGAGTTTCTATGTGATGCTGAACTGTGATTTCATGGTTCTGTACTTCGCCGAATCGAGAAAGAAGCGTGTCAACAACCTGTTGGGAGACTTGGGCAGCTTTTGCAGGATGATTGTTGATGGTGACTTTCAAGGAATGTCGGGAGCTCTTTTTGGCGCTTACGGATGTTTTGGCTCCCAGACTCAGGGAGACGCCTGCTCCTGTGGAGCCAACGCGCAGGGCGTCTGCTGATTGGTCAAATATCCGGAATAGCCCTGTGATGTGGCAGGGCGCGAAAGCAGCAGCTCTTTTCATGTTTGACGCCTAATGATTAGGTTTAATTGAAGTGGTTCAAATAAGAATTCTGTATGGATTGTTTATACATGTCTAAACACTCCATGCTTTTCACCGAACCATACTAAACCGCCGTTACTGCCTTTTCCTAAACAGTTTTCCACCATCGCCGTACCCTCCTGTAACGTACTCGAAGCCAGCCTCAATTAGGCCAGATGCCTCTCCAGCGTTCATGGCAATTCTACACGTGAACCCATCGTTTGAATTGTTGAAACGCTTGGTTTCCATGTCGATGTAGATTAGGGTGTTCTGAATGTTTCTGTGGCCCAGAGGTCTTTGAACGTGTAAGATGTCTTTGGTCGAATGGTAGAGTTTGCAGGCGTAGAAATTACGGAGTGTGTGTAGTTTGATTTTCATCAGGTTTGGGTTAGCGCGCATGTGTGTTCCTTAATTCGGTTTTTGACTGTAATAGGGCGAGTCGCGTGTCTCTCTCTTGAGGTGAGTCATGAGGAGATACGGGACTCTTGAGACCTTGTTTGGCAAGGTCGATTTATCATTTGCTGAGGCAGTGCTTAATGAGTCTTACCATGCGAAGGGCTCTTCCGGGAGACCGCCTGGAAAGCCGCTTGGCATTTTCAAGGCGCACCTGTTGAGGCGGTTGCGGCACGTTCCAAGCGACAGGATGCTTGTGAGGCAGCTGTGGAAGGATCCGAGACTGAGGCGAATCTGTGACATAGAAGCTTCTGAGCCTCCGTACGGGATTGCGGTGTTGTCCAGGTTCAGGAGCAGGGTTGGGCCTGAGAGGCTGATGCGAATAGTTGACCATGCAGTCGACGTGCTCGTGAAAAGGGGAAGACTCGGGGGAGAAACGTTGGCGATGGACTCAACGTTCATCAAGGCATACAGCCGCAGAAGCCTTGATAACCGCACGGGCTGCAGCGACCCCGAATCACGTGTTGGAAGAGCCGTCAAGACAAGAGACCTGGGCTATAGACTTCACCTGGCAGTAGAGGCCAAGAGCGAATTGCCCGTCGCCATGACTGTCGCATCGGCAAACGAGAACGAAAAGAAACACTCCTTAGTGTTGTTTGAGAAGGCTTCACTCCACGTGAAGTCCAAGAGGCTGGTTGCTGACCCGCAGTACAGTTCACAGAGACTACGGGAAACAGCCCTCGAACAGGGAACAGTGCCGGTGATACCGTACCCGAGGAATCAGCAGAAAGGCATCAAGGGCATCCTCAGAGTCGACAGAAAATTCAAGAGCCACGGCCCTCAACAGCTCAGACGGGCCCTACAGGAAATGCGTTGCAGTAGAACGAGTGTTCAGTCGCCTGAAAAACCTCGCAGGATTAACCCTGCACAACCTGAGAGGATTGGCTAAAATCACGTTCCACACTCAACTCTGCCTGCTCATCATGCTATTCACAGCCCAAGCCGCAATCAACACTCACAAACCAGGCAAAGCAAGAAGCATAAAGTACTTCGCAAACTAATTCAGGAACACACATGCGCGTTGTTGTATTAAGCAGAATCAACCCTTCAGGAGTGACTTTTCTAAAAAAAAGAGAAGTATATGGATTTTTGGCGAGACTTACTTTTTCTTTGCTGGTTTTTCAAATGTCTCGTAGGCTTTTGCAGCTTTTGGGTCTAGTGGTCTAAGTTCGGTTATACACCATCGCCTTATCTCGACAGTCATCGTTCCTTCCTTTACTTTACTTGCAAGGTTGTCGGCAACCTTTGTTGCGTGTTCCTCTTTGGCTCCAGCTTTCTTAACAGAAGCTTTAAGTTTTGCCTTATCGAAATCCTGCGTAGCTCCAGAATG
>JBGQMW010000022.1:0-27627 GCA_041500785.1 Bathyarchaeia archaeon
CTGGCCAAAATAACGTTCCACGCTCAACTCTGCATCCTCATCATGCTATTCACAGCTCAAGCCGCAGCAAACACGGGCAACCCAGGCAAAGCCAGAAGCATCAGATACTTCGCAAACTAATTTCGGAACAAGCATGCGCGCTGGATAAGCGTTTGAGTTGGCGTTAGTATTGGGCGTGCGCGTGCTAGCAAAGTCAGGTTCAATGTCAGACAGTCAAGAAAAGGCTGCTTCATGTGACATAGGAAGGCTTGTCCTCTCGCAGCTTGAATTTCTGGCGCAGCTCTTTCATGAATTTCTGGTGTTCCTCTGGACTGTGAAGAAGCTGTTCTCGAAGCTCTTTCAGAACACATATCGCACCTTCTATACAGCGAAGTTTTTGCTCGTTAGTTAGCTCCGCTTGTTCTTTCCATCCCCAGATGATTTCATTCTTCTTGAATTTGAACGTCATGACTGGGTCTTTCTTCTTCCTTCTCAACTTCGGCAACTGCTGAGCCTCAGAATCTCCTGTTTGAACTCCACTGCCTTAAATAGCCTTGCTGAACAGTGAACTGGCGCGTGCGCGCGCTAAAACCAAGCGAAATCAACTACTTGATTGATTTAAGTCTGTATCTGCTTTTTTCGGAGAAAAGATCAACCACTCTGGATTTGCTCAAGAACCTTGCATAGTGTTTTGCGTGAGCAGGAATGAGGTATTCGTCACCTTTTTTACAGATTCTCGGCTTACCGTCGGTGACCAGTTCCATCTTTCCTTCTATCACCATTCCCCATTGAGGATAATCATGACTGTGCTCAGGCACACGTGCAGATGGCGCCATCTCGAAAAAGACTAGTTGATGCTCCTCGCCTTGCAAGACCCATGCTCTGACGCCTTCAAACTGCATATCAGCTTCCGGCAAGAGCGTTATGATCTCGGGAAAACCCATTACACGTTCACCCTTTACAGCATCAAGTGTTCTACCGTCAGAAGTCAAAGCAAAGAAAAGTATTAATGTTTGTGCCTTCACATTGCCCATTTAACCCTGCGATTTGCACACATTTCTAGCGCGCGCGTGGAAGCACGAGCGTTGTGCGAGTGCGACAAAATGGTTAGCGCGCGCACTCATCAAGTTGTGCTATCAGTTCCTTGCTCTTATTTCTCTCTTTAGCCAGTTCTTTTTCAAGCAGGTCAATTTCTCTCAGAAGACTTCTTACAGGAATATCGTCTCAGTAGGTCTTAGTAATAATATGTTATTGTTACGGCTCCATTTACTCCATTGAAGTTTGTGTTGCCTACTCTGACTTCAATGCTTGAAGAGGGTAAAACTGGAAACACTGCTGTTCCATCTGTTCCAACCACTATTTGATTATCGTAGTTTGCACCATGTGAAGTGTAGATAACTCGAACATACATTTCAGCAGTTGTTGATATGACTCGAACCGAAACATATCCGACATAGGACGCTGAAAATTTGGGTGCCCAAGTTGTGTAGATGTTAGCTGACTGCTTCAGCGTTTGGTCACTGACCCAAACTGTGGATTTATCAAGGTTAAGTGTACTGTTAAGGTCATTAACTTGATTTTGTAGAACCAAGATTGCTCCAATCAAACCGACTGTCAGAACAATGCAGATTATTCCTAAAGCAACAGCAACATTTCTGCTAACAACGTTCTTTTCACTCATTTTTGAACCCTTGGTTAGTCTTCTCCTTGTTGTGCAGATTTAAGATTTCTGTTCAAGAGTCTGTCCCAAAGGTGTTTTTGTTCAGTCTTTGAGGTTTACCCCTAGTGCGCGCGGGCTGGAGCGCGAGCGTGATGCGAGCGAGCGAGCCTTACGGAACCGCGAGCGCGATGGGAAGCTGTGGTACAATAGGCATCATTTCTACTTCATTGCTTCTTTCTTCTTTTTTTCTTCTTTCATCCTTTCTCTCTTTCTCTTAGTTGTCATCGCATCACGTTCTATTTGCCATATATCTCTAACAATTTCGTAGACTTGTTGTAAAGAATATCTATTTCTATGTTTCCGTGCTAATTTTCCTATTTCACGCGCCCTTACGGAAGCGTGCGCGCGCTTGGTTGTGCGTTGGTTGGACGATGGACGTTGCCTGTTGAAGAAAGGTGTAGAAGTCGGTTAATCGGCGCGCTGGCTTGTCCCTTAAATGGTTAAAAATGGTCTTAAGTCTTCTTTTGTCTTTTCGTGTTTGATTTGGGCTTGTTTCGTAGGCAAATCCTGACCGCGTTGAAAGATGGCAAATCACGGGGTTCCATCAAATCCTGAAGGAAGCAGGGTTTTCCCATAAGCCGTTGAGGCTACATTTAGCCCATCTGGAAAGTCAAGGCACGCAAGAGGACCAAAAACATGTTTACACCTCAAAACTGTCCCTAAACCCTAAAATAAGAATTATGACCATTTTACGCCAATTTCGGGACAAGGCAGCGCGCTATCGCTTCAGTTGACATGAAGAATCCGAAAGAGTTATCTTTCATAGTGAACGAGTATTCTCTTGGGGGAAAGGATGATACATGGGCAGCAGGTCACTATTGTTACTCCTAATGCTTAGCATTCCTATGGTAACGTCTGGTTCTCCGTCCACATACGCTGGTTTTACGGACTGGGGCTTTTCTGTTGTACCCGAATATCTGACATTTTCTATGTCGTCGATGTATGTCGGGGACAGGTTTAACGTGACAATTTTCATGTCAACGGTTTCGGGTGGTATGAACACACATGCTTGGCAATGTAGAGTCAACTTTGACGTTTCCCAAATCCAAGCTGTTCGTGCAAACTTCACGGGCGGTGGACAAAGTTGGTTCTTCGTTGGCCATGAAAGTGTGAGCAATGGCCCAATAATAGACAACACAAATGGTACAGTGGAATGCAACGAGACTCTGATTGGCTCAGATTTTGTACCTCCAGACACCAATTCCTTGTTCTGGATAGAATTTGAAATAGCAGCTTTACCCCCAATAGGAGGCGCATTACAAAGCTTGATCTCTTTTGACCCAGCGAACTCGTCGATACTTGATCCCAACTTGAACCCTGCTGAAGGGCTCTCCTACGAACCAGCGAACTACTATTACGATTGGGCGCCGATAATGCCATATTTGGAAGTTGCGCCGAATCTTCGCGTTTTTGACGAGCATCACCATTGGACAGGAGCTTGTTTCAGCGAAACTGTAACAATCATGCATCTGCTCGCCGGATGGTTTTTGTCAAACGTCACATTTCATCTGCTATACAACGCGTCAGTTCTCGCTCTGGTCAACGTAACCTTCGACCCACTGTGGTCCAGCGGGATTTATGCCAACTGTACTGGTGACGTAGGGATAGAAGTGGGAAATCCCTCTCAGAATCCAGCTGGTGACACTGTCGTTGCAAATCTTACTTTCGTTATTCTCCCAGCAGGTTCACTGTACTCGCCTCTTGAATGGCATGACGATTCACCCTTGGACTTGAACAACGTAACAGTGGGGAGTTCTGTAGGTTTCCAGATAACAGCAGGTATCATTGATGGGCTTGTCCAAGTTTACTCTTACTCGGCCGATCTGAACGGTGACGGGACAGTAGATATGAAAGACATAGGATACGTGGCTAGGCGGTTCATGTGCACGCCAAGCGACCCACTATGGGATCCAATCCCAGACATCAACGGCGACGATAAAATAGATATGAAGGACATTTCCACAATAGCCAGACACTTCATGGAACACTACGCTTAAGATTTCCGTGAACAAAAGCATCGAGACAACAAATGCCTGTCAGAATCTAGTCAGCATCTAATCTCGTTGATTTTCGGAGCCCGCTAGCAATTATGCGAGATTTCTTGAAATTGGACTAGTATGGACAAGTCAGCGGGCTCTTTCTAGCGCGCGCTTTGGAGCACGAGCGTCATGCGAGTGCGACAAAATGGTTAAGCCTGATATTGAACAGAGAAAAGGGGGTTTGTGGTTATTTGTGTTTTCTGTATAGTCTGATTCCGTCTATTTCTTGTATGTATTCGAATCCTGCTTCGATTAGGTCTGTTGCTTGGGTGACGTTGGTTGCTGTTTTGCATGTCCATTCGTCGTCTTCGAGGTTTAGCAGTTGTGTGTAGATTAGTGTTGTTTCTATTCGTTTGTGTCCTAGTTGTTGTTTTACGTATAGTATGTCTTTGGTTTTGTGGTATAGGTCTGTGGCGAAGTAGTGTCTGAAGTTGTATAGTCTGATGGTTTTGATTGTTGGGTCGTTTAGTTTTTTGGCTAGGTTGTTTCGTTGTTCTCTGTAATCTTTGCCGTAGTGTGTTGCGTCGCCTTTGAACAGTTTGTCGTTTGGGTTTAGGTTGTTTCTGTTGATGTGGTTTTGTAATGTTTTTGTGAGGTTGTGTGAGATTTTTAGTGTTCTTGGTGCTCCGTGTTTGGCTGTGGTTGGGTAGACGAGTCTTTGGTCTAAGTCTACGTCTTTTGTTTTTAGGTTGCACAGTTCGATGGGTCTTAATCCTGTTTCTTTGCTGAGTGTTAATTTTGTAGCCATTGTTTTTCCTGCGTTGGCTATCAGCATTTCTAGTTTTTCGTTTGTTGGGATTTTTATTGGTTTGGAGTCTTTTGTGTAGGTTGTTGGTTTCCATTGGATTTTGTTGAATTTGCAGTATTGGGAGTAAGTGATTGCTAGTTTGTGTTTGTAGTTGTTGGTTCGTGGTAGGTTGGCTATGTATTGGCTTACCGTTTCGGGTTCGTTTAGGTTGGTGTTTTTGTCGAATTTTTTGAGAATCCAGTTTGTTACTCTTATGTGTTCTTTGCTGTGTGTTTTTTGTAGGGATAGTAGGTAGTTGACGATTTGGGGGGTGTTACTCCCTAAATTGGGGGCTATGACCCATAAGTCAACACCTGCCTTACTGGAGCCCTACCCCGGAGAATGTTCTCCAAACCAGCGTAGACCTCCGTCGTGCTCATCGGGCGTCCCGTATACTTCAGAAGGTAGTAGTCCGCGGAGACGCCTGTTTGCTCTTTGATTACACCGGCCAGCTGACCGAGATAGTTGCCTTCTACGTCAATCACTTTCTTCGCGGCGTTCAGGCTTTGGGAGATATATCCTGTTGGAAGCGGGTGTATCATGCGGAATTGCATGAAGCCCAGACTGAAGCCTTCGCTCGCTAACGCGTTCATTGCTTCGATGATGGCTCCTTTGGGTGACCCCCAGCTCATAATGAGGTATTCAGCGTTTTTGTCGCCGTAGAAGTTTACCTTCTCTTCAAGAGGAGTTTCCTTGTCAACGAGTTCAAGTTTTTTCATTCTTTTCTCCATCATCAACGTCCGGTTTGACGGTTCCTCGTTTATGTGTCCATATTCGTCGTGTTCGTCACCTGTGTACCAGTGCACACCGTTCTTCGTGCCAAGCAAGACCCTCGGGCTTACGCCTGTTTCTGTCAAGCTGAAACGCTTGTAGGCTTGGTCAAGAATGCTCTGTTCATCGAGTATTTCACCACGGTCGATTTTGAACTGGCTAGTCTGGAAGACGGGGTAAGTTTGTGAACTGTTCGCCAAGGCCTTATCTATGAGATGGATGACAGGGAGTTGATATTTTTCTGCATAATTGAACGCTTTCGCGGCGTCATAGAAGCATTCCCGAATGTCGCCCGAAGCAAGAACGATGCGGGGAAATTCTCCGTGGCCAGCATGCAATGCGAACCTGAGGTCTGCTTGTCCGTGCCTCGTAGGCAAGCCAGTAGCTGGAGCTCCACGTTGATAGTAAGTGATTACAAGCGGCACCTCGCAGTTGCCGGCCCAGCTTAAGCCTTCGACCATTAACGCGAACCCGGGTCCAGACGTTGAAGTGGCAGCTCTTGCACCGGTCAGAGCGGCGCCTGAAGCAGAGTTTACGGCTGCGATCTCGTCCTCTGTCTGAACAACAATTATTGCCCCGTTCCCTGACTTCGTTTTGAGGATTTCGTGAGATTCAAGGTACTCGCTCTCGTCTGCTGCGGGCGTGATGGGATAGTAGGTTTGAATCCTGCATCCGCCCAGAACTTTGCCCATGGCCACGGCTTGGTTTCCAGAAACGAAGATTCTCTCTTCACTCAAGCCGACTTTCGTAAGTCTGTGCCTGAAACTGTCAGCGAACGTCTTCTTTGCGTAGCCACGAGATTCTCTGACAGCGAGGAGGTTCATTTCCGCAACTTTCGGCTTGTCGGAGAATATTGCGCTCACAGCTTGTTCAACCAAGTTCGGGTCATAATCGAGGAGAGCGAAAGTGACTCCTATTGTCAGCACGTTGGTCATCCTTGTGACTTTGCTTATCTGGTTGACCCCAAGTTCTGATGCTACCTGTTTGAGCAGATCCATGTACGGAACTGGAAAAACCTGGATGCCGTTCTTCTGGACGTAACCAAGAAAGTCACCCAGAGTTTCTCCGACAGCTTTTTGGTCCATGTACTCACGAAGCCTAGTTCTGAAATCAGGAGGCAACGTTGGTATACTCATCACTTCTGTGGCGTACTGGGCCTTGTCAACTATTATACCGCCCCCATCAACCACTTCGCCTGCGTGCCGCACGACCGTTTCAGCGTCAAAGGCTGCCAACAAGTCGACGGTGTTTACGTTTGCCAGGATCTCATGTGTAGATACTCGCAAGTGAAAATAGCTGTGCAGACCCTTGATGTTGGAGTGGTATTCCCTCTTTCCGAAAACGTATAATCCGCCGTATCCGCACGCTCTCCCGAAAATGTTCGCTGCAGAATCAACCCCAGCTCCTTGAGGTCCCCCGGCCATCCAGTTAATCTCTTTCATTCAACTTCCCTCTGACAATTTCTCAAATAGGTTTTCAGAGAAAGCAGCGAAGCTCAGCCACCAGTCACGGCATCAGTTCCTATGCAACATTCGCAGCCAGATGATTCACCGCAGTACGGACATAGGCACTTGCAGTCATCAATAGGAAAATCGCACGTCTTGCACGTAGGTACATTTTCCTTGGATTTCATACTTCTCAGTCCTATTCAGGCTATTATCCGTCCTCAAGGATTTAGCTTTCGGAGAACTTGGCTGAACCGTACGAAGAAATGCCGGAAAAAAGGAGAATATTGGAAGCCATTGTCTGGGGGCAGGTTCTATACTTGCTCCAGCAGCGTTTCAAACGTGTCGTGATGATCTTCCTCATCTTTCAGTATTTCCATGAAAAGAAGCGCTGTTGTCTCGTCAGCTTCCTTGCGAGCCATTTCGATTATCTGTTTGTACATCTCGATCGCTTTCTGTTCATCTGCCATGTCTTGGGTCAGCATTTCCTTCAAGTTTTTTCCAACGGTAATTGGGTCTGGTTTCGTTGTCGGTGTGACTTTACCAGCGCCCAAGTACCACAGTCGTTCGGCGATCATTTCCGCGTGCTTCATCTCTTGCTTGGCCGTGCTCTCAAATGCGTCCTTGGTTGCATAGTCCTTGACACCCTGCCATTCAACATGCCGCCACATGTATTGCACAGAAACCTGAATCTCGCGCACGCTAGCCGCTGTGTTTGGGCAAAAGGGATCGCTTAAAGAAGGCGAAATCGAGCGGACAAAAGAGTATGCAAGGGAACTCGCCATTAAATTGAAGGAAGACACAGTCTGAACCTTTTCTTGGTTGGTTGGAGTAAACTTTATCCCCAAACCCAAACAGTGACTACGACGGTGACGACGACTAATATTCAGCGCGCGTCAAAAAATTTTATATCTAAGCAATTGTTTCTTTCTGAGTAGAAGTTGTGATTATTCATGGCTGTCAAAACAACAACAGGATATATAGACTTGCTAAACAAAGCGGTTGAACGTGAAATTGCTGTTTCACTCCAGTATATACTTCAACATGCAAAAATGGAAAAGCTCGTGCGCAGAACAATCCCTGAAAACATCCTTCTGGACAAAACCACCTATGACGCCGTTGGAAAATTCCTAAGAGAAATTGCTATCCAAGAAATGAAACATGCCGCAAGCATAATAGCGCGTATTTACTATCTTGGAGGGAAAGCAACCACTAAATCCGGCAAACCTAACATTGGCGACAGCATAAGCGAATTTGCCAAACTAGGCGTAAAAGCTGAAGAAGAAGCGTTAACGCTTTACCGCCAAATCATCGAGACTTCTGGGAAAATGGGCGATTGGGAAACACGTGAACTCTTCGAGAAAATCTACGGTGAAGAAGAAGGACACTTATTCAAATTCCAAGAATACACCAAATTCCAAGACGAGAAAGAAGAGCCAAGCAAAGTGCCTTTGCCTAAATGGCGCAAAATATACACAGACGACTACTTTGCCCTCTTAAACAAGGCTGTCTCAGGAGAAATAACCGCAATTATCCAGTATACGAATCAGCATGAGAAAATGGCTTTCCTTGAACTCCGAACGAAAAACACGCCACTAGAAACTATCACTGAAACCAACAAAGCCGCCGTAGTAAGCAAAATACTAAAAGAAATCTTTGTGGCAGAAATGGACCACCTAGAAAAAATCAGCGAACGTATTTACCTACTTGAAGGCGAAGCAACATACAAACCAGATCCACTACCAGTAGTCGGCGACACAGCCCAGGACTTTTTAACATTGGATCACGCATTGGAAAGCACCACAATATCACTGTACCGCCAAATCATCGCTGAAGCACTCAAATGCGGCGACACAACAACAAGACGCATGTTCGAAGACATCATAATCCAAGAAGAAAACCACTTCTGGACATTCGACGACTTCGTAAAATAAAACAAAAATCCTCTTTTTATATCGAAAATTTTAGGCGCGCGCTAAAAATCACACTCTTTCAAACAGAAGGTTCAAGAATCAAAATGTAACTCCGTTTTCCATCAAGAACAGCTTTAACTTCTTCAAGAATAGCGAAGTATCGCGCGCGCTTGATGAACTTAACTATCTTTGTATTCTGTAGTTTCTAAATACGATCTAAGAATAAGCTGTATCATTGATCAACATCAAATTCAAAATACGTATAGGCTTCTTTCAGCATGGTCATATGGCAGAAGGCGTTGAAATTGCCGAAAGAAAAGCGGAAATCATATTAAACTTTCGGGAAACGCGAAACAAGAAGATTCGCGGCAGAACTTATATGAACCCAGCCGAATAATGAAGAAACAGGTGAAATTGGATGAATAAGACATCAGATAACTTGAAGAATGCCTTTGCAGGTGAATCTCAAGCAAACCGACGCTACCTCGCCTTTGCCCAAAAAGCAGAAGAAGAGGGTTTCTCTCAGGTCGGCAAACTCTTCCGTGCAGCTGCAGAGGCAGAGACCGTGCATGCTTTAAACCACATTAGGATAATGGGCGAGTCAAAGAGCACTGTTGAAAACCTGCAGACGGGAATAGCTGGAGAAACTTCCGAATATAAGCGCATGTACCCAGGATACATTAAGACGGCAAAGAAAGAGAAGAATGCCCAAGCGGTCTGGAGCTTCAACGTGGCCAACCAAGTTGAACAGGTTCATGCCAATTTGTTCAGGAAGGCGATGAAAGCTTTGAAAACTGGCAAAGAACTTGCGAAAGTGGACTACTACGTGTGCAACGTATGCGGAAACACTTTTGAGAACGAAGCCCCTTCGAAATGTCCTATATGTGGGTCTCCGCAAGAAAAGATCCTCATAGTCCCATAACGATGGGAATGGATACAAGGTTTTCCCGGAAATGCGTCAGTAGCCTATCAGATCCTCTGTTTTGATGCTGTCCTTAGAAGTTCCTAAGTCTCTGAGCACAGTGCGCATGGCATCAACCATTGCTGGTGGTCCACAAACGTAGAAGATAGCCGTCAGAAAGTCTGGAACCTCTTCCCTGATCATGTCAACATCGATTCTGCCCGTGTGACCCTTCCAATCGGGTCCCGCTTCTGAAAGAGTGAAGACCACCTTGAGGTTTCTGTTCTGTTTCTCCATTTCCTCAAGTTCCCATCTGAAAACGACGTCCATTTCGGCGTTGTTGGCGTACAGAAGCGCAACAGCAACGTCCAGATTCCTGTCAGTGCAGTACTTGCACATACTTCTCATCGGAGTTATTCCTATACCACCAGCTAACATTGCGACTCGTGAAAACCGCCCGTCAAGAGCAAAGTTGCCATAAGGCGCATCCAATCTCACCGCATCACCGATTTTCAGGGCCTCCAATCCATCTGAGAAAGGGTGACCCGTCAACTTCTTTGTGAATTCTATATGATCCAGCTCTGTCGGACTGCTAGAGAGAGTTAGCGGTTTCCGGATCTTTTGTCCGGCAACTTCCACGGTGACAAACGCGAACTGGCCAGGCTTGTAGCTGAACCGGTGAGGTCGGGCGAAGCGGAAGCTCTTCACATTGTGAGTGCGCACGATTATGTCTTCGATTTTTTCCTCGAACTCCAAAGCAACAAGTCCAGCCGAAACTGCAGCAGTGAACATGAATTTGCATGAATCATAGTTTAAACAAGTTTCGAAATCACCCTATGGGATCGGTAGTTTGGCTCTCTAGCTTGGCTGTGGCACTCTTAAAAGGATTAAGTATGGACGAGCTTGCATAATGGTTCGGCGGCGAGGGACTCGCGATCGCCTGTATGGACATTAGAGGGTGGAATGAGTGCGGGCTATAGCGTTTAATGGTAGTCCATTGATGGAGGAGGGAAACACTTCCTTGATTTTGGAACCTTTCATTGAGGGACTGAGGGAAGAAGGAGTTGCAGTCATAGTGTTCTACACGCAAAGGCTCAAGGTAAATCCCTGTTTGGGTGATCGAAACTGCTGGACCAGAACACCTGGTGAATGCGTACAAGAGGACGACATGCGGATGCTTCTTCCCAAGATCCAACAAGCAGACATAGTAGTCATGGCCGTGCCAGTGTATGTCGATGGAATGCCTGGACCGATGAAAAAAATTGTTGACCGTCTAGTTCCGATTGTTGAACCATTCTTTGAGATACGAGAGAATAATTGCCGTCATCCTCCAAGAAGAGGCAACAAACACTCAAAGTTCGTGTTAATCGCCAACTGTGGCTTCTGGGAAATGGACAATTTCGATCCGCTCCTCACACATGCAGAGGCAATCTGTAAGAACGTGAACTGGGAGTACGCGGGTGCACTCTTGAGGCCACACGGTGAAGCTTTGGGTTACATGAAGAGAAAGGGCTATCCAGTTCAGGACGTGCTCGAAGCGGCGAAACAGGCCGGAAAGGAACTGGTTCGTAACGGAAGAATTAGTGAAAAAACTGTCCAGACTGAAAGCCGAGAACTTGTGTCTCCGAAAGAGTATGTTGAAATGACCAACAGGGGGTTCAGAACGGCAATCGATAGACTGAAACAGAAGTGACGAAAGCATATTCACTGACGGAGCAAATCCCGAAAGCAACTAGACTTAATCTTCATATCAACGGTCAGGATGGACTGTTTGACGCCCTCTGGCTTTCAAAGAGACTACTCTGACGTTTTATGGCAAATACTTCAGCGCTGCAGCCACGGCGCCGTAGACACCTACGTTTTCACCCAGCTGAGTTGGCTTGATTTCGGGAACACGGTTGATCGCGTAATCGCTCACATACTTCCAGATGGGCGAAAGCACGGCCTCTATGTTTTTAAGCGCCACAGTACCACCCACCGTGATCATTGAAGGGTCATACGCATTTGTCACGTTCGCGAAACCAATAGCATTCAGCTTTCCGATTTCGCCAACAAGCATAGTGGAGAGCTTGTCCCCATTCCTTGCAGCATTGAACAGATCCGCTGCACACAGCTGAGAAAAGTCTCCGTGCAACCCTTCGTACAGAGCGCTACGCATCACGATTCTCAAACCTATCTCATCGAACCTCATTCTAACATAATTAGGCACGTTTCTCCCTGAACAATAAGCTTCCCAATGACCTTTTCTTCCACAACCACAGGTCAATCGCCCCTCATAGTCTATGACGAAATGTCCCACTTCATGACCATTCCCATCCTTGCCCAAAAGCAAAGTGCCGTTGACAATTGCACCTCCTCCGATACCGGTACTTATCGTTATGTAAACAAAGTTCTCGACGCCTTTGGCAGCGCCGAAAGTCGTTTCGCCTAGAGCAGCCGCTGCACAGTCGTTAATCAAACAAGCAGGCACTCCTAACGCTTCTCTCACTGGTTCAGTCAAAACAATCGAATCAAAAGGAAAGTTAGGAGGATTGACAAGGATACCTCTCTCCATGTCCAAGGGCCCCGCGGAGGCGATTCCCACCCCCCTCAACTCGGCAACATCAGCACCCCCCTTCTTGCACAGAAAACGAACTAGTCTGATAACCTGTAAGCTGATCGCTTCAGAGCTGGCGACGTCTACTCTCTCGCGTACGTTCTCCACTATAAGACCTTGGCAATCTGAAAGAACAACTCTCACCCAAGTTCCCCCCAAGTCTACCCCTACGAGATACTTCTTGCCATGCAAGTTAATCACTCAGTCATGAATGACGAGGAACCTGTCTTAAGAGTCTAACTGTGCCCTTTGAGTTCTATGTTACCTGCGCGACTTTCGGAACCAAGTCTGCCATGCCCTCAGCCTGGAAGCTTTCTGCTCCCTTCAACAACCACGTACGCCTGCGCACTCATTCAGCCACTACACTTTCGGATGGAACTCGGAGCAACAAGCAGAAAAGGCGTTTTTCTTCAACCCAGAACAGCATATTGTGTTCACACCCCAACATTTGTCAGGTTTCATGCTTCTACACATAGCACGCGGTTCAACAAGAGAACCTATTCAGATAAGTCTCAGGGTTTAGTGTTTGATCTCTGGATAGGCACTGTGCAAAACTAGCGTGCACAAACAGAGGCTTCCTTTCACTTCTATTCCTAGGAGGTGACGGACAAACGAAATTCGTGTGGTGGGGTCGCTGGGATTTGAACCCAGGTTGCCAACGCCCCAGGCTGGTATCCTAGACCAATGACCCAAGTTACACACCAAGATACCAATGTCTCAGGTCAAATCGGTTTCCTAGACCAAGCTAGACTACGACCCCAACAACCAACAAGATACTACGACCTCATAATAAATACTCTCATCAAACTCAAGAACTCTGGAAGATGCGACAGCACGATAAAAGCCACATCATACAGCCTCAAACAGCTAAGCCAACACGCCGACCTCGGAAACCCTGAACAAGTCAAAACCCACATCGCAAACGTAAAGACATCCAACGCAACAAAAATGAAACTATGCCAAGCATACAACAACTACTGCAAAACCAACGGAATCCAATGGGAAAAACCCCACTACAAATGGGAACGCAAAATTCCCCTAATACCAACCACCGAAGCAGTAAACAAAGTAATAGCCGCATGTGGCCCTGACTACGCAACAATCTTTACAATCCTAGCAGAAACAGGACTAGAAGCACATGAACTCGCAACAATGCACAGAAACGACATAGACGCTGAAAGAGGAATAATCAACGCAACAGGATGCAAAGGACACAACTCACGCTCATTCAAACTAAAAGACAAAACCGCCGAAATGCTCAGAACCTACCTAAGCAGACACCCACAACAAAACCCCTTCCCAAACTCAAAATACATGGGAGAAAGATGGAGAAAAAACCGCAACCGACTCGCCACAAAACTCAACGACCCACAACTCAAAACCGCAACCATGAGAAACCTCAGACACCGCTTCGCAACCATGAAATACGACCAAACAAAAGACAGCCTACTCATCAAACAACTACTAGGACACAAAAAACTAGAAACCACAATGTTTTACACGCAATTAATCACATTCAACGAAAACGAAGAATACACATGCAAAACCGCCAGCAACATCAAAGAGGCAACAGACCTGATAGAAAACGGATTCCAATACATCACCGAAATGGATGGAATCAAACTATTCCGCAAACGCAAATAAACACAAACCCCCATTTTTCTATTCAATATCATACTTAACCGTCATGTCGCACTCGCTCACGCTCGCGCTCCAACACGCGCGCTAAATCATTTGTTACATTGGATGTTCTTTTCAACATTGCTCTAAGAGGTCTCAAGTTTCAGGTTGTAGCAAAAAGCATAGTCAAAAAATTCTTGTGGAGTCCTTAGCGTGCTTGTTGTTTGCTAGTTATTCCCTAGAATCTCAAAGAGAAACCTTCTTCGCTTGCGGGAAATAAGAGACCAGTAGGAGAGTCGCGGAAACTAAGAATAAGAGTAGCGCAGATATCTCTAGGGTTTTGTAAATCAGCTTTTCGAAAAAGAATTCCGTAAGGTAAGCCGTGAATAAGACCAGAGTGCTCGTTAACGTTATGAGGACGATGTTCCGTAGTTTCTTTGATGTAATTGCTTTGACGGTTCCCGTGGCGAAAATCACATAGGGGTTTAGTCCTTTGGTTTTCAGAACCACGTAAGTGATAAAGATTATCGAGACACAGGATGCGAAAATGGAAAGGGTCGTTGTTGTTTGATAGAACAAGTCAAGCAAGGACAACGTTTTTGCCTCCTTTGGTGAAAACGTAAGCAAAAAGCATTTGACTGCTTATTAGAAGAAATGAAATAGTCACGGTAAATGCTTGTGCGAATAGTTCATCATATGTCGAGAAAAAGATCAATTCCATGATTTCTTCTGAAAACCAAACTAGAAAACCAAGCATCGTGAGGATTAGTGCCACTGTGCTCACTTTCCAATGAATCAACAAGATATTTTCAAGAATCTTGTATCTTATGGCAGAAATTATCAGAACAGATAGGTTGGTGAACAAACCTAGTAATACAAGAAGCTCCATTATGCTCATGCAGATCTGCCCACTGTATCTTTTCAGTCTTGACAAGTCGTTGATTGATGAAAGTATTAATGAATTGTGAAGACCAGCTCAATATCGTGAATTAATCATGCTTTATTCATGGAAAGAAGCTCAATTCACAGAGAACTGGTCACAGTCACAATTGAGTGAAAAACACCAAAAAACATGCTGCGTTAATTGTCTTTTGGAAAAACCAGAAAAATCCGACTTGTTACACGATTGTTACAGTTTTTTGTTACAAAAGACCATCAAAAACCGCTCTTTGTTGTTTAGCGCGCGCTACACAAACCTTGAAAAGGTTAAAGAGACTGTTAGTAGAAAATCAACCATCCAATTTCCTGAATAAAAAGAAAGAAGGAAAAAGAATGAGTGAAAGACACAGAAAATATGGTAGAGCAAAGAACTGCAGATGTAAGAACTGTGGGCTAGAGTTTAAGACAGAAGGAAAGCCTAGGAATTGTCCTAGATGTCATTCAGTCATTGAGGTCTAGCGCGCGCTCGCCTTTGCCAAGTATCCTGCCAGATGAGAGAAGGATAGAGGCTGCATTTGATCTTTTTCGGTTAAGTCAATGATGAAGCTTTTTGTTTCATCAATGTTCACATTCGGATACTCGTTTATGTCTCTCATGAACTCGGTGTATTCGCTGTAGTCCCTGTGAAAGGCGATGGCCACGTAGTCAGCGTTGCAGCCCATTCCAGTATTCCCAAGTATCAATGCCGAAGGATGTTCCCTCATGGTGTCTCTGGCGCGTTTCTTCATATCGTCAAGGATTTCCTTTGAAAATGGCCCCTTCATCTTCGTGAATGTTATAGACATGAGCGCAAAGCCAAGCTGTGAATAGTCGGGGATAATTGTGTATTCCTTGATCATCCCCTGCTTTTCCAGTCTTTCTCTGGTCCTCGAAATAGTAGGCTGACTCGCCCCAATCGCTTTGGCCAGTTCCCTGTCACTTCTGTGGCTGTTTTTAATGAGCTCAATGACTACTTTCAACTCGATATCTTTCATGACTGGTCATTTCCCGCATACATATTCGGTTTTGCCAAGTACTTAAAATGTGTTGTTTGGCGCGCGCGATACTGATAAATCTGGCATATCAGAAACCATACGAACGTAATGAACACCTACTTAATGTTCATCGGTGGTGCAATTGCTCTCATCGGAGGGGTGAGCCTGATACAGACGCTAGGCAAAAGTACGGATGAAACCGTGTGGATAATGCGCGGGCACGCTGTACCAGTTGAGGCACAGGATCTCAAAAGATTTGGAAAAATCGTTTTGCTGATAGGCTTCTCGATACTATTGCTCTCTTTGATACTTCCATGAAGGTCTAACGTACGCTTATCTGTTAGCGAGCCCTACGACGACGCAAAACAACGACAAAACGACGAAAATGGGTTGTTCGCCTCGACCCCCTCGGCTCACAAAGGCGAAAGGGCGCGCGTTCACGCGCGCGCAATGAATAGGATTATAGAAAAAGAAAAGAACTACAACAAGCAAAACCAAAGCAACTGAATGAAGCAAAGCCAAAACCCCGAATCAGGCACAACATAAAGCGCGCGCTACGCCAAAAACGAAACGCTACAAAAACGCATGACAAAAGGAAAATGAAATACCTAGCACCTGATAGCACCACAACCGTAGAAAACCACTTCACAGCACCACAACAGTAGAAAAACACTTATAGTAATCCTAACCAATACTAATTAAAGGAACACTTCAGGTTAAATACATAGCCTGCACCAAATGCGGCGGAAGAGGAATCCTAAAACTACCAAACCCAAAACCTTACAAGTGCACAGAACTACTCAAAGAACAGAAGAAAAGAGCCAAGAAGGAGGAAAACAATGAACAATGAAAATAGAATATTACTTGGCACTAAGGCTGGTATCCTAGACCAAGCTAGACTACGACCCCACAGAGGTGGACTAGGACCCCGTTTTGCTTGGGTTTCCTGAACAGCCTGTTCCCATCGATTTCAGTGACATACTCGAATCCTGCTTCGATGAGTTCGCTGGCTTCTTTGACAGTTGCGGCAACTTTGCAGTGGTACTCGTCGTTTCTGAAATTGACTAGCTGCGTGTATTTAAGCGTGTTTTTGATGTCTTTGTGGCCTAGCAGCCGCATAACGTGCAATATGTCTTTGGTCTTGTGGCGCGTGCGCAATGTTGAAAGCGCCGGGGGTGGGATTTGAACCTCACACCAAGTGGAGACATCACCCGCGAAATCCCCTTTTTCTGACTCCTATAGGCTTAACCGTGAAAAGTCTTAAGACCCACACAGGTAATATCGCTGATTGCAAGTATTGCTTTGTGGGGGTTAGCGTATGCCTTCATTGAAAAGAAAGAATGTTCAAAAGAAGAAAAAACACTCGGACAAAGTTGGGAAATAGCGCGAATTTCATATTCTGCGTTTATGCCTGATTCAGCGTGTATTTGCCGCGCCGTTAACTACGTTAGCCTGTTCAGAAAACGCAAGTAATCAGGCCCCCAGAATGGGGCCTCTAGGTTTTGTGGCGGGCCCGAGGGTATCTGTACTTGGTTAGGTGCAAGTACTTTTTCTCCACAAGCGGACAGGTATATGAATGTTGGCAAAAAAGCATATACCAACCCCGGAACTATATAGACCCTTGGACAAGAGCTTAGGAGGCGAAATTTATGCCCTTTGGAAAGAAGAAAGAAAAGCCTAAACCCGAGGAAAAGAAACCTGCGGAGAAAAAGTAGGACGATTGCTTTCACTTAAAGCACGTTCATTGACTTTTAACCTTCCCATTTTCTTACCGCACTCCCATGTCTAAAATGCAACCTATTTCACAAACTTATACTACCGACAAAGTGACGATATCTCCCGTATTCCCGCGCGCGCTTTGTGAAAATCGCATTTATTCTTATTGCGTCTAAGGAGCGAGAGATTTTGAAGCTGACAATTGAGCTTGTTCCTTCGACAGTCTGGGAATCTTCTCTTTACGGATTAATGACTAAAGAAGTGTGGAACAGTACTAGCATTGCTGTTTTTCACCTTATGGCTCTTCAGTCCCTTCAATTGGTTCTTGCGGTTCATCTTGGTCTTCATCGTCATCTAGCCACGGTTCATCATCGTCAAAATTAGGTTCTTCAATCATTCTTATCGTCTACCTATGACCGCACGCAGCCTACTATTTAAGGTGTGAACCGTGAACCAGATCTCAATTTAACTATGGTGATTAACTAGTTGATTGAATTATTCGTATAATTTCCTGAAAATGAACCCATAAGACCTATTAGCAATGGAGAGGTCACTTGTATTGCAAATGGATGGGCTGGGTCAGTCTTCGACTTTTCCCATATCCATCTCTTTTCACCATCTGGGAAAAGCGTTTTATGGAGTCTGAATCTGGACTCAGACTTCGCCACTCTTAGTGTCCTTTTCTCCCGCAAAACCCCTCTTTTTCTGTCACATGCACCTGGGTGTGTGCTAGCTGCCTGGTGTTAGCTCTGCGAAATGAAAGGTAAAGGTGTAGAAGAGAAGGCAAAGTTTACAACGCTTCAAAATGGCGGCGTCACCCGCAAAATCTCTTTTTTCTTCACTTGCTGCGGACACTGTCTTCTGGGGGTTCGGCGCTCGCTAATAGATAGTCTGCAACTGCAGATTAACGGGCTGAAGAAAAGCTTGGAGAACCTTACTCGGAATTGGTTGAAAGTGGCGGAAACGCCTCAAGCATCCTAACAGAGGGCATTGGTGAGGAGAATTGTTTTTTGGGTGGAAGCTCGCGGTTCATGAGGAAGCTTTGCTTCGGCCTTCTCCTTTATGAGCCAGGTGGCTGGCTATTGCCGCCATGCTCAAAACTCTATAGTTGCTTTTGTCGGTGAGGTCCACTAGAAAAGTTTCCACACCATGCACTTCAACGTGGGGAATGTTTTTCGTTAACTCCATAGCCTTCGAATAGGCTGAATAGTCTTCGTAAAACGTTATGAACAGACTATCTTTTCCCAAACCCATTCCGTTGACAGCCATCAAACTAGCATGCGGGTTTTGCTTTTCAATCTCAACCACCTTCGTCCTTATCTCGGCAGACTTATCTTTGTCTGCTGATTCTGCGTGTTTAATGAGGGTGACTCCCATAATGTGGTATCCAAGCTTCAAGAAGTCAGGAACTATCGTGTATTCTTTAATGATTCCTTCCTTCTCAAGCCTCTTCAACGTTCTGCTCACCGTAGGCTGAGAGACCCCCAGCGTTTTAGCCAGTTCCCTATCGCTTCTTCTACTGTTCTTCAAAAGTTCAGAAATCAGCTTCAACTCTACATCCTTCACGACGATGATCCCTCTTGTGCCATGTATCCAGAAAGTTAGGCTGAACGGATTAATAACACTTTTTCAAGCGAAGCTGGCCCTAACAGTTTACAAATGCCAGTCGAAAACTTTAGAATATTCGGTTAGCAAAATCCACGCGTGTTCACATTGCAGATATTCCCTACGCCGAACCCGGGGGATAAGATTTGAACCCACACCACCGTGGCGAAGTCTCCCGCACAAACCCCTCTTTTTTCTTTTGGAGCAGTCGGCTTTTCGACTCTGTGGGCTTTCGGAAGGCGTGTGAGTTTTGAGTGGTCCCGTATAAATGGCAGTTGGAATCCCAGCTAAATTTGGTAGCCCTAGAACTGCAAACTGGGCACCTCACATTTTTGTCTATTCTATTCTCCGGTCGACTATTTCGTCTCCTGAAGTCGGGTATGAACTGGACCATCGCAGTCACTTATGTAGAGTCAGCCAACGCTGACGTCTCTGAGCTTTCATATGTTCAGAATGATCTAGGCTGTATTGACGCTTGTAGTCTCTGCAATGTTCAGAGTGGGTCTTCTTATAGTTCTTACTTGCCCTTATTATTATTTCTCTATACCTTTCCGGGTTATTCTCTCTCCACAATCTTATCACTTCACGAAGGCGTTCCTTATGCTCTAAATAGTACCGGTGTCTAGCGGCTTTGCCTTTTTCTGATTTGTTCCATTTAGTATTGCGCTCCAGTCTAGCTTTAACGCTGCATCTGCCACAGTATTGCTTAGGCCCAGACCTCTTAGGAAGTAACCTGCCGAAAACTTGCCACTTCCAGTGGACCCTACCCGATTTAGCCTCTCCACATGTTCTTACGCTCTTTGTCTTATCCGCTATTTCAACTCCCACTTATTCTCCCTATGGAGCAATTTGTTGATGAAGTCTGTGGCTATAGGTTCATTCTTCTCGTGATAGAGTTTGTGAGCTTCCGAGACTCTAATCCCAGTCGCCCTTTCTCTTTTACTTATGATGCCGCGACAACCTATTTCCTTTTCTGGAGTCCCTTCAGGAAAAAGTTGAAGAAGAAACTTCTACAACAGTCTTCTATAGATGGCTCCTGTTTCGGGAATGAAATTGATTTGAATGATAAGGAGAACCAAGGTTTCTCCGTGAGTGCTACTGAAGGAGCAAACACAAACATGGAAACATGCCGCTCCAACATGTTGCACCTGAAACATTTCTCCACACAGACAGCTTTGTTCTTACCCTGAAAAAGATGTGTATGAATCATATAGAACAGCGTTCCCAAAATCTTAAATGTGGTACGTGCAACTAGGGGTTCAGTCGGAAAATGCAAGCTTGCGGTGTCGGAAGCATGCTTCGACTCGTGTTTTTGCTCGGCGGGCACGTTAAACGTGGCTGGGCTCGAGCGGGTGGGGAGCCGCTAACGGCGGCTAAATCCCGTAAGAAGAACCGGAAGAGGAGAAAGGAGGAGGTGAAAAAGAATGAATAAGAAGATAATATTCGCGAGCATATTCGTTATTGGCATGTTGGCTTTGGCGATGGGATATGGAACATACTCATACTTCACGCAAACGGAAACTAGCACAGGAAACACGTTCCAAGCTGGATGGGTAGATCTTGCCTTAAGCAATGGTGGGGGCTACGTGAATCCTTGGACAGGACCTCTTGCCACTTTCACGAACATAGCGCCTGGTCAAGAGACAAGTGCAACAAACATATGGTTCAAGAATGCTGGATCCCTAGCTGGCATAGTTACAGTGAAGCTTTCGTACACTGAGAACGATGCTATAGGTAATGACGTGGACGTTAGCGCAGATGATTTTGCAAGAAAAGTGATCATTACACACGTAGGAGTTGACGATAGCCCTAACGTTGCTATGTGGTGGGGACTGCAGGTGATAGATGACGCCTATGGTGGTAGCGAAGCTAATGCTTTGGCTGCTGGCGCCGTTGTTTCTAATGGTGCTGGTGGTCATTTCGCAACTGTTTACGGCGTATCTTGGATTACACTTCATTTCTGGACTCCAGGCTATAAAGGGGCTGACATAGTTTTCGCACCCAACGATTTCCACAAGGAAACTTTGAAGCTGAAGCTTGATGCGGACGTGGGCAACGACTTCCAATATGACGGCATAGACATCATAATGACCGCTACGATTACAAACGCATAATCATATTGACATTTGCGTTGGCAACGAAACGATCTAACCGCTCTCTCTTGAAGGAGAGGGACAATGATGGAAAAGTGTGTGCTACAGTAACCCATCAGACAAACCCTTTTTTCCCCCTTTTGTGATATAGTAATATGTGAGAAAAACAAACGTTGGAAGAAAACCCCGGTGAAAAACACAAAAATCTTCACGTCCGCTTTCACCATCGTGCTGGTCCTATGCGTCGTTGTACTTGCGGCCGATCAGCCTTCAACTTCTGCGTGCAGCGTGTTTCTAGGCGGAAAAATAAAGTTTGACATGGAATTGTCTCCGAACGTGCCGCTTTTCCGCCCTGATGTGGACGGCTGCTTCTATCCTGGCAGTCCAAAAATCACCAAAAAACTACAAGCCGTAAACGTCGGCGACATTCCTTTCAGCATTTGCAGGTTCAAAGTCACCTTCCACGGAGACACTTACCTTGCTACTGGGCTGCAAATGGAGATTTTGGAGCTTGGAAAGGGCAAAGGCGAAAAACCCCACGTCCTCTACAACGGAACCCTCAGCACCCTAAGCAAAGGGGTGGAAGTTGGCGGAAAAAGCGCAATTCCAAAAGGAAAAAGCTCCACGTTGCAAATAGGCGTTTGGATGCCCAAAACGGCTGGAAGCGAGTATCAAGGATTAGCCATGACTGCAGACATCGCCGTGACCGTCCACTTTCCCCCCGTAAAGTAAGGGGAAAGACAAATGAACAAGAAGAAAACCGCAGAAATCATCCTCATTATCTGCGCAGTCACAGTCGCCGCAGTCTTCCTGATATTTTACAGACCCGTTTCGCTTGCAGGCGACACCCTCTACGAACCCGTTTATACAGGGAGCATGGAACCCGCGATTCCAGTTGGAGGCATAGTGGTGATCAAGCCGGTCAACCCAGAAACCCTACGAGAAGGCGACATCATATGCTTCCAGTTTTCAGAGTCAACATCCGTAACTCATAGAATCATCAACGTAACGGACGAAGGCTTCAAAACAAAAGGCGACGCAAACGAAGACCCCGACCAAGGGATAGTGGAAAAAGAGAACGTCATAGGCAAAGTAATATTCATCATACCGTTCATCGGATACCTAGGCAGTTTTGTGAGAACGCCAATAGGTTTTATTCTGCTCATTATATTGCCAGCCAGCCTAATAATCATCATGGAAACAGGAAACATCGCCAAAGGGCTGAGAAAACATAAACAAGAACAAACCAGCAAAGAGCCAAGGAAAGATAAAGGGTAAGGGCAAGCCCGTATTTTGTGGTAAAGCCGAAAAATGGAAGGATGAGCTGGAAAAGCGGCTGCCAACAGGCGATGAAATCGTGGTGCTTGCTTTGGGCGACGTGAAATGCGGCGTGCTACGTTATTTGAACTATTGACGGTTTTTGGAGACGTCACCCGCACGATCCCTCTTTTTTGTGGGTTTTACGGTTGAATATTGGTCTTGCGTTGAGCGTGGTGTGGTTTTGGAGGGATTGCTTTAGGGTATTGATTTTGTGTTCATAAGTGTTTAATCAGGAGATATACATTCAAGACAACGTTACTGACGCGCGTGTAGTGGACTAGTGTGAAGTGTGGTTTGCATGGTTGAGTCTGTTGTTCAGTCACATGCCGAGATAGTTGTGGGTTCCGATGAGAAGAAGCTGATTCGTGTCTTGCATGTTGATGATGAGCTTGGCTTGCTGAAGGTTGCGAAGCAATGCTTGGAATTGCAGGGCCCGTTTCACGTTGACACTGCAGGCTCTGCTGAAGAAGCCTTGAACAAGCTGAAAGAGAAGGAGTACGACGCTATTGTTTCTGATTATCAGATGCCCGGGAAGAATGGGCTGCAATTTCTTGAGGAACTGAGACATAGCGGAAATGGCGTTCCGTTCATAATATTCACTGGCAAGGGACGAGAAGAAGTTATCATTAGGGCACTGAATTTGGGGGCAGAACACTATGTAAACAAGAACGGTGACCCCGAGACAGTGTATGCTGAACTGAAACAGGCAATAAGCGAAACCGTAAGAATCAGGAAAACTGAGAGCGAACTGCAAGAAAGCCAAATGCGTTATAGAAACCTGATCGAAAATGCACCAGATGTGATTTACACTATTTCTGAAAACGGGACACTGGCATCATTAAATTCTGCGTTTGAAAGACTCACTGGTTGGAAGTGTTCCGAATGGATTTGCAAGAGCTTCGCTTCTCTAGTCCACCCTGACGACCTGAACACTGCTATGGAAACGTTCGAAAAGACACTGCACGGAGAATGCTTGCCGCCATATGAACTACGTGTGCTATCAAAATCTGGGGAATATCTGGTTGGTGAGTTTACGAGCAGGCCGTGGTCTGAGAAAGGAAAAATCGTCGGGGAATTTGGTGTCGTTCGTGACATAACCGGGCGCAAGAAAGCTGAAGGAGCTTTGCGAGCAAGCGAGGAGAAACACCGAATCATTTCAGGCATCTCAACCGACGTCGTGTTTTCCTGCCTCAAAATGGGTGAAGAAGGGTTTATCGTTGATTGGTTGGAGGGAGCAACCGAAAAGATATTTGGTCACTCAGCCAAAGAAATAATGGATGAAGGCTGCTGGAAATTCGCTGTTCAACCACAAGACCTGCCAACCTTCGAAGAAAAAGTAACAGGCCTAAAACCGGGGCAATCCAGCGTCTGCGAACTGCGAATCACCCATAAAGATGGTTCAACACGATGGCTCAGGGTCTTCTCACACGTCGTAGAAGATACGGGTAACCCCGAGAACCATCGGCTTCTTGGCGCATGCGAAGATGTCACAGAACGCAAGCAAGTGGAACAGGAGCTTCGCCGTTTTTCCGTTGCAGTCAAGACCTCACTCGACGGCGTCATATCAGGTGACTTAAATGGGAACATTACCGATGTAAATGAAGCTGCACTCAGAATGTATGGAGGCACCGACAAAAGCGACCTGATAGGAAAGAACGTGATTGACCTTCTGGTTGAAAGGGACCGAACGCGGGCTCTACACGACTCTATGGAATCCATGAAGACAGGACAGGGCAAGACAGTAGAGTACTGCGCCCTCACAAAGAGCGGCATTGAAGTTCCAATAGAGATAACAACGGCATTCATGAAAGAAGAACAAGGCGAGCCGACAGGATTCGTAGACATCATTCGCAACATAACAGAACGGAAAAAAGCGGAGTTAGAACTTGAGGAATCAGAGGCAAGATACCGTTCATTGGTCGAGCAATCACTGGCGGGAATAATCATCGCTCAGGGACCTGCTGTACACGCAGTCTTCGTGAACAGGGCAATGACCGACATTTGGGGGTATACTGCTGAGGAAATCTATTCCTTGTCGCAGCAACAAATAGAAAAGATGATACACCCTGAAGATCGAAGCCTATTCTTCAAGTCTTTTGAGGATCGCTTGAAAGGGAAAAACGTGCCTTCACATTACGAGTTTCGGGCACTTCGCAAGGATGGCAACGTCATCTGGTTGGAAATATCCGCTGGACTGATTGAGTACAATGGGCGACTTGCCGTGCAAGGTATATTCACAGACATCACTGAACGCAAGAAAGCAGAAGAAGCAGTGAGAGAGTCTGAGGAAAAGTTGAGGGCTATATTTGAAGCGGCTGTTGATGGCATCGCTTACATTGACACCTCTGGAAAGGTTGTTGCAGTAAACAAGCGATTGATGGAAATGATGGGCTATGGAGTGAATGAGACTGTTGGAAGAAATATCGCAGAGCTGGGGGATATCGACTCAGAAGACCTCCAAAGGGTTTTGAAGGCGATGGAAGAAGTAGTAGCTACGGGTAAGTCAGTCAAAGATTTTGAAGTAACGTTGATAAGAAAAGACGGTAGCAGAGTCCGCACGGAGATCAGTACAGGTATTGTAAGAAGAGAGGGCAAAGTTGTTGGCATAACCACGACCATCAGAGATATCACTGAACGCAAGAAAGTGGAACAAGCGTTGAAGGAATCTGAGGAGAAATATAGAGGTCTGGTTGAGTTGGCTCCCGACGGTATAGTGGCTGTGAATGTGGAAGGCATAATCACATCGGCCAACCGTAGTTTCCTGGCGTTAGTAGGCTATGACTCTGCAGAAGAAATCGTTGGCAAACCATTCACGGAGTTGATGACTATGCGGATGGATGACATTCCGAAATTTCAGGGGATGTTCAAGTCTCTGATGAAGGGAGAATCACCTTCACCATCTGAATTCCTTTATGTTCGGAGAGATGGAACGAGTCTATGGGCAGAAGTCCATCCTGGCTTAATGATTAAAGACGGCTATCCTGTGGGAGTTCAGGCAATCATGAGAGATGTCTCTGAACGAAAGAACACAGAAAAGCTGACTCAAGAGAGTCACCAGAAGTTTGAGGGATTGTTCAGACACAATCCTGAAGCAGCAGTCTATCTGGGCCAGAATTTCAAGATAGTGGACGTGAATCCTCGTTTCTGTCAACTTTTCGGTTACCCTGCAGAAGAAGTCAAAGGCAAAGACATAAACGACCTTATAGTGCCAGAAGGCATGCGAGAAGAAGCAGAAAGCCTGGACAAAGATGCAAAGAACGGATATGCCAGCCACAATACCGTCAGAAAGAGAAAAGACGGGTCGCTGGTGCACGTGTCGATTTCTGCTGCTCCAGTAGCCTTTGAAAATGATCTGCTTGGCCATGTTGGGATATACAAGGACATCACGAGACTGAAAAACGCAGAAGAGCATCTTGGAGAATTGAACAAGATGCTCGAAGCGACAAATGAGAAGCTACATGTCGTCGGCGGTCTGACGAGGCATGATGTGCGGAACAAGTTGTCGGCGGTGACTGGGAACGCTTATCTGCTGAAGCGGAAGCTGGTTGAGGACCCTGAAGCGTTGGAGCAGTTGGCCGATATGGAAAACGCTGTCAGAAACGTGGAGACCATTTTTGAGTTTGCCAGAAAATACGAGCAGCTGGGCGTCGAACAACTAGTCAACCTGAGCGTTGGCAAGGCTGTTGACGAGGCAGCATCACTCTTCCCATGCTTGAAAGGCATCAGAATAGTGAACGAGTGCCACGGGTTAACCGTGTTGGCTGATTCGCTGCTGTGCGCGCTTTTCTATAATCTGATCGACAATTCGCTAAAGTACGGCAAAAAGCTAAGCCAAATCAGGATTCACTACGAAAAGGCTGAGGAAAAACAGCTCAGACTAGTCTATGAGGATGACGGCGTGGGCATAGCACTGGACGCCAAATCCAAGATTTTCAACGAAGGATACACTACTGGCAAAGGTTCAGGCTATGGGCTATACTTGGTTAGAAGGATGATGGATGTTTATGGCTGGACAATTCAGGAAACTGGCACTCCAGACAACGGAGTCTGTTTCACTATAATGATGCCTGAGAAAAACCAGGATGGCAAAGAAAACTATCAGCTTCACTAGTCGGCACGTTTAACTATTACAGTAATCTCTAGCCGTTTTTTCCAAAACAGGTAAACTCTAGTTTGCATCAGGAAACCGCAGATCTTGATTAGGCTAGCAAGCTTATTCAAGTCCGCCGACATTATCTCTTTGACATAGGCTTCTTTTGTGCCGAACGGAAGGTGGTATGAGAAGCTTTTCATGAACCTCGTGTGCCTCTGTTTGATGAAGACTTCTCTTATTTTCAAGATGTCTCCGTCATCAAGAGCCTGAAGCTTGCTCAAAACGTATCTTTCACTGCCGAGCAGTTGAAGATTGAATCCATGCTGTTGAAGAATATTCGTGATGTTAAGTGCTTCTTTCGGGGGTTGCTGTTCAACGATTTTCTTCATTCCAGCCTTTTCCGCGAACGGGTTATACTTTGCCATGACTGCCGACATTTCCACGTATTCTGTGCCGGCTATGGCCAATGTGTCTCTTACAAGCTTCTCGCCTAAGCCGATTGTCCTGTATTTTGGGTGAACCACCACGCGGGATATGACGCTCAGCTTCTCATTCAACTCTTTCATGCTCATTCTCGGCAAAACAAGCCTTCGCCCAAAACTTGTCGTTGGCGGGTAGCAGTACACGATCACTCCGCAGAGCTCGTCTCCACGTCTTAAGCAGAAAATCCTTCGCGGTGTAGCTGTTCTGTGGTTGTAGTAGTGGAAGACTGAAAGGTTTTGCCATTCTTCGGTTGAGCCGCTCTTGATAGCATTCTATGTGCATGGCCAATTGATAGCTCTGCTGGGGATTCTATTCTTTTCTGACCTGTTTGGTTTCTCTCTCAATTTGCTCTATTGTGAGCTTCTCTGTAGCCTTTCTGAGTTCGACAACAGAGTTTCCATATTTCCTTCTGATTTCACTGATGAACTCTATGGCCCTTTTTGTCCCAAGCTCCTTAACAAGAGCTTCAAAAGGCACCTCAACCGTTGCTACCTGCGAACCCGTCATCCTCTTCACCTCTGTCTTTCCTCGATAAAGCTAACAGGATTTCTCACTTTTAACCTATACCCCTTCTCAACCGCAAGATTCGCTATTTGGATTCTCTTGCGCAGAATCACATCATCACACGTCAAA
>JBGQMW010000023.1:0-23883 GCA_041500785.1 Bathyarchaeia archaeon
CCTTCGTGGTGATCGCGGCTGCCATGGCTTACGTTGTCATCAACATGGGTTTCTATGCGGCACAGCAGGCAAAGTCAACTATCGATAAAGGCATCGGAGAAGCAACAAGCGCACTTACACTGGACGGTTTCCTCGTAGGAAGAACCAACACGACTGCAGTCATATCATGGATTGCGATTCCGGTTAAACTTGCTGTGGGCCAGTCTGAAGTGGACATGGATGGCGACACAGTCGTTATCGCAGTGGTAGGCTCCGATTTCGCCTTGTCAAACATCTACTCTGGCGCGCAAGCGAATGACACGAAGAGCTTGCAAACCCTGATGTATGCTGTAAACACATCAGACGGCTCAGTCGCTCAAGCCAAAACCTACATATTCAACGATGACGGCAACAAGGACACAGTGCTTAAGCAGAACGAGAAAGCCTACATCATCCTGTACCTAGGAGCCAACACATTGGCGAACTACAGCAAAGTCAAAATAGAGGTTCGAACCAGCCGGGGCGCAGCCTTGATGGTTCAAAGAGACATACCGGGCGGTCTGCCAACAGACGACATAGTTGATTTGGGTTAGGAAGTTCAACCGCGTTTCCAGCCAGGATCAATTTCCCTTTTTCATTTTTTTTCAAAACACAAGCTTTCTTTCTATGAGATAATGTTTGTCCAGTGAACATTAAGGATGACGTGTTGTGTGCAGTGTGCCTTTTCGCTTGCGTGCGCTTCACGGATCCGTTTTTGCCGGTTGGACAGTGATGGGCACGTTTTCTTCTGTTGCCCGTTTGGAATCAGAATGTGTGGTTCATAATTGATTTATCGGGTCAGCAACCAAGATATCAGTTACCACGATTAGACCATTGTCTTGACGGGGGATCCGCTGTTGCCAGCTAAAGACTTTGAGAAGCTTCTAGCCGAAGCGATAGATGAGAGTCTCTCTTCTCTGGGAGAAAACATGAAACTGAAGGTGTACTTGCATTTGGAAGAGAGGTTCGGAGTCCACAAATCAGAAGTAGCTTTCAGAATCGCGAGTTTTGCGCAGGCTGTCGATGAACTTTTCGGCTTGGATGCCGGCGACCTTGAAGCTCACATTCTGAAACGAGTCTATGAAGAGGTTGGGCGGAAGGTTGAGCGGATTCCAAAGTCTGGACTGACTTTCGTTGAGCAAGTGAAACTGGCCCGCAGCTATCTTTACACAGAATTCGTCAGTAAAATGCAGAGTGCAGTTGCCGTCTTCTACTTGGAGAACCCCGCTGACCTGAGGTCTTTCAGGCTTATCGCTTTCAACTCTGCCGCGGCGAAGCTGATCAGTGTAACCGTGGAAAACGTGTTAGGCAAGATGTTGGCGGAGCTTTATCCTGAAGCGTCCAGCATTGGGGTTCAAGAAACGCTCCAGGAAATTCTTCGCTACGGAAAACCGAAAGAGTTAGGCACGTTTCACTATTCAGGCGGGTCCGGAACCCAGAGCCTCTCAGTTGCGGCGTTCGTGCTCTCAAGCAACTGCGTCGGATTAGTCTTCAAGAACGCCGTTGACGCCAAACCGACACTGGCTATGCCACATGTGGTTCAAGAACAGGCTGGCAACGCGGAGAATGAGCTTGGCGGATGGAGATGGGACCTTGAAATTGGCGACAATCAACTGTTCTCCGACAAATCGCGGGTGAGGAAGCAGTGGGCCAAACAGAAACTGTCTGGTGGGTCACGAACTGCAGAGTTCTTTTCAACAAGAGGAAAAGAATACTTTGAAGATGGAGACTTTTCCAGGGCCAGGGACTTCTTTCTGAAAGCCGCGGAACTGTTCGAGAGAAAAGACAGAGTGGAAGAAGCATTTGAAAACTCGTCTCTGCGCGTCACCGCCTACATTCGCGAAGAGAAAGTGAGGTTGCCCGAGTTTTTTGTTGCTGCTGAAGCCTACTTCAAGAAGTACCCAGAATTTTTCATGCATGAAGCTTTCGTGAAGAACGTTGCTTATTATAATCAGTGGAGAGGCTATCAGCGTGAGCAAGACCGCAATTTCAACGATTCTAGAAAGTCTTATTCTGAAGCAGAAGAGTTGTTTCTAACTTTGAAGCAGAGGAAAGACGCCGTTTTCAACGCGTCCAAGTTTGTTCTTACCTACACCAGCGAAGGCAGACTGCAAGAGTTTACTGAATCAGCCAAGGTCTTCCTCCGGAAGTATGCCGAGTCCTGGGAGAACAAACACTACAAGGAGGTTCTTGCACATCATTGTTCTTATGACGCCGAAAAGGCTGAAGACGTTGCTGAGGCTATGGGGTTGCGGAGGCAAGCTGAGAAACTGTTCCTGGAGATTGAACAAAGGACGCTTGCGTACAAAAACGCCTGCGGGTTCCTTGAATTATGCTGGACTAGTCTTGTTCCTGAAGATGGTTCGTCAGTCAAAAAATGTTTCGAAGAGACTGAAAAGTTTTTTGACCGATATCCAGATTTTTCCGAGAACGAGTTCTACAGGAAAAAGCTTGCAGAATACTACTTGTTTCAGGCCCGTGCGTTGGCTTCACAGTTGAAACAGGCTCTGCATTAAGTTTTCTTCACTTCGCCTTTTTTTCTTTCGGGTCACGTTTACGGGGCGAGCACATTCTGAAGGTTGCCGAATGCTCCGCCGAAGGATATGTTCATCAGCATTTCGGACCCTATCCAGGCTGCACCGCTGAGCATAAGCAGTATGCTGATATACATGAGGCTTGTTCCCCAGAATCCGCCTCTTGCCTCTTTCAGCGTCAAAGCGTTGAGAACAGTCGTGAGCACGATCATGAATATGTTTCCAATCTTGATTACTTCGATAGGTATTCCTCCAAAACTGAAGTAAGGCACGGACGTTAGGGTCTGTGAGAAAAATGTGGACATGAACGTGAGGATGGTGAGGAGGGCCACTGTGATCGGTTGAAGAAGGTACGTGGTAACTTCCAAAGTTTTCGCAACGTTTTCTCTTTTCTTTCTGAAGCCTAGGTTTCTTACACAGTTGTTTCCCAGGATCTTTCCGACTTCGAGGAGGTCCGCTCCGTATTTGAAAGAGTCGAGGAACATCTTGTTTGACATGTACACTGTGTGGGAAGCTGCTTCTGATGATAGCAGGCTTAGGGTTCTGCCGTTATCGACGCCGAGTTTGACCCTTGCGAATGCTCGACGCAGCAGGTTTTTTAGGTGGCCAAGTTCCAAGTAGAGCACGAAAGAAAGAGCGTTTTGCAGGCTTGATGATGAAGACATGTTTTCGCCTAAGCCTTTGATGAGCGTTGGATAGTTCTCGTTGATTTTGACCACGTATGCTTCAAACTTGTGTGCTATGAAGCCCGGCGGCAGAAAGGCTAAGCCTATAAGGATTAAGCCGTAGGGGACACCGAATATTATGCTGACCAAGACTCCGGGTACAATGCAGGCAACTGAGATCGGCAGGACCAGTTTGAATCGCATGTACATTCTCGGCGGCAGTTGTTTGTCTATGTGAATCAGAATGTCCTTGGGTACGACTGACCTTACGCCGAAGTACATGACAATCAGGACTGTTGAAGCTATGAAGTATCCAAAGTAAACCATGCTGGGTTCGTTCGTGAAGACTATGAGTATGTCTAGTATCATGATAATGAACGTTGATACGCTCGAGAAAGTGCTGTAGACTCCGCCGAGCATTTCGATTGACTTTATTGCTCTTTCGTAGTAGCCCGAGTATTCTTCAACCATCGTGGTTGCTTCTAGCTCCAGGTAGCCTTTCGGGTTTGTGGATGAGAAAGCCTGCTGGCATCTTATGAGAATATCTTTGAACGGTGGCTTTGTCTGGTTTGCCACTTCAGCTGTGGCTCTGGTGATTCCATAACCGAATTCTTTTGCGAGGGAGCGTATTTTTTCGAATATTTCGCTGTAGTATCCGTAGTCTTTGGTTTCCGCAATCGTTTTCACGATGTTGTCCGGCGTGATTTGTCCATTTGAGAGGGAGTACATGTGAAGTAACAATGAGACAAGTTGTTCGTCAATCTTGTTGGGAATCTTTCTTTTCATCATATGCAGCATGAATATGACTGCGCCGGCTAACGCGTTAACTACCATTACGCCTATCAGATCGTTTCTCGTGAACAAGAATACAGAGACGACCGCGTTGAAGATGAGGATCAATGCTGCTTTCTTCTTCAGTGAACCTATTCTGATAGCCACGGGAACTGTCCCTCTTTGACTTTCTTGTAGGTTTCTTCCAACCCTGAACTTTCAACTTCGATGACTGTGTTCCAAACGTCTTTGAATCTTGGGTGTTTGTCCGCTAGTATCTTCAGGATTTCTGCCCGCATTTTCAATTCTTCGTAAAGTTCAGGCAATCTCTCTGGAGCCCATCCTCTGTACGGGAGAATCTTTGCTTCCAAGAGGAAGCTTGTTCCTGAAAAGCGAAGCGTGTCGTCGTCTGAATCAAACGTGAAGGTGGGCAGGAAGTTAAGTTGGCCTTCTTCTTGGTCGTAGTTTATGATTTCATTAACCGACGTGACTCTTCTGATCAGCTTGAGGCCTCTCTTGATTCTGTTCTGGAATATTGCGACGTTAAGGCCGCTCATGTGGGATTTTGGCACGTTGATAGGTGCAGAAGTCAGTCTCTGGAAGAGTGTTCCCAGGTCTCCTGCGTGGATGGTGGATACCACAGGGTGGCCCGTTTCAATAGCCTGGAAACAGATTTGGCCTTCTTCACCCCTAATCTCTCCCACGATGATCTGGTCTGGCCTCTGCCTCAAGGCTGCTTTGAGGAGGTCGAACATGGTTATTTTGCTTCCAGTTGACAGTCGTGTGACTTCGCGCACCCAGTTTCTGTGAGCCAAGTTTACCTCAGGCGTCTCTTCGATGCTCACGATTTTTGCGTCTGGTTTGATGAGGCCAACGAATGCGTTGAGGCTTGTTGTTTTGCCTGATGCAGTTTCACCGCACATGAAGAATGAGATTCCCACTTCTAGGAGTATCCACATGTATGCTGCAAGTTCAGGCGAAAATGTTTTCCATTTGATACAATGCGCTACTGAGATTGGCTCTTTAGGGAACTTGCGAATGGTGAAGTTGCTTCCTTTGATGCTTATGTCCTCGCCGAAGACAATGTTGAATCTGGAGCCGTCTTCAAGATGGACGTCGAGGATGGGGTTTGTGTAGCTCAAGATTTTTCCATGTCTTTCTGCAAGTCCCCGCAGGAGGCTCTCTCCATCTTCAAGAGATATTTCCGTGTTGCTTTCAAGGGCCCCGAAGAACTTGTGGTAAACGTATATGTGGCCTGCTCCTGGCACACTGATGTCTTCCAGCCAAGGGTCTGCGAGGAAGTCGTCGAGGACGCCATGGCCGACTTTTTCTCTTAAGAAGTGGTACAGGACGCTTCGCTGTTTTCCAGATGGGAGCTTCAATTTTTTCTTCTTGATTGCTTCTTTGAACAGTTTCTCTATGACTCTTTCCTTTTCCTTCGCGCCTTGCGCAACGATCGTTTTCTCGGTTATCGCTATTGCTATGGCTTCCTCAACTTGTTCAATGATTTTTCTAGGAGGTTTTTCGGGTTCGATGACGTTGTACCTGCCGTATTCTCCGCCGAGCTTTATGTGAATGAACGCTCCAAGTCCGATCGGGTACACGATGTCTAACACGAAGGCGGCGGACATTAGGTCAGTTTCAGTGCCGACCATGCTTGGGTCAGTGACGTATTCCGGAGTGATTCCGTTGGCTTCGGCGTATGCCTTCAGGTAAGGGTACTTCTCATATGCTTCTTCGAGCGTTTTTGGAATTTCAAGGTCGTACAGGCTTACGAACTTTGCTTTTCCACCTTTTCCCTTCTTTTCCTCCTCAGGTTCCCTAGCTTTCGCGTTCTTGTTCTGGACATCGCTGTTCGTAGGGTTCGGTGGCTGCTTCGTCTTGTCCTCCGGTTTGTTTTTTCCGAAGAATTTCATCTAGATCTTCACTCCGCCAAGTGGCAAGACTCTTAGTCCCAGGTGCGGGTTGACTTCTAGGCTTACAGATTCTTTTCTGTCGCCGGTGGTTCCCCACAGTTTCACTATCTTGAGAACTTTCACTTGCACACCTGCCACTTTCGCGTTCGAAATTCGGAGGTACACGTCTGACGAAGCTTTGAGTTTCATGCTCGAGTTTTCTGGCAAAAAGTTGGGATGGAAGGTCAGCACGATTGTTTTTCCGACAGCAACCAAGTTTTTCATGCGCGTGACAAACGTCAGGAACACGTGTGGAGGCGTGTCGGCTGCAAGAATGCTTAGGCTGTCGATGACGAACATGTCATATTTGTTCTTGAACATTTCCATAAAGTTTCTTGTAACCTTGAAGAACAATGAGGAGAGAAACTGGTTCCATCTGCCGCCTTCAACGTGCAAGGCGTACAGGTCCATCTTTCCGTTTATATAGTACGGGTAAGCGTCCAATTTTATTGACTTCATCATTACAAGATACTCTTTGACCGTGGTCTCACTTGAAATGACACATACTCTCAAGCCCTTCTTGAGGGCGGAAAAGACGATTTGCTGAGTGACCGCAGTCTTTCCTGAACCGAAGTCTCCCTCGATCGAGGTCAAACATGGAATTGGAAAACCACCGCCGATTGCCTTGTCAAGATCTTTTATGCCTAATGACATTATGTTCATGCCTAAACTCCCTTCGAAGTATTACCATCAAAGTTCGAGCACTCTGAATACAGATTCGCAGTTCACAAAATCGACTGACTAGCTATTTGACGCTTCTGAACTGCAAATATGGATTGGGAATTCAGGTTCTTGTTTCGATCTCTCTTGGCAGTCTCCCATGGCGCGCGCATTACTATATGTTACCTTTTATCGTACTTTCAACATTCTTCAAAAATGCTTCAAAGACTCAGACTGTTACTGTTGAGTCGTCAAAGAAAATTTTTGTGACCGCTTCTGGCGGTCAACTGTTACTCTTAGCGTGCATTTCAATTTGTTACAGTCGATGTGTCTCGTGAGTCTTGAAACTGAAGCCTTTCTGAACTTTTCCAATAGTGGCTGTCAAGAGCCTGACGGCATTGACCACATCATTAACATCTAAAAGTTCGTATGAGTGGGCATATCTCGTTGGAATGGATATCGCACCACTAGGAACGCCTTCCCTTGTCAAGTGAATCGTGGCGGCGTCAGTAGAACCCCGTGGCAGGATTTCCATTTGATATGGGATTTTCTCTTCCTCGGCGGTTGAAACCAGAAGCTCTCTCACTTTTGGATGAGAGATTAGACCAAGAGCACCGCCCGCGTTATCCATGACTTTGATGGCTGGACCTGCGCCAACCTTTGTGACTTGGTCTTTTTCGGCGATGCCTGGAATGTCGCCTGCAAATGTTATGTCAACGGCTATAGCCATGTCGGGTGCGATCTTGTAGGCCGCAACTTGAGCTCCACGACCGCCGACTTCCTCCTGGACATCCGCTACACCGTATACGTTGGCTTCAAGTTTCTTTTTAGCAAGATTTCTCATGGTTTCGACTATTACGCAGACGCCTACACGATCGTCAAACGCCTTGCTGGCAAGTATGTTACCCTTTCCGAGAGCTTTGAATGGGCGTTCAAAAGTGACTGGGTCTCCTATTCGCACACCTAGCTTCTCGGCCTCGGACCTGCTCTTGACTCCTATGTCAATGAAAAAAGTCTTCAGGTCAGGCATCTTATTGGCCTCTTCAGGTGTCTCTGGAGGCTTGCAGCATGTCAAGCCGGTGACAGGACCTTTTTTACAATGGATGATGACAGGCTGAGAAAACAAAGATCTTGGAGAGACTCCGCCGATTCTTTCGAAGTCTAGAAAGCCCTTCTCATCGATGTGTTTGACGAGAAGGCCGATCTCATCCATGTGCCCTGCAAGCATGATCTTTGGGCCGTCCTTCACACTGGCCTTTTTCAGAGATATCACGTTGCCGAAATTATCTGTCTCAATCGAATCGGCATATCTCTTAAGCTCATGGTAAATCATCTTTCCAACATCCATCTCGTATCCAGCGACTCCAGGCGCTTCAGTCAGACGTTTCAAAAGACCCTTTATTTCGTTCTCCAAAGCAATTCAACTCGAATATAGAGAGAAGTGCATTATGCTGTCCCATCAATAAAAGATTTTTCCAGATATCAGAAAAATGATGTATAGAACACATACGGAAAAACAGGGATTGCAGGATTGTTACAGGGTTGTTACGTGAAATTGTTGCAAAACGATGGGAAAAATTGTGTTTCTTGTCTTAGCGCGCTAAGTCATTTGTTACAAACAACATTCTTCTCAACATTGCTTCAAGTGGTCTCAACTTTCAAATTGTTACAAGAACAGTCGTCAAAAAAATCCTTCGGAAGTCCTTCAAGTCTTCATTGAGCTTGTTGGACTTCTTGCTAAGTCTGCTTTTCAGAGCCTTTTGGAAAAATTGGAGCAATTCCAATTGTGCGCGCGGTAGTCATTCGGATACAAGGACACTAGCTCCATCGCACTTGGACACTTATGTGAACACGGTTTTCCAGGGTTGACTTTGGTTTTTTTGGGTACCCCGTATGCTCTCCCCTTGCATCTTGCACGCAATCTTAATAATAGTACAAAGCTGGATGGTACTGAGGAGTGGACTTTGCTTAACCTTGAGGAGGAGTTTGACAGAAGCTGGCAAGAAGAGTCCAGAAGACATGCAGCTACCACAATCCGAAATGAAGTTGGTGATTGGTGCGAATCAAAAAGACCTATTGCAGAGAAAAGGTGGATGTGGGAACTCCTTCAGAATGCCATAGATACCGCCAAAGAACATGGGGTCTCTGCGTTGGACATTTGCATTGAATTGAAGGATGGGAACTTGGTTGTAAGGCATAATGGGGGTAACTTTCTGCTTAAGGAGATCATTGCTCTCGTTTCGGGTGGCACATCGAAATATTTCGGCAGAGAAATGATCGGCAAGTTTGGGAAGGGGTTCCTCGTAACACATGTAGTATCAAAGCAGGTTACGGTTCAAGGTCTGATGACACATGCGGGGGAGACAAGACCATTCAGGATCAGACTGGACAGAAGTGGAGATGAAAGCAAGATCGAACAGAATATCAATGAATGCAAGAAACAGCTTTCTGAAACAAGTCAGGATTCTGCACCTAACGAGCAGTTTGAGACTGTTTTCACCTTTATCGGTGCGGATAGGAAGGCCATAGATCGCTGTAAGGAACTAGAATGCGTATTGCCTTATATAATGACCTTTAATCCGTTGGTCAACAATCTGAGGATCGACTTGGGAGAAGAGAATATTCGAGGCTTCTGGCGCAGGGGAGAGAATAAGACTTTCGTCTACAGTGGGAGCACTCTCGATGAGACCTGTGTTACTTCCTCATTAGGGAATATTACGTGTGTCAGGGTAGGCGACGAGGGTCTTAAGCTTGCAGTTCAGTTGAAGAGTGTACGTGATCGGTACCAGGTTGTAGATACAAGACATTCCCCTTGTCTATACTACAGCCTTCCGTTGTATGATTCAGACGCAATTATTCTCTCTTATGCGGCAAATGCTGGTGGATTCAGCATAGATACTGATCGTGCCTTTGTGAATCCTGTTCCGGAAAACTCCCGCATCGCTAGTAAGCTTCCAGACTTGTTGGCCATTTTGTTGGATTACCTAATTTCCATAGATGCAGAGAATTTGCATCTTCTGGCACATATCGATCTCTCAAAACTTTCAGAGGAGAGAAAAAATTTCCTGAAAGAGTCCTTGGCGTCCATACCTGAGAAAATCTCTCCCAGGCACTTCGTTTCATGCAAGAATGCGAGCCTAGCTCCTTCTTCAGTACACATTCCTGTGGGTGATTACCTACAGCAACATATACCTGATCTAATACATCACGTAAATTTGCTTCTCACACAATGTTACTCAAACGTTCCAGAACAATATCAAGAGTGGGAGCAAATTGCCAAAGAATGGTCTGCGTTAGGCGTGAACTTACAGACCCACAACCTTGAGAATTTGCTGGACGATCTGTCTCTAGACTTGGTGAAAGTCGAACAGGACTCAAGGAAAGAATACGTGATATCCCTAATCCGAGCTCTTATTCTGGCTCAGCAAGTCACAAAATCGATCCCCAAGGAAATCACCGGGAAGAAGATACTGCTCAACCAGAAGCTCGAACTTGTAGCACCGCAGGATGCCAACATTGACTTCAACGTCAAAGAGAAACTCAAGAATGTTGCCCAAGCAGTGGGATGGGATATTAGGGGCCAAATGCTTGATGTTGACCAACTTCAAGAGGGTCCGCTGAAGGAGTTCATTAGCAACACCCTTTGTTCAGGAAGGGATGTTTTCACAAGTGATCTCGTTCTGAAGAGACTGTGGGAGGAATATGTTTCACCGAAGTGGAAGGAAAACCAGGGACAGCCAGGCTATAAGAAAGCGTTGCTTGAACTTGTCATTTGGTTAATGCTAAATAAAAACTCGGATGATCTTAGGAGTGTTGTCAATCCCAGTTTAGTGCCTATCTTTTGTGATGACGGCAAATTCAGAAACAGTGCCGATATTCAGTCGTATCCATTCCTTTGGCCTCAAGCAAAATGGAAGAAGGACCTCAAAAACTTCGGAATGTTGCTACCCCACCGATGGATTGTATCAGGTGAATATCTTACAATATTGCCAGAAGATGAACAGAACAAGTTTCTGGAAGCATTGTCTGGCGCCAGCATAGCTTTTCAAGAACCATGTTTTGTTTGGCCCGAGAAACACCTAGATCAAAAGGATGCAGATTCTCTTAGTTTTGCCGGAAAGTTTCCCACGGGTGCAAATGTAGGCTCTTGTGCCGACCTGATAGGATTGCAGGACATCACTTCGGCTGCTGCTGGGGCAAAAGACCTGGTTCAGGCTTCAAGAATTCTTGAATTCATACTAGGTTATGTGCTCAGCAACGATGATTCGTGGAAAAGCCCTGTCAATCTAGGAGACAAAAGCCTCTATCCTTGCTATTGGCTCGCTGTACTAAAAACAAAAGATTGGGTTTCATCTATAGATGGCAGGCACCTAGAGCCGCTAAGTAAAGAAAACTTGGAAAGACTTCTCTTGAGTATATCCAGCTTCAAACTTACGGAACCTACAGCTCACTTTCTGGCAAAGCACTTTGAGATGAGTCTGCCTGGTATCTTAGCCCTTCAACTAAAAACAATGAGCCCGTCCGATCAACGCATAGTACTTGTGGACAAGCTAATGGCCCTCCCCTCAGAATATGTTCAGAAAATTACGGATGAGGTCAAGAATCGTCTCGAAATCATACAAACTGTAAGACGCAACCAGAGAATTGGAAGGATTGTAGAGAAGATTGTAAAAGAGATCTTCGGGAAAGAAGGTTTCAAGACCGAGTGGACAGGCATAGGCTCTGACTTCAAACTACTTGAAAGTGATGATGTGGGATATGTTTCGATCACGCAGGTGGGAAACACAGACGTGGAATCTGGAATTCTGATAGAAGTAAAGTCCACAAGCACCGAAATGGTGAGACTGACTTTAACGCAATCGAAAAAAGCAGTACAGCAAAAAGCCAGATACATTCTATGTGTTGCGGATTTAAGCTCAGAGAATCTTTCAATTGAATCTGATGAAGAAATTCCTGACGGTTTGATCGAATCTGTAAGGCATAGTCTGAAGTTCGTTGTTGATATAGCGGAAAGAATAGAGACAGCCCACAAAGCTGCTGAGTCTCTGCAGGATTATCAGATAGAGCTGAAAGACACGGAGATTTCACCTGGAATTGCGATTAGATTTGAGGAGTCACAAATCAGACTTGGGGTCATGAAACAGATATGGGGAACTGGATGCAGTTTGGAGGAGGTTGTTTCAAACTGTAGGAATATCCTAAGTCACACTGTTTGATTGACCGCTGAAACTATGTTGCGGTCTCGGCGTTCAAATGGCAACTTCGCGTGAAGCTAGTACGAGTACGATCTAGGTCAACGCCATTGAGCACAAGAAAACTTTGAAGGCTTCATGACTGTTCCTTGGAAAACCTAGGAACCTGGAATTGTCGAATAATGCCCCCATCAATTTACGGTCGTTTGCTGTGAAATGTAATGAAGTCGCACTAGCGCGCGCGACAAGCCCTTGTGAAGAACCCGTGGATAGATAGGGCGCTGTTGATACTGTAGACTTATTTGTCATGGGCTTCTCCGATACGGCAAGATGCAAGTACTCGTATCTTTTTTATACTTGAATTTCAGAATACTAATGGCCGGAAGCGAACATTATGGAAGAAACCAAAAAGAAGGCAGTAGAGAGACTTCGCAAGGAGATGGAGTCAGATCATGACAGAGGGTATGAACGTGCATACGAAATGGTAGCAGACGGGACGATAGATCTTGAAGAGGCCCAAAAGCTCGTTGATGCTGAGGAACCAGTCCATGAGGAGTTCGTGGAAAAAAGCAGGGATTATGTTGAAGGTTTTATCGATGCTTTGGCTGAAATGCTGAAAGATGCCAAGAGTAGTTCAGGCGAAAAATAAGACAAATTTACATCAAAAACCATGAAGGGCTCGAAGGTAAGACTCCTAGTGAAGCTTTGCGGAATCAAAGTCGAAGGAAAGAATAAGTGGCTAACGCTAATCCAGAATGCAAAAAGGCTTCATGATTGAACAAGAACCTTGCTTTTAGCGAGATGGACGCGTGGCATCCCAAGCTTTTCCAAGACTCTCCAAGATGACCGCTAGTTCAGGAATACTCTCATAATTGATTGAACCCTTTGAGACATATTCAGTCTTTCCCTTTGCTTTCCTGTAGAGATGCACTTCTCCTCTAGTTCCATCTTCAGCTAGGCCACGTATTAAGAATACAGGAAATTCTCTATCGTCCTTCCTTACCTTCCTGTAATTTTCAACTATCTGCCGACATCGTCCTTTAACTTCTCTAAATTTCACTTTCATGATCACTAGTATTATGCGTTCAATTTAAAGAATCTTTTCAATCTCGCAACAGTGCATAGGGCTCGTTTTGATAGATGCGTCAACCGAGAGCTTAAATGGGTTCGATTTGGCAGAACCGCACTAGGGCTCGTTCTAGAGAGTAATCAACCGAAAAGTAACAGCTGCTCAGAACAGCCTAATCAACCAAAGAGGTGACGCGTTAGGCCGTTGCTAAATTTGGACAAAAATGGATTTTAATGCGTCTGGGTTTCTTCTTGTCATGTGTCTCGATGTTTTGACGGAGGGATAGTTGTCGAATAAAATCTGTTAAAGTCTGAATTTAGCAACAAGCTGGCGCGCGCTCCAAAATCTTTACATCAACGTCACCCGGAGCACGTTGTTTTCCACATGGCAGACATTAGCGACCGATTCATAAAGCGCGCTATGGCAAAAGCCCATGTTTTCGTTGAGAACAACAGCTAAGTGATATGTCGAAACAGGAATGAAGCTTTATATTTCATGAATAATCACATTGTGGAGTCCTCTCTGAAAGACGTGAAAACCATGAAAGACATCGAGCGTAGACTCGTTTCTGAATTGATGAAGAACTGTCGTAGAAGCGATAGGGAACTGGCTAAGGCTCTAGGGGTTTCTCAGCCCACTGTCTCGAGGAACCTGCAAAAGCTGGAGAAGGAAGGCATAATCAAAGAATACACCGTTGTTCCAGATTTCCTCAAGCTTGGATACACTCTGATGGCCGTCACGTTTGTCAGACTTGAGGAACCCTTGAGTCAAGACAAGTTCGAGAAGGCAGGGGAATCTGCCAGAGAAAGCCTGAAAAGCAATCTCAACGTCTTCATGCTCGAGAGAGGAATGGGCATGGGCCACGATGGAGTCATCCTATCGTTTCATAAAGACTATGCGACCTTCACGGATCTCAAAAAATGGTTGACACAGTTTGAATTTCTGAAAATATCCGACATCGAGAGCTTCCTGATAAACCTGGAAGATGAGACTCATTACAGACCACTGACGTTTTCAACGCTGGCTAAACATTTTTTGGAGCAACATCAACAAAAGACTGTCTAGCGCACATGCGTGTTCCTAGATTGGTCTAAAATGGTATTTATTCTTCTTTTGCCTGTTCACGCCCGATAAGGGCTTGTTTTGCAGTCAAGTCTTGGCCGTGCTGAGGATGGAAAATCATGGATTCGGGCATCAAGCCGATCTGATCACCGCGGAGCCTTACACCGCGACCTTCAGCTTAACCCTACACAGTTCGAAAAAGGCAGACACTGCAAGAAGACCGAAAGCCGACGCGAGGCCTAAAATTGCCCCCCAAATCACAAAAGACGAATTAAAACCCTTCCCGTGCTGGAAACTAGTAATATAATAGGTGATTCAACTATTTATGTCTTACGGTTTAGTTATTTTTTTTAATCAGTTGATTACTTCGCTTTTTGAGGCGGATTCGATTAATTAATCAGTTGATTAACTCGGTTTGTTTCCGCTCATACTCTTCTTTCAACTTGACTAGAGTCTTCTGAATCTTTAGGCTTTTGTCTTTTTGAATTTACCTTCATACCATACTTTATATACCCATTTGTGTTCTTCGCACGCATTGATTCTTGTTTTAACATTAGTCTCATGTTCTGGGTTATGAAATGGACAGTTTCTATTTTCAGTAATTTTCAACTCATCTTTGAGCAATGCCTCTTTTATCCATCCCATACAGTCATACCTTCACGATTTTCTTTTCACTCATTTTGAACCTTGAACTAAGAGCACTGATTTTTTCTCTGTCTATGAATACAACGTTGTTTTTAAGAGCGTTGTTTTCAATTTTCTCACATATCTTTTCAATTGCATTTTCTGTGTAGCTTCCTGAAATAACTATTAAAAGCTTCGAGATTCTTTCTCGTTGTTTTGTATATAGGTCATAAAAGGGGACTTTGAAAGCATCATCTATTTGTCCAATTATTTTGTCAATCTCAGAATTAGCCTCTCCTGAGATATTCCCACACTTAACTTGTGCACCCCAAAATTCGAAGTAATCAAACTCAGTTTTACGAGTAAAAACTATATCTTTTCCGAATTCCCGTTTTCCATGATTATACCTAATGTTAGAGAATCCTAACTTACGCAGAATGGGAATTACAATTGAGAGGCTAAAATCCTCTTCATCCCTTACATCTTCAAGATTTTTGAAAGGGGAACCAACGGCTAATTCAACAGCTCCTTCGATTTCTTTAATTAATTGTTCAGCGGAAATCATCATTCCTTCAAAGGTTTGCGATTCTATTTCGGTAGAGAACGTTAAAAAAACGTAATCACCATCATCTTGGTAGTCTTCTAATTTTACATCACCTATCTCTTTTTCGCGGTTTTTGATTATGTCTCTCTTGGTTTCCATGTAAAGCTTGTAACCGATATCACCATCCCAATATTTTCGTCTGCCTAAGTCTTCAAAATGGATGTGTGCTTTGTTATCAGATATCTTTGAGATTTCGAAGGGAAGTGTGGTTAAATGTATGACACCATCTTCAATTCTGTCGCATACTTCAAAAGAGACACCTTCAGGCATCTCCCTAAAAGCTATATTCTTCAGCAAACCTTTGGGAACAATATACGTTTCATTATCTTCATTATCTTTAGATTCTAACAATTCACCATTAATCATTAACTTCAGGATAACCCCATCTTCGTCCCTCTCTACGGTAATACCCATCTCTTTCCATCCCATACACGCCAAGCTTCTTGTTCAGACACAGAAACAGCAATCTTTTCTGTTGTTAAATTATGTCTTTTGTGATTATTAGTTTTTCTGTTCTGTTTTTGCGGTTTCACACTATTCTGATTGTGACATGGATTACTGAAGTGAAAACTTGTGTGTAAGTGATTTTAGCTTGAGCATCGAATAGCTTTGCCTCAAGAAACAGCACTCCTATAGGAAATATAGCTTCGGATAAATTGGATAGTCTTTGAGGGTTCGGGTATAGGGAAGCTTCTAGGTTGATGTTGAAGTTCAATGGATTTAGACCTGAAATGAAATAGTTTACATGTTGACTGTAGTTATACTCAAGAGTGGTTGTGACTGTTGTTAAATTCTCTTTGTCTGGAATAAGATAGTCGTAGTAGTCGGTCACAGTAAAGTTGATGATTTCAACCGTTACATTTCCATAATGTGGAGTAATGACCGTGAGACTGCCGTTCAACCAACCTCTCGAAACAGTGGGGGAACTTGCTGTCACGTTTGAGAAGTAACCGCCTTCATCAAGTGGACGACCATGCTCTGGATTTGCTACAATAATAGGAGTAGAGTTTGAAATCATGTTCTGCATTTCAAGACTTTTTTCTGTCATACTGTTTGCCTGATTAGCGGCGTTTAAGCTGTAACTCGAAAAAGCGATGCTTCCAACCAAACCTGCGATGCTCAGGATGAAGGATAAGATGCTTATAATAAGTGCTCTCTTTTCCCATTTTCCAGAAACATCTTTCTCGGTCATTTCCTGTTCCTCTTCACTGTAGTTGAAAATAACCTCAAGTATTAGTTTTTCTGTTCTACGCTTCTGCATATTCTTTTTAAGAATCGGTTAACATCTAGTTACCTACTCGGACGTGATAGACTGAGCACAGAAGTGGACCTTCAAAAAGTACAGAAGCTAGAACTATTGAAACAGCACTATCATGAATTGATAGAGGCAAAAAACAAAGAATTCAGAGAAAACGAAGACATACAAGAACGTTTGCGAAAACAACTGAGCGTAAACTTAAAGTAGTCTCGCCACAAGCCTAATTAATCAAAAGCTTAATTTTTCGATTGAATGATTAAACTGATTCACGTTTTGCGGCATACTGTTTCTGTAAAACCATTTTTAACCATTTTCGGAACAGGCATGCGTGCCTGTCTGCGCAGGGGTAACTCCAGTCATTTATGCTTCTTTCTGCGAACGATGAATACCATGCTTGTTGAAAGTGCAATTGCAATGATGACTGCCCCTGTCTGGAACTCCGGAATGACCGTGTACTGTTCATCGTTGCTGTGCGTTATCTGGTTTCCCGCATTGTCGTAGGCTGTTATTCTATATTCTACATGCGTGCTTGCCTGCTGGCCTCCTATGACATATTCGTAAACGTGTGTTGTTTGGTTGAGGGTCATGGGACAGTTATACCATGCTAGGCTGCTGTTCACATTGTATGTTAAGCTGACACTTTTTGTGCCGCTTGTGGCGTCGCTGGCGTTGACTGTGATTGTCACTGACTGGCTGGGCTGTACGTTGCCGTTGGGTGTTCGTGAAACATCAATGATTGTCGGGGGCATAGTGTCGAGAATTATGGCGGCTGAGTATGCTGCAGAAGCGAGATCCGCATTGTTCCTGAACTGAGCATAGACTTCCTTTGTTCCTTCGCCAGTTTCGAGTGTCCAGTTTCTTGAACTGCCATACGTTTCATATGGTGTCCAAGTCAGATTATTATTCCTGAAGCGCATCTGAGTTACGCCTGAGATGCTGTCGTTCGCGAGAAGTGTTAGAGTCGCCTGCGTCGAGTTTGTGCAGCTAGCGTTTCCGTTGATCAGGATCAACCCTGTTGGGGGCGTCTTGTCCAGTTTTATGTCCGTGAGCATCTTGTGCGGCGTCTCCTCGTTGCCTGCATAGTCTAAGCTCCAGTACTCCAGCGTGTTATTGTTGCCCTCTGTCATGATTTCAGGGTGACCATCCACGCTTGCGTTTTGAACAGTGCCATTGTTTATTCTGTAGCATGTTTCTGCCACCCCTGATTCATTGTCTGTGGCTATGAGTATAACTGCAAAGTCTGCGGTGTGCCATTTGCGGTCATAGTCGTCAACGGTGAATGGCGGCGTGTCATCCCTGGCAACCGTGAAAGTTGCAGAATCTTCGACGGTTCTAGTTAGCACGGTTGCTCGTACCGTGACGTTGTACTGTCCTTGGAGCCCTGGTAGATCAAGCGTGATTCTGACTTGTCCCAGAGCGTTTGTCACGTTGGTCTGTTCGAGGATAGTCGTTCCATTCGGGTCCAGTACTCCAAGTGTTACACTTAATCCTGCCAAAGGAGCTCCGTTCTTTGCGGCGTTTGTCGTCAAAATTGCCTGTTCTGCCATGCTGTAAGTTGCCTTTGCACTTTCTATGTGTATCTCATACGTGTCGATCCGGTAGAGAGTAACGTTGAAGATGTCTATACCAGCGGTTTGGTTGTAGTTGACGAATGCAAAATACCACGTGTCTGTGGTTGGTATCGTGTATGTCATGTTCAAAATTGCGGTTTGGTTGGAAAAGTGAGCCGCGACATCCGTCTCGTTCCAGCCAGTGGAGTTGCTATAGTTGAATTCCCAAGAGTTCTGGCAGAAGAAATCGATGAGCTGAGCGGAATTGTACACAATTCTGACATTTGTTCCGGCGTTCAGATGTGTGAACGGGGCTCTGACTTCTTTGTATGGTACGAATATTGAATGTGAGAAAAGCTGTGTTTCTATCGTCGTCGCAGATTGTCCTTCAACTTGGACACTTGTTAAGAGGATCGCAATGCTTGGGATTAGGAACATCCAGATTGTTAGGGCACTCAAAGATTTGCGCAAATTGTCTCTGCCAGACAGTATTGGTTTGTCAGCAAATATAATTTGCGAAAACTTTCCTGTTCACAGTCTTTGTCTCAGTGGATGCGTGAATGTATTGGTCGAATCTTTTCTGGTGCAGACTCGAAAAATGTTGATGTGCCGAGTTGCGGCACGTTTGCTAGAACACGTAGCCTACAGCAATGTCGGGTAAACTTGGCGTTCCGAGACCGGCTGCGAGCAGGCGTTCGCCGTATTGGTTAACGAAGACTTCTTGTCTCGCGCTTGCGCCGTAATGCGTGGCGAAGACCACTGTGACTACACTGTTCGTTAATATGTCGGGTGCTGAAGTTGGAAGTTGGATGTTTATGAGTGCTTGTTCTCCTGGTTTTATGCTATGGTGCGTGGAAAGGTCGAACGATTCGTCTGTTCCCGTAGCGTTGATCATGAGTATTGTGTAGTTCTCTATCACGTATGTTTTCCAGTCGGTGTTGTTGTAGGTCAATATTGCAGTGTTCCATGCGAATGTTTCGTTTCGCAGAAAGATCTCTCTTGACCCAGTGTTTGAAACTGTAAAGTTCAATGCGCGATCTTCTATTGCGGTTATGCTGAGTCGAAGCTGTACGCTGAGTCTGATTTTGTCGTCTGATGAGGAGTTTATTTGCAGGCCTACTTCGTTCATTGTGCGGAGCATTGCTGTTGACACGGCTCCGACGAAGACTATCCAGCCTATCAAGACTACTGCTGAAGCTATTGTTATCGACAGTCCCATTTTTTCACCCTATGGCGCCGTGAATAAGTAGTTGCTCGAGATTCCTCTATACGGGACGATTTTTGATTCGTACAGGCTCGCTGTGACGGCAGTTGCGTTGTAAACTTGTATTGTGGCTGCTTCTCCTATTTCGATGACGAGGTTTCCACTAGAGTCTGTGATGCTGAATTGTCCGCTTCCGTCCGCCGCGCTTGAATTGTAGGAGTAGAGTGTAGCTTGGCCGTATGCGCCGACGTACACGCTGATCAGGTCGAAACCTGAAACGGGAAGCGTTCCTGTGTTCTTGACGTATATCTGGAAAAGTGGACTTGGACCGCTTGTGGTGTTGACTGTGGCGTAGACTATGTCTAAGCGTGTATCCATGTTTCTCTTGACACTGTCAAGGTTCTGCATTATGTTGCTTTGGAGAGATGTTCCCGCATATATGGCGTAGGATGCGAATCCGCTTGCCAGGACGATTGATGCGATTACCATTATGGATTCGGTGATTGTGAGGGAGAATCCCACTTATGGTTCACCAGTTCTGTTTTTCTTGAGGACGTGCATTATGAGCTTGGTCAAATCTTCAGGGTTGGTCTTGGTTCCGACCGCGTCTGCTGCGCCATACATGCTTATAATGACTTCTTCAGGTGTGAGTTTTTGACTGCGTGCTTTTACTATGGCTCCGACGAGGTTTGACACTTGTTGACCGAAACCTTGAGGTATGAAGTTGGAAAACTCGCAGTAGTCGCAAAGTTTGCGTATGCTTTCTTCGTCGAAACCTAGATCCAGCATTGTGTAAATCCAGTTTATTGTCTGTGAGAACTCCATCTAGGATCCTCCTGCCTTGTTCTTCTTCAACACGCGCATAATCAGCGCCGTCAAGTCTTTCGAACTTGTCTTCTTGCCAGCAGCGTCTGCCGCACCGTACATGCTTAGTATGACTTCTTCAGGCATCATTTTCATGGATCGGGCCTTAACTGCGGCTCCTACGAGGTTTGAAACATGTTCGCTGTAGCCCTTAGGCATGAAGTTGGAGAATTCGCAGAAATCGCAGATCTTCCTTATGCCTTCCTCGTCAAAACCCAGGTCCAGCATCGTGTAAACCCAATCTACGATTGATGTTCCGTCGGATAGGCTTCCGATTCCTTCTAGTATGTTACCGGATGCTTTGATCAAGCTTGAAGGACATGCCAAGTTCTCAGAGAGCGCCGGAGGTGTAGACTTTTCAGGCTCAGCCGACAAAACAGTTTCTTTCATGCCCATCGTGTTTTCAACTGCGAATCCTGTTTTCGTCTCTTCGGAGGTTGTCGGTGTTCCTGCGGGGAAAGCCGCTGCTGACGTGGCTGTCTCTGGCTTTGTTTCTTCTCTTTTGGTTTGGAACTTCTTTTCTATGAGCGGTTTGGCTTGCACTACCTTGTTGAGGTCTTCTTCGTTCGTGATGAACTGTAACAGGTTGAATGGACTCTGCGTTTCGCTCATTAGGCTTCGAATATCCACGATCGTGTTTTTCAGGTCCTCGACCGTGTTCTTGAGAGCCATAAAGTTTTCAATGTCAGTCTTGAGTTGCTTGACATCTTTTTCTACACCGTCAATTCTGGGGTCTGCACCCACTGCAACTGGAGGTTTGGGACTTGTAACTGCGTTTACGTTTTCACTCAAATTCTTCACCATCTACTGTTCATGAAGTGTTCAGTTTGGCTTATTCCTCCAGACCTAACACTTCAAATCCAGATTCGCAGTTCACAAGCTCAGCCCAAGATCTATTTGACCCTTCTGAACTACAAATCTGGATTAACAATTCAGGTTGCAGCACGTCCAGAAAAACATGGGAAGGTCATTCTGTTGATGTTTCCAATGTGCCCCCTCCGAAGCTGTCTCGATGCAGAAACTATGGGAACCTGCTTGTGAGGATTCAGTTTCCAGAGCAGTATTGTTGATTCTCACCTGCGATCTGGACCCGATTTTCATAAGTCTCTTAGTCTGCGATCGTGTACTTGCATCGTGGGTGGGTCTTGACCCAGCTTTCGTTTGTAGATGAACTTGGATGATGGCCACAAGAATTGCGTTCATCGTCATCGGCATAGCCCTCGTCGGTTGGACAACTGTTACTATGTTGCTTCCTCGTATGATGAATCCACCAGTTGCTAACGTGTTGATCAAGAAAGAGGTGTATCTTAACGAGGAAACTTACGAGACAGAGTTTTCGCTTGAGCTTTTCAAGGATGAGAGAATAAATATCAAAGTTAACGGAAACGGAAAAAGCTTTGACCTATGGTTTGTCAGGAAAGAACCTTACCAAGCCCTCGTGTACCAACGAGAAATTGGGTACTTTGACATTCCAAAGACCATTCCGGCTGATGGAACTTACATTCTGCGGGTGGGCACAGACGTTGGCGACGACGTGCGTGTGACAGTTCTTGTCACAAAGCTATAGTTTTCGCGTTCATTGAAAAAAGAGATTCTTGGTATGTAGTTGAAATTCATAAATCTCTTTAATTCGAAAGGCTAACTGAGAAAAAACAAAAAACGGTTGTTGTGAGTGAGGGAAATGTCGTCTGAAGTCGTCGTTCCAATTCCGTCTGAGCCTAAGAAGAACTTCATGCCCGTCAAGTGTTTGTTGTGGCGTACGTGTCCCATCGTCTCTCTACGGGAGAAGGATTGCGTCAACAAGGGTACTCCTTCGTGCAAGGAGTTCATCAGGTACATGAAGGACTCCAGTGGAATATACTCAGGGGACCTTCGCTGATTCAGGCATGAGGTTATCTGGATGCAGGCCAAAAGGTTCCTTTTTTTCTTTTTCTATCTGAAGGTCTGTTTGTTCTGAACTTGGTTTGGACTTTGTTTTCCGCTTTTGAGCGCAGAACAAAGGTAATGAAGGTCTCGAGTTTGTAGGCACGGGAGGTGTGGAGGTGAAAATAAGCCGTCGTGTCATGGTGGCCCGCACCTCTCGTGTGGATGCAAAGTCTTTGTGGTGTTGTTGGAATGCGTTTGTCTGCCGTCTAGTCGTGTCCCACATTGTCCTTTATATTAATACTTAATAAACGTTTCTTTCAACACGCACAACAAGAATACACAACAAACGGAATCCTTCATGCGGCCCAAACCTCATGGCTCCCGCGGCGCTCAAAACATGATTCTGAAGTGGATTCTGAATCCAGATTCGCAGTTCATAACTCGTATTAATACTAACCCATGAAGGTAGCTCCGTGACGCGTGAGAAGGCTTACGTATGAAGAGGAAGTTGATAGTCATAGGCATGGTTTTGACAGTAGTTTCTATGTGTTTCAGAATGAATCTTGAAGTTGGTGCCCAAAGCATTCCCGAATATCAGAAGTATGTCCACAACTTTTCGAACTGGACTTATGTTGAGAAGCCAATGTTTCCAGTCATGATTAATGAATCTCAGATCCTTGTCGGTCAAAACTGGAGCATCATATGCCCGTTGACGGCAAACCATACGTATCACGCATATCTTTATGGTGATTGGGTAAACAACGGTTCAGAGCCTAAGACAGACTACGACATCTACGTTTATGGTCCGAACGGCACTCTTGAAGGGTACCACACAGAATCTGCTGGACTGCCTGAGCATTTGGGCGACACTGCGGATTCGCCCTACTTTACTCCGAGGTTCTCAGGCAACTACACGTTCGTGATAGCTAACAACGCCGGCTCCAGCAAGGGAGCTCAGCAGGCCACGTTCATGTTGATTGAGGCTGTAGACTGCAACGTTTGGCATGAACAGTACATTCAGGGCAGGAACGGTACAGCACCTGTTTTCAATACTGCGTGGGCTTTCGAGTTTGTCTCTGACAGTCCCCACGTGGAAGTGGTGATAAAGGTTCCAGATACGTTGGATGCGTATGAAGCCAGATTGTTCCTAATGGCTGACTCTACGGTGCAGAATGAGACTCTACTCAATGATGTGCCCTTGGCTTGGGAGCTGGGACTTTATGGCAACCGTACCGGCACGCCTAACATCATAGGCGGCAACAATCTGGACAGTGAAGGCTACAGAGGTGCAGCTTATGCTAGCTGCGAGTATTACGGTCAGGACATGCTTGTGAACTTCACGTCGCCGCATACCGGAAGAACTTTGTATCATTTGGCACTGATGGGTGAGTACGGTTCTGGAACTGTTCAATTCCTGATCCGGACAATGTTCAATGTGGGTTTGCAGCCTTCAACCGTGCCGGGCAGAGTGTACCTGGACAACAATGCTACCGTCGCGTACACTTCAAAATCAACAGACTTGGTCAACGCGTCTTTGCAGTATTCAGTCGACGGTTGGGCGCACTCCGTAACCGTGCCGATGACAATTTCATATGACAGGACTTGCAGCGGAGTCATTCCAAGACAGACCGCTGGGACACTTGTCTTGTACAGGGTTACGGCACTGGATTACCTGGACAACCTGCTTGCTGCAAGTGGAAACTATACTGTCAGGCAGCTTTCAGTTACTTTTTTGGAGAAGCCGATGTTTCCAGTGCAGTTCAACGATTCTCAAATCGAAATCGGACGCGACTGGAGCATTGTTTGTCCATTGAAAGCGAATGTGGCTTACCATGTGTATCTTTATGGTGCTTGGGTCAACAGCGGTTCAGACCCCAAAACGGATTACGACATTTACGTGTACAATCCGAGTGGTGTGCTTGAGGGTTATCATACCGAGTCTGCTGGGTTGCCTGAGCATTTGGGTGATACTGTTGATGCTCCGTTC
>JBGQMW010000024.1:0-17506 GCA_041500785.1 Bathyarchaeia archaeon
AACCAACCAGTTACTACGACTACCACTATCACTCAATCTACTAATCACTCACTCTAACTGACAATCACTCACTCAGCCAATCACTCAATCACTGCCACTGCCAACTCCTTCCTCTACACCTATACCTACCTATATACACGCACACACGCACAGGGAGTGAGTGTGAATGAAGCTTGATCTAAAAGGGAATAATCAACACACCAAAAACCAGTCGCGCGCACTAAGAATGTTGCGTAGGAAACGATGAGATAACCCGCTGATAATCGCACCAATAGCGCGCACACTGCATTAGAAATATACGCGAGAACAAAACATATTAATGGATAGACAAGGTACAACAAAAACGACAAGCAAGAGCACAGTATGGTAGTCTTTATGGAAATAGAAGATAGTACGAAAGTGGTTAAGGACTTCAAGAAGAAAAATGCGCTGGAAGTGGGAGATGATACCACTGCCGTCACTATTCACCTGATGAATCAGTATAGGATAGATGAAAATGAAGCACTGGATCAGAGTTCTCGCGGGGGCTATGATGAGGGAATAGATGGTTGGTATTTTGATGAAAAGAGTCGAGAACTTATAATCTACCAAAGTAAATTTTCGACAAACAAAGGGTATGTTCTGCAGGGTTTTGCTGATATTGTGAAAGCAAAGAATTGGCTAGAATCTGTTCTGATAGTGGGTGAAGTTGAGAAATTGCCTATTAATAATGAATTGTATACCCTCTATATTACGCTCGCAAAGAACAAGGAAAATCTCACAAAGATTACTTTTGTTCTGGTCTCTCTTATCAATGAGAACGAATTGGAAGATGAGAAAGATTATGATGATTGCAAGCGTGAACTAATCAACTCTAAGCTAAATAGGCGTGGTGTAGAAATTGGCTTGAAACTGGAAGAGTACAATTTCGATAACACTGCACTGCCCAAGGCAATTAAGACCTACACAGTTACAAGAATCGAAGGCTCAACTATTAATCTCCCTGACTCATCGAGCCTAGATCTGGCATACGTTCCACTAATCGACTTGATTGAACTTCACAGGACACGAGGTTACCTTCTTTTTGACAAAAACATACGATTGTCTATTTCTAATACTAAAGAAGCAAGAGAAAGATTAGTTCACCCAATGGAAGAGACCTTGGAATCGATTTGTGAAGGAAACCTCGATCCGAATATTTTTACCTATTATCACGTTGGCGTAACCGTAGCTGCACAAAAGAATGTGACAGAGAATAAAGATCTCCAGTTGGAAAAACCAAGCATAATAAACGGATGTCAAACCATAACTATTGCAGACTCTTTCCTCAGGAGATTAGAGAATGATAAGGAATCCAAAAAGATAGACAGATTCAAAAAAATCAAGGTTATAGCCAAAATAGTCATTGGAGTTCCTGATGATGAACTGAGACAAATAACGAATGCCAATAATAGACAGAATCCAATAGACAATTGGCAATTATTTTCTAACGATCCAATACACATTGATATCGAGGACGCACTCGAGAATGTCGGAGTATTCTACGAAAGGCAGAAAGGCAAATTTGATACGGTTATGAAGAAAACCGAAATAGCAAGGATGTTTCCCCACACGAATAAAACCTTTGTGACCGTGTTCGATTTGGGTCAAATTGTTTGTCTTAGCAGGAGAAATCTACAGTGGGCAGCCAAACCATCTGAAATATTCTTGAACAAAAAGAACCATGATGCCGTTTTTGACAAAAGTATTCCAAAGTACGTGAGAGATATTATTCTGATATCGAATGTCTTCAAGGGAATAAGAAGAGGTCTGGGGAATTACTTGTGGGATTTAACGCGCGCGCGTTCTGAGACTTATTCAATCAATGCCACTTCCGAAATATTCAAAAAACCTCTGGTTAAGATTTATGCCCACTACATTGCTTTGATGCATTTCTACCAAGATAAAAATGCGGCCTCTCTTCGGGAAGATTTCTCAGAAACCTTAAACAAAATTGCACCCCCAAAACTAGTTTCCGAATTCGAAACTCTTTTTCCGAAAATAGTGACAAAGACAAGAAAATGGTATGTTTCAGAGTCCAACAATTTGAAGAATGAAGTATCGAACAAGAAACTCAACGCGTTCTTGAAAGATATATCCCGAGAACTGCGAGTGGATCTGAACGGGCCCACTCCTTTTACCGAAGACTCGATATATTTGCCCCATTGATGGGTGTTTTTCCCAATGACATTGTCAGAATCTGATAAAAATCAAGAAAGAAGAGGGGATTGTGCGGGAGAAATCTCCACCTGAACTCCTATCGCGATTTATAGGTTAGTTTGACCTGTTGATTCCTGGATAAGGCTGAAAAGAACTCGGCTTATTAGTCGCAGGCAAGAACAAGAGTGTATGGCTCAGCAGAATCGTGATCCTGCGAAGAGAGGAAGTCAGAAGTGGATCCAGATTCTTGTGAACGAGAAACCACACGTCCTCAACTCTCACATTGCGAGAGAGTTGGATCTCTCAGAAAACGACCTTGCAGATTGGTTGTCTCCCTTGAAAACTGAAGGATATGCTGAGTACTTCGATCAAGCATGCCTTGACAAACTGGACGTGAAGCTCAATAAGAGACCGTTGAAGGACTTTTGGCCCAAGAATGGTCCTCATTGGGATGCATTGGGCAAAACCACCGTATCAAAGAAACTGTTGCTCGTAGAAGCAAAGTCCCACATTAGCGAACTAATCTCCACAGTCCGCGCCAGCCCCGCGTCACTGCAAAAGATAAAAGAAAGTCTGAATGAAACCAGAAACTTACTCAACTCAAGGTCTGCCACTGACTGGACTGCTGGCTTCTACCAGTATGTGAATAGGCTAGCGCATCTATACCTATTCAGGCAAAACGATCTGCAAGCCTACTTGGTGTTTGTTTACTTCCTGAATGACGTTGAAATGTCTGGACCAGCAACAGAAGAAGAATGGCGAGCTGCGCTTGATCTGCTTCATGCATACTTGGGGCTTGGAAGACATAAGCTCCAGAAGTACATTGTTGAAGTCTTCATTGACGTTTCTAAAATATGAAGCACTCGCGCCGCCCTTAACTCAGTACCGTTTGAATACCAGGCCCATTTCAATCATGGAGTAATGAATTCTCTCGGCATTCCAAAATCGCCAGATGAGCGAGTGATTCATATAAGTCATTTGATGGACTCAACGAAGTCGAAGACGAAACCCGAACTAATAGATTGGCTGCAGAAAAACATTTGACAGAAGGTTAAGAACCCATTAGCACGCGCTCGAATATACGATCTTTTTCATGTTTCCAATCGAGATGGAGAGCCTCTCTGGAAAACCGTGAACCCCCATTTTTTCACTTGTTCATCAGCTTTTTCCTCTATCGCCAGATCCTCAACAGCTTCTGAGCCATACAGTCGATGTTTCAGAAAAACATGTGCCAACTCGTGCGCTACTATATACATTTTTCCTTCATAAGGCATCTTGTTAAGTTCGTGTTCAACCAAGATGATTGCAAATGTATCGAAGACGATGAGTTCTGGAAGGCGCAGGGGTTTATCTTCTTTGAACATTGGAGGCACGGTTTTCAATTTATGCTTGGCCATGCATTGCCAAAGAAAATGCTCAGCTGCTCCACCTGTTCCGTCCCCAAGAAAAATGAACCTGTCAAACACTCGCTGTATCTCTTCTAAGTCGCTTGTTGGAACCTTGGTCAATGTTTCAATGATCATTTCACGGTAGGCTTGAGGGATTAATAGCGAGGTATCCAGTAATGCAATGCACATTTTGCGCTTGTCATCGATGACTTCTGAATTTCTTCCCATCAACGCAACCTCCAATGGAACTCATATAGACGTTCCCCAGGTTTGTGCTTATGTCTTTCTTGAGCGTGCGCCTTCTACATCACGCATGATTGAGAGCTGAAAGTTCTTTTCTCAACTTGTCCAGTTTCTTCTTTCCAAGCATCTCCTTAGTCACAACCATGGTTTTCCCCTCATTAAGTCCTACTACTTGCTTGAAATTGCCCGATTGAATGAAACGGTCTTTGTCTTTTTTCATTTCTTCGCGTATCTTAGGTATGTGGGCAAGTCGTTCCTTGATTTTTTGCCAGTCAAAGTTGGAGATCGACCCATCCTTTATGTCCCATTTCTCAAGTCTTTCAATAACCTCTTGGTCAACATACTTATTCCTGGCCAATTCCCTAACAACAGAGTCTATCCCGTCATCGTCCCAGCTTTCAACAGCTTGGACCATGTCTAACAGGTAGTTCTCGGGTCTCAGACTGTATTCGTCTATGAAAGACGGCCCTCGAGTTGCAACGAGGGCAAAATCCGCCTTCTCGCTCAGTCTCATTGTATCCTTGATCAAGGAAGGGATGCAGCTGTCGAGTTCCCTTTGAAGCTCCGCATCAATGACCACAAGTTCTTTGTCCATGTTTTGATCGGAAACATACTGCCTGATCTTAGAATGAATTTTCGCCATCACCTTATGATACAATGTCCGCGCTGCGTAAGCTTCTTTGTTTATCACTCGGCCCCTAAAATCATCAAGCTCCAACAAAGCCGAGTTCACTTTTGCCAGAATAGATCTGGCTGCGTCTCTCTCTTCCTTGTCCAGATTCTTTGGAAGCCCATAGACAGCATAGGACAAAGCATAATTGTCTATCTCAAATCGTTCATTCTCTTTGCAGGATTCTCTTACCTCTTCAAAGTACTTCAGAATTCTGAACTCAAGCATGTGAGCAATCCCCTTTCGGCTCAGCGTAAAGATTTTCTTGGGTCTACCTCTCCCGACATTTGCTTCACGGAACGCTACTTTTCTTTCCTTCTGTAGCCCATCTAAATGCCTGCAAATTGTTTGGAAACTTCCTTTGCCCATTTCCATTCTTAGTTCCCGAACGCCTAGCCCGTCGGGATGCATCTCTAGAGCTTGGAGTATCCTTTCATCGGCTCGTTCTCGCTCTCTCTTTGGAATTCGTCCATGCTTCACCATGGCAATCGCCTGTGGATTCTGTAACTATAAAGTTACAGTAATCAGTAACTAATTAATTTGGTGGACGCACGCGCTACTAGTAGGTGAATCAAGAGTGAACAGAGTGAACATAGAATTGTGGACTAGCAACCCAAGAGAAATTCAGAAACTCGAAAAGAGAATGGAGGAGTTGAAGATGGGATGAGCGAAAGCCTCAGAGGTCCAGGTAGGTCAAAAGAAAGCATCATCCAGTTTGAAGATTGGCTAAGAGTCGTTTGTAAAACACAAAAGAAAGTTCAAGAAATCGAAGCCCAGTGGCAATACCTAACTGGGCATGAACCAAGAAAAACAAGGCAATACCTCAAGGCAATACAATCTCAGGGCGAGATTAGACTGTTCAACAATGAGGGAGAACAGTTCTGCATCTGTGTGCAAAGCAAGCCCGAAGCGAAGCTGTCCAAGATAGGTGAGGACTGGTTTGAAAGGTGCAGAATCAAGGATGAGATGATGGCTGGGCCCTGTAAAGAAGAATGCTCTGCTGAAGACAAAGATTGCAGGTTTTGCAACGTCTACACTGGCCTGCACAGGATTTTTCCTTTAGAAGGTGAGTAAGATTGGACAGTATTCAGAGGTACGAGTTTCACGCGATCTTTGACAGAGTCACCAGAACCATAGACCTGCAGTACTGCACAAGTGCTCTGGCAATAGAACAGAAACTGATAGAAGCACGAAACAAATCCAGAGCCAAGTCCAAGATTTACAGAACGAAAGCGAGCGCGTTTGGCAGAAAGGCTGAATGGCTGGACACCCTCATAGAGCATGATTTCGCTGGGCGGACAATGTTTGAGGCGCGCAGAAATCCGCACGGATTCATTGCGATGACACTGACCTATGGAAGACAAGGGGCAATGCAGAGGATCGAAGCGCAAAGGAAAACCGCGATAAGATCGAGACTGGCCTACGGAACAATCCCAAGAGCTGCAAAGACGCTCGAAGTTCCAGGCATTCCAAGGAGATCGGAGTTCAGCCGTATACCGACTCATCGAAGAAGACGTTGGAGGCAGTGGCTGTGAAGTTGTACGCGACCGCCAGAATACTTGGAAAGATGATGCTGTTCCATTTTCAAACGATGAACATTCCCAAGGCACCCACGGCTGGCATTTCGGCAAGAATCCCACATTCAGTGTGTTTCACCGTCTTCCTCGACTATGACAACGTAAAAGACGAAAGGCTCGTGGACGAACTTGTCTATCTTCAAGAACTGCACAGGCTTGGCGACTTCCACGTCTTCTATTCAAACGAATTCGGAAGACACGCAACTTGCGTAGACAGATTGTCTCTGAGAGAAGACCTCGATGTGGTGTACAATTCGTCTTGTGATGCAGTGTTCAAGCGAGGCATAGAAATCAACGAGTACCGAACATGGATTCTGAGAGGACTCGAAAAAGGAAACAGAAGCAAACCAAAGTACCTCTACAGTGTCAAGTCGCCATATAATGGAAAGCGCCTGCAGAGCCAGGCGCACGCGTTGTTCCTGCAGCACTATTACGGCGCAAAGGTCAGGCTGACGCACCCAGATGGAAACAATATCCTGGAAGTGCAGGGCTTCAAAACGGGCAACAAAATCGACATGAAGGATGTGCTGAAATGATGCCAAAGTACCGACCGTTGATGTTTCAAGAGACAGTCCGCTCTCGTTTGCACTGCATATACTGCGGCTCGCCAAAGCTGCGGAAGGCCGGCTACGTAAAAGAGGTTGGCCGGAGACTGCACAGATATCATTGCGTAAAATGCGGGCATTATTCGTTTGTCAGAGTTTGCGAGTTCTGTGGGAACACAGCTGATTTGGTGTCTGTGGACTTGTGCCCATCGTGCATAGCCGGACTCAAGAGGAAGCATTAACCCGAAGGCTCGAAGAAAAAATGAGGTGGAAAGAGGTGATTGAAATGAGACCTAAACGCAAGAAATTGGAGTTCGAGGCACTGTTCATCGACACGGCTCCCAACGTAGACCTAAAAAACTGCACGACTCCACAGGCCATAGAGAAAGAGATGAAAGAAGCATGGAATATGCCCAGAAGGAAGTCAAAAAAAAGAGTAGTAATAGAGACTGAGCAAATCCGATGACTAGACTTCTTTCTTGTTTTGGGCATTGTTCACTGCGAGCTTGATTTCAGCATTCTCTTGTTTCTGCCGTTTCTTCGCAAAATACTTCTGAAGCAGCGTCTTGTACTTTTCTGGGTTGGTAGCTCGCCAGACGTAGGACCTTACGGTTCTTTCGCTGACGTTCATCTTCTCCGCTATGTCCTTGACGCTGATCCCCTTTTTATGCAATTTATAGACCTGTGCTATCTTCCCTTTTCTCTTCTGTTTCAACTCATTTTGTTGTTTCTCTTCAGGAACTGTTTCTTTTTCGTTTTTCAAGCGTATCCCTCCTTCTATTTTGGGCACCGCCCCTGATCCGAACCCCTATTTAAACTTCAGCTTTTCTAGAAACGTATTTTAAGCGCCCAGTTGAGGCCAACCCGCAGGTTGACGAAAATGAAGACCAGAACAGCCAAGATATTCTTGAACGATTATGGCGCTTTTTTGGGCAGAGGCAAAGGTTGCTTGATAGTCAGGGACAGAACAGGAAAGGTCGAAGAGTATCCGCTGTTTGAGAATCAGATTGGAGAGGTGCAGATCAAGATCGGCAACTCGGTATCTACTGGCGCATTAGCAACTTGCGCATTCTGGGGAATAGACCTGTTAATATTGACTCAAAGAGGTAACCCCGTGGCTTATCTGAGAAGTCTGGATGATGATAGCCACGTCAAAACGAGAACTGCACAATATGAAGCTCTAAAGAACGGAAAAGGAGTTTTGATTGCCAAACAAATTGTATTGGCCAAGATTGAAGGACAAAACCATGTTCTGAGAAAATATGGATTCAGGCAACATGATTTGATGCATACAAAGGACAAAATAACTGCCATTAAGAATAGTGACTTGAAGGTCTTAAGAAACAAGTTGCTTACGATTGAAGGGCATGCTGCGGAGAAGTATTTTGGGCAAATCTTTCAATTACTGCCCACAGCGATAGGCATCGAAAGAAGAAGGACGTTTAAGGCTTATGACGGCATCAACAACACTCTCAACCTAGCTTATACCGTTCTCAAATGGAAAGTTCATAGGGCAATAATCAGAGCCAAGCTTGAGCCGTATCTGGGTTTCCTGCATTCTGAACAGTTCGGCAAGCCTTCTCTAGTCTGCGATTTGATGGAACCGTACAGATACCTTATTGATGATTTCGTAATCCAGTACTGCATGAACCTGAGAAAGAAGGATTTTGCGTTGAAGCCCGAAGACTATTCTTCAAACAGAAAGGGAGAAAGAGAGTACTTGAACAAGGCTTTGGCAAAGGACATGATGAGAAAGCTGAATTCCTTCTTTGAGTCAACAGTCGAAATCCCACGAGTAAGACACGGAAACAGACAGACTCTGGAAACTCTGATTGGTGAAGAGGTCTTCCTATTTGCTCAATACTTGAGGAGTGAGAGGCACGTATGGATGCCAAGAGCAGCTTCACTTAGGTAGAAGCTCCCTGTTATGCTGCTCCCTCATCCTTACAAGCTCAGGATGATTGAGAATCTCTAGTATCTTGTTCGCTGGAACCACTATTGCGATGCCCATGTTCACTTTTCCCAGTAAATCATCATCCATCAAAAGGTCATTTTTCCTTTGGGTTGGGATTTCCCAATGACCATGCATTAGGCCTAAGAGATAGAATCCGCCTATGCCTACGGGCACAGTTTTTCGTACGAAAGCAGGAGAGCCGCTTAAGCCCCCGATAGACCGAGCTTCGACCAAGTACGCTTCAATGTTCCCAAATTCTGTCGGTATGACTTCATCAGGCATCATTGCGACATTACCCATACGCACGATTGGCAGATTTCTTGCAGAACCACTCACATAAGCAAAGAGACCCGTAATGAAAACTTCATCTCCGACCCCAATTCCTTCCTTTTGTATTATTTCATTTGAAAGAAATGTACTAACATGAACAGCCTTGTAGTCAAACTCTTCAAAAGAAGGAGCCCAAGGGAGGACTGCAGCATCAACCGAGGCATCAGTCGAGTGGAAGAACCATTTTGGGCTTTTGGCTTCAATGAGAATCGAACGACCATCTCTTGTATTCATTCTTAAGACGAAGAGATTTTTGCCCACCTTTTCAGCTACATGTTTAGCCGTTACCAAGTAGATGTAAGAGGTGCCCTCAACAGATGATGAGATCGATACAAAAAAAGCTGTGCCGACAAAAGAAACACGCTCTTCACCATTGGGTAATACATGCACAGGCAAGCCAAGAAATACAACGCATTTGCGGACCTCGTCTGGGACTCTCACACCATCTTTCTTCTACTCTGTATGGGTTAGGTTTTTCGGTGTAAATCTGCAGATAAACCGTAGGTGTGGGCGTGCATGGTTAAGGCCGCGCTAATATAAAAAAGGGGAAGTCGGATTAGACTCGAGGCTTCCGCGTATGTTTCGGTTTATTTTGATAGAAAATATTTTCCGACTAACCACAAGCCTTGCATAAGAATTCCTGCAACCAGAAAGTACTCTGCTTCCCTTAACTGACCAGTCAGAGTTAGGAGACCTGCGACGGCTATGGCTATGCTTGGTGGGTTCCTCGCAAATATCTCAATAGCTCCGATCATACGAGATCACCTCCGTGCAAACTTATCCTCACGTTTAGTAATAGCGGACGTGCGGTTTAAATAACACTGTGTTATCAACTAACATCATGCAAACCTCGAAAATTGATGCTATTCTCTCTGCGTGGAAAGACGAGGGGGAGAGTCTTCATTACAGAGAGATAAAGCAGTTTGTTGTGTACAAGGGCATAATAAAAGAAACAAATGACCGCTCACTGTCGAGGTGGCTGAAAAACCTTGTTAAAGATGGTCTTCTGCAGAAAAGTGAAAAAGGTTACACTCTGAAAAAACGACCTAAGGTATACCAGGTGTTTGATTATCTGGATGAATTGCGACAAAAATACGGTGACCACATCTACGAAGGTGAAATAGGCGGAATCATATCTCGCGTCTGTGCTCTAACCTACCTCAGTTTTAATGAAAACTTTGTTCAAACAAAGGAAGAGCGAATTGTGCTTGACGCATTATCTGTCAGAATAGGCGAATTATTTTGGGCATTATATGAATTGAGGAACATACTCTTGAAAAGACGCTGCGGTCTGCCCCGACTCAGACTTCCTGACGATGTCGTTCGAGAAACCTTCTTCCATATGCTAGTGAAAAGTATAGGAAAGCATTGCGCGACTGAGGAACTGGTAAAAAAATATTCAGGACATTTGACTTCAGCTGATAAGCAAGTGTTCAACTGCATTTGGGAAATCAATCACCAAAGACCCGAATTTGGCTATGACAACATAATTGAGCATGATATGTTCTTCGACAAAATCGAAGCTAACCCTCAATTCTACAAGAAAGAACTGAAAAAAGAGGAAAAACTGGACTTGGACAAGTACACTGCTGAAGAACTTGCTGAGAAATATGTCCAAATCGAAGAAAGAATTAGGAAAAACCATGAAAAAGATATGGAGACTAAGCACAGCTTTTCGTATAGTCAACAGGAAGCAGAGCTTGAGTCCAAATATCGCACTGCAACATTAACAAAGCTAGCAGAAAGAATAAGAGCGATAAATGGAACCACTGAGGACTTCGCGATAGTCGTCACTAGACACCCAGCGACTTTGAATGAATTCTATACTCCTGAACACGTTTTACACGAGGCAATAGAATGGGCACGAAAACCTCCCGAAGATGATAAAGTGGGAGAACGGATCTGGCAAGAGAACTACGAAGATGAAGAAACCTTTGAAGGAATGGTTGCAGAACGATTAATTGCATTCGGACGCTTCCCTGCTAGAACGTATTCCAAAATGATGGGACATTCTTGGTTGAAAAAAGAATTGTCAGGATTGGGTGATTTCAAGAAAATTCTCAGGCTCTATACAAAGAAACGAAGAAGGCAACTTCAAGAAGACAGGACAAGAAGTCGACGGTTTTTGGACCAAATATCCGATTTTGCCCAAGAAAATCCTCATCCCTAGCGCGCTCTTGTCAATGCAGTTCAGCTTTTCACGCATAATTCTCACACGCGCGCGCGAGTATGAAGCAAGCGAGGATAGAGAATACGCTGATTTACACGCATGTGATTCGATTTTCTGGTGATGAATACGTTTCTGCTGTTGCCAAAACGGTTGATGAAGCTAGGAAATTGGTTGAAGGGGGATTTGAGTATGTAACTGAAATGGACGGGCTGAAGTTGTTTAGGAGAAGAAAATGAAGTGAACAATGAAACGCTCACAGCTTCAAGTTATTTCTGGGCAGGCGTATAAAAGAAACCTATTTTCTCATAGTCTTCTTTGAACTCTAACTTCTTTTTTACTGCGGCTTGTTTGATGAAGCTTGTGCCAAATCTAAAAACCTTTCGTAGATAGAAGTCGATGGTCGTCGAGTAAACCCTCAAATAAGTTGCCTTCTCTTTTGTTGACAATCCACGCAGAATGCTTAATTTTTGGACCTGTTGGCACAGTAGTTCCTTCGCCAGATAGAACAGTTTGTCTCGGATTGCAAGACAACTAAACAAATCCCCAGTTTCTTCTATCGGAAGGTCTAGTTTCTGCAAAATACCTTGCATTGCTTGGAGGTATTGCGTTGAGAGCCACATCATTCTTTGTTGAGGGTCACTTATGCTAGTTCTGATTTGATTCACGACTTGAAAATTCCCTATGTTGTAGAGGGTAGTCTTGATTATGAAATCCGTATCCTTCTCGTTGAAGTGGGATGAATACTCTTTAAACCTCTGGGACATCTTGGAATGAAGATTCATTCGCTTAATCATTTGCCACCCGTAATTGCTGAGAAGCATCTTCGTTGGTTTCATTTGAAGAAAATACAAGACCAACAATTTCCAGAATGTTTCATCAGTTTTCAGAATCAGTCTGTGGCCAAAGACTAGTGCGTTTTGGTCGCATAGTCGGAACAGTCGATTCCTGACTTTGGCAATAGCCGCTTCAGAAACACCTATCTCTCGTGCAAGTTCTTTTCTACTTATTGGTTTGGGAAATGAAGCCATTAAGACATCAATGTAGTTGACTAAGCCTTCCAATTCGTGTAAGTCATCATTTTCGTTGTTTTGAACAATTGTTATAGGGAACCCCATACGTTTAGTCATTAACCTGAGGTTAATATTTTTACCGATAGTTAACTTGAACCCAGAAGAAAGTTAATTTTTTGACTTCGGCCAGAAATAGGTTAAAAAGTCAACCATTTGTCAATTTAAAGTTGATTTTAGGCACATTTATAGGAAAAGCCTCTATTCTAAAGATAGACAAGCAAAACTGAAAGAGGTGAAAAAATGCAAGATATGAAAATACGAACTAGTCTGAGATGTCCTGATTGCGGCCAAGCTATGCAAGGATGTAGTGTAAGCTATCACAACTACAAATGTTCTAACTGCGGGAATGAAGTCACCGGGTTGGCAGTTGTAACGAACAGCGGATTTGAGCAAGCCATAGGCGCGCTATGCCTTGCAGGACTCATAGCCTTGTTCGTCAGTGTCCTTGGACAGTTTTCCTAGCGAGCGTTGAGTTAGCACAGGCTTCCTTCTGCGAGCCTTAAATAAGGAAGTTCGACACCTCAAGATTGGATACACGTGCCTGAAGAAAAGAAACCTCTTAGGATAGATTTCATTCAAGAAGTTGTAAGTTTTGATGCAAAGACTGGAAAGTTGGTTGGGCGTCTAATTCCCAACCCCGAAAGATACGATTTCAAAATCGTCGATGGTAGGGAAGGATACTATGACAAATTCGATGGAATCTTCATCTCGCTGGAAGAGCTCAAGAAACTTGCCTCAAGCCTCCAAGGTATGCCCATACATGCTTCTCCTCCCAAGATTGAAAGTGCAGACGAATACGTTGCCGAGAGAATACCACCAATTCAGAGATTTTTCTAGAAAGAAGCGGGGAAATACACGTTTAAGGACGCGTCCGAGGAATTCCTAAGTTGTCTGGAAAGAGATAAAATGCGTTTTGTAATCTTGTCGATAGATTTGAAGGGTTCAACTAAGATGAGCCAAGAATTATCCCTTGAAACGAATGCCCAAATCATCTCGCTCTATCTCAGGGAGATGGCTTTAGTGGTGGAGAAGTTTAATGGCTATGTTCTGAAATATGTTGGAGACGGCTTGATAGCTTATTTTCCTGAACCAAACATGATTGGAATGACGGATAACGCTCTGGATTGTGCTGCTACAATGAAGAAGATGATTCTGTTTGGACTAAACTCCGCTTTGAAAGATAGAAAGTTGCCTACTTTGAGCTTCAGAATAGGTTTGGATTCTGGCGAGGCGATGGTAAAGACTATTGGCGCAGAGTCTGGCAAGATTCACAAGGACTTGATAGGTTAAACTATCAATCTAAGCGCAAAAATTCAGAGTCTGGCAAGCACCAATCAAATATTGATGGGAGAATCGACAGCATTATCACTTCACACTTTTTGGAGAAAGAAAATTCAGAAACTCGAAATGCCGAAATGGGATTACAAGAACAGAAACACCGGAGAAATCTATCCGGTATATTCTTTGGCTGAGAGCTGGTAGGCGCGCGGTTGATATCGGGGGTAACACGTAGCGCGCGAGACTGGATTTGAATACGTTACCGAGATGGATGATGCAAAGATATTCAGGAAAAGGAAGTGAGTTTTATTGTGGGGTCTGTTGCGGGCAAGCCAACAGATATTGAACATCGAGGGCCGTGGCGTACTCCGAGAACAGCTTTATCGATGTCTCTAATTTGTTCTCGTTCAGTCTTGATTCAACGTCTGGGCTGCTGTCGTTCCAAATCGGGTGTTGCTCCAACCTTTGCAGTATTGCAAGGATTCCGTTCCAATGTTCTTCGCTGACGTTCCTTAAGAAGGTCTTATCCAAGTCTCTTTGGTCTATGACTGCCAATCTATTGTTAATTGCAGACTTCAATGTGACAACCCACGCCCTAATTGAACCGGATTTGAAAAGTCTTATGGTTTTGTCATTAATCTCTTTAGGCAATCCTACAGGGTCTTCAAAGAATGTTCTAACGAACAAATCAAGGAACCTTCGCATGTTATTGACTTCCTTGACTCTGAGGTCTTGTTCCGCCCCCACTTCAAAGTCACACGGTTTTTGATAAACAAAGTTGGCTAGAATTGTCTTTTTGAACAGATTCATTGAGAGAACTTTCTCAGTTCCCGCCCGCCTTTTTTCGGCTTCTACGTATTTCAGAATCTTGTGGTTTCTCTCTTTGTTCTCTCCATAAAGTATCGAACTGTAAATAGCCTCAACAAGTTGATTCTTCACTTCACTTTGTTGATAGCTCTTAAATGTCTTGACGAACCCTGTTTCAGTGTGTGGCGGTCTTGTGTCATTAACGTATCTCTGCCAATCAACCTGATAGATGTTGCTCAGTTTTTCCATTACAATTGATGGATACAAGGGCAGTTTTGTAATTCTATTCTGAATGGTGTCTATCAACGTCCTAATCAGTTGCACATCGGGACTGATATACACCTTGGCGGGTATTGTCCCTCTGCTTAATAGAATTTGAGCAAGTGCCTTGTGTTGCCCGTCGCACAACTTGAGTTTCGAGGTGTTTGTCTGGTCGTCTATGACTAGTCGAAGCGATGAAGGTTCATGGACAGGGTGTTTCATAAAATCGAGTAGTAGCTTCCAAACATGTTGCCACGCAATACGCCTAGGTTGAATGTCGACGTCATTGAGTATATTCTTTATTGGCACATCGCAGAAACAATACTCTATTTTCGAGGCAGGGTCTCGATACAAAGGTGTTTTGGTTTTGAGAGAGTCTCCGAAATTTACCTTAAGATAGTCAACATTCTCCTCAACAAAGTGTGCATGTGTGATGGGTTTTCGTTTGTCACCTGTGACAAAGTAATCTAATGCGTCATCGAAAGAGGGAAGATTGTCGTACGTCTGGCTGAACTTGATTAAGTCGAACATTATTTTTGCAAGGCCGATAGGCATGTCTCTTTTCCGCGCATTGCATTTCTTATGTGTCAGACAGATATTCTCCGGTCTATCTCCACCTTCAGGGTCTATATGGTCGCCTTCTATTGAGTCCTTTTCGAAATCTATAGGGTCGCCGCAAAGATAGCATTCTCCGCGGGCTTTAGCAATTATCTCAACCAGTTGGTCGTCTGAAAAGGAACCAAGTATACCGCTCTGGCTCCGCAATCTCTGAAGAACTTCAGCAGTTCTTTCTCCCATAACTTTCTCTCCTCTGTTTAGATTTGAGTCTCGTTCTTATTTCTTTATGGGAAACTATTCGGTGACGCATTTTACTGCAAAGATTTTTAGCATCGTTGACACAATAGGTCTAGTAAATGTCTCTGCAACCTTTTACGCTCAAGAAGCTAGCCGAGGATATAAAACGAGTTCAAGAAATGGGAGCGATAAAGAGCCATAGGCCCGGAAACGACGGTGGTGTCGGGAACACACTTGAGGACCTTCTTGGAATCAAAGAAAACAATATTCCCCTCGCAGATGTCGGGCCTGTTGAGATAAAGTCTCATCGCGAAGGGAGTACATCACTTCTCACACTATTTCACTATGACCCTTTGCCCAGAATAGGTGGAAAAAGCTTCGTTCAGACACTGGTCGACAAATACGGATGGCCTCACAAACGTCTCCAAAATGAAAAAAGTTTCAGATTGACCCTAAATGGCGAGCGGTTTGTGGATAGAGGTTTCAACGTGGTTGTCGATAGAGATAGAAGGATTGTTCTTATTCATTTTGACTCTGCAAAAACCGACCCAAGACATTCAGAGTGGTTAGACAGCGTTGAAAAACGTGTAGGTTTGGGAGAAATGGAGCCCGTGCCATACTGGACTTTTGGCGGTCTAGAGAACAGAGCAAGTTCCAAGATAGGTCAAAAAGTATTGTACGTCACTGCAGAAGCTACTATGCGAGGAGAAGATGAGTATCTTCAATATCATAGAGCATTGCTTCTCGAAGGTTTCAATTTGAATAGTTTCATTGACTTAATTCAAAACGGCACAATCTACATAGATTTCGACGCACGGACTGGACACAATCACGGGACAAAATTTCGGATACGTCCGGATAATCTTCCCGTCATGTACAAAGTGAGGCAAGGCTTGCTTTAGGGTTGCTTGATGAAATCGAGAATATACTCAAAGGTAGTGCCCATTGTTATGTAGTTGCTTGGCCACCCGAATATTCCAATTCTGTTTACGATATTTGTCCTATCCCAGATGATTGTGTTTCTCAACTCAAAGCCCGCTTTGTCCATGGCTTCGATGATGTGCAAATGAATTGGGACTCTCTTACCTTGCCACCACACATCGGCAACGTTGATTATATTATGCCCCTTGTCCTTCAGTAACGGATTAATACTTCTGTATATTGTCGCCATTTCTTCGGCATACTTCTCGACTGTCAATGTGCCCAAGTCCCGCGAATCCTGGCTGTATTGCTCTACTTTCAGATACTGTTTTCCCAGTCTATCCTGACCTCTGCGACTCTTGTTCAACCGTGGTCGATTTAGCAAATTTGCGTAAGGCGGAGACGTAAGGACAAGACTAACGGTCGCTGGTTCCAAATACTCAGCTATGTTTCGTGCGTCATCGCAGACGACAACTTGGTGGGTCGTAGATACCAGTTTCTTCTGTGATAACCTGCGAGAGCTAGTCTCGCAATACTTCTCATTCAAATCAAAACCTACAGCATTTCTTTCCAAGTCATGAGCAGCGACGAGAGTCGTTCCCGAACCCACGAAAGGGTCCAGTACGAGCTCGCCTTTATGGGTAAAAAGTGAAATCACTTTCTTGGCCAAAGAGATTGGAAAAGTCGCTGGGTGAACTTCTCTATCTCGGATATCTCGGGCCTCATAATTAAATTGCCAAACCCCAATCTGAGCTTTTATCCATTCTTTGGCAGTCAGACAATTGATATGTGACACAGGGCAATTGCAGGTTCTTACGTGGCTTATCTCCAGTTTCCTTCTAGAATCAGCGGTCTGGACCATTTTTCTCGAATAACAAGTGCATCTTGCCTAATATAAAACTCATCATTTGCGCGCGCGAAATTGGCCTAAAATGGTTTTTATTCGCATTTCATGACTTGGGGACGGCTCTCTGCTCCGTGTCTGTTCTTGACTGCTTGGCATTTTGTCTCTTCTCAAAAACGAGAAAAACGGGCAAAACCGAATTATGGCCATTTTTGACCAATTTAGGAACACGCATGCGCGCTAGTTTTTCAAGAAATCTGGTGCGAACTGGCAAGTCGCTTAGTATTGAGCCCGGGCCTATTCACTCGTACTCACTCACTCCCTGTGCGTGTGCGCGTGTATATAGGTAGGTATAGGTGTAGAGGAAGGAGTTGGCAGTGGCAGTGATTGAGTGATTGGCTGAGTGAGTGATTGTCAGTTAGAGTGAGTGATTAGTAGATTGAGTGATAGTGGTAGTCGTAGTAACTGGTTGGTT
>JBGQMW010000025.1:0-15656 GCA_041500785.1 Bathyarchaeia archaeon
CCAGAGGGAGCTCAGCAAATGGCAGAAATGGTTCTCGACAAGCTCGAAAAAGACATCTCAAAAAGGGGCTATAGACTTGATGATGTAAAACTATTGGTCCTGTATCTGAGTTACAGAGGGGAACCCTTAGAGAAGGACACGCTGATATGTGATTCAATTTTGAGATCGATTGAAAACAGGTTTAGGAGAACTGCTGCAAGCCAGCTTAGGCTTATTGGTCATACAACCGGAGGGGAATTAGAAAACGAAGACCTTGTACTTAAAAAGATTTCAGGAATTGGCTATAACGGTTTGTCTCTCTTAGCTTTGGTCACAAACCTGCCGATAGGTGTAGGGCGCAGTTGGGGTCTTCGAACTGCAGAAGAGGCAGGAGAGCAAGGAAAGGGGATGGCTCGTGACGCATGGGTTGACTTTTCCCAGCAAGCCGCCAGCAAAGAGCATCTTCACATAGGGAAGACCCTGCTTGTGCTAACGCAAGGTTCGAAGGTTGACACTCCAGGTTATGAGCATTTCTTGGCGGAGGGAATCGCCAATTTCATGGGCGGCACTCGCGAGGCAAGAATAACAAACGTGATAGGTGGAGGCAGCGGTGATGGAGTCAATGCTAAGCTTTTTCATCAGTTCTACGGAAGGCTCAAAGAGCATCCAATGCTAAAAGCTCTTGATGGAGAAGCCGTATGCGCTCTGATTCCCAACCTGTGTGAGATCTCGATAGGTTTGGACGTAAACGCCATAACCAAAATTGGAAGAGAACACACATTCCATTTCAACAGCGAGAAGGAACCTCACTTCAAGTACGTCAAACGCATTGGCAGAGAAGATCCCGGCACCAAAATCGCTGAAGTGGTTTTTGAAAATGAAGTCAAGAAGTCAAAGGAAAAAGGTCTTCCTATACCTGATAAAAAAGCGATCATAGAAGCAATTCAAGAAGCAATGCGACTTTCTCAAGCGCAAAAAAGGTTACTGATATTCGATCCAATTGCGGCCAGATACGCGTTCGGTTTCCCTTTTGGCAACTATGCTTGTGTCGCTACCATGCGAGTAGTCGGAAAAGACATTGAGCTCATGTTTCCGATCAGAAGCTATACTCCTGAGATGCGGGGATATATCATGACGGGTGACCATGAGAAAGTGCAAAAAGGAGCTCGCCGCGTGTACGATATGCTAAGAGCAGATCAGGGCTTCAACACAAACGATGCCACCCTCCTCGTTTCCTGCATCAACAGAAGACTCAATGAGCTGATGGCGGGATGCAAAACGGGAACTGAGGCTGAGATACTCAAAGAAGGGCTTTCATCAACACAGGTAATAGGATTCCTAGCATATAGCGAACTGTCATTTACTAATCTAATGCAGGAGCCCTATTCATACGGCTTCAGCTGCTGGGGAATCACATTCCATTCCAAGAGTGCGACGGCTGAATCAAAAGAAAAGAAAAAGGCAATGGGCATCAAAGGCTGGATCAAAGGACCTGCTGAAAAATGAGGCTCTGGAGCTGTGAAAAGGTTCCCGATTCTCTCAGATAATGACAAACAAGAAAGCCACAGATGACAGGATCAAGCAAAAAAGTCCCAGCAGAAAGGTTATCGCGGTTCCAATCCACAGTTTTCTTGACGTTGGGTAAATGCTGTAAAAGAATATGAAAAAAGCTGACAAAAGGAACAATATGGCGCCGAGCACAAGGCCAAGCTTCAAAGCAGTGGGAAACTCGGTTTCACCGATCTTCAGCACTGCCAAACTCAGGGCGGCCAATGTTCCCGGAGATGACGCATTTCTGATAGGCCTAATGAACTTCTCGAACTCCTCAGTCACACTACAACGCCTACCCAAAAGTTGTCATCTATATGCAAATCGATGCTTTAGTAGAGAAATCTTATTTAAGTTTTGCACGTCTTTCTTCCTAGTAGCACGTGCTAGCTATGTAGATAAAGCCTAGCGATCATCGATTATTTCAGGAATATTGTCGCTATCCAATTGCCAATGATCTCAGACAATTCTTTCTCGTAGCCCAAGTAATTATGAGGAGCGCCTTGAATTAATGCCGTGTCGCATCTCTTGGCCAGTATTGCTTTTCTCTTAATAACCGACAGAGCCTCCTCAACTTCATTATCAACAACTGCCTCTCTAACTGTTCCATATGTAGCAAGTATCGGACATTCTATGGTTGATAATTCCTCAAATCCAGCATCTGGGTTATGAAAGTTGAATATTCCGCTTTTTGTATTGGGACTGAAGGCGCTGATGTAGGTTTTTGCGCTAATCGGGTGTTGCCAAAGGGGGCAATAGATCATTGGCATGAGTTCATCCCCTTTTCCTTGCTGGATTAGCAGTCTAGCTCCCTTGAGCGCTTCATCATACCTGTCCAATAGGGCGTTTTTCTGAAGCCCAATATGGTCTACGGGCGAAATGAGCACAAGCCCCCGCACTCTTTTATCTTGGGTTTGATGTTGATAGAGAACGACTCTTACCGGTCCTAAACTCTCGCCTTCAAGTACTACATTAGAGTAGCCAAGTCCTTCAAGAAAATTAACCCACGCTTTTATGTCAAAAATGCATTCCTCGAAAATCTCGTAGGCACCACCAATCTGAACATAGGTTAGACCTGAATCAGTTTTCCTGATGAAGGAAGAGAGATAATCATGGCCCCTCGTGTTTACTGTTAAGAAGGCACATCCTCTCTTCGTAAGCCGTTCAGCAATCTGGTCAACAAACCTTTCTTCATAGAAATTTCCAGTAAACCCATGGATATGAAGTACAGCGATTTGATTTGCCTTCGCAACGGCAGGCGGGCAGAATAGCCCGTGAAGTTCAAGTCCGTCATCCGTAAAGATTCGAACAAGCTCTCCTCTCATCCAATCTTTCCCTCATTAAACTGTTTTATGAGCGAAAGACTATGAAACAGTTTCTGTTTCGATGATTAGACTAAGCGCGCTCAAATGTCCTTGTTTTCACTCGAAGATAGGTTATCATAAAAGATCCACTGCACTGGAATTCCAGAAATCCTCTACGAGTTGGCAAACGTGCGCCTATTATTCTTGCTTCAGAAAACAAAAAGAAAGCATACACGAGTGGAGAGCCTCCTCCCATCAATAGATTCAAATCTTCGTTCGCTTTCACTTGACAGAGGCAAAACCCAAGAATTCAAACCCACATTTGAGCCTATCCCAATCATCAGCGAACCTCGTACAGTACTAACTCTAAGCAAAGCATGTAATGAATCAAACCATAACGCACGTTTTCCATCAAGTTGACATCATTCCCAAAAAAGGGGTTTTGCGGGTGATTTCTCCACTGGTCGCAGGTCCAACTCCCATCCCCGGCTTCTATACTGAACTCCTATACTCCAATGTTACCATGGAGTTTCTATGGACTTCAAGAAGGAAAGGCTACAAGGAATCAACAATAGTCCAGAACTATGCCCAATTTCTCAGGCATCTTGCAAAGCATTGCAGCATAACTGATTCTAACGGTGTACTTGATTACTTGGCAAGAAGGCATGTTTCGAATGCTAGAAAGGAATTGATAATTCTTGATATGGCTGCGCACGCTGAAACGATTAACTGGTTGATTGAAGAGATCAGGAAACTGAGAAGAACACAGAAGCCTCCCATTCAATCTGACTTTTCTAAGATTTCAGGGACTCTCTAGAAGTTTTTCATTGTAGTACGGACTAGTCTGTGCATAGGGATTCCAGCAAAAGTCATAAGAACTGAAACAAGAAGACACAGTGGATGGTGTTGGTAATTGCTTGAAGGCAGGAATGTAAATTTGAGAGTAGTGGAGAAAGAGGATTTGCCGTTGTGGGCAGACTGGAACAACAATCCTGAATTCTTCGGTGAATTCATATGGTTTCCACAGCACTCTAGAACGGAGTTGACAAAGAGATATGATAGCCTCACCCCTGACAACAAGTGGTTTTTCATAGAGAAAAAAGATGGTACAAAAATCGGGGGAATAATCTACTTTTTGGCAGGAAACCTCTTAGAAATAGGTTATCTTCTCGTTCCAAGTGAAAGGGGAAAAGGCTACTGCTCTGAAGCCGTGAAAATCATGGTTGACTACCTGTTTCTTTCAAGAGAGCTCGTGCGAATTCAGGCTACTACTGATTTGGATAATTTCGCTTCTCAGACGGTTCTTGAAAAGGCTGGGTTCAAGAAGGAAGGGACAATCCGAAAGAGTGTTTTCATCCGAGGAAAATGGAGAGACTGTTGTCTGTTCAGCATTCTCAGAGAAGAATGGAAAGAACCAAGAATACTCACAAAAGCTGAGAAGAAGTAGAAAGATTCTGTCAGTTATTGACGTATAGAGCTATAGTTGAGCTTCTTTTCTATCGATTTTCTCTTCATGATCTAGTCTTTAATACTAATCTTACCTGATCTGTCTTCTAGGTGTCAGTAGTGGTTGACGTTCAGACTGTTTCTATAGCTGTTGCATCTGCAAGTGTGGTTGCAGGAGTCGTCTACTATGCTCTTCAGCTTAGACATCAGACAAAACTTAGACAAACAGATTTGATCATGAGACTGTATTCAACTTTCGGAGGTGAAGAACATCAGAGAGCTGGGAAGAAGGTTTCAAAGATTAACTACGGAGGCTATGACGACTTTGTCAAGAAGTATGGTGCACCAAACTCTGAAGAGCCAATCCCTATGGCAATAGACAAGGTCCTATATTTCTTTGAGGAAGTTGGTGTTCTCTTGTCCAAGAAACTTGTGGACATCGACTTGATTGACCAGCTCTTCGGCTACAATTTAATGATGATTGGGACCAAAACCATGCCAATACTAGAAGAGGCCAGAAAACGTCTTAATCTCCCACGTGTTTGGACGAATTTCGAATATCTCTACAATGAAATGAAGAAGCGAGAACAGGAACTTCAACCAAGTGTAAAGGGAGAGTAGACAGGCCTGTGAGATTTGATGTTGGCTGTGATTTGAATGAGTTTAGAAGATACCACGGGAATAGTGGTATTCACGAATATCTGAGGTCAGTTGGAGTCACTGATGGCTATGATGAAAATCTTGACTATATGATGAACGTTGTGATCAAGGATCCATCTCAGCTTATTGTTTGGAGAGAGAATGACAAGATTGTGGGTCATGCAGTCTGGCATGAAAGCAACACTGAGGAACACAGGAAGGCTGATCCCAGAGAAAAAGAAGATACAGAAGCACTAAAGAAGCTTCTAGGTGGAAAGAAAGACTTTGTTGAGCTTCATGAAATCTGGTTGATAGAAGAGAACAGAGGAAAAGGCTATGGAGAAATGTTCCATGGTTTCTTTGAGAAATTCATGAAAGACAAAGGCTATTCTGATATTGTTTTCTATGCTCATCATCCTGCTGCAGTAGCCATATGCCGTAATAAACATGGATACAAAGAAGGAGGATACTTGGAAGGACTGAAGGAGTATGCTTTCTATCTCTCGTTAAAGAAAAATCCCTGAGCCTTGCATTGTCTGCATTTTCAAAGATTCCAGGGAGCCCCTAGAAGTTTTTCATCGTAGTTCTAGTTATTCCACGATTAGAGTGGTCAATTACAAACCATTTAAGATGCTTCGAAGTAGTGTAGAAGTGCACAATAGGGAGGAAAAGAAGAATGACTGAAGAAAATAACTCTATTTCTGATAAAGGCAGCAATGAGCCGCTGTATATGGGTTCAACTCTCATCCCCGGCTTTTCAGCATAAAACCCTGGTTTCCGAGTGGACGCACGCGCGCGCGATTTGCAGTAGGCTACATTTGACAGATTGCTGTCTCAGGGGCCTAATTGTGTCAACAGGATGAGAACGAGTTCTCCGGACCTAAATCAGGAATTATTTAATTCGCCCGCGCGTCCGCCAGAAGATTAGGCGACTTGGACTAGATGTAGTAGAACAAGATCGTAGCGTTTGTTCTACTACTTCCAAGTTGATTCTGCCTAGGGAACTTCCAAGCATTGAAGAGGCTTTGAAACTTTTGGCTGGCGCCTTAAAAAGAGCGCGTGTGGGCTGAATAAATGTTTGTCTTAGGTTTGCAGTAGGCTGCATTTCAGATTGCTGTCTCAGGGTCTAATGGTTCCAACAGGATGAGAACGAGTTCTCCCGACATGAATCAGGGACTATTCGCGCGCGCAAACACACTGATCCCCACACTATTTAATCTCACCGCACAGTCACAGGGCTCAGAAAATGCCTAACACGCGCGCTAAACTTTATGAGCTCTCAGTTGGAACATTATATCACAGGAAGTGGACGATGACGTTGCAGGAATGGACGATTTCTGAATTGCAGTCAATGATGACCACAGGCGAGTTGACGTCGCGCCGCCTCACCGAGCTGTATCTGGAGCGGATTGACGCGATAGACAGGAACGGCCCAAAAGTGAACTCCGTCATAGAAACGAATCCCGACGCCTTGGCTATCGCTTCATCACTCGACGATGAGCGACGCCGCGGAAAAACGCGTGGACCGCTCCATGGTATTCCTATCCTCATCAAAGACAACATTGACACGCATGACCGAATGCAGACTACAGCTGGTTCGCTCGCGCTCGAGGGTCATATCGCGCCGCTGGACGCGTTCATCGTTAGGAAACTGCGTTCGGCAGGCGCAGTGATTTTGGGCAAGACCAACTTGAGCGAATGGGCGAATTTTCGGGGCAAACGTTCCGTTAGTGGTTGGTCGTCTCGGGGCGGGCTCACGCGCAATCCCTACGCTCTTGACCGTTCCGCCTGCGGTTCGTCATCAGGTTCGGGCGCGGCGGTGGCAGCAAACTTGTGTGCGGCCGCGGTTGGCACGGAGACTGATGGCTCGCTTATTTGCCCGAGTCAGACAAATGGCATTGTTGGGATCAAACCCACGCTTGGCTTGTGGAGTCGAAGCGGAATCATTCCCGTCGCCCACAGTCAAGATACGGCTGGTCCCATGGCGCGCACCGTCGCGGATGCGGCGATTTTGCTTGGGGCACTCTCGGGAGTCGATGAACAGGATTCAGCTACTAGGCTTAGCAAGAAGCGGGCGCTCAAAGATTATACTCAGTTCCTTGATGAGAATGGCCTTGAGGGCGCGCGGATTGGGGTTGCAAGAAGGATGATGGGGACTGATAAACGCATTTTCAAGATTTTTGAATGGTGCCTTGATGCGATGAAGCAGAAGGGGGCAGTGATCGTTGACCCAGTCGACGTTCGGAACTTCAAAAAGTCTGGCAGGACTGAAATGGAGGTCTTGTATTATGAGTTCAAGGCGGATTTGAATAGATACCTCGCGGGCACGAAGGCGTGCGTCAAAACTGTGGCTGAAGTCATCAAGTTCAACGAGGAGAATAGAGACCGTGTGATGCCATATTTTGGTCAGGAACATATGGAAATTGCGCAAGGAAAAGGCTCACTGCGCGATAAGAAGTATCGCGGTGCACTTGCGAAGAATCATCGGTTGGCGCGCAAGGAAGGCATCGACGCGACCATGCGAACATATAGGCTCGATGCAATTGTGGTGCCATCAGGTGGTCCATCGTGGACGGTTGACTTGGTCAATGGTGATGCTGTTAATTGGGATATGGATTGTACAAGGCCTGCCGCAGTGGCGGGGTATCCACATATAACCGTGCCTGCGGGATACATTTTTGGTTTACCGGTGGGTATTTCGTTCTTTGCGAAAGCATGGCAGGAGCCGATGCTTCTCAAATTGGCTTACGCGTTCGAGCAGGCAACGAAGGTTCGCAAGCCGCCAGAGTTTTTGTCAACAGCGAGTCTAGATCTTTGATGTGTGCGCATCATAAGCGCGCGCTTGCACTGTGGGCATCGAATGCTTTGCCTGGCGGCTTCAACCATTTCCTCAATGCGTTTCCAAACTCTTGTTCCCGTCGTTGCACCACTGGCGGGGTTGCCGTTGCATCTGTCCTGTGAGGGCCTCGTACTTCTTTCTCATGTCAATGAGCATCACTTCTATGCCGCGATAATCGACGTATCTACTCACCAGCTGTTCATACGTTCTAGCGAGAGTGGCAATTGCCTGAAGCCTTTGCACCTCCACCTTGTCCAGTCCAGCCTGAGAAGCAGCCTGCAAGGCACCAGCCAAAATTTTCAACGCTTCTTCTACGCTTGGCAACTCTTTTGGCAGCCTGATTGAAGAAGTCGTACGGCCCTTAGCGCCTTCTTCTTCCACAACGAGGCCAAGACGCCTGCACTTGTGGTAAACCGCATCCCTAGACTTTTCCAGGTCAGCCACAATCATTTCTATGGTCTTGCCTTCAGCCACAAGCTTGAGCAACCGTTTTACTTCTTCATGGGTCCAAGGCTTACCTTTAGTCATGCTCTATCGTTCCTCCACTAGTTTTTCTAGTTTGGTCAGCTTTGACGTAGATTGCCTTCCAATGGAAAGCCGTCGACGTCCAGCATAAACCCGCAGAAAACGAGGCCGGCTTTTTCACGTTGCTTCGAAGCCCACATGAAATCGTTCCTGTGCAGGCCTCCGATGGCGATCCTGTCCGTCCCAGATGATTTCGTTTTCTTCATCCAGTTACCCTCCTTTCTTTTTCCCACGCTGCCTTGCAGTCTTCGCACAGCCACAACTTCTCGTCTTTGAAGGTTTCAACTTGCCAGCTTGTCAGTTTCGCGTCGCCGCAGACAGCGCATGGGTGCCAGCCGCGACTGTTGTCGCTCCGGTAGACTGGCTTTGAAATCGTCAAGAGACTTACTGCATAGAAATCGCCTGTTTTCGGCTTTAACCTCAGGACATGTGGACCTTTCAGAGTTGTCCAGACTGGCTGGCCCAGTTTCTGGGTTCAAGCTTGATTCTGGCGTGGATGGCATCAGGACAAGTGGACACGTGGAGGTAGGGGGTGGCGGTAGGACGGTGGCATGCGCTGGGTCTGAGTCTTCGCCAAAGTTTTCATCCTTGTCTAGGTCTTCATCATTCGTCAATCGCAGTGTTTGTGTCCATGAACCGTCATTGGGGTTCAGGAACGCGACAGGGGTATGTCTCGTGTGTCCAGTTGTCTCGATGGTGTTCTGCCATTTTCTGAGGCTGTTTCGGTGGAAGCGGCTGAAACATCGGATATTTTCGAGAAGGTCCAGATGGTTAGGCTCCTTTTGCAGCAGTTCGTAGCGGTAGGTTTTGTTGCCGGTGTCTTCTTTGAGGTAGCCGGCTTGTGCAAGCGTTTTCAAGACTCGTGTGGCGGTTTTGGTTGAGATTCTGAGTTTTGATGTCACGTCGTGTTTGGTCAGTGAACACGCTGAATGTTCGAAGAGTTTCAGGGTTTCCTCTTGCCGTTCTCGATGCGAGACACTGTTTCGGTTATGGATGCTCGTAGTATGAGCATAACAGCAAATCGGTCAAAAGAATAGATCATTGAGCCCAAACATGCACGGAGCGTGAGCTGTAGCATGAAAAAAGAGGTAGTAAAGTGCCTATTTCTTTTTGTGTTTGATAAGAGTCTGCACGTTTGCAATGTATATCGGAAGCCCTCTTTCGTCGCGTCTGCTGGCGCGCCCAACCGAGACTAGAACTCCTTTCACACTCAACTTGATTTTCTCGGACGGAACTTCATATTCGTTCCAGAGATCTGTATGTTCAGCGATTTTTATGTCATCGTCTTCTATGAATGACTGAAGATTTTCTCCAGGCTTCAGCGGAGGCGATGGCAAGCCAACAAACTTGGGGTTCGGTATGACTCCAATAGCGTTTGTCGCTTGAAAAGAGAAAGCATTTTCGTTTTCTTTGATTACTCCTATCACAATCACCTTGACTCTGAGAGTTGAGCCATCTTCGAGTTTGTATTCGTTCCAAGGCTCATCGAGGACCTTGAATCCAAGAAAATTTGGTTTCGAAGTTTCAGTCATCTTGATCACTCCGTCTTGTGTATCCGACCAGACTAGTTGAAGATTCAGGCGAGGATGTTTGAACGCAAGAGGGTGCGATCACCAGTACGGCTTTCTTCTCCTTGCCTGAAAAATATGACGAGGGACAGTTCGTGAAGCCATAAGGGAAGAGACTATATCTTTCAGTGAATGTCTGCAGTGCCTTCAATTTCTGAAATGGTGGAGGTGGAATCAATACTTTATTTAGATTCGAGAGAACCCGATTCCCGAGCGAGGTAACCGAATAGTACGAGTATTTTTGAACTCCAAACTCATGCTTGAAGTAGTGGTCCACAAGAGCGCTGGAAAAGAGTTTCTTCAGATGGAAGTTGAGCGTCAGTTTGTTAAGACCCAATTCCTTTTGAATATCTGAAAACGAAAGTTCACCCCTCTTACTGAGTAGCACAAGGATTGCTTGCCTTACTGAATTGTCCAAAGAGGCCAGGATAAGTTTGGTTTCATCAGATATCTCCTCTGCGTATTTTTCGAATTTCTTCATTTCAATCACCTTATCAATAGGTATAATCTTTTTTATACCTAGTATTAATAAGATTTACTTAGCCTATATAAGAATTCAGGAACAATCTTCTATGTCTGTACTCTTCTCTGCGGAGGAAGACTAGGCTGTCCACGGATTTCGACCAAAACAAAAGAAAACTACGAATTATAGTCTTGGGACCTTACAGACCAGATGCTCAACTTAGGAGATTAGAAAAATTGCGCAAATGCCTTACCGAGAGGAAATTCGAAATGGCAAAACTTGTAAGAGATTTCCCCGACGACCCAAAATACAGTGAAGATCTCGATAAGCATTTCACCCAGAAAAGTCGTGAAATCATGAAAAACTGGGCTCATGTTCCTATCTTCGTTTTTCTTAGAAAGGGGGACAATCTGGGAGTAAATACTGAGCTCACATACACATGTACAAATCTGCCTGATAAGGGAATATGCGCTGCCGTGTTCTTCGAAAAAGGGATGAACATCAGCAGCCAAGTCAAAGGTTCAATAAAGATAGCACGAATAAGCTACGAATCGTTTAGAGACGATAAAGAACTCTGCGACCTAGCCTTTGGCCATTCCCTGAAAGTACTCGACAAGTTGTTCTATTATATTGACTGATAGCACTAAACTGGAAAGGAGCGTTTCATCCCAAGCCCATTCAAGCGCCAAGACATCGTGCGCGTACAGCGTATTCTCCCCCGAGGACACTGCAAATACTTATGAATAGACAGCTGTCATGAGATCTCTGGAGACTCCTAAATGGCAGATCCAACAACTGCGCGCGCGATTCATCTATCTTGGAGGATCGCCTTGGAGTGGCAGTTGGTCTGGAAAGAGCTTGACTCAAGTGTACCCTAAATTATTGGCAATTGCCACGAACTCCCAATTCCTGCAACCGACTTAGAGCTTCATTGATTTCTTGATCAGTGAAATATGGTTTCTTCGACTTCAGGAATGAGATTGCTTCTTCTTTCTTCAACCCTAAACGTTTAGTATGGTCAACGAGAAAATGCAAAGAGACCAATAATTCCAGTTGGTCAGTCAAAGAAAGGTCGTCTCCAAGGAAGGTCTTGAGATGATCAATCTTCTTCAGGTCTTCGCAAGAGAGAATTTTAGGATCTGCTGACACAGTTTGACGACCTTCGATAACGTCAAAAACGATTTTCGTCACTTCTGGACTGTAGGGACCATGTAGGTACCAACTGTATGAGAACTCGAATCTCATATCAAAAACCTTGTCCAACAGATACACTAGTTTTTGTACTCTCTTTCTTTCTGAGAAAGTGGTCATCGTGGGACTAATGCCCAATACGCAAAGGCTCGCGAACAGCCTAGACAGTTGATTCATTCAACAACCAACTTCCTCAAAGAATTCTTCATTTCTTCAAACGAATTTCTGCCTTTTTCCGTGATCTCATAGGAAGTTCTAGGCTTACGACCAACTATTTCCTTATGACAGCGAATATATCCGGAGCTCTCCAACGCTCTCAAATGACTTGCTAGATTGCCATCAGTGATCTCGGGAATTGAGTGTTTTAGCTCTCTGTATTCCACATTGCCGTGGAATGTCAATGTTTGCATGATTATCAGTCGAAATGGATGAAACAACATAGTCGGAGTTTTCATTAGGTCAAGATAGTCTTCACGAATCAATTCTTCAAATCCCTTTTTTCTAAGAGTCTCGTACGCCAATTTCACCAACCCTCGCCCTATTCTCTCAACACTAACGTGTTAGCGCGCGCTACGAAAATCCAAATCAAACTAAGCTACTTTAAAGCTTTGGCATACAAGTTTTCGCGCAGCGCGCTCTTCTTTTCGTTTTCTTCCTTCCACGTCCTCTCTCAATTTTCAACGGTTAAATGAGAAGGCTTTATAGGCCAAACAGAGGTTAGCTTGGACCGCTAACATTCTCCATCGTGTTGTAAGTTTATCACATCGCGCGCGGTAGAAAGTCATAAATAGCAAAGGGAGACACAAAAAAAGTTTCTACACTGACTTGAATAATTGGAGAAGTAAGGAAAATGTCGGTAAACCCTGGAGATACATCATGGATGTTGATGGCCACTGGGCTCGTCATGCTTATGACGCCTGCCCTAGGATTCTTCTACGGGGGCCTCGTCAGAAAAAAGAACCTTTCCAACACGATAATTCAATGCTTTGCAATCTTCGCCGTCATAGGTTTGGTGTGGACCCTTTGGGGCTACAGCCTTGCCTTCGGCACATCTATGGGCGGATACATTGGAAACCTAGACAAAGTGCTGTTGAACAATGTTGGCGTAACGACAGTTCTTCCCACGCAGTATAATGCGCCTGGAATCACGGAACTGCTCTACTATGCTTTTGAACTTATGTTCGCGGCTATTGCGCCAGCGCTGATCGTTGGAGCGTTCGCTGAAAGAATAGAGTTTCGTTCACTGCTCATCTTCATCATACTGTGGTCAACCTTTGTCTATTCGCCAGTCGCACATTGGGTCTGGAATCCTGCCGGCTGGATCAAGACTCTCGGAGCCATTGACTTTGCAGGCGGCACAGTGGTACACATAACCGCCGGAGTTACCGCTTTGGCCGCAGCCATCGTCGTAGGACCAAGAATCAAGCGCGCGAAAATAGAGGGAAAACCAAGCAATGTTCCATACGTGATTTTGGGAGCAGCGCTATTGTGGTTCGGATGGTTCGGATTCAATGCGGGCAGTGCCCTGTCTGCAAGCCCAGTTGCTGTGAGCGCCTTTGTGGTGACCAACTTGTCAGCATCAGCCGCGGCAGTCAGCTGGATGTTCGTGGATATGGTCGTGAAGGGCAAACCCACTGCAACTGGCATTGCAATCGGCGCCGTCTGCGGACTCGTGGCAATCACCCCGGCTTCGGGTTTTGTCACTCCTGCCTCAGCAATCGTCATAGGTCTGGTTGCAGGGGTCCTATCAAACTTGATCTCGAAGTGGCGAGCGCGCACACGTCTGGATGATACACTCGACGTTTTTGCATGCCACGGCGTAAGCGGAATATGGGGTTCTATCGCCACGGGCCTGTTTGCAACAATTACAGTGAACTCTGCTGGCGCAAGTGGGCTGTTCTATGGAAATCCGACGCAGCTTCTTATCCAAATCGAAGCTGTCTTGGCTGTCATAGCGTTTGCCTTCACCGTGTCGTTCGTGCTCCTAAAAATCGTCAACAGATTCTCCAGGTTGAGAGTAACACCCGAAGAAGAGGAAAAGGGGCTTGACTTAAGCCAATCTGGAGAAGAAGCCTACTCGTAGCGCGCGCTTTTACATATCTGGCTATGCTAATTTGAGGAGTAATATATGAGAGACGCTGTAAGACTGGCACCTGACTGGCACATATTTATGAGCCAAGACTCTGTTTGATCTCTAGGAGCTGGATGAAGATGACCCAAATGCCTGAGAAAAAAGAAATCAACGTACCACGAGTCTTATGTAGGTTATTTGTGCATATAGATTTAGCCGATGGTAGTGAGCGCGCGCGGGTGCCGCGGTCGCTGCTAACCGTTTATGGGACCATAGATGATTTCAGATTGCCTTATCCTCTATCTAAGGGTGCCGAGTTAACTAGCAATAAGCTACCTCTTGGAACAGTTGAAAAACTGATAATAGAAGATAACAGGGAATCCTCAAACGTCTTTGCTGAGACTTCTGGCACAGTCTTTCTCCCGAATGCTAGACAGAATCTAGCTGAAATTGCTGCCAGATATAAAGCGCTAGAATTGAGAGTGACACCAGTTGGCGGAGCAGAAATTGGACAAATCTTGCATAAAATCAAGAGCAGACTACAAGCAAAATCTTGATCTGTGTGCAGCGCGCGCTTAGTGCAGGCTACTATTCACTGATCTCCCTTGCTTCATCTTGGGTTTCCTGGTCATATCCCAGATAGGCCTCTAGCGCCTTCAAGCTTTTAATTCCGCTAACTGCTTTCAAATGTGTTAAGCTGCCCTTTTCCCCGGTTCATGCCTATCCTACCCAGTTTCCCAAGTCTGAAATAATGAGGATAAAACTAGCCCGCGCGCTCTGTTTAGCCAGCTCATCCATATGGGACTCCGTGCGCGCGTTTGACCAATTTGCTCTTTGAAGGAGCATAGTATTTCAACTGCATATCATACATCCTCTGCTCTGAAACCTTAATGCCGCAGGTTAACTGCACAGGAAAACTTTTTTGCTTGCATATGACAACCTGTGAGGTGGCACTCGTGTGTTGGAACTAGAAGAGGAAACACAAATGGCTAAAGTTCGCATGTCCGAGATGACGCGGGTTGATGTCCAGAAAGCCCTGGACAGAGGTTTTGGCACGGTCGTATTCGCTGTGGGCTCAAATGAACAGCATGGGCCTCATCTGCCCACTTGTACCGATTCGTTGATTGGTGATGTTTTGGCCAATAAAGTGACTTTGAAACTTGGTAGGGCTCTTCAAGCGCCTTCCATAAACGTAGGATGCTCCGATGCTCACATGGTGTTCCCCGGAGCCATCAGTCTTAGACCGGAAACGCTGAAAAGTTTGATCCGTGACTACTGTGCTAGTTTGGCAAAGCAGGGGTTCAAGAACATCGTTATACTTCCATCTCACGGCGGAAATTTCAATGCCGTGCGAGAGGCAACCGATGAGCTCAGCCAAAGTCTTGAAGGAACCCGAGTCGTGTCTTACACGGATCTGAAAGGTCTTCTTGAATTCCTTGCCGAGTTTTCATCTAAACATGGAGTTACGGCTGGTGAATCAGGGGCTCATGCAGGTGAATCTGAAACGTCAATGGTTTTGGCCATACGCAAAGATCTGGTTGACATGAAGAATGCTGAAATAGGTTTTGTGGAAAGTTTCGATGATAAGATTATGGGTCTTATGTATAGTCAAGGCATCAAAGCCATAACGAAGAACGGTGTGCTTGGTGATCCTCGCAAGGCAGAAGCTCGCAAAGGAGAAGAGTATCTGAAGCTTTGGGCAGAGAAAATGGCAGACTTTGTCCGAAAACAGGTCGACATCTGATCGACTCCATGTTGCGCCCGATAGAACAAATTTCGCGCGCTTATAGATAAGCAAGGATAATATATGTAATATTCTGGTTATTCTAGCCATTATAAAACTTTACCCTCTCTTCAACCAAGATACTATTCTGTCGGCCAACTGACTCCTTACATTCGTAAATGAGTGGTCTGCGTCAAAGATTTCTATTTGCACTTGCTTGGCTCCATGCCTCCGCAATGCTCTAAAGAGAGGCAATATGTGATGTTCTATGTCCGCTTCTTGGTCTCGCCATCCACCGATTATCAGAATATCCTTGCAAGACAGTGCCTGAGCATGCTTCACCAAATCGTATTTGTCTAC
>JBGQMW010000026.1:0-14701 GCA_041500785.1 Bathyarchaeia archaeon
AGCACCGTCTCAGCAAAGGATAAGTCGACCTTGCCGAACAAGGTCTCAAGAGTCTCGTATCTCTTCATTTATCACCCTAAAAAAGAGGTACGGGACTCAACCTATTACACTTCAGCCAATTTCGGAACACACATGCGCGCTCTGCGGCTAATGTTCCCCGAATCTTCTGGCTATTTCTGCGATGTCCTTCAGGTCGATTCGGTCATCTTGGTTGATGTCCACCATCGAGTTCCATCTTGGGTTGCTTGGATTGGAGCCGAATGCTAACGCGGCCTCTCCCACATCTCTCATGTCGATCCTGCCCTCCTCGTTGACGTCTCCGTTCGGTCTTGGCTTAACAATGATTTGAGTTCTCAGGATAACCTCGTCAATCGTGAATGTCTGGCCAGATTCTGTGACTCCATGACACCTTGAACGAAGAGTGAAGTTGGTGGTGCCTTCGGCTATGGCTCTGAACGTGAGGGTGGCCAGCGTTCCGTTTCCGTCAGGAAAGACGGTCCAGCCTGAGTCACTTGGGACAAGCAATATGGCGATTACCCAATCGCCCGCCATTGTGGAGCCAGTGAAATAAGTGTAGTCGCAAGAAGTCCTAGGTGGTGTGGAAAACTGTTTCATGAAAGGCCCCTCGTCAATATCGACGAGAGTTAGAACGCTGTCATTGAAGGCGGGAGGCCAATAGATGGGTGTCCCAGGATTTATCGGGTCCGTGTCGAACCCAATCATCTTCCAATATGCGTCCACGTCTATAGTTACGTTGATCTGGAATGTTTGACCTTCTCTTACTACTACTTCTGGAGGCTGAAACGAGGCAGTCGGCAAAGGCGGAGGCTCACCGACGGCATAGACAGTCTGCATATTGACCGCTAAAACCAAAAGTGGCAACAAGACAAGAGTGATGGGCGAAGTTTGTTTGCTAATTGATGTCACTTCCTTTCCCCCCTTCTAGATGGATTGAACACCGAGACAACTTTTTTTGGAGCGTGATAAAAGCTTTTTTCCGACCATTTTGTAACTTTGGGGTTATGTGACTACTTGAAGCAATGTTGAAAGAATGGTAAAACGTAACAAGTCGTAATGCGCGCGAATGATACCATCCATTCCGAACCCAGACCAACAGAAATTGGAGACCATAACTACGACGGAGTTCCAGACTTGATGGTGAAGTTCAACCGAACGATTGTTGTCCAATACGTTATTTCTCAGAAAATCGAATTCGCCAACGTCACTCTAACAGTAGGAGGGCAACTCAACGATGGCACAACGTTCGAAGGAAGCGACACAGTAAGGATTTCGGGGCTCGTTGGTGACGTGAACTGTGACGGCAGAGTTGACTGCAAAGACCTCGCTCTCGGAGCGTTTGCCCTCTTCTCCAGTCCTGGAGAACCGCGGTGGAACGGCAATGCAAATTTCGCCCAACCATGGGACAAAATAGACGTCTGCGACCTGGCAAAAATAGCAATGAACTATGGACGGCGCTATCCATAATTCCCATCTTTTTAGCGCGCACGATGATGTTATCCTGTAGATATCATGTTTTGATTTGAGCGAAAAAAAGATAGGACACTCAGGGGTGTTGCATTGCATGCACAATAGCGCGATACATCTCAATCTCTCTGAGTCGTTCTTGTTTTTCTTTCCAATTTTCCATGTTTTCCACCTAATCGTTTCTTGACAGACATGACAAGGGTAAAAACTGAGAACACAAATTCCCATTCTACTTGCACAAATCTGGCGTAGTCCTACGTACGACAGGAGCCCGACGTATAAACCTATTGCAAACGCCTTCACCATTCCAGCATCAACACAGCACGCTGACGTCTTGCTAAGCGCAAGTTATAAAAAGTTAAAACGAGAGAAAAGCAGACCGGTCACATGAACGAGAAACTCGTGCTGGCAATCGTGCTGCAACTGCTTTTCACCTGCTTCACTGTGATGTACCTCGTCAGAGGAGCAGAAGCCAGTGGAACGATATACATCAACACTTTCGGGGTCGTAGTTCCATCCTCAGCACCCATTCAACGAAATGGAAGCCTCTACACCTTCACCGCCGACATCAACGAGGCCATTCAGGTCCAGGCGGACGACATAGTGGTTGATGGAGCTGGCCATACCGTTCAAGGAACAGGAACCGGAACAGGAATCATCGTCGGCATCCAGCCTGACCTGCCAACCGTGCACAACGTGACATTGAGGAACATGAGCGTCAGAACGTTCCAAGGCGGAATCCTGTTGCGCTATTGCCTGAACTGCAGCATATCCGACGTCAACATAACACTCGTGGGCAGCGAAGGCATATCGGTCTACCAGTCTTCAAACAACAAAATAGCCCAAAACCACGTGAGCGCCCAGACAGCAGGCATCCGCATAGATCAAGCCCACAACAACAGCATTTCCCGCAACGACGTCACAGACAGCTATGAAGGCATTGAAATCTGGAGCTCTCAAAACAACAGCATAGTAGAAAACAACATCACAGGCAACAACTGGGGCATCCGCCTGTCCGACTCCTCAAACAACAAAATCTACCACAACAATTTCATCAACAACACAAACCAGGCCATCCTTGATAACGAAGGCAAAGACGTCTGGGATGACGGCTTTCCTTCCGGCGGCAACTACTGGAGCGACTACACAGAAAAATACCCAAACGCAACCGAAACTGACCATTCAGGCCTATGGAACACACCCTACGTCCTGGACTCAAACAACAGAGACAACTATCCAATAGTCCCCGAGTTCTCATCATTCCTCATCATGCCCGCATCCTTTGTTGCGACACTCTTGGCAGCTGCAACCCTCTGGAACCAGAAACGGAAATCCTCTCGAGCAAAATAGCCCATTCGCGCGCGCTATCCAGATCGCCAGAACATAGAACACTCCGCTTGTTTGTAAATTTGACGTACGCCGAAATGTGTCTTTAGACGCACACTTTTGGAAAGCTTTATGATTGTCGAACCGGCTCAAGTTCATAATCGCGTGAAAGGAGAAACAAACGTGGTTTCAAAAGTCGCGGTAATGCGTTTTACAGGCAAGGACGATTTGTCCATTGACCGTACATTGGAAATGACCGGAGGCATAAATGACCTCAACACGACTAAGAGACCCGTGGTCGTAAAGGTCGGAGTCTTCACCACCAAGAGACCGCATCATTCATCCGTTGACGTTGTGAGGTCAATTATCAATGTCTTTGACAAGTCGCCAGCGATCCTTCTTGCAGAGTCGGATAATTATCAGGGAACAGGGTCCGAAAGACTTCAAGTGTGGAAGGAACTCTTCACTGACAACGTCATTCCCTTCAACCTTTCGGAAGATACTGAAACAAAACAGTTCCGAATCGGCGGCGAAAACCTTCAGCTATCGCATGTTCTTTTCAAACCCAACGTGTTTGTGAGCACTCATGTCCTCCGCACTTTTGACAGAGGAAGCATCCTGAAGAACCTGTTTGGGCTTGTTCCTGACCGAAAAAAGTCAAGGTTTCACAAAAAACTGCCCGCAGTATTGGTCGATTTGTATGAAGCCATCGGCGGAATAGACCTTGCCGTGATGGACGGAACAAACCTTTGGCACGCCTGGACCGGACCGACAACACGCATGAACACCATCCTGGTAGGCAGAGATGCCGTCGCCGTCGAAACAGTCGGGGCAACACTTGCCGGCCTAAACCCAGAGAAGATGCCCGTTATACAGGAATTCGCGAAAAGAGGCTTAGGCGAAACGAAAATGGGAAACATCGAAATCCTCGGCGTCAACTTTGACGAACTCAAAAAAGAATGTGAGACTGCAATACAGGCCAGCAAGAAGAACAAAAGAGCCCAGGGCCCTCAGACATGGAGCGGACGCGTCAACCGCGTATTCGCTCTTCTCGTTGAGGAAGGATATTTCAAACCGCCAAAGAAAAGAACAGTGGACGATATTCTGAAAGCTCTGGAGAGGAAGGGCATTTCAACCAAAGGCAAGGAAGAGAAGATTCCGAGCTTTCTTGCCCGGAGAGTTAAAAACGGTACTCTCGCAAAAGAAGTCGGCGATGACAGAAAATCTTGCTGGGCAGAGCCCGAAAGCTGAAATGTCATGATAGACCGAATACCATTCGAGAAGACAAAGGAAAAACAATGGCGTGTCAAACAGAGCGCGCGCTCATTTTTTCTTTCTTCCATGCAGTCTAGGTCGCGAAAGATTTTTTGCGTGTTTTCTTTCGACTTCTGCTTCCAGATCAACGTTCATGACTTCAGAGGTGTTGACGAGTCGAATAAAAATGTCCGCAAGTTCCTCAGCAAGATGCTCGTGGTCACTGTCACGAACAGCTTCGCCGGCTTCAGAAACTTCACCGTGAATTCTCAAAAGCATTGTATCAATGTCATTTGGAGTCCAACAGAAGCCATGGTCAAGGGCATATTCTGTAATAGTCTTCTGCCATTCTTTAATGCTTCTCATTCGGCCGATCCTTCTCCATCCAGACAGTGTCTGTAGAACTGAACGCCAGACTGAACATATATTTTGCGGCACAGTTCAACGCGCGGATGTTTGACCGACACTTTATTAGAACGTTGGAGCTTACTCATCTGTTCTGAAAAGTATTGCGAGTGACAAATTGACTCAACTGTCAGAACAGGTGAGTTTAGTGACTTCGAGAACTGAATTAAGTGAAGAGGATTTTGAGTTGATTCGGGCAGCGAAGGAAACTGCTGACCGATTGCATGTTGATGCCATTCACACGGTGGCTGCAGCTCTTCGAACGAAGGACAAGATAGTGTTCACTGGCATTCACACTAATGCTAGCTGCGGTTTTGCTGATGTATGTGGTGAAGTTGCAGCACTCTGTCATGCACTTGCGCACGGTTTCAGGGATTTTGAAGCCATAGTGGCTGTATGGGGCGATGGAAAAGGCACGTATGAATTGTTGAGTCCCTGCGGAAGATGTCGTCAACTAATCAGCGATTTCGGCGGAAGCATTTGGGTAATCGTCGGATCTCTAGAGCGTCCATACAAAGTGACGGTTGCGGATTTGCTTCCCCTAAAATACGAACGTCATCATGATCCGTGATAAACAGTCGCATTTATCGCGTGCACAGCATGAACTTGGTGGGGAACCAGTCGCGCGAGAAAAACAGGAAAAAAGGGGTTTTGCAGGGTGTTCCTATCTTGAAAACCGATAGCAGCAGTGTCGGCATAGATACCATTGCATTTCTCCGAAACGAGTATACTTAATGTCGCTTTTCCACATCCGCTGACAGCCGCATTCAGGACACTTCACTGTTTTTCCTTCTGTCATGGATCACGCCTCCAAACATCATTCACCAGTCCAACTTCCAGAAACCCCGCAAAAAGGGGAATTGTGCGGGAGAAAAGAATGGGTCTGCGGTGTTGTCTATGCGTGTCTAAACTTCTTATGCTTTGCACGCAGTCATTGTTTGCACTTTGTCGAAGCGTGTGTTTTCTGAAGGGTTTTGACAGTGTGGAAGAAAGGGACAGTGTTCAACTATGAATTGTGAATTCATAATCTTTTTCTATTCAGAGCTTAAAGATTAGGCATCAGTGAGAAAATGAAAGTTCAAGGATATATTCGATCTAAGCCTGGTGGAAAACACAAGACAGTGCACGTAAAGAGTTATGTGCGCAAAAAGTAGCAGGTCGTCGACGTTTCTGGTCGATGTTCTACTAGCTCCCCGTTTCTGAGAAAAATCTCCTATCACCGTTTGCGCCACGGCAGTGTGGTTACGGTGAGGATGTGTGTTTTCGTCGCTAAGAGAAGTCTTAGCTGTCTTTGTTTTCCCTTTTCCGTAGAACCCTGTATGAGTGCACGTTCTTCCGGTGCTGGCACATTTCGCAGGAGCGTTCTTGTTTTCCAACAGCCTACGCTCTAGTTTCGTATATTGTCCAAATACACGTTCGGAGAATGCGGCTGGGTAGAAAGGTGTGTCCTATAGCCAGTGCGAAGGGCTTTGATTTTGTCATGTGTACCGCGCGTCAGAGGTCTGACGTGTGTTTCTTTTTTGGAAGAAGTGCAGCTGATTTCGTGTTGTTTGTTCTGATTTTTCGGCTTTCGTTCTAGGGGCGGGAGACCCTTGAGTCGTTCTGTATGTCTGGCGGAATGAGTTAGACTCGGAGGTTGAACAGTCTTGTGGGAAGACTGTATTCGGCGCAAACTCTCGCGGTCTTGAGTGCGCAGACTTGGTTTTCAGAGCTTCTTGTTTGCGTGTTTTCGCGGTGCTTAAATACGGAATAGTCAATTGCTAAGGGCAGTGGACTGCTGAGGGTTCATTATGTCTGAGAAGTGCGGGTGCCGACATCTCTTCACCCTTCTGAAGCTGGCTGAGATGGGAGCTCATAGGAGAACAGCCAAAATCTCCACAGAGTATCTGGCCTCGAAGATTGGAGCTTCGCAGCAGACGGCCTCACGTTACCTCATCGAGCTGGATAAGAAAGCGTGGATAAAGAGGACGATGACGCCTGAGGGTTGTCTGATAAGGATCACGGATGCGGGCAACAAGGAACTCAATGCGCTCTATTCGACCCTGCGCCTCCTGCTCGAAGCAGCGTACCCCCCGTCTGTAACGCTGGAGGGAACTGTCTTCACAGGCTTGGGCGAAGGAGCCTATTACATATCTAAAGAGCATTATAGGAAACAGTTTATCGAGAAACTCGGGTTTGACCCTTACCCTGGGACGCTTAACCTCAAACTGACGACCGATTACGATATCAAAACACACGATGAATTGGAAGCCTACCCGGCCATAGAAGTCGGGGGTTTCAAAAGCGAAGACCGCACGTTCGGTTCCGTGAAATGCTACCCAGTGATAGTAGACAACAAGGAGAAAGGCGCACTGATCTCTGCTTTAAGAAGCCATTATGATGCTTCAGTGCTTGAACTCATCGCCTCTGTTCCCCTGAGAAGACAGCTTAGACTCAAAGACGGTCACAAAGTCAAGGTCGAAGTCCTAACTTTGCCTTAGACTGAGCTTCTAGTTCGAGTAGGAATACTTGTAGTTGTACGTGATGGTTTGTCTGGGCTTGCGAGAACTTGCCAGCACGTAACCAAGCAGTAAACCCACGACTAAGCCGCCGAAATGTGCGAGATAGTTAACGTTTTCGCCGACGTTCAGAAAGAACAGAAAGAAGGCGTACATCAACGCTGTGATTATCGATTGGCCGATCGCACGTTTCACGTAGACAATCGTGGCTCCAAGCATCCCGAAAATGGCTCCAGAAGCCCCGACGGACAGCGTGTCAGGCCACAGTGCCAGTGTCAGGGATCCGCCTGCAAGTCCGCTGAGAAAATAGATGAGCATGTACTCCTTCATGTCAAACATTTCCTCTGCTCTCAGACCGAAGATCAACAGGAAGAACATGTTCCCGAACAAGTGCACGATGTCAGCATGGACAAACATTGCTGAGAAAAGCCGCCAAACCTCGCCCCGCATAACGGCATAGTTATCCTGTCCAAACGCTACTAGAACAGGGTCACTCGTCTGAAAGAAGCTTCCGCCCAGAAAGGACGTGAAAACGTAGACGGCCACGTTCGCAGCGATCAGCGCAAACGTTGGCATGAACATCTTCGAGTTCTTGTGCATGAAAGCCTCACCGCTTGAAATCCTCTACAATCTTCTGTTTTATCTTCAAGGAGCTGTCCAGCTCATCCGATTCGAATTTTCCTATGCGCACAACCTTCACGACTAGCCCGTGCTGCTTCAGGTATGCCTTGACGTTCTTTTCCATTCCTTCTTGGTCATAACCGAAGGCGACAACGTCAGGTCTGAGTTTTTCAACCACTTTTCCGATGTCAAACTGTTCATAACCCAGTATCGCTTCATCAACAACTTTCAACGAGGCCACGAGCGCACGCCGCTGATTCTCGGGCATAATGGGGTTTTTGCCCTTTCTTCTCTTCACTGTTTTGTCCCGGGCAACGATGACTATGAGGTGAGCACCGGGTCCACCAGCTTTCTTTGCCTCCTCCAGAAACCTCACGTGGCCCAGATGCAGAAGGTCAAATACGCCTGAAGCTAAGATTGTTTTGTGTCCTTGTTTGTTGTGGGCCATTCAAACTTCACTACTCCCATTAGTCTCAGAGCATCCAGTAAGCCTTCACAGTACGCGACCGAGGTTAAGCTTACCTCAAATTTCTTCTTTTCCCTGTAGTACTCAGCGTCCTTCAGGTAATCCTTAGCGTAATCAACAACCTTGGTCACTCCTGTGACATTAACCGTTACCTGAGTCTGAATGACCTCTATACGTTCAAGAACATTCTTTGCCGAGTCAACGTATTTCGAAACAAGCTTCTCTAGACTCATTCAGGCGCCTCCCTTGCGCTCTCAGGAGCACTTGCTAAGACTATCAACGCCTCAGCCTCCATGAAGTGAAGTTTTCCAGGAAAGATGAGGCATTGAGGAGGACCTCCAAAATCATAGTTCAATAGACAATTCACACGTTCTGCCTTGACAGTTGGGTTTTGGCTTCCTGCTCTGGCTATGCCCACGGCAAGAGTGTCCAGAGTAACCGCCTTCTTTCCTTCGTCTTCCTCAACCCTCAACAATGCGCTCAAAGCTTCACCGATGCTCAGATAGCGTTTTTCGTCCGTTTTGATGTCTAGGAAGCAAAATGTGTGCAGGCTCAGGTTCTTGTTTTGCGCAATTACCGAGTACGAAGTTGCTGAAGTGTTCTTGTCTGGAAAAGGTACAGTCACGCTTTTCCCGAACTTGTAGTTGTGCAATCCTGAAAGACCTACTGCAGCAGAAAGAATGCTTGCTCCATGAACGATTCGAGTCTTAACCCCCCGTTTTGCGGCCTCAAGTCTCAAAGCAACATGCGTCGTCGCGATCATAGGGTCTCCGGGAACAAGCAAGACGACTCTTCCCTTTTCAGCCGCTTCCAGAACGGCCTGTCCGTTCAAATCCTCGAGGTCACGCCGCGAAAGGAGGATAAGCTTCTTTCCGATGAGGGCTTCGAAACGTTCTAGTGAAAAATCGGGAAGCAGACTCGTGTAGAATTCCGCGAAGGCCTTGTCCGCGGCTTTCGCTTCTTCTAGTCCGTTCACACTCAGTCCGTGGTCATCATGCAAACCGAGACCGACGAAAACTATTTGGCCCAAGTTTTTCTTGCCTCATTATGATCGAAGGCTCTTGTCAAACTTAAAACTGTTGGCAACAACAGCGTTTGGACCGCATGCTCAAGACAGGAGTGGTCTTTGCCGATTGTCGATGTTCATGAGGGAGACAGAATGGGGGAGAAGGGAGTTTTGGAAAAATTCTCTTGTTCTGTCTCCCTCACACATCTGAATATTACCTGAGTTTCATGCAACATTTAACCTTGCCGAAATGGCTGAGCGAATCTGCATGTTGACCTGACATGATTGGCAGGCTGCATGTTGGAAAGAGCCCCTTTTCTTGTGTCATAATCTTTTTTTGCCTTTTCTTGATAGAACCTATTGATCATTTCTGCTCTACATTTTTCCGGCGCTGTAAAACTTGCCCTGACAGTTAAGACGGGATTAACGAGAATGGATAGTTTACGTTGTGTCTACGGTAATGGAGGATGTGAAGCGAGGAAAACGTAGGAAGAGGAAAAAGGATAAAATGGAAGTGGAAATATGCCGTTTCCCTCGCTTCTCCCTTCTCCAAACAACTATGTAGTGCTGGTGCTTCTTAATCTTTTGTTTCATGTTCAACGTATTTCTGCGACAATGGACAACGTTTGGACTGAAAAGCATGCTGAGAATAGGATAATCCTTGAATAGTATGTTTTGTTTGAAACAAGGCACTGCGAAGAAGGGACTGCAGTGTCTGCGCAAACTGCAACTTGCCACGCTATTCACTCAAAATAGAATGTCACAGTACGGCATCGTTTCCCGCAAGAGTGTTCATAAAATGTTCTTTCGACGACTATCTGCGCTGGAACAGAAAAGCTTTATCCAGCTTACATCACAGAGCGTTTGTGGCGGGCTTATCTGGAGGTCATAGCACTTGGAATAGGCTCTAATGGACTCCAGACTGTTCGCACTGCGAAACACAAACCGAAAGCTCTATATCTTTTCTTGGTCGAGCTTCTTTTACGAAGGAAGGTCGGGCCCGTGGCTCAGTCAGGCTAGAGCGGCGGACTCTTAATCCGTAGGTCGCGGGTTCAATTCCCGTCGGGCCCGCCAACAACCGTGCAAATTTGTACTACTGCTATCTTTCTTTCCGCCTCTTTTATTGATGAAGGCTCGCCGCTTTGACGTTCAACCAGGTTATGCGGAAAATATCGCTTCCATCATCAGGGTTATCTTGGTTCGATGAGCGCGCGCTGGCTCAGAAGGATACTGTTAATTGCTAATTGCAGGTGCTTTTTCAACAAGTTGTTCGCCAGTTCCACCTGTAGCTCCAAAGATTGTGATTCTCATTCAGCCGACACTCATTGTGTTGCCTACACCAACCACCATGGTGATATCTTTTCTTTAGTTCTTTTCTGGTTCTTTCTTAGCCAGTTTTCTATTTGTCGTCTGAAGTTCCTTCTGCAACATCCTGATTGTACTTTTTAGATGGGTGCGTTTTTGTTCCAAGTTTTTTATGTCATCTTCCTGTTCTTGATTTCTCTCCTCAAGGAAGGGTGAGAAAAGGTTGGGTACAACCGACAGGGGTAACGTTTTTGTTTCAATATTCAAAACGTCTTTCGCAAATTCTTGAAACAGGGCGTTCATACTGTTAGCGATTTCGCTTTGTTTGACAATTGCGCCTTTGAGAATGATCCTGCCTGTTTCGGTAATCTTATAGACCTTTATTTTTCGCTTTTTCTGGCTGGACCATTTTCCTTCGATGTATCCTGATTCTTCTAGGTCTCGAAGAATGGGGTAAACACCGCCGGCTGTCGGTTTCCAGAAGCCTTTGGTTTTTTCTTTGATTTCTTTCATCATTTCGTAGCCGTGGTACGGTTTTTTGCTGAGGAGAATGAGCACTGCCACTCGTATGTAGCCTTTTTGTGCTTCCTTCATCCATTGTCCGGTTTTCTCTTCTTCACATTCTGTGTGCTTATGCATTTCGAAGTTACTATTGTCCAGAGAAATATTTATATTTTACTTAGATATATTGCAACGGATAATATTTCAGATGAAGGTGATTTACAGTTGGAAACCGAGTCAATAATCGCAGTAAAGAACCTGACCAAATCATTCAACGATTTCGTAGCGGTTGACAGCATCTCGTTCGACGTTAAGAAGGGCGAGATATTCGGCCTGCTCGGTCCCAACGGAGCGGGCAAGAGCACAACCTTACGAATGCTCTCCACGTTAGCCAGGCCTACGAAGGGAACCGCCACGATTGGTGGTTACGACATAGTGAAGAATGATACTGATGTGCGGAAACTGATAGGCATCGTTTCCGAGAAGATGATAATGTACAATCGTTTGACGGCCAAAGAGAACCTGTGGTTTTTCGGAAGTCTCTTTAACATTCCCAAAGCTGTCTTAACGAAGAGAATTGACGATCTGCTGGAGCTGGTTCAACTTATCAAGTGGAAGAACGCTCAAGTGGGTACATTTTCCACTGGCATGCGACAGAGGATGAACGTGATACGTGCGCTGCTCAACATGCCCCAAGTGCTTTTTCTGGATGAGCCAACTCTAGGTTTGGATCCTCAGTCGTCTGTTGAGATCAGGGACTTCATAAAGAAACTCAACAGAGAAAATATGACCACAATTATTATAACGACGCATATGATGGTTGAAGCTGATTTGCTATGCGACCGAATAGGCATTATGGACCATGCCAAAATTGTTGCGCTTGATACATCAACGAACTTGAAAAAACTGATTTCAGGAAAGGATACTACAATATTGAACTTGGAGATCGCAAATCTTACATCAGAGCTTATCGGAACGGTCCGAGCACTCAAATGTGCGGATTCTGTTACTCAAGAAAACTCTGCCCACTTGAAGGTTATTGTTCATGGAGACGAGGCGTTCGACTCTGTGATCGATGCGATCAGGGCGAAAAATGGAAAGATAAATTCTATGGAAAATCTTCAACCTACTCTTGAGGATGTGTTCTTGCACATAACCGGTCACCAAGTAAGAGATACCGCAGACCAGAAGATACCGATGGCGATGGGTCATCGGCACTTCGGGGGGCCCCGGCAAGGGAGAGTAAGGTGAGAGAGTATGGGTGCAAAAACTCTACTTTCGCACAGTTTCAGGATTGCCTGGAAAGATCTGGTGGACCTGTTCAGGAACCGACTGGGGCTAGTCCTGCTCATATTGATGCCGTTGTTCATGATGGTCATGGTTGGCTTCATATATCCATCTAACGGCAACTCGGTAAGCAACTTGCCTGTCGCACTGGTGAATGAGGATGCGGGCTATGACAATTCAACTATTGCGAGCCAGACTTTTATCATGGGCTTGCAACAGATCAATAGCCAGACGAGTATGTTTGTTCTTTCTAGCGCGTCAAGTATGAGCGATGTTAAAGACATGATTCAGAGGGGTGTACTTGACGGAGGTATAGTTATCCCCAGCAATTTCACTGCGAGTATCTTGAGCGGGGAGCAGGGGACTCTGATCATTGTAACCGACCAGTCTAATCCCCAAATATCCGCAACCATCCAGGCAGTTTTATCTGGCGTGTTTGACCAAATGGGAACACAGTTGGCTCTACACAAAGTTCAGCCGTTGAATGCAACCAACCCTCTTGCGGTTGTGAAACCCTATAATGTTCAGACGGAAGGAGTTGTTTCCGGAAACCCCAGTTACTTTGACTTCATCGCCCCAGGGATAATGGCTATGACTGTTATGATGAGCGTCATGACGGGGCTTCCTGTAGCAATATCCCAAGAGAAGGAAGTCGGTACTTTGGATGGAATGATGGTTGCACCAATCAATAGGCTGTCTATCATAGTTGGAAAAACCTTGGGCCAGACGGCAAGAGGCCTGATCCAAGGCGTTATCATACTGGCATTGGCTGTGGGTCTGTTCGGCGTCACAATTCAGGGCAGCATTTTTCTGGTATTTGGGCTACTCTTGCTTGGCGTATTCAGTTTCGTAGGCATTGGCATCGTGATTACCTCCTTCGCAAAGGACCAGGAAACAGCAACGATGCTGATGATGACGCTGATGTTCCCAATGATGTTTCTCAGCGGCGTATTCTTCCCGATACAGCAGATGCCATGGTACATGCAAGACATATCCAAAGTCCTCCCGCTCACATACGCAGCTCAAGCTCTGAGAAAAGTCATGGTGCTGGGCGCAGGAATCCCCGCAATATCGACCGAACTAACAGTATTGATGGTGTTCGGAGTAGTCATGACTGCAATAGCTGTGCCAGTTTTCAGAAGAATGATGACAAGGTAAAAAAGCGGGACATCAGAAAGAATGAATGAGTTGGCCACTTTGACAAATCCGTCTATCGAAGCCGTACACCTTTCCAAACGTTTCGGCCAGTTTGTTGCAGTGTCGGATCTGAACTTGAAGATTGAGGGGTCGAAATGCGTGGGATTTTTAGGTCCCAACGGAGCGGGGAAGACCACTACTCTCAAAATGTTCACGGACCTGATCAGGCCATCCTCTGGAGAGGCACTAATAAATGGCGTAAATGTTCACACCCATAAGAAAGAAGCGTTGGCGTCTGTCGCTGCACTGATTGAGACTCCAGAAATTTATCCTTCGTTGACACCTCGAGAGGCGCTAATGATGATTGCTGAGATCAGAGGGGTGCCTACTGCAGAGCGTAACAAGAGAATAGAAGAAGCCGTTTCAGAAGTGCATATGGAAGAATGGCTCGATAAGAGAGTGGGGAAGTTCTCAAAGGGAATGAAACAGAGAATATGCATTGCCTCTTCACTTCTCAGTGATCCGAACATCCTCCTTCTAGACGAACCCACCAACGGTCTCGATCCCAGAGGAATGAGCGAGGTCAGAGACATCGTAAAATCTCTGAAAGGCAAGAGGAGACTGATTTTCATGAGCTCCCATATTCTCAGTGAGGTTTCGGAAGTCTGCGATGAGGTAGCCATGATCGACCATGGCAAGCTAATCGTTTACGACACGATTTCTAACGTAACAGCAAAGTTTTCAAGAGGAGAAAACATGATAGAAGTTGGACTGCAACGTCCCATCGATGCACTATTGGTGACTGAGAACATCGCAAACCTTCCAGGCGTGGTCGTGGCAGAACAAAAAGATGATAAAAACCTCAAGATTAGGTTTAGAGGAGACTTGGACGTGCAAGAGCGGATTCTTTCTGATTTGGTAAGGATGAACATCGGAGTAATCAGTTACAAACCAGCGTCATCGGAACTCGAAGACGCCTACCTCAAACTGATAAAGGACACGTTGTGATAAAACATGAGCGAGACAGGAATCGTTTCCAACAATAAAGTGCCGAGCAGCATGACGCAAGTCGGCATCACGATGAAGTACACGTTTCTCGATTACTTCAGATCACGCAGATTCTTCATACTCCTAGCAATAACTCTCTTGATAAGCGCACTTCTCACTTTCATAGTAGGATATTATCGTCCCGCGAGTTTTCTGTCTTCCGACCTGTCATTCTATGACAGTTGGTGGGGTAATTCCGTAACCTTTGTGATTGTGCTTTCCGGAGTTTTCTTTGGAGGCGATGCCATTTCGGGGGAGTTTCAGAACAAGACAGGTTACTTTGGAATTCCAAACCCGATTAGAAGGTCTTCCGTATATGTTGGTAAATGGTTGTCGGCCTTCATTGCCGCTACCGTGATATTG
>JBGQMW010000027.1:0-14179 GCA_041500785.1 Bathyarchaeia archaeon
CCTCACAAGCATCCTGTCGCTTGGAACGTGCCGCAACCTTCTCAACAGATGAGCCTTGAAGACGCCAAGCGGCTTCCTAGGCGGCCTGCCCGGAGAATCTTTCGGGTGGTAAGCTTCATTAAGCACCTTCTCAGCAAATGATAAATCGACCTTGCCAAACAAGGTCTCAAGAGTCTCGTATCTCTTCATTTATCACCCTAAAAAAGAGGTACGAGGCTCAACCTATTACACTTCAGCGAATTTCGGAACACACATGCGCGCCAACATTACAACACCATAAAACAAAGAAGCAAACAAGTGGCTAACCATGTCCCCAAGACAATGCCAAAGTTAGCCATGCTCTTTGCCCTCCCAATTCCTCGGAGACATAAGCCTTTCCCTTCATCTCTCCCCTAGATTCAGGATCACCACTCATGGACGATGAAAAGGCATATTGTCTCCTCGTCAAAAAACCACGATAAAAATGAATCAATGTGTAATACATAGAGGAACAGAGGTGAAAAAGTGCAAAACCAAAACACAAAACCAGACCCAAAACAAACAGCTACAACCCAAACAAACCCACAAACAAAAATACAAGACACTACAGAATTACTTGGCACTAAGACAGGTGTTGACTTATGGGTCTTAAACCTTCGGATTTCAAGACAGACGTCTTCGCTGACTGGTGCCCAGGATGCGGAGACTTCGGTATACTGAGCGCGTTGCAGATGGCTTTTGCAGAACTTGAGCTTGAACCGCATCAGGTCGTAATAGTGTCAGGCATAGGCTGCTCAGGAAAGGAACCGCACAACGTCAAAGCTTACGGCGTTCACACGCTTCACGGTCGCACACTGCCCTTTGCCACGGGAATCAAAATTGCAAACCCAGGGCTGGAAGTGATCGCGATCGGCGGAGACGGAGACGGTTTGGGAATAGGCGCAGGTCACTTTGTTAACGCTGGAAGAAGAAACCTGCATATCACCTACATTATTCACAATAACGGAGTCTACGGTCTGACTAAAGGGCAGGCTTCTCCAACACTGAAATTGGGGTTGAAGACCAAAGCGCTTCCGAGACCAAACATTAACGATGCGGTGAACCCTATAGCTTTGGCGCTCGTTGCGGGCTACACTTTCGTGGCAAGGTCATACGCTTATGATTTCAGGCATTTGAAGGACACGATAAAAGAGGGCATAAGGCACAAGGGATTAGCGTTCATCGATTGTCTTCAGCCCTGCCCAACGTACAACGATATAAACACAAAAGACTGGTATGCAGGCGAAGACCGCATAGACCCAAAAACGGGGAAAGCACAACCGCGGCTGTACAAGCTTGAAGAAACAGGTTTCGATTCAGTTGTCCACGATTTGAACGAGGATTTCCAGAAGAAAATGGCAGCAATGGACAGAGCACGTGAATGGGGTGACAGAATACCTATCGGCATATTCTATAAGAACGAACTTCAGTCTACTTTCACGGAACGAATCACTGACAGAATACCCTTCTACGAAGAAAGCCCTCCTGCAAAACAAAAGATCAGCGACCAGAATGGATTCTCGACAGCCGACCTGCAGGAGTTTTTCAGCGACTTGAAAACAAGCTGAGCCATCACTCTTTGTGGAAACACAAAGCTACTTGAAGGGACTAGTGGTATGACAATTTGCGGGATGCGTATCCAAATTGAGCCTCGACGAATACAAGACCACGAGAAACTTTCGTAAGACGAGTGAACCAAAGGACGTGGTAGAGACAGGGTCAGGTGACACATACGTGATCCAGAGACACGATGCCAGCCATCTGCATTATGACCTGCGGTTGGAAATGGACAATGTTCTCAAAAGCTGGGCAATTCCCAAAGAGCCGCCGACAGATGCTGGCGTTAGAAGGCTTGCCGTACACGTGGAAGACCATCCTTTGTCATACGCGAGTTTTGAGGGTATTATCCCTGAAGGCGAATACGGCGCAGGCACTGTTGAAATATGGGACCGTGGCCACTACAAGATTGTTGACAGAAAGGAAGACAAGATCGTCATAGAAATAAGCGGCAAGAGACTAACAGGCTCCTACGTTCTGGTCAGGCTGAAGGACAAGAAAAACTGGATTTTCTTCAAGAAGAAATAGCAGTGCAAATCCCCAGAGTGTCCCTCTGTCTATCCGAAATCTCTATTCTCTCCCATTAAGAAAGCATCGCGTCATCTGTTCAGCTGAAGTTGGTTGTTTTCAAGGTCACTCAACGGTCAGTGTCCCGTATTTTCCAACGTTCAGTTGGATTTCGCCTTTGAAGCTGGTGACGTAGCCGTTCTGTATCTTCACGACATTGTTGACGTTCACTTGGTCGATCTGCTCGTTCCACAACGTCAGTTTTATGGTTCCAGTTTCATCGGCTATGACGACGGTTGCGACCTTGTACGTTTGATCTTTGAACCTGGACATCACTTCGCGTGGGTCTGATTTCTCAGTCACCGTAGCCTGCAGGTTTATTCGTTTCATCTCGTCTTTGAGTTCGTTTATTTTCATTTTCATCCTCTCGATTAAGCTGGCCTTTTTCTAGTGGCGAATTCTTCGCCCACTGACAGGGCTCTCACTTTTGCTCGTTCTCCTATTCTGCTTCGGGCACAAGAACAAGGCAGCCCGCGATCCTCGCTGTTCCGTCGCCTCTGCTTCTGATGTTGTCAATGACAACTTCAATTTTCCGGCTCTCCTTGACATAGCGCGCGCTATCCGATTATGAAGCTTTCAGCTAGTATGGCTATAAAGTAGGCCATTGCTCCGACGGCCGCGCACTTGAACCATGAAATCGCGGCGAGAAAGCGGACTGCGAGAGCCGTTAAGGCTATCGTCCAAATCCAGACTGCTATCTGCATGAACCTTTGGACATATGCAACCATCCACGTCTGTGCGTTGACAGCATCAGCCGCGGCTTTTCCTTCTCCTTGGACTCCGACGAGCAAGTCAAAGGGATAGCGGATATTCGGCAGAGACACGTAGGCAACAGTGTTGACAACGACTTGCACGAACATCGTTATGAGGGCAAACCCTATGAGGACCAGAAGCGGTTTCCAGACCAGTTTTCCTCCAAACGCTTTGGTCAACACGTAGGCTAATCCGCTGAGGAGCACCCACGTTACGACGAACTGCATGAATGCTAGCAGCGCATAATTGATCATGTAAAGGTTGCCGGCGTTTTCGAAGAATGAGTTGAATGGTCCATGGAAGAACAGCCCGTCAACAAGCAAGGTTATGTTCGAGTTAGCGTTCCACGTCAGTTCAAGTCTAAGGCCTGTGATCTTTCCCTGGTCTGAGCTGAGATTGGAAGGTGTCCAAGCTTCAGTGCCGAGCGGGATTGTAAGGTTGTTCCATACTCCCTGGGTGAGATTCAGTGAGTCTATTGTAGGGTTGTAGCTGAAGTAGTTTGAAGAGGCGTTTGAAAACAGTTTGATCGTCATGTTGGTCGGCTTTGTCTCAGGGCTTGTCCATTTTGCTCTGAAAGATAGTTGAGTGTATTCGTCTGGGCTTGAACAGTTTACAGGCCCAATATTGTCCAGTTCTGTCCATACTTGTGTTGCGTCAGCAACGGAGAATGCTATGCTTCTGTTTCCGTAGAAGCTGCCGTTTATGCAATCGCTGCTTTCGCTGATTGCCGTATTCGCGACCCATAGAGTACTGTTCTCTGTCCATTCATCCAGTTTTTCACCAGTCGGTACCGAGTGTTCCACATAAGTTTTTGACGCTGCAACGTATATGAAGGCCACGTTTGCGACAACTAACATGACCAGTATAAGCAAAGGACCCAGATATTTTGGGTTCTGAATGATTTCTTTGAACACTTTATGTGGGGCGTACAAGGTTTTGAGTATTTGTTTGAGCGGCAAGATAGCTGAGCTCCGTTCACTAGTTGTTGTTGGCTTATTAATGGTTTTCTACATTCCCGCTTTCAATCTTCTGTACGTCGTGTAGTCCACGTATTCTAAGAATGGATTGCCTGCTTGATACTTGACCGTCAGTTTCTGGTTCTTCCTCTTGTCCAGCAACTGTCTTGTCGTAAGAAGTGAGTATGCGTCGCTTCCGGCTCCCGAACCGTAACTTGCCACTAGAATGCGGTTGTCAGGTTCCGCTACGTCGAGTACGGCTGCAAGCCCGACTGGTGACGCGCCTGAGTACGTGTTGCCGAACTTGGCTACTTGAAGCATAGGCAAGTATTGTTCTTCTTTGAACCCGATTTCCTTCGCCATCCTTACCGGGAACTGGACGTTCGGCTGGTGAGCGACGAAATAGTCTATGTCCTCGACTTTCAGGCTGAGCCTTTCCATGAGTTTCTTGGCAGATTTTCTGACGTGTTTGAAATAGGCTGGGTCTCCTGTGAATCTGCCGCCATGCATTGGGTGTGATTCACCGTCTCTTCGCCAGAAATCTGGTGTATCTGAAGTGCACGAGTACCAACCTTCTATTTCAGCGATCACGTCTTGCTTCCCGAAAAGGAAAGCTGCTGCACCGTACCCCACAAAAAGGTCAAGCTCACCGCCTGGGCAGTCTCTTGGAGCCGCCTGTGAATTGTCCGCGCCTATCACCATTGTGTACTTGATGTTGGATTTCGGATAGTGGACAAGTGCTGCAGCATCCTTGAACATGCTTGTCGCGGCTTTGCACGCGAATTCCGTGTCCACGGCATCCACACCTTGAACGTCCTCTTCTTCTTCCCCAAGCTTGAGAACCTGCGCAACTTTCGACGCTATGGGCTTAACCGCGTAAGGGTTAGATTCTGAGCCTACGTAGATCTTGCCCACTAGGCAGCTGTCCACACCTGAATGGATTAGGGCGAGCTTTCCGGCTTCCACAGCGGCAGTTATCGAGTCTTCATCGACGAATGGGACTGACCGTTCAATGTTTCCTTCTTTTATCCTGAACCTTGAAGTGTACACTCCATAACCTACGATGCCAGGCAATTCATATTCCTTCTTTGGCTTGACAATTCGGTACGGCTGGTACGGGTAGTATTCATCTGCAAACGTGAAAGCCAAGGATATTGTGGGGATGACGTCATTTCTTTCCACAGAGCAGCGTCTTCTGAATCGTGGGACAACTTCCCTGTCTTCTAGAGCTGAGAAGTCGATCTCATTGTTGAATATGGCTGCGCGGTCTGTAAGTCTTCCCGGAACCCTCACTTTTCCGTCATGGAAAGAAATCGTGCCGTAAATGTAGCTTCCGAGCTTCGTGAACTTGTTTGTCGGTTCATTTATCAGAGTGCAAACTTCCAACTTGCCCTTTTCATAGAAAAGGTCAGTGTTAACCATTTTTCCGTAACTCTTTCTTCCACATTTCCCGCAGTAATCTCTGATTTCAAAATACTCTTTTCCGCAGATCAGGCAACGGTTTCCTCTCAGTCGGTCACCAAGGTATGAGACTCTTCTCTCTATGGGTTCGCTACTCATTCTCATTCCCTCCCAAGGATGTAAACGTAGCCTTTGGTGCCGAATCCTTCGAGTTCAAGCACGCAACCATACTTCAATTCTCCATCATTTCTCACCTGTCGTTCTCCTGCCTCACATCTCAACTGCTTGAAGATCTCGAAAACCTGCGCACCGCCCCTTGCTCCGAGTGGGTTTCCGTCTGCTTTCAGTCCGCCGCTCATGTTGACGAACAGCATTTTTCCATTTATCTCGTAGTAACCCTTGTAGTTCTGACAGCTTTCGTTTATGCTTCTCCAGGCTGTTCCGCGTTTGCAGAAGCCAAGGTCTTCGAGTGAAATCATCTCCATAACGGTGGACTGGTCGTAGAGTTCAATGATCGGTATGTCGTCAAGACTCTTGCCTGACATTCTGAGGGCGTTTTTCATTGCTGCCTCAGTCACGAGAAAGTGTGTCCTGTCTTCCCTTGCCGGGTATGTTAGATAGTCGGTTGCTGAAGAGAAACCCGAGATATGCACTGGTTTGTCAGTGTATTCTTTTGCAACCATTTCGTTTGTGAGAATGAGGATCGCTGCACCATCAGAAATCGGAGCATAATCATAAAGTCCCAGTGGTCTGCGTGATTCCTTTCTGGCGTTCATGACTTGTTCAACGGTTATCTTTCTCTGATACTGGGCGTATTCGTTCTTTGTCCCATGAAAATGGTTTTTGACCGCGACCTGTGCCAGAGCAAGGTCAAGTTTCTCAAGGTCGCCTCCCGCAATTCCATATTTCTTGATGTATGTTCTCAGCATGAGTTCATGGTTTGCTTCAGGCGTGCATCCGGCATAGTAGCTCCATGGATCTTCGAGGAGCATCAAATCATCACGTATCTTGTCCCATCGGTCCGTCATTTTTTCGATTCCGCCGACGAGCACGACATCGTGCCTTCCGGCTTGAATCGCGTTGACTGCGTTTGAGAGAGCTGAACCGAAGGAACGCGTTACTTCCATTGGGACATGCAATTCGGTTAATTCAGAGAGAAAACCCTCTTCCAGTCCGAGCTTGTTTGTAATCGGCAGAAAATAGTCTGAAAGATAACACGCCTCTAGGTCCTTACGTTCCAGGTTGACCTCCATTGAGGCCTTGAGCCAGGCTTCTTCAATCAGTTTCTCCGGCTCCTTTTCGTAGTGTTCCCCAAACTTTGTTCTGCCAACAGAAACTATGGTCGGCCGATTCGGCATCCCTAACACCTTTCACCAATCAGCAAGTATCCCTTTTTCAAGATACTTTTAAGTGTTTGCTATCTCGGTGCTCAGAATTTTTGGTGCTGAGAGAGGGCCGTCCTTTCGTTCTTTGCGGGTTGTATCTGCAAAGCTGCAGATTTGCCGATTTGCATGTGTTCTGCTCATGGAGTCTGGATTTGAAAATCTTATATACTTCCGCGGAGACTGTAAATTGAGCATCATGGCTGAAATCTGTCCAACATGCGGGCTACCTAAAGATTTGTGCGCTTGTGTTGAAATAGAAAAAGAGCAACAACGCATCCGGATACGGCTTGAAACACGGAAATTTGGCAAACCAACGACGATAGTAGATGGCATAGACGAGAAGAACACAAACCTGGCAGGAATTGCTCAGAAACTCAAAGGCTTCTGTGCATGCGGCGGTACGGCGAAGAACGGCCAGATAATACTTCAGGGAGACCATAGAGAGAAAGTTCGTCAGTTTTTGGCGAAACTCGGCTATCCTGAAGAAAACATTGAACTACAATAGCTTCTACATTGAAGGTGCAAGCCCACAATGCGACTACTTCGCGACATGCACGAGGTACTTAAGACACTGAAACGCCGAAAGCCGGGAAAAGCATACTGCCCCAAATGTGGAAGCCCAAACATCAGTTTCTCCAAGAGTACAGATGCTTGGCAATTCCCAGGTAGGTACGTCTGTCCAGCCTGCGGTTACGCAGGACCTGTTGTAATGGAGTTTGAAGAAGAAAAAGACTGATTCTCTCATTTTTCTGTTCCTATTCTGGAACTTCCAGGCCTAGCTGTTTCTTGAGTGTCTTGTAGCGGTTTCTGACCGTGACCTCTGTCACCCCTGCGGCCTCGGCTATGTCTTTCTGCGTTTTCTTTTCATTGCTTTGCAAGCAGGCAATGTAGAGTGCTGCGGCAGCCAGTCCCATTGGGTCTTTTCCTGCAGCAGCGCGTTTCTTTCTGGCAATTCTAAGGATTTGAATGGCTTGGCCTTGAGTCTTGCCGGAGATGCCTGTTCTCTCAGCTATTTTCGAGACGTATGTGAGTGGGTCGGCAATAGGCATGTGCACTTCCAGTTCACGCAGCAGGAGTCTGTAGCAACGCGCGACGTCTTTCTTGTCGACTAAGCTTGCTTCTGCTATTTCGCGAAGGGTCCTAGGTGTTCCACTTCCACGGCAGGCGGCGTACAATGACGCTGCGGCGATAGCTGCTATTGACCTGCCTCTAACTAGACCCTTGTCCAATGCTTTGCGGTACGTAACTGCTGCCTTCTCTTTTATCGGTTGAGGAATGAAAACTTTGTCAGATAAGCGGTCAAGTTCAGCCATCGCTTGAGCCAAGTTTCTGTCGATTGAAGAGTGCACTCTCGACCGTATTTGCCATTTTCTCAGTCGCCACATCTGCAAACGAGTCGATAATGGAAGCTTCCTGCCGAAAGCGTCTCTGTCAACTTGGCTGATGGCCGTTGACAAGCCTTTGTCATGTACAGAATAGGACGTTGGCACTCCAACTCGGCTTCTGGAAGCCTTCTCTTCCTGAGTAAACGCTCGCCATTCTGGTCCTTTGTCCATCATTTGCTCGTACAGCACTAGCCCACAATCACCGCAAACTGTCTCGCCGGTGTCATAATCATGAATAAGGTTTGAACTACCACACTCTGGGCATTTGTCAACTAGGCGTTGGCGAACTCCGCTTTCTTTTCTACTCAACTCTTTTCGCCTCGAGCATTTCTACGTAGAGCCGGTGTGGCCTTCATCATGTTATCAGAAAACAGGACAATCGGTTCCGCGTAGCTAACCAAGTGAAATGGTTAAATATATAAGTTTTACGGTTTGTTCAAGAGGATCCATTTCAAAAATCCTGAATACTCACCCCTACTACTGATTCGTGAACGCGCTATACGAAATCGTCAAACTGAACGAGATCATGCACGGAAATCGTATCCATTAGGAGTCTTGTCCAACAAGCACTCTTCTGGAGACTCTTCGTACCGGACGCATCTCTCAACGAGCACGCAAGAGAACTATCAAAATGCCCCTCACCCAGGCAGCATACTAGAATCCCCCATTCACTTATTATTGAAGCACAGGTAAGAAACCGATGCGGAGTTTGGAGGAACTGTGGAAACGGGGGATTTCAGTCTATGCGGCAGCACTAGCGTCATAAGCCTTCAAGCATCTTCGCAACTTCGGTCGCTTTTCTCTGCAGAAAAATGCGAGGCTTATAAGGATGATAAGACGTTCAATTCAGTAGCCCGGGAAAGCCCGGTGGAGGAAAGAACACCTTTCCGCCGATTGTAGTGGACAAGCATAGCGGGCTTTGGACCCGCTGACGAGAGTTCGAATCTCTCCCGGGCTACCACTACATGTGTGAAAGAATACTTTCCCCTTTTTCTTGCTGTGACTGTTAGGGGTTTCTTTGCCCTCGGTTTATGTTTGATAAGAATGGCCCTCGGCATCAAGGATATTTTGTATCCAAGGATGGCAAAAAGGAAAAGTTTGATTTCGCCCTTAGGAAATGCGTACCTGAGAACGGAGGCTACACCAAGAAACAGAGGAGAGCTTTTCAGCGATTGATGAGCGGTCTCACTGTTGGGAAAAGTCGGCGCGAGAGACTGAGGTTCATGACTCTTACAAGTTCTCCTGAGTCAGTAGGTCGGAATCTTAATGCTGATCTTAGGGCTTTGAAAATGCGGATTTATCGAAAGTTTCACTTCCAAATGAAGTATTGGAAGATACGCACGAATGAGGGTAACGGCGTATTGCGTATTATTTTCAGGGGGAAGTATGTTCCTCAGAAATGGTTGAGCGAACAGTGGGCTGAGATTCACAAATCGCCCATAGTTGACATTTGCTCATTGTATGAAACTAAAAGAGGACTGCGCGGTATTGCCTTCTATCTGATCGGAAACTACTTGACAAAACAGAGCTTTGAGCGCATGAGCTGGGGCCACAGTTGGGTGTTTCCCGCGTTTGTGAGCTGTTGGAAGCGTTTAATTGAGAAGTACGGCTTCAAACAAGCCATTGTTTCTGTGGAATCGTTTGCTTCGTAGTCAATTCACTGTCACTCGCCAAGTGCGGCTTACCAGATTCTTGCCGGAGTACGAACATACGAGTGAGAAGGTGCCCGAGATTCTCCGGAAGAAACCTTAAATTCAACTCTGAGGTAGACATAATGTGTAGGGGGAAAGGAGTTCATCTGAATGTTTCACGGCTTATGTTTGCTGTCTGTTATGATGGGAGCAGTGATGATCGTAGGTTTCACACCAGTTTTTGCTGTACTGACGAAACCATACTTGACAGTCGACCCAGCACTTCCATTTTTTGACCAATACCACATTTGGATTGGTGTTGCTTTTGATATGAATGTTACCCTTAGACAGTTGGATGCGGGCTGGAACCTGTTCAACATCACAACGTATCTGACCTACAATACAACGTTACTTTCGGTTGAAAACGTAGTTTTCGACAATCTCTGGAACACGACGAGTTGGAGCATGCCTTCCGCGGGAGACCTCAGACTCGATGCAAGCAGTCCATCAGCTACTCTATCTGGGACGTTCTCTTGGCGACGGTGACTTTCAGAGTGTGCTACCAAGGTGGTGTACCGCCAGATCCTCCTGGGCACCATGACGATTCACCTCTGATTCTGCATAGCTATGAATTGTCCGATTCTGCAGGAGTCTCTATACCGACAGACCCAGCGGTTAATGGCCTCGTCCAGATCTCTAGCGTCTTAGGAGGTTGGCCCGACATTGCCGTTACTAGTTTCACATTTCCCAAGACCGCAGTTGGACAGAACTATCTATTGTCGTTCAATGTTACAGTAACCAACTACGAGCGCGTCAGCTTGACTTTCAACGTTACGGTCTACGCCAACACGACTGTAATTGGGCTTTTCCAAAATGTTACCGCATCGGCAGATAGTTCTGCAGTCATCAACGTAGATTGGAACACTAGGTTTTTCTAGGGGCAACTACACGATGACCGCGTTTGCCTCACCAGTTCAATATGAGCAAAACACGGCTAACAACAACTTGACAGATGGACCCATCCAAGTGACAATTCCTGGAGACATCACAGGACCTAACGGCAAACCTGACGGCAAAGTTGACATGCGAGACATCGGCTACGTCGCACAGCATTTTGGCATCCCTCCAATCAGTCCGTTGTGGGATCCCAAAACTGACATCAACGGTGATGGAAAAGCGGACATGGGAGACATAGGCATAGCCGCTAGGCGCTTCGGAGAGACAGATCACTAGAGAGATAATTCATCGAAGACCAATACTTCTCAGCAGTAGCGAGAAACGTTGAAAAAGCTCATTGAAAAACGGATGGACGTTTGTTGCGCGCGTGGTATTCTAGGTGTTCAATCGAAAATTCTTCCAAAATCATAAGAATGAAAGCAGTTGATATAACAAATGATGTAAAATAAACCGAAAACTTGTTTTGATGTTGACCTTGACGCTTCTCGTTGGCATGTTAAGCGTGGCTTTTAACGTTCAGAGGGCGAAAGCAAGCGGAACCATTTACATTAGGGCTGACGGAAACATAGACCCGCCTACAGCGAATATTGCGATGTTTGATAAGGTCACTTACACTTTGACTGGAAACATTAATGATTCGATTGTTGTGGAGAGAGATTACCTCGTAATGGATGGGGCAGGCGCGCGCGATTGGAGAAAGCAACCGTCAACACTTTCGAGTTCAATCTAAGAAAAAGGAATGTGATGTTTTATCGTGGTTTCCACAAGCGCACTCGCACATAGTTCCAGTAGGTGTCGTTTGCTCCCCTGTAAAGCGTAACCGTGTTCGCAGAAGAATCTACCCAAGCGCGCGCGCCGTTGGCGCTAGCCAGCAGGTGAATTCTTGGCTAGATCGTTTTCTGTTGGTCATTCTTCGTCTCATGTTGATTCTAACAGTGAGAGTTGTTGTAGTCGCAGTCTGAGACAAAGATTCTTTGAGTTGCTGCAGCGCGCGCATCAGTCCATTTTTGGACCATAAGTGAACTAGGGAGACAGGCCGTGAGAGAACAAGTACTCTGGAATCTGACAAGCTTGTAGAGAGAGCGCGTGTTCTGTGTTCCTGTTACATGTTCTCTGTGATCATCTTGGCGAGTCTTTCGATTCCTTTGTTAATCTGCTCCTCGGATGAGTATGAAAAGTTTAGTCTCATCGTGTTTTGGCCTTTTCCGTTGCAATGGAAAGCCGAACCGACGACATAGACAACTTTATTCTCAACTGCTTTTGGAAACAGGGTGTTGGCACTCATATTCTTGGGCAACTTGACCCACAGGAACAGTCCGCCTTCAGGCTCAGTCCATTCCACGCCTTTGGGCATGTCTCTCCTTAAGGCTTCAAGCATAACCTCGCGTTTCTTTGCGTACAACTTGCGGATGCGATCGATCTGTCTTGGCAACAGCCCGCGCTTCATGAACTCAGCGACTATCAGTTGCGTGTAAGTTGGACAACAAAGGTCCATGCTTTGCTTGGCCACAACCATCCTGTCCATCCATTCGGTTGGAGCCATTATCCATGCAAGCCTGAGACCTGGGCACAGCAGTTTTGAGAACGTGCCCAGCACCATAACCTGCTTGTCCGTGTCCAGATTGAAGATGGCCGGAACGGCTGGTCCTGCGAAGCGCAAGTCCCGGTAAGGACTGTCTTCCACTATCGGAACTTCAAACTTGTAAGCCAGCTCCAGAAGCTTCCTGCGTCTCTCCAACGACATCGTGACTCCAGAGGGGTTCTGGAAGTCTGGCACGACGTAGATGAATTTGGGCTTCCTGCTTCCGGCAGCAAGTTTCACCAGGGTCTTCTCAAGCAGGTCCATCCTCATTCCACAGTTGTCTTGGGGAACACCGATCATTCTGGCCCTATAAGCCGTGAAAGCCTGCAATCCACCGATATACGTCGGCAATTCGACAACGACAATATCCTTCGGGTCGAGAAAAACCTTAGAGACTATGTCCAAGCCCTGCTGCGAACCTGACGTGACAAGAATGTTCTCAGGCCTAACAGAAACTCTCTCACGCGACATCCACTTTGCAATTTCTTCGCGAAGTGCAAACTCGCCTTCAGTAGGTCCATACTGCAGCGCCGTAGCCCCTTTTTCCCTGAGCAACTCGCATGAAATTTCCTCCAACTCTTTCACAGGAAAAGTCTCAGAAGCCGGAAGCCCACCGGCAAAAGAAATGATGTCAGGCAGACGCGTAAACTTGAGAAGCTCCCGAATCTCAGAACGCTTCATGTTGAGCGCATTCTTGGAGTAGAACGCCGACAAATCCTTAATCATCTCAACACTTCCTTCGAAGTTGTCCCTTCTTTGCCATCATACTGAAGGCCTTATAAGTCTGCTGCAACCATCCGCCAACTTCCCACGTCCCTAACCAAACACTCCAACGACATCCGTCCCCCGCGTTGCTGAGCTATTGCTTCAAGCCTAGGCTGAATTAGCCTTTCAAATACAGATTCAGACTTCGCAAACCAAATATCTGTTCAGCAGACAACACTCGACTGGAGAACGAATTTGAGCACCGCCAATGTAACCCAAACAATCCGCAGGCATAACCTGCAGAAACTCTCTAGAGCCCGACGCAAGAAAGAAGCAAGCAAACCACTGTACCTAACAAGGTACGAATAGACATGGGAACCTCCAAACCATCCCCCACTGATAGCCTAGTTTCCATTTCAAAACAAGGTCAGCGCACACGCGCGCGAGTTCAGTCCATACTTCAAAAGTGGCTCGCGTGCTGACACTGCGCAATTCTCAGGCGCAGCTCTTTCCAATCTGCCTACAACCTGCTGTTTTTGAAACATAGAAGACAATTCCATAAGCAATAAATAAGTGACTTCGATCTAAAATCAAGTCAAGAGGAGAGAAGAGAATGAAGAAGGCATATTATTCATTGATGCTGATGGTCCTAGTAATTATGTTTCCAGTGACGATCAACAAAGGCTTCGCTCAGACAACCACAATGCTTGTGGACCCAGCAAACGTTCAGGACATTCCGGTTGGAAACACGTTCGTTATAACCCTGAAAGTTGCCGACGTGCAAAACCTCTACACTTGGCAGGCAATGATTCTGTTCAACCCGGGTATACTTAGCTGCTTGAATGCCACAATTCCAGCTGATAACATTTTTGCTGGCAAAACCGGTATACCGGTGGATCCAATAATTGATAATGTCGGAGGCTCCGTAACTGCTGGAGTATCGTTGATTGGTGCTGGAAGCTTCACAGGAAGCGGAAAACTAATCCAGATAGGATTCATGGTACTGGGTCTCGGAAACTCTAGTCTCAACTATTCCTTACCATATGGCGCAGACACTTTCCTGCTGGACTCAGACCTGAACGTCATGTCCTCACTGGTCCAAAATGGTTTCTTCATAAATGTTACGCCGCCACCACAAGAAGCACATGATGTTGCTGTGACGGGGTTGTCCGTGTCGGATGATCATCCGAAACAGGGTCAGAACGTAACGATGACCGTGGGCGTTAAGAACAACGGGACGCTTCCTGAAACGTTCAGCGTTCAAGTCACAAATGACACGATC
>JBGQMW010000028.1:0-14128 GCA_041500785.1 Bathyarchaeia archaeon
AATAAGAAGAAAGAAGGAAAAAGAATGAGTGAAAGATACAGAAAATATGGTAGAGCAAAGAACTGCAGATGTAAGAACTGTGGGCTGGAGTTTAAGACAGAAGGAAATCCTAGGAATTGTCCTAGATGCCATTCAGTCATTGAGGTATAGAATAGCGCGCGCATTGTTGAGGGGTAAGTTTTTGAGTGAATTCTACCCCTCGTACTATTTGCTCACTATCCTATCCGTATCCTGTTCCATCAGTATCCAGTTGCATCCTTAAGCAGCTATAGGTTCCAGCCGTCCATTGGAAGCCTATGATTATTTACCGTCGTCCGTCGTGGTCGTCGTCGTGGTTAATGGTCGTCCGTCGTCGTCCAAGTTGGTTGGTTGGGGTAAAGTTTTATCCCTAACCCAAACTTGAACGCTTTAGCAAGCTTTATGCCGACACAAGTCTAAACAATCAGAGGAATAGGCGGGTTCAAAGGTTTGAAATTGCTGAAACCGCCTCGGCTTGAAGCTGGGGACACCATCGGCGTAATCGCACCGTCGCATCCCGTTTTGCCGTTTCAGGAGGAGTACAATCGGGGAATCAAGAACCTGAAGAATTTCGGTTTCAACGTGAAAGAAGGAAAAACGGTCAAGCTTCAGCACAAGGGTTACATGGCTGGTACAGATCTTGAGCGTGCCGACGACATCAACGCCATGTTTGCCGATGAAGAAGTGAGCGCTATTATCTGTGCTTTGGGCGGATCTATTGCGATTCGCTGCTTGCGCCACTTGGACTATGATCTGATAAGAATGAATCCCAAGATCTTCTCAGGGATGAGCAACATCACAACCTTCCACATAGCGTTCCTGGCCAAGACCGGCTTGACTGGACTTCATCAGACCGACGTGGTATTCGGGTTCGGAGCTGACATGAACAGTGCGGAAGCGAAGTACGAGACCGACCTTTTCTTCAGAGTCACCAAGAACGCTGAGCCGCTGGGTCTACTGCCAGCATTGACGAAATGGGAAGTTTGGCGTGAAGGCAAGGCTGAAGGCAACTTATTCGGCGGAAGCATAAACAGCGCCGAGACAATGCTAGGGACGCCCTACTACCCGAAGCTGAACGAAGACATCCTCTTTTTCTGGGAGTCGATTGGACAGCCTTTGGACGAGCTTGATGCGAAGCTTACTCATTTCAGAGAATCAGGCATTTTTGAAAGGACCAAAGGCATGTTGGTCGGAAAATTCAGAGACGAAGTGTCTGACTCATCAAGCAAGACTGGCCAAACGATTAGAGACAGGACCGATGAGATTAGAGGGCTCGTTATGGACATAACGGCAGACTATGATTTTCCGATCGTCGGAAACATGGATTTTGGCCATTATACGCCTAATTTGCCGTTGCCGACGGGCATCAAAGCTGCGATGGATACTAGTGGCATGAAAGTCTGGCTGAAAGAATCTTATGTTAGATAGTCTTGCTTTTTTCGTATTTTGGGGTTGGGTTTGGGATAGGACTTTGCACCCAAACCCAAACGGCGCTATGAGTTGAAAACGAACACAAATATTATTATGATTTCTTCTTGCTAAGCATGATTTGAGTCTGAGGAGGTGAGTCAGTCAAATGAAAATTAGCTGGACATTAGTTGGGCTTCTTCTGCTGCTCTTTATTGCATGCGTGAGCTTTCTATTCTACCTATTAGCTCAGGGAGCGGTCATGAGCATACCGCTAATTCTTTTAATCTGGGGAATTGCCGTTCTGGCTTGCGGGTTGGTTGCTTGCATTGCTTGGCTGGCTGGTTGGTTGCCACGAAAGAAGAAAAACTGAAACTCCACTTGCGGGATGAAGAAAGAGAACAGAAGCTTTAACAATCAACTGCCTCGAAATATACCCTTTAGAGTAGTGTTTTGTTATTTTTGTTATGATTGTTATTTTTGACCATAGTTAGAAGCGTGAAAAGACGACCTTGAAAGCAAACTCTAATGGCTCTTCTTGTATTTGCCTGATGTGTCGTCAATTCTCAGAGGAAGGCTTAAGTGTCTTGTAAACAGTATTGTTTACGGTGATATCTTGGCTCAGGTACAGCTCAGGTTGTCTCGGGAAACGCTTGGAGAGATAGACCGCTGGGTATCGGAGGGCAAGTTCAAGAGCCGAAGCGATGCCATAAAGACAATCATAAGCCTCTATGAAGAACGAGAAAGAACACGCGAGTTTCTCAAGATGCTGATGAGACGCAGCGAAGAAGCAAGAAAACATCCTGAATCTCTTGTTTCTCTCGAGGAATCGTAGTGGTTTTTGCCATACTTCTACACCCGAAAGCTGCTAAGGAACTGGAGAGACTTGAAGAAGATCTCAGAACCAGAATCAAAGAAAGACTAAGAGAATTGAAGAATAATCCTGAATCAATCGGAAAAGCCCTGAAGCCTTCTGACTTCTGGAGCCTGAGAATTGGCGACTACCGCGCTATCTTCGAAATAGACCGAGCCAAAAAACAGGTCATAGTGCTGTTTATTGAACATAGAAAGAAAGTCTACGATGACTTCTCGAAAATGCTCTAAACTATTACTCTCTTAGAGTGTGCTTTGTTTTCGAAATTCCCTCGACTTCTATTATGCATCAATTGCCCCTTGTCTATTATGCGCCTTCGCCGTCTCTAGGACACCAGACTTATATGAACAGAATCTCACTAGTTTCTATGGATCCTCTTGCGTTCTACTCCAAACCTGGCATGATGACCGATCCTGGAAAACACGCATATCTATTGTCAGGTCTTCCCGATGACCTGGTCTCGCTTTGTCAGGTTGTTCAAAACAATCTGATCCATGTCTTCTGGGCCGAGCGGATGGGAGTGAACCTGACGGAGGATCAGCAGAGCACTCTACAGATTCGCTCAGTTTCCGAAAAACTCGCTCACATAGCCGAAACAAGCGATCAACCTCTCAGCATACCCCGATCCCTTGATCAGCGCCAAGTTGGAAACTGCCGTGACTTCACCATCCTTCTCGTGTCCATGTTACGCCACAAAGGCATCCCAGCGAGGGCTCGCTGTGGGTTCGGCACGTATTTCGACTCTGATCAATACGTAGATCATTGGGTCTGCGAGTACTGGAATGCTTTGAAGAGGCGTTGGATGATGGTAGACTCGCAGCTCGACTCCTTCCAAACAGGAGCCCTAAACATCAGATTCGACCCATTAGATGTTCCACCTGATGAGTTCCTCACGGCAGGCAAGGCTTGGAAGACGTGCCGCTCGGGAAAAGCGGATCCTGACAAGTTTGGCATTTTTGACATGCACGGGCTCAGGTTCGTCTGGGGTGACGTTGTACGGGATTTCCTGGCTCTAAACAAAGTCGAGATCTTGCCTTGGGACGGAGGCTGGGGCTTTCTAGACCAAAAACTCTCTGACCCACTCCCTGACAGTGAAACTCTTATGCTATATGACAGAATAGCCGCGCTGACTCTTGAAATCAACGAAAAGTTTCCTGAAATCCGAGCTTACCACAAGAACGAACCTAGGTTCCACATACCCTCAGAATGGGGTTCACAAGAAGAATAGTGCTCGCTCGTCAACAAAACATGGCGCACGCTCAAGCCAGACTCCTCGGAGCATACCTGGACTGTCTTATTATGTCGCAAACCTACATGCTCACAAAGCCAAAGAGACCGTGCAAGCTGACAGACATTCAGATCCGGCGCCTTCTTGACAAGCGATTCAAGTTCCATTTATTCGGAAAAATAGGAATTGTCAGATAAAGTTATATATTCAGAATAGTATAGCCTAGGTTGAGAGAATCATATGAGAACAGACACGGGATGCTGCAAGGTTGATGCGGTCGTGACCGTAGATTCGAAAGGCCAGATTGTGCTGCCCAAAGACGTCAGAGAAAAGGCCAAGATGAAACCGGGCGATAAGCTGGCACTCGTAGCCTGTGAATGCGATGGTGAAACTTGCTGCATCGTTATGTTGAGAGCTGAGAAACTAGGAGATTCAGTAAGCAAGATGTTGGGTCCAATGCTTAAAGGCATCCTAAAACAAGGAGATGGTCCGAATGAAAGAGGAGAAAATTAGAAAGATTGTGCGCAAAGGCTATGCAAAAGTAGCCCATCAAAAAGGTTCCTGCTGTGGTTCGCCCACTTCAAGTTGCACCGAAGCAGACCTTGATGACAAGACTAGTCTAAGCATAGGATATAATGAGAAAGAGCTTAAGTCCGTTCCCGACGGTGCCAACATGGGTCTGGGATGTGGAAACCCGGTCGCCCTTGCCTCCCTAAAAAAGGGCGAAACTGTTCTTGACCTTGGCTCCGGAGGAGGATTCGACTGTTTTCTTGCTGCAAACAGGGTTGGAAAAAACGGAAAAGTCATCGGCGTTGACATGACGCCTGAAATGCTTGACAAAGCAAGGGAAAACACTCGTAAGAGCAACTACCCCAATGTGGAGTTCAGGCTCGGCGAAATCGAGAACCTGCCTGTTGCTGATAGTACCGTTGACGTAGTAATCTCGAACTGTGTCATCAACCTGTCTCCGAACAAGCCACGAGTGTTTGAAGAAGCCTTCAGGGTGCTAAGGCCGGGCGGTAGACTCATGGTTTCAGATATTGTCCTCCTAAAAGAGCTTCCCAAGGATATCAAGAACAGCGTGAGGGCCTACGTTGGCTGTGTCTCCGGCGCCTTAATGAAAAACAAATATCTTGGACAAATTGAAAAAGCAGGTTTTCAAAACGTGAAAGTAGTTGAGGAATCAACCTTCCCAGTCGAATACATGGCTAACGACCCAACGGCAAAGGCGCTCGTGAAAAAAACCAAGATAGACGCCGAGAAAATGGAGCAAATCGGAAAATCAGTTGCAAGCATCAAAGTTTGCGGAGAAAAACCACAGAAGAAACTCACTGTTCAGAATGTGCACGAAAAGAAAACCCGAAAACAAGAATGATGCAATCCAACAATTGCCTAGGAATTCAGTCAAAACGTTGTTGGGTTACCAGAAACGAACCCGCATTGATCGCGTGCGCGGAAATGAAAGTCAGACTAGAGAAGTCAAGGACGACGCGGACGAGCACAATAGTTGTTAGCAATAGTGTTCTTATACGTCTTCAATGTCTAGATACTTTCGGGGTGGTCGAATGCCAAGGCTTCTTGTCCTCTACTACAGTAGAACTGGGAACACCGAGAAGATGGCCAAGGCAGTGGCAGAAGGAGCTCGAAGTGTAGCAGGCGCCGAGGTAGAATTGAACTACTACGTGCCTGTAGATGAACTTGCAGGATATGATGCTATACTCGTTGGCGTTGCCACATACCATCATGACATGCCTGTGACTTTCAAGAGTTACTTTGAAGATGCAGCCGTAAAGAACGTGAGTTTGAAGGGCAAGACTGGAGCAGCTTTCGGTTCATACGGGTGGAGCGGTGAGGCGCCTAAACTAATTCTTGAGATTCTGAAGAACAAGTTTGAGATGATTGCACCAGAGTCTCCTCTCTCGGTCAAGTACACTCCCGATCAAGCCGGGCTTGAGAAGTGTTTTGCGCTAGGCAAGAGGGTTGCCGAAAGCCTTATTCCCAGAGTCTGATAAGTCCTTGAACATAGGAGGAAGACACATGAGTTCCAAAGATGAACTGGTGAAATTCATCAAAGACCAGATCAAAATTGAAAACAAGATTGTGGACTCGCTAAACAAATCGTTACCAGAGATCGAGAACCCAAGCGTGAAAGCCGTTTTGAAGGGAATCTCCCTGGATTCGCTGAAACATGCAGAAATGTACTCGTCTGCGGCAACACTTCTTACAACTGTGTCCAAGGCACTCACTCAGGAAAACCTTGACAAGCAAACGGACCTAGTTGAAAAACACATCCAAATGGAAGCCGAGCTAATAAAGAAGATCGGCAAAATGCTGCCCAGCGTGAAAGACAATAAGGTCAAGCTTCTTCTCACTGCAATACTGTCAGACGAGAAAAGACACCATGAACTCTTGAAACAAGTTCTGGGAATATTGGTTAAAGGCGAAACCATAACGGAAGCAGACTGGTGGGACATGCTCTGGAAAGATGTCCCGTTTCACGGGGCACCAGGCGGCTAGGAAGCTGTGCGGAAAGCCAGAATGTTCCTAACACACGCATCAGCTAGCTCTTCCGTCTACCCAGAAAATCTTTTTTTCAAACTTCGTTAACGCAGACCACTGGATTTCTAATTGGACATTCTGCGCTGGTCTAGGCTACATCGTCTTGATAACCTATACTGGGCAAGAGTCTCTGACGTTTTCAACACAGGGAACAATGTCCTTTCCCACTTCACCTTGACCCAAGTTACCCTTTTCTGTACTTCTCTGTTATGCTTGATTTACCATCTTCTATCAGATGGAACACCTCACCGCAGAGTGCTTCGCACACTCCACATCCAATATATTCTTCTCTCTCGATCCGAACTCTCAGCGCAATCAGCCAGATTTGTCAGGACATGGCCATCCTATTCTTAAGGGTATCCGAAACCAGATGTTGAGTGACCGTTTTCTTGAGCTTAGAGACTTCCGCGCTGTGGAAATCTCAATGGCTCTTGAGGAGAACGTGTTTTGGAGATGGATGCCCTGGTCAGGGTCAACTGATGCGTAACATTCTTTCTAGATTCTGTCTGTTCGCTCAGCTGTTACCGACAAGGGGCTTTGATCCTTTGTTACCGTTTTTCCTTTCTCAAGTAGGTCAACTACTTCATCAACGTACCTGAAATATTGTTTGTCCCTTAGGTACTCAGCGCGTGGTCTTGGTAGGTCAACCTTGATCTGTCCCACGACCTTGCCAGGACGTGGCGACATGATGATCACTCTGTCTGCCATAAACACTGCTTCTTCGACGTTGTGGCTGACCATTATGAACGTGTTTGTGGGTAGTGCTGGGTTTCGCCAGATGTTGAGCACCAGATCCCGTAGAGTTTTCGCCGTGAGTTCATCCAGCGAAGAGAAGGGTTCGTCCATAAGAAGTACTTCAGGCTTCAAAGCCAGAGCTCGCGCTATGCCAACGCGTTGTTTCATCCCTCCCGAAAGATCATGTGGATAAGTATTCTCAAAACCTTCGAGTCCAACCATTTGTAGGTATTCCTCAGCAACGTGGGCGCGGCTCTGTTTCACGACTCCGAGAACCTCAAGTGGCACTTCCACATTTTCCAAAGCAGTCTTCCAGGGCAGCAACCCAAAAAGCTGGAAGACCATCGCAATCTTTGGCGACGGACTTTTGATGGGCTGGCCGCTGAAAAATATCGTGCCTGAATCGGGCTTCTCTAATCCTGCCATCATTCTCAGCAGTGTGGATTTCCCGCAGCCAGATGGACCGACGAGACACAGAAACTCATCTTTTCCTACAGAAAAACTAACGTTGTCCAAGACCGCAATTCTCGTCTTCTCAGTCGTGAAGGTTTTGGTTACTTTTTCTACTTCTATCGCTGACATGTTTTTACACTTCAACATGGTATTTTTCGTATTTTCTAAGTAATCGTCTCCAGACAAATCCTTCCATCAGAAGGACGATGGCGGCAATTACCACTAGTATGATGACTAGTACGACAGTGTTCCCATATTCGTAACCTGCCTTGTCGAGAAATGATCCCACTCCTGGCACTGAAACCGCGGGGATTGTTGGTTCTGTTGATGGCAGGTATTCGGCGAAGATAATGGTGTTCCATCCCGTTCCCCATGAAAGGATGCTTCCAGTAACGATTGCCGGCAAAATAGATGGGATGACCAGATGCGTTATCCTTTTCAATCCCTTGAACCCGAACAGTTGTCCTACTTCGTTTATCTCTGTTGGGATACTCTTCACAGCGCTTACAACATTTAGGAACATGTACCAAATCATGTCAAGAACTAACATGATGACACACGTGAGTTCAAGGGCGACTCTCGCGTTTCCGATGAGCTGGCTCAATCCCAGCGAGACAACAGGGAATAACGCCAGAATAGGTACCCCCTGTCCGATGTCGTAAAGCGGATAAAAGATGGTTGCGAATCTCTTGTGTTCGGCAGCTAGAACCCCCAAGCCGATTGCCACTGCTAGAGAAATTGCATAGGCGCCTGCAAGCCGCCCCATGGTCAACAAAACATACCAAGGAAGGTTAACCAATTCATCCGCGGGTTTTTGATGGAGCCCAATCCGCAGAATTTCTACCGTCGGAAACTGACCAAAAACCTGGTACAATACAATAACAAGGGAAACAATAGCCAAGATTATTGCTGCCAGTTTCTCGACGCGCGAATATTTCCGCAGACGTTGAGCCGCTATAGAGAAAGACTTCGGCCAATGTAGTCTCCCGAAATGTAGCCAATTGCCTGCCCTTGCAATGCCGAGCTTTCCGACTCCTGAAAGATCCATCTTGAGTACAGGCTTGTACGTGCCTGTACCCGCTCGTTCCATCAGTTTGTGCCAAGTCAGCGTGTTGAAGTATACAACGATGAAGGTTATGAATACGAGTAGGACAATTGCTAGGTTCATGTCCTTGAGCTCATAGGCAGCCTTAGCGAGAAGGGAACCTAATCCTCCACTGGGAGGTGTTACAACTTTTCCTTGATACTGTATGTACTCTGCGGCTATCATGAAGAACCAGCCGTCGCACCATGCCAGGTTCGCTCCTGAAATTACCGCAGGTGTAATTGCTGGCCAGACGACATGTTTGATGTAGCGCCATCCTGTCAGACCGAAACTTCTTGAGGATTCCACGACGTTTGTCGGTATTCCTCGGATTGCTCCCAGGACGCCGAAGAAAATGGCCCAAGCCATGGATGTGAAGAGTAGCACTATGACTGAGAGTTCAATGCCCAAAGGACCGATGGCGAACAGGAAGCCTATGACCATGGGGAAATATCCCAGAATGGGTATTGACTGGAGGAGATCTATGAAAGGGGTTACGATCAACGATGCCCACTTATTGGTGGCTGCCAGTATGCCAAAAGAGACACCCCAGATGACTGAAGCAACCAAAGTTATTCCTATGCGCGAAATCGTGCTAAGAGTGTACAGTGGAAGGTTCTTCAATTCAGGATAAGGCATGAGAGTCATGATTAGCCAAGTCATAGTGCACAGTGTAACTAAACCAACTATCAAGCTCGCTAGGTATCTGCGCACGATCGATTCGCCAGCCTAACCTCAAGCATAGTAGGATGAGCACTGCAAGGGCGATTTAAGAATATCGCAGTTCGAACAGCACCCGCTGGAATTGCTTGACGTGTGATTCTTCGCGGCAAATCCTAGAAGGCTTGCTGAAGATTACATTCCCCAAGTCTGGGGCTGACGCCCGCGCTGACTGGCACGGAATGAGCTCAGCGATCTGGATAAGATGTTATCGAGTAGAACCCAGAATGCCAGAAGCTGACCCCGCAAACCTAGCACAGGTAGGGGTCAGACAATAGTCCAATAGTCTCACTGTGTATCCACAGTCAACGTTTTTCCTTTTTCTCGTTCAAGCAAGAGAACGCAAAACATCAAATGCGATTGGGACGACCCGCAGGAACACTCTTAGAATTGAGGGCGAAATTCAGCTCTTTTTGCGTATAGTGTTTCTTCAATTGTTTTTTAAATGTGGTGTAGATGTTGATGGAATCATTTCTTCGTGTTTGCTTTTGCTTCCTGCGGCGTACACTTCATGAAGGAACTGTCTGGCTACTTGTTTTTCTTCAGCAAGAAGCGCCGCCGTTTGAAGCACTTCGATAGCCAGGTCACACATGGCATGGATCATCTTTGTTACCTGCGTGCCTTTGGAAGTTAGCCAGTACGAAACGGGCTTTTTTCTGGCAAATATGAGTTTTTTACCCTTGAGTTTTCTGAGGTACCTGTAAGTTCTTCTCAGGGAAATGGCTGTTTTTTGGGCCAGTTTTCTGGCTGAAATCCCATCGCTGTTGATGTTGTCGTATACGCGCTTTTCAGTTGGAGAGTGTTCCTCTAGGGTTGGATCCCTCTTTGTGGTGAAGAAGAATGTATGGTCTCTTTCTCGACTTTTCTCTACCAGCTTTGCCTCTTGCAGGCGGCTCAAGATTCGAGTTACGCTGTTTTCAGGAAGTGTCCGCTGCAATTCCTCTCGGGTCTTCGGTCCTTCTGTCAGTACGTCAAGAGTGGCTTCTTCATAGCATTCTGAGTGAGGAGGCAGCAAGTTACCAAGGTCGTTGAATCCGTTTGTCAATTCTGATAGTCTGCAGCCGAACAGTGTTGTGCAGTACGCGTTCTGGTCTTCTTGTATTAGTCCCACTTTTATCAATGGGTTGACGTACTCTTCAACTATGGTCTGTTGAGTCTGTGTGAAGCCGAGCGTCTTCAACTCGTGCTGCAGACGTGCTGTTGAACATCTTCCTTTGGCAATTATTTCAAACAGTTGCAGTCTTCTCTTGTTTTTCAGGGTGTTAAGAAGCCTGTTCATGAAGCCGGGGTCTTTGGCAACCTTGTACAAATTCCGGAACTGGTTTTTCAGTTTCCATGTTCTGCATCCGGCTAGACATGTTATTGGGGTAAGTGAGCTGCATTTTCTGCAGTTTTCTTCTACTTCTCCTATTAAGTCTGCGAAACTTGTCTGTTTGTCTGCGTTTTTGAATAAGGTTGGATGATTGCATGTTTCCATTTCTAGGACACCTTTCGAGCGTGTGTCATGGCAGGTGGGAGAAATGGGTAATGTTTTCTAAACTCGTTTTGGGTTTGGACCTGTCATGACATACGTCATAAACAGTATGACATACGTCATCTTTATATACTTTTCTACCCAGACTAGATCAACCGGTGAAAGAGTTTGATACTCCCCTGTGAAGTAGCAGTGAAATCAGTTGTCCCAGCAGTCAAGGCCCTTTTAGCAAAGAAACTCATTGAAGAACAAGGACTGAAACAAGGTCAAGTCGCAGAGATACTTGGAATATCTCAGTCAGCAGTCAGCAAATACTCACGGAACATCAGAGGATACGCCGTGAAACTCGACTCGATAGAAGACATCTACCCTCTCTTGAACGAAATGGCTGCACTGGTCATGAGGAGAATCTTCAAGCGAGCGTGCTTCGTCGAGCTTTTCTGTGAGACTTGCATGGCGATCCGAAGAGAGAAAGTGATGTGTAGCCTATGCCAGAGGTCGGACTCCACAATCAATATACAACAGTGCGGCTTTTGCTTCAGGCCCGAACCGTGAGGAAGCAGTGGTTCCAAAATGTCATCGTATGACGAAAAGAATGTCCTTGACACACTTGAAAAGGCAAACAAAAGCGTGGTCAACATAAACACGCTGAAGCTTGTGCGGCACATGTTCTATCAAGCAGTTCCCGTGGGAGGGCTGGGTTCAGGAACTATAATCGACACTGAAGGCTACGTGCTTACCAACAACCACGTCGTCGGGGGCGCTGAAAAGATATCTGTAACACTGTGGAACGGGGACGTGCTGGACGGGAAAATTGTGGGCACGTGTGCCGTTCACGACACAGCAGTTGTGAAGGTTGACCAACAGAACCTCTCTGCCGCCAAGCTTGGAGACTCGGACAATCTGAGGGTCGGACAAAGGGTATACGCAATTGGAAATCCTTTCGGCCTTGCAGGGGGTCCCAGCGTAACTTCAGGAGTGATCAGCGCCACTAACAGGACAATCGAATCGCAGAGAGGACTGATAGAAAACCTCGTGCAAACTGACGCGGCCATAAACCCTGGCAACAGTGGCGGACCGTTAGTTGACCTTGAAGGCCAGGTCATCGCCATCAACACAGCGATTATTCCGTACGCGCAAGGAATAGGCTTCGCGATTCCTATAAACTCTGCAAAGAACTGCACAGGCGAAATGATAAAGAACGGGATATCTGTCAGACCGTGGCTTGGCATCGTAGGTCTCGGCGTGACTGAAGACATTGTAAGATACTACGACTTGCCAATAGCCCATGGAGTGCTCATAACCAAGGTCTCAGATGGAAGCCCTGCCCAACGTGCGGGAATAATCATGGGGGACATAATACTGAGAATAGGAAACCTGCAGGTTGAAAACATTGAAGACCTGCTTGGGGAAACCCATAAGAGAAAAGTCGGGGAAAGGGTCAGAATCATCATTTACCGTCGAGGTTTCGAAGAGCATTTCGACGTGACTTTAAGCAGAATGCCCCAAGATCTATCTGCTTAGACATCGAAACAGAATCTGTCCGTCAACGTATTCCAATCCGAACTGCCACTGTTCGCCTTCTTTTCGACCCAGATCTTGGTTCGCTACTTTCTTCATGCAGACGATTAGTCCGACTCTGAAGACTCTTGATGGCCCTTCTCTTAGGCAGCAAGTTGCCAGGAAACAGTCGACAGGAAAATTCCTGCAGAATCCGCAGTGCCCATTGTCTTCTCTCACTCGCAGAAGCAGAAGCAGCATTCGGTCTGGAACAATTCACTTTTCACATTTTGGCGACCACCACATTCGCGCGGGCTGGTGACAGTTGCCTTCTCTGAAATAGTTGCCGCAGGCACTACTGAATCACCTTCTGCGTTCTGTCATTGCAGATTCTTGTCCAATTATGGAGAGGGCAAAAACATATAACACGATTGGGTTCTCCTAGAAGTCTGGAACTCGGCTTTCAAGGCAGGACTCTGTTTGACTGTGCAAGAATGGAGCGTGTAAGAAGTTTCGACGGAGAACACGAAAACAAAGAGACGGCCAACCCTTTCAGTCTTGGCTCTAATCTCTTTCACAGCGTCCTTTGCCATCGCCAGAACCTTCACAACACTGAGTCCTGATACGATTCTGCTTACCGGCAACTTGCACATCCACCATTTCTGGTACGGCATACTGATGTTAGCAATAGGCGGCTGGCTAGGGATCAGTTACAACGATGCGAGAATCGACCGATTGGCAGCGGTGATATTCGGCGCTGGTGGCGGTCTCATAGGAGACGAGGCAGGACTTCTACTTACATTCGAAAACTATTGGACAGGACTCACATACACAATAATAACCGGTTTCTTGGCCATCGCTTTCATTTTGATCTTGATTGCCAAGTACTCAAGGACAATAATGAATGAATTTGCCAGTTTCGCACGTAACAACGCCAGCCTCTACTTCGGTGTGTTTCTCGCAACGATCTCAATAGCGTTCTTGGTAGACACAGACGATCCGATTATTATCGCCGCTTCAAGCGCTTCAGCAGCAACAGGTTGCCTCATAATTCTGGCATATCTGATCCAACGAATAACCCGAAAAAAGCGAAGCGGAAAGAAAGAAACGTGAAACTTCAGGGTTCCGTAGTTGTTTCATTAAAGAATTCTAAAACAATCAGTTCAGACAATACTCTTGTTGAGCAAAACAATGAAGGAGTGAAAACGCGTGGAAAGAGCTCAAGATGTGAATGCCCTCACTTGGGAGGGAGAAGTTTCTCAATCCGCAAAACTGACAGTCGTCTATTTCTGGCATTAACAGTGCCCCTGGCGCCTCAGGCTGAATCCCATATTCACCTAAGTCGTTGAAGAGTACAAGGAACGGATGAAATCCGTCAAACTCAACATCCTCGAAGACCCAAGCAACAGGCAGATCGCAGACAACTACGGAGTGCTAAGCATTCCTACGCTGTTGTTCCTGTGCCATGGAAAACCTGTGGGACAACTTGCGGGTCTCATGTCCAAAGAAGACTTGGAGAGCGGTTTAGAGGACATACTTGCGAGGTACCGGCAATGTCTGAGTCAAAGCACAGAGCTCAGACCCAAATATGTTTTCTAGTGACTGCAAACGGGTCTCAGAAGGGCAACGTTCTCAGCAACCTGCTTGCCCATGCCAAGAGCGGGTTTGCCTAGGTTCATCGAGAAATCCCAATTAGAGGGAATTGAAAGAACTTGTTCTTTACAGTGTTGGAAGTCTTGTTATCCCTTCTATTTGGTCGAAGTCCTCATCGAACGAGTATATTTCCTTTATGCCGTTTAGCCTCATGATGTCGACGGCCAAGGCGTCGTTGGCTTCAAGCTTTAAATCATCCCCCAGCTCGGTTGCAGCGAAGTATGCCTCTCGGGTTACACCCATTATTTTCACGTTGTCCAGCATGAATAGACCGCGGATGATGGTGGTTAGCTGGTCTGGTGGCATGCCGTGTTTGAGAATGTTCACTACTTCGGACACGTGAACAACGGTCATTATCACTTCTTCTTTTCCCTGAGATACACTACTGATTATCTTCTTGGCGTGTTCCTTCATCTGTCTCTC
>JBGQMW010000029.1:0-13853 GCA_041500785.1 Bathyarchaeia archaeon
ACGTCTCGCAGACTCTCGACTAGCGTGCCAAACTGTGAAGAGCGCATCACAAAACACGACATTTCTGCAAATCGTCGATTTCCACGAAATCCCTTCAAAACACGATTAGTTTCATTGCGGTTCAATGGCGCAGGGTGTAGCGCGTGTCAAAAGACGTTGAAAAAGGATTTGCGAGTATTGAGGGGCTCGCTCAGGCCCAGTCGATGGAGGTTGTTCCTATCATTCTGGCGATAGCTTCTTTCTTAAGGCAAACAGTCGAGCACAGTGTGTACTTATCGGATTTGGCTGTTCCAAGAGGACTCTGAGGATAGAGTGCGCTTAGGGTGGGAGTGTGCTTACTTTTTGCGGGGGGGTTCCATAGGTAACGTGATTGTCTTCTCTTAGCTCGGTCGTGTACTGAACCTCGCCGTTTATTCGGCAATGAGATTCGACCGTGACGTATTCACCGTAAACGTTTTCTGCGGCGGCGCCATTCTTGAGGAGTATTCTTTTTCCGTACAGGTTCTCAGCACTGGCTCCTTTGCCGATTGTGATCTCTTCCGCTCTCACCGGACCTTGAATTGTGCCTCTGTTGCCTATTTCAACTGAACGCGCGTGAACGCCTTGTCCCGTGTTGATTGACCCGCCAACCTCGACGGTTTCCTCTGCCGTCACCTTTCTTGCTCGCAGTGTTCCTCCGATCTCGATGTCTCGTGCTGTGATCTCGTCACTGACGTCTACTCTGCCTCCAACTTCAACTGACCCAGAGAGCCTCAGTGAACCGTCAACGTCAACTGAGCCTCCAACTTCTATGTCTTGGCCTTGCATCTGACCTTTGCTTTCTACTTTTCCGCCTACTTCGATCTCCTTGAATTCCAGTTCGCCTTGAACTTTGAGCCATCCACCTACTTCAATGTCGTTGCCCTTGTTCTTGTCCGTCAACGTGACTGCTCCGCCGACGTCGATGTCTTCAAACTCTAGCGAGCCCTTTGATTCGAAAGTCCCTCCTACGTCGATGTGCCGGATTCTGCCGCCTCCGACCCGCGCTGTTCCGCCTACGTCAATGCTGTCAGACTCCACTTTGGCCTCCACTGAGAGACTTCCGCCGACTTCCATACTGTCTGAGGTTACTTCGCCTTTTGCTTCGAAGCTTCCCCCGATTTCAATGCTTTGAGCTTTTGTGTTGCCGTCAACTTTGAGGCTTCCTCCAACTTCGATCTCGTCAACCGCGAGGTCTTTACTTACGTAGACCGCACTGTCAACGTCAACACTCTCTGCGGTCATCTTGCCGTAAACGGACAAACGCCCATCTTCAATTTCAACGTCACCTTCTACCTCCAGGTCGCCTTGCACGGTGACCGAATCTTCAGCATGGAGTTCCTTTGCCGACAGCGTACACTCGAAGGTGTCGTGACCTTCACAATAGACTGTACCGTTTACCTTGACGGTCGGAGGACTTCCTGTTCCTTTGACGGTGACGTGCTCTCCTATTTCCAAGTCTCCGTCGACCGTGTCCAGCGTCAATGTTGTGTGTGATGGAGCTGTTATTCCGCTTGTCACTTCATTACACCTCACATTCTTCATGTTTATCTTCGTTTAAAAGGGATACTCACATCTGGTGACTAGTCGCCTCACTGAAGCATCTGAGCTCTTCTGAGCAGTATCGTATCAGTGATTCCAGAGATCTGAGCACTTGGTTGGGCCCTGCCTGTGATTTCATGTGGAATGTATGCAGCCATTACTGCTATTGACCCTATGTTCCCTAATGGAGACGCTTTCTCTGTGACATTGACCGCGAGTTTTTCTCTTCCTCGACTTTTCAAGCCTAAACCGCTTCTTACACGAAATACCATTCTAAACACCTCATTCCTTTTTGATGAATAAGCCTAACCTGTTAGAGCCCTTAAAAGGCGACGCACATGGTGAGAACACGCTTTGTAGTTACAACTTGTATCCCCACTTCATATCTCCCCCAAGAACCCCCTTTTTCTGATGTCCAATATCATCACATGATGGGGAGAATGGACTGTTGACGACAAACACATATGTTCTGACCGAGTCGAAGCTGAAGATGCTTGTCACTTGGAACCGTGGTGTGATCCCTGACTGTGCAATCTGTCAGAAGCCTCTCAAGATTGGAGACTCTGTTCTCAGTTCACATCTAGCGAGAAGCAAAGGGAGAAGCCTCGACCTAGTCTTCAGTATCCATGTTTCCACAAGCACCGCGCGCTAGGGTGTTGCTAAATTCGGACAAAAATGGATCTTAATGAGTCCGGTTTTTTTCTTGTCATGTGTCTCGATGTTTTGACGGAAGGATAATTGTCGAATAAAATCTGTTAAAGTCTGAATTTAGCAACAAGCTGGCGCGCTTCGAAGTCGGTAAAATGAACGTACAAATAGATTCATGTTTGAAAATGGGGTTCTGGTAACTCTTAGGCGCTTCTAGTTTTTGCCGAGAGGTCTGTTAACCGTCGGCGCTTTTTCCTTAAATGAAGGCGAAGGCGAGATTCACAGATATTATAATGAACAGTTCCTTTGATTTTCATGGGCAAACTGTCACTGTTGTTGTTGGTAATCAGTAATTCTAGATTCTTAGAGAAATTCTTTTGCAAGTCTATTTCGGCAGCAAATTCTCCTTCTGTGTGAGGACTTGCAACTCTAAATTCAGTGATGTAGCGCGAACCTTTTCTATAAAGAGCATCGAAACTATCTTTCATGCATACCTCACCATCCACAAGCAAAGCGATCTGGGCGTACTGGCTTCCTCTTGCCGTCATCTCAATTCTTTGAAGAGAACCCATACCATTGATACAGAATGCTGTATGTTCTTTGTTCGGGTAGATTTCCTTGACAAAATGACTTGTCTTTGACAAGTATTTTCGTGAAACTCTAAGATATGTCAGAATAGCCACTACCAATGAAATTGCGGGTATCAACAAACCAAGAATAGGAATCCAATTTCCAAACTCGCTCATGTAATCATCTAACTTTCAATTCAATGTGTATGTGGCAGAATCGGTTTCGAGCCCTTAAGCAGTTCTGCAATAGTCAAGATTTGGATTTTCGGATATTTGTGACCCCACGTTGAAGATTCATAATATTCTGCTTCCATCGCTGCTTGCTTCATCTGTTCCGTAGGTTCATTAAGAGTTATCAGTATGCCCATTGCCGATTTTGAAGATTCCACCGTTCCAAGCAAATCTCTGACAGTTTGAGCCCCAACATGACCACCCTTGACTTGAACCACTATCCGTTTGAGATTCAAGTTATCACTTTCTTTGAAAGTTAGCCATCCGTCAACGCCTTTGTCTGCCCCTTTTTTGCCTTGAGGATTCGTCGTAGATTGCCCCGCGGGTTTAGCTTCAATCAACGAAAGAGCCCACCATTGAAACTGATAACCTGTTTTGTCAACTTTCATTAAGTCAATAGCACTTTCCAAGTCTGCAGGCTCTCCAATTATTTTGTAATTTTTATTGACCAAAATATGAATTTCTTTGAGTCGTGCTCTTATCAGTGCAATGGCTAGATGTGTAATGTCAATTCCTAACCATCTTCTTTTCAGTTCTTGAGCAGCCATAATGGTTGTTCCACAACCACAAAAAGGATCAAGAACCAAATCTCCTTCATCAGACGCAGCATTGATAATGCGTTCCAACAACTCTAAGGGTTTCTGCGTCGGATAACCTAATCTTTCTCCACCTTTCACATAATCGATGTCTTCCCAAAAATCATCTATTGGAACGCCTTCCTGTTCATCGAGATAGCGCTTGTATCGTGGAACGCCTTTGCCGTCGCGTGGAACGACTATTCTGCCTTTGGCATCCTCTTCAAACATTCTCTCTTTTGTCCATCTCCAGACCCTTGTAATTCCTTTGAACTCATAAGTTAGATGTGGTCTGTTCAAGTTTGGATTAAGAAGATTGTCGAGCATGTATGCTCTGCCATCTGGGTCTTTCGATCTATAGCTACGAGCAAGTTTTTCAGGGTCATAATCTCTGTACGACATTTTCCACTTTAGACGTTTTGCGTCTTTGGCATAGGCAATTATCGTGTCATGGTTGCTTGCGAACCGTGTAAAAGCGTGTCCTTTCGGATGTGATCTTCTCCATACTATTTCATTGCGAAAGTTGGAAGGGTGGAAAATGGCATCCATCAGCATCCTTAGATAATGGCTGGCTGTTGGATCACAATGCAAGTACAGCGAACCTGTAGGTTTGAGGACTCTGTGAAGTTCTCTAAGGCGAATAGCCATCATTACTAAGTAGGCCATCATGTCGTTTCTACCTAAGTGTGCATGGAGAAATTGAATCATGTCCGTTAGTTTCGGGTCTTCCTGTATTTTCAGATAGGTATCCTCTGCATTTTTGTCCCAATGCCAAGAATCACTGAACGCTTGAATCTGAGCTACTGATTCTTCACCAGAGGTTTCTTTGAAAAGAATGTTATAGTCAGCTTTGCTATTGAATGGTGGGTCGAGATAGACTAGATCAACACATTCATTTGGAAAATGCCTTCTGAGAATCTCAAGATTGTCTCCATAATAGAGTGCGTTAGACTCAAATGGGCTCTTAGCCATATTTAATTAAGAGCCCTATAACGCCTTAAGAACTTGACTCAAACCTCTGATGTTGACTTGCCTTCTTGATCAGAGACATCCACTTTGCTTCATCAGCTATGTTCGCTTTTTGTGCAGGTGTTTTTCCGTTGAGAGCGCTGTGTGGCCTCAGAAAATTGTAATATAATCTCATTCCATCCATCATTGTCTGTGCCGTCTGTTCATCATCGAGCCCTCTCATGCTCTTGTTTCTCTGCCTTATGGTTCCATGCAGTCTTTCAACCATGTTGTTGTTTGAACGATCTCTGATGTTTGGGATTCTAACGTGCTGTGTCCTCGGCATTTTCATCGTGTAAAACTCTTTCGGAATCGCATCTTGATATGACCTTAATCCGTCTGTCACGATTGCCATAGGTCTTGTTTTTGATATGCTTGAGGCTTGAGCCAAGACTTGTCTTGCATCTGCAATTTCCCTTTTCTTTGTTATCTGCGTCGCAAGCCAGAATCTACTTTCGTTATCAATTACGTTCCAAGCCCATCTCAAACTGTCGTGATTATCCAAGTCTTTTATGTTAAGTGTCATTTCGTCACTGTGCCAAATTCCACTCACTCTAGGCACAAGCTGATCAGCGTAGACCTTGAGCATTTTGACGTACTTTCTGATCCACTTGTAAATAGCTACATGACTGACATCGACATTGTAGAATTGTTTCAAGTGGTCAACGATTGCCCTCATGCTAATTCCCTTAAAATACAAGTCCAAGGCCACTGTCACGGTTTCAGGTGTGGCCTTCATCTTCTCGAACCCTTCATCAACAACAAAGAAGCGCTTACAGTCTTTGCAGAAAAACCGCTGAACTTTTCCTCTCTCGGTATTTCTAAATCCTCGTTTTATCGTGTTCTGTGAGCCACAGAACTTGCAGACCAATTGTGTTTCTTCTATTTCGCATAGGTTCTCACCTTCTTTCTCAGAAAGAGATACAGCTTGCTCATTTAACCTATACTGTTCAACGGCATGAATGTGTTTGCAGACAACTTGATTGAACAGGAAATCTGAGCATTCGCATTTCCACTTAAGCCCTTCTCTTATGACAATATAATGCTTGCCTTCTTCAGTCTGTGACCACACTCGATAAGCAAAATCGCTGATCTTGTCAACCTTACCGTGAGCTAGAAGAGAGTACGCACGAATCTTGCGAGTGTTTGAGGTTCTCATCGGTCTACACCACAGTATATACCAGTGTGCACACATATATATGAAAGTATCTATACCATGGTATAGATAAAGGTAGAAACCTTAAATAGTAGTTTTGTTTATACCGTAGTATATGCAGAGGTGTGGACAATGGTACTGCAAGCGACAACTAAGATAAACAAGGCAACTGGATCACGGCATACTATTTACCTCAAGACCGACCTAGTCAATGACAGCAAGTTTCCTTTCAAAGTAGGGCAACCACTCCTAGTCAGAATAGACGGAGATCGGTTAATCATCATTGAGGAAGACAAATCAAAAGGGCGGCTTGGACAAAATGAATAAACGGAGGGAACCGACTATAAATATGAAGATACGCAAAACTTGGGGGTGCTAACATTGTCCACTGGTTCTCATTCTACATACGTTACCAAGTTTCAGTCCAGAAAAGACTTCATGATGCATTTGGAAAGTATGATGATTGCTGCACAGGAGAAGGAAGAGGAAGAAGAACTTGAAGAAGAAACACGTGGACACCCAACAGAATTGAAAACATATTACATGGAATCAAACAGTGGTTTGCCGAAAGCACTGGAAACGAGTTCCTTGAAAATTTTTCCTGTTGCTACAACTCTTCCAGACATCAACGTAATACGGTTAGATCATGGCAGTCACTCAGCTATCTTCTACTTAGATGCAGCCGACCCTCGCTTCTTGCTGTTATACACAAATGGCGTCGCAAAGATAACTGATGGACTTTTCAGGCGTCTTGTAGATTCACAAACAAATAGGTTTGACAGAATCTGGCTTCCGAGACAGACACAAGATGAAATCTCACATTATTCTGGCAATGTTTTTACGGGATTTAGTCTTCAGTTTGAAGACCTTTTCACCCCTCACAATACTAGAGATCTGCCCATTGGTGAGTTGACTATGGGTGTTTCTGGAGCTAGTTCATCGAGAGCATTTGATGCCATTAACAAGGATGAGAGTTTGAAAAGATCCGTCTGTTACTCAAAGATTCGGCTTGAGAGAGGAAACGGACGGTTTTATGTTGAAGATGAGATCAAGTATAATGGTAGAATCATCACAAAAAACGGTCAATCGATTGATGACCATGTGAGTCTTGTAGAAATTGTTAGGAAGAAATACAGAATTCTCATTGAGAACATCGAAAGAAATAGTCTAGGAACGAAAGATGTTGAAGGAAGAACGCTGGTTGAAGGACAAGCCTTTGAACTTGAATTGAATCGAGAAATACCCGATTTGGATAGGTTTGCAGAACGACTTTTGAATAGTGACAAGCCGTTTAGATTATGGGGAATGGTAAATAACATCTCAGGAGATATGCGGCAAATTATTGGGGTGGATCTACATACTGGAGACCCCATTAATCTTGAGATCATGTCGTCGCTGATTCGAGTATACATTCCAAGAGGTGGGTGCGGCAATACAGTCTTGAGGCTTTGGGTAAATCTCCAACACAGTTTTGACTCAGAGATAAAACTTAACGGAGATAGCGATTTTGCAGCCTAGTAATCATACTAGACTTATGAATTATATTATCGGGATGTGTAAGAAGGATAGAGAGTGGATCACAATTCTACGTGACCTTGGCTACAGCCCATATCTAATCGAAAAGAGCATCAGAACCTCAACTGGTTCAAAAGTCAAAACAGACATAATAGTATCGTCAGCAAAGCTGATTCATTCTCTAGTTTTCGAGGTCAAAGGTGGAATAACTGTTGAGCGAGATCAAATAGACAGATACACTATGATTGACCGAGATGATCTATACAGATGGGTTGCACTTCCTTTGTTCACACGTGAAACCTTTCGATTCGATTGGTGTGTAAGTGACTTGGCAGAAAACCACGCCTTCATAGCAGCCAAGGTCAAGGATGCTCCCATTATTACTTTTGGCACAGAGCAAATCGAGAAAACTGGGCAATTTCGGAATACCGAGCTTAATAATGCATTCAGTCAACCCGTTAGTCTAATTGGTAAGCATGCGCCTACTCTGTACTATCCCTTTGGCGAGAGTGATCAACATGCTTATATTGCGCGTTTTGTGATTCAAGGCTTGCTTCAAATTGCGTTAAAGAAGCCGAAGGATGGGACCAGTGTTTTTGACCAGAATTTGATTACACGTGACGAGATCTTGAAGTATATATTTAATCCTGTATTCTCCGCGTTATCAACAGACCATCAAGGAAATCTTAAGGAAAAGATCAAAGACGTAATTCGCTGGATCATGGCAGATGAAAAAATGAAAGAAGCGTTTGGTTCCATCGAACAACAAGGAGGATACAAACTAAAGCGACCTCTTGACAAACTCCAAAAGGTTTCTAATCAATTCTTGGCTGGTCTGGAAACACAACAGAAGCTAGAGAAATTTCCACATTAGATAAAAAGCGCCTCTAGTTAACAAGGACTCTTCTCCGTCCATGCGAGCGCCTAAGAGTTACCAGAACCGAAAATGGAAAAGCTGACATGTAGGAAGATGATCTCGGTATAACTGGCCTACGAGGACGGAAACAGAGAAGAATGGGCTCAATACAGGTTCGATAGATCCAGCATTCTAGCATCAGCATGCGAAAAAAGCAAAAAGTCACGTTCCTATCAATAAGTATGCAATAGTTTGAACTACATATATGGACTCCTGCGATCCCGAGAGTTCAACGTCTATGCAGAAAGCGATGATTGACTGATACGAAAACAAATCTAACCGTTGAAGCAGGTACACATGATGTCGGGTAAACAGCCACTTGTCGAAGAAATGTCTCGCCCAGTTTCATTCTAGCAACAGCATGTGCTCGTCAATTCGAAGAAAGAAACCACAGCAAAGCAAATTAAAACGACAAGACAATCTACCCACAATAACAGGGAAGGTAGAACCTTGGAAAGAGACGAAGGAGCGCTTATGTGGGTTGAGAAGTATCGTCCGAAGACACTAGATGAAGTGATCGGCTTAGGTGATACTATAGGAAGCCTCAAGGCCTTTCTAAGAGATTGCAAAACAATGCCGCATCTCCTGTTTGCGGGAATGCCAGGAACAGGTAAAACAAGTGTTGCCCTTTGTATTGCGCGCGAGTTGTATGGCACGAATTGGAGGACTTTTACGCTCGAACTCAATGCGTCTGATGAACGAAGGCTCAAAGATGTCCGAGCAAGAATCAAAGATTTCGCGCGATACACCAGAACAGCCTTCGGAGACGTACCATATGCGCTGATAATACTGGATGAAAGCGATCAGATGGACAGACTAGCTCAAACGGCCCTAAGGAGAATAATGGAAACTAGTTCACGAACTTGCAGGTTCATCCTCATATGCAACTATGTGGGAAAGATAATAGAGCCAATCCAAAGTCGTTGTGCCATGTTTCGGTTCTCTAGGCTGGACAAAAAAGAGATGATCAAACATCTAGAAGACATATCCAAGAAGGAGAACCTTGACCTGTCAAGTGGTGCTGCGGAGAGAATAATCGAATGTTCAGAGGGTGATCTTAGACGGGCCATAAATACTCTTCAGACTGCGGCTGTTTACAAGGATGAAACCATTGACGAAAAAAGAATCCTCCAGATAATTGGAGAAGCAACACCGAAGCAAGTCCAACTCATCCTTAACAAAGCATTGGGTGGCGAGTTCACTGAAGCAAGGAAAGCAATGTATGATTTGATGGGTTCATATGGTTTTTCTGGTTCAGACATAATAAGGCAAATGCAAAAAGAACTTCTTAAAATCTCATATCTTTCGCAGGAGGACAAGGCTGAACTAACCAACGTCATCGGCGAATACGATTTTCGGTTGACTGAAGGTGCCAACAGCGATATTCAACTAAGTGCCTTGCTCGCACAATTCTCAAAGTTTGGCAAACTGAAGGGAAAGACCGTTGAACGATGACTTGATGTGGGTCGAAAAATACCGCCCTAGGAAAATTGTTGATATAATTGGAAACGAAGAAGCAAAATCGCTTTTTGTTGACTGGCTAAGAAAGAAAGGACGCCAAAAGAAGGCCGTGCTGCTTTACGGACCTCCAGGAGTTGGAAAGACCGCATTGGCTCATGCCGCGGCCAATGAACTGGGCTTCACCATCGTTGAAATGAATGCGAGTGATACACGAACAGAAGGACTCATTAAGAGAATAGCTGGACCGGCCACATCCTATCTCACCTTAGATCAATATTCTGTAAAAACACAAGGCAACCTTCTCTTTCTTGACGAGGTTGATGGCATTTATGCAAGAGAAGAAAGGGGAGGGCTTAGTGCAGTGATTGACGTAATTGAGAAGTCCCAGGTACCAGTTGTTCTAGCGGCCAATGATATCGATCTCGAGAAGCTCCGTCCGCTCAAGAAGATCTGTCAACTGATCAGACTACGTGAAGTGCGTATCCCGTTGATAATAGCCTTGCTGCAGAAGCTTTGTGTGGCAGAAAACATTGACGCCGAATTCGAGGCACTTGAGAAGATTGCGGGAAGAAGCGGAGGTCTCGTACGTTCGGCAATCAATGATTTGCAGACTCTGGCCGAAAAAAATCGGGTCGTTAGACTTCAAGACACTCTCAGACTTAGCACTAGATCTAGGGATCTTGACATGTATGAAACACTGAAGCAACTATTCTCTGCCGGGTCCATAGAGGAAGCATTGAACATACTGAATCAATCAAACGTTGATACCGATTCTTTGTTGTTGCCAATCAGCGATTCGCTTGCACTCAAATATGATGATCCGGTGGAACTCGGCGCAGCCTATGATCAACTGTCGAGGGCAGATGTTGTCAGAGGCAGGATTGGAGTACAAAACTGGCAGCTCACAAAGTACTTCTCGAATCTCTTAGCTCAAGCGGTAACCTTGCCTAATCAGCGATCGAAGCACATGGAATTCTCGTTTCCGCCTCTCAAAGTATTAACATTATTTTGGACAAAGAGCAAGAGAACAATGCTTGAGGGCATCTGCACAAAGATAGCTTCAAGATGTCATGTTTCAAGAGAGACAGCCAAACTGGACTTCATTCCCTTTTTGAAGATTATCGTGGACAAGCCTTCATCCAAGCCTTTGCACACGTGGCTTCAGCTGAGCACCGAAGAAGCTGACTTTCTCACCAAGATGAGCAGATTCTAGATTGAAGGAGCATGCGTCGATGAAGTACTTGAACAAAAAGTGTTTCAAACTTCCATTCGTAGAGAAAGAAAGGTTTATCCAGCTCATCAGGCTTGGCCTGGACTTCAAAAATGGTGAAGGCGTCTATTGCATAAAAAGCTACAACAACATCGAGAAACTCATCGATACAATTGCTGAAATCCTCGGTGAGGATATTGCCTTCATGCAGAATTGCGCACTCTGCGGAAAGGACTTTTCCTGCTCAGACTGCAAATACCTCCACGAGTGCGGAACAAGTAACCTGCCTTTTCTATGTGTTTGCCCTGACTGCCTCAAAAATGAAAAGCTATATGAAAAGTGTGTCCAGAAGACTCTTTGACACGATATTTCGCAAGGAAACACGCTAGGTAGGAAAGAGATCAGATATGTCCTCCGTAGGCAATGAAGAAATCAAGAGAATCGCCCTTGAAGCGAAAAGAGCATCTGATGTTGAGACTGAGGTCACTGTTGCAGAGGCGAAAGTCTTTAGGACCGCCACCGGTAGCTCGCGCGCGCGGTAGGCTACTGCATCCGCATAATAAGCGTCATGCGTACGCTATTGGCGAATACTATCTCTACGGAAGGAGAAAATAACAATTTGTGTAAGAATCATAGCTTGTAGTTACACTTTGTGAGGGTATTCTTCCAGGGCAGCGAAGAATTTGCGCATCAGCTTAAAAGTTTCTAGATATTCAAGTCCCCATTTGGTCGCTCGGTATTTCTTCGAATCCTCCAGCTGCACTTCGGTGATGAAACCATGAGCCACCAAAAAGCTCAGTTCCTTCTTGGTGCGGTCGACTGGCATGTTGGCGCCGTACGAGACTCTGGTCAGTGAACACAATCCTTTTCTGGCGATCATTTCGATTATGTCCGCGTAGATGTCGTACTTTGTTCTTCGTCGTTCCTCTGACAAACGCCAACGTCTCCGAGCCCACTACCAATAATTCTCGACAGGCTTAATCTCAATTGCGGTGAACAAACGTCCGCCCTTCAAACGCCTTGTCGGTCATTCTCTGTTCATCAATCATTAATTCTGCGGAAAAGAGCTAGAAGGCGAGCGCTTCAGGGAGTATGGCTGGCTACTTCGTGTTGAGAGGCGGCAGTTGAAGTAATATTACAAGATGCGCTGTCGATGCAGGACAGAAGGACGAACGGAATCTCGGCCGTCAACGAAAAACGTGTATGTGCCCCCAACCGATACTGTTGGAATACAGACTCTGCAGAAACCAGTGGATGAGTTGCAGACTGAATGAAGATGCTGCGGAGAGGCCACATTTAAGTCAGACAGCCTGCCCATCAAAGGATAATGATCAACAATGCCTACACTGCGCGGGCGAAAAACCGCGCTCGCGGACGCGCTGGAAATTGCGTCTTGTAAGTACAGAATATGTCTTAAAGTTCAACTTTGTAATCATAAAACAGGCAGTTTTCTGAAACCAAGCCGACTTTTCATACAGTCTCAACAAGCATGGACGCTGAAATTGTGGGCGCGAATCTTCCTATGTCAAGTTCAAGAGCGGAGTGATTGTGAGCAGTACAGGAACGATCAGCAGGGCTGTCATGTTCGTTAGTTTCATATAGATGTTAAGTGAGGGGCCGGCTACATCTTTCAACGGGTCACCTACAGTGTCGCCAACAACTGCTGCAGCGTGTGCTGGAGTTCCTTTCATCCAGAATCCCTTAGACTCTATACTTTTTTTTGTGTTGTCCCAGAGGGCTCCGCCGAAGGTGAAGAACGACGCCAGAAGTGCTGCTGTGCATGTTCCTCCCAGAAGCATGCCACCTAGTGCATGTGGTCCAAGTATGACGCCCACAAGGATTGGCGATACAAGAGTCAGGAAAGTTGGGAGCAGCATTTTCCTCAAAGCGTTTTTTGTGCTGATATCAACGCACTTTTCGTAGTCTGGCAGTGCCTTTTTCTCGAGGATGCCCGGGTTCTCTCTAAACTGTCTTCTTACCTCGTCAACCATTTGAAACGCTGCCTTGCCAGTTGCCTCCATCGTTAGGGATGAGAACAAAAAGGGCATTGTAGCGCCCATCAAAACTCCAATAACAAAGGTTTGACTCATGACAGACGAGAAAAGCCCTACTTTCTGGGCGTAGGTGGCAAAAAGCACAACGGTTGACACGGTTCCAGATGCTGTTGCAAATGCCTTTGCGTAGGCTTTTGTTGTGTTGCCCATGGAGTCAAGTTTCTGCAACGTTGCGTCTGTTCTTGCTGACATTCCGGTCATCTGAGCTATACCCTGTGCATTGTCGCTGATTGGTCCAAACGCGTCGCCTGACATGACTATTCCAATAGCAATGTCAGTTCCAAGGTTTGCAGCGACGACGCCATAAATGCCGTAGATGGGGCCATTTATGATGTAGGAGAATAATATTGAGCTGACCATGAACATGAATGGAAAGAAGGGGCTCTGCAGAGCGTAAGAAATGCCCGTGATAATGTTGATTGCTGCTCCTCTTTCTGATGCTTCTACCATCTGCCTCACAGGTCTTCCGTTGGAGCTGATATAATATTGCACAACAAATCCTACGGCGGTGCTCGCAAGTATGCCGCTCAGTGCACTGTAGAAGATTCTAACGTCGTTTAGAAGCCACATCGAGGATAGATATGCTCCAACGATACTGATTGCAGCAGCAATGCACAAACCGGCATTGAAAGACATTATTGGTCGAACACTCTTCCAACCTCTGACAACGAAAACTCCGACAATTGTGGCCAAAACTCCCGAAACACCTAAGGCTAGCGGAAACATGAATACGGCTGTTCCCCACACGCTAAAGAAAGTGCTCCCAATTATCATTGCAGTCACATAGTCATCGCTTATCGACTCGAACAGGTCTGAGCCTCTTCCCGCGCAGTCGCCCACATTATCGCCAACTAGATCTGCAATTACCGCTGGATTTCGAGGATCGTCTTCTGGAATGCGCAATTCGATTTTGCCAACTAGATCTGCGCCTATGTCTGCTGCTTTTGTGA
>JBGQMW010000030.1:0-13346 GCA_041500785.1 Bathyarchaeia archaeon
ACTCGAACTAGGCGCACCCTTCTTCGCAGCAATCATAAGCTTCTTCATCCTAGGAGAAACAGTCACATCTCTGCAAATAATGGGAATCCTGACGCTTTTCATAGGAGTATATTTCCTGTCAAAGAAAGAAAACTAGGAAACCCTCACTATGCAAAGGAGCTGGCTGAAAACAACGCACATCATTGACCTCTTCCTCCCGCACTAGGGTCAATTCTTTTATGTTTCTTAGGCAGTCTAGTTTTCACGGTGCTCATGATGGTATCAAGCGCGCGCGCTTCACTTTGCAACCCAAGAAAGTAACGCGAAAGTCTAGGTTTCTACATCTGGAAGTCTGGTGTTCTCCAGTTCTTCAAGCGCTCCTTTTTGAACGTTCTTGCTTAAGTCCAGAAGCTCTCTCAGTTTTTCTCGACCTGTTCTTGTCCACATCGGGCCGTACTCTCCTTTCTCGAGTTTGTCCAAGTACAGAAGGGATGTGCGGATTTGCTGTTTCAGGTTTTCAAGATTCGTGACTTCGGCCGTTCTTCCGAAGAGAAGTATTCTGAGGTACCCGAACCTGTCCAGCGTGTCAGAATCTTGAAGAATCTTGGCCTCAACAGTCTTGGGGTTGCGTTCTGAAACGTGGCTCTCGACGGCGTAGACCACGTTTTCGATGAAACTCTTCGAGTATCCTTTCTCAGACAGAAACTCGGTGGCTATCTCTCCGCTCTTGATTCCGTGCTTGCTGTAGTTTTCTGAAACAAAGTGGGAGACGTCATGCAAAAGAGCAGCTGCAACACACGTTTTGACGTCGGCCTTCTCCTCGATCGCTAATCTCCTTGCCCATTGAGCCACACGCAGGGTGTGTTCCCAACGATACCCTGGCCCATAAGCGCCCTGCGAATCCTTCTTGCCCGTCTCAGCAAGATAACCGTGTACAAAATCGGCGATCTCGCCAGCCTCTCTGTTCATGAACGCACCTGTGTTTCGGATGATTTATAGTCTTATCTGCCTGAAGCGTCACACCTCCGCACGCGCCAGCAACTGCATGATTTTTAGGGAAGGTAGGGACTCTACGTCGTGGTAGGGGTTGAGCCGTTTGTTCTCGTTTCGAAAGAAGTTCAGAGTGGACTTGGGCGAGCTCACGAATGAGAAAGAACCTCTTTCCAAGTTTCTGCGCACAAGGGTCAACGTGGAGGTTACTTCCGATGACCACACCCTGCTCATAGATGCCAAGAACTCGTCCCCACGAGAGCTGCACAGACTGGTCAACAAATTCATCTACCGTCAACACCTAAACAATAGGTACTGGGTTGCGGTGGAGGGTGATGCCGTCAGAATCCACAGGTTTGAAGGAAAGAAGCCGGAGAAAAAGAAGAAACTGGGGCTTGCGCCCTCGATGATCAAGCACGGCTGGTAACGCGCGCTGACTGTCAACTACTTGGAACGTACAATCTGTCTGCAGCAGTCAGAACATGGCTCATAGTCTAGGAGCTGAATCAGCTCCGAAGCTGCTAATTCGCGTCCGCACTTATCACAATAAATCCTTCTGACCATCTTCATCCCCAGTGCGCGCTGACACCTGCTAAGACGGTCTTTCCATAGTTTGAAGGAGATATTCCGAAATCGTAAACATATTCGGCTGAATCGAGCCATATTCGACACCCCTTGCATTGATTTAAGAAAAAGAGGGAGGGATTCCTCAGCATCAACGCGCTCAGCTCGCAAAGTCAGGATTCTGGAGAGGACTAAGGAAATCAAAGATATCAAAAAACGCGCTGCGAAGCGGCAACCGTTAATATTCGTTACGTTCCATCTTGGATGGAAAGGTAGGGACAATTGGCAGAAGCCTACGTCTTCTATTCTTCTGTGACCCTGGCATCATTGGCCTGCGCCAGCTTGGTCCTAGCCGTTCTCTTTCGCAAGAAAAGCAGAGATCTGAACGGTCTTTCCACCGAGTTGACAGCCAGCGTTTTCGACAGAACCTATGTTGTTTTTGACCCTTACCCTCACCAAAGAAAAGTGATCCATAGATTCTTGACCGCTCTGCCCTTGGCTGTGGGGGTGATAACCGGAGGTATGCTGTTGCTTCTTTGGGAGATCCTCACCTCTGGCCTTTTCCTCAGCTTTGTTCTGGTAATCATCAGTCTGAACATGATTGTCCTAGAGGAAACTCCTGAGGTTTACATGAACACTGGGGTTTTCATCAAGGCTATTCAGAAAGGCGCTACGATGGCGCTCGGAGACTTGAGAGTTCTGCAACTGACCAAGAAAGTTGCCACGAAACTGAGCAAGTACTACCTGGTTCTGTTCATGTTCTTTGTCGTGTGCTCTGTCGTTTTGCCATACGCTGTTGCGCCAGCGTTTCAGGGTTGGCTCATCTTTGTCGGGTTCCTGCTGGGATTCAGCGAGCCAGCAGGATTCATGGGTTGGCTCATCGTGGGCATCCTTCTGGCGATAGGCTATGTTGTTGTTTGCTTCTCTCTTTCGAAGATAAAGAGCAGGCTCTTCAGGTATGAGCTAGAATAGCGCGATATTCTTTTATTGACGGAAACGCTCTGTGTGTGCCAGCATTAGGTGAAGTGCGAGAATTGGAGTTTAGAGGCGTGCTTTTCGATCTCGGAGGAACACTCATCAAGACACTCGAGGTCCCTGAGATTTTCAGAAGAATACTCGAGTTCTATGGAGTCAGAGCAAGTCGTGAGAAGATTCTTGAGGCTCACAAGGCGAATGAGGAAGAATTCGATGTTGACGCTGGTCAGGTCCAGTCAGGGATGGCTTTTTGGCACAGTTGGAACTTGGCTATTGTGAAGAGTCTAGGCGTTGAGCGAGATGCCGAACTCTTGGCGCGAAGGATTTCTGAGGTATGGTGGGACTATGCTGACCTGCAGTTCTACCCTGATGTGGCCGAAACGTTGGCTCAACTGCGAGCGTGGCGGGTCAAAACTGGGATTGTAACAAACGGTCTTAGGGAAGACTACGAACAGATTTTGGAGAGACTTGGGGCCTCAAACCTTTTTGATGTCATTGTTGGGGTCGACTCTTGCGGTAAAGCAAAGCCTGATAGTAGAATATTCCTCTATGCTGTGGAGAAACTTCAGTTAAAGCCAGAAGAGGTTCTTTTTGTGGGCGATAAGATTGAGAGAGACTATCAAGGTGCAGAGAGAGCTGGTTTGAAGTCGTTGCTCATTGATCGCGTAGGAAAAGCTTCGAAAGACGTTGATTCTATAGGAAGTCTGCTTGAAATCCTGCGCTATTTTTGATAGTGCGCTAGACACGCGTGCGTGTTTGATGGTGTTTGCTTGGAATCGTGTTGTGTGTGTTTAAAGAAACGGGTTCTGGAGCCCAGGAGGTTTGTAGGTAGTCTCGAATCATGTTTGGGACTGTGTCTTCTTTTTGGTTTGGTGTTTGAAGGATTGTTTCTGGTTCGGTTTTGATTAGGGGTTTGTGACCGCAAGAAGGGCAGGTTGCTCTTGAAATGAAGTTCACCAGCGCAGGATCCAGTTCGCTGGGAATACACCAGAAACCGAGTAGGCCATCAGAATAGTGTTTCTTCAGGAGCGGATCAATAAGGTGTTGGCAGCCTATTCCTTGCTTCTTCCATTATCAGCAGTACTTGTTCCAGTTCTTTGAAGTACTTCAGCACTATTATCCCTCGCTGTGTTATGGCGAAGACAAGTCTGCTCTTTCCAACAGTTCTTTCCTCAACAAGATTCTGCCTGATCAAGAAATCCAAGTATTCTCTCAAAACACTGCAATTCACGTTCGCCTTGTACATGATGTGCGTCAACTTCAACGGGCCACGATGGGCCAACACTCTGAGGATGGCTATGTACATTTCGAGCTTGGAACGTCTCATCCTAAAACCCTTCACTACGTGCCTTTGCCTATTGTGAAGTCACAGTATAAACTCCTTATGCACTCTGGCTAAGGTTTGGCTCTCCATATCATTCTGACTCTGACCGTTTTCTAGGCATTATTGACAAGCATACCGCTACTTAGAATGGAGATATTGTAGTCCACAAATACTCTTTCTTTTTCGGGACTATCTTCAAGCGGTTTTTGTTAGTATCTTTGGTTCTTTCCATTCTTCTCTGAGAATGCTATACACGTAAACATCTCTCAGTTCTCCTCTGAGAAAAAAGTATTTACGCATTGTTCCATCCTTCTTGAAACCTGCTTTTTCCAAAACCTTCTGAGAAGCCAGAAACTCTCTAATCGTGTCAATCTCGAAATCCTTGAGAATCTTCTCTTCTTATCTTCATTCCAACAGACAGAAAGACACACTCAGACAGTAATATAGACTATAGTGCCTCTTTTCCAATCTCTCTGTTGATATCCACTTGGAGTTGAGGAGTGTGGTCATGACACCCTTTCAGTGGTCGGTTTGACACTTTCATTATGGCAGTATATGACTTTGTTAGTTTGTTCGGTCTTTTGAGGTTCGGTCTCTGTATCCTCTTCTAAGCGTGGCGAATTTGTCCTTTCCCTCTATGCCCTATGCTGTCTCTCCTTGACTCTAGGACAATTCTCAACAAATTGAATAGAACATGCTACATGCCTAAGACCAACAAGATGCAGAGAGACATCTATCAGGGAGAGATTCAGAAGATTTTTGAAAAATCTTGATAGCTATGATTCTTGGTAGTCTATTCTTCTTCTAATAACTGAACTTTGGCAATTTTTAGGTTGTTTCCATTTTGTATAATGTTTTAAGGTCTTTCAGGTCGGACAAGGTGCACGCGCGCTTAAACAGTTTGCTGGACGTATCCTCATAGCGCGCGATTTTGTCTCTGGAAACGGAAGCTGTATCGGAAACGCGAAATTTCACGAAGGGTTTGAGGTTCCAGCAGCAAACGCGTGCACATTCTTGTTCAGAAGCCGACTTTGAAACGATTGAGATTCATAAGCATTAAGAACATAATTGATGGTAATCGCTGTCAGTAACAAAAGACGACACAAAAATGTAAACAAGGGAGTTATGTGAGCGTGACCAATCCTGCTGTAAGCATCCGTGGACTTAGAGAAAGGACTTCTGGAAAGTATGTCAAAACGTCCCTTGATTTGGTGGTATTGGCAATATTAAACGGCAAACGTATGCACGGTTACAGGATAATGGCGGCCATACATACAGAATTCGGCGTTTTGCTGAGTCCTGGTACTCTGTATCCTCTTCTTCACTCGTTGGAGGAGAAGAAATTGGTAGAATCGCGTGTTGAAAGTGGGAAGAGAGTTTACGAAGCCACCAGCGAGGGAAGAACAAGGTTCCAAAATGCGTTCACGACGTTTAAAGTATCAATGGATCAGCTGGAGAACTTTGTGAAACGAAACGGGAAAAATTCTCTCAATGATTCGTAGGCATTCTAGACAAATTCTTTGATAAACCTTGACCTGTTTTTTTATTGTCTTGCTTCCAAGAGAGTTATCATTTCTTTTAGTTTGTTCATCTCCTTTTCGGTGTGTCTGTACGGTGTTTCTTCAAGTCTCTTTACTGTTTCCGCAATCTCTCTTCTCTCTTCGCTGGATCCTTTTTCACCCAGTGTTGCCTTTACTGTAGAGATCAGCATCCTAGCTTGGCTTATCCTCTTCATCTTCAGGGCTATTCCGTTGGTCTGCTCTACCAACATGTCACTGTAGTCTTTGACTGTCTTAGCATTGCTGCCATTCAACGCCCCTTCAAGTCTGTCCAGAGTCTCCTTCAGAGCCCATTTTTCCTTTTCAATGATTTTCCCGGTTACTTCTTCTATCACTTTCTTCGCCCCGTAAATTACATTCTTTGCCCGGCAACGGATTTCAATGTTCTCTTTTCTCTTTTCGTCTAAATCGTTAAACTTGGTTGCCTCGATGATCATCCTGGTGATTTCTTCAGTTGACAGCGCTGTCGACTTTAATACTCTGATTGTTTCTTTTTTCCCAGTTTCCAGAATTTCGGCAGAGACGCCCAGTATGCCATCAGCATCAATTTTGAAGGTAACTTCGACTTTCTGTTCATATCTGGGCGCTGGCAAAATTCCGTCTAGTTTAAACAGACCCAGTGACATGTTGTCCTTTGCCATCTCCCTTTCTCCTTGTAGAACGTGGATCATCATTGAAGTCTGGTCATTTTCTTCCGTTGCAAAATCCATACATGTCTCGGTTGGAATTGTTGTGTTCCTCTTGATCAGTCTAGTAAATATTCCACCAGACGTCTCGACGCCTAAAGACAGAGGAGCAACATCAAGCAAGAGCATATCTCTCATTTCGCCTTTCAGAACGCTTGCCTGTATACAAGCCCCAATAGCGACAATTCCCATCGGATCTATGCCCCTCTCAGGTTCCAATCTCGGGAAGAAGTCTTTGAAGCATTTTCTAATTATTGGCATTCTAGTTGGTCCGCCCACGAGAACGAGTTTGTCTATGTCTTGGGAACTAAGGCCGGAATCTTTCAGGGCTTGTCCCAATGGATATTGGAGTCTATCAAGTTCCGGCTTTATGAGTTCCTCTAACTTGTCTCGTGCTAGAACAATGCTCGGGTTAATTTCTGTCCATTCTACATTGATCCGAGTCTTCACGGTTGTTGAACATCTACTAGACAGGTGAATCTTGGCTAGTTCACCAGCGTCTCTAAGTTTATTCAGTATTCTTTGGTCATCCCCTACGTCAACGTTGTACCTTTCTTCGACTTCCTTGACGAGGTAATCTAGAATTCTGTCGTCCATGTCTTTACCGCCGAGATGGGTGTCTCCGCTTGTAGATAGGACTCTGAAAATTCCGTTATTCATTTGCAGGATCGTCACATCAAAGGTTCCAGAACCCAAATCCAACACCGCGATTTTCAGGTTTTGACCGATCTTGTCTAGACCGTAAGCTAATGAGGCTGCCGTTGGTTCGCTGATAACTCGCAAAACCTCGAACCCTGCTTTTTCTCCGGCCTCTTTTGTGGCGTTTCTTTGGTTGTTGTTGAAATATGCGGGGGTTGAGATTACCGCTTTGTCTATTTTCTCTCCCAAGTATATTTCAGCATCTTCTTTTACCTTCTTTATTATGAGAGCAGAAATCTCTTGAGAGGTGTACTTGTGACCATCTATTTCTACAACGTAGTCTGTGCCAATTTTTCTCTTGATCCATCGTATCGTTCTGTCAGGATGAATGTAAGCGTATGCCTGTGCATTTTTCCCGATGATTACTTCGCCATTTTCTCCAAACGCTACAACAGAGGGAAACATTTTTCCATACTGGGTTGCTCCTTCAGATGCTGGAACAAGCTTCACTTTACCATCCTTCAGTACAGCTGCAGCGGAATTAGTGGTTCCAAGGTCTATTCCTATTGTTCGGCCCATTCCAATCTGCCATCCAGGAAGATAGCTCAGTAACCTTTCTCGTGTATAAGGAGAGTTTCTTCGACCTTGGCTTTCTCGAGAGAGCAGAGATAATGTTCGCAATACTTTGTCAGCAATTCGTGTGCGCTCTTGAGCTTCTTGAATTTCTCTTCAGCAAGAGAGTCGCCTGGGTGGAGGTCTGGGTGACATTCGCGCACAAGTAGATTGTATGCCGAGTTTACTTCGGACATGCTTATTTCGTGACTAAGATCCAAGATTCTTCGTGCTTCTTCTATAGCCTTGAAATCTATCCTTTTCATTTCAATATTTATGAACTTGTATGGCGGCAAAGGACTGATACTTTTGAATTCAAGTTTCCCCTTGTATTCTCTTTCCAATCCCTCTACCTTGGCATTGAATTCTTGTTCTCGTCTCTTGTCGACCAAAAAAGAAGCGCTCATTAGAGTGTCTTGATCAAGGATTTTACTTTCTCTAAACCGATCCGCCAAGCTCTTCAAAGCGACTTCTATGATCTCCATGTATTCATTCTTTTTCCTGTCTAGGGCTGACTTGACTTTCCTGCCAAGCTCAATTCTCAGTGACTGGTCGTTGTTCTCCTTTGTTTCTCTGCTCAATGTTCGTATTTCTTCATTTTCTTCCAGAATAGATACTAGGATTGCTTTGTCCCATGAAATCTTGACGTTGATCTGAATTTTGTGGTCTATGTCTTTCAAGATGTGCTGGAATTTCTTTCGAGCTCGCTTCAAAACGTCTCTTATCTCTGTCTCATCTTTGGCTACAACTCCGAACCCGATTGGGATTACTGTGTGAGTCTCCATAATTTTCTGCAATGCCTTTTCGTGGACCCCTGCTTCTTCTATGTCAACCCTGAAACTTTCAGGGACATCACTAACTGCGGTGCCAATATCTTCGTATCGAACTACACATACCTCGCTGTTGTCAATACCAATGCAGCCGAAGCTCTCTTCATTTGCTGATCCTACGATTCCATAGACATATTTTCTCGTCTTAGCCATACTTTTCTTCACATCATTTCATTTTTGTAATCTTTCTTGCGATTGAGCGAGGTGAGCAAGGCATTTCCAATTGCTTCCTTGAACTCTCCGATTTCTGAAACATAGACGCGGCCTACTTCGCCACCAGTGAACTGAAGATAAAGTTCATCACGCTCTGTTTTGAAGCGAGTTTCCTTTTGCACAATAAGTCCCTCTATCTTACCTAAAGGTGCTTCAAAAACAATCTCAGTAGGCTCTTTCCTCCAAAGGAAGAGCCTATTGTTCGTAAGATACCAGATGCCTGGCTTCCATGTGTTCACGATGCCTTGATTGCTCCAGACCGATCCAAAGGCTCTGGTTATTATTTCCTCATCCATGGCTAGCGGCACTGACACTTTTTTCGCGTATTCTTTCTCATACGATTCTCTTGTGCGCTTGTCCCACGCTTCCATCATCCCATATTCAAGCATGGTTTCCATACCTGCGATTGCCGCTTTCAAGTTCACTCCCAACAGCGGAACGCCTGCAATAGATATGATCAGGTCTGCGTTCAGGACTAGCCCATTGTCTAACAATTTCTGCAGAATGTCGTTGATGTCACATTCTCGGTGACTAGGTCTCATTCTCAGATTTCCCCAAGCTTGACAAAACTAAATGGTGCCCATGGACCAGTGAAGCGAACTGCATAACCTTCTTGACTTATTTTGCCGAGTGCTTGGCCGAGACCCTTGACGTTATCCTCGTGGACCAGGCAGGAAAACGCTGCAATTAGTTTTTTGTCTTTATAGTTCTCTGGTAAATGTGCAACTTTTCTCTCAATTTCCATTTCTTCAGCATGTTCTTTTATCTGGGAAGCGAACTCATCGGCCAGTTTGGCTCGCGTTGCATTACAAGCATCGTTCAGTTTTAGTTCAAACTTTCGACGGAAAAGGTATCCAGCTCGTTCAGGCATCTTGCTTGTTTTCTCTTTCAGTTCCCTTAGAGCTTGATTTTCAGCCAAGATTCTTTCCACTAACTTGTTCTGGTCAGAAAAGATCTGAACTACATATTCTGCTCTTTGGTTGAGTCTTTCGAGCTCATGCTCAAATTTTTCGTAGCCCCTTTCTAGAAAGTCTTTGATTGTGGTGTCACCACCTTTGACAATGGTGTCAAAAGAAAAGGGAATTACAGTGCCAAAATGTTCTGTGGCTCGATCGACTACATCATTGTGACTTAGGATCCACTCCATGACTTTGTTTGCGTGTTTTGACTGGTATGGCTGGCTTTGACAAGCATGTACTATTGCCGCAATTTTCTTGTGGGGAACTGTGTAGACTTCGGCTTTCGCTATTCCTGTGTTACCTAGGCTCAGCTTGGCAGCGTTGTTGACGACACAGTATACGTATCTTCCTTCTGCAAGCTCAGTTTCTCCGATGAGCTTCGTTTCTTTCATGCTTTTCTCAGCTCCTTTTCCCATCTTTCGGGGTTTAGAAATACGTCAGCAACCTCAGAAAGGCCATCAATTACAGAATCTACGACATCTTGAATGTCGTTCTCTTTCTTTATGTGGTTCAACGCCTCGTCAAGGTCGGCTAACGCTTCACTAAGCCTTACTTCTTCTTCAGCAGTCAACCTACCGCTCTCGATTCGCCTTAGGGCTTGCCTCTCAAGTGCTTCTTCTATTATTTCGGCTAAGGCAACTACGAGCCCTAGCAAGCCTTGTTTGAGGTTGCCTTCATCAACCTTGATTACCATGTCTTCTCATCGCTTTTCTTCAGCATGACTTCTAAAACGCCGTTTTTAACTGTTTTTTTCATATTTCCTTCAACAGCGCTTGTAAGCAAGATTTTTTGATGATATTTTTCTCCGGCTATTATGAGAAAATTGTCTTTGACTTCAACTTTAACGTCTTCTTGTAAGGGTATTGAAGCTATTATCCTTAGAGCATCCTTTTCGTCGTGGAGGTCAAATAATTCACCATTGGATATGTGCTCTACTAGTTCTTCGTTCAGCCACCACGAAAAAGCGATTTTTTCGCCTGTTAATGGATCAAGTTTGGAAGGTTCAAAAATGATGAGAGGTTGCCCCATGGTCTCTTGAACCTTTGGATTAATGACCTCCCTTATTTTGACTAACACTTCCATGTCGGAAGAGGCATTGATGAGATCAGCCAGTTTCCTGATCCCTGCGTGTCTCTCTTTTAGAAGGAAGATTAGGATCTGGACGCTCTTTTCATCTAACGCGTTCATGATTTGAGTCATATTCATCGAGTCCAAGTGGGAGCTTGATGGTTTCCAAGTCATTCTCGTCGCCTCAGTTGGCTAGAGCTGCAATTAGGTGAGCTTCACTTTCACTAATGCTTCTTCTTTCGTAATGGCGTTTGCGCTTTTCCATCCGCACCAGGGACACTGGTCGTTGAGGAGTTGCACTTTCTCCACGGTTTTGTTGCATTGTGGACACTGTTCGTTGTCTTTTGTGGCTTCTTTCCACGCTTTTGTTTCCAAGTTTGTGCCAGATGGAAACTCTAAACCGTATTTTGCTGCAGTCTCGAAAGAGGCTAACGCGGCTCTTATTTTGATTCCAAGTAGTTCAACGCCGGCAACAGAAACAGCGATGTCAGCGTTGATCACTAATCCTTTGTCTAGAATCCTCTCTATGGCATCTGCCAAGCCTCCCAAAGAATTTTCCTTCTGAGGCGTTAACGTTGTCATCTCTTCTTCCCCGACGGATCTAAGGTTCACCATATCGCATAAGCCTCCATACCTCTTGAGATTCTGTGATGTGGATCAATTTTTGGGCGTTTTTCTGCTTGGCCTAAGGTGCACAATAGCGTTAACCTCGGTTTCTACGTTGTGTGATTTCAATGCACATAAGCAATATTCAAAAACCCGATACGAAATCTGTTTCGAAAATTGATAACCTCTTGCCGGATTGTCTCCTTCGTTGGTATCCATTCAAAAACGGTGACAACAATAAGGTCCACATCTTTTGCTCATGTGATAAGCCTCCATTTCTGCATCTTCTATCGTTTCGTTTAGAAAAAGTTGCAGCTTCCCTTGCATCCGTTGCGATTATGTACCAGAGCATGCTATAGAGGAGACGACTTGGTTCGCGTCTTCTAAGTTGTTTTCATTATTCTATTCTGGTATCATCTTCTTTTTGAGGTCTTTTCTGTTCTTAAGATTGCTTATCTTTTGTTGCTGGTTTAATTCCCTGTTTTTGCTTTCGTATTCCTCTCTTCCTATTTCGCCCAGTTCGTAGAGCAATCTGTTCTCTTTTACTTTGTCGTTAATTCTTCGTTGGATCTCCTCATGTCTTGCATCCTCAACGTAATTCGTGATTGTTTCCAGCAGCCAGAGTGTATCAAATGGCGGTACTGATATGCCGAGTGTTCGAAGCAAAATGTCATCTATTAGAAACGGCATTAGTTCACATGTTTTTTGTTGATTTCGATGCCTTGGGCTCCGATTTTTATGTAAACGAAATTGTGTGGGGGCCAGGGGCCGCTATAAAGAAGCTTCAGCATGGGATATTTTTCCTGCAAGCTTGCCACTTTGTCTGAAAATGCATCAACGTCTCCTTTGTTGACCAGAAAAGACATGTTTAGAATCAGTCTGTTTGTGAACAAGTTGCCTACGACTGATTGTTTTGCCACGGTGTTCAGTGTCCCTAAGATGTCTGATATGCATTCCTTTCTTTTTTCTGGGGCACTAAACCCGCTGTCCGAGTTTAGAACAGCCTTCACTCCTAGCTCAACCATGTTATCAACTAGCTGTAGACCTTTTCTAGTTGGGTCATAAGACTTTGTCAACAAGTGTTTCAATATTTTTTCGTTTTTTATCGTTGTTCCAAATTCCGCCGGTATGACCGTGTATCTCTCCATTATCTGCCTCAAGACTTCTATGTGTCTCCATGTGTTGTCTTCGGTAATCTCATAGTCCTTCATAGGCGAATCGCTAACTAGGGCTGCGATGTCTCTATAAGGAATCGTGTGGACCTCGTCACCGTTCATTCCTATGTGCCCAAAACTTTTTCCTTCGTTACACGGTATCACGCCATAGAAATATTTTCCTTGTTCGTTTCCTCTCCCCTCTTTTCGCTCGGACCTCTTGGCAAACTCTGCGCATTCTTCGCTTGTCATTTCAATCTGTCTCCTTGACGATTTGTTCCGCCATTAGGTAGTTGGCCAGTAGCTTACGAGCTTGAATGCGCTCCTCAATTATGTTTTTTATTTTCAATTCTGCGTCTCTTGCAGGGGCATACCTTTTTGCTTTGCCATCCTTGTCAGAAGTCAACAAACCCCTATCTCTTAATGACTGAAGGAGAGGATAAATTGTTCCCGGGCTGAGCAGCACGTTGAATTCCAGATGTATAGTTCCTATTATTTCAGTTCCACACATGGTTTTCCTTTGAAGCAGGGCAAGAATTATGGTCTCAAGATTATCTTTCACCATTTCTTCGACGGAGTCGCATGATAACCTAGATTTGTCAATGAAATTTCCAGATAGCATTGTTATGTCGCTTGTTGTTAGTTGAAGGTGATTGTGGTATGCTGCAAATCGTCTAATTGTGTCGGAATCAAGTCTAGTAACGTCATATGTGCACAGACAGCGTAGAGGCTGCTTCTTGCCCAGCTCGTTTATGTAGTGTTCCCTTTCTGTGATTTCTTGGTCTTCTTGGTCAAGCATCGATCCAGCGTCTATGATTATGCGTAGCTTGCAGTTTCCCTTGTTTTCAAGGTCTCTAAGTTCTTCTGGTTTGATGATTCCTAACTCAACGTTCATGAACTTGAATTCTTTGATAAGTGATGCGGGATCGTCTCTAGTTACATATACTGCCCTTTCATCTTTTCTCATAAAAACCAAAAAAGCTCTTTGAATTTCGTATTTATCCACTTTCGACGTGTATAGGTGGAGGGTATGGTCTAAGCCTTCAAGACTTGTATTGGACCGTGGCTTCAAATTGACCGACTCCATACCCTTTCATCTTATCAATAACAATTGTGTGATCCAGAGTAGTTACCTGTATCTCTCTGCTTTTCTGTCGAGTTTCGCTGTTCTTGTGCCCCATTTCGCCT
>JBGQMW010000031.1:0-11542 GCA_041500785.1 Bathyarchaeia archaeon
CTAGGACAATTCCTAGGATTTCCTTCTGTCTTAAACTCCAGCCCACAGTTCTTACATCTGCAGTTCTTTGCTCTACCATATTTTCTGTATCTTTCACTCATTCTTTTTCCTTCTTTCTTCTTATTCTAGAAATTGGATGGTTGATTTTCTACTATTATCATAAGGTTGTATAACTGTAACCATCAACAGCACGCGCGCCTAAAAAGGCAGCTGAAGCCAGAATTACCGGATTAATCATCTTTGCTTTCTTCTTCGATATTCTCTTCTATTGTTAGAAGCTTCGTCAAAACCTCCTTCCCAAGACTGAGAAACACGATAGCCTGCTACGTAACCCGCCTAGTAAGTGCCGCACAGACCACAAAAGTCGAAACAGAAGAAGAAAGAGCGCGCGCGAAATACATACTGCTCTCTCACAAGGCAAAAAGCGCGGGCGCTGCCTTTTTGGGGCCGCATTCGGTGTGCCTAAATGATCTTCTTGCTTAGTACTTCTCGGAAGGGCTTCTTGCACTTTGGACAGTCGAAAAGGCCGATTTCTAGCTGAGTTCTTTTTCCAGCTTTGGATGGGCGTCCGGCCATCGTCCACTTCTTCCTAGGCGATGAAACAACTGTTCCACATTTTTTACATTTTCCCATTTGATCTCCTCCAATATCCTGATAACCATAGGTTCTGATGGTGACAGATAAAACACTTTCCATTGTTTTCGGATACAAGCGCGTTCTACTTCACTACGATGAGGAATGTACAAACGAAGGCGATAGGCGATTAACATTTGAAGTTTCTATTCGTAGAATATGAGATTCTGCTCCTCCAACCTTTCGTGAAGCTTATGCACCGCGTCATAAACGTCCTGTTCTTTCTTCGCCCCTGTGCAAACAAGGTTCCCGCTTGCGAATATCAGTATAACCACCTTAGGCTCATCCATCCTGTAGATCAACCCTGGAAACTGCTCCGGCTCATACATGGCTTTTCCAAGCGCGCCCACTGCCAGTTCCAAGTCTACCCTTCCACCCAAGCTTACAGAAGCAACCATATTCACAACCTTAAAGGCCGGCTTGCTGATGATGATTATTCCCCCCCTTTTCAACTCCTTAACAACGGTCATAACAGCCCTACGCGCTTCCTTTTCCGATCTTGCTCCTGTACAAACCATTTTTCCAGAGTTGAAAATGAGCGTGGCTGTCTTCGGCCTCTTAAGCCTAAACACGAGGCCGGGAAACTGTTCGGGGCGGTATTCGACTCCTGGATAACTCCTGACAACAGCGTTCAAATCGACCTTCTGGTTCAAGGCTACAGCGGCAACAACGTTTTGAATGTGTATTACGGCTTTAGTCTTCGGCATTAAAAACCACTTCTCATAGTTTTTGCGCGCATTCGATGACGCTTAAGCTTCCGCTTCTCCCCAGTCGCAATTGCCTTTCACCGCTGAACCAGGCTACTTCGCCATTTCTGACGTCAACTACGTCGCCCTTATGCACCATGTCGATCTGCTGGTTCCATAGGCTCATTTTCATTGAACCAGTTTCGTCTCTGATAAGTGCGTTCGATATACAAGCCGTTGTTCCATATCTCGTGTAGACGATTTTTGATTTTGGAATCTCGAGCATCTCTGCTTTGAGGCTGACCCTTTTCATTCCGACTTTCAAGTCTCCAATCTTGGAGGTTACACCCTCAAAATTTTCGACTGAGGAAGTTCGGGCCAAAATTGCTTCCGTGTAGCTTTCGAGCTGATTCTTTCCTTGCAGGATGGCATTCGATATTGGAAATTGAGCTACAACCTCCCGACCGTTGGTAAAGAGAAAAATCGCTGAATTTCTCGTCCTTTTGCGACATTTTACAGTCAACTGCCCACATTCTGACCCGTCGTGATTCCAAGCTTCCACAATGCGATCAAAGAATTCATTCGAATCAACCTTATGCAGCATAGCGATTCCGGCAAGGTTCTCCAGAATCCTCCCCTCTTTGTACGAATGCATGCTGCTAAGAGGCCTGCCTCTACCCCTCCAAATTTGCTTAACCATCTAACTTGTTTCAACTCTGCTTTTCTTCAATGGCAAATCCATCGCTAAAACAATAGATCCTGAACGCGCACCTCAACATTCTCAACATCACTTATATAGCTTGACTGCTAACCGTACCGGCCTATGGCTATTGAAGTCCTTTGAGGAACGCTCTAACGTCTAGCGCGCGTTAGAATGTAAAAGAATTATTGCATCCCCACATCTTACCCGATCGATCGTCCGCTTATCTAAGCTCCTTTATTGTGGTAGCCATTAATGATATTAAGCGCGCGTGAGGGCGTTGGAAGCGTACATAGGCTATGACGAAGAGGCACAAGATGAAGCAATGGAAATCAGTGAATACGCATGCGCTCACAAGACTTGGCTCTGAAAGTCAGAATGCCCCATGGCACCTATGATGATAATTACACGTCAGTATGAGCGGTGGTTTCAGTTCATTCTGTTTCCCCGAGATGACTTCAAATTGCATTCTGAGGCGCCGATAGACTTACAGGCTGACGCGCGCGCCGAACTATTAGCCTACTTTAAATGGCGTTCTGTATCCTTTCGCCACCAACCTTTTGTGGATGGAGTTCTTCAAAGCGCCCAGTCCTTCTCCTGTCTTTGCGCTCACTGGGAATATGTGTTCTCCAACAGCAAATGGAGAACCTTTGCCTATTTGATGCGTGAAATCTTCGAGGTTGACCTCTAACTCCTCCTTATTCACCTTATCTATCTTGTTAGCCGCAACCATAGGAAACTCGCCTGAGGTTTCTGTCAAAAACTGAACCATCTCCACGTCCACTGAGATAAAACCCTTCTTCTCTAAACGCCCCGTTACCTCCGAGAATGTGGATATATCTAAAACGTGGACGGCTAAAGCTATGTTCTGAGCGAAGGACTCCAGGAAATTGATGACCTCATCATTTTTCAGGTCCTCCAAACGTTTGGAAACTCCCATCATCTTGCCAAACCCTGGCATATCTACAAGCACCAAATCACCACTCAAAGGATATTTTGAAATCCGTCGCGTAGTTCCTGCTCGTTTACTGATTGTCACATGGAAGCCTACGACTCCTCTGATGATGCTACTCTTGCCCGCATTAGGCCTCCCAGTGAAAACCAAATACCTCTCACGCATAATGAATATCACATAAGACGCGGTATACTTGAATGTATCCTAGCCCACAATTTAGCGCGCGCGCACACCCACGCGCAAGCTACACCGATCATTTGAAAGAAAGATATCTACTCAAGTGATATGAAAAAGAATGTGGAAACTGGGAGAAAACCAATCTCAGATTAGAGCTGCTGGCTTGATCTAAAATCGATTTCTTCTTGGGGGTGCTCTCTTCGAGTAACACTCTCGGCAGTATACAGGTCTGCTGCCATCGGGCTTGAAGGGAACTTCACATTCCTTTCCGCATTCAGCGCAGACTGCTTTGTGCATCTCCTTTTTTTCATACGTCAAATCTCTCAACTCCTTTTATGGTCGCTGTGCAAAAACTCGCTTCTTACACGCTTCGTCCACCGTTCACATCGCTTCTAATAAACAACACGTCTAGAAGGTACTGTTAAGTTAAGTTACCCGACAAGGTAAAGCTATTTGTCATGTGAAAGTGAGTTCTTAGGTTTGATCTTATGCTCATTTTTTCGCAGCTTGTACGCCTCATAATACCTTAGCCAGTCCAATACTTCTTCAGATTCTTCTTTAGGAATTATGTTTTTAATAAATTCGTCTAAAGAGACTCCAGTTAACTTCAACAATCTTGCAACACGGTTTCTAGGAATGCCCGACCGCCCCAGCCACATATCTCGTGATACACCATTTAATCCTGGTCGCGATCTATAACCCAAGGCAACTCCAATCAACGACAAAGAACCTTCCTCGCAATATGCCTTGGAAAAAAGCTCCATTCTGAACTCAGTTTTCAAGTAAACTGTCAATGGTAATCTATCCAAACTCATGTAGGTGCCTTCGTTGCTTTCCATCTTCTAACACTATCCACCGACTCCAATTGGAGAAAATCAAGCTTACTAAAAGCTGCTTCCTGTGTTTTTCGCACTTCCTTTTCAAGTTTCCATGACTCTATAAGAGCTTTTCCGATCGCTCGTCTTTCATCATCGCATAACCAAGGAACAAGTACAGCACCTACTTCAGGCCATGAAGTAGTATAACGCCCTGCACCAAGCGACAAAGACTGCATATCTGCTCTTATTTCATGAGAACGCAATACCATCCACAAATAAGCAGTATCTTCGGCGGAGCCACAATCGAATACAACATAACTTCCAGAAACAAGTGCACCTTCAACTTCTTTTGGCACTATTCCTACAGCACCATCAGTTGAACGAATCTTCGAAAATACAAGTTGCCCTTCTCTTACCCTATACATCATATGAGCCTTGATGTTCTTTCCAAGTTTCTTTTTGTCAACTTCACACTTGCCGTCATAGGTAACTTTGATTAATGTGAACTCAGTTTCTAGATGCGCTTTTGGGTTTAGGGAATCATAAACTGGGTTCATTACGCTTTTTAGCTCGATTACTTTAACGTTCTGAGCACGCCACTTGTCTGCCATCCTACCGAATTGTGGAAAACAAAACTTTAGGTCTAGTCTATCTGCAAGTCTTTCTGGAGAAATAATACAGCCGTTTGTTTCTCCTCTTAAATACGACTTATACCCGTTTACAATTATTTCAGTCTCTTTTTCCGCTTGAGTTCTAGCTACTTGGACATCATCTTCCGATGCGCGGGGCGTAAGGTCATCAATTCCAAGTTTTTCCGAGAAAAAGCAAAAACAAGGTGGCTGTTGTTCAGTTCCAATTTTCTTTTCCAAAAGCAAAACTGATGTCTTCACACGAGAGCCTGAACGTCTAAAAGTATCCGCTGGAAGAGAGATAATCGCACGGATTACAAAGTTTTCTCTGATGAAATCCCTAACAAACTTGAACATCTTACTTGCAAGAACTGTGTCATCAATAACTGTAAGAAGTTTTCCTTTAGGTTTTAAAATTTCCCAATATCGTTCTATAAACATTGCGCTAGACCGAAGTGAGGGTCTTATTTCTGTTGAAGTTGGATTTCGCATCGCAAGTGCATATTCTTGGAGAATTTTCTTTTCTGTTTCGTTTTTTGCTTCTTTCGTCATTGAAAACGGAGGGTTTGTTAGCGCAAAATCAAATTGAATTTGAGACAAGTTTTCACGTAATTCTTGAAGATTTTGAACAACCTCTGGGTCATCCGCAAGAGGTTTGGATGCTTCTTTGTCTAAGGCATCAGCAAAATAGATTTTGCTTCCCCCATCTCCATGTAGGTACATGTTGATTCTGGCTATTCTCGCAAGCGGAGGATCTTTTCCGAAATCAATTCCCCAAATGCATCCATCTGCCACTTTATCCATTAAAGTGTCTCTTTCAGCATCTGAGTAACTTTGGTTTGCTCTTACTTGCGCCCGAAGTTGAGTAAGAGCCTCAATTAAGAATCCGCCTGTACCGCAACATGCATCAACTACGCGGTCTTGGTGACTACGGTCAACTGAGAGATTCGCGAGTTTGGTCATCATTTTTACAACTGAACGAGGCGTAAAGAATTGACCCAGTTCTCTGCCACGCATGGTCGCACTGAGAAACGTTTCAAACAGTCTACCGTTTAGGTCTTCATCTATCCCAAAAAGGTCGTAATGCTCTAGTCTTTTCACAACGTCTTTAAGGGTATCCACTCTAAGCTTTATTCGCTCGTCTTTTTCAAATATTCTCTTCTTTTTTCTAAGCTGAATTTCTCGTTCTATGTCGGTTCTTAGCCTTTCAAATAAGACCGAGTCAATTGGATTTCTGGCACCTTCTTCTTCTCGGTTTTCTATCCAGTCCACAGAGAAAGTTACTGCGGAGCTAGGTAGTTTCATAATTTGCTTTCCAGTTCTCAGTTCGTCTCGACACAACTCATTATTGCGGAGATTTCGGTCTGCCCACATCTTAACAAACATTATTTTTACAAATTCCATGAATGCTGGAGCGGGTCCACTTCCTTCTGATTTCCAGATTGCGCGATGGCAAGACGCAAAAATTTGTTTTGCCTTTTCTGGTGATGGACGAATAAAAACAAAATCCTTCGTAGATGTAGGCAGCAAATTGGATTGAGTGTTTCCGACTAAAGACTTCGGGTTGATTAGTTGTTCTAACTGCAAAAGTTTGGGATTTCCCCATTCAAAATCGTTGAAGTCGAGAGTCAAAACTGGGTCATCTTTGTCCCATTCATAAACCTCAGTAGTCTTGCCGTTGGATAATGCAAAGTATCGTACTGGGTTTTCGTTTGGAAACTTGCGATTCAGAGCAAGGCAATACCCTGAGCATTGCTCTACCCATTTTTCTAGGTCTTCATCAGGAGCTTTGGCGTCAATAACGCAACGAGGCAATTTATTGACAAGTAGAACATAATCGGGTTTGTAGTTTTCTATTTTGTGCCCACGCGCAACTCTAAGAGTTGTTATGCTCGTTTTAGTTTTTATTTGTGAATCTCGAAACCCCAAGTCTGGGATTAGGCGATTTAGAAAGAACGTCTCAACGGACGCTTCATTTGTAAGGTCTTCAAAACGGCAGTAAATGTTACGTCCAGCCCCTGTTTGAAAAGCATCAAGAATTGTTTTTCTATAATGTTCTGGATTCGTCATTTGATTTTCACTTTTTTCATGATCCGCTTTTCATATTCCTCTTGTGTCAAGATGCCCTTCTCCTCTAGCAACTCGACAAGGCTAGAAAGCATTGTGTCTAGAAGGTCTATTTCTTCAGCAGGTTCCCGCTTAACTTTGCTTTTCTTCACGTTTTCCACCTTTCATAAGATACCCTTGCTCAGACAACCAATTCATGATTATTGTGCGGAGAGTGTCAGAGCGAGTTTGTCCGACTTTACCTATTAATTCATTGTCTAGGGTTTCAACTACTCCATCGGGGAGACTGACTAAGATTTTCTTCATTTACTTATCACCTTCAACTCTTGTTCTTCCTCCTTTCCTTTCACAGCCTTAACGAAAAGTTCTGTTTCTTGTTTGGTTGCTTGGTCTATTAGCCCTCTCCAGTTGCTAGGCACTTCCATTCTTGCAGCTTGCGCGGGAGTTTTACCGCCTAGACTCTGGTGAGGTCTCACACAGTTGTAGTGAACCGAGTAACCTTCCAGAAGCAATTTGGTAGATTCAAAAGATTTGAGTCCTCTCATTGTCTTTGTTCTGTCTTTGAGTGTGCCATGCAATCTTTCGACTATATTGTTTGTTTCTCTAGCCCTTATGCCAACTCTCTGCACTAACTCAGGTCTTGTGTCCTTTCTCATTGTGTAGAAGACATGGTTGAAGGCACCACTGTAAACGTGAGAACCGTCAACAAATACTGCTTTTGGTCTTACTTTGCTTTGGTCAAAACCTTTCTGGAAAATCGCTATTGTGTCTTCCATACTTCTTGTTCCAGAGATGTGAGACGCAACCATGAATTTTGTGTCTTCGTCTATCATTTCCCAGAACCAGATACTTCGTCCTTTGCATTGAAGCATGGTTTCGTCTTCATGCCACAAGCCTGAGAGCTGAGGAACCTGAGAAACCATGTATTCCTTTACGAGTCTTGAATATTTCTTAAGCCAATTCAGAATCGTGACTTGCGAAACTTTTTCTCCGAAGATTTGCTCTAGGTTTCTCTGTGCCTTCCTCAGAGATAGACCATCATAATAGAAGTTGAGAGCTGCAACGACAATGTTCTTGTCGTTTCTCATTCTAGAAAACTTGCCATTAGCTACGAATATATGTCCGCAATTCTTGCACCTGTAAGTTTGCTTGTTGTGTCTAACACCTTTCTTTGTGACGCTTTCAGAGTTGCAATATTTGCAGTTCATCACAGTTCACTGGTATACTATGAGATACCTTTACCTATTTATAGCTTGTGGTATTCCCACAAGAGACCCAAAATATAAATACTGAGTGAGCCTATAGAGAAATGGAACGTTGGCGATACGGAGATGTTATACATGATGCATAACTACAATCGTAAACATGCAAGCTCATCAACAGTGTAGTGAGGGTCAAAGATGGAAATAAAAATACCTGATGTTATGTTTTCGGCAGAAGAAGTGCAAGCCCTGAAGCCACTTGAAAGAGAGAATTACGTTAGGTCTGTGATAAAGAAAATACTTGCTAATAATGAAAACGGCGTCATGGCATCAGAAATTGTGCAAGCTACAAATCTGAATAGAATCACTGTAACTAAGCACTTAGAGTATCTTTGTGCAATTAGAGAAGCTTACAAGAGTGACCGAGGAAGTGGAGCAATATACTACCAAAATGGAAGACTTGTCCATCCTACTGACCGACTGTCTGTACCCATAGGCAACAAAATTTACGATTTCATCAAGTTGGTGAATGCTGAAGGCAAGTTCGTTTTCATTCAAGAAAAAGAGCAGGATGAGCTGCGATTAAAGACGGTAAGAGGTGGAATCATGATTCGATGCGAAGACTTTTTTCAATTCATGAATGGACTGCAGAAATTCATCACGCTGGCAAGCGAAAAAAGGGAGGTTGAACAATGAGTTCGAGCAAGATACAAGTTACGCATTATCCAGAAAGGAAATGCAAATTTTCAGAATCTATGGACTTGACAATCAATAATAAAAAACTCGTAACCCCAACCTTCTCACCAAGACTCAAGAGCGAAAGCGAGCTGAAAATCCACTCAGCAATAAAGAGTCTATATGATCCACAATATCTTTCTGCTCAGGTTGTAAGATTACTAGATGCAGGTAGAACGGTCTATTATCCCAAAAAGCACAAGATTCCACTAAATATCGTTGACCAAACATTAAACACGCCACCACCTCAATCTGGAGAAAACGTACTCTTTATCGACCCTGCATTAGAATATCTCTATTACACTGCCAACATGGAGCGTATTGCCAATACGCCCTTCGTTCCTCGCGCCGTAAATACGTATGTCAAGAATTATATGTCCAAAGAAAAGAAAATAATGGATGCAAAAAAGAAAGGTGAAGACGTAACAAGTACACAGCTTTTCAGAGAAGCAGAGCATACTAACTTTTGGTCATGTGTGGACAAAGATATTAGTATGCGTACAAAGTTGATGAGAGATACCTTCATTCTTGAACTAAAATGTGGAACTGACGTACTTGTTCCTCCTGTCCCACTAATAACAAATTCACATTTGTTAAACATAGCTATTATGATGAATGAAAAAAGCAGAGCCTTCGCTCCAGCTTTGGATGATGAAAAAAGAGATTGTGCAGACTACTTCATAATAAAATCACAGATACTTAGAAACCAGAACATAATGTCGACAATCAAAGAATACGTTGCGGATAGCGAGACACCAATAACCCTCTTTAAATTCAAAAATCTGAACCTATGTGACGAAGCTTTGGCTCTTGAGAGAGCCGCATTCAAAAGCTTTCTCATGGAGCTTGCTCTCGTAACTCAACATAGCGAGAAAAAAGCGTTCGGCTTACTTGAGGCTGGAAACCAAACGTTTCCAGCTGCATTCTCTTCATTTGCAATCGTGTCAACGGGATTCAATCTAGATCGCGAAGACAGACGAAAAGACCAAAAAGACATTTCTCCATTCGCAAATCGTTATGACCCTACAAACATGACAATGCAAAATAAAGAAACTTTCCTGACCACCTTAGAAAACAATGAAAACACAATTCCCTGCGACTGTAATATTTGCACAACAAACCCAGATGTACCAAAAAACGATTTCATCGAATACAATCAGGTGGCAAAAGAACACTATCTTCTTTGCAGAGAGAAAGAAATGAAAGAAATAGCGGAAGCAATAGGAAAACAAGAATCACAAATGGGCTTCGACAAGATCATGAGGTCATCCCTCAAAAACCTAGCAGACATAATCCCCAGATGAAAAGATCAAAGGTACAAGCGAGAGTGTAGCTCAGTAGATAGAGCATCCGTCCACTAAACGAAAGGTCGTGGGTGCAAATCCCACCACTCTCGCCTACACCATGTTTATCTATATAAGGAACCATTTACTAAAAAAGCTTTTGACCAATGGCAAATAATAGGTAACTTAACTTAACAGTACCCGTCTAGAATCATAAAGTCGAGACCTATAGAAATCAAATTCGCACGCGTTCCACTTTGCTACAATGTGCCCTTCATGTGCGCACCCAAGAGCCAATTTCTTTCTGACTTCTTCTCGCTTTGTCCAAAGACTTAACTCACTATCGCGCACGCTAATACAAACGCGGACATCAATGATGACGGCAAAATAGACATGCGAGACATCGGCTTCACAGCTCGACACTTCTTGGAATCATATTCATAGATTGATTTTCTGTAATATAGTATGAGGAAGAGCAGAAGAACTTCTCTGTTTTTAGATGGACTCGTTCTATAGAGCGCGCGCTATTAGCCCTAGGTTCATTATGAGGGGGCAAGTTTTTGAGTGAATTCTACCCCTCGTAGTATTGCTCACTATCCTATCCTTATCCTGTCCAGCAGTATCCAGATGTATCCTGAATCAGGTATCCAGTCTTTGGCCTTCCATTGGAAGCACATGGATAGTTGTTCATTAACCATCGTCCGTCGTGGTCGTCCGTCGTCGTCCGTGGTTGGTTGGATAAAACTTTACCCCCAAACCCAAACCAAATTTATACGGGTCAAGGAGACTTGGTGGCTTAAAAGAGGGCAGCCATTATTAGAGCAGTATACAGATTCAGATAATAGTAGGAAGTAAGCACTATAGGGGTAGTATACGAATCGAGTATACTCCTCATTTTGGGGAAGAGTTATAGCTGAACCGGAAAGACATTGTCGTGTGGATTGAGTGTCAAACTCTTCTAAGGTCTTGAAGCACCGTTTGGAGATAGAGTCAGTCGTGTGATGGCAGATGAAGAAACCAATTCCAGTAACATTTGAGAGCAAAGGTGCAAATATCCACGCAATCTTCTATCAAGCCTCTGGAGTCGGACCATTGCCAACGGTTATCCTTTGTCCTGGGTTTCCTGGAAACAACAAAGACGTGCTTGGACTTGGCGAGAGATTGATGAAAGAAGGATTCAACGCTCTTGCCTTCAACTACCGAGGCACGTGGGGAAGCGAAGGCACGTTCACGAATGCGAACTCGGTAGAAGATGTGATCGCCGCCATACATTATGTGAAATCTCATGTTGCCGTCCGAGAGTTCAATGTGGACCCTTCAAGCGTTGCCCTCGCAGGCTACAGTTTGGGGGTGGCATGGCTTTACTAGGATCGTTAAGTGATCCTGCCATAAGAAGACTCGTCGACATTGCTGGAGGCAACCTTGGAGAAGCCGCAAGAATGATACAGCAGAACGCTGAGTTGAAGCGAGCCCTTGAAGAAGGCATGGATCAGGATATTTCAGTTTCAGGTTTCAAGGCCCCAAGAGCCAAAGAATTTTCTGCTGAAATATTTGCAGGTGTAGACAAATACGATTTGGTGAAGCATGCTCAGGCACTGTCTTGCAAGGATATTCTGATAATCGGTGGATGGCGAGACCAAGAAGCGGACATAGAACA
>JBGQMW010000032.1:0-9537 GCA_041500785.1 Bathyarchaeia archaeon
AGATCTGCAATTACCGCTGGATTTCGAGGATCGTCTTCTGGAATGCGCAATTCGATTTTGCCAACTAGATCTGCGCCTATGTCTGCTGCTTTTGTGAATATTCCGCCGCCCACTTGTGCGAACAAAGCTGCTAGGCTGGCACCAAATCCGTATCCAACCAATAGGTTAGGGTCCCTGTGACCGAACAGAAGATAGAGTACGCTTATTCCGATGAGGCTTAATCCAACAACTGAAAGCCCCATCACGGCTCCTCCTCTAAAAGCAAGTGTGAATGCTTTTTCCGGCGATGTGTTAGCAGCGTTTGCGGTCCTAACGTTCGCTCTGACAGCCACGTTCATTCCTATGTACGCAGCGAGTAGTGAAAGCAGTGCCCCAGAGATGAAGGAGAGAACGGTTTCCAACCCAAAGATTGCGGCGATTGGAAATGACATCAACATGACAAGGAACAGAATCGTCTTATACTGTCTTTTTAGGAAGGTTTTGGCTCCGATTCTTATGTATCTGGCGGTTTCTCGCATTTGAGGAGTCCCGAGATCTTGTTGATAAATGGACCAAGTCAAGTACGTCACAATGAACATTGCAAATGCTCCTGTGGCTAATGCAATCCATGCAAACTCCATTCACTGTTTCGCCTACTCCATAGATTTTTCTCTCTAGGTATTTGATGCAAATCCTAGTCAAAGGATAACATCGATCATATAACCCTTTTCACGCGTAAGGCTACGAAGATTCTGGTTCCAAAAGGTCATGCCTCAACGGGATTGGTTTAAGCATGCTATGCGGGCGCATCCCACGCCCATAACGCTTCGCGTGCGTTTAGGAATCCTGACGTGTTCCGAGCTGAAGGAAATCTTTGCCGAACCAAATATAGTGAAGACTCAAGACTCAAAGGAGCAATCCTGAAACGGAAACACGCAAGCCATAGCCAAATCAATAGAACGACATTCACCATTTTCCACAATGTGCGACTCGATCGATAGTGCACGCGGGCTGACAAATGGAGATATTGTGAGACTTTGTTCAAGAAAAGACATTTATTCGAGAGATCGAACATTTGGCTCCTATGAAATCCAGAGTCGGTCTTCTTGCAATTGTCGGGTCACAGAGGAAAAACGGAAACTCGTATCATCTGGCCAAAACGGTTCTTGAGTCACTACCTGTCAGCTACAAGACAATTCAGTTGGCAGAGAAGAACATAGGATTCTGTACTCTATGCGAGCAATGCAAAGACGGCAGTGATTGCGTTTTACAGGACGACTTCAACGAGATTCTGAAAGAAATGCAGGCTGCCGATGGAATCGTGTTCTCTTTGCCAAAATATCTCTTCGTAGGCTCAAAGTTCCTTGCCTTTCTCGAAAGGCTGGACACACTTTTCCACATGAGAAGACACGGCGGTTACGAGCCCAAGGCCGAGAAGTCAAGCAGCGAATTATTCTCTGTAAAACCTTTCGGCATCTTCCTCACTTCAGGCACCGGTCACGTTGAGAATGAAATCTTGAGAATTGTGGAAGAGTACATCGAAGCACTGGGATTGAAACCAGTCTTCTCAGACCGGACGCCACACTTGGGAGTCAACGTCAAAACAGGCGATGCCAAAGGAGAAGTTCTTCACAACAAAGAAGCAATGGAGGAATGCAGAGAAGTCGTTGCTAGAATGGTCAACCTAATAGAACGCGCGCGCCATCAAAGACCCAAAAAGAGGAAACACCAACTATGAAACAAAAAACAGGCCGATTCCCAGAAAGAGCAGCAGACTACTTCAAACAAGACTACAACTGCGCCCAAAGCGTCCTACTTACCATGCAAGAATACTATGGCATTCGCAGAAACAGGTTAATCCCAAAAATCGCCACAGCTTTTGGAGGGGGAATCGGAAGACGCGGTTCACTGTGTGGAGCATTAACAGGCGCCATAATGGCCATTGGATTAAAACATGGAACCGACAAGACAGTCTTGATAGAAAAAGAGAAGGCATACGAGATAGCTCTAAAATTCTACGATCATTTCGTGAAAGAATGTGGCAGCTCCTTCTGCAAAGAACTCATTGGATATGATTTAACTAACCCCGAAGAACTCGAAAGACTGCGAAAGTCAAACGTGTGTGATGAAAGATGCTCCTATTTCGTGAGAAAGGCTGTTGAGATACTGATTGGCCTAGAAGCATAGTGGAACGCGCTACGGGCACAACGTTCATTCGCAACGCGTGCACCAGACCAAGAAATCCAGATATGAAAAAGTCTTGCGTGAAATGAAACTGCATTATGTTTTTGAGCAATTCATGAATGTTTTCGGTCAGGTGGTCTACTTCTTCAGAATCTTGCGACCGCGACAGTCACGTTAGAATTGTTCTCGTTTCCAAATGTTGTAGGGACACTATCCCAAGCAGTTGCTTCCGCCCTTGTAGAAGCAGTTCTGGCATTCCAATCTGTCAAACATTCTTCGTCTGCTTACGTTTGTCGCCTCCCATATGCAATTTCACGAAACCGCGTCTGCTAGGGAACCGTCAGTTTCAAACCTATCTTGGAAAAGAGAAAGGAAGCTGCAAAGCGTCTTAGGAAAGAAATGGAAAGAGACAGCAAACAACTATAAACAGAAAAAAGAAAGAAGAAGTATCCATGACTGACGAAGCATGTGCATGTGGTCATTTGAAATCTGAACATTACGATGGGGTTAGCGAACGCGCTTACGATTGGGGATGGGCTCAGCCAATAGAAGAAGGTGGGCGTACAGTCCTGAGATGGTTTGCCAAGAATCAAGGTTCATGTTCCAGGTGCAAATGCTCAGAATATAAGACAAAGGAAAAAGAAAGAGCGTGCGCGCTAGGAAAAGAAAATGTTGATTGTGTTAAACCATGAAACACAACAAGGCAAATAAGACTAGAATGGATCGAATGATACAATTCGAGATTGATCCGATTCTCAAAGACTTGGTTGAACCAATTACTCCAGAGTATATTGTAGGCCAACTGAAAGAATGGCTTGAAAAAGACTTAGGTGAACCGAAAAACTGTCCTAGTTGCGGAGGAATCCATCCTGAAATTCAGCTTGTCCTCGGAGGTAAGACATATTATCTAACCTGTTGGAAAGTCACAGAGAAAGGCAAGATACTGGCTGAAACCGACTTTGAGAAAGTCGTGAGATATTACAGGGCTGAAAGTGAGTTGAAAGAATGACTGAACACACCAGGAAACAGCCATAAACAGAAAAAAGAAAGGGGATTAAGGGTTCAGTCTTTCTTCATTTCTTCCAGGGCAGCGTCAAGCTCAACGAGTCTTTCAAGATAGTTGGCGGCGGCAGCTTCTATGAAAGCTTCAGGGCTCACATAGTTGAGCCAATCTGGTCCCGGCCTCTGCAACATGTTTTCTATATGCGCGTACATCTTCGCGGTGATCTGGACTGTCTTCTTACGTTTGGAGCGCATTATGTCGGTGTTTTCTATGATGAGTGCCTGAACGTAGTCGTCGACACCGGGAAAGCCCTTCTCCCACGCACAGATTCAAGAAATATGGAATGATATAGAAGCAGAACGAGCTAGAGGCGGGGAGTCTAATGAGGAGTAGAAGACGAAAAGAAGGCATAACAACTAATTTCCCGCTAGCATCAATTGAGGCTAACGGGGAGGTAACCGACAAGAACAAGTCTTTAATACTATCAGCATTAAAGGGGAATGTGCGATCTTAAATGGGTAAAAAGAAGCCTGTCGAAACAAAGAAGGTAGACGAGAAAAAGAAGAAGTGATTCTAGGCGCGTTCTAGTTTATCTTCCCGGTTTTTCTTTTGTCCACTCTATCAGAGTCTCAGCGCGCTGATAATTCGTTCCGGTTCTTCTTCTCAATTTCAACCGATTCTTTCATAAACCCAAATTCCACAAATTCCCCCAACCCTGCCACCACAACAGACTTAACAGTACCCTAACGAGAAAAGTCTTTTAAGACACAAAAAGAGGATTGTTGATGAAGTTCGTGATACTATGTCACAAGAACAGATAAAGTACAAACAAATCTCCGCAAAAGTTGTCGGAAGTAACGTAGTTGTATTCCGTCTAGAAGATGAAACTATGGTAAAAGTGTATGTGGACATTGCTCGCGTCGGAGTCGCGGTTGATAGGAAAAATCCAGACGGGACTCCCATATACAATTTTAGTACAGCCTTGAGGTTTGGCACACAAACAAAGGACAAGACTTTCTACGCTCCAGCACCACCCATGCCAACCAAAAGCACAGACGACAAGAAAGGAGACCAAGCTTACATGACCTAACAAGCAAGTCACCCTGCCAAAAGAGATATGCGAGCATATGAAGCTCTGGAAGGGCGACATGGTTAGTATGTGGGTTGACAATTCTCATGTTGTTATAGAAAAGAAGGAACAAGCTTGAAGGATCTCCCCCAGGCAGAACGTGACACGGTCCGAGAAGAGCTTGGTGCTATCGCGGAGCGTTTGACGAAAAAATACAAGCTGAACATTCCTATCGTACGGCGCTTGCTGCATGAACTTCTAGACGTTTCAGTCTAGAAGAACAACCTAAACACTTTATCACTGGAAAACTAGCCTTTTCTGCTCAAAATTTGTGAGTCTTTATGGCGTGTACCACGACAGACAGTAAGTAGATGGCTTGGCAATACAAGTAATATCGATGTCGATAATGCTTGTGATGTTGCTCCTGACTGCCGAGTGAAATTGCCGAAAGACGCAACAGAAAAAAATGAGGTGATGAAGTCTTGTCTGCTATGAGTATGTTTTTCCAAAGTTTACGGCTACTAATGCTACGTCTTGCATGTTCATTTTTCCGTCTTCGTTAACGTCGTAGTATGGATCTGCGTTGGGCTTTCCATATCTGCTGGCCACGAGTGCAGTATCTCTAATGTCAACTTTGCCGTTGCAGTCCACGTCACCAGGCATCCTAACCATGATTGTGTCGTTGCCCTCAAACGGGGTGTTGTCAGAAAGCTTCCCAGTCATGGTTAACGTTACGTTGCCATACTTGAAGCCCTTGGAAAGTATGTATTCTGAAACTGCTGTCCTGTTAAACTTCACCATCAAGTCTGGAACGGTGTCGTCGTCGTGGTCTCCGATGACAGATTCTAATGGCGCATTAACCCAGGACGGATCAACTGGAATCGTGTCATTCAACAGTACTGTAGTTCGGTCGATATCACTAACATTGTAGCCTTCAGGAAGTTCAACGTAAACAGTGATCCAATTGCCTTTGTTCTTCAAGTTCAAAGTATCGGGGCGCGCGCGCGGCCCACACGCGCTCTTTTTAAGGCGCCAGCCAAAAGTTTCAAAGCCTCTTCAATGCTTGTAAGTTCCCTAGGCAGACTCAACCTGGAAGTAGTAGAACAAACGCTACAATCTTGTTCTACTACATCTAGTCCCAGTCGCCTAATCTTCTGGCGGACGCACAGGCGAATCAAATAATACCTGATTCAGGTCCGGAGAACTCGATCTCATTCTGTCGAAACCATTAGGCCCCTGAGACAGCAATCTGTCAAATGTAGCCTACTGCAAACCTAGGACAATTATTTAATCGGCCCGCGTGCTCTTTCTCCTTATGACTTTCTTCACTCACTCTTCTTGGCGCATACCGCAACGTAGTGAGAATTAGACTTCGATAAACATTCCATCCATTGCCAAGCTCTCTCGGAATCCTAGACTCTTCAGTGCCTCAATGAGTTCGTGCTTCACACTGGAAACTGGCACCCGGATTCTATTTGCTCCGCCTTTTCTGATTTCTTTGATTCCTGCACTGATAAGCAATCTTTCAACCTCGCTTGATCTGTTTTGAGCAACCGCGTGAATGGAACTGATACTGCCTGCCTGTTTAGGTGTGGTATAGCTTGTCTCCGCATACCCAACTATTTTGCCGTCAAGTATTGCGACTATCTTCTTTTGAGTCGAAAAGTGAAGCAGCCTCTGTAGGAACGGCGTTTTCAAGTTGTCCTTACTGAAATCAAAGATCTTCAGGCGATTCGGGTCTTCTGAGACTCTTATGAGGTTGTAGACTTCATCAAAGTCATCTTTCTGAACTGGCCGGGTTTTGATTTCATCGGTATCTTCTACCGCAGACAAAGAGGTTGTTTCTCCTATCAAATGTGCAATATGCTCAAATGATCTGAACCCCATTTTGGTGTATAGGTCAATTGCGGGAGTGTTCGTTGAATCTACATGCAGGACCGCCCTGCGCATTCTCTTCCGTTGAATATGAGCAGTGGCATCTTTCAGAAGTCTTGTCGCTATGCCCTTTCTTCTGTATTCTGGATGCACCATAACCGATGATACGTAGCCTACTTTTCCTCCACTATTCACAATTGTTGTGCCCACAACTTTGCTGTCAACCTCTGCAACCCGGAATTTCATTGGCTCTCTTCCAAAGAGCCGCAACAACCCTAGGAAGAGTCTGCCTGTTCTTCCGAAGGCACGATTGACCATGCTTCTTATATGTTCTGGATCAAAACCAGTGACCTCGAACTCTTTGGCAAAACATCTCGGAAAAAGGTCCAGCAAATCGTTCAGATCAGATTTGCGAAAATCGCGCATCAAAACACGGTCTTTCGTCGCGTCAAGTTCCCCTTCCTTCATATTGTGCACTTCCGATACTTCATTCTTGATTTGAGTGTATATGGATTGCGCGCGCTTACTATTTTCGTGGATTGTGATGATCCTATTCGTCTTTGAGCAGTTTGTAGGCGCGTTCTTCGATTTCAGCTATTACAGTCAAAGCTTCTGATACTCGTTGCTTGTCTTGCTCTAGCGCTGCTTTGCACAGTTTCATGATCTCTTCTCCAGATCTCCTGAACAGTTTTGAAGCCTCGGTCCAGCTGCGCACATTGTATTTGTTTCCTAAAGCACTGAGCACGTCAGCTTGCCAGAACCGCATCCCATGACTGTTCTCGAAGGTCTTAGGTGGCAGTGGCGGCGCTGTCGCATAGGTTGCCATATGTTCAAAACACTTGCTATTGTTCTACTCAAAAATCTCGTCGGCCAGTTTGCGCATGGCAGGAAGGCCGAAGAGTCTGACCGGAGGGTTCAGGAACCGCTCGGCTTTGTAGGCGAAAGCCTTCTTTGCCGCCTCAAATTCCGATGGTAACTTCTGAGGAAGAGTAAACGTCCTCATAGCGTTTTTCTTGCTCATTCCAGGAACATTGACGTCTAGGGATTCTTTGAACTCCTCATAAGGTATCTCTTGAACACCTTTGTGGCTGCAGTCTTGGACGAATACGACTTGCTTGTCATCATCGTACCCGACGACAAGAACATAGTGGATGGGCACATGATGTTTCCTATACAGATCTGGGTAGTAGTGGAGATAGTACATGTCAAGAGCTCCAGCCCATAACAGGCTGTCCATCATCAATTGACTCTTTCAGCCTTGGGAATGTGTTCTTGAATGTTTTTCCTTCGATCACAGTGTCTTTGAAGCCAATGATGTTTGCCAGGTCTTTCATCAAGTACTTAGGATTTGCCCCCCAGTACACCATGCATGGCGGATCTGCTCTCTTGAAGCGCAGATAGGTGAAGCCAGCCATACCTCCTATGACAGAAAGCAGGAAGTCAGAGTATTCTGCTCCTTTCCACGTCAGAATGTCTTCCAGTCCATTGACATAACATGTCGATTCACACACTCTGTGCGGAAGAATATGCAGCTTCTTCAAGTATTCTCACCAATGCCCTGAAGATTTGAGAGCTGTTGGAATATGATCGCACCCAAAATATATAGCCGTAACGGGCGAGGTCTTTTATGATTTTGGAATTTGGTGCGGAGGATTGGTTGGGGTAAAGTCTTATTTTTTATAGGTTACTCCTTTGCCCTTTCCATCTGAGCCTTTTCTGTGGTTCTTTTTGGGTGTTTGATGGTGTTTGCTTGGGTCTTTTGCAAGTGAACTGACTATTTGTACTGTTTTAGCTGACTGAAGCTTGACAAACAAGTGAAACGCTTTGCTAACCCCAAATCATTGAGTAGACTTTGTTTTTTGATGGTGTTTCATGTTTTGGAATGAATCGTGTTGTGTGGGAGAGCCCCTTTATCAGTCACTCCTCTTGGTGTTTTGGATAACTGTTTTTTGCATGTTTAGCAAGTGTTTTTGGGTGCCTTCTTTTGGTTCTTTTGGTGGAAAACCGAATTTTCGGGGTTTTCGGGGTGGTTGTGTGTTGGGCATTGGGTTTCTGAAAAGGTAGATGAAGAAGAGGTAATAGCCCATTGTTTCAGGTGGCAAAGAAGGGGTTTTGGGCTTCGCATTTAGGTGAAGGTTATAATCCTTGTTTGTTGTTCCTATTTCTAGGAAGGAAGATTTGGTTGAAACGATCAAGGAAAAAGCAGGCGAAAAGAGAACGATTTTTGAAGCGCGTGCGCGCTAAACATGGAAGGAGTAACGTTGAGAAAGCAAGGAGGCTAAGAGCAGCACAGGCTCTTCTCGCCAATGCATCTCCATAGTTGAAGGGGTTTGGGTTTTGGGGAGCCCCCTGAGAAGGGTTTTGGTTGGGGTTATGATTTGCTTTTGAGCTTGATGTCTCAGGGGGTACTCTGAGGGGTGTTTCTTTGGGCTCTGGGGAGCCTTTTGAGAGGGAAGATGTCTTTTCATGAATAACGAGACAACTGATATGGAAGAAGAGCGCCGATGGTTTGAACATGGAACAAAAGCAGGGATGCGCTACCTGGTGGCAAGAGTTGATGACAAAGTAGTTGGAGGCGCAAGTATTCATCCCCAAACCGACAAGCGCGCACACGTCGCAGAATTTGGCATATCCATTCGCGAGGGTTACCGCAACACGGGCATTGGATCAGCTTTGACAGCAGAACTGACAGAAATCGCCAAGCAACCAGAATTTGAGATTCTTCAGCTTTCAGTCTGTGCCACTAACAAAAGAGCTCTTCACGTCTACAAAAAGTGTGGTTTCAAAGAAAGCGGCAGGTTAACCCGGGACATAAAATTCTTTGATGGAACGTACTCCGACACAGTATTGATGCAGCTATCTTTGACGGAGATTTGATGCGTGCACTACTTGAAACTCCGAGCCTTTGAGGTTATTAATGAGCTTGAAAACCAATTAACGTGCGATTCTTCCCTATTTCTTTCTTAGCTCTTGGCGCGCTCTCAGGTCCCATCCAAGCAGTCATTAAGCGAAGCATAATAGCCAAAAGTCACGCGATTAGTCAGCGCGCGCGGGTGTGTCTATCGAGAGGGTCTCCGTGTTGCCCAACATGCCTGGCAGTAAACTGGTCTATTTTGGTCAGGTTTGAATGGAACTTCGCATTCATTCCCGCAATCAGTGCAGACTGCATTGTACATACTGCTTTGATCACAGGATTTGAATAGACAGTATCTTGACAGGCGTGGCCAACCAGTCTTGGCGTATCTCAGCATGTCTGGATTTTCTTTCAACCAGCGCATCATGTGGAAGAAGCTTTGTGCCCTTTTGTCTTCTCGTTCAACTAGGGGTTCATAACCCAAGTTTCTTATCTCGTCGAGGTAAGCTATTTCCGCAAGTCTCTGTGGTTCACCAGTCACTTCAACTCTGTGAACTCGGTCATCACCGTAGG
>JBGQMW010000033.1:0-9382 GCA_041500785.1 Bathyarchaeia archaeon
CTGGCCAAAATAACGTTCCACGCTCAACTCTGCATCCTCATCATGCTATTCACAGCTCAAGCCGCAGCAAACACGGGCAACCCAGGCAAAGCCAGAAGCATCAGATACTTCGCAAACTAATTTCGGAACAAGCATGCGCGCGGCGACACCAGCGGCCTGCCGTAAACTGGTTCTCCACAAACAGCTTGATAAAATCTTTCTGGTAGCGGGTGGGTTCGAATCCCACGATCTGGCGAAAGAACTGAACAGGATCGTTGCTTAGTCTGAGCGTCTGGTCTTCACGGATTTTCATCGCAAGAGTCTTTTGAGCCGTGATTTTGGAGCGCTCACGCAAAATCTCAGTTGGCCGAAGGGTTCTGGACTTTTTTGACAAGGTCCTCATATTTCTCTCTCAACTCCACAAGCTCCGCTTCAATTCCCCTGTAGTCAACATAATCGCTGAAGAGGTCCTTGTAAGTCCTGGCAAGCGTCGCAACTGTCTGAAGCCTCTGAACCTCAACCTTGTCGAGCCCCGGCAGCATTGCAGCATTCAAAACGCTAGCGAGCATCTTCAAAGTCTCCTCCACAGTCGGCAATTCCTTCGGAATCTTCAAAGAAGTAGTAGTCCTAGAGTTTTTCTTATGGTCAACTACTTCTAACCCAAGTCTCTCAATTTTCTTACGAATTGCCTCCGGGCTCTTGTCCAACTTGACGGCGATAACAAGGAGAGCATCCTTGGCCCCGACGAGTCGACGCAGCTCCTTTTCTTGTTTACGTGTCCACGGTTTGCCTTTGGTCACGATATTCCCCCCTTAACAGAAAATAGTTTTTGCGCCCAGAACGCCCCTTCAAAACCATGTTCCGACGGAACAATTGGTTAAGATGCATGCTCTCGTTTGCCCGTGCACGACCTGCGACTTTGGCAACATCTTCAGCCGTTGCAGGAATCGTGAAAGTTTTCAAAACCTCAAGCGTCTTCCGTTCACTTACATTCAGAAACACGACGGACTGCGCTTGACCACGAACTCCAAGCATGAAATGGTCAACTCTACGCATTTCCTTCTCGAGTTTTCTCACTCGGCTCTGGACGTTCTGCAAATCCTCCACGAGCCTCTGATTTCATTTCGTCTGTCTTCCAACGAAAATGCCGGTGACCGTTCCGATCAAACCGGCGATTGCAGCAAAGACTTCGCTGTTCTACGTGTGCATGAAAGCCATGTAGGCGATCTCGAGGCCCGTGAGGCAAGCTGTCAGCGCGCGCGAGGTACATCATCAGTATGCCGCGCGCATGACTGAAAGAAGAAATCCAGTCTCTTCGTATGAGTTCTCCTTATAGAGCGTGCTATTTTTGATGCTCTCTTCGGGAGCGTTCCGCAGAAAAAGGTAGCAGGGTGTGTGATGATATAGGAATGGCTGTACGCCCCTTCGAGAGCAGAATTCAATTGAACCTACCAAGTTATACTCTTTATGAAACGCGAATATTTCAAACTTGGACTCAGAACGCATGCGCTATGCCATTGTGTATTAGGCCGTAAGATCCAGCGCGTGTACGTGAAATAGGCGCAGAATTACACGTGAGGAATTTGTCACGCTATTGACCGGAAACGATGAACCAAGAAAACAGGACCTGTCTCGAATTTTCGAGAACAAGTCAATTAAGAAACAAACAAATGTAGAACGCGGCAGTCTAGAACCAAGATCCTAGCACAAGCTAATGTGACACTGATGTTTCATGAAACCCTCGTGCTAAGCATCTTTCCCTGCAGAACGCTTTGCCTTGACTAACTTGATCTCTAAGATACCATTCCTGAACTTTGATTCAGCAGGGTCTTTCTTGACGGATGTCGGAAGTTTTACTTCTTTATAGTATTTTCTTGCAGAAGTGTCACTCCTTATCGTTAAGACATCGTTCTCTACTTCCAGTTTTACCTTGCTTTCTTCTACGCCGGGCAGCTCAGCCGTGACATTCACGAAATCTCCGTCTTCGAAGACATCAACCAGCGGTTCTCTCTCCTTTATCGATGCCGGAGGAATCTTTGTCGGAGCAGGAGAAAACTTGTGCTGAGGCCTACTTATCTTAATTCTGTCGGGCATGTCTGTCGCAGACCCTCTTATCGGACGAGAAGTCACGCGGAAGTTGACTTCCCCCGTTTTTCCAAGCTCAACTCTTTTTTGATAAGTCTGAGATTTCTCCGCCAGCTTGGCTAAATCATCGATCAATCCAATCAATCCTTGACCCTTCGATTTTCCGCCTTGGCTCTTCTCCGATGTGCCAAAAATGCCGAAACCAACGTCAAGCAGACCTGAGACATTCTCGATCATCTTGCCCAGCTCTGGTTCACCAGTTTTCTCTTGTGTCTCTTTTTCTTGGATTTGAGTTCCCATCTTTTCCACTTTCTCTTTCAACTGTTCAATTTCCTTTTCTTTTTGCTTAATCTCGGTCCTGAGTGTTTCCAAGTCTTTTTTCGCTGTTTTAGTCGTTTTTTCACCTCCTCTGTTCACTAGCTACTTGCAGTTCTTCCAGCAGGGCTACGTACTCTTCCGGAGCAGCAAAATACTTGGCCTCAAGCGGGGGACTCTTTTCCAAAGCAACTTTCACACCCTCAATCGAGTACTTCTCTAAAACAGCCTTTGCCAGTGGGTAACCCAAATAATACGAGAGCCCCTTAATCACCTGGGAATCCCTGAAAAACTCTTTGGCCAGATTCTCCGCGTTTATCTCTTGACCTTGGCCCCCTTCGCGTTGCAGGTGCACTTCGGCTTTTCTTGCCCTTTCTGCACTCCTTATGCTTTCAAGAGAAAAGAGAAGTTTTACACATTTTGAATGACCTATCAGCAACTCTTTTTCCAGCGACGCCGTCTCAACTCCATATTCTGTGTCGCGCAAGGTTCGAAGAGCTATCGCCTCGCAACACCCTTCTTTGAAAACACTCTTGAAAACCGTATCTATGTACATGTCCAAGTACTCATAAAACTTCCTTATGCTGTCAGTTCTCTTAGCTTCAACATATTTCCTGATAAGAACTTGGGCGGGCGCTTTAAGGGACTCCGAAAGATAAGTGGACAGAAGCTTCTCCGACAGCTCGTGTGCGCATATAGGAATCACTCTTTTTGGGTGGTTTGTTATGACCTTTTCATTAATGTACAAGACTTCATCTTGGGGGTTATAGAAAGCGAAGTTTTCGAAGAATCCTTCCACCTGGTTCTTTGAAAGGCTGTCTAGGATTTGTTTCATATGGTCATTGCTGCACACTACGCCGCTTTCCTTGAGATCGCTCCACATGCGTTTGGCCAATTGCTTGAGAAGTTCGGGTTGCTTGATTATCTTGATGTCTCTGAAGTACGAGAAACGGATGCTGAATAATTCCACCATTTTTCTATGGACTTTATGGAGTGTCTGATTGATCGATTCTTTAGTGGATTCTACGTCTCCTTGAAAGCAGAAACCTTGAATTTCTTTGGCCGTAAGTTTTCTCATAGGACAGATTCGTCCTGGTTGGTGTCAACTGATTTTTTGCGTTCCTTCATTTTCTTGATTGCTTCTTGGAAGTCTTCTTTGATCACTTCAAGCTTGGAGTGTTTTCGTCTGTTTTCGTCTTGTTTTGTGCTTTTGCCTATATATCTTCTGATGGCTAGCATTACAGCCTCTCTGCAGATCCCTTCTATGTCAGCCCCCGTGTATCCTTCAGTTTCTGCAACCAATTTCTCTAGGGAAACACTTTTGGCTAGAGAACTCTTCTTGGTGCGAATCCTGAAAATCTCTGCTCTCCCTTTTTCGTCTGGTGCCGGAATGGAAAGAAGATAGTCGAATCTTCCGGGTCTCAGTAGTGCCGGGTCAATCAGATCTACTCGATTTGTTGCGGCTAGAATGATGACTCCCTGAAGCTCCTCCAGTCCGTCCATTTCGGTAAGAAGCTGGCTTATCACTCTCTCTGAAACGTGCGAGTCTGTAATTCCGCTTCCGCGCCTAGGCGTCATAGAATCTATCTCATCAAAGAAGATTATGCACGGCGCAGTTTGCTTTGCTTTCCTGAAAGTTTCTCTTATGCCTTTCTCCGATTCACCCACGAACTTGCTCATGAGAGACGGCCCTTTAACATGAATGAAGTTTGCCTCACTTTCCTTGGCCACAGCCTTGGCCAACAGAGTTTTGCCGGTTCCGGGAGGCCCGTATAGCAATATGCCCTTCGGAGGCTTCGCCCCCATTTTCTCAAAGATGTCAGGATATTTCATTGGCCATTCAATGGCTTCCATCAGGGCCTGTTTCACTTCTTCCAGCCCCCCAATGTCGCTCCAACCGACATTAGGTGTTTCGATCAACACTTCTCTTAGGGCGGAAGGTTCTACAAAACGCAAGGCATCCACAAAATCTTCCATCGTCACTACAAGTTTGTTGAGAACCTCTGCTGAGATATACTCTGCTTCGAAGTCAATCTCAGGCAGAACTCTCCGCAAGGCTTTCATAGATGCCTCTTTGCATAATCCTGACATATCAGCACCAGTGAAGCCATGAGTCAAGTCACCGAGTCTTCGCAAGTTTACATTTTGGGTCAACGGCATACCCCGCGTGTGAATTTGAAGAATCTCGAATCGCCCTTCCTTGTTGGGTATCCCTATTTCTATTTCCCTGTCGAACCTCCCTGATCTTCTAAGAGCCGGGTCAATGGCGTTAGGCCGATTTGTCGCTCCAATGATCATCACTTGTCCTCTAGGTTCCAATCCATCCATCAGAGCTAGCAGTTGGGAAACTACTCTCTTTTCAACTTCTCCCGTAACCTCTTCTCTCTTGGGTGCTATAGCGTCGATTTCGTCGATGAATATGATGCACGGTTTGTTTTGTGCGGCTTGATTGAAGATTTCTCTCAGATGGGCCTCTGATTCTCCGTAATATTTGCCGTGGATTTCGGCGCCACTGAGACTGATGAAAGTCGCGAAAGTTTCGTTCGCGACGGCTTTTGCAATGAGGGTTTTTCCTGTGCCTGGTGGACCGTGCAGCAAGACACCTTTAGGCGGTTCTATACCTAGCCGGTCAAAGACCTCTGGGTGTCGGAGTGGAAGCTCTATCATCTCTCTTATTCTCTGAGTCTGTTCGCGGAGCCCGCCAATGTCTTCGTACGTGACGCCTACTGTTCTTCCCGTTTCCACGGCCTTTTCTTGTATCATTATTTTCGTGGTGGGGTAAACTATCGCAGCCATACTCTTCGGCTTCAATTGCGCTACGACAAAGGAGGCACTTGTCCCAAGAAAGCTAAACCTGACTTGGTCTCCTTCGGTCAGCGGCAAACCTTCCAAAAGCTTCTTCGCATGGTCTTCGTATGTTTTCTCTCTAAGCCAAGACTGGGTCTTGTCCAAAGGCGCGAGAACAACGGTTTCGGCTTTTTCAGCAGTAACTCGCTCGATGTGAACCTTGTCGTCAATTCCGACAAGTGCATTGTTCCTGGTTATCCCGTCGATCTGGATGATGCCTTTGCCACGGTTTTCTGGATATGCTGGCATAACCTTGGCAGCAGTTCTTTTCTTTCCAGTAATTATGATAACGTCGCCGGTTTCCGCACTGATTTTTCCCAGGTCTTCGGGGTCAACTCTAGCTACGCCCCTGCCAAAGTCTCTTTGCGAGGCTTCAGCCACACGAAGTGCCAAGATATTCGATTTTTTTGTGTGCTCTGTCACATGCCCACCTTTCCTAACCTGCAGGTCACTATGCGTGCACTCAAACGTCGGAACTGAAAAACAGAAAGGAGATGTCCTCTTGCGGACAGTTATTCTTCCTCTTCTTTCTTAACGACATCTCTTACCCATAAGGCGCGAATCGCCTGTGGACGCATGGAGATTGAAAGGTGTTGCAGTTTTTCCATTTCTTTCATATACCACTTTTGCTTTCTTTCTCTTTCCTGAACGCGCATTTGGGTTTTCGGTCTCATAATAGTGATTTTTGCCACCTCCAAACCATAAGTCTAACACGAGTTTGACAAACACAAAAAAAGGAAGTGGGGATGCATTTACCCGTAAAAGTCCTTTATGTACCCTGCGTTGTCCTTTACCTTGTCTTCGATGCTTGATCGCATAGCTTCTATGCCTGCTTGGATTTCTCGTGCGCCAGAATAGATGGCTGAGGCAGCTTTTTTGTTTTCCTTCGACTGCGCAAGAATAGAGTTGTTGAAGTCTCCGACACCTGCATAAAAGACGGCGGTCGCGTCTTTGTATTTATCGATCTGTTTGTTTATGCTCTTTTCCATAGCTCGTATGCCAGTGTGAATTTCAGCAGCACCTTCTTCGATAGCCGCTCTTTTGATGTGAATCGCTTCTATTTCTCTTTGGATTGCTTCAATCTTGCCTCTGACTGTTGAATGAGGGGTCTCTTCTGGCTTTTTCACTGGCATGGCGGCCCTTTGACCGTGATTTTTCACAGATGCCTTTCTTGCAGTCTTGGCAACCGTTTGCGCATGCTTTGCCGCTTTTCCCTGTTTTTCAGACGTTTTCTCATCTCCTATATGGGCCGCTTGCTGTCCTTGGTGTCTTATGCGGTAACGGGTACTCCGATGGCTGCTTGTTCTATCTTCGTGATCTCTTCGGCGTAGTGCAGGAAAGTGTCTACTGAGGCGACAACAACTCTAGCCTCTATGGTCAAGAGTTCGATGCCGACTGGTGAGACTCTAGCCCAAAGATCAATGACGATTCCCTTGTCAAGCACTCTATCTAGAACTTCAGCCAAACTAGTCGAGTTAGGAGTTTGTCCAACCATTTTTTTCACCTTTTTATATTATACGATGACTCAAGTAGTGAATAGCACTATTTAAGATATATTCAATGGAACGTAACAGGCTTCGTATCGAAAAACGACACAACAGTGCACCATACACGACGGAATATTCCAAATTGTGAAACATGGCTTATACACGCTCTTCTGAATATCCATATCCATCGTGTGTGAACGTCGAATGTGGCTGATTTGTGGAGCAACTTTCGGAAGAGGAAAAAACAAGCTCTTGGTCAGAGGTATCGCGGGAGCTGAATGGGTTTTCTGTCCCTCGGTCAGAAGCACCAAAAGAGACAGAGTCAGCACAGACCATTGCCGAGGTTGCAGACACATCGTTCGCTTTGAACAAACCTATGTCCCACAAACGCACGCAACAAAGAAAGCAGTTACCTCTAATACGATGACAATGAAAGACTCTTTTGATGTCGTAAGAAGATTAAAAAGACCAGTCGCAACACAAAGTCTCGAATTGCTTCATCATATACCCAGTTTGATGAACGAGAGACAGCCACCAATCGACGTTTTTGAAGAAGAAAACTACTTGGTAGTTTTGGCAGAGCTGCCGGGCATAGACGAGAAAGACGTAAAGGTAAAGGCAGATGAAAACTCTGTAACCATAACGGCGGAAAACACAGCGAACAAGTATTCTAAGACAGTCAGGCTTCCAACTCGCATCAACAGAAACACAACAGATTTGACATATAGAAACAATATTCTACAACTTAGATTGAAAAAACTGTGCGAAAAGGCGTAACAAGACAATTCCAATGTTTATGCATTGGCAGTGATCCCGCCGCAATCTGATTTGTCGTCTCTGTTAGTTTGAAGAGGCCAGTCTCCATATCTCCCTTTGACACATGTGACAGTATTCGAGCCGCGCCTCTTTCCTCAAGCGCGCGTCGAGAATCCGTTTTGAAGCTTCGCATAGGTCTAGGTGCGCGCGCGAAAGTGCGCAGGGCCTTTGCTTAAGGCCTCTTTCGTGGTTCTCGTTGCATCACCTGAGCTTGAGGAGCGGCGGAATCGTCCAAGTCCAAGTTTCGGCCCATTTCTCTTATTACGTTGGAGAGAAAAAGTTTTATGCATACTTTTTCATGGCAAAGGATTCGGAGATTCTTGGCTGTTGGGTAGCCATCGAAGAATCTTGAGCATGACGCACAATTCTGCTCGGCAAACTTGATTCTGACGTTTTTTGTGTACAGCATCTTCTCCATCTTCAAGTCCTCCCCATCTCAGTTGCTCATTTGTTTGTCGGATGCGCACGCTCTTAATTCCTTAATATCTGAATTCATTTGTTTCCTCTCTCTTTGCGACAACCAGCACACGAGTATTATCGCTTATGAAACCCTGATATTTCAAACTCAGACTCAGAACGGCCATTACACTCAAAGGATGTGGAAGCGCTATCAGGCCAGCACGCGAATTAGCTGTGTAGAGAAAGTTAACTCCAACCTCAAAATGTGTGGCTTGGAGATTGCCCGACAAGGATCGCCATTTGCCATCAAACACTTCAGTCCCACACCCTTCTTGTTTGGCGCACGCTCATTTGTTATATTAGCGCGCGCATATCCAGCGCCATCTCGGTTGTTCGTTCGGCGAGCCTGCTTCCTTTACCTGAGGATGTTCACTACTATGACAGCGTCCTTCTCATGTTTGAGTAGCATAGATGCAAAAAAGGTCCACCGTCAATAGCAAGAAGTGTCTTGACTGTACGCCTTCAGATCCACAACTTCATGCCGTGATTGTTGCTGTGCTCATGTTTTCTTACCTCTTTGTTTTCAGCGCACGCATAACCATCAATCACATACCTCAGGTCAACGCCCGCCGTTGCTTCGGCAGGTTTCCTTACAATCCTTACTGTCTTGGCCGAGATAACATAAGGAGGGTTGCCACAAAGAACAAGATGACGGCTTACAACCTGATTCGTCCAACCACAACCTATTGTCGGAGTTGAGTTTGGTGTGCTCTCTTTCTGCTTCATTCCATCGTTCCTCAGGGTAACAAACGCACGGTGTTCGAAGCCTCTAGATATAACCATTATTCAGCACTCCGAATCTGAGCACCAGCAGACCTTATCTTCTGCGTGCACATTTCAATCCGCAATAAATGGTGGACTTCTCAACTTCGCGCGCTTGCACAGGGAGAAGACTGACGCAAGATTGGTGGACTGGAAGGGGTTCTAGGCGAATTTGAATAAGGGGGCACCGACCTTTTCCTATTTCTGCATGACAAAAGAGAGTCAGCTGCCCCGTTTAATTAGCGCGGACGCTTACGATTTCTGACACAGAATTCGTATCAATCTCTTGAATATTGCTTAAGTAAACATACCTCAAATTCTTCTTCAACAAGAGTGTGGTTTTAGAATATGAAATACACATCTGCACATAAAAGGGAAGTTAGAGGAACGAGAATTCATGAGACAGCACAACAAAGACTTTCAAAACAGGAAAATGATGAATACGCCGTAGAACTTTTGGTCAGAAGCGTGAAGACAGAATTTCTAGTGCCGACGGTTGAGAATTTTGTTGAAACCGAGCATGTTAAGAAGCTGAAGGACAGAGTCAAACTTTGGGTCAATGCAGGATGCCCCCTTCAGATTGTAGGACCAACAGGTTGCGGAAAAACAACACTGGCAATGGAAGTCGCAAA
>JBGQMW010000034.1:0-9211 GCA_041500785.1 Bathyarchaeia archaeon
AGAAACAGGTAATCCACCATAATCTTCGTAGCTTCCGTGCAGTAGCCTTTCCCTCTTTCACTCGGAACTAGAGCATAGCCGATTTCCAGTTGCTTGCCACAAAATGGGTGCAGGACGCAAAAATGGACCATAAAACCGATTTTGGTCCCGTCTTTTTTCTCTATGATGAACTCCTTCATCTCATACGCTTTGTCATCCTCAAACATCTTCTCTGTCTCAAGTCTAGAAACCTGTCGAAGGGGATTGTATTCACCCAAGACCTCAAGGCTACTAAGCCATTCCGCAAATAGAGGCAAGTCCTCCTTCTCCACAACCCTCAAATTCACATTCTTGCCCTCAAGCAACTCAATTCACCACTCAAGCCAATAGAACTGGTTCTTTCTGTTCAGCTATAACTTTTCCGCATTATTTCTGACTGGCGGAAGTGCCCGATTCAGGTTAATTCTCGCAAAAGAAGGCAGAAGTTGGGTTTGGTTGGTTTGCTGGGATTTGCTCCCCATCCAAGTGGAGACGTCTCCACAGTCTCCCGCAAAAACCCCTTTTCTTTTCTCAACTATAGTCGTAGTTTCTGGCCAATTCGGGCGAGGGTTGTTTATGGCGTGCAAATTTCTCAGTCAAGACTCGTTTTGTTAGCTCTGTTGCAGTGGAATTATCCAAAAGCTGGCGACGTCGCCTTTCACCCATTTGCCGCCCAAACTTCTAACGACATCGCTGATTTCATCCCATTCAGCCTTCAAGTATTGGATTGGCGTCACTTTGACGTATTCTCCGTCTACCGTGAAACTCAGCAACTTGCGCTGCTCTGGAATGAACTCTTTTTCTATTGCGTTTGTGTCTCGATTTGGTTGAATCGGCGTTTTCTTTGGGGGATTAGATTCAGGTTTGAAGCTTGTCGTGGGCTGAGATTCGGTTTTGGAGCTTGCCGTGATGACTAGATTGAACTCTGGAATTGGAATGGATTCTGCAACGTCTTCAAAACTGTCGCTTCTTACGATTGCGAATACTTGCTTGGAAAACAAGTCGTACTTCATATCCAAAAGTTCAATATCGTCTGGCAGGTTGGAAGTGAAACCTGACGCTTTTCCCTGCAATGTTTCTATAAGGAACTCAGGGCACAGTTTTATCATTCTCATTTTCATGGTTTTAACCAACTCAGAATTGCTTTATTACCTGGTGACAAGTGACTTAAGGGTATTGTTTGCCGCCCGCAACTCCTTTTTTCTCGACGATTCGTGCGCACCTCGTAAACCTAATGGCTCAAGCGCGCATGATGAACCTAGTGCAAAATCCTCAGATGTGAGTGATGTTATAAGCCGAGAGGAAATAGTCAGAAAGGAAGTAGTTGTCAAAATTTGATGTAGGTTCTGTAACGCAGTGTTTGATGAAACTCTTGATAGATGTCCCCATTGTGGGGCGAACCGTTAGCGCGTGCGTCATGTTTCATCCGTGACGTAGGCGTGGGCGTTGACTTTAACGCTGAACTTGTCACAGGAATCTTGTAATGAGGGAGAATGGTAGCCTCTCTTACGAGGGGAGAAAGGAGAGAAGGGAAGAAAGAGAAACTACCATTTCCCTCATTCGCTTCCCGCAATGCATGCGGATGTTGCTTTTAAATTTTTCTCAGATTTCTGAATTGAATTCTATCCGAAAATAGGGTTACACTTTGTCAGGAACCGTAATAATACTTTAGCCTTTAGCGCGCGCGCAAAGCCCCTAGAGGCCGGGCAGTCTGTTATGAGCAAGAAGGGGCACAGCCGCAGGTCTTCCAGGCACTACCCTTCAGGCTGCTATGCCAGCCTGTACATGTAGGAGAGAAGGGAAGAATGAGACAGAGAGCATTATCCTGTTATCTCGTTGAAAACGTGCAGACGAAAAATGAAGCCTACGTGAACAGGACAGTCTATGACGTGCCAAGGGCCTTGTTGAACGAGTTTCTGCTGGAGAGCGGCTGCCATGATTATGGCGCAGTCACGGCGGTCATCATAGACTTGATGCGTAAGGCTGTTGAAGAAAGGAAGAACAAGTCTTAGCGCGCATTTCGATTTGTTACATTTCATGGATTTTCCAGCATTGCCATAAGTGGCTTCAAGTTACAATTTGTTACAAAAACGTCGTCGTCAAAAAAATTAAAGTTAGCGCGCGCTCCCAAATGGTTATGACAGTGCACAGATGCTAGGGCTCCCAAGTTTTCCGTCATTCTGGTGTGAACACGCATTCGAAACCGAGAGGTTTCATTATCTCTTTTCCGCCAAGGTTCACAAGAATTGACTGAACGTCTTCTATGAAGTGTCCCAACTCGAGTCTATGGTTGCGTAAGAAATCGTCATAGTCTTTGTAAGACTTATGAATCGAAATCATGAAGGAGTCAACTCCCATTCCTCGACATGCCCCAGACATTACGATACATGGTTGATTCTTCAGCCAAGCTATTCCCCTATCCCGAGTCTCGGCATACTTTTCTTTCGACGCGATATTCGCTTTGATCTTAACGAAAGTGATTGCAAATAACTCGTATCCAAGCTTCGCCCATCTAGGAACAGCAGTATAGCCATCAATCACCCCCTTTTCAAGGGATGTTCGTCTCCTGCTGACAGTCGGCTGAGAAACTCCAATTCTCTTGGCCAGCTGTCTGTCGCTTAACCTCGCGTTTTTCATCAATTCACAAAGAAGCTTATAGTCAACATCCCTAAGTTCCTTCATAATGCTTCATTCATAATCTTAGGCTGAATCGCCTATTATCGTTTTCTACAGCACGCTGTGTTTATTGTCTTTTTGAAAATCTCGGGAAATCCGACTTGTTACACGTTTGTTACAGTTTTTTGTTACAAAAGACCAACAAAAACGCTCTTTGTGCTTTAGGGCGCACGAAAGATCCTATAGAACGAGTCCATCTAGAACAAAGAAGTTCTTTTTCTGTCCTTCCTCATATGCTACTACAGAAAATCCACATGTGTTTTAGGGGTAGTGGTCTCCGAAGTGCCTGTCTGCGTGCGCGCGCGCAAGTCTTCACCATCAAGCAGCATTGCAGAACTCAATTGAAACCTTGCCCATGTGAAAACGTCATGTTTAAATTTAGGCAGACTCTAGAAACGTTTTCTCAAGAGCCTTAGGGAAGGCTAATTGGTTTGGCAACAAGGAAGGAGCCTATTTGGATAGCGAGAGACCTTTCGAAATGCAGCGGATGCCGCAAATGTGAGATTGCCTGTTCGCTTCATCATGAGAAGAGGATCTGGCCGGAAGCATCAAGAGTGAGGGTTTTCATGTTGGTTCCAGGCGCAGATTTTCCGCATTTGTGTGCTCAATGTGAAGACTATCCATGTGTTGAAGCCTGTCCATTCAAAGCCTTGTCGGTAAGCAGGAAAACTAGTGCTGTCTTGGTGAACAACAAGAAGTGCACTGGTTGCGGAAAATGCATAGAAGCGTGCCCCGGAAGAATTCCACACATGCATCCGACAAATAAGAAAATAGTAATCTGCGATCTATGCAATGGCAATCCACAGTGCGTGAAGGTCTGCCAAGAAGGAGAATGGAACGTTCTCAAAACCGTTACGAGAAGAGAACATCCATACAAGCTTTACGCACGCAAACCTGAAGAGCAGACAAGGAGTCTTGCGATCAAATTGTATGGAGAGAAGGCGGAGGAGTTCATTTGATATTGGGTTATGCTGGAAAACTCTTAGAGATTGATCTTTCAGAAGGTACCTTCAAAAACGTTACGTTTGACGATGAGTTGTTGAAGGATTACGTTGGGGGCAGGGCACTTGCAGCAAAAATCCTTTGCGACCGATTGATTCGCAAATGGGAGGAGCTGGACCCGCTTGGCCCTGGCAATATTCTGCTTTTTCTGCCTGGACCACTTACAGGTTTTTTCCCAGGCGGCAGAGTCTGCGTCTCAGGCAAGTCTCCACAGAGTAACGGTGCCGTGGGTTCGACTGTTGGCGGCGAGTTCGGAGTTGAATTGCGCTGCGCCGGGTATGACGGCGTCATTGTTACGGGACAGGCTGAGCAGCCCGTCTTCGTGTTCATTAAAGACTCGGACGTTGAGATCAGAGATGCAAGCCACATTTGGGGGAAGGATGGCAAAGAAACGAACACGTTGCTTAACAAGGAATGTAGGCGACTGTTGAGTGAGCGTTATCCGGATTGTGGTGAGTGGAAGGAGCCTGCAAAATTGTACATTGGCCCTGCAGGCGAGAATAAAGTTCGAACTGCGGTGGTTATGGCTAAGTGGACGCATGCAGCAGGCTACGGCGGTTACGGAGCGGTTATGGGTTCGAAGAATCTCAAGGCAGTCGCTGTTAAGGGTACTGGCCCGTTGCCTGAGGTAGCCGACCTTGGAAGAATCAGGCGGATGATTAGAGCTGTAGACAGGAACGCTTATGACAATGTGTTGTGGAGACGGTGGGGCACTGGCGGTGGCGGTTACTCGTTTGCTGCAAAGACGAGTTCTGAGCCTGTGCGGAATTGGCAGGAAGAGTGGCATGATGAGAAAGGTTATGGTGTTGACCAGTTTGAAAGCAGAGTCTGGGTGAAGCAGTCTTGGAGCGACTTTGGCTGTCCCACAAACTGTATGAAGATCGCGTTTGTCAAGTCTGGCAAGTTTAAAGGGGCAATCACTGATAATCCAGATTATGAATTGCAGGCGTATCTTGGCCCCAACCTAGGCATTTTCACGCCTGAAGAAGACGTGTTTATGGCTTCTTTGATTGATGATCTCGGGCTGTGTGGCATTCAGACTGGCAATGTTATGGGGTTTGCTGCTGAACTTTTCCAGAGGGGCATCCTGTCCAAGAAGGATCTGGACGGCATAGAATTGAAATGGGGAGACACTGAAGCTTTCGCCAAGTTGGCAAAGAAAATTGCCATGAGGGAAGGCATTGGCAACTTGCTGGCTGAAGGCACGTACAGGGCAGCGTTGAAGATAGGAAAGATGAAAGGCAAAGACGTGCTGCAGTATGCTGTTCAGAGTAAAGGCATTGGGATTGGTGCCCATGGCATTCGCAGCGGCAAAGACTTTTCAACCGACATAGGGTACGCATGTTCAGTTCAATGTGGCGACCACACTTCAATAACCGACTTGTCTGAGGACGGCGCAGTGGGCGAAGTATGGGCAGTGTTCAATGATTCAGCGATCTGCTGCAATTTTAGTGGTGGTTTTGGTTTGCCCAGAAATTTGAAGTTCGACTTTTACAATGCAGTCACAGGTCTAGCGTTGACGCGTGAGAGTTGGAGCAAAGGTGGCGGGTTAAAGACGTTGCAGATACAACGGGCATTATTGCTGTTGGGAGGACCAGATTTGAAGTGGAACCCGAAAGTTCATGACGATAACCCAAGCAGATTCTATGAGCCGTTGCCTTCAGGACCATGTAAGGGGAGAGCTGCTGACAGAACCAGCGTGAGGGAGAGCGTACTGCAGTACTATCAGGAGGTGGGTTGGGACGAGAACGGAATACCGAAGTCGGAGACTCTTGAGAAGCTAGAATTGGGAGATGTCAATAAAGCCTTGAGGAAGCTACGCAAATAGTCGAAAGAAAGAAGCGGGCAAAGCGAAGCGCGCACTGCGATGCAAGAGGATATAAGTAACAGAGATGAATTTTGTTCTTGAAACTCGAGAGAGAATTCTACTCCAAGAACACGAAAGAAGTCGCCAGAGAGATTTTAGGGAAGATTCTTGTTACCAAGACCGAAGAAGGAATTCTGAAGGGAAAAATAGTCGAAGTCGAAGCATACCTAGGGCTTGATGACCCTGGCGCTATCGGATTTAGAAGAGTAAAAAACATTCCTCAAGCATTACTAATGCCAGCGGGATTTACATTCGTTTATTTCACTTACGGAAACCATTGGATGTTAAACGTGAACGCAAAAACAGGAAAACTAGGAGCTGTGCTGATTAGGGCTTTAGAACCCCTAGAAGGAATAGAAATCATGAAAAAGAACAGAGGAATCAGTGATACAAGGAATCTAACGAACGGGCCGGGAAAGCTAACAAAAGCATTTGGAATAGACAAAAGGCACAACGGACTAGACCTGACAAAAGATGAATTATTCATTGAAGACTCCTCACATGAAAGAGTAGAAGTCGTAAAGTCAACTAGGGTAGGCCTCTCAAAAGGCAAGAGTAAAATGCTCAGATTCTATATTAAAAACAATAGGTTTGTTTCGAAATCCAAATAGCACCAGAAAGGGCCCGCGCTGGCCGCGCGCGCTAACAAGCCTTGATCGTAGGGTTCAATTACATCATTGAAAAAGACGGCATAATGCTATTCAGAAGACCAAAAAGGTTTGGTGGTATAAACGCAAGAAATGACGTTTAAACTCTTATATTGAGGGTGTTTTTATGGTTGTGAGAGAGTTGTAGTATTATGCCTAGGTCTGTTGCGCCGTGGGAAGTTGAACGGCGGTTGTTGATTCGTGCTGAGGATCGGACTGACCCGAGCTTTGGTTGCAGGCCTGAGGATCGGTCGGCTGAGAAGTGTTTGCAGTTCGGCGTTATCAACGTGGACAAGCCGGCTGGTCCGTCGAGTCATGAGGTTGCAGCTTGGGTTAAACGGATTCTCAAGCTTGAGCATGTTGGTCACGGCGGGACTCTAGAAGCTTAAGGCTGGAGATATCCCAAAGTGACCGGCGTACTGCCTGTCACGCTAGAGGAGGGTACGAAGGTTGTTCAGGCGCTGCTTCACAGTGGGAAAGAGTACGTGTGTGTCATGAAGCTTCATGGAGACGTGCCTGAACCGCGGCTTAAGCAGGTCTTAGGCGAGTTTGAGAATGAGATTTACCAGCGGCCACCGTTAAGGGCTTCGGTGAAGCGGCAGCTGCGTACGCGGCGGATTTACTACTTAGACCTGTTGGAGGTTGACGGGCGGAACATACTTTTCCGCGTGGGCTGTGAAGGCGGCACATACATTCGTAAACTGTGCTTTGACGTCGGAGAGGTTCTAGGATGCGCGGCTCACATGCAGGAGCTGCGAAGAACAAGAGCTGGGCCTCTTTTGGAAGGTGACAGTGTGATTTTGCATGATGCAGCTTACTGGTTCATGCAGTGGGAGGAGACGAAGGATGACAAGCTCCTGAAAAGATTCGTGCGGCCAATGGAAAATGCCCTCGCACTTGTTCCGAAGGTATACGTGAGAGATTCGGCTGTTGATGCTATCTGCCACGGCGCATGTTTGACAGCTCCTGGGATCTTGTCGTTTGAGGATAGTCTGCACAAGGATTCTCTGGCTGCAGTCATGACGCTGAAGGGCGAAGCTGTGGCGTTAGGAAAAGCTACGGTTGGAGCCGAAGAAGCTTTAGGCATGGAGCACGGCATTGTGGCCACAACGGAAAGAGTAATTATGCCAAGGAGTACCTACCCGAAACGTTGGAAGAGCAGCGCGAAAGACAATGAACGATAGGGTAAAGGATGTCGAGCATTACTTCAACGAACATCCCAAGTCGAAGGCAAGATACGGTCTGATCCGAACGTATCTGCGCGGAAGGACCTTCGAGTTCTTGACGGCTTCAGGCGTGTTTTCAAAGAAACGGATCGACTCAGGCACGAGACTCCTAGTTGAGTTCATGGTGTTGCCGAAGAAAGGGTGCGCCTTGGACATCGGATGTGGGTATGGAGCGGTTGGCATCGTTGCCGCAGCGGCCGAACAGGGTTTGGAAGTATATCTCGTGGACGTGAATGCACGTGCTGCCTGGCTTGCTCGACAAAACGTCGAAAAGAACCGCATAAGCAACGCAGGCGTCAGGCGTGGCTTCCTCTATGAGCCGGTTCAGGGTTTGACGTTCAACTGCATACTGTCGAATCCGCCAGTGAGCTCAGGAATGCCGACCGTCAAATCAATCATTCTAGAAGCTCCAGCTCACATGACAAGCAACGCGACCTTTCAAATGGTTCTTAGATCAAAAATAGCAGGCAAAAGGCTCTGTGCTTTTTTCGAGGAAGCCTTCGGAAGAGTCGAAATTCTGGCAAGAGAAAGCGGATACCGCGTTCTGCTCTCGAAAAAAGAATGAGCCAGACGCGATTACTCGCTGTTACCACTGTTGTTGACGATGCTGATTCTGATGCTGACCCTTGGAATGAAAAGTCTTTAATGTGAATACTTTGTTTAGACTCATACAACCTAGATACAGGACTCACCAAAATCATTATGGAAAAAAGGTTGATTGGATGTCGTTCTTCAAGAAGTTTAAGGATAAACTGACGTCGCCTAAAGCCCGAGTCTCGGTACAACTGAACAAGAGCACTTTTGAATTGGGTGAGAGCGCCGAGGGCACGCTTACGGTGAATTCGGATGAAGAGTTTGACGCTAAAGAAGTAAGGTGCGAACTTCAATGCGTGGAAGAAGCTAAACGAGTGAAGTACGTGAACGACCCAGCACTGAACCGTCAAGTTATGAAAGAAGTTCAAGAGTCTGCGACGCTCTATTCTGGAAAACCTGCGTTCGCTGGGCCGATGCACGTAACAAGTGGTTTTTCTCAGACATTTCCTTGCAAGATAAACATTCCAGCGGGTGGAAGGCCCACCTTCAAGAGTATCGATTCAAAAGTGACCTGGACTATCAAAGGAGTAATTAGCATCGACGGAAGACCGGACGTGACAGGACCCGTGACAGAGATCCAGGTGACTCCACCAAGTGCGACGCCTGTTGTGAGAGAAAAGGAGATCGTCCGAGAAATTGTAATGATCCCGTGCAAGTACTGCGGGACCTTGATGCCTCAGACAGAGACAGCTTGTTCAAACTGTGGTGCAAAGAGAACAGGCTAACTCCCACCTTTCTTGTGACCTGTTTTCAAGCGCGCGCGCGGGTTCCGTAAGGGCGCGTGGAATAGGAAAATTAGCAAGGAAACATAGAAATAGATATTCTTTACAACAAGTCTACGAAATTGGTAGAGATATATGGCAAATAGAACGTGATGCGATGACAACTAAAAGAAAGAGAGAAAGGATGAAAGAAGAAAAAAAGAAGAAAGAAGCAATGAAGCAGAAATGATGCCTATTGTACCACAGCTTCCCATCGCGCTCGCGGTTCCGTAAGGCGCGCGCTTAGAGAAATCACACGCTACACCTCAACATCATCTGTATACTCTTATGGGTGTGCCTAAGCGTTTCTGGTCTATTTCTTTTACGCCTAGACCCGGCAGACTGGACAAGGGTCTCAGCGAGTTCTCTACTTTCAGACTGTTTTTCACAAGCTTGTCCTTGAGCAGCAGGTCAGAATCC
>JBGQMW010000035.1:0-3358 GCA_041500785.1 Bathyarchaeia archaeon
AGTGCGATTAGAGCTGCGAGGGCTGCCCTGAACATGAGCGTGTGGAGAAAATCTGAGGTATTGTATGATAGCTTTGCGAATATTGGCTCCAGCGCCCAAGCGAGACTCGCGGCTAAGACTGCCAAGACTCCGGCGTGTTTCATGTTCATGGCAAAACACTGAACGGTTGAGCTGGTATATGAGTTGATCCGTGCGCGCGCAAGGCAAGCAGATCGAGAATTTTGAAAGAAGTCACAAACTTGTCAGAAGCATAGTTAACAGGCTTGAAAGTGAGCGCGCCTACTCATAGTTTGTGTAATCGCTTTCCGAGGCTCTTTCGATATCGGTCAAACACTTTTTCTCCTGATATCTGACTGACTTTCGATCTAGACAGCCTTCAATGAACACTCTTTCGCTCGGGGTGAATCGATGCTTTTCTAACTCCTGCTTCGAAGGAAAGAACATGTAGAAAGTTCCAGAAGTGCTCGTGCCGAGTGTTATACAGTAGGGATATGGCCACCACTTAGCTCCCCCGCGCTTGGGGTCGTCATATATCTTGCGTATTATTCCCTTGACCACTACCTTCTCCATAACCCTTCTTCCATTCATACACGCCAAGTGAAACTGTTCGAATGAAGAGACAATACACGTCCGCGCTTAAACGTTTTCTGAGTCAAAATACCTAACGAACTTTTCGTAATCTGTCTCTGCTATCGTCCTATTCTTCTTCTTGATTTTCCAACATGTAAAGAAGTAGTTATGATCTTTGAACTTGAACACAATTTCAGGTCTTATCCCACCACAATTTGGACAGTTGCGTTCTGGGTTTTTGAGAATTTCCTCTAGAACTTCCCTAGTAGCCTTCATTAGTTTCCTGCTTTCGTTAAGGTTGTTCAAGGGAAACCACTGTTGTATATGTACCTGGTCGTTCTCAGTCATGCTAGATTGCTCTCCAAAAACCACTAGTCATTTCTTCATTCAGTAGATAAAACGTTTGGGTTTTGGGGGTAAAGTTGTATCTTGTTGTGTCCGTTTGTTTCAAGGATTTTCGTGTCGCCGCTCAGAACGTTCATTGCAGAAGCAACCCTCGTTCGTTCATGTTTCCTCGATGCGCGCGCGTATCTGCCGCATGTGCTGATCCTCTTAGCCTCGGAGTGGGAAAAGGTTATATGGCTGGATTGTCCAACCATACAGCGTGCAGAAGTATACTGTTCGTCATCTCGTCCTATTCATTGTTCTGGCTGCTCTATGCATAGGCATTCAGTTGACGCCTCGCCCATTCGTCGAGTTTACGTCGTTGATTGTCTTCTTGACCGCCGCTGTTCTTGGGGTCTCATTCGGTGTTGGTTTGGGGGTTTTAGTTATGCTTATCAATGGATTTGTTTCGCCTTGGGGGGTTGCCGGACTACTCCTGCCGTTTCAAGTAATTGGGATGGCAACGGTTGGAGTTGGAGGCGGCTTGTACAGGCGTTCCAGAGGTGGCTCTTATGATGCAAATTCATATGCAGAAACGGCGGTTCTGGGGGCCTTTCTTACCCTTGGTTATGATGTAATAACCAATTTTGGATTCGCTATCACTCTCATGCTGATGGGTCAACCCATTTTCTTGGCGTTCATAAGTGCGCTTATGTCTGGTGCTGTCTTTTCAGTAGTACATGTTGTTTCTAACGCTGTTCTCTTTGGAGCAGCTTTCGTCCCAGTCACAAACGCTCTGCAAGAACTTCTTGGAGGTGAACAAACTTGGAAAAGAGAGTTTTCACCTATGTGACTCTGGCTCTACTGGTCTGGGCAATTTGCGGCACTGGCATAGCGGGCTACTACTTCACGCAATACACCACTTACCGAGGTGAATACAACAACCTCCTGAGCGATTTAAACACGCTTTCCAGCGATATGGGGAACTTTTCGGATATGATGAGCTCTATCTCTTTGCGGGTCAATATTCTTGTGAGCTACGGCAACGGGACAAGGACGTGGTTTAACAACACGGCGCTCCCGATTGGTTCGACAGCGTTCACGGCCATACTCGCGATGTCAGACGTGATGTACAAGGATTACGGAGGAACTCTGGGAATATTAGTCACATCCATAAATGGCTTGGCGGGCGATTCTACAAGGGGATGGTTTTACTGGTACAGAGACATCGAAACATCGACATGGATGTCCCCGACCTATCCTTGTACACAATACATACTTCATCGGGGAGACACTATTGCCTTCTCTTACGAGAGCTTCAATCCGTGGCCGACTTCGCCTTCATGAAACAGCTGCTCTACAACTTCGAAGCATCGTCTTTTCTTTTTTCACAGCTTGCTCCTTTAAACATTTTAAAACTTCATTAATTCCTATATATAACTAATAGTAGCCTACATGCGAGGAGAATACTCGTGGACCCCCTTGAAACAGTCAACAAGGTTGCAGGAAAACTTGCGAGCGGACGCTCACCCACGTTTGCCGAAGCTCACGTGGTGAAAGCTTTAGAAGAGATCAACTTCCAAGAAAATGTGGGTCGACTGAAACTTTCAAAAGATCTCAAACTTGGAGAAGGCGAAATCAGAACCCTCGTCAAACATCTCAAGAATGAAGGGCTCATTAACGTCTCAAACTCGGGAATCTCACTATCTCCAGACGGGAAAAAACTGCTTTCGCGTTTGAGGACTCTTGTAAGCGAGCCGCTAGATATTCCCTCTACACCTTTGACAGTAGGGCCTTTCAACGTTGCAGTTCGAGTAACAGGAATGCAAGACTCCGTAAAATACGGTCTGGAACAAAGAGACGCTGCCATTATGGCAGGGGCAAAAGGAGCCTCTACTCTTATCTTCACCAAGAACGGACTCGCTATGCCCGGCACGAAAGAAGACATAACAAAAAGAAACCCATCTGTTCTCGACTCTTTATCAAGACTGATTCTGAAAGAGGGTGACGTCATAATAATCGGAAGCGCAGACGAAAAAATAAGAGCAGAACTTGGGGCAAAAACAGCGGCCCTGGAACTCCTCAAAGCAAAAGCCAAAAACTCCTTCACCACACAGTTAGCGAAAGGCAAAACATACCACGCGCGACACACACGGAAGACTGCAGTCACTAGTGACCAACAGAGCGTCGATTTAGAAAACCTCTAGCATAATTGCCAGCATCTCTTTACCTTTCTATTCGTGGAATAATCTTCGGTCTTCAGAACAAAATCGCTGGCTTATGCCTTCCGTTAAGCCTTGGGGTCTGCCGTCCTAGCGCGCGCGGCTTGGGAAAACGAGGCAAAGTGCAGGCAGAAGAGTAGTCAGCAAAGCTTTTCCACGCCGCAGAACAAGACTGTTCGTGGTGCCTTCAAGTGGGAATCAAGCAGATTGAAGTCTACGCTGTTACTTTGCGTTACAGAGAA
>JBGQMW010000036.1:0-2702 GCA_041500785.1 Bathyarchaeia archaeon
GGATGTTGTCATCCTGCATAGAGGAATAGATCAAGAGACTGGAAGAACGCTTGGATTAGACTTAATTCAGGAAATGCGAGAGACTTTTAAAGACAAAAAGTTCCTCGTGGCAGTAGCTGGAGGCATAGTACCAGAGACGGCAAAAGAGGCATTGCAAAAAGGAGCAAACATAGTCATCGTAGGAAGGTACGTAACCCAGTCAAGGGACATCGAAAGATCCGTGAGAGACTTCCTTGAAGCAACACCTGAAATGCGCGAAGATATCGACCTGTTCAGAGTGCACGTAGAATAACCATCAAAAAGCTTCTTCCCTTTTTTGTTAACGATAGACCGCGATCTCAAATCGTACAAAATTAACTGAAGCAATGCGATAGGTAGGCTTGTTAGAGACCCCACGAATATTCGTGCTATGCGAATATTTTGAGAGTCAAATACGCTACGAAGAAGATGATGCCAGCTACCATGAACACTCCGGCGAAACCGATTGCCTGCGCCGCGATAAATGGGCCTATGAAAGAACCGCAAGCACCCCCTATGCCGATGAGAACGTTGAACAAACCTGCTTTACCAGATGGAATGAGTTCCATAGACAAAGAAAGCATGTAGACCAAGAACAATGCATATGCGAACCCCATCAATATCAAAACAGTGGCCACTAGCGCTACGTTGTATAGCGGGTTCACTATGTAAGCGACCAACAGAAGCGTCAAGGAGAGCAAACCACGAAACGCCACTGTCCTGTGCAGCCCAGTTTTCCCTGTTAGCTGATTTGATCGGCTACCAGCCAAAGCGTAGCCAGCAACTGCACCAGTAGAGTTCAGAACGAATATTGCAAAGACAATGCTTGAAGATAAGGATGCTGAGGCAGCAACTCCGGAGACGAAAATGGGCATAGGCGTGAAGAGCACACTTGTGGCTAAGGAGAACAAGATTAGTGCTACGCAAAAAGCAGCGATGTTCTCCCTTTTCAACCTCTCATTGATTTGTGATCCATCAAGAATTCTTGACGCTATAAAAACACCGCGATGCACAAAGTCCGTCGACCTTTCAATGTTGACCAAGCTTCTCTCAAAGACAAGAAGCGGATCAGCTACAAAGACAAAAGAAAGGGAAAAAGCAGCTAGGTTTAGAACAGCGCACAATAACAATGTAACATCTGGTCGAAACCCGAATAGCGAGGTCAAAAAGCCCAATATTAGTCCTATGAGCCATCCGACCTCTGTGAAACCTTCATAGAAAGCGAACGACCTTTCCCAGTCCTGCCGGGAATACATCTCTGCTATCAGGACGTTTTTTGGCGGTTCATGGGCCATGTGAAAGAACGACAGTATCGCGTAAAGCAAGATCAGCATAAGTACACTCGTCGTGAAGGTGAAAAGGTAGAGTATCAACGTCGAAGACAGAAACGAGAGAAGAACATACCGCTTGTACCGCCTTGTTTTGTCGCAAACATGTCCCCAAAAAAACGATGCGGGTATCGCTAGGAACAACGCCGCCCCTGACATTATTCCGATTTCAACCAATGAGCCGCCGATTGCTATCACATATAATGGGAGGAAAATGGATAGCATCCCAAAGCCCATTTCGTGGAAGAAGAAACCCAGTCTCCACATAGCCACAGACCATCCAAGAACAGAATTAAAACCTTTACCTCTCTGGAAACTCATCTTGTTTGAGAAGGAAACTTTTTCATGGTACTGTTAAGTTATTTGTCATGAGTCAGGATTAGGGCAATTTTGTGGTTCAAACATTGATAGAATAGAGTATGTTGCAGAAGCTAACATCCTGACAAGCTCATTTGCCAGATTTGCTAAAAATAGAAGTGAGGAATATGAGAAACAAAGCTATTATTTTAGTAACCGTGTGCGTTGCAGTTGCCATTTTGGTCATAGTCTTTTTCGAGTTTTTTGTTTCCAAGACTCCAGTGCAACAGGCTTCAATAGATACAACGGTCATAGATGGAGTTTCGTATAGCACAAAACCGACGCCCTACGGCACTTTCACTATTAGATTTTTTGAATTTCTTCCTAATGGCGGGATGAGCGCGCACTCAAGAATGTGTTGGCTGCTATACTTTAACGAACCAGCGCCTCCAAAAATTCTAGCAGAGCCTAGTGGTACCCTTCAAATTGCAGGACCTCCAGGGCCTTTGGGAGACGTCATGATAGACGGTTGGCTGTACAGCCAAGAACCAACCAACTTCACCGAATTTACCTTGCCACCATCAACTACAAAGTGCTGGACGGAAACAGCTTTCGAGCCAATACCAGCAAATGCACAAGTCCAGGGCTGAGTACGAGTCATTTGAGGTTTGTTTTTTCTTTGATTCTTCTTTCGTATTCTTCTTGCGTTATGATGCCTTTATCCTCTAGTAGCTCAACAAGACTTTTTTTCATAAATCCTTAATAGAGAGATGCCCGATTTTCATACCACTATCGGAGTGCCCATCACAAATGGCCAAGTTCAAAGTCATAGTTTCAGATCCAGAAGAAGGAAAATCAAAAGTGGTTGAACTTGAAGAATCTCGCGCAACACCACTTATCGGCAGAAGAATAGGCGAGATAATAGATGGATCTGTTGTGGACCTACCAGGACAGAAAGTTCAGATAACGGGAGGATCAGACAAAGACGGTTTCCCAATGAGACCGAGTGTCCATGGTGGCGTCCGCCGAAGAATAATCCTAAGCGGAGGAACAGGTTAC
>JBGQMW010000037.1:0-2427 GCA_041500785.1 Bathyarchaeia archaeon
CCCTTCATGATTTCCACGCATCATAACAACTTGCTCAGGGAAAAGAAGCTTCAGCTTCATCACAACGTAATAAACCTCAGCGGAGAAGACTCCTCGGTCACCATAATCTCCAAGAAAGAACAGACAAGCGTCTCGTGAACTATTCATTCTTTGCAGGTAGTCGCTCTTCTTGAGAATATCAATCAAGCTTTCTAGGTCGCCGTGCAAGTCACCTACGATCAGCGCTTGGCCTGAAGGTTTTATCTTGACAAGCCGCCCTTTGATGCTTAGGTTTCCGACGTTTCCATCTTCAGCGCACAATAGTTGGGTGGCGTCCTTAGTCAGTTGCGTGAAAGCCTCGCATTGAGTTTCCAGAGCATCTTTGATGATTCTGCCGATGTCCGTTGACAATCTCTCTACTCTTAATCATTCGATTAGAACTGTCTTGTTCATGAAGCTGAGAATGTTCTTTTCAATCTCAGTTTTGTGACTTCGAATCTTCTCCGTTGTCTCAACGCAGGTTCGCTCCAGAACGACTTGGCGATCCTCCACTATTCTCTTCTTTCTTTCAAGTTCCGCCATCTGTTCACGAAGTCTTGACACGTTTTTTTCAGTTTCAGCTACATCAATTGATGTAGAGAGCTGTTGTCTGCGCTTCATCAAGCCAGTGCTTTTCTGGTGAATGCCTGCCAACGAATTCTTGCTAATGATATCGCCAATTACGTGTTCTGCTTTCCTGGTTTTCTCTGGTTTCAGTTGGAGTTTCCCGTCGGCCGTCAGTTTGGCTAGTTTCTGCAGGACCTGATTTAGTATTGGGTGCCCAGCTTCTTCAGTTGCCAATGCATCGAAAGGATTCTCTAGGTATTGGCTAAGCTTGGCGAGTTCTTCGGGCGTTAAGCCGCTTCCTTCTCCGTGAAGCGATAGTGATTGCAGTTTTATGAAGGGTTTTTGAAGGTGTTGCAGATTCTGTTTGATCTCTGAGGTCAGGGCGCTGATTTCAATGCGTACGTGGTTTAGTTGGCCTAGGCTTCCGCTGTTCTTCAGATCCACCATTTTCTTCTGGGTTTCATCTATTTCTTTCTCAAGCTGGGCTTCCTCGCTCTTGGCCGTGTTTTTCTGTCTATCCAGATTGACAAGATTCTGTTCCAGAGCGTGTAGGTTTTCTATGAGCTGGTAGGTCTCTTCAAGCGTCTCGGTTTTAACGTACTCTTTTGTGAGAAAATTGTCAAGCTCCTTCAGCTGATCCTTTGATCTGTCGAAGACCAGTTGGAATTTTCTCCTATCAAGAATAAAAAATGGCGAGACATGAGGAAACCAGTTCCGCACATCAATGTCTGTAACCAAAAAGGCTTTTTGAGTTCCTTGAACAAACTCGCTAAAACTGTCATAAGTGACCTTTTCAGGCGTCTTAATCTTGGATATCCGCTCGGTGAAAAGACGGGCAAGCTTGTTCAACGCTTTAGCACGGGAAAATGTTTTCGCGCTTCTTTTCTCCATTTCCTTCCCGCTGTTCTCCAAGAGCATCCTGCAAGAATCAGACAGGTTCGCAAGCGCCTTTTTCATTTCCTGAAACAGTTTTTGGGCTTTCGACTGGATTGGAGCAGAGAGCGCGCTTGTTTCACGCTCAAGCCAGCTCTTGATATCCTTTGAAGAGAACTTGGCACTTTCAGACAAGGGCTTTCCCCTAGAGAATATGTTTAGGCGATATTTATCTTTCAACCTTTGATAGCATTACTCTAATTTGAGTAGTTACTCTTTAATAGCTGCGCAGAAGAAAGAGCTGTCGGCCTAGCCCAGAGGGAAAAAGTGAACACCAAAACTGTAACAGTCATAATAGTATTTGCGGCACTTGCCATTGTCCTGAACCTTTCGCCACTGAAGATCCCGGCTCCCTACGCACCGTATCTAATATACCAAATATGGGAAATTCCGATAGTGGCGGCATTCTTGCTTTATGGGACCAGAGTCAGCGTTCTTATAGCTCTATTAAACACTCTGACGTTGATAGCTCTGTTTCCCGGATCACTTCCTACGGGTCCTCTTTACAATCTAGCAGCCATCTTGGGTATGCTCTTTGGCATAGGCTTAATGAACGTCCTTGTCAAGAAACGCTCTCTCAAGCAGGAGGCAATTGTGGCTACTCTGTTCACAGCATCAGGAGTCGTTTCTAGAACAGCGTTAATGGCTTTTGTCAACTACGTATGCCTTCGTTTTCCACCGCCAGTTGGCTATGGTTTGCCCGAGGAAGGTGTTGTCGCTGCAATTCCGTTTGTAATAATCTTCAACTTGACTTTGGCGCTGTACACTATTCCATTGGGTTATTCCGTGACAAAGGCCGTAAAATCTTATACCAAGGTCTAAGCTGGTCAAATGGCTTCCATGCCAAATGACTCTGCAAGTGCTTCAGTGTTGATTTTCCCACTTCTGTACGTGTTCCCAGTGACAGCG